>JACQFD010000019.1 GCA_016200225.1 Planctomycetota bacterium
AAATTTGCGGAGAAGGCTTAAAATATATTGTTTTCGTCCGGCGCCGATTGGGCCTTGGATGTGTCGTGGTGCATTCATCCCCACAATTTCCGCGATTCAAGAAGTCGCGCAACCATGGTTTCGTCGGACGCATTCGAACGAGGTCGAGCACCGGCTCTCGGTAATTGAGGAAGTCGAAGCCTCCGCTGCGTCGAATTTACTGAAAGCGACGCGGCTAAGGCAGGCGATATTACAGAAGTCGTTTGGTGGAGAATAATGAGTTTGCCGAACGTTCATCGGGATAAAATTAGCGAGGGTCGCGCTGACTATTTTGTCACTTACCAGCCAGCGGATGGTCGCTTTGTATTTGCAATCGTCGACCTTGTATTTCCCGGAGAAAACATTGACAGCGGACGGGTAGCTCGCGCGATGGAAGATGAAGTAATGTTGTGGCTCAGGCGTTATGCCGTGCCCGTGATGGTATCCGCCTTTAATGCTAAAGAGGATATCATTCGCGTTCGGCCCGAGTCACCCGACTGTCACCTCATGGGATTTTGTGATCCGAAGAGCGGTCAAGTCGTACTGCGTTGGGGACTCCTTAAGAATGACGAATTGCCACCGGAACAAGCAGATGATGAATATTTAAGAAATGCCTACAAGGATATTGAGTATCATAATCAATCGGACATCCGCGACGCCGCGCTACATAAAGCTCGACGTACGGCGCACGCCGTACGCACAATTGTTTTATTCATAATAGTGGTTCCCGCGTTAATTGAAATTACAGTTCATATTATAAGTTTAAGTAATGAGTGGATCCACCATGCATTTGCCGGCGTCAGTATTTTTAAGGGTGTTTACGAATTGGGCAAGCGTCTCGGATGGATTAAGGCGTCGGCGCGCGAGAAGCTGAATGTGGAGGAAGATCGCAAGATGAAACACTATTACTGGCATTGCGAACGCAACCCTGCGGGATTCAATCGCTTGAAGGTTGAGAACTTCGAACGGGAAACGATTGAGCGAACACGGAAGGACTTCGAAGCAATTAGTAATAAATAGCATTAACGTGACCGAATTTAATATTGGGACTCACTTATATTGGCTCACCACCTAACCGTAACTACCAATCCTTCCAATACCCGGCTTTTTCGGCCATGTGCAACCGCGAGAATTTGAATTGCAGCGTTGGAGTCGAGACACGGTAGACAATGAAGAACGGAATGCGATTGAGCAAAACCCTGCGCGAAACGAGCGTATATTCATTCTATCTATTAGGAACCTCAACCATGAGGTCAACTGCGCAGTAGATTTCGGCAATAAATGCGTCGGCTGCGAGAGGGCTGCGCTCGTGATACCAATCATGGGCCGCCTTCAATTTGGCGGCCGCTCCTGAATGTATATTTAATTCTGGCTGAGCCATTACCGCCGTACAATCCGGCGGCGCGAGTCACCCCACGAAACCATCTTCACATTTCCCGAGTCGATTTCTTGAATTCGCTTTCCAATTTCAATTTGCCACGCTGACTCCGCATCTTCGTCAACATTGTCATCCAAACTTTTGATAAGCAATCCCGCGAGCGCGGCGCGCGCTTCCTTGGGAAGTTGTAATGCTTCCCGAAGTAATTCGTCGGTTGGATGCTTAGCCATAATAAGAGTATAGTCCGAATCTTGTAGCTGTGGACGCTCGGTTCGCTTCCTGATATAGTCCCGTGTATGCTATTCAAACCTCATCGGTGAGGCATCATGGTCACGCATATTCGATCCTTCGAAATTCACGGGCCCGAGGGCTTGGGGGCGAAGCCACGTCCGGAGTTGATTGGACCACTTTATACTCATTTGAGGGACACGCTTCAGGATGCGGTTCGGATGGGGTTTCTCCATTCGAGTCGTTCTACAGGGCGTGTGCCTGGTTTTCTCAAGGCGGCTACGGACGTAAGAATCGAAGGCGTTGCGGGAACTGGCGATAATATTACAACTATTCGATTTCGGGTTCCGTCCTTTGGGACAGCCGCGGCCGACCTTTTTCAGCAGAAATTGCTTTGGGACGACGGCCCAAAGCCGAATGAGACAGCGTTTGAGCTCTTTGGCGCGGCGTTAAACGACGTCGCGAATCGAAAGCTTGACAGCAATCGATTCGATCCAGGGTTGCTCCGTCGAATTTCGAGTTTCGGACATTTGATGAAAGTCGGTATTGATAAGATTCGACTTCCCGACACCGAACTACAAAAGTTAAGCGAAGTAAATCGTTCTGTAGTTTCTACGGCGAGTGAATTGTCACAATTGACGCCGAAGTCTCGCCGCGTGCGCATTGCAGGGCGACTTGACCTGATGGGCGCGAGCCAAACATTACTAAAACTCGAAGTCAAACCCGGAGTCGTCGTCACGGCGTTGTGGCAGGGCAAGGCGCAGATGGATGCTCTCAAAGATTTTTTCAATCGAGACGTTGTCTTGGAAGGGACTGGAGTTTTTCGACCATCCGGCACTTTATTAAGAATTGATGCCGATGCGATCGAACGCGCGGAAAAGCAGGATGATTTTTTCCGAATGCTCCCGGAAGCGGTTCCCAATCAAGACTATCAAAAACTTGCTCGATTGAAGCCCGGACAGCCGTCAGCCTATGCGAGACTCTTTGGCAGTATTCCGGCGGAGGAGTCCGACGACGAATTCCTGGCCGCGATCGAGAAATTTAGTTGAGCCATGGTTGCGCCGCGGGGATATTTTTTAGATACAAACATTGTGCTGCTGGCAACAAGGCCAGACAGCCGCGTCGGCCTTTCCATCGATGCGCAATTTCATCTTCTGGATTCGCCATTTCGTCCGACAATTTGTGAAGTTACGGTTGCGGAAATGTTGGCCTTTGCCTCATCCTGGGGAGAGAAGAGACGGCAACTACTTTCAAAAGTAATTGATGAACTTCTGATTATTCCGATCAATGATCGCCGGATACATGAAGAATGGGCAAGCTTGCATACTTTTGCGCGTTCCAAGGGTATTCCGATTCAAAATGATCATAATGACATCTGGATTGCCGCGACAGCGCGTGTCACCGGATTAACATTATTATCGACGGACCGAAAGGCATTTGCCGCTTTGAAGAGTGAAGGACGCCTTGACGTCGTTGTCATTGATGCGAAATCGGGAATTCCCGACGCGTAGTTCTCGCAATTTGCATCACCATTTGGACTTAATAATATAATTACCTGAAAAAACATCATGACCGCCGCCGCGCAAATCGTTCAAAAACTTTGGAATTATTGTCATCTCCTTCGCGATGACGGCCTGTCGTATGGCGATTACCTCGAGCAATTGACATTCTTATTATTTTTAAAAATGGCCGACGAACAAAGTCGTCCGCCATTTAATAAAACGTCGCCAATTCCGGCGAAATATTCATGGCCGGAATTATTAAAACGCGACGGCGACGAACTTGAAATTCACTATCGGCATACGCTCGAAGAGTTGGGCAAGAAACCGGGTTTGCTCGGAACGATCTTTCGAAAATCGCAGAATAAAATTCAAGATCCGGCGAAACTTCGCAGACTGATCGCCGATCTGATTGATAAAGAAGACTGGAGCGCGCTTTCCACCGATGTCAAGGGCGATGCTTACGAAGGATTATTACAGAAAAACGCCGAGGACGTGAAAGGCGGCGCGGGTCAGTATTTTACGCCGCGGCCATTGATTTCGGCGATTGTTGACATCATCCAGCCGCGACCCGGCGAGACAATTTGCGATCCCGCGTGCGGCACGGGCGGTTTTCTCCTCGCGGCGCATGAATACATTCGACGGGAGAACAAACTCGACAAGGCACAATTACGACAATTGAACACCGACGCGTTGCGGGGGATTGAACTCGTCGACAGTGTGACGCGACTTTGCGCAATGAATCTCCTGCTGCATGGCATTGGCGTCGGCGCGTCGACGGATCTGCCACTTGTATCAAAAGATGCCCTTGCCGGGAAGGGCGGCGAATATGAAATTGTATTGACCAATCCGCCATTTGGTAAGAAGAGCAGCGTCACGATTATTAATGAAGCGGGCGAACAGGAGCGCGAATCGTTGAATGTCTATCGCGACGATTTCTGGGCTTCGACGAGCAACAAGCAGCTCAATTTTCTCCAGCACGTCTTTACAATTCTCAAGCAGCATGGTCGCGCGGCGATCGTCGTGCCGGACAATGTACTTTTCGAAGGGGGAGCAGGCGAGACGATTCGGCGTGAATTGTTAAAACAGGCCGACGTTCATACGCTTCTTCGTTTGCCGACGGGCGTATTCTATGCCCAAGGGGTGAAGGCTAACGTTCTGTTTTTTGATCGGAAGCCAGCTTCGGATAACAAGGCGTGGACAACAAAAGTATGGATTTACGATCTGCGAACGAATATGCACTTTACGCTGAAAGAAAATCCGCTGAAGCGCGAGGATCTCGACGATTTTGTGAAGTGTTATCAATCAAAAGACCGCTCGAAACGCAAAGAGTCGGAGCGATTCAAGAGTTTTAGCTATGACGAACTGTTAAAACGCGACAAAGTGAACTTGGACATATTCTGGCTCAAGGACGAAGCGCTCGAAGACAGCGCGAATCTGCCGGAGCCCGGAGTCATCGCGCGTGAAATCGCCGACGATCTTCAAGCGGCGCTCGAACAGTTCACAACGATTACGGAAGACTTGAAATAGAATTAATATAGTTCTGTAGTCAATCCGTCTCGCGCTCTAATTCTCATCAAATAACAATTTCATGCCGCGGGCGGCGCGGCCAATCGACGTTCACGCGCGGCGGCGAACGCCAGACATGCACGGATGTCGTCGATTGTCAGATTTGGGAAATCTTTAATGATCTCCTGCTCCGTCATTCCGCCGGCCAAGTACTCAAGGACGTCGTAGACGGTGATTCGAGTGCCGGCGATGCACGGTTTGCCGCTCCGGACGTCGGGCTTGATTGTAATTCGGTCCTGGAAGCGCATGCAAAGAGTATAACTGTGTACGCGTCGCCGCGCAAAGTGGATAACAATCGTCGATTCGTTTCACGCGCCCGACCGAGCCGGCCTACGCCCGCCGGACGGGAGTTCATTACCCCTTCCGTTTCATCCCGATCAACCCCGACACGCTTTTCTCGGGCATCATTAAACATGCTTCGTTCAGCGAGACGCCGATGTTCTTTTCGGGATTTAATATAGCAAATATGTCGCGTTGTTCCTCGAGCGGCCAGTCGCCGTAGCCGACGGATAATTTACGAGCGACGCACGCGCCGTTCGATCTTAAGATTCCGTCGCGTTCGACCATGATCGTTAAATCGAGCGCGACCGTGTCGGCGACGCAGGAGCCGATCGCATCTAACAATAACGCACGGTAGCCTTCCTTACGTTCGCCGGCTTCGCGCGCGAGTTCCTCGACGTGCGCGCCCATCGTGACGACGTACACGGCGATTTGCATTTGATAGGCCGACGCGACCGCGACGTCGACATCATACTCGTCGTCGGGATTGGCTTTCGCGGCGGCGGCGAAGAATTTAACGATATTCGCGCCGTGGAACACGCGACCCTCCGACGCCATGCGCACTTCATTACCAAAAAGTTCCGCGTCGACGACGCCGATCATGCCGCGCGGTTCGAACGACGGCGTCGTCTCTACTAATAATTCCAGCATATTCTTAAATAATCCGGGATCCGGCGCCGGGCCTTTCCATCCGGTGCGCGAGCGCAATTCGTTAAAGAACGGCCGGTGCGCGCGCACGGCGAGCGACGCGGCGGCGACGTCCTCGATCCATCGTTGAAATTGCGCCTGCGGGAGTCCCGTGGGATTCGGATGGTCGAGCGGCGGAATGGTAGTATCCCGAACGCGCGCGATCGATGCTAACAATGGCAAAAACGGTTTCACGGCGTTCGCGACCATGATCCGTCCCGACAGGCTCGCCGCCATCGCCGGAAACTGCGGCAAACGCATCAAATCTGCCCAGAGCGTGTGGCGTTCGCTCCACGCGCGCCAGATATGAATATAATTTTCCGGCCGGATCGTGTCGCGGAGCGGATTATAAACTCTGATTTCGGCCACGTTTTTATTAATTGACTGAAATTCGCCCGCCGCGCCCGTTACTCGAGCACCGCGAGACTGTCGCTCGCCGCGAGCGTCGCATTCTTAATGCTAATGATCTGGCACAGTTTGCCCGCGATGTCGCGGAACGTCGCCGACTGCGGCGACGACGGATCGGAGACGACGATGGGCGCGCCGCTGTCGCCGCCGACGCGCACTTTGGGATCGAGCGGCACGCGCCCGAGCACGGGAATATTAAATTTCGCCGCGAGTTTGTCGCCGCCCCCTTCGCCGAAGATCTGTTCGAGATGGCCGCAGTGCGAACAGGTGAAACCGGCCATGTTTTCTACAATTCCGAGCACGGGCACTTTCACCTGACCGAACATGCCGATCGCTTTCTTAACATCGACGAGCGCCACGTCCTGCGGCGTCGTCACGATCACGGCGCCCGTCAGCGGCACCAGTTGCGATAATGACAATTGCGCGTCGCCGGTGCCGGGGGGCATGTCGACCAATAAATAATCGAGCTCGCCCCACGCGACGTCCTTCAGGAATTGTTCGATCACTTTATGTAACATCGGTCCGCGCCACACGACCGGCGCGTCCTCCTCGACGAGATAACCGATCGACATCGATTTCACATGATAACGTTCCGGCGGAATGAATTTACGATCGGCCGTTCCCTCGGGTTTTTCGTGAATTCCCATCATCGTAGGAATATCCGGACCATACACATCGCAGTCGAGGAGCCCCACGCGCGCGCCCGTCTGCGCGAGCGCGGTCGCGAGGTTCACGGTGCACGTCGACTTGCCGACGCCGCCTTTTCCGCTCGTGATCGCGATGACATTCTTAATACCGGCGAGCGCCGGGCGGTCGACGCCCATGCGGCTTGTAACATTTGCGCTGAATTCAACCGTTACTTCCTTCATCCCGGGAATCTTTAAGATTGCCGTGCGCGATTCGTCCTCCATTTGTTTTTTCAACGGGCACGCCGGCGTCGTGAGTTCGATCGTGAAGCGCGCGACGCCGCCGCAGACGGCGACGTTCTTCACCATTTGTAATGTTACAATATCGCGGTGGAGATCCGGTTCGATGACGGTGCGCAGGGCGTCGAGGACCTGTTCCTTGGTCGGTTCGGTCGTGGCTTCCTGGCTCTTTCCAAAAAATTTCACGTGGCGTGGTCCGGGGATTCGGTGAAGTGAAGGGTTGTATCGGGGCAGCTATAATCGTCCTTCGTTCTCGCACTTCAAACGAAACGATCCATGGGACTCTTCTCAAAATGGTTTGGCGGCGCGCGCGACGCGAAGCCGCCCGAAACCCTGCAATCCAACCCGGCGCCCGAGCCTGAACCCGCGGTGCCCGAGGTTCCGCCGTGGAAGGAACTGACGCCCGCCGAGTCGCGCGAGCGCATCGAGGCGGGTGGCATCGTCGTGCTCGACGTGCGCACGCCGCGCGAATTCGAATCGCGCCGCATCGACGGCGCGCGCCTCATTCCGGTGCAACAATTGACGCAGCGCATCGGCGAACTCGACCGCGACGCGATCTATCTGGTGCATTGCGAGCACGGCATGCGCTCGGCCGACGCCTGTTATTATTTATCGATGACGGGATTTAAGAATATTTACGAAATGGCGGGCGGTATCGCGCAATACACGGGGCCGACCGTGCGCGGGCCCGTGCAATCTTAAATTTAATTTAATAACGGAACGGTCCGTTGGACAACGCAACCAAAACGCGCGCGGTCGTTTTGTTATCGGGCGGCCTCGATTCGGCGACCGCGGCTGCGATCGCGCGCGACGACGGAATGGATGTATTTCCGCTCGCGATCCGCTACGGCCAGCGCCATGAAATCGAACTTCGCGCCGCGGCCGTCGTCGCGGAAAAGTTAAAATTACAGCCGCTCCGAATCGTATCGATCGATCTGCGCGCGATCGGCGGCTCGGTGCTGACCGGCGGTGGAGACGTGCCGAAAAACCGTAAGATTAGCGCGGCGATTCCGCCGACGTACGTTCCCGCGCGCAACACGATTTTTCTTAGTATCGCGCTCGCGTACGCCGAGTCGATTCGGGCTTGGAATATTTATATCGGAGCGAACGCGATCGATTATTCGGGTTATCCCGACTGCCGCGGCGAGTTTTTGGAAGCGTTCGAGCGCATGGCGGTGCTTGCTACAAAAGCCGCGGTCGAGGAGCGCGGAACGGTTCGCATCCGGGCGCCATTATTACAAAAAACGAAGCGCGAGATCGTATTACTGGCGATCGCGCGCGGCGTTCCCGTCGCCGACACGCACAGTTGTTACGATCCGTCGCCCGACGGCGGCGCGTGCGGATCCTGCGATAGTTGTATACTCCGCGCGAAGGGCTTCGCCGAGGCGGGCGTCCCGGACGCGACGCGGTACGCGCGCCGCGAATCGTAATATTTACTGTTCGAGCGGGGCTTCGCTTTTGCGCGAACGGCCGTAAAGCCACGCGCCGCCGAGGAACAACGCGCCGAGGCCGAGCATGACGAGCATGCGCCACTCGAGCGCGATATGTTGTAAATCGACCAACAATACCTTTGCGGCAGTTACTAAGAATCCGCAAAGACCGAAATAACGGTGGATGCGGCCGCGCCGGAAACCGATCGCGAGCGCGAGCGCGGGGATCACGGCGAGCGTGATCGAGAGCGCGCCCTGCACGTTGCTCGCGCGCGTGGCCTCCAGGTTCGCGAGCGGGCGCGCGCCGACGTCGGGATTCGCGAGCCCCATCGCCTCGAGCGACATCGCCCCCAGAAATAACAAATGCGCGATAATGGTATGAAACGCCGCGAGCGTTTTTTCGGAGGAGTCGGCGTCCTTTCCGCCGCCGAATATTCGCAGTCGCGTGCTGAGCGCGAACGGCATCAACAGGAAAATTAAAAATACAAATCGCCCGTTCCAGAACGGGCGGTACGCGCCCTCGCCGGTGCCCGCGTCGAAATGCCAGAAGCCGGGATCGGCGCCGTAGGTCCTCGACGGAAAAAAGGACGTTTCGTGCGCGAGCCAGACGCCGCACACGCCGATTCCCAAGAATAACAATCCCGCGTCGAGAATTCTAATATTCACTTCGCGGGTGAAACGCCGCGCGGCGAGGCCCGTGATCAGGAGTCCGGCCGACGCGAGCGCGAGCGTCAGCGATCGAATGTTTATGAAGGGCCAGTCGTCGGCGTCGATCTCGAACGCGCGATGTTCGAGAAAGCGCAGTCCCGCGATCAGTAATAGTCCTACGGCGAGAACGCCGCAGTCTGCTTTCTTCGATTTTGTAAATAAAATCGCCATCGCGACCGCCTGCGCGCACCACGCGGCCGTCACGCGCGACGCGGGGACGGTCGTCCATAATATAAACGCCGTGAGGGACTGCATGGCGGCGAATACAATTCTTCCGACGGCGGCGCGGCTGTCGTCGGCGGTCGAAAAAACGCGATAAGTAATGAATAACGAAACGACTTCAATCGCGCAGACCGTCGTTCGTTCGCTCCATAGGAATTGTGCATTTTCGTGGGCGACGCCGAACGAGAGAATGCTGACGCCGACGAGTCCGTGGACGAAGAGGCTGCCGACGAGTGCGATCCACTTGCGCGTGCGCCCTTCGAGGAATGCTAAAATTCCGGCCCATGTCGCGTACGCCACGCCGAGCGGCGCGTCTTCGAAATAAACCGGCAGGGCCCGCGTGATCGTTATAATTGCAAATATGAAGGCTGCCGCGCGCACGGCAGCCGACGCCGGCATTGCAAAATAAGCAATCGAAGCCATCGCTGCGCCGATTCCGAGCGCGAGATGGCCGTGCAAAACGTCGTCGCGCGAATTTTGAAATATTAATTCCAGCGCGAGCATTCCCCATCCCGACGCGACACAAAGAAAAAACGCCTCCCACTTCGCGGCGGCGCCGCCGAGGATCGCGCGCGCGCCGAAATCGGCCGTCATGATCAGTATTGTAAACGAAACGGCCCACGCCGTCGCATGATACAAATTCGCCGTGCGGATGAGCGTCTCCGAATTGGCGATCCACGCCGACATGATGAGGATCGTGCCGGCGACGGCCACGCACGACGGCGGTCGCCAGCGGCGCAGCGCGCCCGTCGCGGCCGATGCCGCGGTTAACATTCCAAGATAAATTGTAATTCCCCACGGCGACGTCGACGGTTGATGGATCAATACGGGCACGAGGAATCCGCCGATTTCGGATAATATTAATGTCGGCAGCAGTTTTCGCCACGCGCTCCATCCGAATCCCAACGCCGTGATCGCGCAGCCGAGCGCGAACGCGAGGCCGAAGCCGCTGATTTGATATAACTGAAACGCGGCCCAGTTTGTTAATATCAATAACGCGACGCCGGTGCCCGCTGCGGTCGATGCAAAGACTTTCTGTCCGCGCCGGAACAGCACGTCGGCCATGATAAAAATACCGATTCCCGCGAGCGCGCCCATCGCGACGCGGAGTTCGGGCTTGATCCAGCCGCGGTCGAATGCAAGTTTAAGAAAAAACGCGGTTCCTAACAATAAGGCGAGGCCGCCGAGCCATCCGATCAGTTTGCCGCCGATGAATCGCTCGGCGGCGTCGATGGAATTTGACGATGCGGCGCGCGCGGGGCGTTGCTCAATTTTCGAACGCGATGTTCCCGGCGGCGACGGAAACGCACGCGGCACGACCGGCGGCGACGGAATCGGAGGCGGCGAAATTGGAGACGCAGCCGACTCCATCGGCGCCGGTCGAACGGGGGCTCGCGGCGGCGGGTGCGACGTTTGCGTCGCGGGAGTCTCGGGCGTTTTCTTAACGTTCGATTTTTCGAACGCGTCGAAACGCTGCTCAAGCGCCAGAAGGCGCTTCATGATCTCGTCCTGAGAGAAGGGACGCGTCGATTCCTCCATGGCGGGCGAGTCTGGCAAAATACAGTTCGCGGCGCACGGCTTATTTTGATTTATTTCCAAGAATGACGAACTCCAAGTCGAATCCCGCGGCACCTGTAAATAATCACGTTCTCGACGCGGAATGCGCCGCGCTCCGGCGACTGCTGGAGGTTCTCCATCGGCTCCGCGCGCCCGACGGCTGCCCGTGGGATCGCGTTCAAACTGTAAAATCGCTCGCGCCGTATCTCATCGAAGAATCGTATGAAGCGCTCGACGCGATCCAACAAAACCGCGCGGCGGACGTTCGCGAGGAATTGGGCGATGTATTAATGAATACGCTCATGATACCGATGGCGGGCGAAACGGAAGGGGCCATGACGCTTTCCGAAGTCGCCGACGGCATCGCGGGCAAACTCGTCCGCCGGCACCCGCACGTTTTTGGTAATAAAACCGCCGCCGACGTCGCGGAGGTTTGGAAGAATTGGGAAAATATCAAGAAGGAGGAAAAGACTGCTAAAAACGAGGACGCATCCGCGATCGCGGGAGTGCCGGCCTCGCTTCCCGCGCTTTTTCGCGGCCTCCGAATTGTAGAAAAAGCCAAACGCAGCGGATTTCGATACTCCGATTTGACGGGACCGATGGCCAAGGTGGCCGAAGAGTGGGACGAACTCCGTCAGGAAATCGATAGCGGTCGCGCCGAGCGGCAGGAGGAGGAAATGGGGGATCTGTTGCTCGCGCTCGTGGTCCTCGCGAGCCATCTTTCGCTCAATCCGGAATTGGCACTGCGTGGCGCGGTCGAGCGCTTCGGCGAACGCTATCGTCACGTGGAAAACGCCCTCGGTCCGCGACTGAAAGACGCCTCGCTTGATGAATTGCGCGCCGCGTGGGACAGGGCGAAGTCGGAACTAACATTAAAGTCCAAAAATCCAGCTGGAAACACCGGGATCGATGGGGTATAGATTACTCCAGTAAGCCAAGGGTTTGCCCCCACGGGCTGTAAAAAACGTGACTCTCCTTCTTCCCCTTTTCCCGAAGTTTTTCCCTTGGCTTTTCTAAATTCGGGAAAGTAACAGACGCCACGTTGCCGGTTGCATCTCATAACAGAATGCGTCCGGCGAATGACCCCGCCCGACAGTGATCCATCTGGAGTAAAAAATCCATCTGGAGTAACTGCCTGGCGGGGTTTTTTGTTGAGATGCGAGCGCGGCAGATAATTAAGATCCGCGCCGCGTGTCCGTATTCGACCTCTTCATTATCGGCGCCTACCTGTTCGGCGTGGTCGCCGTCGGCGCGTGGTTTTCGAAGCGCCAGAAAACGACACGGCAATATTTCACGGGCGGCGGGAAAGTGCCGTGGTGGGCCGTGGCGGCCTCGATCGTGGCGACGGAGACGTCGACCGTAACCTTTATTTCGGTGCCGGGAAACGCGTACGCGAAGAATGGTAATTTTACTTTTCTGCAGCTCGCGCTCGGCTACATCGTCGGCCGCATCGTGATTTCCGTTTTGTTTATTCCGATGTATTTCAAGGGCGAGCTGCTGACGGTCTATCAATTGTTGACGCGCCGGTTCGGCACCGGCGTGAAAGCGCTGCTCGCGGGTTTATTTGTCATCATGCGGACCGTGGGCGACGGCATCCGATTGTTATTAACGGCGGGGGTGCTTGCGTTTGTCTGGCGCGCGTTTTCGCCGCAGACCGACGCCGCGTTCGCAACGATCGCGTCGGTCGTCGCGATGGGAATTGTAATGATATTGTTCACGCTCTGGGGCGGCATGGAGGCCGTGATCTGGATCGAGGTCGGCCAGTTGTTTATTTACATATTCGGCGCGCTCGCGGCCGCGGCGGTTTTGTTGCAAAGCATCCCGGGCGGTCTCGGCGGCGCGTTCGAAACCGCGGCCGCGCGCGGCAAGACGCAATGGCTGCAATTCGCGTGGAGTTTCGACAAATCGGCAGGGTATACAATATTTGCCGGCGTGATCGGCGGCTGTTTCCTAACGATGGCGACGCACGGCACTGATCAGTATCTCGTGCAGCGTTATCTTTGCGTCGATCGTCCGGGAAAAGCTGCCGCGGCGCTGCTCGTTTCCGGCGTCGTCGTATTTATACAATTCGCGCTTTTCCTGACGATCGGCATCCTGCTCTTTTGTTATTATAAACCATACGAGATGCCCGGTTACGCGGACGCGGCCGGCGCGTTTCCGTTCGCGCGAACCGACGCGGTCTTCACCGATTTCATCACGAAACATCTTCCAGCGGGCGTCGGCGGACTCGTCGTCGCGGCGATTCTCGCGGCCGCGCTTTCGTCGTCGCTCAATTCGATCGCGGCCACCGCCGTGAACGATTTGATCGCGCCGTTTTCGAAACGCCGGGACGACGGCTCTTTATTAAAATTATCGAAAAAGCTCACCGTCGCCGCCGGAATTTTACAAATCGCGTGCGCGATCGCCGTGATCCGGACGGACACGTCGGCACTCGAAAGCGTGCTGACGGTTGCGGGATTGTTAAACGGCCCCGTCCTTGGCATTTTTCTGCTCGGGACTTTTGTCCCTCGCGCGGGGAGAATCGCGGCCCTCTCCGGCCTCGCCGCGGGCGCCGCCGCGCTCGCGCTCATTTGCATTTTTTATACAGATCTTTTCTTTGCATGGTTCACCGCGGCGGGCGCGATCGCGACGCTGCTGGCGGGAACGGTCGTTTCGTTTATCATTAAAGAACCGGAAACAAATGTATGAATAAATTCACGCCGGCCGCCGTCGGAGTTTTGCTTTCAATATTAGCATGCGCGGCGCCGCAGGGCGACATTCCCGCCGATGTGCCCGCGCCATCGAATGTTAACATCGACGCGCTCCTCGCGTCGATGACGCTCGAGGAAAAAGTCGGCCAGTGTTTCGTCGTCGCCGGCAACGCGAATGTTATCGACGACGCGCGCCCCGAATACAAGAAACTCGCGCGGCTCGTGCAACAATTCCACGCGGGCGGTGTCATTTGGTATCGTTCGAAAGTTTATGAAACAGCCATTCTAAATGAAAAACTCCAATCGCTCGTAAAGATTCCGCTCATCGTCGCGTGCGATCTCGAAGCGGGAATGGGAATGCGATTTGATAACACTCCGTGGGCGCCGTGGCCGATGGCGATCGCGGCGACGGGCGATCCGGATTTCGCGGAGGCGCTGGGCCTCATGACGGCATTTGAGGCGCGCGCGATCGGAATATCACAAATCTACGCGCCCGTCGCCGACGTGAACGTGAATCCTAAGAATCCGGTGATCAATACTCGAAGCTTCGGCGAAGACCCGGCCGACGTGTCGCGATTCGTCAATGCATTTGTAAAAGGCTGCGAAAACGGCCGTGTGCTCGCGACGGTGAAGCATTTCCCAGGACACGGCGACACGGACGTCGATTCGCATCGTTCGCTTCCGGTGTTGAACGCCGATCGCGATCGTTTAGATCGCGTGGAATTATTACCATTCCGCGAAGCGTTCGCGCACGGTTGCCGGAGCGTCATGATCGCGCACCTGGCCGTCCCCGCGCTCGATCCGGCACCCGCGCCGTTGTTGAATATTGCAAATAAAGTCTATGGCGGCGAAGACGAGCGCCAGGCGGCGGGCACGCTGCCGGCGACCGTATCCGACAAAATCGTCAACGGATTGTTAAGAAAAGAAATGGGTTTCGACGGTCTCGCCGTCACCGATGCGATGGACATGGGCGGCCTCGCGGATCATTTTGACGCCAGGGAGGGCGCGATCCGCGCGCTGCTCGCGGGCTGCGATCAAATATTAAAATCCGGCGATCCGGAAGGTGCGATGACCGCGGTCGCGGACGCTGTCCGCGGCGGTCGGATTCCGATGTCCACGCTCGACGCCGCGGTGCGCAGGATTCTTAAAGAAAAAATGAAATTACAATTATTTTCGACGCGCCGATTGACGCCCGACGCCGCGGAAATCTCCAAATCGGTCGCGACGCCGGAACACGACGCGATACTGCAAAAAATCGCGCGGCGCTCGATCACGCTCGTACGCGCGGCGACGGGCGCGCTGCCGCTCGCGCGCGGAAAAAATATATTACATATCGCCGTCACGGACGAAACCGGGCCGCCGGCATTTGTATATTCGAATTTATCGTTTACGACGGCGCTCCGCGAGGAGTCGGGCGCGGAAATTGTTGAATTTACCATAAATCCAAAGAGCGCCGACGCCGATCTGCGTTCGGCGATCGAAGCCGCGAAGCATTGCGATGCAATCGTGATGTCGCTGAACGTGAAAGCGCGCACCGGCGCCGGAACGATTCAAGCGCCGGCGCTATCGATACAATTCTCGGAGGATGCGTCGGCGCTCGGCAAACCGTTCGCCGCCGTTTCGCTCGGGAGCCCGTACGTCGCCGCGAATTTTCCGGCGATTCCTACATTTCTTCTCGCGTACGGATCGGCCGACGTCTCCCAGCGCGCGGCGGCGGCGGCGCTTTTCGGTAAATTTAAATGTTCGGGGCGCCTTCCGGTGAGCATCCCCGGCGTCGGCGGGCGCGGAGACGGCATTTTACAATAATTCCGTGCACCGGCTCGCGATCCCCGCTTTATTGTATTGTTTACAATCGCCGGCGGCGGCGTCGCCCGCCGGAATGTCGGAATCGGCGCTGCGGCGCATCGACGACGCGGTGTCGGACGCGGTCGCGCGCGGCGACGCGCCGGGGGCGGTGGTGGTCGCGGGCCGGCACGGAAAAGTATATTTTGAAAAAGCCTTCGGTGCGCGCGCGGTCGCGCCGGCGCGCGAGGAAATGACGGTCGACACGGTTTTCGATCTCGCGTCGTTGACAAAACCGATCGCGACGGCGACGTCGATCATGATATTGATCGAGGAGGGTAAAATTAAATGTTCGGATCGCGCGGCGAAGTTCATTCCAGAATTCGCGGCGTCGGGAGGCGGCCGCGAGAACATTACGATCGAACAATTATTGACGCACCGCGCCGGTTTCGCGCCCGACGATCCCATGGAGTTATATCAAGGCGCGCGGGAGGCGATTTTTGCGAAAAAATATAAACAAAAACTCGCGCGGTCCCCCGGCGAAGCTTTTGTATATTCCGACGTCGGATTCGAAGTCCTCGGCGAAATTGTGAGAATCGTTTCCGGCGTCGAACTCGACGAATTCGCCCGCGAGCGGATTTTCAAGCCGCTCGGCATGAACGACATGGGTTTTCGCCGGATCGGAAGGCAACATTCGATCGCCGAATCGCGCGTCGCGCCGACGGAACGGTTAAATTCACAATTTCTGCGCGGCGTCGTGCACGATCCGCGCGCGCGGGCGCTCGGCGGCGTCGCGGGCCACGCCGGGCTGTTCGGCACCGCGCGCGATCTCGCGAAATATTGTATATTCATTCTGGGCGGGCCCGCGCGCGTGCTGCGGCCCGAAACGGCCGCCGAAATGATAGAAATGCGCGGCGGCGCCGACGGCAATATTCGGGGGCTCGGCTGGGACATCGAGACTTCCTATTCCGGTCCGCGCGGCGAATTGTATCCATTGGGCTCGTTCGGACACACCGGTTTCACGGGGACGTCGATGTGGATCGATCCGTCGACGGATTCGTTTGTAATATTATTGACGAGCGCGCTGCACCCGGACGGGAAAGGTAATATACTAAAACTGCGCCGCCGCGTCGCCACGCTCGCGGCGCTCGCCTGCGACGGAGTCGACTGGCGCGCGCGCACCGAGTCGGAGGAGGCGGACGCGGATTCCGCGAAAATTAAGATTCCGCGGTCGCATCCGCACGCGGTCATTCCGGGCGTCGACGCGCTCGAAATGTACAAATTCTCGCGGATCGAACATTCGCGGATTGCATTGGTTACAAATCAAACCGGACGTTCGCGCGACGGCGTTTCGACTCTCGATTTGTGCCTTTCGAAAACCGCGCGCGACGCGGGCGTGAAAGTGATTCGTATCTTTTCGCCGGAGCACGGCATTCGCGGAATCGCCGACGAAAAAGTGGCCGACGGCGTCGACGCGGCGACCGGTCTGCCCATTGTATCGTTATACGGCGAGCGCAAGCGGCCGCGCCCCGAGGATCTTAAGGATCTCGACGCGATCGTTGTCGATCTGCAGGACGCGGGCTGCCGGTTTTATACGTATCTTTCGACGCTCGGTTATGTGATGGAGGAGGCGGCGGCCGCAGGGGTGCGCGTCGTCGTCCTCGACCGGCCGGATCCGGTCGGCGCCGCGCGCTGCGAGGGGGCCGTCGCCGATTTGGATAAAAGTGCTTTCGTCAGTTATCATAATATTCCGCTGCGGACGGGGATGACGATCGGCGAATTTGCAAGAATGATCCATTCCGAACGGATCCGGAATTGTAATCTCGGCGTCGTGCCGATGTTCCGATACCGCCGCGAATCGTATTATGACGAAACGGGCATTCCGTGGGTCAATCCGTCGCCGAATTTGCGGTCGGTCGACGCGGCGATTTGTTATCCTGGACTCGGATTGCTCGAATTTACGAATATTTCCGTCGGACGCGGCACGGAAAAGCCTTTCGAACAATTCGGCGCGCCGTGGCTCGACGGCGCGAGACTCGCCGCCGAACTTACAAAAGCGGCGATCCCCGGATTTTCGTTTACATCCGTGGAATTTACGCCGGCGGCGTCGATGTTCAAGAAAAAATCGTGTTCCGGCGTTCGTGTGGCCATTACAGACCGAAGCGCCGCCGAGCCGACGCGCCTCGGTTTCGAGATCGCGTGCCGACTGCGCGACGAATATAAAGAATCGTGGGACGCGCGGCGGTTTCCGGAATTATTAGCGAATGCTCGGATCGCGGACATGTTCTCCGCGGCGGCGATGCCGGGCGACATCGTGAACGAAATGCGGAGCGAAGTGTCCGCGTTCGAAGCGCGCCGCGCGAAATATTTATTATATCCGGCATACGCGCCGGCGGTTTCGCGCCGTTCCGAGAATAAATAATTTAACGATGATCGACGAACGCGCGAACGGACCGGCGGACAGCGACACGTGCCCGCTGCTCGCGCGCGCGCGATCGGGCGACGACGAGGCCCGCGAAGAACTCGCGCTGCGCCATTATGGTAAATTAAGATTCTACATCCGCGCCCGGCTCGGCCGTTCGCTCGCGGGAAAGGTCGAAATCGACGACGTCGTTCAGGAGACGTATCTCCGGGCGTTCCGCGATATCGATAAATTTACAGATGCGTCCGGCGGCGGATTTTACCTTTGGCTCGCGACCGTCGCGCGCCACGTGCTCGCCGACGTCGCGCGGGCCGCGCGCACGGAAAAGCGCGGCGCGGGACGGCATCGCGCGCTCGAACGCGCCGATTGGAGCGCGGTCGGCGCGGCGACGGCCGGTCCGCGGACGCGCGCGTGGATGACCGAACAACAACAATTGTTCGAACTCGCTTTTTTACAATTGTCCCCGAACGACCGCCGCCTCATCGCGCTCCGTCAATGGGAGGAGCGGCCCGCGCGCGAAGTGGCGCGCCTGCTCGGGATGACGGAGACTTCGGTGCACACGGCCTACCGCCGCGCGCTCCACCGGTGGGCGCAGGCGGCGGGCCAGACCGGGAATCCGCAGACGACATAGAATTCGTGTCGAATCGCGAGGCGGACCGCGCTCGCAATCTTTACCATGGACAAAAACCGCGAAGACCTGCTCGATAAAATTGTAGCGGAGTACGCCGACAAGTGCGCGCGCGAGGGCTCGCCGAGCCGCGAAGAGTATTATTTACGATATCCCGAGTTGCGCGACGAGCTCGAACCCTGTTTTCGTATGATCGAGGCGGGAGTCTCCAAATCGCCCGCCGCCGCCGCGCGCCTTTCGCAGGGCATCCGCCTCGGAGATTATACAATTATTCGCGAAATCGGCCGCGGCGGCATGGGCGTCGTATATCTCGCGGAACAGGAAAGTTTAAAACGCCGCGTGGCGCTGAAAGTGCTCCGTCATCATTTAACATTGGAGCCGCGCCACGTTTCGCGATTCCAACGCGAGGCGCGCGCGGCGGCGCGGCTGCGGCATCCGAATATCGTTAGTATTTTCGCGGTTGGCGACGACGACGGCCATCAATTTATCGCGATGGATTATATTCCGGGGCCGACGCTCGCGGCGGTGATCGACGCGTTGAAAAAACTCGAACGGCGGCCGACGGCGGCCGATCTCGCTAAAATTACAAATAACAAAAACCTCGAGGGTTGCGCGACGTACCCCGAGGCCGCGGCTCGCTTGATGCTGCCCGTGTACGACGCCGTGCAGGCGGCGCACGACGCCGGAATCGTCCATCGCGATTTGAAGCCTTCGAATATTATACTCGACGGCAACGGGTCGCCGTCCGTCGCCGATTTCGGTCTCGCGAAAGGCGAAGGGGACATCGGGTTGTCGTTCTCCGGCGAACCGATCGGAACGCCGTTTTACATGGCGCCCGAGCAGGTGCGCGCATCTGTAAAAACAACCGATGCGCGCACCGATATCTATTCGCTCGGCGTCACGCTTTATGAGTTATTAACGCTGGAACGCCCGTTTCAAGCCGATAGTTATCCCGATCTCGTGCAGCGTATTTTGACGTTTCCGGCGCGCAGCCCGCGATCCGTCGACAAACATATATCCAAAAATCTCGAGCGCGTCGTGATGCAGGCGATGAATAAGAATATCGACGCGCGCTATCCGAGCACGCGCGAGTTTTCGCAGGATCTCGTGCGCGCGATCGGCGGCGGACCCGTGCTGGCGAAGCGCGCGCGTTGGACGGTTTGTCCCCGCGGCGGGCGCTTTATCGTCGGCATCGGCGTCGTCGGTTCACGGCGCGACGGAGGGTATATTTATGGTTATCCCGGATATGAATATAAATCGGAAAGAAAAGTATTCGGCATTCCTTTGTTACATATCGCGAATGGCATGAATCCGGAAACCGGCCGTCCATATGTTGCAAAAGGAATTGTAGCCATCGGCAACACGGCCGTGGGCGTGCTCGCGATCGGAGGCGCCGCGTTCGGCGGCATCGCGATCGGCGGCATGAGTTTCGGCGTGCTCGCCGCGCTCGGCGGCATCGCGATCGGCACCGGAATTTCGCTCGGCGGCGTTGCCGTGGGAAGCCTCGCGGTCGGCGGACTCGCGGTCGGGATTTATAGTCTTGGCGGCGCGGCGTTCGGATTGCGAACCGTCTCCGCCGTCACGCAGGATCCGAAGGCGCTCGAATTGTTTAAAAGCATTTTCGGCGACTGGGTCGAAAAGTTTCGAAATAACAACCGGTGAACCGCGTATTCTAACATATCACCGCATCGAAACCTGCACATGCGTGATGACGGATTCGAGCCAATCGGAATTATAATGATCCTTCAATCCCGCTCGAACCCGTTCGCGCATCGATTTGGCGACGCGGCCCGACCATTCCGTGACCGCTTTCGAATTCGCGCCCTGTGCGTCGCATTTACAAATAATATGCATTCCGTCGGCCGAGGTGTCGATGCGCGAATTTCTGAGCGTCACGCCGGGATTATTAATATCCTCGTTGGCCTGCTCGATTTCCGCGGCGAGCGGATCCCGCATTGCGTCGAGAAGGCTCCGGTGCTCCTCGACCCTCAACTCGGGCCAGCCGCCCGCCGGAATATCAATAATAATGATCGCGCGGTCCGACTTGGGTGTAAGCGATTCTCCGCCGCGCGTTCCGTTTTGATCGTCGGGCGCGGCCAAGGAATATAAAAATAATGTTAAGAATATTCCCGTGATTCCGCCGCCGGTCGAAAGAAACAGCGCGATGAACGCGGGCGCGTATCCGCGATACAATCCGCCGCCCGCGGCGATGCGAACGATCGAAATGATCGCGAGGAGAGCGCCGACCACGAACGAGGCCAGCCCCGCGACGAGGAAAATAGTAAAAACGACGACGGGGAGATTCATTTTTATTGTAATTTACGATTACTTTCGGAGCGACACGAGTCCGCCGAACGCTCCGACAACCAATAACAAGCCGAGGATGGAAAAAACCACGGCCCAGAGCGCCATATGTAACATTTTCGGCGCCGCGGCTTCGGCCGGTCCGGCGGACGCCGCCTCGCCGAACATCGAGCCGACAATCGCGGACGGCGATTCCGAGGGGTTCGAGCCGAAAAGTAATAATTGCCTGAGAAATAGAATCGCGCCGCCGAATAACAGCGCCCAGATCCATCCGAGCGAAACGGCGCCCGCGACCGCGATCGCGCCGAGAATGCACCAGAGCAGCAGCGATTTCCGATTCGTATAATCCTGCCGGAATTCGGTCGTGAGTCTCGTCAGGATGATGATGAACGCGCAGGCGACGATCCACGGTTTGAATATGATATATGGAAATCCGCCGCCGAAGTGGACCGGCGCGTCGGAGTTTTCGAAAATTCGCGGGTGCACGGCGAGCGACGCGATGCCCATCACGGAACAGGCGAGCCACACCGCGTAAAAATTGTAGCGAGGCGCAGGAAAGCGCATCGTGGACGCGCAATAATACAATACTCCCGCCGTCGCGAACGCGCCGACCCACGGTCCTTCGGCGAAACCGGTGATTAATATGAATGCCACGGGAATCCACAATTGGAGTCCCAATATTTTCGCGGACTCGGCGGCGAGCGTGAGCGCGTGCGACGAGGGCGTCGACGTCCCGGCCGCGCCTGCATTCGAAATTATAGTATTTGGCGCGGGTCCGGCGCCTCCCGATGGCGGGCGCGTGCCGGCGCCGCCGCCGATGGGTATATTTATATTCGGCGGCGCCGTCACGACCGGCGGCGTCGCGGAAATGCGCTCGACCTCGGTGCGGAGTTCGCTCGCGCGCTGATAGCGCCGGTCGGGCGATTTATCCAATACGCGCAAGACGACCTCGTCGAGGCGCACGTCCACTTGTATATTCTTATACGACGGCGGATCGAACCGGCCGATCGGCAATTCGCCAGTCAGCATTTCGTATATAACAACTCCCAACGAATACAAATCGGCGCGGTGGTCGACGTTGCGCGACGCCTCGCGCTGCTCGGGCGCCATGTATTCGAAAGTTCCGAGCACTTGCGTTTCGCGTGTTAACAATCCGGGAGTTTCCAAATTGCCGATGCGCGACAGGCCGAAATCGAGCAGCCGCACGCGGCCCGTCCGGTCGATCAGTATATTTTCGGGTTTGATGTCGCGGTGAACGATTCCAAGACCGTGCGCGTATTCGAGCGCTTCGCAAATCTGCGGAATGATGCGGAGCGCCTCGCCCGCCGCGAGCCGTTCCGGCGACAGCATGATCTTTCGCAGCGAAATGCCGTCGACGAATTCCATAATAAAAAACGCGCCCTGTTCGGAAATCCCGCCGTCGAGAATACTAACGATATTCGGATGATTTAGTTTCGCCAGTATTTGTATTTCGCGCTGGAAGCGATCTTTAATTTCCGGAAATTCCTGCCGGTTCTCAGGCAACAATTTCACGGCGACGACGCGGCCGAGCGACAGTTGTTCCGCTTTATAAACAACGCCCATTCCGCCCGCGCCGATGCGCTCCAGAATTTTGCAACCGCCGATCGTCGCGCCGAGCAGCGGATCGGCGGGGGGCGCCGCGTCGGGCGTCGTTTTCGCTTCGCCGGCCGGAAACTTCGCGCCGCAGAATTTACAAATTGCGAAGGCCTCGGTCGTTTGAACGAGCGCATTGCAACTTGGGCAGAGGAGTTCCATTAGAATGAAACGAAAAGTAAGAAGATTATAAAGGTCAGCAGCGGGATTCCAAACGCAGCGGCGAGGCCGAAGATGCAGCGTTCGACGCCGCGCACGCGTCCGCCGCTCTCATGGATGCGGACCCAGCCCGTGATCGATACTACAAAACAGGCGACGGCACAAGCGAGCATCGATCCGCCGCCGACGAGCGCCATAGCGAAACGCGCGGACGGCGCATGGATCGCGATCGCTCCGCAAATTGTTAAGAATGCCGCGGCGCCCGTCATGAGCGCGAGCACGACGGCCAGATCGGCCAGCGCCGAAGCGCGAACGGCTGCGGACACGGACGCGATGGCCGCCGCCATCGGAGCAGTGGCCGAAGGAGAGAATATTGGAGGCGGAGTCGGAGGCGGTGGAGAAGGGGGCGGCGGCGCGGTCGCCGCGATGGGCGATGCCGCCGGGGGAACCGGTTCGCTCGCAGGGGCGGGCGTCGAAATTGTAGGATTTGCGGGCGGCGCGGAATTGTATATATGTTCGACGTCCTGGCGGACCTCCTTCGCGCATTGGTAACGTCGGTCGGGGCATTTTTCGAGACTTCGAAGGACGACGTCGTCGAGGCGCACGTCGATTTGTACATTCTTGCGCGACGGCGCGTCGAATCGGCCGATCGGCAGTTCGTTCGTCAGCATTTCATAAATAACAACTCCCAAAGAGTACAAATCCGCGCGGTGGTCCACGGCGCGCGCCTGTTCCCGCTGTTCGGGCGCCATGTATTCGTAAGTTCCGAGCGCCTGCGCGGGTTTTGTTAAATGATCGGGCGCGTCGTTTTGTAATATTCGCGAAACGCCGAAATCGAGAAGGCGAACGCGTCCCGCGCGGTCGATCAGTACATTTTCGGGCTTCACGTCGCGGTGGACGACGTCGTGCGCGTGCGCGAAACCGAGCGCGTCGCAGAGTTGCCGCGTGATTTGTAAGGATTCCTCCGGTTTCAAACCGCCGCGCGCGAGCACCTGCCGCAGCGACACGCCGTCGACGTGCTCCATAATAAAAAAGAGTCCGAGTTCGCACTCGCCGCCGTCGAGAATGCGAACGATCGACGGATGATTCAATTTCGCGAGCACGGCGATTTCGCGTTGGAACCGCGCGACGAGTTCGGGTTCGGTATTCGACGCGAGCGGAAGAATTTTCACGGCGACGATCCGCCCGAGCGAGAGCTGCTCGGCTTTATAAACGATTCCCATCGCGCCCGATCCGAGCGGTTCCATCAATTTGCAGCCGCCGACGATTTTGCCGATCAGCGGGTCGGGAGCGCTCGAGTCGGGTTCCATGGTATTTATTAATATTAATATTAACGATGCCGGAGGCGCACGGCGCCTTGCGGCCATTCGCCGCGTTTTTCGATCGCGTCGATCGCGTCGCGCACCGCGCGCGCGGCGTCGCCGCGGTCGCGGCCGTCGAAATCGCTCGTAAGTGTAATAATCGCACTTTCGCGGTCATGCCAGACGGCCGTCCGCCGCGTCAGCCATTCGTCGCGCGGGTTTTGTTGTATTTCGCGGATAATTAAATTCATCGCGTTCGGCGGCGCCTGCGTCGAAAGCGACAGTTGCACGCCGTCGTGACGGCGGCTGCCGGCGGCGACGTCGCGGGCGATGTCGACACTTGCCGTCAGGAAAACTCCGAGGAAAAGCGCGATGCCGACGATAAATAATAAACAACCGCCGAAGCAGCCGAGAATTCCGATCGAACAACTCTTTACGATTCCAAGGGTCATGATGGTCGCGGCGCGACGGCCGCTCGCGTTTACCTATCGAACCCCGTGCCAGCGGATCCTCCGGGCCGATCACTACAAATAACCCTGCGCGACCGAACGATTCGTTCGTTTCAACGAACAAATCGTTCATTTCGATTCCGTCATTCCGCCGCGTCCGCGCCCGTTTCGATGCCGTATCGGCGCAGTTTCCGCCGGAGCGTGGGTTCCGCGATTCCTAAGATTCGGGCGGTTTCGCCGCGGCGCCCGCCGGTCTTTTTGAGCGCTTTCAGAATGGTTATTTTCTCGATTTCCTCGAGCGAAACCGACGACGAGCGGACGGTTTCATCGCTTGCAACGACGAGCGTCGACTCGATCGCGTTGGCACCCCCAAAAGGTAGGCACAGCGGAAGATGCTCCGGCAACAATTCCGCTCCGTCGCAGAGCAGCGCCGCGCGTTCGATCGCATGCTTCAATTCGCGGATGTTTCCAGGCCAGTCGCGCGCCGCGGCTTCCGCGAGAAACGCGGGCGTCGCCGTTTTATTTAAATTTACCAAAAACGATGCGACCAATAACGGAATATCGTCCTTTCGTTCGCGAAGCGCCGGGAGGCGGATTTCGATCGCGTTCAGCCGAAATAACAGATCTCGCCGGAACGCGCCCTCGCTCACGGCGCGTTCGAGGTCGCGGTTGGTTGCCACGACGAGTCTGAAATCGGATTTTTTCGTTATCGAACTCCCGATACAATGAAACTCGCCGGTTTCGAGGACGCGCAGGAATTTGGTCTGCGCTTCGGCGGGGAGTTCGCCGACTTCGTCCAAAAAGAGCGTGCCGCCGTCGGCCATTGTAATATAACCATTACGGTGGCCGATCGAGCCGGTGAACGCGCCCTTTTCCGTTCCAAACAATTCGGCCTCGAGCAATCCCTCCGGAATCGCGGCCGCGTGCAACGCGATCATCGGGCCGCCGGCACGCGGCGAACGCGAATGGATATATTGCGCGAATACTTCTTTTCCGGTGCCGGTTTCGCCAGATAACAATATCGGCAGTTCGGACGCGGCTGCGCGTTCGGCGACGGCGCGCGCCGCGAGGAATTGTGCATTTCGTCCGATGGGAGAAACGGGTGCCGCGTCCGCGGTTCCGCCGGCGGCTGAACGCGCCGGGCCCGCCGTTTTCGCGGCGCCGACGACCATCGTTTCGTTTGGAATCGCGCTCCGAAATCGCAGGCGAACTCCGCCCGCCGCGATTTCGTCGCCGTCCGCCAGTTTTGCCTCGCGGACGCGCGAACCGTTTATAAATGTTCCGTTCGTCGAGCCGAGATCGACCAAATAATAATCGTTTCCGCGCGCCTCGATGCGCGCGTGGCGCCGCGACGCCGCGCCGTCGAGAAGAACCAATTCGCATGTTTCGCCGCGGCCGAATTCGCACGATCTCTCAATTTCCAATTCACGCCGCGACGCGTCGCCCTGCACCACGACGAGTCTTGCGGCGCCATGACGTACTGCCATGGCGGGGAAGATAACAGAAAGGAGGCGGCGATTACAAGTTCAGAAAACGCCGCCGTCGCAATATTGAAAATGCGTCCGAACAAAAAACGAATGGTTGTCAGCCGCAGGAGACCGGCGCCGACTCGCGGACCCAATTTAATAATTCCGTCCACCGCGGCGCGATCTGTTGTGTCGTGCGCGTGTTCATCGCCTGCGACCACGCCCGGTGGGCGATTCCGTTTCGCAGTTCGTGCGCGGCCGCGAGTTTCGCGATCGCTTCGATCCACGCATCGCCGCTCTCGGGAGTCAACCATGCATTGTCGCCGTGCGCGAAGGATCCGGGCAGGGCCATGCGCGATGAAACGATCGACGGAATTTGTAACATCGCGAATTGTAACCATTGCAATTCGGCCTCGCGGCGCGCGCCGCGTCCCGCGCCCGCGGGAATGATTGCCATGTCGCATCGCTCGGTCGCGAGAGCGCGCATCCACTCGCGGGAGGTGTCGCAGATCTCCGACGCCTGCCGCACGGCGGCGTGGCCGCGAAGACACTCGGGAACGGGGCCGAATACTTCCAATCGCGCGGTGCGGCCGGCGGACGCGAAACGATCCGCGATTTCGCGAAGCACCTGTTTTGTATGATTCGTTTCATTAATATTCGAAACGTAGCCCACCTGCAGCGGACCGTTGCGCGCGGCTCTCGCGAGACGCGGCGCGGACGCGGCGTCGACCGCGTCGGGAATAATAAAGATTCGCCCGGCGTCGAACGGCGCGCAGGCGGAAACTTCATGTTGCCAATCGGCGTGGGGCACGACGACGGCGCGCGCGCTCTCGAGAATCTTTACAATCGCCGCGCGTTCGGCGTCCGCGGGCAATTCGTCAAATTCTGTAATTATGATCGTTTCCGGAGAAAATTCGGGTCCGCTCATCCATTTTTGTAAACTCGCGGCGCGGGCGGAATCCCGAAGACTCGAATTCGAAACGACGACGACCGCCGCTCTCGCGAGCGAATGTTTATTTTCGCGTCCATTTGTAAATTCCAGCGAAATTCGCCGCTGGCGTTCCAGTTCCGCGAGCGCGCCGGGCGCGCGCGGCGCTCCGCGCGGATGCGAGGGACCGCGCGAAGCGAAAACGACGACGCGCGATTGGTTATTTTTCGGAGAGTCCGGCGCAACCGACGACGGGCCGCCGATTTTCGCCTCGAGACTTCGTTGCAAATCGCCAAGTTCCGACTGGTGGGGCCAGATCGCGGCTCCGTCCGATAACAATTGCCTCGCGGAATCGTAAAATCCGCCCGCGAGCAGTTCATTTGTAAATGTAACGATTTCGACGGGCTCGGGCTTCGCCGCGACGAATTCTTTCAATGCTTCGCCGGCTTCGCAAAGACGGCCGGCGGCTGCGAGAAACGAAATGTAAGGACGGATGTCGCGGGCGGCCGCGCCCGGCGCGGACGCCATCGTCGCCAAGACCGATTCGCATTGTAAAGAATCGCCGGCGGATTGGTAATGTCCCGCGAGCGCGAGGCGCGCTTGATACGATTGCGCCGCATTGGCCGCGGCCGAAGCCTCGAACACCGCGACGGCCAGCGAATCGCGGCATTGTTGCGAAAGCCGCCCGCCGAGCAGGACGCCGCGCGACGCGTACTCGGGATCGAACGATAGCGCGTTTTCGAAACTCTTGATCGCGAGCGCCGCGTGGCCTTTGCTTAATAAACGATTGGTTTGATCCGCGAAAAGGCACGCGGCGGCGCGAATCGCGGAGACTTCGCCGTTGTCCGAAAATTTATTTTCGTGGCCCGATGGCATCGCGGCGTGCGCGGGCCGCGGACCGGATACTACAAATGAACGATAAACAAAATCCCAGCGCCAGGCGCGCGCGTCGAGCGAATGGCGCTCGCGGACGACTCGATGCGCGTTGTGCGCGATCGACGCACGCAACACCGGATTCTCGATCAGTCGATCGATCGCCTGCGCCCAGGCTTCGCTCGTGTTTTCGACGAGAAGGCCCGTATGGTTATTTGCTATGTTCGAACTGTAAGGAGTCACATTCGAATAAATTCCGGGAATCCCGCAAATCGAATACTCGAGCCACTTGAGATGGCTCTTCGCATGATTGAATACATGATCCGTGAGCGGCGCGAGCGCGATGTCGATGCCGCTCGCACGCACGTCGGCCGCGTGCTTTTGTATATTGTGTTCCGCTCCGCGCGCGAGAATCGCGCCCGGCACGGAGCGGAATTCCTCGGGCATGTATCCCCACGTCTTGAAGACGACGCGCCCCTCGTGGCGCCGGAGAATATAAGCAACCGCTTGTTTAATAATCGAGAGATCCTCGTCGTGCGTGGCCGTGCCCATCCAGCCGATGACGATCGGAGTCTTTGCCGCCGTCGCGGTTGCGAGGTGGACCGGCGGCGGCGGCGCGCTGCCCCAAATATCGGTATCAATACAATTCGTGAGAACATGTTTCTGTTCTTTCTTAATAAAACCGTCGCGCTCCAGCTCCTCGCCGAGACGTTCGGTCGAAACCGTGACGAAATCGGCGGCGGCCATCGCGTCGCGGAGATCGCCCGCGATCGCCGCGCAGTTGAGATGATTCGGATTGGACAACGGCAGTCGATGTAACAAATCGTCGGTTTCGAAAACGACCGGTTTCTTCAAAAATCGCGCGCATTGGATGATATGCGAACTCAGTTTTTTGTTCGCGAATTCGCGCTGGATAATGAATATGTCGCAACTTAACAGATCCTCGATCGGAAGCAGCGGATCGTCCTTCGATACGAATATGAGCTGGAGCCGGCCCTGTTTTTCGAGGTGTTGGATCGGGCTCAGCAGACGCAGGCGGATCACGGCGTAACTCTTCGGTTCGTTCGAAAACACCGCGACGCGCACGGGCCGCGCGAGTGTTTTGTAATGAACCGCCTGCGGAGATATGAACAGTGGATCGAAGTGCAGATCCGGATAGAATTGCCTTTCCGCGAACGCGCGATCCCAGACTTCGCGCGGTTGAATATTTAAATGCGTGTCGTCGTTGAAGTCCGACGGCGTCGACGAGAATATGACTTCGCCGGCGGCGGCGCAGATGTTTTGTATCATTTGCGACGCGACGCGCGGCGGCACGTGCTCGGCCACTTCGATCCACGTGATCAAATCGTACTTCTCGGCGAACGGCTCGCCGCCGGATGCAACTTTACAATACGGCCGCGCGGCCTCGCTTGCCTGCGAAATGGCGTATTGCGATGCGTCGAGGCCGAAGGCTTCGACGCCGCAGTTGCGCAGGTGTTCGACGAGAAATCCCTTCGCGCAGCCGACGTCGAGCACGCGTTTCGGATGATAACGTTCGACGATCGTCTCGGCCATCGTGCGGAAGTGGTTCCGCCACGCCGCATGCTTCTGATCGTAAGCCTGCGGTCCGAGGTTGCGATCATAATATTCCGATCCGTACATTTCGCGTGCTTTCGGCGCCGGATCCGTATTGTTTGTATTTTGCATCGTCGGATTCTTTATTTTACGAGTCCGTGGGCGGCGAGTTCGCGGGCGGCGCTTTCGAAATGATCCGCCGCCGTCTGCGAGCGGACCCATTCGACAAGGCCCGGGATTCCCTGTTCGAGCGCGACGCCCGGTTTATATCCGAGTTTATATTGAATTTTACGAATATCCGAATAGCAATGTCGGATGTCGCCCTCGCGGAACTGGTTCGCGATCGACGGAAGCTGGCGCGAACCGAGTTCGCCGATTAATAATCCCGCGACCTGTCCGACGGACGTGGCGCGGCCGGTGCCGACGTTAAATACATCAAAATTCGCCTCCGGTTTCTCCATCGCGAGAATATTGGCTTGTACGATGTCGGAGACGTGCACGAAATCGCGCGATTGGCGGCCGTCTTCATATATGACCGGCGGTTTGTTATTTAACAATCGGCCGGAGAAGATCGCGAGCACGCCCGTGTACGGATTCGAAAGCGCCTGGCGGCTTCCGTAAATATTAAAATAACGAAGCGCCACCGTCGGAATGCCGTACGCGCGGCCGACGCTCAGAAACATCTCCTCGTGGTCGCGTTTTGTAATGGCATAAATCGACGTCGGCGCGAGCGGCTTGCTCTCCGAAGTCGGCGTGGCGGCGACGGGCGACCCGCAGCTTTCGCAGCGCACGTTCCAGTCCTCCGATTTCATTTGTTGCAACGACCGCAGAGCCGGATGCACTTCGCCGCAGTTCGAACATTGATAGGATCCCTCGCCGTAGATCGACATCGACGACGCGACGACGACTTTCTTAATATTATGTTTTTCGGTCGCGAGCAGTTCGAGCAGCGTCGCGCCGGCGAGCGTGTTGTTTTCCGTATAATGTCGGATTTGATACATCGATTGGCCGACGCCGACGACGGCCGCCTGATGGAACACGATCTCCATGCCGCGCATCGCGGACCGCAGCGCGTCCTTGTCGCGGCAGTCGCCGAGGACGAATTCGGCCTCGGAACTTAGATATTCCGGAACGGCGCCCGTCGGGTGCACCTGCTTCGTTAAATTATCAAAAACGCGAACGTCGTGCCCGCGGGAGAGGAGCGCGTCGACGAGATGGGATCCTACAAATCCGGCGCCGCCGGTTACTAATACTCGCATTGGAAGCTTTGGGGGGAAAGGGGACAGCTGCGCCGGAAACGAAGGCCTTTGGCAGGCACGCACTTCGCATTCCGTCCGCACCCCGTTTCGTCGGCGGCGCGCGGGGTTCTTGAGCGGCGGCGCGCCCGACTTCCATCAAAGCGTTTCTGTTATTTTTGTAATCCCGGCCGGACGGTCGGGATCGAGGCCGCGCAGGAGCGCCGCGTGCAATGCGAGCCACTGGCCGGCGACAATCGTCGAGAGCGGCGCGAGCCATTCGGGCGCCCGCGGCAATTTCACGCCGCCGCGCGTTCCGATTTCAAAAACGGGGCAGCCCTTTGCGGCGAGACGGTCCGACAGCGCGCGCAACTCCGCGGCCGCGGGCGTCCCCGGCGGGCAAAGGACAATCACGGGCAACCCCAAACCGGCGAGCGCGATCGGACCGTGTTCGAAATCGGCCGAACTGTAGGGTTCGGCGAGCACGCGCGCGAGTTCCTTTAATTTTAACGATATCTCGTGCGAAGTACACAAATGAACGCCGCGCGCGAGCACGACCGCGCGGCCGCCTTTTCTTAAGATTCCCGCGCCGGTTTCGGCGGCGGCCTCGCATCGCAGCGCTTTTTGTATCGTTTCGGGCGTTCGATACAATTCCGGCGCGAGTCCGCGTCCAGCGCGCGGCGAGTCGGCAATCCGCAACGATTCCGCCGCGAGCGCGACGGCGGCGAGTTCCGCCGTGTACGTTTTCGTGGCGGCGATGCTGCGCTCGACGCCCGCGTGGAGCGGGAGCACCTCGTCGGCGGCGCGCGCGAGCGGGCTGTTTGTATTATTAACGATCGCGAGCGTGCGCGCGCCCGCGCGCTTCGCCGAAGCGAGCGATTCGACGATGTCGGGCGACATTCCCGATTGCGAAATACCAATAAAAAGCGAGCCGCGCGCCCGAACTGTTGTTTTGTAAAGTGTAACGATCGACGGCGACGCGAGCGCGACGGGGAGTCCGGCCCGGAGCGCGAACGCATATTGCGCATAGCGCGCGGCGTTGTCCGACGTCCCGCGCGCGGCGATCATGACAAAGCGCGCCTTTCGGCCGAGCGCGCGCAGGATGCGCGGCGCGCGCGCGCCTTCGGCGTCCAGCAGTCGCGCGACGGCGGCCGGCTGTTCGAGGATCTCGGCGCGCAACGGCGACGCCGGCGGTTTTTGTAGTATTTTTGCTTTCATTCGATTCGGCCGCCCGGATGATAATCTTGCGCGCCATGAAACTCTTCGTCGGTGTCGACGGCGGCGGTTCCAAGTCGCGCGCGGCGGTTGTGGACGTCGATTTGCGCGTCCTCGGCCGCGGAGACGGCGGGCCGTCGAATATATCGTCTCGCCCGATCGGATCCGTGTGCGACGCGATCGGCGCGGCGGTCGACGGCGCGCTGCGCGAAGCGGGCGCGGCCCGCGGCGATATATTACAATTCGGTTTCGGCCTCGCCGGCGCCGAATCGACGGACGCGCGCGAGAAAATAACAAAAGGACTCGCCCAGTATTTTAATATTCCGCGGATCACGCTCGCGACCGACGCGCGCGCGGCGCTCGCGGGAGCGATGCGCGACGCGGACGACCCCGGAATGATACTGATCGCGGGGACCGGTTCGGTCGCGTATGGCCGCAATCGAAGCGGCGGCGAGGCGCGCGCGGGCGGCCTCGGTTGGCTCGTCGGCGACGAAGGGTCCGGTTTTTCCATCGCGCGGCGCGCGCTCGAATGCGCGGCGCGGGCGTTCGACGGCCGCGGGCCGCGGACGCAATTGTTAGATACGCTGGCCGTCCGGCACGGGATCGCGTCGCTCGATCAATTGATACAATTTGTCTATCGTCCCGAGGAACTTCCATCGAATATCGCCGCGGTGCTGCCGGCCGTGCTCGAGGCGGCGCGGCGGGGCGACGCGCTCGCGGCAAACCTGTTTGCCGACGCCGCGAACGAGCTCGCCGAATTGGTTATAAGTGTCATTACAAAACTCGAAATGCAAAACGAATTGTTTACGATCGCGACGCTCGGAGGATTGTGGTCGGCGGGCGAACTCTTAAACATTCCGGTCGCGCGGCGCGTGGCGCTCGCGGCGCCGGCGGCGGCATTCGCGTCGCCGTGCCATCCGCCCGAAGTCGGCGCGGCGCGCCTCGCGATGGCGGATTATTTAAAATCGGCGAAACGATAGAATAGTTATTATTAACGATGTCCGACACGCTCGCGTTCCTACGACAAATGCACGCCGCCGATCGCTTAGTGCTGGACGCGGTCGAGCGCGCGATCCCCGATCTTGCGCGCGCCGTCGACGCGATCGCGGCGCGCCTCGACGCCGGCGGACATCTTTACTATTGCGGCGCGGGCACGAGCGGGCGACTCGGCGTCCTCGACGCGAGCGAACTGCCGCCGACGTTCGGCACATCGCCGTCGCTCGTGCGCGCGTTGCTCGCGGGCGGGCGCGAGGCGATGTTCGAATCTCGCGAAGGAGCTGAAGACGACGCGGCGGCGGGAGCGGCTGATTTGCAACAGATCGGATTATTAAAATACGACGCCGTCGTCGGCATCGCCGCCTCCGGAGCGACGCCGTACGTGATCGGCGCGTTCGAGTACGCGCGCGCGTTGGGTTGCCTGACCGTTTCGATCGTTTGTATACAAAACGCGCCGATTTCACATTTGGCCGAAATCGCGGTCGTCGCCGACACGGGACCCGAGTTTCTCGCGGGTTCGACGCGCCTCAAGGCGGGCACGGCGCAGAAATTATTAATCAATATGCTTTCGACGGCCGTGATGGGCAAACGCGGGCTCGTGTATAAAGGGGAAATGGTCGCCATGAGGCCCACGAACGCTAAACTAAGAAAACGCGCCGAACGGATCGTCGGCGATATATTACAAATCGCGCCGGAGCGCGCGAAGGGTCTGCTCGAAGCCGCCAGTTGGGATTTGCCCGCGGCGCTCGTGTCCGGAAAACATCAAATCAGCGCCGCCGCAGCCCGCGAGCGCATCCGCGCATGCGGCGGAAACGTCGCGAAGGCGATCGACGGATGATTTGTATTTTATCGCCGGTTTGTTTTCCTAAATATACCGAACGACAGCGCGAGACTCGGACGGTCGCCGGTCGCGAACACGGAATGCCACGCGACGTCGTCCGCGCCGTTCGAAGGTAATAATAAAACGTCGCCCGCTTCCAACAGATAGAGCCGGCCCGATTCGACGAGTTCGCGCGCGAAATCGGGCGAACGGTTCAGTAACTTCTCGATCGCCGCGTCGTCGCCGCGGTCGAGATGTTTCAAAACGCGCGCGCGAGTTTTCCCGATGCGCGCCGAAATCCGCGCGGCGAGTTCGCGCTTCGGCAGGGCGAGCCACGCCGTTTCCCCGGCGAGCTGCGCGTACACGACGCCGAGCTGACGCGGTTCGGCATCATGATGAAAGACCGCGCCGCCCCCGGGCGCGTTATTGTAAATAATCCGCTCCGAGGCGCGCACGCGCTTTTGCAATATCGTTTCGACGATTTTGTAGATTCCCCGGTTTTTTGTTATGACGCCGCACTCGGGAAAGGCGGCCTCCGCGAACGCGTCGGACACGATGGATTTATTTTCATTACCCATCCAGTCGCGCAGGCGCTCCGATCCGAACGAAAATCGTATTCGTAACGAAACGTCGCGTTCGTCCTCCGAAATCCACGACAATTTCGCGTACACGTCGTCGCTCGCGGAACCGCCGCGCCGCGAACCGTAAACTTTAACGATCTCGCGCGCGTCGCCGGCGTCGGCCACGGCGGTCGTCGCCCGAAACGCGCGAGAGCCGCGCAGGCGCGCGATCATCGCATTGTGAAAATCGGCGCCGCCGCGCAGCTCGTCGAAGAGCGCGAGGGTTTTCTTAATGTTAATGATATACTTTTTCGCGAGCGCGGCGCCCCGCCGTTTCAGTACAATCGGTTCCGAAGCGCGCCAGAGTTCCGCGATGGAGCGCCCGCCGGCAGGGCCGTCGCGGAGAACCGCGAAACCATAATGAAATCCGCGCCGAGCGAGCGCGACGATGCGCGTTCCCGACGACGCCGCGGCGATTCGCGAACGCGCGGAGCGCGGCGGCAGCCAGGCCGGAATATTCATTATCTTTTTAAGAATATTTAAGAAACTTGTCCGAACGCGCGTGCAATCACATCGCGCTGTTCCGCGGCGTGGACGCGCGCGGAGCCGACGGCCGGACTCGCGTTTTCCGGCCGCGATATAACAGTTACGGCGCGGCCCGCGGCGGCCTCGATCCGCGGTCGGATGAACGATGCGGCTCCCATCGTCGCGCCCTCCTCCTGCACCCAGCGGAGTTCCGCGTTCGGAAATTGTAACAACCGCCGCGCGACGTCGCCCGAATCGAGCGGATACAATTGTTCGAACCGTAAAATGGCGACGTCGCGTCGTCCCAGGCGCTCGCGTTCGGCGGCGAGATCATAATAAAGTTTTCCGGAGCAGAGCAGCGCGAGTCCGCACGCCGCCGGATCCGCGATCGTACTATCGTCGAGAATCGGCTCGAAACGCCCTTGTTCGAATTCCGCGATCGGCGAGCACGCCTCCGGGGCGCGCAGCAGGCTTTTCGGCGTCATTAATATTAACGGTTTCACCGGCCGTCGATACACTTGATCGCGCAACAAATGAAACATTTGCGCCGCCGTCGTCGCGTTGACGACGCGCATGTTGTCGCGCGCGCACAATTGTAAGAATCGTTCGAGCCGCGCGCTCGAGTGCTCGGGTCCCTGTCCGTCGTATCCGTGGGGGAGAAATAATACCAATCCGCACGGTTCGCCCCATTTCGCCTCGCCGGACGCGATGAATTGATCGATTTGAATTTGCGCGCCGTTTACAAAATCTCCGAATTGCGCCTCCCAGATGACCAGGATGTTTTCATTACGATCGGCGCGGTGCCGTTCGACGGAATATCCATATTCGAAACCGAGCGCCGCCTCTTCGCTGAGGAGGCTGTCTGTAATTTCATAAATCGCCTGTCCGGGAAGCGCGTGTCCCGGCGCGCCGAGATTGTTCAACGGAATATAACGATTCCCATTCTTATAATCATACAAAACGGAGTGGCGGTGGCTGAAGGTTCCGCGCCCCGAGTCCTCGCCCGTCAATCGGACGGTCACGCCCCCGGCGAGCAGCGTTCCGTAGGCTAATGTTTCGGCGAGGCCGAAATCGACCTGCGCGCCGCCCGATTCCAACATCTGGCGGCGTTTGCGAAACGAGCGCTCGATTTTCTGATGCGGCGTGAAATCGGCCGGCCACGAAGACGCCGCGAGGCCGATTCGCGCGAGCGTCTCCGCCGGCACGGAGGTTTGCGGAATGTCGGGAGTCACATTCAAAATCTCGGCGCCCGGCGCCCATTGGCGGTCGCGGACGGCGTCGCGGGCCGCGGCGAGTTTTGTAATATATTCGGATTCGTAATTTTTAGAATAATTTTCGTCGATCAATTTTTCGCGCGCCAACTGTCGTTCGAAGAACGCCCACACGGGCGGGTGGCGCTCGATTTTCTGCACCATGACCGGCTGCGTGTAGCCCGGTTCGTCGCCCTCGTTGTGCCCGTGGCGACGATAACAAATAAGATCGATGACGACGTCGTGGCGAAATTCGCGCATGTAATCGAAGGCGAGCTTCGCGACGTGCGCGACGGCGAGCGCGTCGTCGCCGTTTACGTGAAAAATCGGCGCCTCGATCGTTTTCGCGAGATCGCTACAATAAAGCGAGGACCTCGAATCGCGCGGGTTCGCGGTGTAGCCGATTTGATTATTGATAATTACATGATACGTGCCGCCCGTTTTATAGCCATCGAGCCGCGCGAATTGTAATGTCTCCATGACGACGCCCTGTCCGGCGAACGCCGCGTCGCCGTGAATCAAGACCGGCAGCACGGTCGTGCGTTCGCGGTCTCCGCGGATGTCCTGTTTGGCGCGCGCGATGCCGACGACGACGGGATTCACGGCCTCGAGATGGCTCGGGTTGCATGCTAACGATACGGGAAGTTTTGCATTTCCGTCTGCGGCGAATTGACCGCGGAATCCCAGATGATATTTAACATCTCCCGAATAGCCGCCGCCCGCTCCCGCGACGCCCTCGAACTCGGCGAAAATCCGCTCGAGCGGCATGCCGACCAGATTGGCGAGGACGTTGAGGCGGCCGCGGTGCGCCATGCCGAGAATCACCTCGCGGACGCCGGTGCGGTGCGCGCGCTGTAATATAATATTTAACAATGGAATCAGCGAATCGCCGCCTTCGAGCGAAAAACGCTTTTGTCCGACGTAGCGCGAATGCAGGAATTTTTCGAAGGCGTCCGCTTCGATCAATTTGCGCAATATTTGCAATTTCTCGTCGACGCTCGCGCTTTCGACCGGCATCGTTTCGATCCGGTCGCGGAGCCAGACGCGTTCCTGCGCGTTCGCGAGATGTTCGACTTCATAACCGATCTTTCGGCAGTACACATGTCGAAGGCGCGCGAGCGCCACGCGCAGCGAACCGAAAGCCGTGGGGCTGTAAACAAAATAGGTATCATGTAACAATTGCTGCGCGGGCTTTCCCGTGTCCATTCCAATATAAAATTCGCGGTCGAGATCCCAGACCGTGAATCCGAAATGTTGCAATTGCAGCTCCGAATGACCGGCCGGACTCTCCAATTCGAGCGGATCGAGATCGGCGAGACGGTGGCCGTGCGTGCGGTGCGCGTCGATCAACTGTTGCATCTTCGCCGCGCGTTCGAGCGCGTCTTTGTTCGAATCGAGCGCGCTCGCGGGTTTCTTAGTATCCGGTTCCTGATGATACGGATAAAACGGAACGCGAAGTTCTTTAAATATGGATTCGTAAAATTCGTGCTTTCCCTCGAGCAGCGCGTGCACTTCCGCGAGATACGCGCCGGACTCGGCTCCTTGAATCACGCGGTGGTCGTACGTGCTCGTGATTCCCATCATCTTACCGATGCCAAGCGCGACGCGCGCCTCCGCCGACATCGCCTGCGCCTCGGCGGAATATTCGATGGCGCCGGTGGCGACGATCGCGCCCTGTCCTTTCATGAGTCTCGGAACGGACGCGATCGTGCCGAGCGTTCCCGGATTTGTAAATGTAATCGTAGTATCCTTGAAATCCGCGGGCGCGAGTTTTCCGGCGCGCGCGCGCGCGATCAAGTCGTCGACGGCCGCGGCGAATTGTATAAATGATAATTCGCCGGCTTTCTTGATGGAAGGAACGACGAGCGAGCGCCCGCCGCCCTGCTTCGGCAGATCGATGGCGACGCCGAAGTTTATAGATGTGGGAACGCGGCGGTGCGGCGCGCCGGCTTGGTTCTCGTAGGCCGTGTTGAGCGCCGGGTGCTTCGCGAGCGCGCGGACGAGCGCGAAACCGATGACGTGCGTATAAGTTATTTTACTTTTCCCGCGCGACTCGAGGACTTGATTCAGTAAACTTCGATTTTCCTCGAGCGCGCGGACGGGAATATTACGAAACGTCGTGGCCGTCGGCATATCGAGGCTCGATTCCATGTTTTCGACGATCTTCGACGCGACGCCGCGGAGCGGTTCGAGCCGGAATCCCGCGTCCGGTTCGCGATGCTTCGTTTCCGCGGGAGCGTCCGCGTGCGGGATTGGAGACGTTACAATTTGCGGGACGGCGTCGTGCGACATTACAGTTGGCGCAACTGTAGTTTGTGCGCCGGCGTCGCTCTCGTCGCCCGCGTCTCCGACGGCGGCGGCCGCCTGCCGCGCCATGATCTCAGCTTCGAGTTTCGAGCGCGCCTCGGGCGACAACTGTTCGAAGAAGCGGAGCCAGCCGCCGTCCACGGATGCGGGATTATTCTTAAAATCGTCGTAAACGGCCTCGAAGAACGCGGCGCCGAGGCCGCTCAGACCGACTTCGCGGCGCGGATTGTTGTTGGGTCGTGAATCGGTCAATGGAGTGTCGAAATGGAATCTTCGATTATGAACGATCAACGCGCCCTTCGCATCGCGGAGGTTCCACGTACCATGGCGACATGGATTTAACAGAACTCGATCTGGCAGTCCGCTCCGATCCCAACAACGCACAGGGGAGGCTCGCGCTCGGCGTCGCGCTTCTCGAAGCGGGTCGCGGGAGCGATGCGATCGAACATCTGCGCCGGGCGATGATGCTGCAGCGCGATTTTCTGGAAGCGTACGCCGCGCTCGGGCGCGCGCTCCTCGCGGAAGGGGAGCACGTCGCCGCCATCGCCACGCTCGAAGGCGGGCGCGAGATCGCGCGCCACGCATCGGACGAATTGGCCGTCGCGAAATTCGACGCGGCGCTCGAAGGACTCGGTCCCGTAAAACGGCGCGGCGCCGGTCCGCTCGACGATCGCGCGTTTCACGATGTGGCTGCAAAAACGCTCGCCGAATTGAAGGATCGCCTCGCGCGGCTGCCGCTGGATGTTAAAATACAATTCACGCCTGGAATATTAGTATTCGACGCGGCGAATTCGAAAATGGGACTCAGCGAACAGAAGACTTCGAAGGAAATCTGGTGCACGAGCGCGCTCGGCGAATTCAAGTTTCGTTATATCGGAACTTCCAACAGTTGGAAAACGGCCGACGGCGACGAGTTGACCGGCGTCGTGCGCGGATTTCTGGCGCGCGCGGCGGGCCGCGACATACAATTTTAATCATTGCGATCCATGAACGGAACTATCATTAAATTTACGTTTTCGCTGCTCGCGATCGGGGGCGCGAACGTGATCTTCGACGGCAGGGCGATCCCAGCGGCCTCCATGCCCGACGCCGTGCCGAAGTCCGTGCGCGAGACCGCGCTCAAACTCGACCCGTGGGCGGAAAAGTATCATTTACAAATCCACGTCGCGGCGAACAACCCGCTGCTCGTCGTGCTTCCGGCCAACTACACGTCGGCGCCGCAAATTAACAAAAAATTGCACGACGTCCGCGAGGATTTCATCGCGCGATTCGAAGGGAAAACCGGAGACGCGTCCATGGAGGTCGTGTACGTCGACAAGCAGGCCGCGTACACGGCGTATGTGGATCTATTAGTTTCGCGCGAAGATTACTTAAAGTCGTGGGCGGCCGGCGCGAAGGAAAACGTCGGATTCACGCTGCTGCGTCCGTTCGCGACTGCGTACTTTCGCGATCCCAAGGATCCGAAGGAAAAGAAGGCCGAATTTAATTTAATGAACGAGCTCGAACATCAATATGCGCACGTCCTCGTCAACGCGGCGTTCGGCCGCCAGCCCTATTGGGTGCAGGAGACGATCGCGTGGAGTCTCGAGCAGGGGCGCGAAAATCAAATATATGCATTCTGCCACCGGAATGGATTTGTTGCAAAAAAGGAACACGGCGGCTGGCCGAAACTCGGAAAACAATATTTACTTTCGGCGAAATCCCTGCCGTTCGACAAGATCTTCGCGATGGAACGCGACGCCGACATTCCGCGCGAGCTTGCCGCGGGTTCGATGGTATTTATGGAATTGCTCTCGGGCAAGAACCGCGAATCGCTGCTGAAATTGATCGCGGCATTCAAGGCCGAATACGAATCGAAAGCGTCGGATCCGTCGTATAAGATTCCGCTCGATAAACAAAAAAGCGCGTTCAAGGAATCCTTCGGGGACGACGCGAACGTTAAACTAATACAACAATTGTCCGAAGGAAAATAAGCGTTCGTTCGCCGGCGCCTCGCGCGCTTTTTCCGCGCCGCGCGGACCGCCGTCAGGAGAGGCGTTTTCGGCATCCGATGTCGCCCCGGATTTCGCGCTTTGCAGAGAGTTGAAACCAAACTTTTCGCGCTCCAGAACAGGGCTGATTCCATCCGATAAGCAGGCCGATCGAACTCCTGTCGGCAAGCAGGCGTTGTTTTATCCATTCAGAACCCCACAGGCCCGCTCTCCATCGAGGGCCGAACTTCACGCGAAGTGCACGTGACCACAACTATTAAAAACACCACTCCCACCGGTCGTGCGGCGCAAGGCTGGATTCAAGGCATCGAATCGATTCCGACGCTTCCGACCGTAGCCGGACGACTCATCGAAATGGCGTTGAACGAGACTGCGTCGGCCAACGACATCGGCGCGATGGTTTCGATGGACCCGGGCCTCACCGCAAAGCTACTAAAAGCGGTGAACTCGTCGTCATACGGTTTGCGCTCGGAGGTGTCGAGCGTGAGCCACGCGATCTCGATCATCGGCCGCCAGTCGCTGCGTTCGCTCGTCCTCGGCATATCCGTATTTGATACAATGAAAAGCGGCGGCGGCCAGTCGGCGGCGGGCACGCAGGAAACATTATGGAAGCACGCGGTGGCCACCGCGGCGGCGGCGCAGTTGATCGCCGAGTCCGTCGGAAAAGTAAACTCCGAAGAGGCCTACATCGCGGGCCTCATGCACGATATCGGTAAAGTAACATTTAATATGCTGCGTCCGGCCGATTATCAATTGGCGATCGCGGACGCCGCGGAAAACGGCAGGACCGACGAATTCGCGAGCGAAGTGCGCCACTGTGGCATCGACCACTCCGAACTTGGCGGATTGCTCGCGGCGCGGTGGGCGCTGCCGAGCGGAATTCGCGCGTCGATTCAGTATCATCACGATCCGGCGGCGGGCGCGAACGAGCCGACGCCGATTCGCCGAATTGTTGCAATCACGCGCGCGGCCGACATTATGGCATTCCGCTGCGGGTATCCGTCCATCGAGGGCCAGCGTCCGCCCGATTTGGATAAAGTCACGCAGGATCTTCTCGCCCGCGTCGAGGACACGACGGCCGTCGAGCGCGTCAAGAGCGAAGTTCGCAAATGCGCGGAAGTTTTTCGTTATGGAGAGAGCGTCGATCCGGCGATCTGGCAACAACGTTTATATTCGGCGAATGCCGAATTATCCAAAGCGTTCGCGCAGGTCGCGGAGACGCAGCGAGTGCAACAGAAGTCGACGGAACTGATCATTCAAACGCAAAAATTCCTCGGCGAGCGCGATCTGATCGCCCTTGTCCTCAAGGAGGCGGTCGACAAACTCGGATTCGACCGCGCGTATTTTTTACAAATAACCGACGACCAGAAAAGTGTAGTCATACAATATTTCGTGTCCGGCGACGGACGCGGCACGGAATTGTTAGGAAAGGCGACCAGCCTCGTCGACCCGTCGATCTTCTCGAAGCCGTCGCCGATGGCGCTCGTGCGCGGACAAGACGCGACGAGCAATGCGATTCTCGACATGTTAAATGTAAAATCGGCCGTCATAACGCCGATCGAGCACGATCGAAAGATTCGATGCCTGTTTGGGACGGATCGCGGCGCGAAATCGGCCGCCGGCGACGCGGCGATGGTGGACATGATGATTCATCAATTGTTCGCGCCGAGTTTTTCGTTATTGTTAGTGAACGACCGGCTCTTCAAGCGTGCGCAGTATCTTTCGATCACCGACGTGCTCACCGGCATCGCGAACCGCCGCCATTTGTTGGAAACATTCGAGCAAATCGCGGATAAGGCGCAGGCGACCAAACTGAACTTCTGCGTCGCGATGTTCGACATCGATCATTTCAAGAAATTTAACGATGAATGCGGGCACCAGGCGGGCGATCAGGTCTTGCACGGCGTCGCGCAGGCAATACAACAAAACTGCCGATCCTACGACGTCGTCGGCCGGTACGGCGGCGAGGAGTTTTGTGTCATTCTGCCGTCGACGTCGCTGACGGTGGCCCAGGGCATCGCCGAACGCGTTCGCAATGCCGTCGAGCAATTCGGAAAAGAGAACGCTACAAAAGTCGCCGGCCGCGTCGTAACAGTTTCGGGAGGGCTCGCGGCATTCACGCCCGGCGAGAAACATCAATCGCTCCTCGGGCGCGCGGACGCGGCGCTTTACCGCGCGAAGCAAGGCGGGCGGAATCGCGTCGAACTCTGCCAGGAAAAATAGGATTTGTTATGAAACGGCGCCGCCGCCGACTTCCGGAAACGGTCGCGGGCGCGTCCGCGGCGGAGCCTTCGGAGCGGATCTCCCTCTGCATGATCGTTAAAAATGAAGAAAAAGACCTCGGCGAATGCATCGAATCGGCCCGCGGCGCGTTCGACGAGGCGATTATTGTAGATACCGGTTCGACGGATCATACAAAAAACGTCGCGGCCGCGCTCGGCGCAAACGTGATCGATTTTCCGTGGATCGACGATTTCGCGGCCGCGAGGAATTGTGCATTGAACGCCGCGACCGGCGGATGGGTGCTCGTGCTCGACGCCGACGAGCGTCTCTCGAAGGACGCCGCCGCGGAAATTCGGCGCGCCGTCGCGCTGCCGGCCGCGACGGCATTCAGTCTGGAAATCGTGAGCGACGTCGGGGGTCCGCTGCCGCAGCGCGTTTCGCTGGTGAGGCTCTTTCGTAACGATCCGCGTATTCGTTATGTTCGCAGATTGCACGAATCGGTGAACGACGCGATTTATGAATATAATAAAAAGAACGGCACGCGCACGGCCTCGCTCGCCGCGGAAATTCATCATCATGGTTATGTTCCCGAACGATTCGTTTCGCTAAAGAAACGCGAACGCAATCTGCGCCTCCACGAACTCACGGTGCGCGAACGGCCGGGTGACGCCTACGCATGGTATCGTTATGGAGACGAATTGCGCGCCGTCGACCGCGCAGCGGCGATGGACGCGCTTCGAAAGGCGTGGGATTTGTTCATGGCGATGCCGGCGGATCTCCGATCGGTACAATTGTATGCCGCCGAAATTCCAGTCGTCATCGGATGGATGACGCTCGACGCGGGGGACGCCGCGGGCGCGCTCAAGTGTTTGATCGACGCTCTGCCGATCACGGGCGCGACGCCGAATTTTATTTATGTTCGGGCGCTCGCGTTTCAAAAACTCGGCCGCCACCGCGAAAGCCTCGCGGATTTTCTGCAATTATTAAGTCTCGACGGACAAAAATTCTGGGCGCCCGTCCAGCCGGGTATTACAAGTATCATCGCGCGCATCGGCGCCGCTGAATGTTATGAAAAGCTCGGCGACGACGCCTCGGCCGCGCAGTGCCTGCGCGCGGCACTTTTGTTAGATCCAAAATGCGGCCGGGCGGCGTTCGCGCTCGCCTGGATTCTGCATCGAGGGGGAGAGCCCGCGCTCGCGCGGCGCGAACTCGACGTTTACTTACAAAATAATCCGCGCGACGGCGCCGCGTGGGCGCTTTCGGGAAAATTTGCATTGGAAGCCGGCGCCGCGGAACTCGCCGTGAAGCGCCTTTCGATCGCCGGCGCGGCGGCGGATGCGCCGGATTCCGTCCACGCGGATCTCGCCTTCGCGCACGCGATGGCCGGGAATTATGAATCGGCGGTCGCGGCTTTCGGTAAAATTCGCGATCCGCGCGCGCGCGAATCGTTACAACAAAAACTCGCGGGCGTTCGTTGACATACTAATTCGTGATTCCCGCGAACACAAAGTGGTGTGCGTTTCCGTGGTGGCTTGTGCGAAAGAGTTTTGTAAACACAACAAATGTGAGGTTGACTGAATGTTGAGACGTCAGGCATTTGTAAGAAAACTAACTGGTCGGGCAGTGCATCTCATTGGGACAATTGTCGACGGAGAACTTGTTCCATTGGCTAAATGCGAGACTCCGGTTCGCGTAGAGATTTCGGCGGAGGACGCGGCGTACTTCTTGTTCCGATTTGATGCAGATAACGATTGTGTTGCAGGCACATGGCATAAAACGCTCGAAGAGGCGATGCGCCAGTCTGAAGTCGAATTTGGGATTCTGGAAAGCGATTGGCGTGATATATAAGAATAGCGCGTCTTCGGTTGAAGTGTAAAATGAGTGTCAAGAATCAAGCCGCGTTCATGAATGAGTCAATTTAATAACAATACGAAACCGATGTGTCCGCCGCCAAACTCAAAGCCCGACTCTCAAAAAAAGGCCCGTCACGGCTGGATTGTAATTGCAAGCGCGTTGGAAGAGCTAAGACCCAGAACTGATGGAGTACATGTGCCCGACGGCCAGAGCGAGACGACTTGCGCGTAATACTTGTTACCCCCAAGCAAACTATTGTTAGGAATCGCGGTCGGCACACTGGCACCACCGAGGGAATTACTATTAATGTCGAAGGCATAAATCTCGGAGGATGAAAAGAGATCGACGAGCAAATTGAGACCGATGCCAAACGGATCCGAATCGGTGGCGTAGGACTGGTTGGTTATCAATAACAATCCAAGGGAGTCTCCGGGACAATGGCTGCACGTGAACTCAAAGTTTGGATTTCCCACTTTGGGAGTCGAATAGACAACAAGTGATTGGGCGCCGGCGCAACCAAGTGTACCTGTACCGTACGGCACAACGCCTGCTGGAGTGCCCAGCGTAACTTTAGCGAGCCACCCGTCGCTAAAGCCGCCGACCGCGCCATTACCATTCAAAAGTGTATCAAAGGCGCCGAGTGTGACGGGAAAATTGGGCGCGTTGGTCACGCCCCCGAGATAGATGGTCCCATCAAGTCCGACTGCAATTGAAGAGCCGGTCTCTGAAGTATCAAAGCTTCCGCCGAGAAAAGTCGAGTACAAAAGCCCGCTTCCCAAGCTGTCAAGTTCAACAAACTGACACTCCGAGGGACCTCCGGAATAGACCGGCTGGGCACAGCCGGATGTAGTAGGGAAGTCTGAAGCACTTGTTGAGCCCGATATCATCGCATCGCCATTCGCGTCAATCTTTAACGAATAGGCATTACTACCATTGGAGCTTCCGCCCAAGTAAGTTGAATAAATCAAACCTGTACCCGAAGGATTGAGCTTTGTAATGAAAATCTCTTGCACACCCTGAAAATTCGTTTGAAAGGCTCCCGGAGTAGTGGGGAAGTTTGGGCCCGCCGCCGCACCCGCGACATAAGCACTACCCGTCGAATCCACTGCGATGGCCCACGCTTGTTCGTCGCCAAAACTATACTGAAATGGACTTCCGAGATAGGTTGAGTACTCAAGCTTTGTAGAGTCAGCACTTAGCTTAGATACAAATGCATCACTTGTGCCACCGGCAAACGTGGTTTGCGGAGCGCCCGTGGTCACTGGAAATGTCGGGCCATCTACAATGCCGGCTATGTAGGCTGCCCCTTGTGCATCAATTGCGATTCCCCTTGCGCTTCCTCCAACCCCCGCTGCGGAAGCGCCGAAAAGGGATGAGTACATTAAGGCAGTTCCGTTCGCGTTAATTTTTACTATAAATACGCTTCCATTTGTTGTTTGAAAAGTGCCAGGCGTTTTTGGAAACGGAGAATTTTGATTGTCTCCCGCTCCGCCACAAACATAAGCGATTCCGGATGATTCCAAAACAAGTCCCTGCGCCGATCCTTGCCCTCCGATGTAGCTCGAATAAATGAGTGCATTGCCAGTGGAATTCAGTACGCCAACCACCGGAGTATATTGTTGAAGAATATAACCATTTGGATTAAACGAATGCGGTGTCGTGGGATAGCCCTTTGTTCCAGCGCCACAAAAGTACATCGCATGAGAAGCATTTAATGAAATGCTTCCAATTCCACAGAAATGAAGTGAGGTCGAATAAATGATCTGCGTTCCCGTTGAGTTCAGTTTTGCAACAAAGGACTGCAGATATGTCGGTGAAGACGAGAAAGTCGTGTTAAAGGCTCCCGGAGTTGACGGGAAGTTGCTGGAGTACGTTGCGCCCGTGCAGTAAAGGGTTCCTGTTTCGTCGACAGCTACAGATCCAACGTCGTCCACGGAACTTCCACCGAGAAAAGTGCAATATTCAATTCCTGGGTCAATTCGTAATATTGAATGAATATCATATTCCGGTGCCTTGAAACCATATCTCGATCCATCGATTTGAAAAACGGTGCACGGAACTGCGCGACACTGTCCGCTCTTGTCCCGCTGTTCCGCGATCGGAGGTCCCTGATGGAGCCTTCCGCTGTCCAATGCGATGTCCAGTTCGCCGTCGCTTTGCAGATTGAGTCCACGTGCACCGTCGCAACGAATGATTACTTGCGATATGTCTGCTCCTGGTTCGGCAATGATGTCGTATTCAAGTCTGTCATTCTTATCATAAACGATCAAGTCGATTCCCGAATAGAGTCCCCTATATCGCAAGGAGTCGAAACAGGGGATGTCTGTAGTCCATGCATTGCTGTCGGAATCGTGGAGGTCATTCTCAACAGTTTCGAGCGTATTCAATCCTTCGATCGTCGCATCTGGTGAAGCTCCCTCAAATGTTAAGAACAAACTGCACGGGCCGGATGCGGGCATCGAGTAGGACGGAGGCTCACTTGGACCGACTCCTGTGAGAGTATTCGTTCCATTGGAGACAGGTCCGGCCAAATTCAAGACGAACGCGTTCTTGGTAAAAAACGCGAGGATTCCCGGTTTCTTCGCCACGAACTGAACGTGGCCGTCGACTTGTCCAGCGTTTTTCATAAATCTCAGCGGTAAACGATGGATTTGTACGTTGGTCTCCAGCTTCTTTGCATTGTCCGCGGGTGCCAAACCTGAGAACATGCATAAGACAGGTAGCCAGCTTGGAAAGCAGGGAATCATGATGCGCGAGGAAAAACAGAGATTGGGTCGCAGACGCAGAAAGACAAGATTCAAAGCTGGGCGTCGCCGCTCTCGCGCCGACACCCGGCGATCATAGTTTACTGAAGTTTAACCCATTTTGCGACGGAAGGGATTTCATTTCCGGGCCCGGCGGTCTGGTCGATTACAAATAGCATGTACCAGCCGGGAGGGGCGGCATTTTTCAATATACCATTTGTTCCGGCAGGGGGCGCCGAAACAGAAACATTGTAAATGTTGGACCCCGCACTCGTCACACTTGTAGATTTGACCTCGACGTATCGTTGATCAAAATCGAAGTTGTGGGTGCATGCGCATGGCCGCATGAGAACGACTTTTGGAGGCAACGCGATCAAATTCGACCCTGAACGAACGGTTATGCTAATATTGGTGTCACCATAGTTCCAAGTCGATGCTGATATTGACGATATGACTGGTCGAGGGCCCTTGAATAAATAAGGTGGACTAAAGATCTCTGCGGTATCACCAGGTCGCAGTACATTCTCAGTCCCAGGCGTAACCGGCGTTGGTGACGTGTTATCGAGACCACCGATCGCAAATACACGGCCATCGGGAAGTAATACGGCCGTTGAATGGTCCATTCGATGTTCGGTGTGGTTAGCCATTTGGGTCCACGTGCCAGGCAATGGCGTAAATGGTGACACTGCAGGCTGGTCACTTGGATCGAATATTTCAGGAATTTGAACGGGCTGAGCATAAACGACCCCAAGAGCAGAATCTAAAGAAGACCCTCCGACCAGAAAAACGGTACGGTTGGGGAGAATGACAGCATTTGCCATCATTCGACCAAAAGCACCGACGCCCTTGGATGTCCACGTGGGTGTTCCATTCACCAACTGATATTCATGTATTGTTTGCAGTGTCGTAGGATTCCCAGAAGCTGGCGGATTTGCGAGCCAAGGGGATCCACCAATTGTGAAAATTCGTTCGTAGAAATCGTTTACCGCAGGATTTATTACCTGCTCTTCAATAATCACCGCGCTACCGTACCAGTGGTCTTGGGCATGCGTAACAAGGTTTACTAACGATCCAGAATTGCCAAGTTGGTACTCCCAAGTTGATGAAATTGACGGCGTACTTCCATCCGCAAAGTTATCAAATGCAACAAAAATCTTTCCCGATTTCGTGCAAAATGCGCGCGGATACTGCCCCCAGAAATGATTATTTGTTGACGTTCCCGCAAAAGTTTGTTCCGCGGCATAGCTTATCGGGAGAGTCGCGCTCGATGCAACGCATAGGCTATCAGATGTATTTGTAATATTTGTTGTTGAATCAATTTGATATCCTCCAATCAAGATGTTCGCCCCAGAACCCATCGTAATCATCGATGGATAAAACCGCCAAAAAAGGTGATTCGACATCGGTGGAAATTGCTTCGTGAAACCGCTTGGATTCGGTTCGGGTTGCGCAGCCGTCGGATCGAATTCATATATCTGGCCGTTGGGTTTCGACGGCAATCCACCTCCAGCAATGGTCAGCTTTCCATCCTTGCTCCAAGAGAATCCCGAGCAAAAAAATGATGTGCCCTCGGAGAGATTATTTGGACCCGCAAAGTTAAAGTAAAGCGGTGTGACGGATGGTGGTGACTGCGTTGGATCGATAATCCAAGCGCGGAAGTTATGAACCTCATTGCCGCCTGATTCGAGCAATTCAAAATTCCAAGCGAGAATCTGGCCTGCGTATGGATTGTTACCAGTCGGTGGAATTACAGCCGCGGCACCAACTTCGTCGTGATCAATCGTAATTTGCCCAAGAATACTATCATTCTTTGGTTCTTTTCCAAGATTGAGTGGATCGCCAACAGCATGCGCAGGATAGAGCCTCAGGAAGAACGGTCCGGCCCATTGTCCAACTTGACTCGGGGGCGCGAGCGGCGTCTGAGAATATGCTATTTTTCCACATGCAAGCATCGCAATGGCCCGAATGAGTGGTTTCGTTACGATGGCGGACGTGGACAGGCTTCGAGGAACAATCATGATGAACTTATCTCCGGTTTAGATTGGACAAGTCTGGATCGAATGAAGTTTGAACGCTCCCATCTGGCGCGAGAATTCCATCAAGAACGCATCAGCATTTGGGCTTGCATTCTTCAATTTGTCAATGCGATTTTCCCAAGAAAACTGTCATCGCGGAAATCTTCTGATCCCGCCGCACTAAAAACCGCCTAATCACCACTCTGAAGTTGTTCCGGGCGCACGTGCGGGTTGCGCGTCATGTGAAGGTAGCTCCCCTAGAGACTCTCGCATAATATAGTAACATTCCATCTAAAAGGAAAGTCCCGCCTTTGCGAGGAGTCCCCACAGAATCGAAGGGTGTCGCCGCAGGCGTTCGCGACCGCGGCGAGCCAGGCCAAGCAGTGTTTTCAAGTCG
>JACQFD010000021.1 GCA_016200225.1 Planctomycetota bacterium
CTCCGCTTCGCTCGCCTGTGGGCTTCGCTCCGCTCGCCGCGCCTCCGTCCGCACCCACATCCCCGGTGATTGTTACAATTTCATCCCTTTCCCTGTCCCAGGTGTAAAGTTATGGGTGGACCAAAAATTGGGGGTTGACCAGGTTCGGCTGATTACCTCGAATCCGTATTTCATCTCTATAAATTACATGGTTCAGTCGACTGGCATCGCACAACGGACGGAATAATTCGAGATGCAGAAACTAATAAACCCTTCCTAATTTATCCTCGCGATGAGAAATTTGCACAGTCGTTCAAGCAGCCATTCTTAGAAATGATGGCTCGGTTTCAGATTGCCCTAAGGGAGCGCGACACATGTCTACTCCTTCTCGGATTCGGATTCAATGACCACCATCTCAACCAGCCAATCTACCACGCCCTAGCTACAAATTCAAATTTTAAACTATTTATTGTAGACAGCTGCTCGGAGTCTAAGCTTGCTAATAATAAGCCTTGGGAGACCCTCTGGCGACTTCAACAATCCGGGGCCCCGCTTGATGTTATACAAATGGATTTTAGAAGTTTTCCAAGCACCCTTCCGAATTATTCTGCGGCGCGTGCCAGCGACACACAGGGGAAGGCGGCTCAACTCTTGAGGGTGCTCTCGGAGAAATCGTGAGAATGATGCCCTTCGATCCAAACCGTCGTATTGGAACCGTTACACAAGTATCGCCAGACGCCGTTTACGCAAACCTTGATCCGGTCACTCAGCGAACGGGGCGACTACTGTTAGGAGGGCCGCTGCACGGTGGACAGGTCGGCGATTTCGTAGTTTTTGACTGCGATAATTATGCTGTGTTAGGACGCATCCTAGAAGTCAAACTTCCAGAGAGAGAGCGGATGGATATTGAGCGGCACCTCGGACACACTCCGGACCCCCACCCACTTGCAAGAATGCATCTATTAGGGGCGCTGCAATCTGGAACGGAAAGAGTCATAGGTGGTATTCCAAGTTATCCGACTCTCGGAGCGTCGGTATTCGCGGCCAGCCCAACGTTAGTAACTCATTTTGCGTCTTCATTTGGCCAGCATGATGAGCCCGCTTTACAAATGGCGACACTAAATCTAGGGAGCGTGCGGGACGCTGCGGGAACTGTAGTCAAAATAAATGCCGACCATATATTTGCTCGGCATTGCGCTATTCTTGGAGCGACCGGCGGTGGAAAAAGCACAACTGTGGCACGTATTCTTGATCAATGTCTCAGAGATGAATTATTCCCGAAAATCATATTGATCGATCCCACTGGTGAATATGGACCCATTGCCAAGAATCATAAGTCACTATTCCTTGGCACTTCAAAGCCACCAACCGGAGAAGTGGCGGTTCGAATTCCTTGCGAACACCTTCAAGACGGAGACTACATGTCGATCTTAGCTCCTTCTCCAGCTCAACGTGTGAAGTTAATTGAAGCCATTCAGAGCCTCCGCTTAGTTGAAGTTTTGAAGAAACCAGAATTTGCCGATGATCTAGGATTGCTTACTGGATTCATTACCGGCACTGGACTTATCACAAAATTCGGAAAGCGTCGCGCGGATTACTATGATGTTCGCACCAAGGCTCAGATCGCAAAATTGGTTGAAGACCCCCGAACTCCATTCGAATTCTCGTCACTCTCCTCGCAAATAATGAACGAATGCGTTGAAGAATCCAGTGACATTTGGAAAGTTCAACCCTACTTGCTGGCTCAGGGTTGGTGTCAATCATTGCTGTCCAAAATAAATATGTTGCGAGTATCAGCGGCGTGGACTCCAATATTTGGTACAACCGAACCGAAGTCTATTTTTTCAGAATTGGACGCTTTTTTTCGCGATAGCAATACACTCCTGAGAATCAACCTAAACGATTTGAGCTTCGACTTTCACCTGCGTGAGATTGCCGTAAATCTCATTGGGCGGTGGCTTCGAGAGCGCGTGAGAAACTATGAACTCACCCACGATAGACCTGTGCTCGTTGTTCTCGACGAAGCCCACCATTTTCTCAATCAACATCTTGGAGAAGAAGACTTTAGGCAACCACTAGATGCGTTTGAGAAGATTGCAAAGGAGGGCCGGAAGTTTTGGTTGAACCTTGTGCTCGCAACACAACAGCCAAGAGACATTCCACCAGGAATTCTCAGTCAAATGGGAACACTAATAGTCCATCGGCTCATAAACGATGCTGATCGGAGAGTTGTTGAGGCCGCATGTGGCGAGTTGGATACAGCGGCGGCGAAATTCCTACCAAGTCTAAGGCCCGGCGAAGCTGTAATAATTGGTGTGGAATTTCCAATTCCGTTAACTATTCAAATTGAACAACCCCCGAAGGACCAGCGCCCAAGTTCAGCGGGACCAAAATACTCAAGCTGGTTGCAGCAAAAAGCGCCCAAGTGACGCGCCGGAAATGGACATATACTTAGCATTTCTCTTGCAAAGCATCTATATGATCTTCTAGGACGGTCCCTTGCTTTGAGTCAAATTCTGCAATGATCATGGCGGATCCACGGATGATCCAGAAATGGACGAAATGTTGAAAATCAAGCTTCTTCGCTCCCGGACCGATGAACGTGTTCAACCTTTCCCGTGGAGTAGTCCTTTAGGATTGCTTTTACTATGTCATCACCTTGTACCTCTGTTTCAACTGAGTTAAATTCCTTTATATAATATTCAACTTCTATCGCGGCGAGTTCAATTCGCTCTGTCTTTCCGTCAATTCGCGGATAATTAATAAACATGCCGTCTTGTTTGATAATATGCTTGTACGGCCCTCCAACTTGAAGCTCGAAAACGGGGACTACACCCGGAATCCAATATCTAAATTCTTCGGTTGTAGCCACTCCGTTCGAGTCCAAGAGTTTCATATCGAGCGGGCTGAGCTTTGCAAGTAAACCGCTTTTTTCAAGCGCGTCCAGCCGCACTTTGTCCTGCGGATTACGAATTTGAAGGTTTAGCCTGAGCGGGTTTTCATAACTGGAGTCGACGCCCTTTAATACAATAGAAATATTAATATTTTTTACGCGGCCAGCCCAATCGGCATCCGATGGTTTTCTGAGGAGTTTTAGGTTAATTCCATAATGCTCTGCAAACTCTACCGCTCCGGACTGAAATCCGACCTTTGTTACTATAATGCCAGAAACGTTGCCGATATCGTGGACAACGCCAAAAAAGTCCCGGACGCGGCCGAGCGTTAAAGTGGTCGCGTAGTCCTTACATTCTACGATTACCTTGTGCTCAATATTGGCGATTCTAAATTGCCAAAGAACATCTATTTGGTGTCCAACTCCCGAACGTCCCTCAATCACTTGATTGTGCTGGACTTCAATTTTTTCAGTCCCTTGAGACTTAAGAATTGATTGATAGATTGCCCTTGTAAGGATCTCGTAATTTTTAGATTTATCGTACATTTCTTGGTCCACAAATCACCTCTCTTAATATTAATAAGAACTAATGTTTTTTCGATTGTCATGGAGATCCGAGTCCATAGGCTATAGATCTCATTGGCATTCGCAAGGATAAAGTCAGAGTTCCGCATTGGCGGTACAACTATTGCGGCGTGCTTGCAGAATTTTGCAATTTTGAGCCGCTTACTCTTCCTCAATCGGAAAGTAATGTCCAAGTGTTCGATTCCCTACCGCGCCGACGAGGAGGACGCCGAGATCATCAGCAAATACAGCAACGTCTCTAGCGTACTCGGTCGGGTCTTTTTTTTCGGAACTACGGTTGAAGTCCAAGTCGATGGTTTCATACGACTCCAGCATTCTCGTTAGGCCTTGCGCAAATCGAATCGGCTTAAACATAGTTAAGTTCTCTCAATCCTTGGGCGCGTTTGAATTTTCTTGACTGTAATCGTTCGACAACTCCAATTTTTCCTGTGTTTCGAACGTCAGAGTCCTCGATGGGATGAACCTCCCTGAGTCCAAGATACACGCGTTTCTCCAATCCGCTAACCGAACCTGAAATCGCAGATGGGCGTTGGTCGGCATGATGTGGTTCGGCGCGATTTGAGCCAACCGGCTTTCTTGGGACGTTTTCGCGGAACGCCATCCTTGTGCGCGCTTGGCGACCGACATCGCTGGCTTCATAACAATCACGTACAGACGACGCATGCGATGTACCGTACTAATTAACAACTTATGGCGACGACTTGCGATGACTTGCGAATGCGTCCAAGTTCGTGTAATATCACCCCCCATAACGGCTTAAGTGGTTTCCACGCGTGCCCAAGAGGGCTTTTCCCAAGCTGAATGTCGGGAGTTCGAACCTCCTCGCCCGCTCCAATAAAGACAAGGACTTAGGATTAGCAACTCGGTAGCCACCCTTCACGAGTGCCAACTTAGCGCCATCAATTCGCGGCTTGGGAGGCTCGGACCGGGGAACCCGTTCAATGGCGTCGCGCAGGTCTTCCGCGTCGAGATGTGTATAAATCTGCGCTGTCAGTTTCGGGTCCGAGTGACCCAACAATTTCTGCGCTTGAATGAGTCCGACGCCGGCGCGCGCAAGGCGGCTCGCGAACGTGTGGCGCAGCGCATGGATGTCGAGCGTCTCTTTCTGAGAGTTCATTTTTACAATTCCCGCAGCAGTAAGAATCCGCTCGAAAATACGCATCGCATTCCGCGTGAGACGGGGCCACTGCATGCCTTCCGGCGTCAGGAAGATACGACCTGCATCTGATATATCTGATCGGAGGACGTCTTTTTGTAATGTGCGAACGTTCGCTAATAATGACGCCAGATCACGCTGAAGGGGGATCACGCGGAGATTCCCTGACTTCGTGTGCTCCGCTCGCAAGGTCAGCGTCGCGCGTTCCTCGTCGAGGTCGCCCCAAGCAGTGCGAGTAAGTTCGCTCCACCGTGCTCCCGTGAGAAGGAACGCTTCCCACATCGGCCGCTGCGGGATTCTTTGTATTCGCTCCTGGTTCGCGTAGGCCCTCCCTTTGGTTCCGTGGGCGATGGTTGTGGCCGCCGCCCATCGCGCGCTTTCCCGTCGATCATCTTCGTCCGCCGCCTCGAGGAAGCGAGCGACTTCTGCTTCAGTCATCGCCCGGCGATTACGCCGCTGGTGGGCTTTCCCTTGCGGCAGAGGTTTCACCGACGCTATTGGGTTGAACTGAATAATCTCCATGCGGACGGCCCAGATGAGCATGCTGGTGAGCGTAGATACGTCCATGTTTGCGGTTCGATTGGCGACCCCTTCGCCGAGTCGCGCGCGGCGCCACTCGAGAATGCGCGCGGGGGTGAGATCCTGCGCGATGGATATCGATACTTCATTTAGAATGCGGGCGATCCGACGCCGCGCGTTAGCGCAGTGCTTGGCAGATACACGTGTTTCGAGATCCTTTAAGTAGAGATCCTTGAGCTCGGCCAGAGCACACGGTGCCGCCTCTTCGGTCTTAAGTCCCGCGAGCTGTAGGTCTCGATCACGTACCAGGTCGGCGAGCATGCGTTCGGCGACCCGTCGGTCTGAACACATGACCTGGCGATGGCGGGTTCCGTCAGCGCCTCGCCAGTCGGCAAAGTAGACAGCCTGACCGAGTTTGTTGGTTTCGCGGACAAGCCGTCCGCGACCGAGTGCGCGTCCTCTCATGATTTAGAAATTGTAGTTCGGCGGAATTCGGTTGTCTGCACCCCAGCGAGCCATTGCTTGATTTCTTCACTGCGCCAGCGCTTAGCACTGCCAATGCGAATAGACCGTGGCAAAGTTTTAGCGAGTTCGAGTCGCCGAACAGTCCGCGGATGGCAGTGCAGAAGTCCCGCAATCTCACGCTCTGAAAGAAGCTCGCTGAGAGGGTTCGGGCTGTTGGTTTCCTCGCGTCGGCGCAGCCGCGAGACGAGACGCTCCTCCATCGCGTGCAGGTGCCGCTCAACCGCGGAGGAGACGAGTTCTTGAAGCGTCGCGGGGTCCACGAAGGGAATGGTGATCTCGCGGAGGGGACGCAGGTCCTGGGAGGTTGTTCGGTGTTCCATGGGGTCGCGAGGACAGTGCTGTTCGAACGTGTCCTCTGAAGGACTGGCGACCTCCGAATCAGACGGCTTTCGTCCGCCGCGGACACCCTTCGCTGCGCCGTTTGTAGGGCGGACTAGGCACCGGCATTCGGTGGAATCCACGCAGCAGCACCGCCCGAGTACGACCAAAAACCGGAGAGTTCCGGACCCAGTGCCTTCCGAATCTGCCGCGCGAGCTTGGCGAGGTATTCGATCGAGATCCGCGCCCTTCCCTCCTTCGCCATCCAATCGCGAAGAACATCTTCAAATCGGACATCCCGAGGCGAACACTCCGCGACGTTCAAGAAAAGGCGTGCTGGAGCGCCCTTGAGCGTGATGACGGCATTCACTGCGGGTCGGCGAACGACAACTTCTCCAGTTGTCGTCCTTTCAATCTCGACCGCGCTCAGCACATTCGATACAGGGTTTGCGCCTTCTAACTTCTTGTGTGTAGGGACGTTGGCGTCACGTCCGGCAGGTGTCGAGAGGCTTCCTGCCGCGACCGACCAACCAGGAATCGAGGGCCGCGCCTTTTTGTGGTGTTGCCCTTTTGTCGCGGTTTCAGAACTGGAGAGTTCTGTGAGGTCGAACGTGACTGCGCCGCTCTCGATGGTAATGCGTTCGACAACTGCTTCGACGATCGTCCTCTTGTCTCCAAACGACATTGCCGCCCAGGAGGTATGGAGGGACGGAATCTGCTCTCCTGTTTTTCGATCTACTCGAATCTTGAGCACGTCGATCTCGCCCTGAATCGCGGGGACTTGATCGCCGATGGCCTCCAATCGGGCGTGGAGACCCTTGTAATGTTGGGCCTGGCTTGCTGTCAGAGGTTCGGTCTGTGAACCAAGGGTAAGCAGGCGATCGGCTTGTGCTTTGAGCTTGGATTCCTCGCTCTTAAGCGATGCTACAAGCGCTTCCCGAGCAGCAATCGTCTCATCGACGTTCTCCACGTGCCTCCCGATTGTCTCGCGATCGATTGCAATCGTCCGCAGTTGTTCACAAAAGATCGTCTCGAGGTCCCGTTCCGGAATCTTGCGCCGACAGGCAGCACAAACATATTTGGATGACCCGGACAGAACATACATCTTCTCTCCGCACCCACAGAATGTGACGCCGGAAAACAGATGCGTCGGCTTTTTCGTCGGTCGATGCCCGTACGTTCTTTCGCTCAAGAGTAAGCGGCAACGGTCGGCTAGATCATCAGGAACTACAACGCCAGCGTCGGATGCGTTACGTTCGGTTTGTCCATGCTCGGGTGGTACAGCGTAGCGCTGGGATTGCGTTGCTGTAACAAGACGCCGAACCTGCGTGTCGGTCCACAAATTACCGGTCCGAGTGCGATAGCCCTTCTCGTTGAGAAGGCGCGCGACTGTCTTGGTTCGCCGATGCTCAACAAACAGTTCACACAGGAGCCTCAGAATCGCCGCTTCTGTGGAATCATGGACAAGACGCCCGTCATTCCAGCGATAACCAAACGGCGCGGCTTGAATGTTATGCACTTTTTGCTCTCGTTAACTTACCAGCGTCTGGCGAACTGTGGGGTCTCTTCCCTTGTCCGTAGAATTTGAACCGGTCAATGTGGTGTTCGGGACTCCGGCCCCCGACCTGATCTTCCGTCGAAACGCGAATCCAGACGCCAACTGCCTTTTGGTCCTCTGAAACGGAACGCGGCTTCGAGATTGTTGGACGAGTCATGAGAATAGCTCCGCAGCGATTGCAGCCTCCGCAGTCGTCCGTCATACTCGACTTGACATTCAAGTCAACAGGGGTACGTTCTTCATCGATGGCAATTCCTCAGGCGTTCGGTCAGCGAATTCGCGCCCTGCGGCTGGCGAAGATCCTCACCCAACGCGAACTCGCGGACCAAGTCGGAAGGAGACTCAAGGACGAGGATCGCCGAGGGTTCGACGTCACCTATTTGAGCAAGATTGAAAACGGTCGCGTCCTTCCACCGTCCGTGGCGGCGATCCTTCAGCTCGCAGCAGTTCTCGAAATAAACTCAGACGAGCTACTCGCACTCGCGGGCAAAGTCCCGCCGGACGTTGGCGAAGCACTCAAGAAGAGTCCTGGCGCCCGAGCATTTTATAGATCGGCAGCTAACCTAGGACTCTCCGAGAAGGACTGGTACGGTCTTCTTGATCGTCTGAAAACGCAAGGGTGACATCGGGCAATTTCTCAAACAAGATAATGCGTACACCTCGCTAACAATACCCGTGCCTCAGCGCTACCTATTCGCGGAGTCTCATGTAACTCTTCGCACGTGCGATCGTGAGCAATTTGCATTGTGGAGCCGTCGACGCCAGGAAATCGCCGACATCGCCGGGCCATTGCTCGAATCTCCGGCCTTCAGGCGCCTCGGCGAGATCACTTTCTTGGGTATTCTCTCGCCCCGCTTCGCGCCATTTGCACACTCACCGCTCTTTGCTAGAACTTCAAAACATATCGGAGCGTGCGATGGCTCCCGTGCGAGCCACAGCCTCGGCGTCGCGCTCATCGCTCTCGATGTCGCCCGTTCACTCGGGTGCTCGCCAATTGTCCAGCGGTATGCAGTGGCATGGGGGCTTGTTCATGATATTGCAACATGGCCGCTATCTCATACCGGCGAGTTTGCCTTTTCGAGACTGACGGGTACCTCAACGTCGGAATTGCGGCGAAAAATGGTGTTAGGGGCGTCGCAGCTACCCTCAACACTACACATTAAGCGCCCACTTGCTGAGATTGGAGTTGATTCGGATCGGCTTCTTGCGCTATTTGCGAAACAGCCTGAGTCACTTGAGTCAGATGAATTGTATCACTTCGCCGCAATAGTTGCATCACCGCTGACCCCCGATGCTCTTGAGGGTATTTGGCGATCGGGACTTGTGTTTGGAGTGCATGTGCCAAGCCCCGAGAAGACACGGCGCGCGTTCCAGAGTCTTCTCTTCGGCCCCTCACTCCCACCTGGGTCGTCGGGCTCAGTTCTCACATTCTGGAGACGTAAATCGACAATCTACCGGAGCTTCATCAACCGTCCAACTGTTATGCGGTGGGAATCAGCGTGGTCACTAGCGATCGGCGATGCCTTTCCAAACATTAGTCTTGTCGACTCGCTGCATCTACAAGAGGAGAGTATTGTCGAGAGAGTGCTTTCTCGTGGTATTCCGGAACCGAAGTCAATCGAAATAAGCCGATATAAACCACCTCTTGAATATTTGGTACGCCCGAGACGTAGACGCTCCCTTAGCCTTGAGACGGACCTGCGCCATCTTCAAAGGATCCTTGTTACAAGCCCAATCACTCAGGCCCCGGGACATGGACAATGAAACATATCGAATCGATCAAACATGTTATTGCGAGTCGCACGTTTGATACCTTGAAAAAGGCCCATGATCACTCAGAGTCCATCCGCCAGAAGACCACTGAGATAACTGACAGGTGGATTGACAAACGATCACTTGACGCCTCAAAGCTCTGCTTTGTCGCAGTAGGCTCTATCGGGCGGCGTGAGGCGCTTCAGGCGTCGGATCTCGATCTTGTTCCGATCGTTGTCGGAAGTGACTGCACGAACCTTGACAGTATACATACCGATCTGCGCGAACTCCTTAAGACCGATCTAGGTTTAGAAGTTTCCCGCGGTGAAGATCTCACAAGGCCAATGAGTCTTGATGATTTGGCAGATCCTCATTCAATCGGCGGAGAGAAAGACACCCGCGCACGGCTCTCGCAACGGATACTGATTCTTACAGAAAGCGCCCAAGCTGGTGGAGGTTTCCCCCTCTCAAGGGTGCGAGAGAAACTACTGAGTGCTTACGCAGTACCCGAACGCAGTGCTGGACGTCACGCGCTATCGTTATGTAATGATCTCGCTCGCTATTACAGAACTGTATGTATCGACTACAAAGCGAAGGTAGACGGAAAAGACCTCGACTGGGCGACAAGGAATGTAAAGCTTCGCCACTCAAGAAAGTTTTTTTTCTTTGCAACCCTCCTGGCCATCGCTTCCCTGGGCGCAAGGACGAAGGCAGATAGTGCTGAATTCATCAGTGGCCTAAATGCCATCCTAGAACAACCGCCCACGGACCGATTGGTCTCTGCCATTGATCAGACGGCGTGGCGTGCCGTTGGTCGCACACTTGACCACTATGCGCACTACCTGGACCTCATGTCGGTGGTCGATCGCCGGCGCAAGCTGGCGGCTGTTAAGTATGATGATCGCTATACTGATACTAACGAAAACCCGTTTCCAATTTTGCAATACAACTCGAAACTCCTGCACCAGAGCATGCTTGCAATTCTCGATTGCTCGGGCGTGGAGATTCGTCGACGCGTGATGGACTGGTTCCTCTTATAGAATACCACCCATGACAGGCGGTGAACTTTCATAATAATTCCGTCATTCTAATTTGTTGACATTGATCAGTGATACTGTATATCATTACTTTGTCGTCCATAGGTTGAGACTAGAAATCGGTTGCGATCGTGTCCGCAGGAGAGCAGGGTAAGCTCAGCGTCAACCTGTTGTCCCGCGCAGTATAGTACTCGATGGTGAGTACTATAGACGCGAGGAGCACCTTGACTCAATGTGTAACGATACTCACTTCGAGCCTTCCGAAAAACAGGGTGGGCTCCACGACGCGATTCAGCCTTCGCCTGTCTCCATACGTGTGGATAGCATTGTTAGAGAGCTGGCGACGGACTTCCCTCATTTCGACGCTAATGGTCCGGAGCTTCGTGATCGCTTGACGCGATATCTTTTAGAAACATCCGACATCGTCGCAAGCGGGATGATGGAGGACAACTTGGGTATGCGCGGCGGTGACGATGGGGCGACCTCAAGAGTTCTGAACCTGATTACAACAGCACGAAGGGCGCTTCACGACAACGACGCACTGTACACTTAGGCGGGTACACGAGAAGTGCCGTCACTTACCGCTCTCAATATTGAGAGCGGTTTTATTACGATGATGCATGGTGTGCAGACACTGAATCTACAGCCTCGCTACGTCCCGCGGTGATGGTCTGCTGGACACAAGTCTTGTTATCACGAGGGATAACGCATCGAAAATGCTCATGCGCGGATCTTCACTTTCCCAAACTTTACGGGGTCGAGGCAAACGGGATTCCAGCTCTGGAAACTGCGCCGCAAGCACCTTTGCGATCCCATGCTTCGTGAATTCGCCGGACCGCTCGAAAGCCAGCCGAATCTCTTGCCTCGAGTAACGGTACACGGGTACGCCACTCTGTGAGAGCAACTCGGCCGTAGTCTCCGTGAACACGTTGAGCGCGTTTCGCCGCAGTAACCTTGTTTCGCGCACGTCTTCGAGTACGATCGCAGTTGGTTCATACAATTCGAGGAGTTTCCGGACCGCATCCTCGCGCTGCTCCGTCGCATTGGGCGAATGACGCGCCACACCCCAGTCCACAAGCTGAAGTGGATCAATCTCAAGTATCACAAAACCGAATCCGGCCCCTACCGGGTCAAATCCGAGGATCCGTTCCCTTCGGATCGGTTCGTATGAAATGTCATCCATAGTAAATCACGCCGCCTGATCTCTCCTTTGCTGATAAATGATTTTGACTAGCGAACTCATCTTGCGTTTGATTACCGGGGTGAACGGCTGCGCATCGAGATCGCGAGAGAGCTTTTGCGCTCGGCCCTTGATCTTCGGTGCGACAACGTCGAATGTCTTCGCAAATAGGTCGCGCGCCGGCGCCCGATAAATAATCTCTAATGCTAGGATGTCAGGCAGGAGGGGCACACGGTCGCCACACTCATAACGAGACACCTTTGCACCACTCTGGCACCCAAGCAGGACTGCGACCTCGTGCTGACTCAACCCGCTCCGTTTGCGGTGCATTCGTAGGTAATTTTGGAACACGCGTTTTGATCCCATAAATCAATTTTAGAGGATTGGGATCGGCGCACATGACTACGAATGTTGCCGGAGGCGGCATACTTTCGAGTTGTTATATCGTATGCCTCTCGGGCACACCCGCTTTCCTGAAGTCCCCCATGTCTCCGAAGTCCACCCGAGGTAGAGCCCATCTACGCTGCATCGGGTAGACGTTGGGGACTTGGGGGACTTTGTTCGGGGAGTGGTCCTGTTGTTTGCTGTTCGATTCCGTATCGGGCATACAAACGGGCGAGCTTCTCGCTCTCGGATCCAGCAAGTACAAACGATCCGTGGCTCTTCTCGGTTGCAAGCCCGAGCTTGCGGCGCAGAAGCCATCCAACGCGCTTGGCGCTGATATTGTCGTATTCGCGGCCGTGGCGTTCCATAAGCAATGCCGCGATCTCTTTCATCGACGGTCTTCCCGCGGCCGAAACACACAAGTCTCTAACCGCTTCGAGCAGGTCCGCCTCGGTAGCACTGCCTCGGTCCGCCGCCATGTCGGCATTGTATTGGCGCGCCAGCGTGCGCAGTTCAGTCCTTGTTTCCTCGTCCGCTGCAACCGCCAAGAGCGGGGCAAACACTTGCGCGAGCCGCGGTTCGAGGCTTCGATCCGCGAACTCAACAAGCTGGGGCACTCTTCCCATATTCCTAAAACGGAACAGTAGTAACTGGTTTCTTAGCTCTAGCGCCTCAACATCGTGCTCGGGTGGGAGGTTGATTGGAATGTCGTTCCGCAGGCGGCCGGCCTCGGTCTTTTCTGTAAGAAATCGACTCTCTAAAGCTGCGTCATCGAAAAAGCCACGAGTGGCGAGGAGCTTAGGACCGAAAACATGATATGCGCGCGGGTTGAACTCCTTTCCCCCGTTTACAGTTTCCGACCGAAGGACGGGAAAGCCCCTCACATTGCCATTGTTAAGGATCTTTACTACTTCCGCCCGCTCGTCCGATACCCGGAAGTCGCTCTCGTCGATGATAAGTGTTCCGCGCATTGCATCGAGGATGCGGAAGATCGGGGATACCGTCGAGGCGCCCGACGCGAAGATCGGTTTGTAACAGATAGATCCGACGGTGAGGAGGAATCGTGTTTTCCCAGTGCCCGGTTCTCCGCGAATGCGCAGGTACGGAAGCTCATTGAATGCGTCGAAGAGCCAAGTAAGCAAAACGTAGGATGTGGCAATCCGCTCGAATTGTGGCGAAAGATCGACATACCGATGGATGAACTGTTGTATCGCCTTGGCAAGCTCGGGCTCACTGCCGTATTCCTTTGGCCCGGCCGCGAAGCGCACAACGCCGTGCTCGATCAAATTGTTACGTGGCGAAAACGGGACCAGTTTCCGACCATCCGGGAGCTGGAAGTCAGGAACCGTCTCGCAGACCCCGGCACGGAATAGCACAAAGGCGGTCGCCTCACGCTTCTGGTCGTACACCATCTCAAGTTGGCAATCCCGCTCCGGATTCGCAGACACCGTCGGGACTGTGTTTCGACTTTCATTCTTCTTCGTGGCACGCGGTGCTTCGTTAGTGTGTTCCATATCAATCGATTGTGAGCCTGTTGTGAGTGCCCGAACAACACTCCGAAACGTGCCGTGAGCGGCACACTTGATGGTCTTGGAGCAACGCCGCCCCCCTACCATGATCTAGTTATGCATCATCACATTGGACGCGCGAAGGATATCGAATCGCTTCGCAAACTGTTTTCCGACTTAGGTATTGACGAACTGCAAGATACTTCTGACCCGCTCGATTATGACATTCAGCCGGCGATCGCAATCAACGAAGTCCGCCCAAAATTGTATTACCGGATTCCGCCGTCTTGCCATGTTCGAGATGAAGAACGCCCCAATGCGAGAAAATCGAGGTTCTTAAGTCTTCGGTCCCATCCGTTTCAACGAGCGCATGATCGTCTGGACGATTGAATCACGTTTTGAATCGCCCTCTGAAGCGGTCGCGGGTCTGATGTTGGTGCGCACGCGATATCCAAGGACCGTCGACTCCTGGGGGTCGTTCGGGATACCAAGTTCGTCGAGAAAGGTAAGGAACTCCTCGGGCGTAAAGAACACGACTCTCGCGAGAGCCGCCCGATCGAGCGAGGTCTTCGCAAGAGCCTCGGTTTGCTGGAGAACCCGCCGCGACGGAGACAGGAGAACGACACGCGCGCAGCCACTAGCAATGCATTTCTGAAGATTGCCAACCTCCTGCTCCGGCGTCGACGTGACAGATATTTCACACGCAATTTTCGCATCCGTTCGTTCGAGGAGTACATCGACGCGGCCGCCGTCAACCGCCGCCTCAATTGTGGCGCGGAATCCGTGGACCTCGGCGTAGTGCTTTACGAGCGATTGGAGGTATTTGTGCTGTGCACCGCCTCGCCCCGGTTCACGCTTGTCTCGAATCGTTTCTCCAGGTGCGCAAGGCGGTTGAGCCGTAGGCTGTTTTGTCTCCGCACTGGCAGCCGCGGCCTTCGGCGCAACAATCTTGTCTACGCTCGACGGCGCTCTCTTTGGCTCCACCACATTCGATGTCGGCTGCGGATCTGTATTCAGCCGAGTTGCAATGTCTTCTCTCACTTCGAGGCGCGCTGCGAAGGCCGCATTGGTCTGTTCGCGGGGCGTCCCGAACTTCTCGCGCGAGCTCTTCCGAATGAGATTGACTCGCTCCGCCGCGATGTCGCGGTCAACGGCAGCCGGCTTTGACACTCGTATGTTGAACGCCTGATCTCCACGTTCCACGCGGCAGATCGCCTCGCCGATGCCGAGGTTCATAAAGTCTGCTTGCTCAAAGTCGGTCGTTCCCTGTGCGAATTTCCTCGCGTCCTCGTCCCCAAGGCGAAAACAGACTCGGATTGCCGCGTTTGCGAGAAGGGAGCTTTGGAGACCGTCGTCCTTGAGCTGGCGCAGCTCCTGATGCGCTAGCGTGAGCCCAACGCGGTACTTGCGGGCTCCTGAAAGAAGTGATCCGAGGGACGGCGTCGCAAAATTGTGAAATTCGTCAATATATACAAAAAAGTCGCGACGCTGGGATTCGGAGATGCGCTCGCGCGCGAGCGCCGCTTGGTGGAGCTTTGACATGAGAAGACTTCCGAGCAGATATGCGTTTTCCTCGCCGATGGCCCCCTGACTAAGTTTGGCGATGAGGATGCCGCCACGGTCCATGACCGATGAAAGATCGAGCTTGCTCTCCTTCTGCGCGACGATCGCCCGGATACTCTTGGGTCGGAGGAAGGCATCGAGTCTCGTGAGGATCGACGCCTGCGGCCGTCCCGAGAGCATCGGGAACTCGGTCTTCCAAAAGGAAACAGCGGACGGATCCCCAACTGTCGTAAGGAACCGCTCCCTGAAGGACTTGTCCGTGAGGAATGTCCGGAGGTCGACGAGTGTGCCGCCCTCCGTACTTTCAAGGAAGGCAAGAATGGCATTCCCGAGCACGGCTGTCATCTGGTCGCCCCATGAAGTCGAGAGACGTCGAAACACCGCAGTCAGATCTGATGCAAGAATCTCCTTTTCGCGTTCTGAGTGCGCACGAAGCACATTGAATCCGATGGGATAGGCATCGTCGGACGGATCAAAAAGCACAACATCACGAATCCGCGACTCGGGCACCGACGCGAGCAGTTCGTCGGCAAGATCGCCGTGAGGGTCAATGAGCGCTATGCCGCGCCCCGCTTCCAAGTCTTGCCGCATGAGCCCAAGCAGGAATGTTGATTTTCCGGTGCCGGTGCCGCCAATCGCATAGGTATGTCTCAAGCGCTGAACAGCGGACACGCGCACTGTGGCACGCACTCCCCGGTGGAGATTCTCTCCGAGCACGACATCGCCGCGCGACAGTTCCTCGGGAGCTGCTTTTGTAGTTCTCGCCGATGTTCGGAGCCCCGGCGATCGGACCGACGTCGACGGGAGATGGGCCAACGCGGACAACTCCTCCGCCGATAGCAGCATGCCGCTCCGGCGCGTCCGCCGACGTATCAAATCGTTTGCGTGCTCATCGTCGGGATATTCATCATTGGAGAGAGGAATCAGTTCATTTGCCGATGGGGCTGTGAACTGGCTGAATCCGCTGCCCACGCTTCGCGCGAGGTTCCATGCCCGATCTGATGTTTCCGCACGTGCTCCAACCCGGACCACGCACGCAAACAATGGCCGACCTATCTTTTCGCGCGCCAGCGAGAGGACTTCAGGCGCATCGGCGAAGAAGGCTCCACCTTCGCCATCGGAGACCGCACGCACGATGCTCGCGGCCCACGGGTATGCCGTACGCTGAAAAAGCACTTGGAGTACCGCGCACTCACCGGCGCGGACCGTCCCGAGCGCGCCCGCGAACGCTACAATTGGGTCCACCGCCAACGATCGAGGCGTCCGCAGCGGCAGCATGAACTCGTTCGCAAGTCCGAAGTCGACGAGGACGATTGGTCGAGTCTCGTTCGCGTTCCACGCGCCCGGCAGCACCCCGCGCTCCTCGGCGACAACCGCTTCGGGCATGTAGCTTTCGAGCACCTGACGCACTGTGCTCGCGTCGCCGGCGCGCGCGACGAATTGAAGCACGATCCGGCCGGGCAGTCCGATCAGCTCGAAACCCGTCGGAGCACCGCAGCCCACAAGACCGAGGAGCATGCGCTCGGCCAGCTCGCCCGTTACTACAATATCAGGAGGCACCTGCACCTGAAATTCAACAATCTCATCGTCCTCTTCGTCGAGATCAGGCGAAACATCTTCCAGCGCTCCATCGAGCGCGTCAGCCGGTGTCGTTGTCGCGGCACTTCCGCCAAGACTACTCTTGGCCCATCCTAAGAATCTCTCTACAACTCCCGCACGGCGACCGTCGTCGTAACCAGGCTCCACATTGGGCGCGAAATGTACAAATGGCTGGAATGGCGGCTCCAAGACCACGGGCGATTCCCAGACAGTCCACCCCCGCCCACGATGTTCCCAATCATAGAATTGATGGGTAAGGGCCTCGGCGAGCGTGTGCGGCACCCGCTCTTCCGATGGGCGTGTCACGAACGGCCTCAGTGGTTGAAGAATTCACGCATAATCGGTTTGCGCTCGAGCTCCGTCAGTGCACGAATGCCCTTGGCCGTAGTGAGTTGATCCAGGACTTCTTGGACACAGGTATGTACGGCGCTTTGGAACATGAGCGCGGTGTCGACCCGATAATACGTCAGCGGTTTTACAAAGAATCGGATGACCGGCCCGATGATGGGGAGCGACGCAAGGCACCCCGGTGCGGTGAAGAGCCACCACGACACGAAGAAGCCCGTCCCAAACGGCGCGGCGCATAGGTCGAAGGTGTACTCGTCCCGGACGACCCGTAGGTAGAGCCGTTTCGTCGAGAACGGACCGCCCTCGGGAAATTCAATCCGACTCCTGATCGATTTCGGGATTTCCCGCCGCTCGATTGCAGCCTCAAGGGAATCGTAGAAGTCCTGAGATGAGTGCTGCAGGCCGTCAAGAAGTTGGTACCAGTGTCCGATGATCTCCGGTTCGTCTGCCATCGCGATTTACCTCCTATCGCACGGATATTGTATCCGCGGAGAAGGGACGAGTGGTAGACCCATTTACCATTAGGCGGACGTAGATGCAGCGGTTGGGCAAGTTCAGAAGGTCGTAGCCGTCAAACTCAGGTTCGAAGTACTTCCCGAGGAGGCTCACGTCTGCTGGTCCGATACGGAAGGCAATGATCGTCCCCACGTTTCCAAGGATGGCATCGCGTACTTCCGTCTCAAGCTGGCCGAGGTACTGATGTGCGAGGGTGAGCCCTACCCGATACTTTCGCAGTTCCGAAAGCATGGTCGCGACAGAGAGCGTCGTGACGTTCTGAAATTCGTCGAGGTAGAGGAAGAACGGCCGGCGGTTTTCCTCCGGTGAGTCCGCGCGGGAGAGCGCCGCGAGAGAGACACGCGTCACGAGCAGCGCCCCAAGCAGCGACGAGGCATCCGCTCCCATTCGCCCCTTGGAGAGGTTCACGAGGAGCACCTTGCCTTCGTCCATCATCTTCCGGAGGTCAAAGTCCGACTTCGGCTTTGTGAGGATGCGGTAGAGCGTGGGCTGGGAGAGAAAGGCGCCGAGCTTGTTGCGGATCGGCCCAAGAGCTTCGGCTTTCGACCACGGTGGAAGCTTGAAGAACTCGTTGAACCAGAAATCCCGCACAGGTGGATGAACCACATGTGCGATCGCTTCCTTTTGGAAGTTTTGATCCGAGAAGAGCCGTGGCAGATCCGCGAGGGTCGCCGCGGGCTGATCGAGGAGCGTGAGGAGGGCATTCCTAAAGATGTGCTCAAGCTTCGGGCCCCAGTACTGGCCCCAGACGTTCTTGAATGCCTCGATGATTCCCGAGGCGGCGAGCGCACGCTGCTCCTGCGGCACCGCTTCGAGCGGATTGAATCCGACTGGAGCACTTGGATCGGGTGCGTCGAGATATACAAGATCACGTCCGCGAATCTTGCTGGCTCGCTCGGCCACTCGGGAGACCGTATCCCCGTGCGGATCGAGGAATGCGAAGCCCCTGCCTGCCGCCAAATCCTGGTGCATGAGGAGCTGAAGGAGGGTCGATTTGCCAGCGCCAGTCTGGCCGACGACATAGACATGATAGAGGCGATCTCTCTGCCGAAGGCCGAACGGCCATGTCCGGTCGCGCCAGTTGGTTCGGCCGAGAATTATGTTTTCATGATTTGACTCCATCCCCGAACGATCGTGCATAACTGTCACGTGGCCAAGAGGCCGATTTGTGCCAGACCGATCGAACGGGTACCGCACTTCGAGGAATGGACGTGCGCGGCGGCCTTGGTATTTTCGCGCTGAAGGCCGTAACCCGTTGCTGCGCCGCTCCCTAACGATAGAGGGACACCGTGTCCGTCTCTTCTGTTTGTCGAGTAGTCGGACTGATGCGAATGAGCCTATGTATGCTCAAGTTTGTTATCCGGCCATCAGTACCTGCGGCTCGCATCTAGTAGCTACGATGAATCCAGTAGCCGAACCTGTCCGAAGGAACGAGCAGAAACCGCAACAACTGTTATTAGCGTTTTCCAAGGTATGTAACAGTGTGCTCGAAGAGCACGCTCGGAAGCACTTCCTTGGCCTGCCAAACGCTACTTTTTCGATTGCGGACGAAGTGTTGGCAAAGAGTGATAACTTTGATATCGGTCCCTAGGCGAATGCGCGTCTGTGAGATCTCCGCCAATTGCGAGTACACAGCGGGAGCAAATCCGGACGTGGACAGGAAGAGGCCGCCGTCTGTCCTGTCATGAGCATTGACTTCAACAAAGGTGTCTATGGTTGATGGCCCAAGTAGTTTTCCGCTGCGCCAGTGCTTGATCTCGATGTAGTATGTGCGTCGCCTGCCACATAGATTTACTTGAGCGACAACGTCCTTGCCCCCGTCTTTCGTCCCGGGCATGAGCGAAATGTCGAAGCCAAGCCCTCCGAGAGCAAGCGCCACAACCCTTTCGAGGTCGCGCCATTCCACGTGAGCGAGAGAAGTTCTGTTTTTCGCGATCAGCTCGCACAGAGAGACGCACATGTCATTGATTGCGAACAGGACGCGCCGCTCGATTAGAGCATCCGTCGTTGAGTCCGCCCCAAAGAGAACCCAGGCCGAAGGTTTGTTGGCCTCTCCCCAACTCTCACGCGTATGAATCTCCTGTAATAGCTCGTAGTCACCAACGATTTCGTCCCTTAGTCCCAATTCTCCACAGAAGTAGGCTGCGCCTGCCGTATTGAACGCCGCGTCGTACTTGAGTTGATGCCAGGGATTATCTCGCTCCTCGTTATCTGGGTGTCCCTCACCCGAGTAGGATCCAATTGCGGTGTAGGCCGCATCGGCGGCCTTAGTCGCTGCGGAGATGACATGTAATGACTCCGCAGCACGCCGACGGTGCGCGGCTAACGCCGCATGATAGGCAGCTTCGACGTTCTTATAGGCTCGGTCACAGTTGACACCGGAGGTAAAGTGGTCCTCAACGCCAACAACGCCAATGGACCAATCCAAATTAATCCGTAGGCCCTCGGGACATTGGGGCCACTCCTCATCGAATACCGTCTTGGCGCGGATAGCAAACTGAGTTGCTAGGGCGAGAATCGCTCCAAGAGGGAGCCGCACTATCTTTCCGATAGGGATGACGTCTTCGTCGTTCATGCCATCATTCTAGCAGCAGGTTCCATGCTTTTGGACTTCGCCTTCCACGTGGAAAGGAGAAGGCCTTCCACTAACCCAGCTTCGCCAGTTCCAGGGGTCAAAATAAGGTTTTTCAAGCACTTACGTCAAAAAGTCGTCACTACAAAGTCGATTCGATCACGGCTTTCGGCATCTTCAATCTCTTTGGGATTTCAAGTCCGAGTCGGTCAAGGAGTGCCTGCTTGGATCCGTCGGGTTTTACTACACATCGAATTTTGAGTTCGGGACCCTCGACGGTGGGCAAGATTACATCCGCGCTCTGGATTTGTGATAATTCGTCGAGCAGTGTCCTTGGACTGTTTCCAAGACCCGCGCGCTGTTGCCACTGTTCAAGAGCCTTCCAGAGTACATACGCGAGGAAACATACAAAAATGTGCGCGTGGACCCGGTCTTCGCGGTGGTGCCAGATCGGTCGGATCGAAAGTTCACTCTTTTGAATACGAAATGCCGACTCGGCCTGGGTCAATTGGATATAGGATTTCCATAAATCCTCCTCGCTCCAATTGGTAATGTTGGACCTTAATAAATAGCATCCCTCGGAAAGCGACACCCACTCTGCCCATTCGACACGCTCCTTGAGTACAAGTTGCAATCCTGAGGCGCATTCATTTGTTTCGTTCACCGAAATGATATATTTTCCAGACACCCGCGAGCACTGCTCCAGAATTCTGCCGATCTGCCGCTCGACGCCCGCGCGATCGATTTTTCTCTTCGCCCGCGCAAGCCGGTTTTGCAGGGATTGCAGTCGCTTGTCGAGCTTCTTGGAAAAACGCTCCACAATGGCGTGATCTTTGTTTTTACGTTTTGTGGATCGACACAAAATGAATGTTTCTTTTCCGTCGGGACCCTCGCATTGTTTGACTTCGACACCCTCGCGGATCGTCTTCCAATCTTTCTTATCTAATAAATCCGCCTCGAATTTTCGCATCTCGCTTTTCACGGCTCCAATCACATATTTGCGATCTCCCTCGCGCAGCCATTCTAAATTATCTTCGCTCGCCATGCCGCGATCCATCACCCACACGCGGTCCGCCAGGCCAAACTTCTCTTCCATCGTTTCCACAATTTCCTCGACGGTGGTGACATCGGTGCGGTTGCCGTCGAAGACTTCGTACGAAAGTGGAATCCCTTCTTTTGTAACGACCAGCGCGATGCACACTTGTTTGCAATCCGGCCGGTGATCGCGGCTGTACCCGCGTTGCGCGCTTGGAATGTCCCCGGCGAGTCCTTCGAAATAAGTTGAAGTCACGTCATACAATAAAAGATCGTAAGTAATCCCAAACATTTCACCAAGTCGATTCTTTAAATGCTTTTCGATCGCGTCCTTGTGGGGAAGCAGGTGATCCAGCGCGCGGTAGATTCGATTTTCATTGATCTTCTCTTCCGGGACCCCAAGGAGATTATCGAGCGCCGTGCGCCGGAAAAGCTGCTCGGCGAGATACCATTCGCTTGAAGGCTCGCAGAGTCTACAAATCACCAAAATCGCGGCCAGCGTCGACCAGGAGATTTCCTCCCGGCCTCCGTCGACGATGGAATCCAACAACTCATCCAATTGTAAGGATCGCCAGAGCACCCAGCCCAAATATACATTTCCAAATTGACGTGCCCGTTCCATTCGTACTTTACCAATGCGGACCCGTGCGGTGTCCGCCTCTTCGTCCTGGGGCTCAAACCATGAAGCCTCCGCACGCCGCCCCGTGAGGTGCGCGGCGAGCGCCTTCGCGCGCGCGCGGCCTCGCGCATCGAGCGCTCCAAGCGTCGCCACCACCCGCTGTCGCACGCGCCCTCCCTCGCGCACGGACTGCACGAGCAGCCAGTACACGTGAGCCTTGCCATTTTTGCTACGGGTGGTGTGACGCAGATACACGCGAGCGCCCAAGTTCTCGCCCGAATTCAAATGCTAATCAAGTGAGTAGGTCGTCACTACATCGACTTTTGAAAACTGTCCGCTGTCATGCTTGGACTTACATGTTTCAAATATAATAGATCGCCCATTTATTAAACTTGAACTGGCGAAGCTGGGCTAACAATAGCAGGCCAAGACGCCGGGAGTCATTTCCTTAGTGGGGTGAATCCACCGGCCTCTCTAAAATATCAATTCAAAACAACCTCGGCGACACTTCCTTTTATTGAATTACGCTTCCAGTCGTTTAGCATGTTCTCATAGTACAATAGGGCATGATAGCTATGTTTTGTGCCGCAACCGGCTCGAATGCAAGTCTTGATCGCTGAGAGTATGCCGTTAAAATAATCTGAGTCGCGTAGCTAAACAGCCGGTCGAGACGTAGACTCCTTATCGAGCTCTGCGAGCTGTTGTATACTTTGAATTACCGAAACCGAGGCTGGATCCGTCAAAAAGGTTCGAATACCACTGACGTAGGCCGACCACAATGTCAGCCTTGGCAAATAGTTAAAAGATGTTCTGATAAGTAAGAAAATGCCCATGAAACCTACATCATGGGCTTTTTCGTTGCGGGTGATTTTGTCGGGTTCTAACCATTCCCACTGGGGTTCACCTGGGAATCGAACCCTACGCAGCCCGCGTAAATGCTACATTTTCGAGATCTTCAATCTCCTGCATGACTGCGGAAAGTGCTGGATGGGCAATACCACTGAAATGTGGATGATTAGGCATCTCCTGAAACAGAAACCTTGGACCAATGGAGAGGGCTCGGTTTCTTTGACTTCTTGATTGTTAGTAACTAAAATCAGGCTCTCCGGTGATAAATGCAGATATTGCTATAACGAGCCGGCGGACAGAGAGCAATTGCATGTTTTCTCTCCGCTGCCTCGTTATAGCAACATAGTGTTCTTTAACAGAGGCGCAGGGCACTCATATGTCGATGTCAATCTTCGCCATTAGTTTTGATCTCCACAAGGATTCGCCGGATAGCCAGTTTGATATGGATCATTTTCGGCGCTCCATGATTGCAACGCTCGTCAACGCGGAACTTGACCGGTACCCGAAATCGATCAAAGCCAGACCCCATCCAATCCTCGATGACGACATGACCCTCAATATCGTAGTTCGTGAGTTGGTCGAATGGCATGAATGGAGCAAAATGATTGACGAGCCGCTGTGGAAAGTATTCACGCGCCTTGTCGATCGCTGGCCCGGGATAGGGGTGTATCCCGGATATGGTCAGCCGGGCGCATACTCGTACAGTAGTGAACAGAATGCGTGGATGGAATTAATGAATGAGATCAAGAACGTGACTCCTGATGCTCGCATTGCGCTCCTTAAACGTCATATCCTAGAGTCTATCTAGTCTTAGCTAGTCGACCCAGTCACTATGTATAGCTAATCCCGCTGCTTGCGCGACGGGATCTTTTTATTGAGCATTCTTGTTCCTTACATCTACAAGCATTGCATTCCAAAACTGATTCATCCATTGATGCGCGTGAACCATCATTGCCCATTCGACATGGTGGATTGATCCCGATCGTTTCAAACAATGGCCAAACCGATGCTTGAAGGCGTTGACTCGTGCTGTCGCAATCGCAACGTATCTGGCGTTATCCTTCAGTCGAAAGTAGATTCTGTCGTAACTATGACCTTGATACTTCGACACGACATCGGCAATTGTCTGCTTCACCCTTTCTGTATGTGTATATTTAATTTTTCCAAATGCATCCAATAAATTTTTTAGCATTCCACGGGCCACGAGGCAATTCGGGCTTGCATGAGTATGTACCTTTGTCGAAAGAAACCTGATGCGATCACCAATATATCCATGGAAAATGCCCAATTCTTGGAGGTCGCCAGCGAGCGGATCATCTGGTTTCATTCCGAACCGCGCTACAATCCATGCGTTTACGATAACATCCAAATTCGCTGCAATATTGCCTTCTGCCTTGTTGATGAAGTATCCGGCAGCCCACACCCGGAGGTTCTTGTTCGAATGCTCGAGGAGTCCCCAATCAACGGTATAATCATCAATTACCGAATTCCTGAAATCCTCCTGCAAACTATCAACGTTCGTCGCGCATGAAGCGTCAAGGTATCGGAGCAGACCACGGCATTGGATCAATGCTGCAGCGGTGCCGATTTGATTCTGGAATACAGCCCCGGTATCAAAGAGTTCGCCGCTCGGCCGAGTAGCAGCGGAAAGAATCGCCGTCGTGATGTCGTCATGGCTCACGGTTTATTCACATAGTAAAAAAGCAAAAAACCGACATTCGGTCTATTAGGAATACTCTCAGTGGGAGAGTGAATTCAAATCGCGCGGGAAAAGATGCGAAGGAGTTCGCAACCCTTAACGAGCACGCTCAAGTGTAACCGTTCGGTACTTACAATCCACGGTTGCCCGATAACCAAACTTGGTAAGGAAGCCAATACCAGCCAGCGGTGAACCGTTTGAGATGAAGACCTGGATGTAGTTTGTCGCCCCTTCCATACCCGCATAGGCAAGGGCAGTAGGAACGTTCACCGTATCGCCATTAGCGATGCGGGCACGGGTAACGCCCGTTACCTGTAGACCGAGCTCGACGGCCATTGCCGGCGTCACCTGAAGGTCGCCGGTAAAACCTGTGTCGAGGACGACATGGGGAGTCTGCACCGCTCTGCCCCAACCGATCGCAATTCTGATCAGGGGGATATTTTCAACAAATACACCAGATACCATGTTGCTTTTAGCGCTTTTCTACTAATGCTCGCGCCATCGTCTCGGCTACATCGTAGCCGATCTTTACTACATAAAAGACTTTGTTAGGATGTGCGTCCCGCGCCGCCGCCAGCGCCTCAGCGCTCGTGGTGCCCAGATATGCCTTCTGGCTTTCTACCTCAATGGCGAGAAACTTGCCCTTTTCCTTGGGATCGTATTGTACTTTGATCTGATCGTATATCTTACTTCCTTCGTCAACGATCTTCTGAATATTGGTTGTCTTGAGCACGTCTTCGTTGTTTCCCATATAGGGCTATCTAAGCATAGAACGCCTTGAAGAGAAAGGGGTTACTGCAGCCGCAGCAAAGAAATGTATCTACCCCTTAGAATGGTACCCCCGAGGAATCGAAGTGTGTCGAACCGGCCTATTTATATATCTTGGCCAGAAAGCTCCTCCGACCTAGACTCAACCGGTAAGGTTATAGATAGCCATCAGGCCGCCGGCCGCGCTTCGGGTTCTTTGTCGAGCTCTGCCAATTGTTTAATACCCTGCATCATGACAATTGAGTCAGAATGTGTTAAAAAGGTTCGAATACCTCGCACCCAGGCCGACTGTCAAGACTTCGATTGTTGCCGCTTCCGGCACAATTGATAAGTAAGAAAAAGCCCATGAAACCTACATCATGGGCTTTTTCTTTGGCGGCACAATGTCCATAACTCTACGCGGAGGGGTGGGAGGTGCTGGGAATCGAACCTTTTTAACATCACTTTCTCCCTCTGGTACTGGCTCAATGAGGAGACTATACAGCTCCATCAGAAGGAAAGCCTCACGGCGAGCTTGCTCAACTGTAATCTCTTCTTTGAATTCCTTCTTCCAGATGGCGCGGAATTCTTCGATTTCAGCATCACTAAAGGAGAGGCTGCTATTTGATGTATCCATTGGTGTAACAAGAAACGCCCGATGATATATCGGACGTCCTTAGCTATTTTTATAATCCCGATGTTGCCAGCTCGCAGTTACGGGATCTTATGTTCTGGCACTCCGAAAGTAAACTGTCCAGCTTAAGAGATGTTTTTTATTTGCTCTTGATACGCAAAATAGGAATGCCGCTTCTTTAATAATGCCTTCTTGTCCGCTTCTGATTGTGGTTGCTTTAGTGCTTTAGCGATTTCATTTCTTTTAAAACGAGTTTTCTTTCCAATACTGAGTCTATTTCTACCAAGTTGAAGTCCTAAATGTTCCTTATGCATTCCCGCCGTAAGAATCTCTTTCTTTTGGGGATTGATACGAAGCGACTGATTAGGATCATGATGGGCAAGTATATTTTCCAATTCCGTGGAAAATTTGCGCATTTGATCCTCCTCGATCCTGCTTGCGGTGACGCCTATATCATCAACAAAAATAGTAATCCTCGGATCATGGTGGCGAAGAACTCGTTTCATTTTCCACTGAAGTCTTAGAAATAAATCGAGGTTGCACCACAAAGCAAGTCGCGGCGATGTTGCGAATCCTCGTGCAAGTGTCTTTTTGGTAGAACCGCTGTTCTTTGGACCAACCGCAACACAACATAGTCGAGCGATTAATTGCGCTGCCTCTACGCTACAGCCAAATTTTTTATTGAAGAGATGGAACACTCTCTCTTCGTGGATTTGTTCGAAGAATCCTTTTATATCCAACCTCAATAGAGTTCGTTTCCGCTTTTCCCCTAAGAGATGATAGGCAGCTTGAATATGGTTTTTACCGGAAAGCCCACCGAAAATAAATCCTGGAACCTTCGAATCATGTGGAGCGAGGATTTTCCTATCTATGAGTTTGAGCAACTTGCCGAGTGGTTTGCCAATCGCACTTCGAACATATTTCTCTTTCTTTGGCTCAGACCGATCGCTATCGTACCAATACGCATCAAAGTTTTGCAAAACATCGTTTATGAGGGCGAGCGCATCGGGATAAGGCAAATCCTTCCCAGAGATGCGTTTGGCTAACTCATTCTTACTTCTTAAAGCGATAACAGGATAGCGTCGATCTTTAAGCATGCCTCTTTAGTTTTTTCGATTTAGTCTTTATGAGATACAGTTGTAGTTTTTCACCTACCGCAACAAGCTTCCTTTCGATATTGGATAATTCTTGCATATGGTTTTTCTCCATAAAAACAAACGGAGCAATGGAGCTGGGGCGAACTTCAAGGCTATTAGCAAGTTTTTCCAAAAAGTTTTTTGATACCTCTTTCTGTTTAGTCTCAATCATGGAAATCAAAACTGTCGAAACATTCAAAGCGCGCGCAAGCTCCTCTTGCGTTAAGTTGCCTTCAATTCTGATTTGTTTAAGTAGCTCAGGAAATGTATACATACGAGCTATGTCGTTAAAGGGCCGTTACTCCATGATGTCGAGCAGAATCCCGATAATCTTGACGATTATCCGCAGAATGCGCTTGATCATGTTTCGCGGCCCCTACATTCGGAACGCCCAAGTTAGCACCGCAAGAAGAGTTGCTCACGAGGTTGTTATGCATTAGTAAGGGTTTTTATTAAGCGACCTTGATAATGTTACGTGGCTACTTTCAGGCCCATGGTCATTGTTTCCGAAATACGGCGTTCCGATGGAAAACTTATGACCATGGAGGCCTTAAGTAACCACTGCCACTCTGCGCCTAAATTCTTTCGCTCATAATTTCTCTTTAACTTGCTCGCCAATTTATCCACCCCACTTCGCCTTCTCTCAGTCTTAGTCGCACACTCAGACTCAGACTTCGATTTAGACGAGGTAGATGGTTGACCAACTGAGAAACATACAAAGCGACTCTATAGGTGCCGGGGCAACAACCTTTCTTTTCTGTAGCACGGGCAGAAGAGAAGTTCAGGTGCTTTCGCACCTCAAATCATCGGTTTAATGACCAATCAGTTCTAACTTGCTTTCAACGTGCTATGAAAGTCATCTTATACCTTTCGTATAAGTCACGCAACCCCCTACTTATCAACAGGTCATCAAATGAGCCTGGGCCGGCACATTTGTATATCTTGGCCGGAAATCTCGCTCGACCTAGACTCAATCGGTAAAGTTACAGATGGTAATCATGCTGCCAGTCGAGACGCAGACTCCTTATCGAGCTCTGCGAGGTGTTGGATACTCTGCATTACAGAAATAGACCCTGGATCCGTTAAAAAGGTTCGAATACCACTGACGTAGCCCGACAATTCGGAATTTGATGGCGTGTTTGACCACCGACGAAACGGTCTTCGCGCGTCAATACTAAGTTTCTTGTCCTTGAGCAAAGCGTTCGAACCGATGATTTGGACGATAAGGCGCTGCTTGACACAATTGCGCGATTGGAAGCGAGAAACCAAGGTTTTATTGAACAAAACTATCTGCCGGGCGGGTTCGAACCACGAACCAACCTTCCTTAGTTTTTCAATGGATTGATCCGCTTGGATCTGCCGGAGTTCAAGTTCCTTCCGTTGTCTTAGGAATTCATCGTCCGTAATGAGGTCGCGAACGCGGAGTTTTGTGAGGTTGTCTAGTTCGCGGCTCGTTTCGTGGCGTGTCGCTTCGAGCGAGCGAAGCTGACGGTCGCGATCGCCGGTGCGACTCGTCGCCAGTCGCTCTAGTTTGTGATTCACCCACTCGGGAATACTCGCCGGAAGAGAAACTTCCCCTAGAAAGTCACTGATTTGATTTTCGAGGTCGGCGAGCGTGACGGATGGCTGCGCGCAGTCATAGTCGCGGCGTCGGCGCGTGCAGTGGTAGTAAGTGTAGTGAGAGCCAAACCGGTTCGTTCGTTCCTCCGCGGTAACCGAAAGAGCGCACTCGCCGCACTTGATAAGTCCGGTGAAGGCAAAGATCCGTTCCTTCGGCTTCTCACGACCAGGGCGGCCGAGGATCCGTTGTACGTGGTCGAACTGCTCGAGGCTGATCATCGCTTCATGCTTGCCGGCGTGCGTGCTTCCGTTCCACGTAATGACGCCGGCATAGAAGGGATTTGTGAAGATCCGATAGACACCCGAAAGTGAGAGTAGGGATCCTCCCAGGCTCTTGCGCGGCCGTGTTCGCAGCCCCCACCGCTTTGTAGCAATATCCCAGACTTGTCGCGTCGTGTACCCGCCGGTCGCAATCATTTCCCACATCTGGCGAATTAACGGAAATCGGTCCGGGTCGTTGATAATAGTCTTTGTCTTCGGATCGGTGAGATAGCCCGTGGGCGGATTGGACGGTATCCACCCGTTCTCAAGCTTAGTCCGGTTGCCCCGCTTCACATTTTCCGAGAGCGAATCTACATAATACTTCGAGTATCCGAATATGATCGAAAGCATGAACTTCCCCTGCGGGTTGTTCTCGAAGGTGAAAGTGGCAAAGTGTAGATCCTTCAGTAGGCCTTGATCCAACAGGTAAATGATCCTGCCTCCGTCGATCGAATTTCTCGCGAGGCGGTCTGGGTGCCAGGCAACGATGCCGTCGGCCTCGCCGCGCTCGATGCGCTTGATCATTTCGTCGAAGAGCGGTCTGCCTGGAGCCTTTGCGCTCATGGACTCTTCATAGACTTGTACAATTGTAATGTCACCCCACGCGGGAAGAAGCCGATCCACTTCGCGGCGCTGGGACTCAATGGAGAGGACCTGACGGTCCTCGTCCTCGCTCGATTTACGGCAATACACAAAGTATTTCATACAGTTGGTGTTTTCCCGTGTACCAGTGGTTCCTCGTCTGCGGGTTCCAGGAGTATTGAGTAGAGTTCAAGAACGAGGGATGCCTCGCGTCGGGCTCGTTCGAAGGAAATCTCCTCTTTGAACTCCTTCCTCCAAATCACCTGAAACTCTCGGATGTCCTCTTCGGTGAGCTGCATACCTCCGATCGTACGCGGCACTGAACCTATCCCGCGAGACTTCTTAAGTTGCCGCTGTCGGCACGTCGTCGGTTGCCGGATGACTAACAATACAAGCTTAGACGCTCGGCAACCTGGCTCCCACCCATCAACCCCATAGAAGCGTACATCGAGTCTTGCAGTCAAGAGAGGAGTAATCAATTGAGTCGTAATATTAAAAAGCCTCGCGCGTGTGCGCGAGGCTGCCAAGAGATTCATCGGAGAAGTAAGATCAATGCTCGCCGGTAAGGCGAATGGTAGTACCCGACCGGTTAGGCTCCGTGATGATTTGAAACCAGACGCCGGCAGAGGTGCGATACCGTGAGGTGAGCGGGCCACCATGCTCTAGCGCGCTATCATTTGCATCACGCTCTCTATCTTTGACCTCGCCCCAATCGCCTCGGACATGGCGCGCAAGCGAGTCGGCGACCTCAATCGGATTAAGGCGCCGCGCCGCGTTGAGAGTCGTTACTACATTTCCGAGCCTAAACTTAGCATCAGCGGGAAGGTGTAGGGCGTGTTCAGGAATTACCATGCATCCCTCCCGTCAATGCCAACCCATTCCGCTTCAGCTTCTCGCGAAGCCTGGATAAGGCATCGCGATTCTTGCGACTTGGACGCGCGTCCTCATCGAGGCAAGCGCGTATCTCTTCGGTCGCGATCCCGGCGATCGCAGCCGCTTCGCACATCCGTTGTCGACCGATTTCAGCCGCGCCGAGGCCCTGAATCGTGAGCTGCCTGAGCACCTCGTGTTCCCGCCGAGTGAGGCGTAGATTCGGGACCGTGTCGTTGAAGAAATGCTCGATGAACTCCATGAATCTCCACTCTTGTTCCGTTGGCGCGGCACGAGAGTGGATTTCGAACGCTTCATCCATAGAGCCCAATGGCCGGTGGCTCTGCGTTCGGCGCGATCTGGCCCGGTCGCGCGCGAGGTGTTGAACGATGTAGGTCTTGATCGCTACATCTGCAGCTTGCTCGGGTGTCGGCAGAGAGAAGAGCGAGGCGTGCTCTCCATTCTCCAAGAATCGATCGAGGCGTTCGCACAGTTCCAGGCGCACTTCCTGGGCGACGTCTCGCCATTCCTGGAAAATCCGGCAGTGAGAAGCCCACCATCGGGAGTGCTGTTCAATCTTAGGCTGGAGCCGTTCCAGGAATTCTGCTCGCTGGGCCGGATCTCGCGACCAGTCAGCAGCTTGCGTTACTACCTTTCCGTTCGTTGAGATGTTCATATCTATTCTCCACCCACACGAGGGTAAAATGGTTTGTGAATGTACAGCTAGTTATGTACTTCCCTCAGCATCGCGCAACGAACATCCGCCCACCAAGACTGACAGATGTGCCGGGAACGGCATAAAAAGCGTCAGTTTTGGCGAGGCACTCCATCCCCGGCGTTCACATCCCCAGATCTTCCGCGTTCACCAACCCTAATATTACAAGGCCACGATCCATTGACGGGCAGCCATACAAGTGCGCCTCACGTCGTAAACCTTCCGAATTCTTTTGCTAACGACTCAATTTCACCTTGCCCCTTCCATTTCTGTAGAAAGGCCTCCTTCAATCGATTCTTAATGGATTCAATCTGCGCACGGTCCTTCGAAATGGGTAGCTTTAATTCCTTCCAGCGGTCTCCAATATTGGGAAGTGTCGTGTCTATCAAGATTTTACCGTACAGTTGTTTTTGTGTCAGCGCATGCGAGAACAGATAGAGCAGATAGAAAGCGTCGATACCGTATTCATTATCTTCCTTTAGTACTCGAAATGTCTGTATCTCTTTTGTAAGAAGAACGCGGGTGTCAAATTCAGCCACCATTGCTACGCTTCCAATTCGATAGCTTCCACGACGAACGAAGAGTACGTCTTTCGCCGCCAAGTCAAAGCCCTTCGCTTTGACACGCTTATATTCAGATTCGGGGATGAGCGAGGTTGGGTTCTTATACATTGCCCAATTGACGATATCAGCGACGCGGACGTACGGAACCTCACCCCTTCCCTTGAACTTCCCTCGTGGTGACCCATGGCCGGAGTAGGATCCAATAATTCCCTCATTCATGAGCCTTCGCACTGTGACCATGTTGAATCCTTGCTCATCCGCTTCTCTTTCTACGTCTGTCAGGCGTTTTTTCCAGTAGTAACGCGGGACAAAGACGCTTCCCTTCACGTCTTTGGGGCTGATCGTGAAGACATACTTATTATCAGGATCGGAAGGATTATCCAACTCTTTCATGACTGGGACGCTGTCATCCCAAATCTCATCCGTCTGATTGTTATTTTCATCGAATCTATAGATCGGTTGGCCGTTGTGGTCGTGGCCGATTTCCTCACAGACCGCCATGGTGATCTTGTCCCGTTGCGGGATGCCCTTCTCAAGAATCATTAGCAATGTTTTCGCATTACAGTACGGACGGAAAGTATTATGTGGAAGATCAATTATGGCTAAGACGCTATTGCCTCGCAAAAGATAGTCAAGAACGTACCTGACCTTGGGTGCATGAAAATACGTCTCCGGCAGCACGATGGCCAACCTGCCGCCATCCTTGAGAAGTTGCAGACACCTTTCCACAAAGAGAACTTGAGGCTCCGTTTCCTTCTCCTTCTTCGTCTCGACGAATCCGTTTCCTTCTTTTTTCCAGACATGCCCCAAGGAAAAATTCTTCGCATCATCCTTCAAGACCCTTATCTTGCTTCCAAAAGGAGGATTCGTCATCACAACGTCAAACTGCTTTAGACTATTATTCTCATCGACGAACAGGGCTTTTGCTCGTTGATTGTATTCTTCCGGCGAATGAAGAGTATTATCCGATACAATTCCACTTTTCCCATCTCCAATAATCGCCATATATGCCTTGGCAATTTTTACGAGATCCGTTTCCTTATCGATTCCAAAAAAGCTTTGCTCGGCAATGCGTCGTCTTTGCTCCTGCAGATCGGATTCCGACATGCCGCGATATTTCTTATCTTGCCCCATGACATCCCAGACTCGTTCCAGGCAATATATCAAGAAGCCGCCGCTGCCGCATGCCGGATCCACGATCGTCTGCCCGGGCCTCGGATCGACAAGCTTGACGGCCATTTTTACGATCTCGCGCGGTGTAAAGAATTCACCCTTCTCGCCGACAAGTTTGCTTTCCGCAAATACTTCAAAGGCGTCTCCGACAACGTCCTTTTCCGTTTTCAATAAACTGAACTGTTCCAGTTGGCCCACGACATATCGAATAGATTTCGGATCAAGTTTGATTTCTTCATGTTTATCAAATACTTCATCGCGTCCGAAGTCCCTCTTCACTTCCTCAAATAATTCCTTAATTCGTTTGGCGACGTCGCGCGCGTTCTCATCGACACCAACACGGAATCTCGGCAATGCGGATTGATCATATTTTTCATCTATAATCTTACAGAAGATAAGGCGTATCATTTCCGCGCCTAGCTTTTCTTTCCTACTGATATTTGTATTAGCATATAAGATGCTCAATAGACGATGGAAGACAACCTTTAGATTTTTTGCGGGTCTCAGACTCTGCTTTGTAATGCGGTCGATATCGGAAAGGGTCTCTCCATTTTTCGGAATCTTGAAGATGAACTCGCGTTTGATCGCCCCGCTCTTGGGTTCACGATAGAGATATTCGAAGTCTGACCCGTTTGTCCACACCCCCCAGACGCATGAAGTCGCGGACATGTAGCTCTGGAGCTGCTTGACCCCTTCTTTGCGCGTCGGTTTCTTTGTTTCAACAATACCAATAATGTCTTCCGACTGGTCGCGCTTGGTCTTGTCCTGCGAGGCGTATATTACGATATCGGCACGCTCATTCTTATTTTTTGGAGAGTGTTGTTCTCCTCGCTGGATCTGAACCTCGATATCCATCTGCTCAAGAGCATATCCATAATCCTCATGCAATTCTTTTTCGTATCCTTGGCGCACCGCTTCCTCCGGCTTTCTGTTATCTACGGTCTTACCAGTAGCGTAATCTGTTATGTAGCCGTCCTTTATTATTTCTCCCTCCATGTGTTAACAATAACAATTTCACGGACGTTTGAACAGCTCTTTTTTGGGTCAATACAATATTAGAAACCAAGTGTAAAAAGTTGAGGTTTTCATTGGAGTTCTTGGGCAAATAGAAATCCGAAACTAATAATTACTAAATAGTTATCCACAGGCACAATGGCGCGCAATGTTGAAAATCCCGACCCGGCCCCAAATCCTCTTAGCTCCCATTTGGGCATCGTCGCCCAATAAAATGCAGCCTGGCGCGTGAGCGCGAGGCTGCGTGGGCGGGAACCGTCGATCAGTAGTCTTCTGGGAGTAGGACCGTGGTGAGCGAACGGTCCCATTCTGTAATGATCCAGAACTTGGTCCCATCTGTGGCCGTGTAGACCGAGAGTAGGCGTTCACCGGTTTGGAGCGCGCGTTCGTTCGCTCCCCAGTCTTCGGTATCGACTTCGCCCCAGTCGCCCGTGACGTGTCTCGCAAGTCCGGCATGCACCGCCTCGTGGTTCAAGCGTTCGAGCGCATGCGATGTGATGACGAGCCTTCCGAGCGGAAAGCGGGCCGGCCGCGGCGTCGGAATGAAGCCGTTAGGGAGTGGCATGGCTTCCTCCGGTACCCGAGATCGAAGTCAGCGCTCCGCTCTCAAGGAACGAGAAGTGGCGGCCATCTCCGACGACGACATGGTCGAGGACCGGCACGCCGACAAGCTCGACGACCTCTCGCAGGCGCCGCGTCACCGCGAAGTCTTCTGCGCTTGGCTGAGGTTCGCCGCTCGGGTGATTATGAGCAATCACTATCGATGCTGCGCCGAACACAATCGCAGGACGGAACACATCGCGGGGATGAACAATCGCCGCATTGAGCGTGCCGATGCTCACTTCAGCATATCCCTTGATCCGGTTTCGGCCGTCGAGGAGAAACACAATAAAGTGTTCTCTCTCATCAGCCGGGATAAGTGCCCGAGCCGCTTCCGCGAGGTCCGATGCACCACGCGTGCGTTGCAAGAGCGGTGGGCAGGGTTCCGCGACGCACTCGACGTGAATAGTAACTTTCCAATGTGTTTCGCGATGGCAGATCCTATCGCTAGTAAGAGAGTCTTCGGAATCCATGACGTCCTCCATGGGACAGGGAAATGCGGCGTCCCAGGAGAAACAGAAGACAGAAGGCGTGGCGCCTAATCCTCCTTAGCGCGCCGCTTTGGAAACGAACTGCTCTCAGAATCAGGCCATTATTCCGTCTAATAAAGACTCCGCAATGTGCCGAGACAGGCAATGATCCGTATCGTTCATATTCGGTCGCGCAACTCGGCCTCTTACGCAGCCGCGGCCTCCAAACTTCATAAACGGGGCTCCGAATCGGAAGTGCTCGGAAAGTTTCTGTGCCTGCCACCGGTCCTCCAACGCCCGTTGACTCAGCAGCGGCCAGGCTTACTGGTACGACCCGCGCGTTCGTAATTGATTATTGGTCTCAATGCTATGCGCGGAAGACTTGGACACTGCTTGGCACGTTCAATCCCAAGCGTCGTTACGACCCAATCCCAATCTTTAGCAAGAACACGCATACGCCCAAAACGAAGCGCATCGAATAGCGCGTCCACTAATCCAGCTTGACCAAGCGATTTGGCGACCTCAGCTCGACGAAACAAGTCAACTGTACAAAACATGTAACAGTTCGGAAATAGTGTGGAAACGATCCGCCGCGGTTTTTTGTCATCGAGGACGATTGCCGTATTGCATATGGCCGCGAATGCGATTGTGGCTGATTCTCCATCGTCGAGATCATCCGGCTCAGTAGCGCCTGTCAATGATACCAATAGGTCGTGATGGATCGGCTCAAGAGCGAGTAGTCCCAGAACGCCATCATCAATTTCGGCCCGCAGCGGATCAATTGCTGGTTGCCTAGTTCGTGCGTTCCGTTTTATCTCTCGGTAAGCCCGGTCAACCATGAACACAGGAGCGGGAAGACAGCGCACAATTTCACGAAACCGTCCACTGGCGGCCAGATTGATGGACGCGCTGGTATCCAGCGCGATCGATGTAAAGACTCCGTCGCTCACGTGACGTCAGTTTCCTCCGCCTCCTCATCTTTGAGTGTATCAATTAGGTCTCGTGCTTCGACTTGGTCAAGGGCGAACATGCTTGCCACCTGCTGTTCGGAGAGCATACCGCGCTCGTGAGCCTCGACAACAAGTGAAGCCAATCTAAGTAGCCGTCGCGCCGGATGTGTAGTCTCCGCCTCCGCGCCGATGATCGCACGTTCGATAGTCTTTGTAAGCCCACGGTCCTGTAGCCGTTCAAAGGTTTGCGCGGGAAGCACCTCAAGTTGCTCCAAGCGCCTCGCCATCGCTTCGGACGATACATTAAACTGATGAGCCATTAGAACGAGGTGTCGCGCTGAGAAACGCCCTTCCGCCCCAACATATTCTTTGAACACCTTGCGAATTGCCGGCGCGGGCATAAGAAACGCTGCGGCAAACCGTGTCGCAAAGCGTTCGGTCCGTATATTATCGTGGTCTAGGCATACCTCAGTTGCACGACGCCGGGTGGTAAGTAGATGGCCGAATTCATGTGCGGCTGAGATATTCTGCCGAACACTCGGATGATTCGAGTTTATTAGTATACACGCTCCGATTTCTGGACTGTAAGCGAAGACTCCGGAAATGTTCGATGGAAGAGAATGAAGAAACACCCGAACACCAAGTTCTAATTCCAAGAACGAGAACAGATCTTGGATGGGACCGTGGCCTAATCCAAACTCTCCTCTGATTTCTAATGCCAGATCTTCGGCTTGCTGATCGACATTGCCACGTCCTATTTCACGCAGCGCTGGATAATTAGCAATGATCTGCTTGCCGAGCCGATGCTCGAGTTCCACCGTTGCTGTGGCAAGCCTCCGTAGTACTTCGATTGTTGCGAGGCTTGCTTCCTCGTTGCCAGACACAACAGTGGTACGCCGGAAATTTGTGGCAAGGTCAACTTGAAGCGCGTAGCGACGCTGAAGCGCATTTGTATTTGTTTTGTAGAGTTCCGCGAATTGTACGAGTTCATGGGAACTTACTGGGCGTTCATCGGCTTCGATAGCAACGACCGTCGTGCGTGCCAATCCCAGGGCGTGCGCCGCCTGCTGCTGCGTAATTCCAACGCTTGTGCGCGCGATCTGGAGCCGTTTACCTAGCGATTGCGGGTCTGTCGCAGTCATCGTTGGTCTATGAGCTCAGTGAGCCAGGAGGACGAAGGTAGTTTGCCTACGAATTGCTTCCACTCGGCGGAATGGCGAGCAAGAAGGCCGCGAATTGAGGTTCTTGTTTCCGTGAAGCCACCACCGATTGCTTCATCGATCTCAAAAGCGGTCTGATCCACACTGGAAGGGTTAGGGCCTTCCGTAGCGATGTCGGCTAAGTGTTGGTGTGCGAGCACTCCATGAATGGCAATGTTCCAATCATTCTCTTTAGTTTGAATATGATATTTCGCTAATACTGACTTTGCGAGAGTAGACGCCCGCAGATCGCTCCAAAGATACGGCTCCTGATCGGACCAATCTTCCAGCGACACGGCGATCGCTAGTCTCCTCAATATGCATCCCGTGCAAATCCCGCAATGCTGTGGGAGCCCCGATACCGCTTTATCCCTTAGGTTTCTCGCGCACGATTTTGTGCGTCGGAAGTCGCCGAGGTGCCCACGTTCATGTAGGTAACGTAACACTTCACCTTTGGTTTTCCAAAGATGTGGATGTTGGAAAGTCGGAGCATTGCAGCCCCAAATGGTGCGAAGGAACCGGTGCAGTCGAACTGTAAATTTCGGGTGAGTCGAACAATGCGGATGCTCATTTCCGTACGGAATAATCGATGGGCCCAGCGCTCCCTGTCCGGACTCGGGTACGGTAACCGCTTCGGCACCAGCGAGTTTGCATGCGATTGCGGCAACGCAATAAAAGAGAAATGTCCTTCCGCGTCCGGTGGATTCGGCGTGTTTGCCGGCGCGAGGGTGAATAGGAAGGGTTACGCGATAGCAACGTTGGTGTAGCGCCTGCACAGATCCTTTAGAGATCGAACTGACAGAGTTGCTATGTCCGGTTGTGATTAGGAAAGGCCGGACCGTCGGGCGATCGACCAACACACGCTGAAGCTCCGCGAAGGAATCAAGGCCTCCGCTGTATGGCAGAACAACATCAAGCGCACCGACATCCGGTTGAATCGTGAGCTGTAGCGCACGACTGTCGCGGGGACGTGTTGTAAATGAAAACTCCCATATGTCGCCAGTAAGAGTCTGCAGAGCCTCGATAAGTGCCCGGCGTACGGTGACGGATGACCATCGCTCGACGTCATGTACTGGTACGCACGCTCTTAATTGGCGTTGCCAGCCGCTCGAACGCCGACGTCGAACTGTACGATCCATAAAAGCGACAGCTCCGGCTACTATGAGAAGGTCGATGTCGACTTCGTCTAGCCGCCGCAGACAGTACTTCTCAAGAACGCTATAATTTAGTTCGAGATCGCCTCTTGGTTGGATTCGGCACGGAGTCGCGTTTGGCCACTGTTGCGTTGCTCCGGGGAGCAACATTTCAAACTCGTGCGGCATGTCGCACAGGCTAAGGACAGGCTTGCTCATAGCAGGTCTTCCTCGGGATCGAAAACCTTGGACGCAGTGACGAAGGGCGCGGCTTTGCCGTGGTTAATCACCTGATCACAGCACGCGTCAATCTGTGATGGGGCAAGAGCTGCTGCCAATCGATTCCTCATTGCCGGCACATCGCGTGGCGACTTCATCCGAACGTGGCCTTCAATGGCGCGAAGATGGGCTTCGACTTGCGACTGCATGGCGCTCTTGAGGCCACGCTCCACCGCCCTCTCGCCCTTTTCCCCCTGCGCAAGATGACGACTGACGTGGCTTTGAACCAGCAAGTCGAACGAAGAACGAGGTTGAGGGAACGCGCCGCTCGGATCGATTCCCGGCAACAGCTGCTGCGGACTCGCAAGGCATTCCCTCAACGCAGGTATGAACGATGGCGAGAGTGCGCGCAAATCGGAATTGATGGCGTTTATTGCGGACCGCTCCACGTCGCCAAGACGCATGCACGCTCTCATGAGCGACTTGTAGCCGCGGGGTACCGGGGCGCCCTTGTGGAGGTCATCACGCACAGGTGAGAAGTTCGCCGATTCATTCGACTAAGTCAACAAGAATGTAAAATACATCGGACAATGTCATAACCATCGGCAGCCATCTACGCTAACCTTGGGATCCTTGGCCGGATAAGAGTCGACCGGATGGCATGCGCCAATGGTGACGGGACGCGGTGTCCAAGCGCGATATCATCGTTATGGATCAGGAGCTTACGACTGAGCGCGCGGAAACCTCCTCAGCGCTTATCTTGCGCGAAAGAGCACTTCTCGCGACAATCTGCGCTGTGAAACTCGTGTTCCAAGCTCCCGCGCGCGCCGCCCCACGAACACGCGAATATGCGCTTGAAATTGCCTTTTATGTCGCCGCGGCAATCCGGCAGCTATGAAACAGTCAGGCGAGTCTCGGGCAACGGAAGGAACGCAAGACCCCAAGGAAGCGGTGACGCCGCCAAGCAGCACCCAGTTTCCCATAGGCCAGCGCGTTCATCTCCCTGGCCACTTCCCTGGCCCCGTCACGCTCGAGCGCGTTCGCCCGATCGGCCAGAGCTTCGAGTGCTGGGTGCGTCTCGCCGATGGCACTCTCAACGACACCGTGATCTCCCCCGACGAGGCTGAAGCTCTTCTCGGTGGCGCGACAGCCACGACGAACTCCGCGGAACCCGTGAACGCGGAACAGCTTCGCCTCTTGATTGAGTCCTCGCGGATCCGGCTCGCTTACGCGCACGATCGCCATTTCGCGGTCAGCCTCTCCGGCATCCGCACGCTTCCGCACCAGATTGAGGCTGTTTACCAGCGAATGCTCCTCCAGCCGCGCCTCCGCTTCCTGCTCGCCGACGATCCGGGTGCGGGAAAAACAATCATGGCGGGCCTGCTCATAAAGGAAATGAAGCTGCGCGAAGCAATTGATCGCGTTCTTGTGCTGTGTCCCGCGCCACTCACGATCCAGTGGCAGGACGAGCTTTCCAAGTGGTTCAGCGAGAGCTTTGAAATTATTGATTCCGCCCGCGACAAGGGACAATTAATCAATCCGTGGGAGAAGGAATCACAAGTCATCGCTTCGCTTGATTACGCAAAACAGGACGACGTGCGCGAGCGCGTGTGCCAGCAGCGCTGGGACCTCGTGATTATTGATGAGGCCCACAAATGCAGCGCCTACACGAAGAAATCGAAGACCGGTGACGACGTTGACAAGACGAAGCGCTACCAGCTTGCCGAGCGACTTGCCTCAACAACTGATAATCTCCTGCTACTGACGGCCACGCCACACCACGGCGATGACGACCGCTTCTCGCACTTTATTAGGCTCCTCGATCCTGACGTGTTTCCGGAGCCGCACCGCCTGGGCGACCGCGCGCGCGAGATCCGCCGCGAGATTCTCAAGCTCGGCCAGAATTGTCCATGGGCGCTACGCCGACTGAAGGAAGACCTTCGTGACCTGAACGGGAATCGCATCTTTCCCGATCGTCACGCCCACACCGTGCCCTTCCGTCTCAATCGTGAGGAATACGATCTCTACAAGGCCGTCACGGCCTATATCAATCAATTCCTGCCCCACCAGGGAACAGGCGGAAAACGGCAGAGCGTTGCTTTGGCGCGCACCGTGCTCCAGCGCCGCCTCGCAAGCTCGACGATGGCAATATTTGAATCCATCCGTCGTCGCCTCGAAAAGCAAGAGCGGCTCCTCCAAGAGCTGGAAGAACTGCCTCCCCAGCAGCGCGCAAAACGGCTTAGACAGATCCAAGGCCGGCTGGAGGATGCGGAGCAGGACGAGGACGACCTCGACGACGAAGATCGCGACCGGCTCGCTGACGAAGCAACAGTTGCTACCGAGTTGGATCATCTCCGCGCGGAGATCGCTGCGATCCGCGAGCTCCTCACCTACGCACGCAAGGTCAAAGACCGCGCGTCGGATACCAAGCTCGCCGCATTGCGCGACTGCCTCGCGGCCGCGGAATTTAAGGAACTGCAGGACGGCCGCGGAAAGTTACTGATTTTTACCGAGCACCGCGACACGCTGAAGTACATCCGCGAGCAACTCGAGAAGTGGGGATATTCAACGTGTGAGATCCACGGTGGCATGAACCCGCGCGAGCGGAAGGCCGCGCAGGAGAAATTCCGGACCGGCGTGCAAATTTGCGTCGCTACAGAGGCCGCAGGCGAAGGCATCAATCTTCAGTTCTGCCATTTGATGATTAACTATGACCTGCCATGGAATCCCACGCGGCTCGAGCAGCGCCTCGGCCGCATCCATCGCATCGGGCAGGAACGAGACTGCTACGCGTTTAACTTTGTTGCGAGTGAGTCCGAGGATGGCGAGCCGATCGTCGAGGGTCGCATCCTCGAGCGGCTCCTGGCGAAGCTCAAGATCATGAAGGAGGTCCTTGATGATCGCGTATTCGATGTGATTGGCGAGGTGCTCTCCCTCAACAATGTTAATCTTCCCGAAATGCTGCGGGAGGTCGCTTCCAATCCGGGAAGCCTCGACGACTACCTCGATCAAATTGAACGCATCGATCCCCGCAAACTTGAACAATACGAAGAATCGACGGGTATTGCCCTTGCCCGCGCGCATGTTGATTTCTCGGGATTCCAGCAGGCGGAGGTCACAGCGGAAGAGCGCCGCCTAATGCCACAATACGTGGAAGATTACTTTGTGAAGGCGTCCCGCGAGCTCGGCCTCAAGATTGATCAACGCGCCGATTTGCTCTGGCGGATCGAACACGTGCTTGCCGATGTGCGCGCGGACCGGCTGGAGTCCGTCCGACGGCTTGGCAAGCCGGAGACTACATATCGCAAAGTTACCTTTCGGAAGGACCACCTTATGCAGGACCAGCATCTCGACGCCGTCCTCGTGGGGCCGGGTCATGTGTTGTATGCGGCGATTGATGAACGAATTAACGAAAAGCTCGCGAGCCTGCGCGGAGGATCTGCTGTCTTTGTTGACTGCATGAGCGAGGAACCCTACCGGCTCCACTTCCTTGAGTTATCAATTCTCGGGCAGAACACCAAAGGCGAACAACACACTATTCACGGGGAGCTGATCGCGGTCAGGGAGAACCTCTATACGACAGATCCTACCCGTCGGTTCGAAGTCGTGCCCGCGGATTGCCTGCTCGATTTGCCACCGCACCCGAAACCCCCCGCTACAATTGACAGAGTTGAGGCGGGCCCGGCCTCCGATTTCCTCCGCAGTACGCACCAGATGGATGTTCGCCGGAGATGTCAGGAAGACCGGCACAAGTATCTTGAAATTGCGCGCTCTTACCTGCAGCAGTCTTTTGATGCTCGGCTGCGCGCCGCCCAGGATCGCGTGATGTCGCTGCATGCGCGCGAAAAGACGAGCGAGGACGTTGCTATTGCGTTGAAGCGCGCGGAGAACGACCTCGAAGACCTCTCCCGCACGCAGCGCTCCCGCATGGAGGGCCTTTCGCGCCTGGAGCTGGCGAAGCCGGGGCCAGTTCGCCATATCGGGACGGCCCTGGTGGTCCCGTCCGCTGACATCCCGGTCAATGAGCTGAGCGCAGCCCTTGGCGGAACCGACGCGGTCCACCGCAGGAAAGCCGAGATCGCGGCGGAGGATCATGTGATTACCTTTGAATCTGCAAACCAACGCGAATGTGAACGGGTCGGCAATCTTAAAATTGGTTTTGACATTCGTAGCCTCGCCCCAGCCGATGCCCAAGGTCGACGCGATCCGGTCACCGGAATCCGCCGAATCGAAGTCAAGGGCTACGCACGCGGCACGGCCATCCAGCTCACAACAAATGAGTGGTACAAAGCCCTGCAGCTCGGCGACACGTATTGGTTGTATGTGGTCTGGGATCCACTGAACCGTCCCGACCCGGAACCGCTACGGGTCCAGAATCCCGCGAAACACCTTGACCACGCGAAGAAGGAAGTAGTGTCGGCGCGAATGTTTGTCATTCCGGCGGATGCGATTGAGGCTGCCGCCAAAGCTCAGCGTGGAGGAACATTATGAAAGACATTGACAAGCGATTGATTGAAGACTTCCTTCCTATCAAGGAGATCTCGGCCGAAGCGTCCCGTGAGAAATCCGTTCGCAAAGGCCACATTTCCACGCTTCATCTCTGGTGGGCCCGGCGCCCTCTGGTTGCTTGCCGCGCCGCAGTGTACGGGGCACTCGTTCCGGCCGATCGCTGGGTCAAGGACGTGAATCTTAAGAATCCGCCATCAGATCCCGACAAAGCGGCACGCAAAAGCAATGGTACAAAGAAAGGACTGAACCGGAGCGCGGCGCGTGATTTTGTTACAAGGCTCTGTAAATACCCCGGAAGCCCCGCAATTATTCAGGAGGCCCGCCGGCACATCCTCGAAGCCCACGCGGAGCGGCTAACAAGGGAAACGGGAAAGAAGGTCACCGTCGAAGATATTGAGGTCGGGCGCGCACCAAGGCCAAAGGTTCTCGACATGTTCGCCGGCGGCGGCGCAATCCCCCTTGAGGCGCTTCGCCTCGGCTGCGATGCCTATGCGCTCGATCTAAACCCTGTCGCACACATTATTGAACACTGTACGCTCATCTACCCACAGAAGTACGGAAAGCCGGACCCGGCGCTACGCGGGATGACGGGACAAAAGAATGCAAAGGGTGAGACTACTTGGGGTGGTCTCGCGAGCGAGGTTCGCTACTGGGGCACGTGCCTATTAAACAAAGTAAAGGGCGAGATTGGCGATCTTTATCCTCCTATCCCAGATCCTGAAGCGAAGAAAATATCAAATAACCTGTCGAAGGCATTGCCCGGGCTTGATAATACAAAGAAAAGTGGGGCCACGAAGGGCTTCCTCACTCCGGTTGCTTACCTATGGACGCGCACCGTCTCATGCAAGAATCCGAACTGCCTTGCGATTGTTCCTCTTGTGAAACAAACATGGCTCTGTAAGAAGAAAGATCGTTATGTCGCGCTAAGAGTTATTGCACCCAGGGGTAGGAAGCAAGCTCGGTTTGAAGTTGTCGAAGCAACGACGGAACGAAACCTTGGATTTGATCCTGAAGCAGGCTCCAAAGGAGGCAACGCGACATGCCCATTCTGCGGAACCGTCGCCGACAGCGATTATGTCAAGGTCGAAGGCTGCGCTCATCGCATAGGTACACAAATGATGGCGATTGCCTGCACTCGCGAGGGAAGGAAGGGGAAGGTTTATCTCTCTGTCGACGATGTGAAGAATGCTGTTCCCGATGAAGAAGAAATCCAACGCAAGATCGAAAAGCTCTGCTCGCGTACGGGTATTTCAGTGCCCACTGAAAAAATCATCAACGACGCCAAGAGCGCCAACTTTTGTGTCCTTTATGGACTGACAACATTTGGCGATCTGTTTACTGCGAGGCAAATGTTGAGCTTGTTGCACTTCACCAGTGAAGTGCGCCACCTTCAGCAAGTCGTTGTTGCCGCGGGTGTGTCCCGCGATTTGATGAAGGCGGTGGTAGTTGTACTTGCCAGCATTGTAGATCGACTTGCGGACTTCAACTCATCGCTTTGTGTATTCAACTACACAGGTGGTCGTGGAGTAGTTCACACGTTCGGTCGCCAAGCTCTTCCTATGGTATGGGATTTTGCCGAAACCAATCCATTCAACCCTGCTGGAGCAAGTTGGACATCAGGTATTGATGACGTTCCAGAAGCGTTTGGCGACGCGGATTTTGATTATGTTGGCCATGTATTCCGTGGCAGTGCAACGACACTTCCGTGGGGTGACAGTGAATTCGACGCTGTTATCACAGACCCTCCTTACTACGATAACGTTCCCTATGCCGACATTTCGGATTTCTTTTATGTTTGGCTACGACGATCAATCGGAAATCTCTTTCCAGAACATTTTGCAGCTGACGCAACGCCCAAGAAACAGGAGGCCGTTGCAGATGCTACCCGCCACGGAGGATCAAGGGAAAAAGCGCGAAAGTCCTACGAGGAAATGATGGCGAGGTCGCTAAGCCAGGCGAGCCGAGTACTCAAGGAGGGCGGAGAAGTGGTCGTCGTGTATGCCCATAAAACGACACTGGGCTGGGCGACGTTGGTAGATGCATTGAGGTCTTCCGGATTCACAGTGACTGAAGCGTGGCCGCTTGAGACTGAAAAACCTGGGCGCCTTCGTGCCCAAGATGCGTCGGCCCTTGCTTCTAGTATCTTTCTTATCGCCCGCAAGCGTGGTGAAGCGGCCGTGGGGAATTATGAAAATGACGTACGCTCCGATCTTGAACGAATCGTCCGCGAACGCGTCGCAACCCTCTGGGAAATGGGCATCAGCGGCGCAGACTTAGTGATCGCATGCGTCGGCGCGGGCCTCCGAGCATTTACACAATTCTCACGGGTCGAATACGCGAACGGGGACGAAGTCCCTGCCGAACGATTCCTCGCGGAAGTCGAAGGAGTGGTTCTTGAATCAATTCTCAGCCGATTGTCGGAGGACCTCGGCGCGGGCGAACAAACACTTGCGGGCGTTGATCCTGCGACACGCTTTTGTGTGCTCTGGCGCTACACCTATGGTTCCGCTGACCTCGACGCGGGCGAAGCGATTGTATTCGCGAATGGAACACACGTTGAACTCGACGGTCACGGGGGCATCGCAACCGGTTCGCGCGCGTTGATTGAGAAAAAGAAGAGCGCATATCGCCTGCGCGACTACACCGAGCGCGGCAAGGACGAGAAACTCGGCCTTCCCGGCGAAAACGGTCAACTTGTTTCGCTAATTGATGTGTTGCACCGCGTTCTATGGCTCATGGAGCAGCGGCCAGCAGAGCTTCCTGAGTTCCTGCGTAAGGCGAATGTTAATCGCGAACAAATGCGCCTCGTCGCGCAGGCACTCGCTGGCCCTGCGTTGAAAGGCGGAGAGATGAAGGACATTTCACCGACTGGTGAGCAGTCCGCTCTTGCCAAGCTGCTGGCCAACTGGGGTGGTGTTGTTGAACACGCCGGCCTGACGGCCGCAGAAGTGCGCGCCAAGAAGGGCGGCCAGCAAACGCTCGATTTCAAAAAAGAGGAAAGAGAATGACTAAGAATATGATTAGGCCATGGCTTGAAGTAGTGGAACTCCACCCGGACGTGCTTGCGGAGAATTTCTCCGAAGACATTTTCGCGCTCGACCTCGGACCGCTGGCGGATGGGAATCCGCGCGTGCCCGCCGTCTACCGCGATGCGGAGCAATTCTTCCGCGCCTCGTACCTTACAACTGGGATCCGGTCGCTTTTGCAAGACGTTTTGTCGCGCCTTTCGGGAGGCGAGGGGAACCGCATTCTCAAATTGGTAACACCATTCGGGGGCGGCAAGTCGCACACGTTGGCATCGCTCCATCACGCTGCTAAGAACCGAAAAGTACTTGATGCTATTCCGGAGGCGAAGGGCCTTCCACATGTAGCAGAAGTGAGAACTGCGGTATTCGACGGCCAGTTCTTCGACCCGACGAATGGTAAGGAAATCCCGGACACGAAGATTCGCGCAAAGACCGTTTGGGGCTGGATCGCGTGGTCGCTCGGAGGCGCCAAGGGCTACGAAATGTTGCATGCTCAAGACGAGGCCCGCGTTGCGCCCGGGGCAGACGAGATCCTGAAGCTCCTCGGCGACAAGCCGAACCTAATCCTGCTCGACGAAACGCTCCAGTACTTGATCTCGTGCGGTGGCTTAAGGGTCCACGACACTACGCTCCGCGACGAGACACTAACATTTCTCAAAAACCTGACCGTCGCGATCAGCAACTCTGGCCGGAGCGTTCTTGTCTTCTCGCTACAGTCGAGCAAGCGCGAGTCGTTGGAGTACTCGAGCCTCCTGTCCACTGTGGACCACTTCGCGGCGCGCAAGGACCAGCGACGCGAGCCGGTCGAAGGCGACGAGATTCTGCGCGTCATTCAGCGCCGATTGTTAAAGAAGCTGCCGGACGAGTCGGAAGCTATTCCTGCTGCTTCGGCGTTTCAGGATACGATTACACAGATGCGGCGGGCGGACGCACAAACGGATGCGGAGCGGAGCCAGGCCGACGAAGATGGCCTCGCGCTGCGCAACCGAATTCGCGCTGCCTATCCGTTCCACCCCGCCCTGATTGAATTGATGCGCGAGCGGTGGGCGGCGATCCCGGACTTTCAGCGCACGCGCGGTGCGTTGCGGTTTCTTGCCGCGTGTCTCCGTGCAGTGCACAAGGAGGAAAAGAGCCGTGCACTCCTTGGACCCGGAGACGTGCCCATTCATAACCAAGAGGTGCGTCTCGCCTTCTTTAAGGAGGTGGGTCAGAAGGAGGATTTTCAGGCCTGTCTCGAGCACGACTTTACCGGCGCGAACTCACGCGTCCGGAAAATTGATGAGCGGCGCGCGAAGGAAGTATCGAGCGAGGCCGGAAAGCGTCCAGCCACGCGACTCGCGACTGCCATTCTAATGTATTCGTTTGGAGGGCGCCGTCGCCAGGGCGGAACGGGCGAGGAGATGCTGCCGCCGGGTATTTCGGAAGAAGAGCTGCTTCAAGTCTGCGTCGGCCCCGATCTTGACCGCACCACTGCGCAGGCGTGCCTCAAGGAGTTGAGGGAGAAATGTTTATACCTACACTTCGACGGGGTTCGTTACTGCTTTAAGAAAGATCCGAATGTAACCCTTCTTGTGGAGCAGGAAGCCGACGCAGTCGCGCGCGATGAGCGGGGCGTTCGGAAAAGGGTTCGAGACCTACTTGAAGCGCGACTTGCGGGACACCGTTCAACGATTGTGTGGCCTGAACAAGCTCAGGATATTGATGATAAAGATCCCTCCTTTCTCGTGGCCTATCTGCCGCTTGAATTCGTGGCGAACACCCGGGCTGCGCAGGAGTTGGCAGCGAAGGAGTTGTTTTCAAAGCATGGAGACCAGCCGCGGCGGTACCGGAACGGACTTGCCCTCGCCATTCCCTCCTCCGACCAGAGCGAGGCGCTTCGCCGCAGTGTGCGGTATTTGATGGCGATTGAGCACATTGAGGAAAAGGCTCGGCAGCACAACCTTACTGATGAGCAGCGTAGCCAATTGCGCGAGCGCAGAAATACCGAAAAGGCGGCAATTGAGTCGGCGTTCCTGCGGGTTTACTCGGAAGTGTGGCTTCCGAGGGTCGTGGGCGGACAGATCGCGATCGAGCCCGTGACGGTAGGCGGCCGGCCACTCCAGGCAACACTAAGCCCCCAGAAGGAAGCTGCCGTGCAGGAGCGAATCATGGAACTGTTAGTTTCAGTCAACCGAAAGGTGTTCGGTTCGCTCGCGCCCGTAAAGATTGTTGAACTATTCAAGATTGGTGAAGGAACGCCGCCGCGAATATCAGTGAAGGTGTCTGAAGTTGTGGATGGCTTCTTTTCATTCCTTGGGTGGACGCGTCTTCTTAGTGGAGATGTCATTCGCTCCGCAATCGTGAAGGGCGTGTCCGATGGCACAATTGCGTACTTTACGGGGCCTGATCCGGGGGTGGGACCGGATGGAAAGCTACAGATTCCAACCCAACGCGTCCGGAACCGCACTATGATTTCGCCGGACGAGATCGATCTTGAGGCCGGCGTTATCTGTGACCCGCGTGCAGTCCTAGTTGAGGCACCACCCGCCGAGCCGCCCATTGGTGCCGGATTTGTTGGGGCGGACAAGCCAATTGAGTCGCCGTCGCCACAGCCAGCCGTTGGAACATCCGCCGCGACGACAGAGAAGCACGTCGAAATCACGTTCTCGGCGGACCGCAATCAGCTATTCAAAGTATGGGAGGCTGTAGCGAATCTCGCTGACCTTGCCGGACGTGTTTCCGTGACGCTACGCGCGGAGTCGGAGAAGGGTCTCGACAAGAGCAAACTTAGGAACGGTGTCATTGAGCCGCTGAGAGAAGCAGACCTTATCGAATGAGCAGCATTAGATGAGTGCTATGGCTATGCAATATGAGTAAGGACAATCTCGTTACGAGTCCCAAAGCTACCGGGGGAGCTGGGACCCTATTCGAGCAGCACGTCAACGCCGCGTTCTTAGCGCAACTGCTAGTTAAAGCAATTCCTCCGATCTTGACCGACTGCCAACTGGAAGAGGTTCACTTTCAGACTAAACACTTAGGCTGGAAGACGGACGATATGCTTCTCATTGCAAAGAACGGGGCTGGCCAGGTCCGCAAATTGGCAGGACAATCAAAGATTTCGTTCACGATTAGTAGCAAGGACAAAGACTGTCGTGAAGCCTTCTCGGGCTTTTGGAGTGATTTTCATGCCCATGATCGATTCGATCCAGAACGTGATCGACTCGCAGTGATCACGTTGCGAGGGACGGACACTCTTCTAAGGCACTTCAATTCTCTTATCGATTGCGCCCAAGCGGCACTGAGTGCCGCTGATTTTCAACGCCGGCTCGGGACTGACAGGTTCCTGCACAGCGTGTCGCGCCGGCAGGCGTCGGAGATTCGCAAGATTGTCGAAGAGACCGCCGCCCGCGTCATTACAGATGAAGAATTTCTGCAGTTTGTGAGAGCCATCCGCGTTCTGAGCTATGATCTCAACACTACAACCGCCGCAACAGAATCTCAGCTTAAGTCTCTACTTGCGTTCACTGCGAACAGCCACGATAAGTCTAGCGCCGCGCATGAAACCTGGCTCAACCTCGTCGATCTTGCCGGCATTAGCATGCCGGCAGCGGGAAGCTTCTCATACGAGAAGCTTCCCGAGATCCTTCGGAGAAGGCACGCTACAGTAGGACCTACTGAGCACGCCGCGCTGAAGGAGTTGAGAGATCACTCCGCTCCAATTCTCTCCGGCATTCGCAGTGATATTGACGGAACGATCTCACTTCCCCGTGCAGAATTGGTTGCTCAGGTTCTGGAAGCGCTTGAAAGCAGTCGCGTAGTCCTCGTTGCGGGGCAAGCCGGTTTTGGTAAATCTGCCATCGCGAAGGCTAGTTATCAGGTCCTTGAGCGCGACCACTTTGCATTCTCCTTCCGTGCGGACGAGTTTGCGCGAGCTCACTTGGACGAAACGCTCCAGGCTGCACAAATAAAGATAAATGGATCAGGACTTGCCGGCCTTCTGGCACCGCAAAGCAGAAAGGTATTGCTAATTGAAAGCGTGGAACGACTGCTCGAGAGGCAGGTGCGCGATAGCTTCATGGACCTACTCCAGCTTGTCAAAGATGACGCGAGTTGGCGGATCATTCTAACCTGTCGCGACTACCAGCTCGAAGTAGTCGAGAGTTCGCTTCTTGCGCATGCCGCGCTACCCTACGCGATTGTTACTATTCCGGAATTAACAGAAACAGAACTCGATGAAGTTGTAACAGCTCTGCCAATACTGTCCCAGCCAACGAAGTCTTCCTTCCTCAAAAAGCTCCTCCGGAATCCATTCCTGCTCGACAAGGCCGCTCGCATGAAGTGGCCCCAGGACCAGCCGTTGCCGGAAGGCGAACGAGCTTTCCGCGCAAGATTCTGGAAAGACGTCGTGCGTGAGGATGGGCACGCCGTCGGGGCCTTGCCCGATCGACGGGAAACCACAATGACGGAAGTTGCTTTGCGGCGCGCCAGTTCGCTTGCTCTGTTTGCGCATTGCGATGGCCTTGATCCGGATGCCCTCGCCGCGTTGCGAGCTCGCGGCCTCGTAATTTCCCCAGAGAACAACAATAGACTAGCCGCTCCCGCACACGACATGCTGGAGGATTGGACAATAGTGCGCTGGCTTGAGCAGCGGTTTGCCGCCAATGAACGGGCGGCTCCAGGATTGGCGAGTGACATCGGCACACTTCCGGCCTTGCGGCGATCATACCGAAAATGGCTGGGAGAAATGTTAGAATGTGACGTAACTGTTGCGGATCAGTTTGTGGCATCAGTCATTCAGGACGACAAGATTCCACAGCAGTTTCGTGATGACACGATCGTTAGTGCCCTTCGATCCACGTCTGCAGCGAGATTTCTTGAGCGCAATCGTGCCATGTTGGCGCGTGACAACTACAGCATGCTACGCCGCGTGATACACCTATTGCGCGTAGCGTGTAGGACAACCCCGCCGTGGATTCGATCGCCCGAGCACGTCGCATCGTTAGTTTTTGTTCCCAAGGGATCAGCGTGGGTCGCTGTTCTGCGGGTTGTGCGCGAAGAGTGCGAGAAGTTGCTACCTGATGATGCCGCGCTGCTCGTGGGATTGATCGAAGACTGGGCATCGAGTGTGGCGTGGTGGGCTTCATATCCCGAAGGCGCCAAGGATGCTGCGAAGATCGCATTCACCGTGCTGCCACACCTCAAGGAGTATCGAGATGAACTAAAAAAACCAACGCTTCGCGTCATCTTAAAGATTCCCAAAGCCGATTCTGAAGGGTTCTTGGGTCTCCTTGCGCGAGCGTCCGCACAGAAGAGGGACGACCGAGTTGGATGGGACTTCGCGGACCTTCTCCTTCAAGGGATAGACGGAACATTTACATGCAGAGATTTTCCCGACGGCATGATCCACCTCGCGCAGCGAGCATTCCTCCTCACAGAAGATGACCGCAACGAAGCCGCGGCGGATGACCACGGCGTGGACATGGGACCGTTCTTCGGTATCAAGTCCATGCTCGATAGCGATTTCTTTCCTGCTTCTGCGCACCGAGGTCCGTTCCTCCCGCTCTTAAGATTCCATCCCGAGAAGGGAATCGACTTCATTGTCCGACTGGCCAATCACGCAGCGACATGGTACGGGGATCGGAAGTCATCGGGATACGTTCAACTCGAACCTGCGATGCACGCGCGACTTCGAGTGCCTAACGCCGGAGAAATATCACAATGGGCGAACAGCCGTTTGTGGTGCCTCTACCGAGGTACGTCTGTTGGGCCGAACGTGCTCCAATCAGCACTCATGTCTTTGGAGGCATGGTTACTAGAATTGGGAAAGACTGAAGCACCGTACCTCGACACCCTGTTGCTCAAGCTACTCCGAGACAGCAATAATGTCATGATTTCCGCTGTTGTGGCGAGTGCGTGCAACGCGTTTCCGAAAAAAACGCCGACGGCTGGAATCGCGCTGATGACGTGCAAGGAATTCTTTTATATGGATCGAGGGAGAATGGTAAGCGAGTCGCACTCTCCCGGCCGGCTCTATGAATGTCTCCCTGGCGTTCGCGTCGAAGACGAATTCTATCAAGCAGAGAGAAGCGTTGCCGATCAGTTGCCTCATAGGAGAGTCGATCTGGAGCACCTGACGCTGAAGCTCCAGCTTGGCGAACATCGAAGCTCGGTATGGGCGGTACTGGACGTGCACAAGAACGCACTGCCCAAACTCGATGAGCAGACGGACGATGACCGATTGTGGCGCTTGGTATTACACAGAATGGACATCAGGACGTTTCAGCCGATGCCGGCTCCCAAAGGCGTGGAACAAACAGCCACCATCACGCAGTCCGGCGAAGTCAGAACGTCAGTGGCTCCGCAGGAGGATCGGATTTATGTAGGCCCTGGCCCTATCGATCAAGATATTAAGACAATGCTCGATCGCGATGAACCGCAACGCTCGCAGCAGCTTGCGGAGATCGGGCTCTTAAATTGGGGTATTGGAGCATGGCGCGGTGACGGTAGTAGCGACGCGTGGAAGACGATGCTTCAAGATGCGCAACAACAAGTCGCGAAGGAACCCGCGCTCCAGGAACCTAGAATAGGAGGGTCTGGATTCGTTGCCGCGGTGTGCGTGCGAGATTACTGGAGGGAGTTAACGATCGAGGAACGTCGATGGTGCACTGAAACGCTAATAAGAGAAGTGGAGCGCGCATGCGACAACAATGATCACTTCAACCGTGTCGCCCGATCGCCACTGGACCCCTCTCGCCCCGCTGCCTATTTGCTACCGAAAATAAGTTGTGAATTGGGTATCGATGCTTTCGACGGACGATTGCTAATGGCCATGGCCAGAGCGTTGACTCACGCCACAACAGAAGTTGTCAATTACGCGGCGGCTGGCGTCGGACAATTCCTTGGCTGCACAAACCGCGTGTTTATGAAACGATGCCTTGGATCACTCGCGCTGAAGGCAAGGCTCGTGTCAGAGCTAGCCACTGCTGAAGCCAAGAAGCCGCACGGCGAACAAAGGTCGGTATGGGAATGCGACAGAATTGTAGTCCCTCAAATCCGAGAGGCCATCATTAGTGGAACGCCTCCTAACGAAGAAGAGTGTGCGCTGCCAGATCTTAGCACGTGGCCCGGCGAAGAAGGCGGTCGCACAATCTTAACGATGCTCGACAGAGTCCCCGACGATCCTATTGCACGGACGGCTTTTAGGGAATTGGCTAATCAAATCGCCACGTGGTGGAACGAAGAGCGATCGCCGCGGGGTCGTAGGAGGGAACGAAGCTATGAGTTTGAATATGAGAGCGAAAAGAGGCTCGCTTGCTTCGTTTTGCGGCTCCCCGAATCCGAGGCCTCCGAGGTGTGCGATCTACTATTCACTTGCGTGAAAAATCGACCGAGCGAGGTTGCAAGATTCTTTGTAGACGTGCTTTTCGCCGAGTCCTCCATCGTTGGCAAGACTCCGTTCTGGGCTCTCTGGCAAGGGCTTGCTGATCGCGTGCGCGAATTAGGTTGGGTAGGACGATCTGACTATTGGGGAACGTCCGAAGTGCTCCGCGCAATATTTCTCGTTGGTGTGTGGAAAGAGGGAATTCGGCATTGGCCGAAGCTCGATGGATTCGCAGACCGCATTGATCGCCTGTGTGAGGGCCTGCCTGCTAATTCAAGAGTAGTTGAAGTGTACTCTCGCTACTTGTACGGGATCGGTGGGCAGTCCCTTCCATCAGCGTTCATTGTAGTCGCGGGCAAGCTTCGCGCAGGCGACGTTCGGGAGTTACTCGCAGAACGAAATACAGTGTTCTGCCTTGAGTCGCTTTTGACGCGATTTGTGTATAGCGAACCCCTTCGCCTTAAGAGGGACCCCGATCTGCGTGTGGCGGTCTTAACAATTCTTGATGGACTTGTCGAGGCCGGCTCTTCGGCAGCGTACAGGATGCGAGATGACTTTGTAACACCAACTGTTCCGGAGAGTCGATAATCGTCAATGGAACGAAAGACTGTCGCCTACCACCCCCGTAGTGCGTCCGCCGCCTCCTCGAGCATCTTCGCAACGTTCTCTCGCTCCTCGCGCGGGGTTTCCTTGCTCATTGCGAACGGGTAGAGCCGGACACTTGTGCGGTCGAGCTTTACATAGTTCTTCTTTCGTCCGACGGGCTTCACACCCGTAGCCTTCCGGAGTTCACGCTTGAGCTGGAGGCGGGTGAGCTTCTTTTCTTTAATGATCTCGGCCCACTTCTCGACGTTGCGGACGCCGTAATCATGTAGCATGATGGCGTGCGACATCGGTATGTGTCCCTTGTCCACGAGTCGTTGTAGCTCAGAGGAAAGGTCGAGGAGGCCCTCATAGCGGCGGACTTGTTTAACCGATATGCCGAAGTCTTTGGCAAGTTGGTCCAGCGAATTGCCACGCTTCTTAGCCTGTCGGATCGCATTCGCCTTGTCGAGGGGAGAGAGGTTCTTCCGAACCACGTTCTTGAGGAACGCAAGACGTTGTGCCTCGTCCGCGCTCATCCGGTGGTGAACGAAGGCTTTGACCGTCTTCCATCCGATTTGGCGGGTCGCCTCGACACGGCGAAAGCCGTCGACAATCTTGTAAGGCTTGGAGCCAACAAGATCGACAGGCTCGCGCTGCCCCTCGCGGAGTAGGGAATCCTTGAGGTCGCCGGTCACGGCGCTGAGGCGGTATTGGTAAGTGTCGTCGCGAGAGATGTCTTCGATCGCAACATCGACGACTTCTGTCGCCTTCAGGCCTTCAATAAACGCGGGGATTTTCTTAAGATTCTTGGAAGCGCGTGGCTGTTTCATGGAGGATAACAGTAAGAAGTTCGCGGCTGCTGTTCAATTGAGACTTCGTGCATGTATAAACGCTTGCGATGGACGCGGTGTCCCTCCAAGCGCACATCCCTGCGAACTATGGAGTTAGAGCGTCGAGCGCGGAAATGAGTGCCTTGGTCCGGACGCAAAATAGCAGCATCTTGACCGATTTGTCCGGTTAACGATTTCATCCGGACATATCCGGCTTCTGGCTCCCGTTCTCGGACAGGGTGCGCGCTGCACGGGATTGATGTGCCCCTACCGGGTCATTTGAGTCCTTGATCCCCTTGAGCACATAGATGTCCCGCGCCCGGTGCGACAGCGGGGCCTCCTACCCCGTCGGTGATGACACAACCGACTCTCGACTCCTAGTATTGGATACTAACAAGTGCATTCTGCTATCACTTCTAAGTGTTTTGTCGTTCTATGATACCTTCAACCATCGACACTTGTGTGTGGATCGTCGGCGCCACACTTGGTTTAAACGTGTCACTGTGAAGTGCGCCAGAATTTCGTCCTCCGGACACGAAGAAATGGAGTACGTTTCGGCAACCTTTAGGATACTTACTCGCGGGTGTCCCACGAGCCCGAATCGGTCCTGCCCAAGCGGTTTCATCTCGAAAGCGGGCCGGTCGTGCTTCAATACGCAGACCAAGGCCTTCCGCAACATTGGAAGCAACACGAGCAAGATGGGGATCATTCCAAACAGGAGGCGCTTCAAGTTCGATCTCGGCGCCCTCGCTACTAGTAACGGACATTAGTACGTCGTAAGCCGCATCGCCAACTGTTCTAGTTATACCCTCAACCCGGGCCCATCTAGGCAACGAGTTAAGGTCCCCGTCTGCGACCATGATCTTTGTTGGAGTGACCAGCCCGAATTGTGGAGGAGCGAGTGAGCCAAGCCGTTTATTTAGTAATTCAAACACGCTCAGCAGGTGAGAGACGCCATCTATTGGATTCTTCCCGAACCACGGCTGGGCCGCATGCGCGACCTTTCCGTTGAAGGTCCGAACAAAGCGGTTTGCCATTGCCGTTGCCTCGCCAGGAGTAATCCTGACCTCGTCAGGTTTCAGGGATGTATCAATATGACAAGATACAAGACTACGTACGCGGGCATACACGCCCTTCGATCTTAGGTATTGGCCTCCGCCCATACCAACAGGGTTTCGATATCCATCCTCGGCGCGCCCGGGACCCTCCTCCGCCGGTTGAAAGATGAACGCCAGCGCATTGGACTGACTTGCAATGGATGGTCGCGTCGCAAGCGTCAAGAGTGAGGCCATGTTGATAGAATGGCCGCAATTGTGCGCGTATGCTCCCTTGCCCTGGCTGACTGCGTCAAGGTCGCAACGAATAGCAATCTGAGCGGCGGAAGACGAACCAACAATTACTTCGGTTTGGTATCGATCTTGTCCTGACTCAGGTCGAATCTGGAAACCCCTTGATAGAAAATAATCCGAAATAAATGACGATGTAAGGACCTCTTGATAGGAGGGTTCAGCCATTGAATCGAGGATTGCGAACAGTTTCTCCGGTCGCATCACCTCTAAGGTCTGCCATGGTTGCTGTTCGATCGCGCGCAGCCTCGCGTCGTGAATCCAATTATCCCAGTGCACGCGACCTCCCTTAGGCCGGTAGCGGTCTTTATAAAGCGACATCAGTTGCGTCGCCGTTCGCATTCTTGCTCTTGCCACGTTATCGCCTCAGATAGTATTTAATAGATTATCATGCATGTCATGCCGTTCCGAGAAGAAGTCGGCCGTCGAACTTCTCGTAAAGATGGTGCCATTGCGAAGCTCTATGATGCGGTCGGTGAATGACTGCAGGAGCCACGGGTTGTGGGTAACAATAACAATACTAGCGCCGGCGCGATTGCACACGCGCGTGATGAGGTTCATCTGGCGTATTGCGTTGTCACGATCCAGTCCAGTCTCGACTTCGTCGAGTAGCATAACCTTCGGCTCAACAGCAAGAGACCGGGCAACCGCGGCTCGTCGCGCCTCGCCCCCCGATACTTGCCACGGTTTGCGAGCGGCGATGTGTGGAATCTCTAGAACTTCAAGAAGGCTCATTGCCTTCTCGCGCCGGCCTCGCTTCGACAGATCGGTGACGTGTTTGATGCCAAACTCGACGTTTTCGAGGATCGTAAAATGCGGCCATAAGTGTGTCTGTTGACTAACAATTGACACCACGCGACGGTAAGTGCAAATCTCCCCCTCACTGGGTTTTCGATCTCGAAAGTCAAAAACAAAAGAATTAGCTATCAGTCGCCCATTCTCGGGCAAGACAAACAAGCTTAGTAATCGCAATAGAGTAGTCTTACCGCTTCCGCTCGGACCGACAACGCCAAGGCGCTCTCCAACAGAAAGCTGTAGGTCGATCGGGCCGACCGAAAAAGCCCCGACCGTCCCGCGGATTTGCTCGGCGGAAAGCAACACGGACGATTGGCCTTCCATGGGTCAGCGCCTTATGGCGATCTTCTCGCCAATCAGGGCCGCACCCCAGTTTAGGGGGAGCACGACCAAAATGAAGATGATCGCCAAGAGCGTATAGCTTGGCACTACGATGTACGTGTGTTGAATGAGAACGTCAGTAGAATGCAATGCCTCAGGAAGAGCTATAATTGAACCAAGAGTTGAGAGCTTCAAAGTGTCAATATAAAGCAATAACAATCCGCTAAACGAGGCACGGAACGCTAATGGCAATCCGATTTCTAGCGCAACAATACGCCTACCGACACCGAGCGAGTATGCGGCATCGAACTCACCTCTCGGAATTGATACGATACCGGCACGAATGATCTCAGAGGACGACACCGTAACCGAGAGCCCCAAGATAATAATTGTGCTCCACATCGGGGACAACTCAATGCCAGTCAAGACAGGAACAGCATAATGCATCCAAACCAACATGACTAATATTGGAATAGACTTGAATATGGAAGGTAATCCGTCAGTGACAATGCGCATAAGACGGCCGCGGTCCGAACAGCGGTATCGCACCCAGCCGAGGACAGCGCCACACACCGTCCCGACCAAACAAGCGATAACAGTCACGAGGACGCTTATCGCCATCCCTCGAAGGACAAATGGCAACCATGACTTGAGGAAGTCGAACGTGGACACGCCTACTTCCAGGGAAGAGACCGGGATAGCCAGGCGTCATGGCGGATTTTGTATTTTTGCTCCAATTGTTGAATAACACCGGACGATTCCGCGAGATCGATTCCCGTATTGATAAAGTTCTGCCAATCAGGATCGCCGCGTCTCATCATGAACGTACATCCGAACACCTGGAGAGGATTGTCAACAAACACGGCACGTACTTGTTTGTTAGCTTCGGAGAATTGTACACACGTAATGCCCTCCGTGAGCGCAATGTCGGCGCGTCCGTATTGCACCTCGGCGGACGCACGGCTAATGTCAGCTGTATCGAGGACAATGGGTCGCACGTCTGGCAGAAACTTGCGGACCCACTCGTGCCCAACTTCACCATTGATAACTGCGATTCGCAGATTCGGGGCGCGAAGGTCTTCGACCTTCCAATTACGCGTATCGGAGGTGGGAACAACGCCCGAGAGACCGACATACATGATCGGTCGTGCGAATGCGACCTCATAGGACCGCACTAGCGTTGGAAATACGCCGCTGACGACAAGATCGTATCGTTGTGATGTGAGGCCAGCGACCATCGTTCCCCATTTCGCCTCTTCGTAGTCGATCGTGAATTCTCCCTGACGAGCTATTTCGCTCGCGAGGTCAATGAAATAGCCGCCCAGCTTTCCGCTTTGGGGATCTCGTGTAACAAATGGCGGGTAGATTACAAATCCCGCCTTCAGCCGCTTGTTGGCGCGCAGCTTGTCGGTCACGGAGGATCGCGATTCTGGTTGATCCGAAGAGCCGCATGCGGCGAAGCTCAAAGAAATCAATGCACTCAAGAGTAGTGTTCGGTATTGATGTCTCATTATTAGTGTTCTGTTCACTTAGACTTGGACGGTGAATTGGAAGTTTGGATATGTTGGATTTCCGTCGCTTCAGGCGAAGGCCGGATTGAATCCCAATACTTTGGAAGCCGTTCACTAAAGTTCTTGTCGTCCCTAACTAATTCGTCGATAGTTTTTATCAGCTCACGAACCAATATCTTGTCACGTTCAGTTTCGGCCTCATTAAGAAAAAATGGCGGGATTATTAAGTTCCTGGTATTGAACACTTCGTCGCCATTCTTATCGTTCTTATCTTTGTCATCATTCTCATCTTTCTCATTTTTGTAGCGGTCTATGACTTGTTTTAACTCGTAGAACAACCGAAGATACCACATCGCAGTTCGTCTTTTTGTGTTCCGAAACATTTCGGAATGCAGTGCAAATCGAAGGCGGGCTTCCAGTGCTGTCGCATCGCATCTAATGGCGATACCGCAAGGGAATCGTGGTGTTGTGTCGGCCTCATAATCTATGCACTCAAAATTATTGTCACCTAACGCATCAAGCGAAACTTTGACTTTCTTACAAAAAGACGATTCCGCCACGAAGACCACACTGCCCGGATAGAGTTCAGCACGAAGCGACGACAACTCTTTTGCAATGACTTTTTCTTCATAACTATTGATTATTCTCAGTGAACCACCTCGAGTGTTCCGTTTAGCGACGAGTTCATAGCGGCAATTACCCACCAAAAAGGTGTGCCCAACCTCATCGCACAAGGCTACTGCTGCTGGTCGTTCAACATTTCCGAATGTGTCGACGATTGTATCCCACGTAATGGATTTCGTTGAATTATTAGCTTTTGGAACCAACATTCCCAAATGACCAAAAAGTCCTGGAATATCAATAAATGTGATTCCCGCACCAATTCTCGCAGCGTTCTTCAGTAAACCGAATACCGCGTGAATTCTCACGTCCGGTGCAAGAAGCGCACGAATCGCTTCAGTCATACCGAACGCTTCTACTCTGCTGATGTCAGATTTTGGAAACGCTATCGAAAAGAGATTTGTAATAAACTCTCCTGCCAAGGAGCTGTCGGGATTTCCATCAGGCGAACAAAATGGAAACCATCGAATAACCCCGAGTCGAACTGATCCAATCGCATTGGGATCCGGATTGACGGAACCCGACCTTCGGATCGACTGAGTTATGACGTCGTCGATACCACGCGGCGCGCCTAGCTCCTGAATTTCAGTCGCCATAATCCGGCCGACGTCGTTCGGCAACTCAATTCCGAATGCAATGCAAAGACTTTTAAGCTCTTGAATTTCGCATGGAAATCCGATTGTGTGTGCGAGGCGGATAATGGACTGGATTATCTTAACATTGTCTCTCGGAATCTTCTGCCCCGCCGTCGTTCGGCGTCCTCCTCTCAAGAGCGGACGGATTGTGCTCGTCGACACCCTCGCGTCCGCACAGGCTCTCACTTGGCCACCGTAGTTGCGGATTTTTTCTAAGAAAGCAAGCTTGGAAGCGGCTTGCTCGGTCTCAGCGCGCTGTTCGGATCCGTTGGCGGGCGGAGCGCTCTTCTTTGTGGTTTTCATCGCGGGATTCGACTCGAAGACGGTTTCATGCCGACTGTGGGGTTCGGCGAAATGCTAGTGAGTTTGATGCGGGCGATCAAGTCCCAGCTCATCAAAGATCAACGGAGCGCTGAACGAGACGATGTCCTTTAATATGGTCGGATCTAGCCTCGAATGGTCGGATGTAGCCGCTTGACATCCGTCGCATTATGGCGCCATTATGGGGCGGCATTTTGCGCGTCTTCTCGATAGAGCGGACGCGCACGGTGATTCCTAATGTCCCCGGTCCCGAATTCTGGAGGTGACTGCGTCGAATGGTCGCAAGAGGCGACCGTGATGGCCCTGCCGCTAACCGCGTGTCGGGATGGCGCGCAGACAAAAAACCGCCATGGGGCGGCGGGAAAAAGTGAGCCCCCAAACGGACGATTCGATGCCGTCGCTGTTTTCGAAGGCAGAACGACGGCACAAAACTTGCTATCTGAGGGCTCCGTCGCACATTAGCACGCCATTGTTCCCTGTCAAGGCCCGGTGGATGCGAATGAACGCGGGGACCTCGAGGAGTAGCCTCGATGCTTTCTCTTTCCAAGCGATCGGACGCGCTTCTAGAAGCTCACCCGCTCGCCAACGTCGGCACACTCGCTGACGGAATTGCGCATGTACTCGGCGGCGAGACGCTCGTCGCACGAGTTGGTAACTATTATACATCAGAAGTCGCGACGTCATTCGCCGAGCGAATTCTCGGGCATCGCGAACTCGACCGGTATGCAAAGGCGCCCGACATCGGGAAAATTGGATCGGCTTTTTACGACACTGTTGGCGATCCGATCGCCGAGAGTCGGTACTGGGACGAAGCTCATCATTGGATCGCAGAGATTCGTTCCGCGTTCGCCCCGCAGCTTTCTCCAATTGATCGCATTCGTCTGGATCTGGATGAAACTTGGCCGGGTGGCGCGTCTTTGCTCCGGGACCGCGCAGGGCGAGCGGCATTTGTCGGTCTCGCCCGTGTTTTCTACGGAAAAGGCGCCGATCCACATGTTGACAGGTTGGAGTGGGACGCACCCGCAGGACGGTTCGATCCTAATGTTAAGGCCCAGCTCGCAATTAATGTCTACCTCCAAGTTCCTCCGGTTGGCGGCGAGCTCGCGATCTGGGGATCAAAACCGGATGAAGAGACTTATGAAGCGATTCGAATTCCGGGAAGTTACGGAGTCCGTCGCGAGGCGCTCTCAGTACCCGACGTCATCGTGCAACCGAACATTGGCGATGTCCTGATTTTTGATGCGAATAACATTCATTCGGTGGCGGACTCAATCGGCGGCCCGCGGGTTACGGCGGCACTCTTCGTTGTCCGATTCGAGGCGAGCGAACGGCTCTTTTATTACCAATAGTTTTGAGACTAGGCCGACGGTGATTAACAATCACCGTCGGCCGCAACCCTACAACGGCACCTCAATGAGCACTACAAAAATTTATCTAATAGATTCAAATATACTTCAGATGACTGCCCGTGTAATGGACATGGGTTTGCAGCCCGACGGTCGCAGTTGGGTCAGTGTTGATCGCAGCCCATTCCATCCGCAAGGCGGTGGCCAGAAATCGGATCGGGGAACTATCGGAGGCGCGACGGTCACCCATGTGATGCATGGGGACGGTGGAAACGTCCTCCACCTCGTTGAGGACCCTCCTTCACTGCACGTGGGTGACGAGGTTGACCTATGTGTTGACCCCGTGTGGAGGAAAATGAATTCAACGCTTCATACAGCGGGGCACTTAATCGCCACGATAGTCGAGCAGCGATTTTCGCCAGTTCGAGCTTACGGGGCTCACCACTGGCCCGGGGAAGCGCGGGTCGAGTTCAATCTTGCCGGCGCGCCGATCGACCCGGCAAGGATTGAGGCCGAGCTGGCCGTCGATCTTGCCACCGCCATCGACGCCAATCTCCTGGTCGCCGTCGAAGGCGATCCGTACACAACTCGCGCGATACGCATCGGCTCGTATTCCGCGATTCCGTGCGGCGGCACACATGTTTCGTACCTCGGCGTACTCGTCTCTGTATCAGTAAAGAAGGTTCGCCAGAAGGCAGGAACTTTACGCATTAGTTACGATCTCAACTAATCATCGTTATCATCGACACTTTGGTGTTGAGCAGGCTGAAACTGCTTGACGCGAGCCCCTAATTGATGTACATTGATCAATGTTCATCAATTAGGGCTTCCATGCATTCAATTCCCACTCGTCTCCCGCTCACAAAGGCCCGCGTCAACCTCGGCGCCGTCGTGAAGCGCGTCCACCTCAACAAGGAGTACGTGATCCTCGAGAAGGACGGCATCCCTATCGCCGGCCTAATGGACATCGACGAATTCGAGGACTACCTCGAGGCCCGCGACCCGAAGGTGCGCGAAGCCATCGCCGAGAGTAACCGTGACATCAAGGCAGGAAAGACGCGCTCGGCTGAAGAGTTCATTGCTGAGATCCGCGCCCGGTCAGCCCGCAAGCCGGTCCGACGTCGGCGGGCATGACTTCGGCCTTCTCCGTCCGGACAACCGCACGGTTTGAACGGGACGCACGATCTTTGGAACGACAGCAAGGGTTCGAAGCGGCGTTCACGCGCGCGGTTACGGCGCTCGGCGTCGATCCCTTTGGACGAACGCGCCAGCACGACATCCTAAAGCTGGAGAACGTGCCAAGTGGCGAAGGCCAATACCGCTTCCGCGTTGGGCGATTCCGTTTTCTTTATGACATTGACGGGCAGGTTGTGTTTCTCAAACACTGCCGCTTAAGACGCGAAGACACCTATCGGCGTTGACGTCGATCGTGATCCGCCCTGGAAAAATTTTTATGTCCAATGTTAAACTTAATCACAAATTAAGCCCCAAGCGTCCTGCTTCTGTCCTTACTGACGCCTCGTAGGGTTCGAGCTGTCGCCTCCATTCACTCGCAAGTTTGTCGTACTCTGCATACCGCTCGTGGAGGTACTTAGCCAACTCAGTGGCCAAAGCAGCGCGGGTGGCGGCTGCCCCTCGAATCCATTGCTGAAATTGGGCGACGTGCTGAACCAGATATTGATCGACCTCGTTTCTCAACGTTTTCACAGCTTCTGTGAAACAACCATTCCTCAGTGATGGACTACGGCGGATGGCCTCAATAAGTAGAAGGGCGGATTCTTGTCCCTCTATTACCTCTTCCAACGCACGGATTTTCGCACGCTCATTGCTAGCCATGTCCCGTAGCCGTTGACGAAGGGAACGGCGGATATTACAGAACGTTAGAAAGTGGTACCAGCGATCTCGGTGGCTCAGCAATGCTTCATTGACTCGCTGATCGATTGCAACTCGTATGGAAACGTACTCCGCCAACAATGCTTGTCGCGTGGGTTTCACGAGCGCCAAGAATGTGGCGGTACCGCTAGATGGCGTGAAACCGTCATTGTACTCGGCGGTGTATTGATCATGTACGACATGGCTCCGCGTCGAGCAGGTATCGTATGTATTGAATACGAACGTGGACCGCTGCCCGTTGACAGTGTCAAGCTTAGCCCGATAGGCCTGGATCGCGTCCTTCAGCGTCTGATACTTTAGCTGATTTGTGCCAATTCGCCCAACGATTGCGAAAATGATGGCGCCTGCGAACGCCCCTATCGGCCCAGCCACGGCGCCTCCAATTGTAGCGCCCAAAAGAGCTCCTCCGCCTGTGCCCAGCACATCCAATGCTACGTTTGCGAACGCATCGGCCCACGTTGCGTGCCCTCCATCCAACGCCTTCCACATGCGAAGGCTAGAGCGAAGCATCGTGAATATTGGAATTGGAACGCCAATGTCGGGCTCGACAATTTCACCGCCTGCGTCCGCAGCATCGACGGCGCCAATCTCGTCAATGCCGATATCAGGATCGGGCATATTCAGAACTTCTCCAATATGTTCTATCACCCTAGCGCTGTGCTCAGGTGTAGGACTCAAGATGACGTGGGTTAGGTCCATACCGGCCTTGAGCATTGCATCGGGATGCTCCTGTAGATAGGCCCCGGCCTTTTGCCACAAGGACGACAGATCAATGTCCGTCACAATCAACGTCCCATACAACGATGCATCCGCGCCTCCGACGAAGAGATCTTTCATCTGAGTCTCCATTCTCGAAGTTATTGCGGAGGTCAACACGCTTGGTGTATCCCAAGGTTGTCGATCGGGATAGTTGTGTGGCGTCGCGAGACGGACTTTGTTGCTTCCGTCCTTGATGAGCGCGTCAACCTTGGCGGTTCGGTTCAATACGTCTGCAACCTGTTCATGCGGCTCATGGAATCCCATCATCGGAAGGTCCGCAGCAACCGTCCGAACAGCAAAAGCGAGTCTTCGCGACCGTGCAACTGCACAGCCGAGCAAGTATACTAGTAAGATGGAGGAAGCGACGATGTACGGGATCATCATTACTCCAGTTGCCGATTGTAACTAGTTGTTTTGATAACCTTGTGGCAAGGGGCAGTGCCCCCCGGATCCTCGTTCGACAGAACGACAACGTGGCTGTGGAGGTACGGCGAAGCGAGTAGGTAAAACACGCCTAATATATCAAGAAATGGGAGTTAGGTTCGCCGGGCGGTGCCGTGCCGAGAAGGTCGATCTTTGTCTCTGGTTCCGAACGCGGGCAATGACATTCAGCCAACTAGCCTGAATGTTACGGGTGCCAACTTAGCGCCATCAATTCGGTCCGGAGCGGTCCTTTGGAGTCCAAGTGCTAGAGAGTTGCTTTTTGGAATCATTCCGCTAACTCGTTGTCTTGTCCTCAGTTGTCCCAAATTGTCCGATCGTGTCCCAAGTCGGCTCCTCCCCCCTTGACCCAGTTCCCAAGCTGAATGTCGCCAGTTCGAACCTGGTCGCCCGCTCCAATAAAGACGAGGACTTTGACCTGCCCAGGGAAAGTTGAGCCGCCATGGATGTTGGAATTTTTATGTCATCACGGGGCATGACCCTCTTCACTTTACTGGTCAGGCCCAAATGAGAATTATTTGTTATCAGACGTGTGGGTTTAGTTAATTCTCGCCGCCGCAGTAGAACGTTTTTGGCCGTTTATGCAACGATACAGATTGCGGAACGATGTATGGCCAGATTCGTGGTATCACCCGCGTGTGCCCGAGACGGAAATGACCACGCGACGTAAGATGCAGCACCGCCCTTGCACCCTCCCATGAGCCAATTCCGACAACTCCGCCGCATTGTCGAGGGCGCGTGCGAGCTGGCGGGTGAGGAGCGGAAAAATTATGTCGACCGCGAGTGCGGCGCAAACACAACGCTGCGCGCGGAGGTCGACGCGATTCTCGAGGTGACGGACCGGGAGCCTGCGGGGCCCGAGGTACGCGGCCGAGGATTTTTCGCGTCGATGCTGACGGGGCTTGCCGACGAGCCTGACGCAGACACGCACATCGGGGGCTATCGGTTGATTCGACGGATCGCGAGCGGCGGCATGGGCACGGTGTGGGAGGCCGAACAGGAGGAACCGCTCCGGCGCGTAGCGATCAAGGCGCTCCGGTTTGGGCTCGCGTCTACCGACACGGTGCGACGCTTTCGTTATGAAGCGGAGATTCTTGCAAAACTCCACCACCCGAACATCGCGCAGGTGTACGCGAGCGGCGTCTTCGAGACGGCCGGAAACGGCGACCGCGTCCCGTGGTACGCGATGGAGTACGTCCAGAACGCCCGCACGGTGGTCGAGGCCGCAAGTTCGATCCCCCGCGAGGACGGCCTCCGGCTTTTTGTTACATTGTGCCAGGCGGTCCAGCACGGGCACGAACGCGGCGTGATTCATCGCGACCTCAAGCCAGCAAACGTGCTTGTGGACGCGGAGGGGCATTTGAAAATTATCGATTTCGGCGTCGCGAGGCTAATAAACGCCTCCGGGCGGAAACTTCACGACAGCCTGGACACAGGTGCCGGATCGCTGCTCGGCACGCTCCCGTACATGGCGCCCGAACAGATCGCAGGCAAAAGCGATGGTCTCGAAACTCGTAGCGACGTTTACGCGCTCGGCGTCATTCTTTTCCAAATGTTAACTGGGGAGCTGCCGCACGAGATCTCACATGCCAACTTCGCCGAGGCCGCGCGCTCGATCGAATCGCGCGCGCCTCCCCGGGCGAGTGGGCGCGTGCGCAGCATTCCAGTCGAGCTCGACTCCATCGTCTGCAAGTCGCTGGAGCCCGATCGCGCCCGGCGTTACAACGCCGCGAACGCGCTTTCGGACGACGTGGAACGCTTCCTTCGCGGCGAGCCGGTGGTCGCGCAGCTTCCCGGAGTTGCCTATCAAATCCGAGCCTTCGCGCGGCGAAACAAACTCCTCGTCCTGTCGGCGATGACCGTCGTGGCGACGCTCGTCACGGCCTCGATCGTTAGTATTTTCTTCGCGTTTTGGGCGATCGATTCGAAGCGTGACGCGGTCGCGCGTGGCGAGGCCTACCGACTGAGCGCCTACGCGGCCAACATCGCGGTGGCGGCCGGCGCGCTGCGCGACCAAAACGTGATCGACGCGCGCGCACGCCTCGACCAATGCAGCGAGGAGCTGCGCGGATTCGAATGGCGCCATCTCTTCAGCCAGCTCGACCGCGCGCTTTACACGCGCCCCGTCGACGGGCGGCGCATCTCGGGCGCGGTGTGGCACCCAACACTCCCGTATTTGTATATTTCAACCCGCGACGGCCGGCTCGAGCAAAGGCGCGCGAGCGATGGCGCGCGAATTCGACAGTTCGCCGATTTCGTGACGGGCCTGATCGACATGGCGATCGATCCGCTCGGAGGGAAGCTCGCGGCGGGTTTCGACTCCGGCAATATTGTTATTTTCGACGGGGACCCTCCGCTGAAAATCGGCGAGTTTCATGCGCACGACGTCGGGGTTGAGAGCCTTGCCTTCAGCTACGACGGACGGTTCCTCGTATCCAGCGGCAAAGATAAAAAAGTAATTGTTTGGAAAACGGCGGATTGGAAAAAGGTTTCAGAGCTGGAGGCCGTCAAAGACCGCGTCCCAACCATCTGCGCGAACGCCGATTTCACGCTTCTCGCGGGAGGAAGCTACAGCGGCTTTCTTTATTTGTGGGATTTGGCGTCAGGAAAGCTGGTCTGGTCGACCAAGGCGCACGAGTCCTTCGTGGGCCAGGTCGCTTTTCGACGCGACGGTAAGCTCATTGCATCGGCGGGCTACGACCACGCCGTCAAGACCTGGGATGTGGAGCAGCGTAAGCAACGCGACACGTTGGTCGGAAACCGCGCGGTCGTCGTCTCCATTAGCTTCGATCGGAGCGGCAACCACCTGGCGAGCGGCGGCTTGGATCGCGTCGTTCGCGTTTGGGATCTGACGACCAACGACCCCCCGCGGGCGCTTCCGGGCCACATTGCGGACATCAATGTCGTTTCGTATTCGCCCGACGGCTCGCGCCTGGTGTCAGGCGATTTCATCGGCAGAATTAAAATATGGGACCCGTCGTCCGAAGACGTGACGGTCGTGCGAGAAGCTGGGCACGGCGGAATCTTCTTGAGATTCAATCCCGACGCGAGCCGTTTGTTAACTTTGAGAACCGGGACCGCCCGCATGTCATGGATCGACGGCTCGGGAATGAAATTACAATACAAATCGGGAGGGCGCCGATTTATCGGTGGAGGGATTTCCGCGGACGGCGCGAGGACGCTGCTAGTCTCGACCGACGGCACGGCACAGTTCTTCGAGAGCGCGACGGGAGCGCCGGGCAAGTCAGGGAACACAGGGGAAAAATCAGTTTCCTGCGCATGCTGGAACGGGCAATCGGCGTGCTTCGCCGAGGGTACCTCCGAGGGATTCGTAACTTTCGTGGACTCCGAGTCGTTGAATGCCGTGCAGCGCGATTCTCGGAAAAGCGCGATCGTCGCACTGGCATCGTCGCGCGACGGCGGGGTGACGGCGGCGGGTGACGGCGGCGGAACGTGTGCGATCTATCAAAATGACGCGTCCGGCCGCGCATCCGCGCCGCCGCAGTCATTCGCTGCGGGCGGGGCGATCGGCGCGCTCGCCGTGAGCGCCGATTCCAAGTCCATTGCGGTCGGTCTCGTGGACGGTCGGATTCGGATTTGGAATATTTACAATAAATCGTTCGAGGGCGACTTGAACGGGCACACGCTGGCCGTCCGATGCTTAGTATTCAGCCCCGACGGGACGCGCCTCGTCTCCGGATCGATCGATCGAAGCGTTCGCCTTTGGGACGTGCGCCGCCGCGCCGGAGTCGCGATTATGACAGACCATTCGCACACCGTATGGGGGGTCGAGTTCAGCCGAGACGGGCGGTCGCTCGCGACTTCCTCCGACGATGAGACGGTGAGAGTCGTTCGCGCACCCGACGCCGAGGACCTGCAGCCTCCTGGGGATTTGTATGATCAAATCTGCGAGGCGTGGCTCGTCTGCAGCGACGCCTCCGCGGGCCGCGAGTCGCTTCTAAAGGCGCGCGAATCTTGCAAAGCGGCGATGCGCAATCCAGAGCTTCGGGAAATCGCGTTGCGCGCCGCCGGCGCCGCGGAACTTCGCCTCGGCGAATGGCGCGCCGCCGCGGATTTCTTCAATGAAAGTCTTCAAATGTCGCCCAATCTGACGGCTCGCGCCTTGCGTATTTTGGCGTGGGTGCGGCTCGGCGAACGCGCACTCTACGAGCCTGAGGAGGCGGAGTTGCGAAAAGTGAAGGACAGGGAAAAAGCAGATATGTTTTTCGGCGCATACGACGAAATCAAAGGTGCCCTCGCGCGGACCAAATAATCCGGACCTCTCAAAGGATCTTCAGGATTCCTACGTCCGCGGCGTTGAATCGATGCGCCGCTGGAGCCAACCGCGCGCGAACACCCAACTCCGGTAAACCTGTTGAGTTGTTAGATTCATGACGCGGGCAGTCTCCTCGAGCGTCAGGCCCGCGAAAAAACGCAATTCAACAATTTGACCGAGCACGGCGTCCTCGCGGGAGAGGTCGCCAATCGCTTCATGTAGGTCGAGCACGTGTCCCGGGTCAGCCGCCGCGGCGGCGAATGAGGAGTCGAGCGACAGCGGCCGCGAGCCGCCGCCGCGTTTCTGCGCTTTTTTGGCGCGCGCGTGGTCGACGAGCACCTGGCGCATCGCATGCGCGGCGATGCGAATGAAATGAGCTCGGTCCTGCCAATCGAGATTTCCCGGTCCCATGAGGCGAATCCAGGCCTCATGCATCAGTTCCGTCGGCGCAAGGGTGTGCATTTTTCGCTCGTCGAGCATCACGGCGTGCGCGAGCCGATTCAATTCTTGAAACACGATCGGCGTGAGCTGTTCCCCAGCGGATGAGTCGCCCGCGCGGAGCCGCCTTAACAGGATTGTGGTCTGTGAGAGGTCGGGCATTGCCTCCAAGATCATAACATGCTCCGGGATGCGCTGGTTTTCGGGAGGGTCGCTTGGAATTTCGAAAAAAAAACGCGCGTTCTCCGCGTTGGGGTAGTGCGCCTGCGATCCGCGGCCAACTCTCCCCCACGCCTCAAGCCATGCGAAAACCCACCACGACCCTGCGTTCCCTATTTTTGTTAATTTCGTCCTCTTTCCTCCCCGGGTGCAACTGCGGGGGTGGCGGCTCCCACTTTGCCGGGGGCGCCGCGATCGCGCATCCGCCGTCGGTTCAAATCACCGAACCCAACGACGTGCAAACGGCCACGATCGGCGGTGTCGTGACGATCAAATATATCGATAGCGAGGACCTCGTCGTCGCGAAAACGGATATTACCATTGTGTCGAGCAACGGAAAGAAAACTTCGCTCGCGAAAGGCGTGCCCGAGGCCGACGGCGTCGAGCATACGGTTCTGTGGAATACGGCGGGATTCGCGGCGGACGATTATCACGTCGAGGCGCGCACGAGCGACGGCAAGCACTCGGTAAAGGCGACCTCGCCCAACATCACGCTGAAAACGCCGGTGGGCGGCGGTCCGCCCGCGGGCAACGGTTTCGCCGGCAGCTCAGGCGACGCCAGCGGATTCGGTCGTGCGATTGCTACTTTTCCCGACGGCTCATACGTCGTGACGGGCACTTTTGAAGTGAACGGTGGCGCGAATTCCATCACGCTCGGCAAAGGCGAGCCCACCGAGACGACGTTTCAAGTCACAGGCATCAATCTATTCGAAGGCTACCTTGCGCGGTACAACGCCGACGGAACGTTGGCATGGGCCCGCGGCACGAGCACGAGCATCGGCGGAGGATCCGTCGGGATCACGTTCATGGAGAACGTCGCGACGCTTGACGACGGATCGATCGTTTGCACGGGCGAGACAACCACGGGCGCGCAAGGCGCGCAGGTCATTCTTAGTTTCGGAAAGCCTGATGCGACGACGCTCGTGTTCCCAGCGCAGAATCAGAATGCGCCGGAGGTCTTCGTCGCGCGATACGACGCCGGCGGAGCGCTCTTGTGGGCGCGGCAAATTGAGAACATAGCGACCAGCCAAGGGCTGTCTGTTCCAGGAGCGACGGCGATCGCAAGCGACCCCGGTGCCGGCAAAGCGGCCGCGTGCGTTGTCATCGGTCAATTCAGCGGAAACGTTAAAATAAACTCTGGCCAGCCGTCCGAGGCTATGCTCAACGCGCCGGGAAGTTCGTCCCAAGTGTTCCTCGCGCGATTCGAGAACGACGGATCCGTGGGTTTCGTGAAGACGATCGTCCCCGTCGTCGCGGGCGGCGTCGATGCGCTCTCGATCTCCGCGTTTCCCGATCGTACCTTTTCGGTGTCCGGGAAGCGATTGAGCGCCATCGAGCTCGGCGCGGGAGAAGCTAACGATACCGTGATCAACTCCGGATCGCTAATGTTCTTCGCTCGTTACAATTCCGACGGCACGCTCGCGTGGGCCCGGAACGCCGCCGGCGCGGGCATTGCGGAACAGGCATCGGTCGCGGCGTGCGGCGACGGATCCACAGCGGTCGCGGGAGTGCTCGGCAGCAACAATCCCTCGGGTGACAACATCACCCTTGGGCAAGGCGATCCCAATGAAACGACGCTCGCGATTGCTAACAATGAGGTGACGATCTTCATCGCGCGCTACGACGGCGCCGGCAAGCTCGTTTACGCGCGAAAGGCCGCGGGCGACCTCTTACAAGGAAAGCCCGGCAACCGCCTCGCCGGATTCGCCGACGGCTCGTTCGCGCTCTGCGGAATTCTAAATAATGCGGAGACTGGAATCTTCGGCGCGGGCGATCCGAACCAAACCACGCTCACCGCAAACAACGAAGGCGGGTGGGTTGCACGCTACGCGCCGGATGGGAAGCTACAGTGGGTGCGCGGCGGCGGCGGACAGCTCTTCGGCGGCGACCTCGCTTTTGCGGAATTTGTATCCGTCGCGGCCTTTCAAGACGGCCGAACTGCAATGATCGGGCATCAGATCATCGGTCCCAACAAATCCGTAACGTATGAAATCGGCGAGGCCAACCCCATCCTCGCTCCCTCCGGCGGCTCGAGCTTCACCGTGGCGACACTAAGAATCGCGCAGTAGGGCCGCACCGGCACGCCGCGCAATGTCGCACCTGTCGATTGCGGGAGCAAGATGGCGGAGCGCGACATTATTTCTTCGAGAATACAACAATTCGGACTGATTGCCAAAGTGCGCGGCGATGCCTTCTCGAGCGATGCTAAAACTGCCTTATATTGGGCGATAATATACTCGACTCACCCGATTGTTAATAATGCTTTTACCTGATTTTTTGGATCGCTTTCCAAACTGCATGTCGCCGGTTCGAACCCGGTCGCGCGCACCAATAATAGTAATGCTCTAGAATTAGCAGCCTGGCGTCGCGGATGCCGCGCGGGCGACAAGGACACAGTTAACCTGTTGCGATTGTACTTAAATAATTCCGTTACGACGCGAACCGGATCAGCCAGCGCGCGAAGCCGGTCCATATTCCAGTTTCGCCGATCATGAGGCGCGTAAATAGAAATACACAGATACAGAATCCGAGAAGCGTCATCAGGTGTAGTCGCTTGGTTGAGAATAAATCCCAAACGGCGAGCGCGAGCACGAAACCTGTTACAATAAAATTTTCGAAGTTGGGAATGTCGAAGTGGAACACGAGCGGAATGCGCGCGAGACCCGCTTCGAGTATCGTCGCCGTCGCGAGGTAGAGCGCGCGCTTGTGCGTCGCGGAGTCGTCGCGGCGAATGATACCGATCCCCACGAACAGTGCAAAAATCGCGATGTCGCCGAGCGGCACGAGTAGGAACTGGTCTGCCGGGATCGGAACACCGGTGAACCCTGTCGGCCGAGCCGCCGCAATTACGGCGAGGATCGATCCTACAATAATCATAAGGCCGGCGATTCCCGCGCCCAGAAATCCGAGTCGCATGTGTAGTCGGACGTTTCCTACAGATATTAGAAGGGCCTGCGCGACGAGTAGGACGAACCAGGATGTAAATAGCGCTCCGTGTACATAATAAATAACTTCGGGCGACGCGTAATCGGGTCGATCCGCGAATGCGGGGCGGAGAAAAAATGACCGCGCGAACCCTGCGAAGAGCCATGCTGCCATCGCAAGGGTCGTGACGGCGAAGAAGACGCGCTCGGACTTGGCGGGGTGGATCGTGGCGGCATTCGTTGTCATTGGCTTCAGCGGTATTCAGTAGATTGGAGGAACCAATCTACTGCCCGCGACGGCGCACTTACAACAGAAGGCCTTGCAGGGCTGTCCAAGAGTCGCCGTTCCGGTCGCCCCGTCCTCCGGGCGCAACTGTAGCGATGAACCGGGCCGGGCATTTCACGGCAACTGTAAATTCGCATTCGGGAATTTGCAGCTAATGTAGGTGTTGGTAGTGTTGTTGCGATTCACATCTTCCAGATCGAAGGAGACGCTTCCGGTGGCCTTGCAGTGAGTGAAAACATTGTTGTTGCCGGCATTCGCGAAGCCCCGATGGCCGGCATTGGTCACCGATAGATTTGAAAAGATATTTCCGCTGCCGTCGACGTCGAAGCCATCGTCGCCGGGCGCGCCGAAATGACAGTTTATGATGTTATTATTATTCCCGTCGACTTCGAGCGCGTCGGCGCCGCAATGATCCACGTGTTCATTCTTGAGAGTATTATTAGCGCCCGTGACGAGAATGGCGAGGCCGGCGGCGTTTCGAACGCGATTGCCGCTGGATTTGCCCCCATCGCTGCCAATCGTAATTCCCGTGCCGGCCGGATCGTCGACAAAGTTCTTCGAAAGTTTATTGTTAGATGCCGTGGCTTCGAGGACGATGCCCTCCGCGGACGGCGAACTGACTGTATTGCGGTCGACGATACATTTGGCGCCTTCGATAACAATACCGTTTCCGACGGGATCGACGATGAAGTTATGGCGCAGCGTCGTGTCGTCGCTGTCGAGATCGACGCGAATGCCGGCGACTCCGGGCGCGAAAGTTTTGTTTGAATCTACAAGGGTGTGGCCTCCGGAAATACTAATTCCACCGCCGGTCGCGCTTGTAATCTCGTTCCTTCGAATGATCGAATTCACGACAGCGCTCGACGTGGCGAGGCGAATCCCAATACCACTGATGTCTTTGATTTTGTTGTCTTGAATGGTAGTCTTGTCGGCTGTCGAAAGGAGGATGCCTTCGGTCGACGCAGACTGTCCGTCGATCTCGCAGTGTTCCACAGTGACGACAGAACTGGTATCGATTCGCAGAATTTCCGCCGCCGCATGGCGAATTGTAATTTTTCGAATCTTAATGTGGTCGGAATTTGATATATCAATACCACGGTTGTTGCCGGTCGCGTCGATCACAGCGGCGCCGTCGCCGCGAATCTCGAGATGCGACTTGCCCAAGATACTGATCGACTCGATGTAGGTGCCCGCGGCGACAACAATGGCGTCGCCGCTTTGCGCCACGTCTACCGCCGACTGAATTGTAGGGAACTCGGCGCTGGGAACATGTTTGATGTGGCTGGAGAGTACTGCGTTCGTCAGCGTGAGAGTGGCGACAAGCAGAATTGGGACAGAGAGATTTGTTAACATTTGAGTTTTGGTAAAAGAGTGACCGGGAATTGCCGCACGATGGCCGAGGCGAAGCCCGCCCAGGTTTTTTCCCCGAAAAATTTCCAAAGCCCGGCGAACGGACAAAATGCTCCCCCGCGAACCTTCGCTTTCGCCGCCTCGAATTGTCTAAACGAGGATCTCCCCGATGGAGGCGGATCAAACTTGTGGGCTTTCGCGCCCACAGGCTATATTGCGGAATTCACCATCCAAAATCGTCACGTCCATATCCCCTGTGACCGTTTCGATCGCAACAAATATCTCCGTTCACGTTCCTGCGCCGCTGCGCGACTGTTGCGGCGGTGTTCGTGAATTTCAGATATCTGCAACGAGTGTGCGCGACTTACTTGTACAGCTGGAGAAGAGTCAGCCCGCTTTGTACCGCAGTGTCTGCGACGAGACCGGAGCCGTACGCCGCCATGTAGGACTTTTTGTTAATGAATTCCACATTCGCGACAAAAATGGACTCGACACGGCACTTTCAACAGGGGATGTGTTCTACATACTACCCGCAGTATCCGGAGGTTAACAATGCCTGAACGCGTCATTATGTGTATTGGTACAAAAAAAGGACTCTTCGTCGCCGAGGCGGGGAAGACCCGCAATCGTTTCGACTTGCGCGGTCCCTTCGGATCCGGAGTCGCCGTGTATGCATCGATGATCGACAAACGCGCGACGCCGCGAATCTTTGCATCCAGTTGTAATGCTTTTTTTGGTATGAAAGTCCTCCGATCGACCGATCTTGGCAAGTCTTTTAAAGAAACAAAATCGGCGCCCGCATTTCCGAAGGACGACGGTCGCGCGCTTGCGAATATTTGGTCTTTCGCGCCCGGCACTGGCAAGAAGGATCTCTTGTGCGGAGTGGAGCCCGCTTCGCTTTTTCGTAGTAACAATTTGGGCGACACATGGGAAATGGTCCCGGGTATTAGTAATCATGCGCACGCAAGGAAATGGCAGCCGGGAAACGGCGGCCTCTGCATGCACACGATCGTCCGCGATGGCAAGCGTCTACACCTCGGGATTTCCACTGGAGGACACTACATTAGTGAGGACGGCGGCAAGACATTCAGTGCGTCAAACAAGGGTGTGGGCGCGGGTTGGGTGCCAGATCCGTCGCCGGAGTTTGGCCAGTGTGTACACAAGATCGCCCGCCACGACAACGCTCCCGGCAGACTCTACATGCAAAACCACGGCGGGTGGCCCGAACGACCGGGAATCGGTGTACTACGCAGCGATGACCATGGTCACACTTGGAAATCGATCGCCAAGGGTCTTCCGACCGATTTTGGATTTCCAATTTCAGTACATCCGCACGATCCGGACACCGTTTATGTACTACCGCTCGAGCCGGCGACTCGTACCTGCCCCGGTGGCGCGCCAGCGGTATGGCGTTCGGAAAACGGCGGCAACTCATGGCAGAGACTTTCGAAGGGTTTGCCCAAGAAGGAGACCTACTTCACAGTACAGCGTGATGCCATGGATCTGGACGATCTCAAGTCGCCCGCGGTCTACTTCGGAACCACGACGGGACAACTGTGGATGGGCCGTAACGGCGGCGAAGACTGGACGTGTCTATTCGACTCGCTGCCGCCGATCCACTGCGTCAAAGTCGCGGTAGTTTAAGAACATAAATCATAATTCTCGGCAAAATAAAGAATGCGCGACATGCGCATTTTTTATTTTGCCTTCTTTAGTCTGCCTTCTTTACTTTGCATTGGCAGCGGCTGCCGGAAGCGGGCCGACTTTGACGCCCGCTTGATCCAGCAGGAATGCAAACTCTTCGGCCGTCTCCTCCTGACGTTGGAATCGACCCGATTTGCCGCCGTGTCCCGCCTCCATATTGACGCGGAAAATCAGTGGATTGTGATCGGTTTTCATCGCGCGGAGTTTCGCGACCCACTTCGCGGGTTCGAAGTATTGCACTTGCGAATCCCAAAGTCCGGTCGTGACGAGCGTCGCCGGATAGGCCTGCTTCACGACGTGGTCGTAGGGCGAATACGATAACATATAATCATAATATTTCTTTTCCTTGGGATTGCCCCACTCGTCGAATTCATTTGTAGTTAAAGGAATCGACTCGTCGAGCATCGTGGTCACGACGTCGACGAACGGCACGTGCGCGGCGATCGCTTTATAACGATCGGGCGCCATGTTCATGACCGCGCCTACTAACAATCCACCCGCGCTCCCGCCCATGGCCACGACGCGGCCGGGGGCGGCGTACTTCTCGCGCACGAGAAAATCCGTTACATCGATAAAATCGGTGAATGTATGGACTTTATTCAATAATTTTCCGTCTTCATACCACTTTCGGCCCATTTCCTGCCCTCCGCGAATATGTGCAATCGCGAAAACGACGCCGCGGTCGAGCAGCGAGAGCCGCGAACTCGAAAACGCCGGGTCCGTGCTCGAACCGTAGGAACCGTAGCCGTATTGATATAACGCCGCCGCGCCGTTTCGTTTAAATCCCTTTCTATAAACGATCGAGACGGGAACTTTCACGCCGTCGCGCGCGGTGGCTTGAACGAATTCGCTTGTATAATTATCCGGACTGAATTCCCCGAGCACCGGATCGCGCTTCAGCATCGTGCGCTTTCCCGTATTCATATCGTAATCGTAAGTCGTTCCGGGCGTCGTGAGCGATGTATAGTAATATCGGACGACGTCGGTTTCCGTCTCGGGGTTGTCGCGGAGGAACGACGTGTACGCCGGTTCGTCGGCGCGGATCACGCTGTCGTGGCCGTCGCTCCAACGCTTCAACCGGACGTTTCGAAGTCCGCCCGAGCGCTCCGAAATCGCGAGATAATTCTTAAATACGGAGAAATCCTGCACGAACGCGTCGTCTCGATGTGCGACGATGTCGCGCCACGCGCTCCGATCTGTAATATTAGCCATCGGCGCGCCGACGATTCTAAAATTCTTAGCCTGATAATTCGTCCGGACGACCCACCGATCGCCGAAATCCTCCGCTTCGTATTCGTGGTCGCGCTCGCGCGGAAGAATAATATTAAACTTCAGTTCCGGATCGTCGAGGCTCGCGCACCATTGTTCCGATGAAACGGTCGAGCGCAAACCGATATAAAGATAACGATTGCTGCGGCTTCGCTCGACTCCCATATAAAACGCATGGTCCTTTTCTTCATAAACGACGGGATCCGCCGCCGGATCCGTTCCCAGCACGTGCTTCCGCACGCGGTATCCGAGCAGAGTCTGGGCGTCCTTCTCGATATATAAAATCGTTTTATTATCATTTGCCCACGCCGTATCGGATTCGATATTGGCAATCTGGTCCTTGAGCATCTCTCCGGTCTCGAGATTCTTAATTTTTAACACATACTGCCGCCGGCCGACCGAGTCCTCCGCCCATGCGATCAATTTGTTATCGGGGCTTACTTGATAATCGCCGACTTGGAAGAATCCAAGACCCTTCGCCATCGCGGGACCGTCGAGCAGCACCTGCTCCGGCGCGTCGACGCTCCCCCTCTTGCGCGCGTAGACGGGATACTCGCCGCCTTTTTCGAATCTCGAATAGTAATAATAACCGTTGCGGCGCATCGGCACGGTGGAATCGTCCTGTTTGATCCTTGCCACGATCTCGTCGAATAGCAATTTTTGATCGGCGCGCACCGGCGCGAGCATCGCGTCTTTATAAGTATTCTCCGCGTTTAAGTATGCAAGCATCGCCGCGTCTTTTCTTGTATCGTCGCGGAGCCAATAATACTTATCCTCGCGCGCGCCGTTCGGGGACGGGACCTCGTACTGCCGGGATTCGGCGACCGGCGGCGCGCCCTTCGACACGACGCGCGTCGCTTGAACGTTTGTCATTGTTTCAGTCATGGATTGGCCGCGCGTCGCCGCGCACGCCGCGAGCGCACTCGCGCACAGGGCAAAAAAGTAAATTCGGGACATGGGATCGAATTGTCGACACGGGAAAAGTGAAACGCTTCGCGACATTGAAACGAAAACGCCGCTCCATTGCCAGCGGCGTCGGCGCAGTACGACGCGGAATTTTCCGGAGACGATCGCTCCGCCCGCACATTCTCGGGCGTCGATCATTTCTCGGGCAACCGGTCGTTCGCCGAACGCAGAATCGACTCGGGGATTTCCTTAATATCAGCTTTCCACGCGGACGCGGCATTCTTTAGATCATTATCGAAGAGCCGGAGGTCGCGGCAACCGTCGCCCGAGATATAAATAAAATTGCCGGTGCCCGCGGGCGCCGCGCAATGCCGGATGCGCGCGTTCTTGACTTGCTCGAATACGAGCGCGGAATCCGCGGCGCTGTCGCGCGCCTGTCGCCCCGAAAAATCCGCAATGGTAATATTCTCGACGCCGTGCAATTCGAGCGCGCTCTTCCATGCCGCCGAAGCGGGCGCCTCCCATGAAACTTCAACGTTATTTAGTTTAATATTCCGCGCGTTCTTCACGGCGAAAGCGCTGCCGGCGGTCGGGTACGGCGCGGTCGGATCGTTTGTCACAACCAGCGAGAATCCGTCAATAGTAATATTCTCCAACGGACTGTTCGGATGTCCGTCGATCGAGTTCGTGCCGGCGCCACGCGCAACCACGTTGCGAATCATGATATTACGAATCGAACCCGCGGGCGGCTCCTTCGCGGGGTTTCCGTTGGGGTCGATTTCGCACCGGCGCTTTATATTAAAATGTATCGGATCGCCCTCGCCCCACCAAAACCAGTCGCGCCGCGTGCATTCGATGCTCATATTCGAAATCACGACGTCGCTCACATAGCCGCCGTCGAACACCATGAACGCGATTCCGCGATTCGAATTGGTAATTGTACAATTATCGATCGCGACGCGCCGCACGCAATTCTGATTGCCGTCGCAGAACTTGATCGCGCTCGACGACGACGTCAGCCTGCAGTTCGTAACTGTAATATCCTCGCACGGCCGCGCGGGACCGAACGTATTTGTAGAATAAAAAACGAGCGCGTCGTCGCCGGTCTCGATATTACAATTCGAAATATGCAGATCGCTGCATCCGTCGGGGTCCACTCCGTCGGCCCACACGCCGTCCATCAGACTCGTGCGGATGTCGAGACCGTCGAGCCAGACGCGGTCGCAACCCCACAAATGCATCGTCCAACTCGGCGAACGATATAATTTAAGATCGCGAATGTGAACATCTCTGCATCTTACAAATTGCACGAGATGCCCGACGGAATCCGGTTTCGGAAACGAACGGCGCAACGATCGCCCGGCCTCGCGCGCGCGCACGAGATTTGGATAAATATAACGATCTTCGATGTCGTTTTCGCGCCATTCGTATTCGGCGCGTCCGTCGATCAGTCCCCGCCCTTCCAATGTTATATTTTCCGCGTCCTAGGCGTGGAAAAGCGCGTCGACGGGAAATGCTTCTTTTCCTTTCGCCGAAAAAACCGTCGCGCCGGCTTCGATGCGAACGCACACGCGGCTTCGAATTTCGATTGAACCGCTCGTGTACTCGCCGGACGGAATCACTACAGTTCCGCCGCCCGCGTCCGCGCACGCATCGATCGCCCGTTGAATGGCCGCGCGCGCGTCGTCGCTCCGCCGCCCTGTCGCGCCAAAATCGCGAATATTCCAGGTCGAAGCGTCGCGCCGCGGCGCCGCGACGCACGCGGCGATGCAGGTTAGCGCGAATGCGAGAGTCAAAAGGCGATTCGGAAGCGGCGTGCGGTTCGTTTGCAAGAGCATCATGGTTTGAAAATCGCAGAATAGCGCCCCGATGTTTCCGCGAATCGAAGGATTTGACAACTCGCCACTTTCTGGTGGAGTATTCAGATCCACGCCTTCCACGTCGAGCGGCGGATTTTCCCCCGACTGCGACGAATCGACGACCCCCACGCACGAACGCTTACCAAAATGGCAAATATTCACAAAATCGCGATTGCGGCCGCATCATTGTTATTATTAACATTTTCATCGCGCGCCGCGACGATGACGGCTTCCGGGCCGATGACCGGCACCTGGCTGATCAAGGTTACAAATAAGAATGTTGACTCCAGTTCGGGCAAATTCACTACAAAAAAGAAATCGTTCAATGCAACGATTACGGACTCGGCGGATGCCGACACTTCGGATCTGAGTTTTTCATTCTTGGACGATCAGAGTGTTCCTGTGACGTTGACGGGCAGGCGAATTCACCATTCCTTCTTTTTGCAGTCTCCGTCCGGCGGCCAGGAGTTTACATTTATTTCAGGCAACGCCGCCGGCAGCCAGGGCACCGCTAAAACGCTAACATTCGCGGGAAGCTCCGTGTCACAGGATTCCATCACCTTCGTGGCGGGAACAGGCAAGAAAACCGGACCATAAGGTCTTGAATTGCGAATCGGGCGGAGTTTGTCGCCGCGTTGGCGACAATGGCTCGTTTTGTTGACGAATTTCCGTTCTGCAGGTATTCCTATTTGACTCAAATTCTCGCGCATGCCGCTACGTCGCGACGCGGGGAGCGGGAATTCGAGCAACAACATGACCCAGCACCTTTGCCGCCCGTACCCTGTCGTTAGTTCCCTTATTGTTGCGTTTTTGGGGTTTGCATCATTAGCGAACTGCCAAGTCTTTCCGCGCGAACAGCTTGCGACTGGAAGCCTGGCAAGTTCGGTGGCCGCTGGCGATCTAAACGGCGACGGCAAGCCCGACATCATCGCCGCGAATCAGGCTTCGAATGACATTTCGGTGATGCTTTCGCTCGGGAACGGCAACTTCGCCGGCGCGGTGAGTACGGTCGTTGGGCATAGTCCGCTCGGAATCGCCGTCGCCGACTTCAATTCCGACGGGCGTCTCGACGTCGCGACGGCAAATTTCAATTCCAACACCATCTCCGTTTTATTTGGAAACGGGTCCGGCGGTTTCCTTGCGACGACGACCCTCGCGACGGGACTCGGGCCGCAGTCCATCGCGGTCGGCGATCTGAATGGCGACGGCAAGACGGACATCGCCGTGGCGAATCTTAATTCTTCGCAAGTATCCTTCTATTTCGGCGACGGATTCGGCGGCTTCGCGGCGCCGGTGAATCATACAGTTCCGTCGAGCCCGACGTCGCTCGCGATCGGCGATCTTAATATTGACGGGAACGCCGACATCGCCGTCGCCGAGTTTTTTGTAGGCAACGTCGCGGTGCTCGTCGGAACGGGCGGCGGCGCGTTCGCGCCTCCATTACAATTCACCGTCGGAACGGGTCCGCAAACTGTAGCGATTGGCGATCTCGACGGCGACGGCTACGGCGACATGGTGACCGCAAATTTCTTATCGAATAATACGAGCGTGCTCCGAGGCGCGTTGAGCGGCAACCCCTCCCCGCTGGCGACCTTCGCGGCCGGCCAGAATCCTTATTTTGCATTCGTCGGCGATCTGAACGCCGACGGCAAGCCTGAAATTAGTATTTCAAATTACACTTCGAACAACGTCACCGTTTATACAAATCTCGGCGGCGGCGCGTTTTCCGCGGGCGTTTCGTTCGATGTTCAATATGGTCCGTTCTCGATCGCCGCCGCGGATTTCAATAACGATGGAAAGCGCGACCTCGCGGTTGCTAATTTTGGGTCGAGCACGATTTCTGTATTAATGGGAGACGGCGCCGCCGGATTTCCAAAATCGCCGGTCGTCGCCGCGGTGCCGGGTTCGGGATCGCTTTTCGCGAGTCTTGCCGATTTGAACGGCAACGGCGCGCCCGATTTGATCACCGGAAATTTCAGCGCGAGCACGATCAGCGCATACAACGGAAACGGCAACGGCAGCTTTGGCGCCGGATCGAATTATGCAACCAGTTTGAAGCCGCTCTGGCTTGCGAACGCGGACGTGAACGGCGACGGGAAAGTCGACGCCGTGACCGCCAACAGCAATGGAAATAACATTTCCGTATTATTAGGAACGGGCGCGGGCACGTTCGGACCGAAAACTAATTATAACACCGGCAACAGTCCGCGATGCATCGTGCTCGCGGACTTGAACGGCGACGGAAAAGTCGACGCCGTGACCGCCAATCAATTGGATAATACCATTTCGGTATTGTTAGGAACGGGCACCGGCGCGTTCCCCGGCTCGACGAATTTCGCCACCGGATCCAACCCTTACACGGTTTGTCTCGCGGATCTCAACTTCGACGGCAACCTCGACGCGGTGGTCGCTAATTTTGACGACGACAACATTTCTGTAATGTTAGGAAACGGCGACGGCACGTTCGGGCCGCGAACGAACTACGCGACGGCCGCGTCGCCGCCGTGCGCCGCGATCGGCGACACGGACTTGAACGGCGTTCCCGACGTCGTCGCGTGCAGTTATGACGAAAGCAAAGTCTCGATTTATATTAACGACGGCACGAGCGCGCTGGCGGCGCCCGTGAACTATCCCGTCGGCCCCGGACCGCGCAACGTCTCGCTCGGCGACATGAACGGCGACGGCAGAACGGATATATTGACCGCCAACCAGGGAACGCTACAAATATACCTCGGCACCGTCACGGTATTGTATGAAAATGGCGCCGGCGGTTACGTCAAAGGCACAAGCTATTCCGGCGAGAATTTCTGTTATAGCGTCGCGCTCGGAGACATCAATCTCGACGGGCGCAACGACATGGCCGCCGCAAATTACTTTTCGGACAGCGTCTCGATATTAATAAATCAAGGCGTACTTCCGAATAATATCGCATCGTTCGGCACGGGAACGTCCGGCTGCGCGGGCAGCCTCGGCATCGGCGCGACGACGACCCCGAAAGTGAATGCAGCCAATTTCGGATTCACGGCGACCAACGCTCCTCATAATTCACTCGGAATCGCATTGATAACAGATTCCGCCGATTTGATCGGTTCCGACGAATTCGGCATCGGTCTGAAAATCCACGCGGATCTATTCTTCGCAACGCAGATCCTTTCGCTCGATTTTTATAGCGATGCCACCGGCACTGCGCTCGCGCCCGCTCCGATTCCTAATAATCCGACGCTCGCCGGCCAGACGTTTATTGCACAAAGCATCTGGCTCGAAGACGGCCGTTTCGGCTTCGACTGCAGCACCGCGCAATTCCACCTCGTGAGCTCGAAGGGTTTGAGTTTAACGATTCAGCCGTAGCATCGACGATTGCGCGCGCTCCCGCGCGCCGATTAGTAATAAATTACAATTATGGTATTGTAAGTAAAATGCACGAGCATTCCCGGAAGCAGGCTGTCGCTGCGGTCGCGCAAGAATCCTAAATAAACGCCGAGGGCCGCCTGAAACGGCAATCCGGGTTGAAGTCCGTGGGCGACAGCAAATGCCGTCGCCGCGATGAGGAGCCCTTGATTCTTACCAAAAATCGCCTGCATCCGCCCGTGCATGAGGCCTCGAAATGCCAATTCTTCGAATATCGCGGGACAAACGCCGATGCAAAAAACGGTCATCGGAACACCGAGACTCTTGCGAAGAGAATTGAATTCCCCGCCCTTTTCGCGCGCGAGCGATTCGATTAAATATGAATATACGATTGCGAGCGCCGCGCCGCCTGCCGCGCTTGCGAATCCCTCGATAAAATAACTAATTTTTGCCGCTTTCAGCCCGTTCAACATGTATACGGATCCGAACGCGCCGATCGCAAGAATTACAAAACTTGAGAGGAGGCTCGCGGCCGGCATCAGCTGGGCGCGCAGTTCCCCGGTCGCGAAAAGGAATACGCCCAGCATCGGTCCCACGAACGCTATCATTAATAATACGAGCTCGATGATAGTGCGGTCGTTCCAACGCATCTGTTCGTCGACCGACGCGTCGGCAAGCGCTCCCGGAGCATGATATGCATTCAGACGGGTCGGCGCGGGACGCCTCGGCGCCATGGCCGGGAGGCGGGACACGTGCGCGGGAAGCTCCAATTCCATCGAGCCGGAATTTGACGCCCCCGCGGGGACGGCGACTTGAATCCACGCGTCGCAAGTACAACGAAGTCGGAATCCTGCGAGATCGACGTGGACGCGCCACGCCCGCCCGCAGGCCGAACAGCGTGAATCTAACGATTCCTCAGATGTTAGTTTCGAACCCGGAGGCCAGGCGAGCGGGCCCTGCCCGCCGATTGGCGCCGGAGAGTCGGCGGCATCGCCCATACTAACGATGTTTCCGCCCCGCGTCGAGCCCGATCACGAGTCTGCGGGCGGCCATGCGCCCGTGCAGCGTCGCGGCGTCCGCGATTTCGTCTTTTGTTAGTAATTCGCGGAGCGAGACCTCGGTCGATTCCAGGACGTCCCCCTCCAGGGTCTCCAATCGTAAATAAATATTATTTCCGCTCGTTACCGCGGCGGCGGCGGCGATGCCGACCGGTGAACTCGCGGCGGCCGAAAAGGAGCCCGACTGTTCGCGCGTCCGCGGATAATCGCGACCCCGGCGCAGGATAATTGTATATTCCCCCCACGAATCTTTAACTTCGGCGTCGATAATATTCAGAAACGGACCCGGGTCGATTATTAACGAACGCGACGCGGCCGAGAAGGCGCGATCGACCCAGCCGCTCTGCCACGCGGCCAGCCCGAACGCCGTCATGGTCAAAACGCCAATGATAATGATCCGGCCCCAAGGCACGGGTTCGCGCGGCGCGAATCCCGTTTGCGAAACGCGCGAAAGGTCCGACGGTTCCGGCGGCCGGACTCGGGAAAGACATGCGATTTCTCCTCCGCGAATATCAAATAACGATTCGCGCACCTCGTCCTCGAAAACCTCGGTGCATCGGAGCGTCGATTCGAATTGACGAATATTAGGAATTAATACAAGAATCCGATTCAACGATCCGACGAATTGTTCGCGGCAATCGCCGACGATCCGGGCGCCCATGATGACTCGGTCGGATAACATAAACGACATTCGGGACCCTTCGGTTTCGATCTGTAACTCGGCCCCGCCCTCCCCGTTCAATCGATCGACGGCGGCGCGGATCGCATCATAATTAGCAAGTGGGCCCTGGAGCAGTCCATCAAACCAAACAAATCGGGGGCGCTTTAAAGTCGCGGAGTTCTCCCGCGGATTATCGTTATGCATCGAGAATGCTCCTCAGTCCGGAAACGTCCTGAACGCGCATCCAATTATTCATTTCGGACGTCTTTACATAATTCTCCGCGCGAAATTCGCCCGATTGCCATAACAATTGAAATTCGCGAAACGGGAGCGGGCCGTGCTTTCCGGTTTCATTCATAAAAAACCATTTCTTATTCAAGAGATCCGCGGCGTCGACGGTTGCATTCGCCGCCGGACTCGTTTCTGCCCCTCCGTCCGTCAACAACGCATCGCTTCTCTCGGACGTATCGACACGGAGCGCGCGATCGTGAACTTTCAACCGCGCCTCGATTTCGGCATGTTTACGACTGGCCGCCTCGCGGTTCATCCGCACCTCCTCGCGCAGTTTGCGATTCTCTTTGAGCATACGGTTCTTCTCGGCCTCCAGTTTCTTAAGATCGGGAATTACCAATAAAACGATCAACCCGATGCATGCAAAGAAAAAACCGATAAAGAACCACCCGACCGGACTCCGCCCGCGACCGTGAGCGATGAATGCGCACAGCGTGCCGATCACGGCAGGGGCGATCAAATTAACGATTACTTCCATATTAATAGATTCGCGGCTCCTTTACTGAAGTCGACAAATTTTGTAATTCCATTGAATTTTCAGATTCGAATTCGATCGCGCGGACGCGTGTCGCCAACCTATCGATTCTGTAGGCCCGCGACCGGATTCGCCATTCGAAAAAGAGCCGCGGGCGGTCGAAGCGCGCCAGACGGACGCGCATTCACTACAATGGCGCGCATGTGGACACCATCCATTTCCATTTGGGAACTCATCGTTCGCAGCGTGATCGTTTACGCATTCCTCGTCGGGCTGTTGCGCATCACGGGAAAGCGGCAAGTCGGCCAGTTGTCGCCGTTCGATCTCGTATTGTTACTTGTCTTGTCGAACGCCGTTCAGAATTCGATGAACGCGGGCGATAACTCGCTCACGGGGGGCCTCATTTCGGCCGCGACGCTCATTTGTATTAATTATTGCGTCGGTTTTGCAACATTTCGAAATAAACATTTGGAGGCGCTCGTCGAAGGGCGCCCCCAAATTCTCGTTCATAACGGTTCGATTCATCAGGACGCCCTGACGCGAACGAAGATTACACATCACGAACTTAATGTAGCGTTGCGGCAGGCCGGATTGAACGCCATGGACGAGGTCCACGTCGCGCTGCTCGAAAACAACGGATCCATCACGATTACTCCTCATAAGAAACCGTGAGCCGATGCGCGCACGGCGCGCGAACGAACGTCGGCGCGTCGATGGCGCCGCGATTCGTATTATTTATTGCCGTCCTTGCCTTTCTTTTCTTTTTCGCTCTTCTCGCGGTTGTCGATTCTCGCCTTGAGTTTCTGCGCGACGCCCATGCCCCACTTCTGTCCCGCCGCGATCGAATCTTGCATCAATTGGGGCATGACTGTTATTAGTTTGCGGCCGGCGGCCGATTCGTAAAATCGGACGAGTTCTCTCACTTCGTCGCGGGACAGATATTTTGCATAAATTGGGACGACGAGATCCGTCAGCTCGTTGGTGTCGATTTCCGCGATGAATTGATCGAAGAAATCGTCGGCGAGGCCCGGAGAGCTCGTTTTGAACGAAGAGACTAATTGTTGCATCATCTGTTTCGCCATTCCCGCGGACCCCGTCACTTCCATCAGTTTGTGAATTTCGGCGATTTTTTCCTTATCGTCGACGGCCGGCTCCGACTGCGCGGGCGCCGGAGGATTTTGAACTCCCGCTGAGCGGCTCCAAATGCCAAAATTGGTAATTGTTACAATACTGAACATGCACAATAAGAGCTTGGATTTCATTATTATGTTCCGGACGGATTATTTGTATTGCGGTGAAATGGGTTACAGGGGAATGTTGCCGTGTTTCTTGGGAGGATTCTGTTCGCGCTTGTTCTTTAATAATTCGAGCGCGGCGATCAAACGCGGGCGCGTCGACGACGGTTCGATCACGTCGTCGATGTAACCGCGCCCGGCGGCATGATACGGATGCGCGAATTTATCGCGATACTCCGCGATCTTCTTCGCCTCCTCGGCCTTCGGATCGGCGGCCGCGGCGATTTCGCGCCGAAAGATAATTTTAGCGGCCCCTTCCGCGCCCATGACGGCGATCTCGGCCGACGGCCACGCGAGATTGAGGTCGGCTCGGATGTGTTTGCTCGCCATGACGTCGTACGCGCCGCCGTAGGCCTTTCGCGTGATCACCGTCAGTTTTGGAACTGTAGCTTCACAATACGCATATAACAATTTTGCGCCGTGGCGGATGATGCCGGCGTGTTCCTGCGCGGTTCCCGGGAGAAATCCGGGGACGTCCTCGAACGTTATGATTGGGATATTGAATGCGTCGCAAAAACGCACGAATCGGCCCGCTTTGACCGACGCGTCGATGTCGAGGCAGCCCGCGAGATGCGCCGGTTGATTTGCAATAATTCCCGCGGCGCGGCCGCCAAGACGCGCGAAACCGATTATAATATTTCGCGCGAAATCCCGCTGCACTTCCATGAATCTGGCGTTGTCGACGATCAAACGAATCGCTTCTTTCATATCATAGGGTTTCGCCGAATCGGACGGAACGAGCGAGTCGAGACGCGCCTCGCGCCGCAGAGGGTCGTCGTCGGTTGCTACAAATGGCGGATCCTCGAGATTGTTCAGCGGAAGATAACTTAACAATTCGCGCACCTGAGCGAGGCACTCGCGGTCGTCGCGCGCGACGAAGTGCGCGACGCCGGATTTTTCCGCGTGGACGGACGCGCCGCCGAGCTGCTCGGATGTTACAGATTCGTGCGTGACCGCCTTCACGACGTCGGGACCGGTTATATGTAAATATGACGTTCTTTCCGCCATGAATACAAAATCGGTCAGCGCGGGCGAGTATACGGCTCCGCCCGCGCAGGGGCCGAGAATGCATGAAATCTGTGGAATGACGCCCGACGCGAGCGTGTTTCTTAAGAATATGTCGGCGTATCCGCCGAGCGACACGACGCCCTCCTGAATGCGCGCGCCGCCCGAATCGCAAAGACCGATCACCGGCACGCCGGTTTTCATGGCCTGGTCGAGAATCTTACAAATCTTCGCGGCATGCGCCTCCGAGAGCGACCCGCCAAATACTGTAAAATCCTGCGAAAATACATATATCGGCCGGCCGTCGATGCGCGCGTGGCCGGTCACGACGCCGTCGCCTTGAAACTTCTGTTGTTCCATTCCGAAGTCCGCGCAGCGATGCGTGACGAAACGATCGAGTTCGACGAACGATCCGTCGTCGACGAGGAACTGCACGCGTTCGCGGGCGGTGAGTTTTCCTTTCGCGTGCTGCGCGGCGATGCGGTCGGCGCCGCCGCCCTGCTCGGACTCGCGACGCAACCGCTCCAGCCGTTCGATAGGCGATTCTGTCATTGGACCGGCAACTATAACGATCTTCGCGGCCGAGGTCCTCACTCGGAGATTCGCGCGTCGGTGTCGCGGAAAGAAAGGCCGATGGCGCGCGCGGAAATGACTGTCCTCGCAAACCTGTTATCCTTGGGACGTGCGCATTCGCGAACTCTTTCAACTTGGCCGGCCGGTTTATTCGTTCGAGTTCTTTCCGCCAAAGGACGACGCCGGCGTCGGCTTGTTATTCGAACGGATTCGCGAACTCCGGCGGCTGCGGCCCGATTTCGTATCTGTAACATACGGCGCGGGCGGATCGACGCGCGACCGCACGATCGAAATCGTCACGCGCATACAGAAGGAAATCGGTCTTTCGGCGATGGCGCACCTCACCTGCGTCGGCCACACGCGCGAGCAGATCGCGACGGTCTGCGGCAAGCTGCGCGCGGCCGGGATTGTTAATGTTCTCGCGCTGCGCGGCGATCCGCCGAAGGGCGAGAGCGAATTTCACTGCGTCGAAGGCGGCTTTCGCTATGCGAGCGAACTTGCGGCGTTTCTAAAGGATAATTTCGATTTCACCCTCGGCGGCGCGTGCTATCCGGAAAAACACGTCGAGGCGCCGAACGCGGACGAAGATTTGTTAAATTTAAAGAAAAAAGTCGACGCGGGCGTGGAATTTCTCATATCGCAGCTTTTTTTCGATAATAAAGATTATTTCAACTTCGTCGAACGCGCGCGCGCGGCCGGCATCACCCTGCCGATTCTTCCGGGCATCATGCCCGTTTCGAATTTCGAACAAATCAAGCGTTTTACGCTTATGTGCGGCGCGAAACTGCCGCCGGATTTATTAGCAAAACTCGAACGCAACGCCAGCGATCCCGTCGAAGTCTTCCGCATCGGCTGCGACCACGCGACGGCGCAGTGCCGCGAATTGCTCGACCGCGGAGCGCCGGGAGTTCATTTTTATACATTAAACAAAAGCACGGCGACGCGCGAGATCTTCAAACGATTGATCGAATGACCGGCGGCCTCGTTATTTATTAAAAACGCGCGAATTTAAGAGTTCCGCGATCGCATTCCCGACGGCACGGTGGCCTCGTTCGTTCCAATGGGGATCGTGCGCGAAAACGACCGGCCCGTCGGCCGCCGCGCTCGCGAGCGCGGGCGCGACGTCGAGAACATAAATATTTTTTTCCGCGGCAAGCCCCTCGCCGATCCAGTCCGCGCCCGCGTGCACGACCACGAGCGGCGACTCGATCTCCGACGCGATCCGCGCCATCTCGCGGTAGATCATTAATATAAGTTTCTTCCCGCGCGCCACGTCCTCCGCCGACGGCGGAACGGCTCGCGCATCGAGAATCCGTTTGCGGATCGATCGATACAGAAACGACGCGCGCTCCGGCAGAGTCTGCTCCCCCGGAAGACTCGCGACCGCGAGCCGGCCGTTTTCGATTTGCAATAATGGCTTGCTTTTGCCGTACATCGTCGGAGATAACACTTCCTCAATGTCATTATTACAAAAAATGACGACGACGGCGCGCGGACGCGCGCTTCGCGCCTCGCGCTTGAATCGTAAATACTCCTGATCCGTCCCGTATCCGCTGACCGCGAGGTTTCTTACAATAAAAGGAGTTGTGTCCTCCAACACGGACGCGACGCCGTCCCGTCCGTCGACGCCCCATCCAAATGCGAGCGAGTCCCCGAGAAGCCAGATCCTCGCACGCTCCCGTTTCGACCCCGCGGAATCGTCCTCGCCGCGCTCGCCCTCCGAACTGATCCGGATCTCAACGTTAAAATCCTCGGTCACGTGCCGAACTATAACTTTTTGAGCGTAAACCCAGCCGAGTTCGGGATCGTGCAATACATAATGAGGATTCGTCGTCGGCCCGAAACCGTTCGTGTACCAAAAACGCCACGCGAGCTCGAGCGAAACCAACGTAAACAATGTCGCGGCGGACGCGATCCCGATTTTTTTCTTAATGCTCATCGGGAAGTATCAAATTAAATCCGCCGTCGGCGTTTTTTTGTTAACGCGGTTTGACGCCTTCCACAATTAAGAAGTCGGAACGTTCGACGGCTTCGACTCCGGGAATCCGGCTTTCATGATATTTCATGCGGTCCACATTGCGAAAACCGGCGCGCTCGAACATGTCTATCAATTGAATTTCGTCGAAACTCCATTTATGATAATGTCCCATCGATTTGAAACCGGCCGGTTTTGTACAAATATCCTTGAAGAAAGAATGCATCATTCCGTGCAGCGGTTTCGGATCCCTGCGTTCGCGCGGCAGCGCGCGCTGCTGTTCCAATTTTTCTAAATATTCGCCGAAGAGATGCGGGCCGTCGGGCACGCATACGCGCAGGACGCCTCCCGGCGCGAGGGCGCTGAAGCAGCGGGCCGTTAACTTATCCGAATCGTCATATTCGAAGTGTTCCCACAATTCGCCCGCGTAAATCGCCGCGACCGTCCCCGGCGCGAACGGCAGCGGTTTGAATAAATTGTGATAGTACATATGCCGCCCGAACTCCGTCGGCGGAAACGCGCCCACGGCGACCATGAATTTGTCGAGGGGCCAGAGTCTCGACGCGAGAAACGCGCGGTTGCTTCCATCGATATGAATCCAGCCCGGCGGCTGCACGGGTCCGCAGCCTATATTTAACTTTGGACCCTCTGGAAGCGTGTGTGGAATCACTTTTTGTATGAAAACATGGAATTCGGCGGCCGGGGGCGCGGTTCTTTAATATTAATGAAAACTCAACGCGCAATCGCGAGCCGCAGGAGATTTAACGCCTCGCGCGAGGCGATCTCGCGGAGAAAATTCCGCTCCAAACCGGCGTAATTGCGTTCGTGCGTCTCGACGCGACCATCGAATGCGACCGCGAACCAAACGAGGCCCACCGGCTTTGCCGCCGTGCCGCCGTCCGGCCCCGCGATGCCCGTCGTCGCCACGGCGACGCGGGACCCCGCACGCGCCGACGCGCCGAGCGCCATCGCGGCGGCGCACTCCGCCGAAACGGCGCCGTGCGACCGCAGAATTTCCGGATCGACACCGAGCCGCGCGGTTTTCGCCTCGTTCGAATACGTTACAAATCCTTCGAGCAACGCCGCGGAGACGCCGGGAACGTTCGTTAATAACGACGCCACGAGGCCGCCCGTGCACGATTCGGCGCACGCGATCGTTAAATTTAATGAAATGAGTTTGCGCGCGACGACTTCCTCGAGCGACGCGTTTTCGCGCGCGAACACTAACTTTCCGAGACTCGCCGCGATCGCGTCCGCGGCCGCGTCCGCGCGCGCGGCCGAATTAGATAAAATCGAAATCGTATGAACCGCCGAACTGACGGTGATTCCGACCAACGGATCCGCGTCGCGTGCCGCCATCCAAGGCTTGATGACTTCGCCGATCGTCGCTTCCGCGGCTCCAAAACACTTCAAAACTCGACGGACGGGTTTTATTGCATTCGGAAATAATTTACAAATCTCCGGAAGGACCGAATCGCGGAGCATCGCCCGCATCTCGCGCGGCACGCCCGGCAATGCAAAGAATCGAGCGCGGCCGAGACTGAATACAAATCCGGGCGCCGTGCCGTTTTCATTAACAATCGTGTCCGCGCCCGCGGGCCGGTACGCCTGTTTTTTATTACTTTCCGGAACGGGTCGTCCGCGCTTTCGTAATCGATCTTGAATCGCCGCCCACGACGATCCTACAAATTCGAGTTCGACGCCGAGCGCGTCGGCGGCGCCCTCGCGCGTCAAATCGTCGTCGGTCGGTCCCAGACCTCCGGTAATAATAACAACTTCCGAACGCGCGGCGGCCTCCGCGATCGCGCGCGCGATGGCCGGCCGTTCGTCGGTTATGACCGTAAAACGGCGAACGCGCGCGCCGATCGCTAATAATTCGCGGGCGATTTCCGCGGAATTCGTATCGACATTCCAGCCCTGCGCAAGCTCGTCGCCGATGGCGAGCACCTCCGCCGCGATGGATCCGGTGGTCATGGCGCGGCTGGAATTTAAATATTCATCAAACGGCGAATCGTATATTTAAGATATCGCCGTCCTCGACGCGGTATTCTTTACCTTCGAGTCGCATCAAATTCTTCGCTTTCGCTTCGCGCCACGTCCCCGCGGACTTCAGCGCGTCGAATGCCGTGACTTCCGCGCGAATGAATCCGCGCGCGAGATCGCTATGAATCCGCCCCGCCGCCGCGACCGCGTCGTCGCCGCCCTTGATCGTCCACGCGCGCACTTCGTCTGGACCGCTTGTAAAGAATGCGCGGAGGCCGAGCGCCGCGTACGACGCGCGAATGAGCCGCGCGGAGGCCGGTTCGCTGATTCCAAAATCCTTCAAAAACGCCGTGCGATCCGCCGCCTCGAGCGACGCGATCTCCTCCTCGATTTCGGCGTTAATAATTAACGATGTCGGATTCAATTTGGACGCTTCCGTGACGGCGGCGTCGCCTGCGCGCCCTTCGGCGATATTGATAACTAAGACAATCGGCTTTTGCGATAAAAATGCATACGATCGCAGCAGCGACGCGTCGACCGACGGATGCCAGTGTTTATCGACGGCGTCGCGGACGGACATTCCGTGCTCCTCGACGTCGGCCAGAATCTTTTCGAGAAAATGCCGCTCGTGTTCCTCTTTTTCGCGATTCTTCGATGGCTTCTTCAAACCGTCGCGCAGTTTTTCGACGCGTTTCGAAAGCACCGCGTAATCTTCTAATAAGAATTCGTCGCGCAGCGATTTGACGTCCGCGACCGGGTTCGCGGCCGTCTCGCCCTCGTATGGATAATTATCATTTTCGAACGCGCGCGCGACCATCACGAACGCATCGCAATCGCGCATCGACGCGAGCAACTCGGCCTTGCCGCGCACGTCCTTCGGCGGCAATCCCGGCAAATCGATAAATTCAATTCTGGCCGGAGTATACTTTTTCGGCTGTTCGAGGTCGCGCAGCCATTCGAGACGCGGATCGGGCACTTCGATGGATGCAACAATTTTTTCGTCCGTCGGCGTTTGCGGCACTTTGGGCCGCGGAGGCCCTCCCAACGCATGGAAAAGCGTCGACTTGCCGCATCCGGGACGACCGATGATTCCTAAATTCATGACTGGGAGTTTTATCTAAAAGGATGATAATTATTATTGTCGGTGATTCGTTATTGTATAATTTATCGTTCGAGGCGGCGTTCCGTCGCGCGCTTGCGGCTGGATTCGGCGAAGAACGCGAGCAGGCATCCGATCAAATAGAGTCCGACGATCGGCGCCGCGAATAACATTTGTGTCATGATGTCGGGCGCCGGATTCAGAATGGCGCCCGCGATAACGCCGCCGAGCACGGCCCACCGCCACGCCTTGAGGAAACCTCTCGCGCTCACAAAACCGATGCGCGCGAGAATCATCATGACGACCGGCACTTCGAAGATCATGCCGAGCCAGAATGTAAATGTATAAAATAATGACAGATATTCCTGCAGGCGGTTTTGAATATTTACTTCGTCGATCGGCAGCCATGTCTCGAGCTGCCGCAAAATGAGCGGCAGCATGAGGAAATAACCGAACGCCACGCCCATCAGAAATAATAATATAATCAGAGGCAGATAGGGTCCGATCGCCCGCCGTTCGGAATCGTAAAGCCCGGCCCGGATGAACGCCCATATTTGATATAACAAAATCGGCGCCGCGAACAAGAGCGCGATCAACATCGCGAGTTTCAGATCCTGAAACACGCCCTCCTGCGGCGAGAGCACCATCGGGCGCATGTCCACCTGCGTTTCGTCGACGACTTCGATTTCGAACGGCGCGACCGCCGGTTCGTACGATTTCTCGCCGGTTTCGTTAGTTTTTAAGATTCTCCAATCGTTCGGAAACTTGAAATCTTCATATTGTTTCGCCCCGGCCGCGTCCGTCTTCTCGACGACGAACGGCAACGACGCGATTTTTAGCTTCTTCGTGTGCGGTTTGTAGCCCGGTTCGGCGCGCTTCGCGGCAACGATCGTCTTCAGATGTTCGAGCGACTGATCGAGCGGCCGCAGCGCTTCGCGGCGCAGCGGACCGTGAAAATAAAATGTAACGAGAAAGACGGCAAAAAACGAAATCAGCGAATAGAACAATCGGCGGCGCAGTTCTTCAAGATGCTCGCCGATCGACATGCGGACGTCTTCGAGACGTTGTTCCATTGCAAAATCTCGCCTTGTTTATTAATTCTAGGAGGATCGTTCCCGTTGGAAAAAAAAGGGCTCCCGCCGCGGACGGTCGGGAGCCCCTTGTTATTGTATTGAGCGACTTCTAACTTCTAGCGTCGGAAGAATCCCTCGAGCTCGCGCAGCGAATAGCGAAGCGTGCCGAGCTTTGCCGCCGCGACCACTTGCGGATCCGAATCCAGATCCTGTTTGTCGCCCGTATTGGTATATTCCGGATCGCCAACAATTAAATAATCAATCGACTGATCGACGGCGGCCGCGATCTTGATTCCAAGATCGCCCAGTTTCTGTTCCACGCCTTTCTTGCCGCCCGATGCGAGCGGGAAGCGTCCGACCAGAACCGCCCGGCGCTCGCCCTTCGGGTCGAATAACGGGTTCAAAATCACGTCATCCTTGCCGATCGGATTATTCTTATCGATCGTCTCGAGACGCACGCGCGACATCGAGCCTTCGACGGACGTCACTTCGCAGAAGCCTTTCGAGCGCAGGCGTCGATTATTGTCATAATCGCACACTTCGAAACGCATGCCTCCGACGACGCGGTCGCGCTCGCCAATATCAATATATGCAATCGGCAACGCATCGCTTGCGTCGACGATGCGCCCCTTCGGCGTCGACGGCGCGCGGAGGAATGCAAGTTTTGTATTCAAGTCGGCGTTCTTGGCCTCGACAAGATTGTACTTTTTATTAATATCGGCGATTTCCTTGTCGTGCTTTTCGGTCGCCGCCGCGAGATTTTTCTGGCTCTCTTGGGCCGCGGAATCCTTTTGCGTAACTTGCGCCTCGAGATTCTGAATGCGCGAAGCGTCGGATGACTGCTTGTCGCGCGCGTCGGAATTCGCCTGATCGAGCTGCTTTTGTAAACCGTCGCGCGTCGTCTTGACGTCGCCGTTCAAACTCGCGATCTGATCGTCCTTTTTCTTTAGATCGCCGTCGCGCTGCGTCACGGCTTCGGCGCGCTGTTGTGCGAGTTTCAAAACGACCTGCATGAGGTCCTGAATTGTTCCGGTCGCAGGCGCGTCCTTGCCGAGCGCTTTCTTTATATCGGCAATATCGGCATCCACGGCCTCGACGACGCCGTCCGCGTCCTTTTTGTAGCCTGTCTTTTCCGCGAAGGCGCGAGTCTTTGTTTGGACGTCGAGAGTGCGGTTTTCAGCAATCTTCTTGTCAGATTCAAGTTGGACATTCCTAGCGTCCGTTTTCGTAGCTTTGTCCGCCTGCACCCAGGCCATGACAACAGCAACTAAAAACATGAGGCCAAAAACGATCGGCCACCATACAGATACGTAGGAAGCACCGCGTTCCGGGTGGGACGCATTATCTCGATGAAGCATTCGCGCCTCCGCTGGGAGGTAAAGTGAGGGAGCATTCAGAAGAGTCCGCGCTTGTATCGGACCGCCCGCGCACCGTCAAGGGTTCGAAGCCTCGTCCGACGGTGGCCGACATCCAAATTCGCAGCGATTTGCGGATTGACATAACGCTCCAGCTTGCGAAGGTTACGTGTCGGCCGTTAATTTCTTCCCAGCTCTGGTCGATTTCAAATGGGTTGCGGCGCGCGACCGGCAGGTATGCGAAAGCCAAGCACCCTTGGCAGCCCACAGCACGAATGGCGGCGAAATTGAAATCGCGGCGACGCGCCCGACGCGACCGCGCGCAGGCCGGAGTTCACGCAAGCCAAAGTTAAATTATAAATCGCCGCGATCATTAGTTTTCCACGGAATTCCGCGGAAGTCCAACTGTAGTTAACAAAAAATAGCAAGCGAATTGAAACCAACCCGACCGCCCGTCGTGGGACTCGCCGGCGGCATCGCCGCGGGCAAGAGCCTCTGCGCGACGCTGCTCGCGGGAACTCGCGGCGCCACGATCGATGCGGACAAAATTGTTCATGAATTACAAAAAGAACCCGATGTCGTCTCCGGAATGGAAAGCGCGTTGAACGCACGCCTTCGCAGTCCCGACGGAACGCTCGACCGCGCCGCGGCCGCGAAAATTACATTTTCGCAGCCGGAAAAACGCGCGAGCCTCGAAGCGTTCTTGCATCCGCTCGTCCGCGAACGGATCGACGCGTCGATTGCAAAATATCTAAAAACGCAGGATTCCGCCGGAGCACCCGAAATCGTCCTGCTCGACGTGCCGCTGCTGTTCGAAGGCGGCCTTTATAAACAATGCGATTATGTAGTATTCGTCGAAGCTCCCGCGCGGGCGCGCGAACAGCGCGCGCAGGACGCGCGCGGCTGGGATTCCGGAGAAATCGCGCGCCGCGAAGCGAACCAGTTAAATGGCGACGAAAAGCGGCGCCGGTCGGACTTTATAATTCAAAACTCCGGATCCATCGACGCGCTCGCCGCCGACGCCGCGGAATTGCGCGGCAAGATCCTCGACCGCTGGCGTGCGCGCCCGGCCGGCACCGCCCCCATCGAATCATTCAATTAATATCAGACAACCATGTCCGCCAGTTTTAACATTTTTAGATACCTGCAATTGTAATCATGACGCCAAGCAAGATAATTATATTTAATCGTTCCGGAGGAATGCAATAATGGGTCGTTCCCGATTCCGAGGCCGCGGCCGGGGCCGCGGTAACAATAACAATATGCGCAAACGGGGAGGTCCGCCGCCGCACGCGAAGGAACGCCCGGTTCCGGGTGCGCACGTGAATCCGCTGCAACCGCGCATCGACTACGCCGGACTTCCGCGCGACGATGAGGAATCGACGTGGCAACCGCCCGGAGGCCTGGCCCCCGAGTTGGTCATGCCCGCGACGTCGATCCAAACGCCGCCGGCGGCGCCGCCACCCGTCGAGGAACCGATAAAAGCCCGGAAATCCAAGGCAAAAGTTGTGGAAGAGCCCGAAGAAGAAGTCGCTCCCGCGAAACGCGGCCGCGGCCGTCCGAAAAAAGTCGCGCCGGTGAAACGCGGACGAAAGGCCGCCGTCGTCGAAGCGGAGGACGAGGCAGACGCGCCCGAGGATGATACAGAAGCGATCGACGCGACCGAAAAATCGACGGCCGCGCCCGCGAATACACAATTCTCGAGCCCGTACGCCGCCGAACCCGTCCGAAAGCCGGGCTCGCCGCCGTCCTATTCGTTAATATCACAACAACAGCATCAACAACCGCTGACGCTGGTTTTGCCGACGCCGATTCCGGCGCTCCACGAGATCGCGCCCGCATTGTTAAAGAGCGGAGTCTTATCGATACAAAAAGTCGAAAAGATGACGCTCGCCGAACTATTTGAAGAATGCAAAAGCGAGGGAATCCTCGATTTGTATTCGAATCAAAAGGACGCGGTCGCGGGCGCGGTCAAGCGCGCGCGACTTCGGAAACACGGATTCATGCTTTCGGCGGGCTGCATCGAAGTCCTCCCCGACGGTTTCGGTTTTCTGCGTCCCGCGCACAACGATTATCTTCCAAGCACCGACGATGTTTTTGTTAGCCAGGCGATCATTAAACGCCACGGACTCAAAACCGGACACATGGTCGAGGGCGCCGTGCGTCCGCCTAAAGATAATGAAAAATATCTCGCGCTTTCCCGCGTCGACACGGTGAACGAAGAGGATCCTTCTGTATCATTAACAAAAACTCCGTTCGAGGAGTTGACGCCGATTTATCCGAATTCGAGGCTCGTGCTCGAAACCAACGCGGAGACGATCGAAACGCGCATCATCGATCTGATTTCGCCGATCGGCAAAGGCCAGCGCGGATTGATCGTGTCGCCGCCGCGCGCCGGCAAAACGGTATTATTACAAAAAATCGCGAATGCGATTTCCAAGAATAATCCCGAATGCCATTTGTTAGTTTTGCTCGTCGACGAGCGCCCGGAGGAAGTCACCGACATGGAGCGTTCGATCAACGGCGAAGTGATCGCGTCGACGTTCGACGAACCGGCGTCACGCCACGTGCAGGTCTGCCACATGGTGATACAAAAAGCGAAACGCATGGTCGAGTTCGGCAAGGACGTCGTGATATTGTTAGATTCGATCACGCGCATGGCGCGCGCGCACAACATCGAAACGCCGAGCAGTAGTAAAATTCTGTCGGGCGGCATCGACGCGGGAGCGCTGCAGAAACCTAAACAATTCTTCGGCTCCGCGCGGAATATCGAAGAAGGCGGATCGTTAACAGTTCTCGGCACGGCGCTCATCGACACCGGTTCGCGCATGGACGAAGTGATTTTCGAAGAGTTCAAAGGCACCGGCAACATGGAACTCGTGCTCGACCGGCGCCTCGCCGATCGCCGCATTTTCCCCGCGCTCGATATCAATATGTCGGGCACGCGGCGCGAGGATTTGTTGATGGCGCCCGACGAATTGCAACGATCGTGGGTGCTGCGGCGCTTCATGAACGATATTTCCGATCCGGTGGAGGCGATGGATTTGTTACTCGAGAAAATTAAGAAAACAAAAACCAACGCCGAGTTCCTCCTGAGCCTGGATGTCGGCCGTTAATAGTCATAACGAGAATTTCATAACCATTCTCGTCGCCCCTCGCGACGACGCGAACGTCGGCGCCGCGGCGCGCGCGCTCAAGAATTGCGGTTTCGTGAATCTTAGCATCGTGCGCCGGCGCAAACCCGGCGCGCGCGCGCGCCGCATGGCCGTCCACGCGGAAGACGTGCTCGAACGCGCGCGGTTATTTGTAGATTTTAAAGATGCGATCCGCGGCGCGTCGCTCGTCGTCGGTTTCACGGCGCGCCCGCGCAAGTTCGGCCCCGAATTGCAAATTTGGAATGCCGGCGCCGCGCGGAAACTCGCCGCGCGGTCGCGCATCGGCAGGGTTGCGTTGGTTTTCGGTCCCGAGGACAGCGGCCTTGCCGATCCGCAGATCGCGGAATGTTCCGCGCTTTATGCAATTCCAGCCTCGCCGGGCCGGCCGATATATAATCTCGCGCAGGCGGTTCTCCTGATCGCACATTGTCTGGCATTCGGTCGCGCATCGGCGGGCGCCGGATCGGATATTAAGAATAGCGTCGGCGGCGGACGCGCGGTGCCGCGCGCCGATCGCGGCGAAATCGTATCATTAATGAATGAATTCGCGCGCGCCCTCGACGCGCTCGGTTACGCGCCCGCCCGGACGCCGCACGACCGCACCGCCCGCATTCTGGGCCGTCTGCGACGGCAAATGGAGCGGGCGTGCGCCGACGGCAACGATATTCAACTCTGGCGCGGATTTCTCGCCCGGATTGGCGGCACAGGCGCCGTACGAGGTATGCTTTCGTCCGCGAAAAACCATCCGTGATCCCATGAGCGCAACGTCGAATCTCTTATTATTTCTTATATGCGTCGTGCCCGCCGCCGTCGCGCGCGGCGGCGACGATGATAAAATTAATTTTACGTCGGGATCGCATGAAAAGGCCATGGCGGACGCGAAAGCGGAGAAACGCCAGCTTGCGATTTTAATTAGTATCGATTCCGACGTTTATTGCGCCGCGCTGCGCAACAAAACCCTTTCGAACCCGGCGGTTGCCGCGCAATTCAACAAAATCGCGAGGGCCCACGTCGCGGACCCGCGCCACGGCGACGGCAAGGATCTTATCAATAAATTCAACGTTACCATTCTGCCGACGATGTTATTTCTGGATTCCGCGTCGGGCGAGGAGATCGACCGGATTTGCGGATTTCTAACGGATACGGAATTCTTAAAATATCTAAAAACGATCGCCGACGGCGACTCGTTCGCCGCGCTCCAGAAGAAAGCGCAGGGCGGCTCGGCCGATCCGCAAGTTTGGTTTCAGTATGCTTCCAAACTCGAAGGCCGCGACGACGTCGCGAATGCAAAGTCGGCGTGGAAGAAACTTCTCGAAATCGATGCAAACGATAAGAACGGTTATTACTCGCTCGCCGAATATCATTTGCTAGTGTTCGAATGCCAGGAGTCTCAGGATTATCATAAACTTCTCGATCTCGCCAAAAAGTACAAGGGCAAACCGGCCGCGCTCGAAGCGCACACATCGATGGTCAAATTTCTCGTCGCGCGGCTCGGCGACGGAGGCGAACCGGGCGATCTCGAACAAGTGATCGATTCTTATGAATACCTTCTCGCGAACGGCCGCAAGACAGTACGCACTTTGAACCAATACGCATGGCTGCTCGCGACTCGTAATAAAAACCTCGACCGCGCGCTCGCGGTCGCCCTCGAGGCGAACGCACTCGAGCCCAAATCCGCCGAAATCGCCGACACGGTCGCCGAATGTTATTTATTACAACAAAAGCTCGATCTCGCGCTCGAGTGGGAAAAGAAAGCCGTTGCATATTCGAAGGACGATAATGAAAAAGTCCCCTACGAAATCAAAGCGAGACACTTCGCCGACGAATTATCAAAAGCGCCGGCGTCGAAGCCGGCGAAATAGAAATGCTCGCTTCGCCGTCCGCCACTTCAATACGTCAGCATCATCTTGATACCGTTCGACGAACTGATCTGCATCGGGGAAACGCCGCACGACGGAGCCGGCCAGCTCCAGAATGTCTGGGCATAATAAGACTCCCCCTGTAGGATCGGATTGTTGGGGATCGAGATTGCGATCTGTGAAGAGCCCGCCGCGTCGCTAGATATATCAATTGGAATCACGTCGGAGGATCCCGGGATGTCGACAAACATGATGATTCCGATTCCGAACGGATCGAATCCCGCGGCATTGCCGTGATCGGCCGCGATGAGCAGTCCAATGGACGACGGCGGACATTTCGTAATATTAAATCCGAACGAATTTCCGCCGATGATGGCGTTGTCGAGCGCATACATATGTTGTTTTCCGCCGCAGCCCGGCGTACCGGGAGTATAGTAATTCATCAACGATGGAATGGCGGTTATGGCAAGAACCGCCCCCGCCTGAAAACCGCCGATTTTGCTCGCCGGTGCGCACACGAGGAGGTCGTCGATGCCGTCGCCGTTCACGTCGCCCGCGGCGGAAAGGTTTGCTCCAAAGTAAGTATCCGTATACGTCGACGACGGATCGTACATCGTATAATATATATTTCCAGTCGCGCCGTCGAAAGTTTTGCAATGCGGTATGGAGTTGGAACACGTGCCGTGCGCAAAACCAAATGCCATATCTACAATTCCATCCTGATTCACGTCGCCGGTCTCGGAGAATGACGCTCCATAGATTTCTGTACAATCCTGACTCGCAAACGCGCCCATCGCCGAGCCGGAAGCGCCCGAGAGAATAAATACACTTCCATAGGGAGCGGCGCCGGGCAATCCGACGCCAACGTCCGCGATCCCGTCACCGTCCTTATCGCTCAAATTCCGAACAATCGCGCCAAACTGGTCGCCGGCGGCCGAACCGTAGGCCGTCCAGAGTGTACTGAAATCTTTTCCCGAACTCACCACTACAGATCCGCTATCGGTGCCAAAAGTAGCATCGCTCGAATCGCCCAAAATGAAATCCGCGAAACCATCCTGATTTGCATCCAGTCCGGCGCCCGCCATATAAATACTATGGCTGTTCGTGGCCATGGATTGATAAACTTGTCCGGTCTTTCCGGAATAGATATATACTTTCCCGTAGTTGGCTCCCGTGATTTCTCCCGGCGAATAGACTGCAAAGTCCGGAACGCCGTCTCCATTCAGGTCGCCCGCGCCGGCAACCTGCCGCCCGAACAACGCCGAGTCATTTTTCCCCCATAATTTTCTCATCGTGTGATTCGTCTTGCCCGATATCAGCGTCGCGCTTCCGCTCGTGAGCGCCATTGAAACATTAAAATCATACGGCGCGCCGGAAATGTAGTCTGGGATTCCGTCGAGATTAATGTCTTCAATCGCCGCGACCGAATAACCATAGTTGGCGCCATTGGACGCGCCAAAGGTTGAATTTAAGATTGTGCCGGATCGTCCGTCGATGATCACGGCCATTCCCGCGTTGTTTCCAATTCCCGCGATGGAATGATCCGGCGCGCCGGACACGATGTCCGGATAACCGTCACTGTTAACATCACCGATGACGTCGATCGACGCACCCAAATGATCTCCGTTCGACGTTACCGTGAAAAATATTAACTGCTGCGCCGAAGCGTTCGAACAAAGAAAGGAAATCAACAATCCGACAAGCTGTAGTTTCATGATTTCAAGTCCGTTCCGGTTGAATGCGCGATCAGTAACTGACTTCAACGGTCGCCGACCCCGCCAATCCTGTCAATCTAACAATCTCCTTCGCCGGATCGAAGTCGGTCCAGACCCCGCCGTTCACGGTTACGCTTTTCATTCGGTTCGAGTTCGGATGGCGCAAACGCAACAGAACAGCCGCGGGCGGGCGGCGCGACGGCAGATCGATCGCCGCCGTAATTGTGCCTTTGTCGATCTCCGAACGGATTTCGTAGGATACGGGTCCGAAATGACTCGGCGCGTTGTGTACTATAATTTTCTTGCCGTTTTCGCACCATGCGCGCGGCGTCGCGCGCGCGATCCAGAGCGCGTCGCCCGCTTCCATAATTAACATTTGTCGGAACCGGTCGAGGAAGCATGATTCTTCATATATCTTATCGGGCGGTCCGGCGACGGTGTGTTCTCGAAATGTATATTCCCCCGGCATGATGTCGACCGCGTATTGATTCAAAAACGACCGGACAAAGTTCGGCGCGTCGTCCGCCGCCAAATGAATATTAGCGTGGCGCTCGAGGCCGCATTGATACTGCCAGCTCGCGTGCGAAAACCAGTCGCGTTCGGCGTCGAATCCGCTCGTGCGCTCGTGAACGTGAGTGTTCTCGAGTAGTAATCTATCTTCGAGTACATCCAAATGCCCTTGTACGCGCGGATCGTGCGGAGATAACAGTCCGCTCGGACTTACTAATGGATCGGCCGACTGTACGGTGTCCCAATAAATTGCGCCGACGTGTCCTTGACAGCGCAGCCAACCCCACGCGCCCGCCGCGAATCCGCGCACATAGGGAGCGAATGGTATAAATGAACGATACGTGCCGTCGCGCACTTGCACGACCGGAGTTAATATTAACGATCGGTCGATCGCCGCGAGCAGATCGATTCGATATTTTTCCGCCTCCGCCTCCATTTTTTTGCCCGCTCCGGGATCGACGAACGCAAGCAACTCCGCGGTCTGCTTCACCGCCATCCAATAGTAAGCTTCGGATTCGTAAAATTGCATGTGCATGGACATGCTGTCGGGCGTCACGACCTGCGCGGGCTGGAGACCGCGGCTCCAAAGGTTCCGCCCATTCGGAATATTATCAATCAACAATTGTCGCTGGCGCAGAATCCATTCCGCATTCGCTACAATTCTGTTAATATTACTTTTCAACCACGCGACGTCTCCCGTAAATTTGAAATGTTCGGCGATGGCATATACAATAGCGCCCGGACCCATCGCGTGAATGCCGTCCATGTTGCCGCCCCAACCCACCGGGCCTTCTGCATGCGTAAACGCGCCGTTACCGTCGGAGAAATTGCCAAGCGGCCGGTCCGGCCGCGCGAGCGCATGATGGCCGTTCTCGCCGGGGACCACGCGCGGCCACGTCGGTAATTTTAACCATTGATCGAGACCGTCGGCCGCCGCCCCGTGCATTCCCTGCAGATCGAGCGCGCGCAGGATCATAAACGTTTCGGATGCTAATATTCCGAACGGATAATCGTTAAAATTCCACTTGCCGCCCGCGTCTTGAACCGATCGGCGGAGGATGTGCGATGCGCAGAGCTTCCACTGCGCGGTCAATTGTGAACTCGGCACCTCGATCGTGAAAGGCGGCTCGAACGGAGGCGCGGGAATCGCGGGCGGCGGTTTATTTGTTATCATCGCCCCGACGGCGCCTTCCCACGTTTGTTCGGAGTGTTCGCGAACGCGTTCGCGGATGGTCTTTAATTTTCGCGACGCCAGCTCCGCGACGAATTCGCGGGCGGAGCTTGCTTTGGATTGCAGCGGAAACGGAGGCTCGGATGGCGCGGGCGGCGCGTCGGGCACAGCCGCGGAACAGAAACTCCAGACGATTGCGTTTCCATGCGCGTCGGCGAGTGGATTTCCTTTCAGTATATTATCAATAACGTCGTCGCCGAGATTCCACCGACGCTTTTGGCCGCCGAGTTCCGTAATACACAATTCGACGATCGTCGTGTCGCAGATATGATTTTTATCTTTGGCGTTAATAACCAACGAAAGCAAATCGCCCGCGTGAACCAAAACATCGGACGATTTCTCCGCATCGGATCCCGGCCGAAACGACTGGCTGCCGCCCGTTCCGACTGCGCCGTGCGCGAGTACGGTGCGCGCATCGTTTATATTACCGTTCACATCGCGCACGAGAGACCATTCGACGCCGTTGCCGCCCGCGGCATCGGCCATCATTACTTTTCCGGCGACCGATACCAATCCCTCGATTGGACTCCGCCATACGATCAAAACATCGCGATCGGGCGTCGGGTGCGCGACGACGCAGCGCGGCGGAATGACTAATGATCCGGAAACGCCGGTTTCGATCGTCGGATTCGCGGCGACGCACGGAATCGTGCGCGACGCCCAACCGCGGATCAACGGCACTCCCGGCACGGTTTCGGCCTTTTCGTTTAATAATTGCATTCCGGGCGCGGCGAGATTCGCGGGCGGATTCACAACATTACTATTCACGGGCCCGGAAACGGCGCGAACGAAAAACCCGTACTCCGACGCGTAGATCGGACCCTGCTCGAGATCCGACGCCAGAAATGAAAAACTACCATTCGACGTGCGCAGCGTTAGTATCGTTCTCGCGACGTCTTCGGGCTGCGCGAGATAGGGCCACACACGCCGCCAGCGCGACGAGCCAATGTAAAGAATGTTGCAACGCACGCCGCGCCGCCCGCCGGCGGTCTTGTTCGCGGCCGAGCGCCACGCGCGCGGCCCCGTTATTGTAGTTTCCGGGTCGTTTTGTAGCGATTGCAACGGGCCGACGACTCCATCGTACATTTCCAATTCGCCATCGTATGCGAGCGCCTCCGTCGCCGCCGCGAAACCCCATTCGATTTCGATTTCCAACTGTTTCCAAGGGTCGGGCACGAGCGCGCGCATCGACGGAACTGTATAATTCGACGCGCCGCCATCCCCGCGCAGCGACGCGACGACCCCCCACGTCGCCGATGGAATTGTATAAATATACGTTTTCCCGTCGGACGATACCGCGGGTTTGTCCGCCTGCAAAACGGATCGCGGATTCCACCATGTGTGCGCCGCGTCGTCGGTGCCGTCGAAATAAGATAATTGGAGATCATCGGGCGCCGGTTTGCGCTCGTCCGACGGCCACGTCAGCTCCACTCGACGGATCGGGCGCACTTCCTCCCAAAGCAGACCGCACAGAACTTTCTTGATCGCCGGCGCATTTGTATCTATACGTTTGTCGAACGGGACATTTGTATATTGCGAGAGGAGTATCCAACTTTCGGGAGGATTTTGTTCGGTCGGACGATCGCTTCGATACAAATACGCGCTCGACGCAACGTCCGCCGGCTTGCCGACGCGATCCCTCAGCCCGCTTCGATCCGCGCGCGCCGCCACCGCCGCCGATTGAATAGGTTGCAATAATACGAAAAGTAAAACGGCAACGACGGGTTGTTCCAATTTTATAAGTATCATTCACGATCTCCCGGTCGACGCGCCGGAATCCGGTTTTCCGTGTCCGATCGCGCCGTCGCCGAATTTATCTTTAATTTTGTCGAGAGCTTTTAGTAAATGTTCTTTTCGCGCGGACGACCGCGGGTTTTCGAACAACGTCGACTGGCGTTCGATCGCGCCCGAACCGAGGTCGGAAACGGAGACGCCGAGAAGGCGGACGGGTTTCCCCGTCGGGCGCGCCGTTTCTAACAATTCGAGCGCGGCGCGATAAATGACAAGGTCGTCGTGCGTGGGCGCGTCGAGCGTGCGCTGGCGCGAGAGAGTTTCGAACGGCGGATACCGCAATTTTAATTTGATACATTTTCCGCGAACACCCTCCGATCGCATGCGACGGCCGACGCTTTCGGATAATGTTAACAAAACGGACGCGCACTCCTCGTCGTCGCGAATGTCCGTGTCGAAGGTCACTTCGCGGCCGATCGATTTCGCGTCGCGGTCGGTGTCGACGGGGCGCGGATCGATTCCGTGCGCGAGTTGATAAAAATGCTCCGCGGCCGACGCGCCGATCGCGAGAGAGAGATCTTCGACGGTCCAACGTTGCAAATCGGCGATTGTTAACATTCCTAGTCCGGCGAGGCGCTTTTCTGTAACTTTCCCGGCGCCCCACAGCCGCGAGATCGGTAATTCTGACAAAAACTCGATTTCGCGGCCGCTCGGCACCGCGGTCACGCCGTTCGGTTTATTTAGATCCGACGCGACTTTTGCGACAAATTTCGAGGCCGCGACGCCGACGGAAACGGTGAGTTGGGTCGTATCGGCGACGTCTTTTTGTATCTTTTGCGCGATGGCGACGCCGTCGCCGAAAAGCTCGCGGCTCGCGCTCACGTCGAGAAACGCTTCGTCGAGCGAGAGCGGTTCCACAAGCGGAGTATAACGATCGAAAATCGCCCGGATCTGTTGTGACACTTGAACATAACAACTCATTCGCGGAAATACATAAATCGCGTCCGGCGCGAGGCGACGCGCCTGCGCGGTCGGCATCGCCGAGTGAACGCCGAATTTGCGCGCCTCGTACGATGCCGTCGAAACGACGCCGCGCGCGCCGAGTCCGGCGACGACGACCGGTTTGCCGCGCCACTGTGGGTGGTCGCGCTGTTCGATCGCCGCGTAAAACGCGTCCATGTCGCAATGCAAAATAGTTCTTTCCCGCGCCATGGAACGCCGCGGATCGTCCGCGATTCGTTAAATTAAATTATCTTCGATGAATCTGAATATTACCGCTGGCGGTAGTCAACTTTAGCGCGTGGAGCGCCGCGCCCTCCGAGGGTTTGGCTTCGGGATTCAGCGTGCCTTTCAATGTGCTGTTCTTTTTATTTTTTCCGCCTTTCGTCAGCACGGAAAAGTCGCAATCGATCGAACCGTAACTCGTCGCCGCGTTGAGATCGCAATAAAACGCCGCCGGCAGTTCCAATACTAAATTTCCATATCCGGATTCGACGTCCCAACGTTCCGTCATCGTGCTGCCGTCGCGCGCATGCACGGTCACCGAGCCGGAAGTGCTACTCGCCGAGAGTCCGCCCGCGATCACGCCGTCGAGCGAAACCGATCCGTAGCCCGATTTGGCGCGAATGCCGCCCTTGAAATCATTAATATTAACTTTACCGCTCGACGATGTCGCCTCGAGATCGCCCGAAATTTCGGAAGCCGAGATCGAACCGTAGCTGGTCTCGATCGACGCGTCCTTGAATGTTGATTTTATCAATTCAATATGGCCCGATCCGGATTTCGCGCGGAGTTCGCCCTCGACGCGCGCGATTCTGATCGACCCATACGATGTGCGCGCGTCGATCGACGCTGCTTTCGCGTCGTTTATTTCAATACTTCCCGAGGAACTCTCGGCCTTTAATTTTTCGCCCGATGCGTCGTGTATCGAAACCGCGCCGTACGCGCTCTTCGCATCGATGGTTTTCGCGCCGTCGATATTACTGATTTGAACATGACCGCTGCCGCTGAACGCGACCGCGTCGCCGTCGACATAGGAAAGCTCGATCGAGCCGTATTTACTACTGACTTTCGACGCCGCGAACGGCCCCTTGGCCGAAATCGATCCCGAAGCCGTCGACAACGCGAGGGCCACGCCGTCTGGAATTGTAACTTCTAATTGTACATTCGGCGAGCGGCGGATGACTACAACTCCGGATTTGAATTCCAAATCGTCGGCGTCGATCGCGATCGTGACGCCGTCATCGGCGCGTTCGACGCGCAGTTTGCATTTATCGAGATTCGCGGACGCCTCGGCGGCCGTCTCGCCAAAAGTAGTAAAGCGCGCTTTGATCGACGATTTTTTCAAGGATGCGCCGCCCGTTTGAACGCGAATGGAGGCGTTGCTCAGGTCGCCCTTCAGTTTCTCGCCGGGTTTGATGGAAAATTCCTGCGCGTCGTCGCGCGACGCCTCGTGCTGGTTTCCAAATGTAGCAAAGACGCCGCCACCGCTGATCGAAACGCGCGCGCATCCGCCCGCCATTAACAATAATAGGAATGGAACTTTGTGTAGCATGATTTGGCTAAAATTCACTGTTCGGCTAAAGTGAACGAACCGCTTTATGTGCGGTTGATGTGTTCACGCACACATCATTGCGAGCCCAAGTATTAAAATAGCCGACGCGAACGCCGTTGAAAAGGCAGATGCTGAGAAGGGCGATGCTGAGAAGGGCGATGCTGAGAAGGGCGATGCTGAGAAGGGCGATGCTGAACAGGGCGTCGCTGAAAAGAGCCGACCAGATTTGGTCTCACCGCGACCGGAGCGCCCGCGCCTCGGCTTCCACGCGCGCCGCAAAACCCTCGCACGCGACTTTGCAAAGATCTTTCAAGCTCGGGTCGTCCACTCGATAAAAAACAACGTTTCCCTCCGAGCGGCGCGCGACGAAATGTGCCGTGAGCAAGACGGAAAGGTGTTTACTCGTATTCGCTTGGGTGAGGTTGGCCGACTTGGCGAGTTCGCCGACGGAACATTCGCCTTCAAGGAGGCGCCGCAGGAGCCGCAAGCGCGCGGGCTCCGAAAGGACGCGAAACCGCGCGGCAATGCGTTCAAGGAGTGCGTCTGTGAGCGCAGGCTTCATGCGCGCAAGTGTAAGTCCTGAATTGGGAGAATTCCACTTGACATGCATATAACTATGTAGTTACATAGTTACGCAACAGATTGGCCCCCGTATTGACGATGACGAGGACAACCATGCCAACCATGACTCAATCGTGCGAACTTCCGCGCGAAAGCGCCCGAACCGACGGTTCTAAAATCGACGCGTTCTCTCTGCACCACGCCCTCCTTCTCGGGGAGAAATTGTTTATTTTGGACGTTCGCAATCCGGTCGAATTCGAACGCGATCGCATCGGCAGCGCGGTGAACATTCCGCTGCCCATCCTTGCGAACGCAATTCCTCATTTACAACCCGGCTCGCGCACGATCCTCGTTTGCGAAGGAGGGACGCGTGCGGCCATCGCGCGCAGGCAGTTCGGCGCGGCAAACGAGTTTCAAGTTCTCGACGGCGGCATGGCTGCGTGGCGAAAACTACAATTACCGGTCGAAGGCGGCGCCCCCGCGGTCTGGAGCATCGAACGCCAAGTGCGTGTGATCGCGGGATCGCTGGTGCTGGTCGGAGGAATTTTAACGTTTGCGGTTCACCCGGCTTTCATAATCATTCCGGCCTTCATCGGCGCGGGCCTCGCGTTCTCCGGCATAACAAATACGTGCGGACTCGCGATGTTTCTCGCGCGGATGTCGTGGAATCGAAAAACGGGCGCGACGAGCGCGCCGGCGTGCCCGGCGAATTAGATATGGGTTGAGCAATTCGGCGCCTCGGGCTAGCTTTTTGATGTCTCCGGAGAAATTCCCTGCCTCTGGTACCACCCATGATGAAGTCGCACGGTTCGATTCGTCTCTACGCGTTCACTCTCGCACTTCTTGCCGGCGCCGGCAACGCCCAAAACTACACGGGCGAAGGTCTGCCGATGCCCGCCGGGAGCGCGGCCCGCGCGATTCTCGTGGATGTAAACAATGACGGAATGCGCGATATTGTTTATTTCTCGAGGGTTTCGTTTACAAATCATCTCGCCGTCGATATCGCGACGGGCGGGGGACAATTCGCGAGTCCAATTGTAGACTCCAATTTAATCGGTTATACGTCGACGTTCGCGTGCGCCGACGTCACGGGCGACGGGATTCCCGACGCCGTGGTTGTTAACGATACGGGAAAAACGGTCGTGCCGTTCGGCGGAGTCGGCAATGGTAATTTTACGATGCTCGCGTCTTATACCGTCTTCGACAAGCCGACGTCGATCGCGTTCGCGGATTTCGATCTCGACGGACTGCTCGACGCGGCCGTGACATGCAACGGTTCGAATTGTATTGTTACATTACGCAACACGGGAGGCGGTTTTTTTGTAGTTTCCGGCCCGGGATCGTCAGGGCTTTCGCCGTTTGAAGTAAAGTGCGCCGATATCGATTCCGACGGCGCGCCCGACTGCGTGACCGCGAACACGACCGGCACTATTTCATATTATCAAAACGCCGGAACGGGGAATTTTTTTGCGTCGATTCCATATTTCGCGACTTCGGGCGCCAAAACGCTGATCATTACTGATTTCGATTTCGATGGAAAGCAGGACGTCCTCGTCGGCGGCGCATCGTCGGTCGTTTATATGCAGGGAATCGCCGGCGGGCCGTTCGCGGCGCCGGTCGTCACGGCCATCCCGCCGGTTTCACATTTATATAATGTGGATTTCGATGGTAATAATCAGCCCGACGTTCTCGGCACGAACGGAAGCCAGATTTCCATCGCGATCGGACTGGGCGGCTCGAATTTTAGCGTTACGGGTTTCGGCGCGGCGGGCGCGGACGTCGCGCTCGGACTCGTAAACGGCGACGCGCTGCCCGATCTCGTCGTCTCCGATCCCGGATTATTTTTATATCCAATGTCCGGCGTCGGCCAGTTCAAGGGGGTCGCCGGATTCGCGGTGCCGCTTTCGTTTTACGGTCTGGCGCTCCGCGATCTCGACCACGACGGCACCCCCGAGTTGATCGGCGGCGATTACAACGGAAAGAAAGTATTAGTCTACAAATGGAACGGATCGACTTTCAATAGTTTTACATCCGCGAATGTCGGCAACAATGTTAGCGATCTCGCGATCCGGGATTTAAACAATGACGGAATTGAAGACTACGCCGCCGGCAATCTGTCGTCGTCGGGCCGCGGGTTGACAGTGGGATTCGGACTCGGCAACGGCAACTTCGGCGCGGCGGTTCCCGTGATTACAGGCACGAACACGTTCGCGGCCGTGAATTGCGTCGACTCCAACAACGACGGTAATTGTGATATTCTGCTCGCCACCGGACTCGGCGCGAGTCTCGCAAAATCGATTCTAAACAACGGCTCCGGAGGATTTACGACTGTCATTAATATTGCCGCGAACTATCCAAGGGATATCGTCCCCGCGGATTTTAATAATGACGGCAACATGGACGTCATGCTGATCGATTACAGTTCGGGATCCGCATTTGTAGCCTACTTGAATTTTGGCAACGGGACCGGCGCCTATCCCGGATCTCTTCCGCCGATCGTCGTCCCGGGCAGCCTTCTCGGGCGAAGTTCCGCGGTTTATGATTATGATGCGGACGGAAGCGTGGATGCCATATTTCGGACGGCCGACAAATTTGTTGCATTAAGAAACGTTTCGTTCGGCTCTTCATTCACGACGACGACGCTCGCGAACTTGAGCGTGACCGGCGGCGGAATTATTATTAAAGACATGAACGGCGACGGAATCCCCGATCTTACGACGTCGACGTGGAACGCGTCGGTCGCCATCGCGAACGGCGCGGGCAGCGGTTCGTTCGCGGCGCCCAAATATTATCAAAACGCCGCGTACGGAAGCCTGCTCGCGAGCGCCGACATCGACGGCGATGGCCGTCCGGATATTATAGTTACTACGAATGTCTCGGGCAATTCGGGCGTTTCGTTTAATTTAACGATGCCAGCCGCGAACACGGCGGCCTATGGAACGGATACCCGCGGCTGCTTCGGTAAGATCGGGCTCGCGACCAATTCCGCGCCCGCCGTCGGAAATCTACAATTCGCGTTCGTCGCCGACAACGCGCCGCGCAATCTCCCCGGCCTGCTGCTCGTGACCGATTCGCAGGGAACGGGCAACGATCCGTTCGGGCTCGGAATACAATTATGGGTGGACTTGTTCGCCGCGCTCGAAATCTACGGCCTCGACATGCCCGCCGACGCGGGCGGCGCCGCGTTCGCGCCCGCGCCGATTCCTAACAATCCGTCCCTTTCGGGAAATCAATATTACGCGCAAGGGATTTTCCTCGAAAACGACTTCGAACGCTGTTCCGCGTCGCCGCTGCACCTCGCCGCGAGCGCGCCGTTGCATATAACCATTCCGTGACGGTCCGAAGCGCGACGCGCTTTTGTAAATTATCAGTTCAATCGAATTCCGGACGCGTGAAACGCGTTTCCGGGGAAAAATCTAAATGAAAGTACTCGGACAACACCGAAAGCAATTCGACGGCGTCCGCGATTTCGCGCTTTTCAACGCGCCCGTCGGCGTGCAGAATTGTAAATTCACGATTGAATAACGAATACCGGAGGCCGGGGGCCGGAATCGCCGCGATTAGATTATTTACAAAAAACGATTGCGGATGCGCGCTCGTGTACCAATTGGCGACTTCGAAATCCACGGCGGGAACGGGTTCGAGCGAGCATTCATAAAGATCGCGCCATGCGTCGCCGCCGCGACTTTGCAATAAAATGTCTCCATTTTTGTAGACTAGCTTTCCGGGTTCGTGCGGCGTCGCCTGTTCGCCTTCGACTCCGAGTTCAAGCGGGACCGTCAATCCGGCGCCGCCGAATCCGACGTCGGCGAGGTATTCGCGCGTTCCCGCCCGCACGCGCAGCGCCATGTGCGAGAGCGGTGTGATTGCGCCGGCGGGCGCTCCGCATCGGACGCGCGCGATCAACGATTTTACTTCAAATCCGAGCGCGCGCAACGCGGCGGCAAAATAAGCATTCTGTTCGAAACAATAACCGCCGCGGCGATCGGCGACGATTTTTCGCTCGAGATGCGCGGGATCCAGCAATACTTGTTTATTTAACAATATATCGCAATTCTCGAACGGGATCGAAATCGCGTGGCGCCAGTGCAGTTCGCGCAGCGTCTCCGCGGAAGCGTCGCGCGGTCCGGCATAACCGATGCGTCTGAAATAGGAATTCAGATCTGGCGTGAATTGTAAATTTACCACCGTCAGTCTCCCCGCAGAAATTTACCAAAAAACCGGAGCGCCCTTTCGGCCGCGTCGATCGCGTGCGCCGTCGACCACTCGCCGATCACGTGGCCTTCATTCGGATAAATCGCGAGTTCGGCGGTCTTTCCGAGCCGTTTCAGCGCTTGATATAATTTCGAAGCTTCCGGAGCCGGACACACGTCGTCGCGCTCTCCGTGAATCAGTAATAACGGCGATTTTATCTTATCGGCGTTGACATAGGGCGAATTGTCAAGATAACGCTTCCAATCCTGCCATGGAGTCCCGCCCATGCGGCCCTGGCCCGTTTCCGACCAGCGCATGTTAAAATTAGAGCCGCCCGGTCCCATCCAAGCGAACATTCCGCCGAGATCGTAAATTCCCGATACGGCCGCGCCCGCCCGAAACAGCGGCGTCTCCGAAAGCAGCGCCGCCGTACTGTAGCCTCCGTAGGACTGGCCCATCACGCCGATTTTCGTTAAATCTATATATCCGAGATCGGCCGCGCGCAGAATCTGCGGAACGACCGAATCCTTCAATTCGCGCGACGGGTTGCCGGCCTTCCCCTCGGGCCCGATGAGCGCGTCGACATATAAAACCGCGAATCCTCTTGTTGTAAATATCGACGCCGGGATCGTGCCGACGGTCCCGCCGCCGTATCGTTCCGCGAATCGCGAAACGCGCGCGCCGCCGTAAACATTAACGATCGCCGCGCAACGCGAGCCGCGGCGCCAGTTTGTCGGAAGCAGAATGCTACTGAACGCGCGCTGCTCTTTCCCGTCCGACCCCGCGACGGTTGTAACAAACGATTCGACCGTGCCGATCGGTATATTCGCGGCGCGCGGTTCGATATTTGTAATCCGGCGCATCGATTTCAGGTCCGGAGAAAGTTGATAGAAATCGCCGGGAGTCGACGCGTCCTCGTATTGTATCATTGGACCCTCCGCGCCCGCCGCCGCGCGCTGCGCGCGGAAGCGCCCCGTTTTGGCCGCGCTCAGCATGCCCGTTTCGATATTAATATCACAAATACTCAAATCGCCGGTCGCGAGGTCGCGCGAGACGCCCGAGAGCGTTGTTGGGTCGCGCTGCCAGAGCACGGAGCCGCGCGAATTGAACAATTCCGCGATGCGCACGTTTTCCGGAAACGACAGCGCGCTGACGAATTCCGTCTTTAATACTACATAAATCAAGGCCTGCACGCCGAGGCGGCGGTCGTCGTCGGACGCGAGTTCGTTCTTCAGGCCGAACACGACCGCGCCTCCGTCTTTTGTAAATTCAAAGAATCGGCGGTCCGCGAATCCGAGGCCATCGGCCAGTTTGTGGCCGTCCTTTCCCAGATCTTTACTAAAATCGCGGACCCACCAGCGGTCCTGCGCATGATAGAAAAGCCGGTCGTCCGCCGGATGCCAGCGAAACGGCTCGTTCGAATAATCCGCGTCGTCGTGCGCAAGGTCTTTTTCTGTAAATACCGGGGCGCCCGTGGCCGCGTCGCAAACTGTTAAATCGCGCGTCGTCGAAATCGACGTCGCGTCCTTCGATCTGTAAATGGACAGCCACGCGACAAACATCCCCGACGGCGACACGCGTCCGAACGCCGGCGTCGAGTCGTCGCCGCCCGATGTGAGCGTTCGCGTCGATCCGTTCGACGTATTTACAAATACGAGCGTGGCCGCCGATTCTTTATGAATCCGCGCCTGCAGCGAATCCGGCGTTTCTTTATTTTTTTCGAGCGAGCCGGATTGGTATACACGCGGCGCGTCGCCCGCGGACGGATCGGACGCGGACGGATTGGAAGTAACTGTTCCCGGATCGAGACCGACCAGCACCTCGCGTCCATCGGGCGACCATGACGGTTCGTCGCCGCCCCAGATCTGCGCCCGAACGCGCGCGTCGCCGAGTTTTGTAGCATTCTTTTTTGTAATATCATATATCCACAATCGGAGCGTGCCGCCTTCGTCGCAGTAGAATGCTACTTTTGTCCCGTCGGGCGACCACGACGGGCGGATCGCGTTCGCGCCCTCCGGTCCGAGCGTTCGCGTCTCGTTTGTTTTTGTATTTGTCAAGTAAAGCCGCACGCCGAACGCGCTGACCGGCGTTCCCGCCGCGCTCGCGCGCCGATCCTTGACCAGATCGCGGTCGCGCCCGCCGGCCAGCGGCTCCCGCACCGATACTACAATAAAATCACCGCCCGGCGAGGCCGCCGGACGTTCATATACAGAAATCTCCCGCATCGCGAATGCGAGATCCATCGGCATCGTGTCGACGCCGGAATTTTGTGCGGAAGCGCTCGCAACGAGCGAAAAGTAACAAAAGGCCTTTCGAAGATTCATTGTGAAATTCGTAACAATTCAAGGGAACCGCGGCGAACAAATTCTGTGACTGTCGGCGCGCGTCGTGCTAGCGCATAATGCTCAAATGAGGATCACGCACACGCATCTTCACGTCGCGGCCCTTGCCTTCGGCGCGTTTATTACAGTTTCTCCGATGGTGAACGCGCACGGCGGAAGCTACGTGCCGCCGGTTCCCGGACCATCGCCGCCGCCGCCGAACCCGACGCCGAATCCGACTCCGCCGGGCCCAGCGACTCCCCATCATCATCCGCCGAGCGGACCGACGACGCCTTCGCCCCCGCATGGTCCGGTTTCGCCGCCCTCGACCGTGCCGCCGGGACCCATCACGCCACCGCCTTCAGGAGGCGGACCTACGACACCACCGCCGGTCGGCGGCGGCCCGGTCACTCCAGTTTCGCCGCCAACGACGCCCTCCTTGCCAAGACCCGGAGGCGGCCCATCGACACCCGGACCCACGACGCCCTCGCCTCAGTCTCCCACGCCAAGAACCGGCGGACCCATCCCCGGTCCCGCGCCTACGCCGACGCCAAGCCCAATGACGGGCGGTCTGCCGAGCGGCCCGAACCTCGAATCGTGGACGTATTGGTGGAGTTTTAATAAAGAGCGTTTTCTTAAATTAAATGAAAGGATCGCGGCCGTGGAGGCTTCCGGGACTGTTGCTACGGATCCCGAGTCGAATAATAAGAATTCGCGAAGCAACATGCGGCCGTCGCGGCAACAGCTCGAATCGGAAGTCGTGCCCGTTCTTTTGGATATATTACAAAAAGAGAGCGATCCGCTGATCGTCGCCTCCGCGATGCTCTCGGCGGCCGAAATCGCCGAAAAACCGGACGACGTGCTGGAATCGTTAAAGAGACTGGCCGGCAGCGGAAATGCGAACATTAGTGAAAACGCCGCGCTCGCGATGGGCATTCTCGGCACGGCGCCGTCGATTGAAACATTAAAGACCATTTTTGAAGATTCGGAAGCGGGACGGCAGCTCTGCGGCCGGAAGAACGAAGTGCCGTGGCGCGTTCGGACGAACGCGGCGTACGGACTCGGCCTCGCGGCCGCGAATACAAATAATCCGCATCATCAAAAAACCGCGCGCGAGATATTGTTAAAATCGCTCGCGGGCATTTCGGGAGGCCGGAAGTCTCACGACGACATCGGCGTCGCGGTCATTCTCGCATTGTCGATGTTCACCGACGCCGACAGTTCGGCGGCCGCCGCCCTTGAGAAGTTTTTTAATGAAAATCGCGAAAAGCTGGATTTGATAACTTCGCACGTTCCGCCCGCGATCGGTAAACTCTTGATGCGGGCATCCTCGGCCGACCGCGAACGTTACGCAAGGTCGCTCGTCGCGCTGTCAAGAGCCGATTCCAACCCGCCGTCGCGGCTCGCGCGCTGCGGCATGGGGATCGCGCTCGGCTTGATAACAAATTCGGCCGACGCATTCGCCGCCGATATTGTTAAAGAGTTGCGAGTGTCCGTCGAAGAACGAATTTCAAAATTTCCCGAGGCCGCGTATCTTTCTGTTATTTCGCTCGGCGAGATCGCGGGGAGCGGCGCGCCCGGCGGCGAGATCGAAAAATTCCTCGCAGCGCGCGCCTCCGCCGACGGCGGGCGCGTGACGACGCGCACGTGGGCGGCGATCGCACTCGGCGTCGAAGGATTCTTACAAATCGAGCGCGGAATGTTTACGTCGAAAGACGACATTTCGACCAGTCTGGAATTAAAGATGCTCGAAGTTAAAGATCCCGAACAGAAATCGGCGTTCGCGATCGCGCTCGGACTGCGCCACTGCGCCGCGGCCGACAAATCATTATTAAAGTGTCTCCAAAGCGTGCGCGTCGACGAACAGCGCGGTTATTTTGCATTGGCGCTCGGCATGATCGGCGCGACGGCGCAATCGCCGGCGATCCAGCAGATCGTTAAAGATTCCGGCAGGCGTCCCGGATTCCTGCAGCAGGCCGTGATCGGTCTCGCCGTGATGGGAGACAAGGGCGCCGTGCCGCTTTTGATACAAATGATGCGCGACGAACATTTACAATCGTCGGCCGTGCAGGCCGCCGCCGCCGACGCCCTCGGCTTCGTCGGCGACTATCGCGCCGTCGGACCGCTCTTGGAATTTGCAAAAAACGACCGCAACGATCGGACGACGCTCACGCGAACGTTTGCGATCGTGGCGCTCGGACTCGTGGGCGACCGCGCGTCGCAGCGGTGGTATGCGCGCATTTCCGAACAGTTAAATTATATCGCCTTCGTCGAAACGCTCACGGATCTGGTCTGGGAACAGTAACGACTCCGCGGGCGGTCGAATTTTAATAATATCATGCGTCCATTGCACCTCTTCGCGTGGCTCGCCGCATTTTTATTAATATTACAATCGCGGACGTTCGCACACGGCGGCGGCCACGCCGGACCTCCTCCCCCGCCGCCGCCACCGCACGGCCCGCCCATACAGCCTCCCGCGGACACGACGCCGCCGAAATCGGGCGGTCCAACGACACCAACGCCAAAAGGCGGCGGACCGACGACGCCACATTCGGGCGGACCTTCGACGGGAACTCCCGCGCCCGTAACCGGCGGCCCGATGATGCCCGGACCCCAGACAGGCGGATTATTCAGCGGACCCAATTTGGAATCGTGGACGTATTGGTGGTCATTCAATAAGGAACGTTTTCTTAAATTATATGAAAAAATAGGAAAATTCGACGGACCCGTCACGAGCGACCCCGAATCTTCATTAATTAACAACCGCGGCGCGCGCTCGTCGATGCGCCCGACGCCGGAACAGCTCGCGGCGGAGGTGACGCCGGCGTTGGTTGTAGTATTACAAAAAGAAACCGACCCGCAAATTCTGGCGGCGGCGATGATCTCGGCCGCGAAGATCGGCGAGAAACCCGCCGACGTGATCGAACAATTAAAAAAGCTCCTCGCGCATTCGAATACGACGGTTTGCGAAAACGCGGCGTTGTCGCTCGGAATCCTCGGCTCGCCGGACGCGATCGCTTTATTAAAATCACTTTATGAAGATTCCGACGACGGCCGGAAACTCTGCGGACTCAAGGCGGAAGTCCCATGGCGCGTGCGCACTCTTTCCGCGTTCGCACTGGGACTTGCCGCGGCCCATACAAAGAATCCCCATCACCATAAGGCCATCCGCGAATTATTGTTGAATTCGCTCTCGACGCTTTCGAGCGGCAAGAAAACACACGACGACATCGCCGTGGCGACGATTCTCGCCCTTTCGATGTTCGAAGACGCCGAATCCGCGTCGTCGAGCGGACTCGAGAAGTTTTTTGTGGAAAATTACAAGCGGATGGATTTGATATGTTCGCACATACCGCCGGCCGTCGGAAAATTATATGCGAACGGCAATCCTAACGATCGAGAACGTTACACGCGTTCGCTCGTCTCGCTTTCAAAATCCGAAGACCGCAGCGTCTCGCGGCTGATCCGGTGCGGGATGGCGATCGCGTTTGGATTATTAACAACCTCGGGAGATGCATTTTCCGCGGATGTTACAAAAGATCTCCGCGCCGCCGTTGAGGAACGCATCGCGCGATACCCGGAAGCGGCCTATTTATCCATTATTTCGCTCGGCGAAATCGCCGGAACGGGGGCGCCCGGTGGCGACATCGAAAAATTCCTCGTCGAACGCGCGACCGCCGACGGCGGACGGGTGACGTCGCGCGCGTGGTCCGCGCTTGCGCTCGGCATCGAGGGATTTTTACAAATCGAACGCGGCGTGCCGCTGCCGCCCGCGAATGATACGGTTTCGCAAATGTTAGAATTACGCATGCTCGAAGTGCGCGATCCAGAACAGAAAGCGGCATTCGGCGTGGCGCTCGGACTCCGGCGCGCGCTTCCGGCGGCCGAATCATTATTAAAATGCATCGAAAACGTGCGCGTCGACGACCTGCGCGGTTATTTTGCATTGGCTCTCGGCATGATGAACGCGCGCCAGCACGCGCCGATCATTCAGGAAATTGTAAAGAACTCGACCCGCAAGCCCGGCTATTTTCAACAAGCCGCGATCGGCCTCGGCCTTATGGGCGACAAAACCGTCGTCCCCATATTGATACAAATTCTGCGCGACGCGAAATCGCAAGCCTTCATCGTCGAATCCGCAATCGCGGATTCCCTCGGATACGTCGGCGATTACCGCGCGGTCGCGCCGCTCCTCGAATTATTAAAAGACGAGAAGAAAGAACGCACCTCGATTGCCCGGACATTCGCCGCCGTCGCGCTCGGGCTTATCGGCGATAAGGACGCGCAGCCTTGGAACACGAGGATCTCGCAACAATTAAATTATTTCTCGTTTGTCGAAACACTGACCGATTTGATCTGGGAACAGTAGGAAAGAAAAAGAGAAAAAGGGGACGGGTCCAATTTCCTTCCTATCCTGCCGTAAACGTCCCGGTAATTCTCAAATGCGTCGGGTCTTCTTTAAATATATGTTCCGGAACGACCGTTGCAGCGTCGTGCTCGGCGGATTCGAATTCCAAATCTACATAAAGCACGGAGTTGTCCTTTAGTTGTCTGAGGCGCGCGGTGCCGCGCGGTTTTGCGGAATAGTAAGATCGGCCGCGTTCGCCGGTGACGAGGAGAAAGGCTTTCGCGTCGGAATGCGGAAATTCCAATTGTAATTCGCGGTCGCGGCCGTCGGCGGAGAGTATTTGATTGTCGAATTCGAGCGCGAAGGAAAAACCGAGCGTTCCGTCGCCGACGTTGCCGAGCTTCACTTGGAATACGCGGCGCGAACTATAATATTCCGTGACGATGACGGGCTTGTCGATCGCGACCACGCGATGGCCGGGAAGATCCTCGGCGCGCGGCTTTGGATGCATCGAGCACGCGGCGGTTATCGTTAAATTTAATAAACATGCGGCCGCCATTCGGGCCGAAGTACGCGGAATGGACGCGTCGGTTCTCAATATTACATTCATGGAGTGTCGCGATCGGTGATGTGGGCTGAAGGCGCATTTTGCCGCCCGAAAGCGTGCGCGGCAATTTTTTCCGGCCCTCTCGTGAATGACCGTACTAGTCCGATCATACGGTCGTGAAATTTGTAGTCGACCCCAAAGGGAGCCTCGCGCCGAGCGAACAACTGGCCGAGCAAGTGCGGCTTGCGGTCGCGGCGCGGCGGCTGGACGAAGGCGAACGGTTGCCTTCCGTGCGCCAGCTGGCGGGCGAGGCGCTCGTGAACCCCAACACGGTCGCGCGTTGCTACCGGCAGCTCGAATGGGAGGAAATTGTTGAAACGCGCCCGGGCGACGGTGTTTTTGTTGCAATCGGGGCGTCCGCCGCGTGCGCGGCGTGGCGCGATGCACAAATACGGACGCGCTTGAAGCGCGCGCTCGACGACGCGCGCGGCGCGGGACTCACGACGGACCGGCTTATGTCGTGGATCGGGGCCTTCATGGAAGATCGCATGGAAGAGAGCGAGAAAATTAATATTTAACTCAGGATAATGAATATGAACAATCCAAACGACGGCATCGTTCTCGATCATATCAATTTCTCCTTCGGCCGGCGGCCGATCTTGCGCAATTGTACATTTTCGGCGCCTGTCGGGGAAGTCACGGCGCTCATCGGGCGCAACGGCGAAGGCAAAACCACGCTGCTGCGGATTTTGATGGGATTGTTGACGGCCGAATCGGGATCCGTGCGCGTCGCGGGGCTAGATCCTAACAAAAGCGCCCTCGAGATCCGGCGGCGCACCGGTTACGCGGCACCTGACCGGCTCGAAGTTCCGCCGTGGATGCGCGTAGCCGAATATTTACAGTTCTTGGAGCCGTTTTATCCGAACTGGAACCGTGCGTTCGCGCTCGAATTGTTACACACCATGCGCATCGACTTCGCGGCGCGCGTTTGCGATCTATCCAAAGGATCGAAATCGAAACTCGCGGTCGCCGCGGCGATCGCGCACGGCCCCGAATTTTTACTTCTCGACGAACCGTTCGGCGGTCTCGACCCCGTCGCGCGCCGCAACGTCATGGAAATGATTATATCACAAATCGCGGGAGGTTCGAAAACCGTATTGTTTGTATCGCATTCGCTCGCGGACGTCGAACGGCTCGCCGACCGCGTCGCGATTCTCGATCGGGCATCGATCACGTGGACGGGCACGCTCGACGAGGCCCGGATTCAAATGAAAGAATCGAATCCGATCGCGGCCGGATTCGATCTCGGAGATCTGTTAGTTACAAAAGTAGCCGCCGAAAAAGAGAAAGTGTCATGATGCGAATATTACTGAATCTCGTCTGGCGCGAATGGCGCAACGAGCGCGCGCTAATGCTCGGCGCCGCTGCGGCGCTGCCGGCGATTCTCGCGTTTTCGTATATTATTCATTTCGATTTTGCGATTCAGGCGCCGGGACTCTTGCTGGCGATCGTCGCGGGCGCGCTCGCGGCCGACGTGTGCGCAAACGATTCGGCGGGCCGCCGAATTGAAACATTATGTTCGCTGCCCGTGCGACCCGCGATGCTCTGGGCGGCGAAGTCGCTGTTTTTGTTAGTTTCGACCGCGGCCGCAGCGATCTACCTTGTTTGCGCGGACTCGACGGTCGCGTTCGCGCTGCGGACGACGGCGATGACGCATGCGCAGAGCGGAATCACGTCGGTGCTCGCGGGATTTATAGCATTCGCGTGGGTCGCGGCGGCGTGCGTATCCGTTGCATCCGTCGCGTGCGCGAACGCGCTCGGAGGTCTCGTGTCGGGCGCGTTCTTCACAGGCGGACTCGTCTGGCTCGGCGTCGACGCAGCCGATTATTTACAATATCTCGGATGGGCTCCCGGGACTCCAAGCCTCGTGGCGGCGGCGATCGTTATTATTTGCATCATGGGCACGGTCGCCGGCATCGCGTTTTGTTATCTTCGGGCGCGCGCCGTCCCGGCTTGGCGAAAATTCACAATTCGCGCGGCCGGCGTCGCGATTATCACAATCGCGTCGGTGGCGGGCGCGGACGCGGCGGCCAAGTCGGCGGCGATTCCGCGGCCCGGCGACGCAAACGTTGAATTTAACGAACTGAGTGCGTCTCCCGACGGAAAATGGATCGCCGCGCGCGTCAGCCATTTTTCGCGCAGCGACGGATTTGTATGGACCTTCGACGTCGAAAACAGCCGCGCCGCCGCCATCGACGCGTTTCATGCTTATTTTATGAACAATCCGTGGACCGACGCCGGAAAAATACAATTATTACAAAGCGGCCGCCGCGGACGGTTTCAGGGCGAAGACACGCCGCGCATTATTACGGCCGACCCGGCGACTGGCGCAATTGTAAATTCCAGGGAAGCGACATACGCCGAAGTTACAAATCTCCCGCGCTGGGCGAGCGTCGAGTACCGGCCGATTCCGACGGAAACGCGGAGTTACTGGGGCCAGGGGATTATAACAATAAACTGGACGGAGCGCGGACTCACGAAAAAGTATAAATCGCGCAGACCGTGGGTCTTGGATTCACAGGGCGCGGCGATTCTTAATAAACCCGGAACGTGGCTCGGTTGCGACGAGAACGGGCGGCTTATTTATTATGATCTCGCCGCCGGTTCGGAGCGCGTTCTGCGGGAGGGCCCGGTCGATATCATTCAATCTTCAAAAAACGAACGGCGCGCAATTGTAATAACCGCGACGGAAAAGGAAGTGATCGACGTCGACTCCGGCGCGTGTGTCGCGGGTCCTTGGCCGCGCAACAAGGGTTGGGTACAGTGGCTCGCCGGGGACGACGAGGGACGTTTTGTGATTATTAGTGACAAGCCGGGCGAAAGCGGCGTTTTTGATATATTAAGCGGACGAGTTATTTTAACAATTTCACGTCCGGAGTCGGCCGTGCGCCTCGGCGTCTTGGAAAAAATCGCATACGTCGATGGCGGCAGGATTCGAATCGCCGATCTCTCCGGCGGACCCGAGCGGACGCTGTATCGATAGATTTGCCGCCCGGGTTTTCCCTGCGCGCAGGAAACTCCCGCTTGACGCGCGCGCGCGCGGACCCCGGAATGGGCGCTCACAGCGGAATTCGCGTGCGCCGATAGCTCAACTGGATAGAGCATCAGCCTTCGAAGCTGAGGGTTGGGGGTTCGACTCCCTCTCGGCGCACCAATTTAATAATCCGCGGCCGCGGCAAGAATTTAAATTTATAGATCGACATGACAAATCCATGAAACCGATTCTAAGAATTGTATTATTAATTATTATTCCGGCGCTGGCATTCACATCCTGCAAAACCTCGGCCGGCGCGTATTTTCAGGATCGGTTGAATGATTTTGTCGATGTGATTCCCGTGAGTGTCGCGGCCGGTCCGGGATTGTTTGCATCGGTGCGGGCGACGGTCATGGTGGGAACGGGAATCGGATACGCGGAAGCGTGGCGAGCAGGAGTGCGCTTGCCCGACGAAAGCCACCGGAAGTACGACGATCTGGCACGTTATCAAGTCTGGCGCGAAGAGGAGGTTGGATTGGGAATATTGTGGTTTCACCAGGATACGAGCGAACCGGACTGGGGCGGCATGGGGAATTTCTTAATATTTGCATTCCCTCCGGGCGGCTCGTGCGGAAGCTCCCATTTTCACTTCATTAGCGCTCTCGATGTCGAAGCCGGCATCCATCTTGGAATTGTCGGTTTGCGCGTCGGCGTCTCTCCGGGCCAATTGATTGATTTCTTGTTGGGTTGGACGACGCTCGATATCGCGTCCGACGACCGCGAATCGCGCAGCGAGCTCGCAACGGACCGTCCCGACGAAAAATTACATAAATCATCGCAACAAAAACAACCGGACACGGCCAATCCGGCCTCGCGGCCGGCGGCGAACGCAGAAACTAAGAAATAACCTCAACGACTATTCCGTCATGAATCCAAAACTCCTCAAATCGTTATTATTACTTATTCCCGCGTCATTTTTTACATCCTGCAAAACGACGACCGGAGGCTATTTTCAAGACCGGTTGAACGATTTTATCGATATCGTTCCGTTCGACGTCGCGGCGGGACCGGGATTTTACGTCGGCGCGCGCGGAACGGCGTTCGCGGGCGTCGGGATTGGTTATGATAAGGTTCGACGCGCCGGCTGGCACCATCGTACCGCGAATGCAACAGAAGCTTCGGATCTGCGCGGATTCAAGTCATGGCGCGAGACGGAAGCCGGATTGGTAGTATTGTGGACGCGTTCGGACGATCCTACAAAAGGCGCGGGAAACGTCGGATTCATCGTCCCCGTCCAACCGGAAAAAACGCCGCTGTCGTTCAGACCCGGTCTCGAATTGGGCTCGGCGCTCGACGCGGAAGTTACGATTCACCTCGGATTTGTAGGATTGCGCATCGGCGCATCGCCGCTGCAGGCGATCGATTGGCTGCTCGGATGGACGACCCTCGACATTCTTAATGATGATTTGAACGCGCGATTTTACAATACAAAGGAAGAAGCGGATGAAGAGGACGAAGAGTACGAAAGCGCCCGCGAAAAAAAGTCGAACGAACGGAAAAAAGAGCTGGAAAAGGAAAAATCCGGCAAGCGTCGCGCCGAAGCCCGATAGCCGCTGTCTTGCCTCGGAGGCGGCGCCATCCGAGGCAAAAAGGGCGGCGGCGGCTCGTGGACTCGCCCGTTATTTTTTCGTTATTTTCAACAAATACGACGGATAGGAATCGTTCCGCGTCAAAGCATATCGATTCGTGACTTCCGCCAGCATGTCTCCGGGAGGCGTTCCAGGCGTGATGATTTCGAGGTCGCCGACGAGCCAGACGCCGTCTCCGTTTCCGAGAATGCGTTCGATATGGCCGACAAATTTTTTCTTATAATTATTAATTTCCGCCCCGGTCTGCCAATCGATTTCGAATAAATTCATAATGAAAGGCGCGGCGCCGCTTCCGCGATGTTGATAATAATAGAGCCAAGTCGCTTGGGCCGCGGCGCTGAAATCCGCGAGGATAATGCAACCTTTGGCGCCGGCGATCTCCGCCACGGCGGCGGCGCGATCGCGAACGGGATCATTCTTAAAGTCCCTGGCCACGGCAAGCGCGGTGAGAATGCATGTAAAAAATGGCGCCAGAAAAGCGGAACGAGGCAACCGGCGCGACTCCGGCGCGGCCGGCGGAATCAGAAACCAACAAAACGCCGACGCGAACGCCCAGACGATCGTTCCGGCGTCGCGCGAAGCGGAGAATACGGTTACGAGGGCCGGCGCAAATGCAACAATAATCACAGTCAGCGCGCGGCCGGGGCTCTTCGCGATCTCGCGATAGGCCGCGATCGCGAGCAATGCCTGCATTCCAATCGTTGGAACATAATAACAACCCATCTCGAGAACTTCCGTCGGCGCGCATAATAAGAAATAACCAATAAAGGCGAGTCCGAAGATCCAGACGACAGGCCGCGCGCTTCGCGCGATGACTCGAAATCCCGCCGGGACGAGCGTCGACGCCGGACTTGCATATATGAACAACTCCGCGGTCGCCGTGAAAATGGTGCGCGGCCACTTCGACGGCGATTTAAACATTTCCGAGTAAATTATATTAAATCCAGTTTCATAATTCCGAATCCGATCCATCGATCTCGCGATCATAAAATATCCGAAAAGAAACAGAATGCCGCCGGCGGCGCACGCGGAAAAGAGCTTCCATCGGTGCCGCGAGAAGTAAATCGCAGCCAGGCACGGAGGCGCGGCGGCGACTCCCGAAAGGTGGGATCCGGGCGTCAGTGCCGCGCCCGCCGCGACGATCAACCACGCGCGGGCCGGGATCGACGATCGAATCAATACGGAGACGATCCCATATATTAATAAGGCCGAAAATGCCCCGTGTTGCGTGTGAACCTCGGTCGCCGTGGCGTTGAACCAGTAACCCGGAATGAAAATGATCATCGCCGCCGCGACGCCCGCCGCGAAATTCGACTTTAGTAATAATCGCCCCGTGAGAAACCAGAGTCCCACTCCCGCCGCGCCGCCGACCGCCGACACGAGCCGAATCGCGTCTTCCATTGTAATTGCATGAACGGGCGAAAGCAGGAGTCTGGCGCAGTGCACGAGCGGAAAATACGTGAGATATTGCGACCGCCACGCCCCTTGCTCCAGATCTCGTAAATAAAATATTCCGTCGGAATAGAGTCCGCGCTGCGGATAAAAGATATATATTAAAAACGCGGCCAACGACAGGGCAAGCGCCCAAACGGCGGCCGTGCGCGGCGACCCGGCTTCGACGGGAGCCGCGCCGGAAGAAATATTATCAATTCCTGCGAGTACCGGGTGAGCGTCCCCGCGAGGTGAGGGGTGCATGAACTATGAAATTTAATAATCAGAGGCGCTGGCGACCCGCGAAACCGGTGTCGATGTGATGCCAATATTCACAATTCGATTCTCCCCGTCGCCAGCATAAGTAAACTAAAAATCCGTCGCGCACGCCGTAAAAATCGAGCAACCCCGGGTTGAGCCCCTTGACCGTCGCGCCGAATTCCTGAAACGACGCCGACGTTTTTTGAAACTCGTCCTCGGCGGATTTCATGTCTTCGATATGATGTAAGTATTCCTTGTTGTCGGAGCAATCGTCGCGATTTACCTGTTCGCCCCAGATCATCTCGAGCGCGTCGACGCGGATCTTTAACGTTCGGAGTCGATTCCGGAGACCGTCGAGTTCGATGAACTTCGATTCGAGCTCCGGAATCAGAGCGTCGATTTCTTCAACTGTAAAAATTCGGGGTCCCGCCACTCGTTCGCACCGTTATCTTAAGAAAAGGAATTGTGAGTTTTGCGGCCGCATGGCGGGATCATGTACTATATTTAAATTTACTGAACTTTCTTCGTCGACAAATACCACTGTTTTACATTCAACGCCTTGTCGCCGACGCGTTCCGCCGCGGCCGCCGACGTCGCGGGCGCCGGGACGATGACTTCGTCGCCTTTGTGCCAGTTCGCGGGCGTCGCGCACGCGTTCGCGTCGACCGTCTGCAACGCGTCGATCACGCGCACGAACTCGTCCATGTTGCGCCCGACCTGCATCGGATAATAAACCATCGCGCGAACGTTTTGTTTCGGATCGATGATGAAAACGCAGCGAACGGTCATCGTCGCGTTCATCGGCTTGTGAACCATTCCATACAATTGCGCGACGTTCTGATCGAGGTCGGCGACGACGGGAAACGGCACTTTCACGCCGAAGTTATCCTCAATATTACGCATCCAGGCGATATGTGAATATACAGAATCGACCGATACGCCGATCAGTTGCGTATTCCGCTTTTCGAATTCGCCCGCGAGTTTCGCGAATCCTACAAATTCGGTCGTGCAGACCGGCGTGAAATCCGCCGGATGCGAAAACATCACAACCCACTTTCCGGCTTTTGTATAATTTGAAAGTTTGATCATTCCGTGCGTCGAGTTCGCCTCGAAATCCGGCGCGGGGCCGCCGAGGGTGATCCGGGGACGATCGTTAGTTGTTTCTGTCATGGGACACCTGTAATCGAAATCAAAATGGGTTATGGGAATTCGCCGATCATAGCGAAGAATCGCGAAGTAGAATCCGCGCCCTTTCCAGTCGCACAGAATCATCCCCAACGCAACCCGATCCCCGCCAACACCCAGTGAGCATTCGAAACGTTGTCATCATCGGTTCCGGCCCCGCCGGTTACACAGCAGCCCTCTACGCGTCCCGCGCAAACTTGGAACCTCTGCTCTTCGAGGGCGACCAGCCGGGCGGCCAGCTCACAATTACTACAGAAGTCGAGAATTATCCGGGTTTTCCGAAGGGCATCCTTGGCCCCGAGCTCATGGAGTTATTCAAGAAGCAGGCGGAGCGGTTCGGAACGGAGTGCCGCATCGGCCGGATCGATCACGTCGATTTCAAATCGCACCCGTTTCGCGTTCGCACGACCGACGAGGAGACGATCGAAGCGCGCACCGTGATCATTTCGACCGGCGCGACCGCGAAATTGTTAGGAATTCAAAACGAGAACAAACTGATGGGTTACGGCCTCTCCGCCTGCGCGACGTGCGACGGCGCATTTTATAAGAATAAAAACGTGCTCGTCGTCGGCGGCGGCGACACCGCGATGGAGGAAGCTAATTTTCTCACGCGTTACGCGTCGAAAGTTACCATTGTCCACCGCCGCGACGCGTTCCGCGCTTCGAAGATCATGCTCGAGCGCGCGCGCGCGAATGCAAAGATCGATTGGGTGCTGAACGCCGATATGATACAATATTTGGAGAAAGATAATAAAATCCGCGGCGCATTGCTTAAAAGTACAAAAGACGGCCGCCAGTGGGAGGCGCCGACCGACGGTATTTTTATTGCCATCGGCCATCAGCCGAATACGAAGATTTTCGAAGGGCAGATCGACCTCGACGACAAGGGTTATATCCGGCTCCACGGCGGCACGCGCACCAACGTCGACGGAGTCTTCGCGTGCGGCGACGTCGCCGACGCGATTTACCGCCAGGCGGTCACCGCCGCGGGCACCGGCTGCGCGGCGGCGCTCGACGCCGAACGCTGGCTCGCGCACGGGGGGCATTGAACGCGCGAAACCCGCGCGGATCATTGCAATCCATGCAAACTTTTCCAGAATTCGCTCCACACCGTTCGCGGAACAACCCGCGCGTTGATTCCGTGATAACGTAACAGGTCCTTCGATTCCATGTTAACGCTCGCGACACTCCTGCTTTCGATATTACAAATCGGAGAGCCGGGCCGTGTCCTCGCTCCCCAACTGGAGGCACGGCTCGCATCCGCCGGACCGGCGGAACGGATCCCTGTTTATGTAGTATTTGCGGACCGTCCCGATTATGAACATCTGGGCCGCGCGCTTGCCGCGCTCGATCGCGGCGAACGCGGACACGCCCTCGCGGCAAAGCTCGCGACCCACGATCTCGCGCACCGCGGTCCGGCGCTCGATCTATTACATGCGTACGAAAAATCGGGCGACGCGGCGAACGTAGTCGATTTATTTATGGCGAACGCGATCGCGTTCGCGGCGACGCCCGCGGCGATCGGAGAATGTTCCAAATTGCCTGGAATTTTATATTTACAATACGACGCGCCGTTCTCCGCGCAATCGCGTCTCGACGCGCTGCCGGCCGCCGCGCCTGCGGCTGCGCCGACACCCGCGCCGGCTACAAATATCATCACCGCCGCGCATTTAACGCAGATCCGCGCGACCGACGTCTGGGCGAAAGGTTATAACGGCCAGGGAGTCGTCGTCGCGATCATCGACACGGGGACGAATATCAATCATCCATGTCTCGCGAATCACATTTGGAATAATCCCGGCGAAACCGGCAACGGCATTGACGACGACGGCAACGGCCTCGTCGACGACGTCCACGGTTGGAATTATGATCTTAATAATAGCAACATCGCCGGCAACACCGATTTTCACGGCACGCAAGCGGCCGGCCTCGTCGTCGGCGACGGTTCGCTCGTCGACGGCGCGCAGAATCAATATCTGACGGGCGTCGCGCCCGGCGCAAAAATTATGATTCTCGTGAACGGCAACGCGCAGTCGAGTTACTGGGCTTGCCAACAATACGCGATCGCGAAAGGCGCCGACGTCGTTTCGAGTTCTCAATCTTACAAATGGTTCGTCGGGTTTTTTCCCGATTTTCATATGTTCCGCACGATGTGCGACGCGGAACTCGCGGCCGGAATTACACATATCAATTCGGCGGGCAACAACGGCCCGGCCCCGTCGGCGAATTTTCCCGTTCCATTCAATATCGGCGCCCCCGCCAACTGCCCCGCGCCGTGGTCGCATCCGTTACAATTACAAACCGGACTTCTCTCCTCCGTCGTCACCGTCGGCGCCGTGTCGACGACCGACGTTTTTCAAACATTTTCGAGCGTCGGCCCCTGCGCGTGGGATGAAATCAAACAATACAATTCGACGTATCCGTTTCCCGAACTTCCCCAATATTTCGATTATCCTTATTATAATAACAGCGGCCCCGGATTGTTAAAACCCGACGTGTCCGCCTCCTCGGGCGTCACGACGATTTCGGGAACCAATATTTACAGTTTCGGTTGGACCGGCACGTCCGCGTCCACGCCGATCGTCGCGGGCGCGGTCGCGCTCATGCTCTCGGGGAATCCAAAGCTCGAACCGCGGCACATCGCGCATTTGTTACAAGCCACCGCGGTCGACATCGCGCCGGCCGGAAAAGATGTACAATCGGGCGCCGGCCGGATCGACGCTTATGAAGCATGGCGCCGCGGGCTCGTTTCCATCACGACGTCGCCTCCCGTGGGCGTCCAGATTGCGAATTACCTGGCATTTCTAAATCATACAATTCCCGGCGACGCATCCTACGCGCTGCTCGCGCTCGGAAACAGCGGCACCGTCGTTCCGGGCATCGCAACGATCGACGTCTCGGCGCCGCTCGATTTTTTATTGAACGGTTTCGTGTCGGTCACTCCCGACTTCCCGCCGTTCGGATTCGAATTGCCCTATGAACCGGCGCTCGTCGGCATCAAGTTTTATATTCAATTGGGCGTCGACGACACGGCGGGAGCGACCGGGAGCTGGATCATTTCCGCGATCGATTCGTTTATTATCAATCCGTAAAAATTAAATAAACGAACCGCGCGATTCGCCGGAGCGAATTTATGATTTCGCGTGCGAACGCAGGTTGCCTTCGATACTAATATATGCCGCCTTCGCGGCGTTCGCGAGATCGGCGCGATTCGCTTTTGTAAATTCATTTTCCGCGGTCCGAAGCGCGCGACCGAGCTTCATTCCGAGCTTGACAGCGGGATCGTCTTTCAGCGATTTCAAGCGCTTGCGCTCTTCGAGTTGCGCGACTTTATGTTTCAGCGCCGCGATAATTTCATCGTACGTACGACGGTTTCGTTTGCCGGCCATATACAATCGAATTGCGAACGAGAGTGGGGATTGTTTAAACGAACGATCCACTTATCGCTATCGAACCGGGATCCTTCAACTAAAAATTCGCAAGAACACGCGGATCTTTACCTCAAAACGCTACATCCGCCCGTTGAATCAAGCGTTCAAACTCCTGCACGAGCTGATCATATTCCTTCGGCTTGCACGAGAATGTCCAGCGACACGCGCGACCCTTGATGATTGAAATAGCGCCGATGCCGCGCAATGCAATTGAATCATTTTCGAATTGAAACGAAAAACGCATGGCGGGCATTCCGCCAATCTTGAAATCCTCGAATGCGTCCGTTCGTCTGAATTCGGGCAGCGTCATGCGCAACTGTCGCTCGAAATCGGTGGCGACGCCCGCCAGCGTCGCGCCGTCTTCGAGCGTCGCGGCGCAGACCGACGCGTTCGCGACGCCGTTTCTTCTTGTTAATGATATCGCGTCTTCCGCGATATGTTCGACTTCCCAATCCGCGTTTGGTAACAATAATCGTATCTTTCCCGACGCGTCGCGCGCGAGAAAACCGGCGTCGAGGGCCGCGCCGCGCGATGCCAGCGCCAGTTTTTGTGTCGAGCGTACGGCGACGAGTTCCGGTCCGTTTAATTCAATACGCGCGACGTCGCCCGTCCGCGAAAGCCAGCAAAGACTCTCTCGATTTCGCGATTTATAAACTAAAACATCGTGCGTCGTCGGCGTTTCGTTTTCGAGCGAGATGCTCCTCGGCAATTCCGCGCGCACCGTTCGTTTCATTATATTGCGCGCCATCGGATCGAAAACTTCCGATTCCATTTTCGCGCCCGGCGCCAATTTCGCGGCGGCGACTTTCGCGTCGAATAACATTGGGAACGTCATTCCGGCGCGGAACGGCAGCGTCTCGTGCGCGCGGCCGGCGGTGTCGATCGTTTCCAATTCGAGCATGGAGTCCGCGACTTTCGCGATCACGGTCGACGAACCGCCTTCGAAAACTTCATGATAATACGATTCGACGGGATTCAACGACGCGTCGAATACTTCCATTCGATTTATAATAATTCCGCGGCCGTCGTCATCCTTGATTTCAATTTTTTCCTCGAGCGTCGATAATTCGGGGCGTTCGCGATCGCGGCGGGAAATGCACTGCCGGGTTCCGAGCGTTTCGCCGCGTGCGCCGCGCACGATCCACCACGTTTCGGAGAATGGTATATTCGACGACGCTGGACGCGAAGCCGGCGCCGATTCCGGCTTTTTCGCCGCGCGTTGAATACTAGCAATCTCCGACCGCGCGATTTCGGCGCGCGCGCCGGGAGATATTTCGACCGTGACGGCGTCGGCGGTTTCGCTAACGATCGCGCCGTCGACGACGCCGCCGCTCTTTAATTGTACAATATCGCGGTCGTCGGCTTGCGCGGCGGCGGCGCTCGATATGGTTAATATCGAAATAATTACTAAAAATGAGGCGGTGGGGATGGAGTGAAAGATTTTCGACACGGGCGTGCGCGGGACCGGAAAAACGTTCCAGGGGTCAACCGCCCGTATCGGCTTGCGAGGCCGTTTTACTCAACGGCAATCCGGGGATAACCCATCCCTCGAAGTGCTTCCCGCTGCGCCATTTCCGTCGGCGGAACCCACCGCCGAAGCAGCAAGCGGTACGACCGGCGGCGGCCGACGCCCGGCGCCGATTCGCCGGCGTCACTTCTTCACGCAGGCTTCGTCGAACTCCTTCATGTATTTGTTATTGATCTTATCGTCCGCGACATGATTAAAGTCCTGACGCATCGTGATACATAACCAATCTTGAAATTCGAGTTCGAAAGCGCTCCATTTCTCGTCGGTATCGAGTCCGAAGAGTTCGTCGAAGTACTGGCCGCTCGCTTTTTTAGTTAATTCGGCGTCGAACCACTTGTGAAATCTGTCGCGGTATTTGCCGTTATCCGCGTGCTGCAGAAAATGACAAAGCGCCCAGCCGTACGCATACGTTCCGGAAACTAACAATCTCGCCCTTTGCGCGTCGACACCCGGCTGGGCGCCTTCCATCTGCGAACGGGCGATCCAAAATTGTAGATAATCGAGATGCACGACTTCCTTCAACGAGGGATTCGCCTCCACCGCGTCGCCGAGCGTGCTTTTCTTCGAGAATTCTCCAAAATTATAAATCTCGTTCTTTCGGCCGATATTCGGCATGCCGAAATAGTAATGATCCAATTCGGCGCCGACTGGCTGGCTCTTGTGCGTTCCTACATATTCGGCGAAACCCTCCTCCATCCACGGCATGTTGCCCGCGCCGAATCCGCGGCCGCGGCTGTTGGAGTTAAAATCCATCAATTGATGCGTCCCCTCGTGCCACACGGTATCGATGACGTGCGCGATCGGATCGTCGATGAAGTTCTTTTCCTCGTGCGAATCACGCAGCCAGATATGTAACATTCCCGACGTGCTGTTTTTGTTCGTACCTGTATAAAACGCGGCGACGAACGCCGTTCCAGGCTGATCCAGATGTCCGCAGCGGCGCCAGCGTTCATATTGGCCTTTCGAACGAAATATCCAAACGGGCACCGGCGTTTCCATCAAATTGCGCAGTTGGACGACGTTTTCATAACGCTTATAAAACGTCCGCCGTAAACCGTCGAGAATCTCGCCCATGGATCTCGCCCACGATTCTGGCGGATTGAAACCTTTGTCCTGCACCGCGAGCAGGTAAGGTTTCGGCACTTCCTTGCACGCGTAAAAGAATTTAAATGTCGCCGGGATCGAATCGGATTTGCGAATCTTATCGATATTGTCGGGTTCGGATTCGTCGGTGATATCTTTTGTAGCTTTGTCCGCGAACGCGTTCACTTCGTTGATCATGCCCTGCATTTCGGCGATGCGGTCTTTTGCTTTAATAACAAACGGATCGCTCGCGCGCTCCTCCTCGATTTTCTTTAGTTTCTCCTCCTCCTCGCGGCGTTTCGCGTCGGCGGCCGTCAATTCGGCGAGCCGGGCCGCATCGACCCACTTTCCTTTATATTCGGCCGTGTCGCCGTCGTATTGCTTATGTCCCAGACCTTCGTGCGCATGCGTGTTCCCGGGATCCTTGGCGATTACTTTTTCATAAATTTTCTTCGCGTCGGCCTCGAGTTTCGGATCCTTTAAACAAAACGTAGCGATATCGAGATACGTCATCACGGGGTTTTGTTGCTTTTCCGCCTCGGCCAGTCTTTTTGTTAACTCGGCTTTCTTCTCGACGATCGGATCTTTAGGTTTCGCGGCTTCGATCTTCGCCTGTTCGGCCGCGGCCTGTTTCGCTTGCTCTTCCTTGCCGGGTCCGCCGAACATAAAGAATGCGCCGATGCCAAGGGCGGCGACGACGGCGATTCCACCGAGTACGAGCGGAAGCGGCGACTTCTTCGGGGCAGCCTCGCGGGCATGTGCGCGACGGGCGGCGGCGGCCGATGGACGCTGCGATTTTGCGGAATCTGTCGTCGCGGGCGCGGATGGCGGCGCCGTTTCCTCGATCGGCGGAGCGCTCGCGGCCGATTCGACCGGAGATTCCACGAGGAGGGACGCGCCGCACGTGACGCACTTGAATCGTTTACCCGCCTTCTCGGAAGGAACGCTGTACGACTTGCCACAGGTGCAGAGAACGGAGATCGGAGTCATGCGTGGAGTTTACGAAAGACAGCCCGCGAAATCATGGCCCGCTCTGGCGGAACCGCCGAGCGCTACGTCCGTCCCCGCGCCTGCCCGAGCTTTCGAAAAGTAAATATCACAATCGCGACGAGGCCGAATTGGGCGAGCCAGACCGCGTAAACGGAGCGGTCGACGCCGCCAAAGCGCGCGCTGTGTCCAACGGGACCGATCGCGCCGAAGCGGGTGAATTCGATCTGCGGCGGCGGCATCGATTCGCCGTCTTTTTGTATATTTAAGTCTTCGCGATACCGCAGGCCGTCGCGGCCCGCGAACGCGGCGCGCGCGAGCGCGTGCTGGACGATCATTAAATTTAACGGATCCGTGATCGGCAACTGGCATATCAATTGAAACCGGTCCGGATCGCGCGCGTCGGGCCAGCGCGTCCGCGCGCCGTCCATCGCGATCGCCGTGCCGCCGTAGGGCGATGTTAACATTCCTGGAAACACTAGCGCGAATCCGAGCGCGACGAACGCCGCCGAGGCGATTCTTAATTTTAATGAAAGCCGGTCGAGCGCGGCGGCCGCGATCACGGCCATGGCCGGATACGCGATCAGCGCGTAGCGCGGACCGAACGCCCACGCGCCGTGCCACTCGAGCGTCGACGCGGGCATCGCGAGCGCGGCGGCCGCGGATATTAATAAAATAACCGGCAGCGCGCGTCCCGGATTCGTCATCGAGCGCGCAAATCCCGCGATCGTTAACATAAATAATGGAAACGCGTACGCGATCACGCCCTTCGAATGTGAAAATATGAGTTCGCGCAGTCCCGCGAATACGTTAATTGTAAACCACTTTTGCGCGGTGGATTTTTCGTAGCCCGTGATGAACGGCGAACCCCAGCGAACCCAATTCGCGCCGCCGAAGATCAGTATGAACGGCGCCGCGCCCGCCGCGGCGAAGGCGAAGGAGCGCGCGGTGCCGGAGAATCCGCGTTCGCGCGATATAAATAATAGCGCGAGCGGCGCGATCGCGAACGCGGTGTGCAATTTAACGATCAACGCGAATCCGGCCGCCGCGCCGAAGACTACAAAATCGACGTCGCGCCGGCTCGCGCGCGCCGCGAGCGCGCGTTCGAGCGCGAGGGCCGTCGCGAAAACCGCCTCCGCGTCGGAGAGTCCGCTGCGCGCCTGAACGCACAAATGCGTTCCGAATCCGCAGGCGAGCGCGGCCATGAGCGCGGCGAATTGGGAGACCGACGCGCGGCGGCATGCAATATAAATGAGCGCGATCGCCGCCGCCGCCGCGAGCGGTTGGAGCGTAAATACAAAGATTCGCGCGAAATATTCGGATCCCGCGAGCGCCTCGGCGCCGAATGTTTGTTTCTCGAATGTTTTATTAATTTCAGGAAACGCGGAGTCGAAAACGCTTCCTAAATAATAGAGCGGAACGCCCGTCGCCGCGAAACCGAGGCCCCAGTACGGATACTGCCGGTCGCCCCGGCCCTTTCGACAATTGTACGCGCCCCCCTCCGGATCGAGCATTTTCAACGCGAGCTCCGTCGAGGGCGTGTCGGCGGATAAATACAATTCGCCGCGGCGAGCGAGCGCGCGGATTTGTTGAAATCCGATCTCGGCGTCGCCTTCCTGCGGCGTCCAATTTACGAAAATGCATAGAAAACACGCCGCGACTCCGAAGAGCCACAGAGCGATGGTCCGGTCGCGTTGCATGGATTTATTATGATTTAAGTTAATTTACTGAAAAGCCGGCGATTCGGACGCGTCGCCGCCGATGATGACTTCGCCCGCCGACGTGCGCGTGGCCGCGAGCAGCGAAAATTGGATGATGCCGTTGGCAATCATGATGGCGGCGATCCCATGAAAAAAATACGCGGTCGCCAGAGACGCCGCGCCCGCCGCGAACGTCGCGGCGACGACGGGATTCGAAGTCCGAAGGCGCCACGCCCGATTTTTCAACGTCACAACAATTCCGTCGAGCGTCAGCAACGCGGCGAAGGCGAGCGACCAGATCCCGCTTTCTAAAATAAATAAACCGGAGTTCCCTTTTGCATGCAAACTAACGACTTTTGCGAATTCATCCCACGTTATATATAAAAGCACCGCGGCCAGCACGATTATTATCATTAACAAAGTTGCCGCAAACGCGCGCCGCGCGGCGAGCGCGTGCGCCATATAAACGATCATCGCAGACGCGAGCGGAATGCCGATCGCCGGCCAGACGGCCACGGCGCCGAACTGCAGAACAATACAAATCAGCGCCCATACGAGCGATCCCGTCCGAGATACGTGGCTCGCCGCATATTGAACTCCCACGGCGAGCGCCGCCGCCGGAATAAGCGCCGATTCGAATAATTGCAATGCCGGTTCCCTCAGCGGAATCATGAAGATCAGCGGCGCGGCGATCGCCACCACGACGGCCACGAGGACGACGGCGGGACGAAGCGAGAGACGCGTCGCAAGAAAATAATTAAACATTGCGAACAGCACGATCGACACGAATCGATAATTATCCGATCCCGACCGCGCGAGCGGAAAAAACCGGTCCGCGAGCGCGGTGGCGAGACCGATCGCGAGCACCGCGATCATTAACTTTCCGCCCACGCGCCACTCGACCGGCTTCGCGTACGGCGCCGGCGCGATCAATGCGGAGGGCAGAACGATATATAATAGATTCCCAGCGATTGCGCAGATTATTAATATTGCGAGAAACGTGTGGACGCTCCCCGCTTCCATCCATCCCGGCGGAATCCATGGCATCAGCGAAAGAAACGTTGCCGCGGAGAATATAATTAATTTCGGACCGTTCGCGGGCGCGGGGCTGGCCGCCGCATAGAATGGAAAGAACAATCCGCATAGAATCGTCGCCGAAGCGAAGATTTTCACCGCTTCGCCCGGCCAGCCGCGCAGCGCCGGCGACATATGTAATATAAACGCCACCGTCGCGAACACAGCCAGTTGCATGCACGCGAATCCCGCGCTCGCGGGCGAGCTGAGCCTGAGGGTTTTCGGTTCGTTTTGTTGCATCGCCATCATCGCTCCGCGCTGAAATATTAAAGTAAATTTTAATTTTAATTCTTTCCGCCGCACGCCGATTCGGGGGGTTTGCCCTCCGGATGCCCGTGTCCGGCGTGGATGCCCTCGTCCGCGAGCATGCGCACGCGCGAGGGATCCTTTTCGATGTTCGGAGGACGCGCCGCGATCCGAGAACGCTCGCGTTCGACGAGCGCGCGCAATTGAGATATCCGCTCGGTCACGCCGCCGAATAAATTATTACGTTCATCGGCGTCGCGGACCGGATCATACAATTCCTCCGCCGCGGCGCCGACGGTTCCGCCGGGCCATCCGCCCGGCGCGATGCGCATTGGATTACAAAGAAAGCGTTCGCGCGCGGTCCGCAGTGAAAAGATACGATTTTCCCACGAAGAGAGCGCGACGCGGTCGCGGGAGCGCGGGTCGCGCGTGATTTCGAACAAATCGCCGCCGCGCGCGCCGGGCGGCGGATCGACGCCGAACGCGTTCGCGATCGTAACTGTTAAATCCATCGAATCGACGACCTCCCCGGCCGCCTTCGGCATGCCCGCCATCCCCGCGGACCATACAAATAGCGGAACGTGCACGGCCGATTCGCGCGGCCCGCGCGCCGAACCGAAGGAACCGCGCCCGCCGAGTTCCTCGCCGTTGGTCCCCGCGAATAGTATCATCGTCGATCTGAATTGTTGTAACGCGGGAGCGACGCCGCGCAGAAACCGCGACGCGACGGCGGCATCCTGCAGCATGCACGCGGCGTGGAGCGCGGCGACGTCCGCGCGCGTCGGCGACCCATCGTTAATATTAACTTTGGCGAGCGCTTCGAGCGAACCCGCTTTTCGGTCGGCGCCCGGCATGAATCGTCGAATGTACTCGTCGCGCGGCTCGAACGGGGGTCGCGGCATCGACAAATGTAACCATACAAAAACCGGCTGGTCGGGGCGCGAGAGCCGGACGGAATCGAGCCACGCGCGCGCGTCCTCGCCCGCGCCCTCCGCCGACGCCTGACCCGATTCCGCGTACGCGTCGCGCGGTTTTGTAATATAAGTTTCGAATCCGCGCTCGAGGCCGCATCCGCGCGTGAGCGACGGCCTTGTTACAAATGCGCCGCAGCGCACTCCGCGCAAAGATAACATTTCCGCGAGCGTCGCGGCGTCGTCGAGGCGGTCGAGATCGTTATAAACGCCGCTCTCCTCGGACGGCCGGCCCGTATGCAACGAAACGAGCGACGCGAACGCGCTCCCCGACGTCGAAAACGCGTTGCTGAATCGCATTCCATGATAACGAATATCCTCGATGTCCTCGATCGTCGCGCCCGCGAACGCCGTCCCCTGCTCGACGGGCGTCGTGTCGAGCGTCGCGTAACCGCCCGCTTCGCTCGTGTCGCGCTCGCGCACGGATTCCATGGTTATTAATATAACGGCGTCGATTTTTTTCCGGGAACAGGCGGCGGGGGCCGCGGCGCAGACGACGGCGAAGATCGTTAATATATTAATTCCTCGGCGCGCGCGTTTCATGAACGATCGGCCGGGTGGGTCCATTCGAGAAGCCATTGCGTGTACGCGTCATTCCACGAACCCGCCGGGATCGTTAATATCTCGGGCGTTTCATACGGATGCAATTCCGCGAGCCGGGCGGCCGCGCGCGCGGCTGCATGCGCCGACGTTTTGAGAATTGTTAAGATCTCCCCCGCGCGCTCGATCTTACCTTTCCACGGATAAATCGATTCCGCGCCGGGCAGCATCGTCGCGCAGACGGCGAGGCGTTCCTCGACGAGCCGGTCGCAGACGCGCAGCGCATCCTCGCGCGTCGCGAACGTCGTGATCATGGCCACGACCGCGCCCTCCGCGACCCGCGCCGGAACGCGTTTTCCGCTGTGGCGGCTTTCGTCGTCGATGCCCATTGCGATACTTTACCGTTACCATGGCCGACTCAACCCGCCGCAATTCGATTTACGCAACGCATGAAACTTTTTGACCGAGCCGTCGTCGCGACGCTTCCGCTCGTGCCCCGGGCCATCGTTCGAAAAATCGCCGATCGTTATATTGCAGGAGAGACGATCGAAGACGCGATGCGCGTCGTGCGCGCGCTGAACGGCGCCGGTTGCGAGGCGACGATCGACGTGCTCGGAGAGTTTATTACTGATTTCAAACAGGCCGAGGCGACGGCGACGGCCTACCGGCAGGTGCTCGAACGCATCACAACCGAAAAACTGCGCGCAAACGTATCGATTAAACTGACGGCGTTCGGTCTCGGATTGAACGACGACGGATGCCTCGCGCTCGCGCGCGGCCTCGTCGCGCGCGCGAAGGAATTGAATAATTTCGTGCGCATCGACATGGAGAATTCTCCATACACTACTAAAACGCTCGGAGTGTATCGAAGACTCAAGAACGAAGGATTTATCAATTGCGGCGTCGTCATTCAGGCGTACATGCGGCGGAGTCCGGCCGACGTCGCGGATTTGTTAAAACTCGGAACCGGTTTCCGTTTGTGCAAGGGAATTTACGTCGAAACCCCGGAGATCGCTTACAAAGACCGCGAGGAAGTGCGCAATCAGTATAAATCGCTCTTACAACAGATGTTCGAAGGCGGCGCGACGAAAGTCGGCATCGCGACGCACGATCCGCCGCTCATCGAGCACGCCCGGCAGTTGTTGATAGATCATAAGATTCCGAAGGAACGCTACGAATTCCAGATGTTACTTGGCGTCGCCGAAGAATGGCGCAAGCGCCTCGTCGCCGAAGGACACACCGTCAGAGTTTATGTACCATTTGGCCGCGAATGGTACGGTTATAGCATTCGCAGAATTAAAGAAAACCCGAGCATCGCCGGCTACGTCGCCAAGGGAATGTTCGGGCTGGGTTGATTTTAATAATTCTCGCACGCCGCCGATTCGGCCGCGCATCACGCGCCGAATAGATATTTCGCCGCAAGCCGGTGGAAATGATGCGTTCCAATTTCGTGCGACGGCGAGTAGCGGGAACGCGGCGCGAAGCGCGAACGCATGTTCGCTTGTATCGTCGTCACGGCTGCTTCGTCCTCCTCCTGCACGAATTGTAAATTGCCGCCCGCGCCTTTTCCGCGTAACGCATCCTTCCAAACATAACTCATAAAACGGACGCGCGTCCGCGACGCCGAAAGCGGTTCGACGATATTGACGGAGAGCCCCCACGGATAAAAATTCAACATCGTCCCCGGAAATAACCAATAATAATACGCCGCGACGCGCGTTCCCGCGTCGTGGTGGCCGGCGGGCAATTCGAACGCGGGCTCGCTGTCGGCCGCGGGCGCGAGTTGGAGACTACAATAATCATAAAGAATCGTTCGATAATGATTCCAGTCCATCGTGGCCGCCAGTTTCTTATGTATGAACGGAATATGAAATCCCTCGAGATAATTATCGACGTAAAGCGCCCAGTTCGCTTCGAATTCATACGTTCGCTCGGACGCCGCGTCGCACTTGAATTCGTTCAACGGTAAAAACCCGATTCGCTGCGCGAGCGGCGCGACGACGGCGTCGAACGCGACGTCCGGGTCGAGATTGACGAATACGAGCGGCCCGAGGCGCCCGGTCGGCAGTTGTAATAAATCGTCGGACGGTGCCGGAAAACCCTCGACATTCTTAAACTCCGGCATCTGTTTCATGTGGCCGTCGAGCGCGAACGAGCGGCCGTGGTATTTACAAACGAAAGATTCGTAACATCCGGGTTTCTCGACCACCGCGTGTCCGCGATGCGTGCAAACGTTCGGCATGCACGCGATTTTCGATCCGTCGTTTACTAACAAAACACGCTCGTCGAGCGCGCCCGGCAGCAGCGTGTGGGGCCGCGCGTCGCCGCGCGCGTCGAGGAGCGCCGCGTCGCCGGCGCAGTTCCAGCCGCGCGCGAGGATTCGGCCGCGGATCTCGTCGAACCACTCGGGATTATAATAAAAATCGGCCGGCGGACCGGCGGCCCTTCGAATATTGGTATCGACGTGGAACTTTGGAATTTTCACGGCGGCGAGCATGGCGGCCGCGGCGCCGCCGCGCAAGATTCGACTTCGTCGTTTGCCCCCGCGCGTTACGCTGTCGCCCCCCCGTGGCCGCGTCCCCGCCGATCGCAATCCCGCCGAAACTCGCGCTCGCATCATTTATTTTCGCGATCGGCTGGGCCTCGCCTCTGTTCAAGCTCGCGGCGGCTCCCGAATTATTAGCTTCCGCCGCGCGCGTGCTGATCGCGGCGGCAATATTATTACCATTCTTCGCGCGCGACGTGCTCGACGCGCTACGCAGCGGCCCGCGCGTGCTCGCGCGCGCGGCGCTCGCGGGAGGACTGCTCGCGGCGCACTTCGCGGTGTGGGTGCCGTCATTACAATTAACGACGGTGGCGGCATCGACGCTGCTCGTGGCCACGGAACCGCTGTTCGCGGCCGGCATCGAAAGCCGGATGTTAAAGGAACGGCTTCCGAAACAACTTATTTTCGGAATTATCATTTCGCTCGGCGGAACGGCCGTAATTCTTTCGGCCGATCTTGATATAAACAATCCGAAGGGCATGTTCGCGGGCAAGGCGCTCCTCGGCGACGCGCTCGCGCTCGCGGGCGCGGTTTTTGGAGCATGTTATTTTGTCGTCGGACGGGCCGTGCGAAAAACGATACCGGTCGGCGCCTATCTTGTAATTGTAAATATAACCGCCGGAATAATACTTTTGATCGGAAGCGCCGCGCGCGGCGAGCCGTGGCTCGCGGGAAGCATCGAATTTAATAATTGGCACGGAATTACATGGAAGGTGCTTGGTTACTTTTTTCTTCTCGCGGCCGTTCCCCAGCTCCTCGGCCACGGCGCGGCAAACGTCGCCGTCCGCCACTATCCGGCGACGGTCGTCAATCTCGCGGTGTTGAGCGAGCCGCTGCTCGCATCGGGACTCGCGTTTCTTTTATTTAGCGAAGTCCCGCATAATTTAGCATTATTCGCATGCGGCGGCGCCGTGCTGTTCGCCGGCCTCGTCGTCTCGCTCCGGGCGAAGCGCGGGTGAAAATATTCTTTAGTTATCCGAATGACCGCTCTCCATGATATTACACTAATGTAATTGGCTGAACATCATAGTGATTCCACCCGGAAAGGAATTATTACCGATCGCGGCGTCGAGAAATCCGTCTCCGTTCAGATCCTCCAATGCGACCGAACTTGGGGAGTTTCCAGCGACATAGAATACCTGAGACGCAAAAGTTCCGTCGCCTATTCCCAATATGATAGAAAGATCACTTGATGAATTATTGGCCACGGCAAGATCCGGAATATTGTCACCATTCACATCCCGAGCAAGGACGCACGTCGGGTACCAGCCACAACTATATAGAACCATTTGTTTAAACGTCCCGTTCCCAAAACCCATAAATATAGAGATGTTATCAGAATTGCGATTGGCGACCGCGATATCGAGCGCGCCGTCTGAATTCAGGTCTGCCAATGATACGAAAGTAGGCGTACTGCCAGTTGTATATTGTGCTGACAGTCCGAAGTTTCGAAACCTGTTCCCTGCAACACCGAAATTGTATTTGAGCCGGCATTTGCAATTACAATGTCCGGCAGAGAGTCGCCATTGAGATCTCCGATTGCGACGGAGCTTGGGCCACTTCCAACCGAATATGCATTCGAAGCTACAAATCCTCCAGCGCCATTCCCAAATAAGACTGAACACGCGTTCGCGTTCGCATTGACAGTTACAATATCGAGCGTACCGTCTGAATTCAAATCGCTGAGCGCCACGCTCCAAGGTGTCCCAGTAATTGTAATTAACGTTGGCGGCCCGAATCCAGCATTTGTAGTTCCGAGGAGTACTGAGACACTATCGAAGTAGGCATTCGCCGTCACCGCGTCCAGTTTACCGTCGCCATTGAGATCACCGAAAACGACAGAATTCGGGCTCGCGCCTGTTGAATAGGGTGAGAACGGTAATAATCCTCCAGATCCACTGTTAAGAAAAACATCCAGTTCGCCCAGCGAATTTCCGGTAGCCGCCATGACGTCCGGCTTGCCGTCGCCGTCAAAATCAGCGGCCACAATGGACGAAGCACCCGCGCCTGTCGAATACGCAATTGGAGCCGGAAAGGCCCCACTTCCAAGCCCAAGGAGCATTGTAATATTGCCTGACATTTGATTGGATCCCGAAAGGCCGTTCGACGTGAGAATGTCTAATTTTCCATCTTTATTAAAATCTCGAATGGCGAGTGAGTTAGCCCTTATTACTCATGAAGTCTATGAAGATGGCCCACAGTGTGTCGCCAAATGTAAGGCGCGACGACGGCGCGACCGAGCACGGTCTCGCCGGAGGAGCAACGCAACAGTTGGCGGCACAATGTGTGGCCAGATTCGTGGAATTCATGAATAATGCGGGTTAGGTCCGGAACCAACCATGTACGATTTTGCTATTGACAGGATTCCACTTCCTGAACCCATCAATACTGATATAAAACCTGGATAGTAATTAGTGGCTGGACCGTAGTCCGCTGTTACAACATCCAAAGTTCCATTCGAGTCCAAGTCTTCACTCGCAACGAAGATAGGTGCGATACCGACCGCATAGGATGCGGGTGTCAAATATGTTCCAGTTCCAGTACCAATGAACACTGAAATGTTATTTGAACCGTAATTTGTGGCAACAATATCGGCATTGCCATCGCCATTCAGATCTTTCACAACGGTGGAATATGGATATGTACCCGTTGTGTACGTCACTTGCGAAGCAAAGCTTCCATTTCCCAGACCCAACAAGATCGAAATATTATTAGATCCGTTGTTTGTAGCGACAACGTCCGTTTTGCCGTCGCCGTTAAAATCACCAGTTGACACGAAAGTAGGACTGGCGCCAACAGCAAATTGGGTCGCCGCCGAAAATGTTCCGCCGCCCAACCCCATCAATACAGATATATTATTTGACCCGGTATTCGCGGTTACAATATCGAGTTTTCCATTTCCGTTGAAATCGGCAATGGCAACCGTTCGGGGATTCACGCCAACCGCATAAGCAACAAACTGTACAAATGATCCATTTCCCTTCCCAAGAAGTACAGAAATATTATTTGACAACCAATTTGAGGTCACGACGTCTGGTTTTCCATCTCCATTCAGATCGCCGGATGCAGCGTCAATAGGGCCCTGGCCGACCGAAAACGATACAGATGTCGCAAAAGTTCCGTTGGCGCTCCCCTGTAAAATCGAAATTTTGTTTGATTGATAATCCGGCACAATCGCATCGTCATTACCATCGCGATTTAAGTCTGCGATTGCAAGCGGGGCAACGCCAATTCCCGCCGGGTATTCAGTCGCTGGATATATAGTAGTATTTGTCTGTGAAAATGGTTGTAAAGTAATCGCGAGCCCAAGAGAGCTGCTAAGTCCTAGTGGCGGTAGAGAACAAATGTTCCCCCAACTCCAAATCGCCTGAGCATAGTAAGTCTTTCCGACGAGCTGCGAATTGTTTGGAATTGGAATCGAAGCGAATCCAACGCCATTACCATTACTTTGCATGTCGAGAATGAATAGCTCTGTCGATCCCAAAAAATCAACGTCGATGAAAATACCCACGTTAAATATGTCGCTCCCGGGATTAAGCGCCATGTTACCAATAATTGCCACGCCGGATGCCGACGGCGGCGCATTTGTGCAGGTGATCGCAAATGCATCATTGCCAATTGTAGGTATGGAGTTCGCTCCGGGAACTTCCATACCATTACATCCCTGCATTCCGGTGCCAAACGTTTGCGTTGGAGGGCCTTGCAGTGAAGCCGCCCATCCCAGCAACACGGCAAGAAGTGGTTTCATCGGGATACTTATGAAACTATTTCTAATTATCCGAACTAAACTCCGCGACGCGGTTATTCTTCCTCGCGGGATGTTTGCGCGGCTTGGCGATCGGCGCGGGCGCGGACGCCGAGCGCGTGCGCGCTATTTTTAACAATTCCGTCTGGGCCCGAAGCCCCTCGGAGCCCGGCAGGGGCGCCGTGCGCGCCCACGAGCCGTCGGGCTGGAGAATGCGCGCGCGAACGTCATCCTTAAGATACGTCATTAACAATTCGTCGACGATGCGCGCGCGCAACGCCGCGTCGAGGACCGGAAACACGGCCTCGATGCGGCCGAAAAAGTTGCGCGGCATCCAGTCCGCGCTGCCGAGATACACTTCGCGCTCGCCGCCGTTTTCGAATACAAATATTCTGCTGTGCTCGAGAAAGCGGTCGACGATCGAGCGAACGCTAATATTCTCGCTAAGCCCCGGCATGCCCGGGCGCAAACAACAAATGCCTCGAACGATCAATTCGATCCGGACGCCGGCGCAGCTCGCTTCATACAATGCGTCGATGACTCCGCGGTCGACGAGCGCGTTCATTTTTGCAATAATTCGCGCCCGCTTGCCGCCCCGGGCGTTGGCCGTCTCGCGCCGGATTTTTGTTATGATATTTTCGTGCAGAGAAAACGGCGCGACGAGAAGCTTGCGCATCGATCCCGGCTGCGCGTATCCGGTGAGTAAATTAAACAAATCGGAAACGTCTCGCCCGATTTCCTCGTTGGATGTAAATAATCCAAGATCGGTATAAAGCCGCGCGGTGTTGGGATTGTAGTTTCCCGTGCCGAGATGACAATAACGGCGCACGCCCTCGTCCTCGCGGCGGACAACTAAAATAACTTTACAATGCGTCTTGAGTCCAACGAGACCGTACACGACGTGGACGCCCTGCTCTTCGAGCGCGCGCGCCCAGCGAATGTTATTTTCTTCGTCGAATCGAGCCTTCAATTCCACCAATACGGTGACTTGTTTTCCGGCCTCCGCGGCCGACATGAGCGCGCGCACGACGGGCGAATCGCCGGACGTCCTGTAAAGTGTCATTTTGATCGCGAGCACCGCGGGATCGGCGACGGCGGCCTCGAGGAATTCCACGACCGGTTCGAACGATTCGAACGGATGATGCAATAATAAATCGGATGTAAATAATCGTTCGAAAACCTCCTCGGGCTCCGCCGCCGGAATCGGATTGATCGCGGTGTAGGGCGGCCATTTCAAATCCGGCCGGTCTTCGAGATCCACCAATTCAACGAGGCGGCCGAGATTGACGGGACCGTTACAAATATAAACATCCGAACGCGAAAGTCCGAGCTTGCCCGCGAGTTTTTCGACAATATCGGCCGGCATGCGCGAAGTGACTTCGAGCCGCACGGCCTCGGCCTTGCGGCGGCGGCGCAATTTAGCCTCGATCGTTTCCAACAAATCGCCCGCTTCGTCTTCCGTAACATCGAAGTCGGCGTTTCGCGTGACGCGGAACGGATAACCGTCGATCACCTGGTGTCCCGGGAAAAGTTTCTCGAGATATAGTCTTGTAAGTTCTTTTTGTAAAATATAATCCTTCGTGATCGCTTCCGACGGGAGCCGCACGAGCCGCGGCAGTACGCGCGGTATTTGTACAATTGCAAGCCGGTTTGCCGCGCCGCGCTTGCCCGCGGGTTTTAGCATGATCGCGAGATTGAGCGATTTTGATAATAATTGCGGAAACGGGTGGGCGGGGTCGATCGCGAGAGGCGTCAGAACGGCGACCGCGAAATCGTCAAAATATTTTTCCGCCCATGCTTTCTGATCCTGCGAAAGTTCGGCGCCCGAGAGTATACGAATTCCGGCCTGCGCGAGCGCGGGTTGTAGTTTATTATTCCATGTATCATATTGATCCGATGTAAATTTTCGAACCGCCTGTTCGATGCCCTCCAACTGGCGGCGCGCGGACATGCCGTCAATCGAGAGCTCGCCAACCGACGCCTCGATCTGTCGCTTCAATCCGGCGATGCGCACTTCGAAGAATTCGTCGAGATTTGTCGATGTGATCGCTAAGAATCGAAGGCGCTCGAGCAGCGGATTTGTTTCGTCCGCGGCCTCTTCGAGCACGCGGCGGTTGAACGCCAACCACGACAATTCGCGATTTAAGTAGCATGCGGGGCCGGTGACGGCGCGCGCAGGGGCGGCCGGGTCCGAAGCTGGAGTCGTCAGGTCGGGTGCGGTCATGAATTTATCTTAAATTTGCATGAAGGCGGGCTCGCTTTACGGAGGGGGTCTCCGGAATTTGCGCCGCGCCGATTGTTAACTTTAATGACAGGCCATACTCTTTTTCGAACAATTCGTCTTTTGTAGCAAGCGCCCAACGTTCGAGCGCGAGATCGCCTTTCGCGCGGGGAACTATAATCAATTCGCGGTCCTTGATTCGGAGCGCGATCGAACCGACTTTCTGTCGATGCTCGCGATCCAGCGCGTCGGCCACGCGCAAAATCGCCGCGAGCCGCCTGACGCGCGACTGATTTTCATTTGTAATCGACGCGTATTCCGGGTGGCGCTCCGAAGGCAGCGCGCGCCGATGATAACGAACGGACAATGCAATAATTTGCATTTCCTCCGCCGTAAGGCCGCCGATTTCGGAGTTCGTTAACAAATACCATCCGTGCTTGTGATGGCTCGCGTAATCTACAAATTCGCCGATGTCGTGCACCGTGGCGGCGACGGCCAGCAGCAGGCGGTCGCGGTCGGGTTTTCTTAAATTTAATTTACGGCGCTCGCGCAATCGTTCATAGATCGAAAGCGCGATCTCGCGGACTTTTTTCGCGTGCATTTCGTCATATTGATAATGCTGCCCGAGCCGCTCGGCTTCATGCATGATTCCGAGTTCCGCTTCCTGCCGATCGTCGCGGCCGGCGGCCTGGTCCGCGAGTTCCGCGAGGATTCCGTCGCGCAAGCCGATGCCCGGCGCAAAAAATCCCTTTAAATTCAATTCGCCCGCCAGAAAATCGAGAAGCGCCGCCGCCGGAACGATGGTGTCGACGCGATCGGGGCGCAAATCATAACGTTTTGCGCGTTCGTCGGCGTCGGAATGTATCAATTTTTTTGTAATATCGTGCAGATCGTCCCTGTCGACGAACGGGCCGGCCACGGGCCGCGCCTTGGAAACGCCGCCGGCGATGCGCCCGAGCGTTTCCGCGTTGCCGCCCACGGCCAGTTGCATCGCGGGGGCATGCCGCCGGATTTCGCGAATTGTATCTTTAAGCATCCGGTCGAAATATTCATATAACAGAACGCCGCGTTCGCCGCTCTTTTTCGAATTCTCGAGAAAGAATTCGAGCATGCGCACCGCGCCCAATCTGTGGCTTTGCGAAAAAATCGTCCGTCCGCGATGCACGACCGCGAATTCGACGCTTCCGCCGCCGATGTCGACAAGCAGCGCCCGGTGTTTTGATATATCTAATTTTCGCTGAATTGCAACAGTTAGTAGCCGCGTTTCCTCGGCGCCGGAAATGACCTCCAGCTTGAGCCCCGAGCGGGACCGGACTTGCTCCAGAAATTCATCTTTATTTTGCGCTTCGCGAACGGCGCTCGTCGCGACGCAACGCGAATACACGACTCGGTGGCGGTCCATCGCCGCGCGAAATGCAGATAATACAGATACGGCGCCGTGGATGCCGCTGTACTCGAGCCGTCCTGTTAAGAATACGCGGTGTCCGAGGCGGACCGGTTCGCGGATCGACTCGCGTTCGATGAGCGCGCCCGACGGACGCACGCCCATGATTTGTAAACGAATCGCGTTGCTGCCGACGTCGACAGCTGCGATGGCGCGTTCGGCGCGCATCGGGCGGATCGTGTGTCGAGGCAGGCGATTCGAGGTCATTCGATGGGGAGGTGTGACAAACGTGTCCCACTCAGATTATGCGAGCCCGCGGCGGCAGGCGACGCCGGCGACCGCCGAATTCATATCAATTCCCGAGCGCCGGGGACCCTCCGATCAATGCCTAAGGATCAACGGCGCAGTTGGTTGCGTCTCAAACGTCGCCATCGAACGGTCCGCGATTCGCTCGAGAATCGACGCGTCGACGGCCCTTCCAAAAACCGCGACGACCCTGTCACCCTTGATTCGAGACGCGATTTTAATCCCCGCTCCCCCGTGGAGCGCCGCGTGGATCTGCTTCGCATCGATCTCCCGGTCCGAGACCGACGCGAAGACCATCGCGGCCGCGCCCGCGCCGTTTTCGTATACAGTATACAAATCGCCGCCCCAACCTTCGCTTTCGATCGTCGACGTTTGTTTAAATATTATTGACATCTCGAAAGGCATGGACTTGTCGGCGGGCGTCTCGGCCGGATCGCTATCGTCGGTCCAGATCGCGACGCCGAGTTCGCCGAGCACGTTGCTTCCCACCTTTTTCCAATTTTTACCTAAAATATCGGTAACATCGGCGGTGCGCACCGCGATCGGTTCGTCGCGGAGATCCGGATTCCAGTATTTATCGGGGTGCAACACTTGTTCCGAAGAGCGCGGCGGATTGTTAAATGCATAATCCAAATCCGCGAGAGACGGTTTCGCGAGCCAGCCGGAACCATGATTCAAGAACGAACCGCCCACGAGATATCTGTATAAAATCGGCCGGAGCACGATCGGCGGCACCGCCGCGTAGTCAACGCCCGCGCGGCCGAATTCTCCGCCAAAGCCGGCATCCGCTTTTGGATTTGTAACTTTCGTCGAATTATTATTTTCTTCGTTCGCAATTTCTTCGATCATCGATGTCAGCTCGTCCTCGTCGACCTGCTCGTCGTCCGCGTCCATCGACATGTCGGTTACGTCTTCGGCATTCATATCATCATTCAAATCCGCAGTGTCGGATTCGACGGCCGTTTCGGCGTCGGTTTCGGCGTCGGTCGCGTCCATTTCCTCGATCTGCTCGGCCTTTGCGCCGTCGAACATCGCACCGATCTGCCAACGAAACATCAATAATGTCGCGGACCCTTCGCAAACGGCGCTCCACGCGAACCGCCGGTCATTATTATTCTTATCGACGCGATCCAATGCTTGTTCGACGTCCAGAAAATGATAATATTGATCCTCGAGCGCATGGCACAATTCGTGCACCATCGTTTGTTTCGCGTTGCCGCCTTTTGCGTGTTCTTTTAACAAAAACAGCGCGCGGAGGCGCGGATCGTAGAACCCCGCGACGTCGTCCGACATCAAATCCGTGGCGATTTTCCGGAGATCCTGTCCCGGTTTCAGCATTCCAAACAATTCGAACGCGAGTTGGTCCGCGCGCTCCGAATCGGGATCGGACTCCTCTTTCCGATCGGCCTCGAGAAATGCGGACAATTGTCGCTTGTCGATCATTGCCTTCTTCACGGGGTCGCGGAATTTTAGTTTTCTCAAATTCTCGACCTCGACCGACGAAGCGCGCGCAAGATCGTTCGCCTCCGTGTCCGTATCCGTTAATTTTAAGATTTCGCGTTTGATGGGCGCCATCTCCTTTGCCGGATTCGACGCAACCGCGACTTCGCGCGCGCGTCCGGCGACGGGCGCCTGCGCGCAAGATGCGATAATGACCGATAGAACCGCAATCGGGAAAACCGATCGTATATTTACAATAACCGGAATGTGCATTCGTTTACTTTCCCGCGGGAGCCGATTGTGCCTTCGCCGGCATTTCGCGGTGAAGCGGAACGCCTTCGACCGCCTTGGCATATTCTAACAATTCCTCGGCGGCGGCCATCATGCGTTCCGCGACCTGCGCCTTGAGCGGAGCTCCGTCGGCCGTTTTTCCGAGCGCAACGAGCACGGCGCTGCCGCGGGCGTGCGTGTGGACGGATTGGATGCGTTTCGCGGAATTGTAGTTTTCATTGATCCATTTCATGAATTCCTGGCCGTCGTTTTCCGTGTCCCACACGGAATACCAATAAAACACTTGAACGCCGTCGGGGCCAGAATATAAAACATAACGATCGCCGTCCCAGCCCTCCGATTCGGGAGTCGTTTTCTTGCCCATTAACATTTCCATCTGGCGCGCCATCGCGTTTTTGTTTTCATCTTTTTTGGGATCCGGCGCCGGTTTCGTTAATATTGCAATTCCGAGTTCGCCCATGACGTTCGTGCCGAGCATCCGCCACCCGGCGCCGAGGGTTTTGGTAACATCCGGAAGCGTAATTTCGCGCGGAAGATCGATTTTATCCTTATCCCAGTATTTTTCCGGATGCAACACCTGCTCCGACGAAAGCGGCGGACTCAAGAACGTTTTCTTAACATCTTTGCGCTCCGCGCGCGCGAGCATGCCGCCCCCTCGCGTCAAGAATGCCTGGCCGCTCATATACATTTCCATCAAAGGGCGGACGATGATCGGCGGCGCCGCCATGGCGCGTTCGCCGCTCAGCGCGGGATTGCCCGCGATATCGGCTTTTAACAATTCCTGCATGTCAACCTTGCCGTCCAGCATTGCATTTTTCATAAATGCAGTCATCAAATCGGTCGCGGAACCCTCCATGACGGCGTGGGCCGCGAAAACGCGGTCGTCGTTGTCGGGCGCGGCGCTTTTATTAGCATCGTCGATCGCTTGCAAATCGAAATGTTGATCTTCGAGCGCGTGGCAGAGTTCGTGAGCCATCAGAATGTCGCCGAGGAATCCTTTAAATCCGCGCATGACGCGCAATTCCTTCGATTCCGGATCGTAAAAACCGCCGATCTGTTCCATGAGCACGTCGTTCGTCTCTTTCAACATATCCATCGACTCGGGAATGAGACCGAGGATTTTGTAAACTTTCTCCTGCCACGCGTATTGTTGATCGACCTTCTCTTTTTCAGTCTGTTTCTTTAAGAATTTCGCGAGCCGCTCTTTGTCATAGATCCCTTTCTTCACGGAATGTTCAAATTTGAGTCCGCGCAGTTTCTCGACTTTCTTTTCAATACGATCCGCGGTCGCGATCGCCTCGGCGTCCGCGGGGTCGGTGCCCGCGGGCGGATCCGCGGGCTTCGTTTCCTGCGCGAACGCGATGGATGTTACAAAAAACGGCGTGAGCGCGAGCGTGGCGAGTCCGCGGAGTAAGTGGCGATTCATGGATTTTGGGAGATTGGTTGGGTCGGGACCGTCTGCGGGTTAATTTTAGATACGTGACGCGCCGACTTCCATTCACGGCTCCCTGGCTGCTCGCGCCCATGGAGGGCGTGACCGAGCCGTGCTTTCGCGAACTCGTGCTCGAACGCAACGCGCCGGAGTCGCTCGGCGGCGCGTTCACGGAGTTCATTCCCGTCGTCGACCACGTGTTAAAGATCGGCCGGCTCCGCGACGCGCTCGGCGAACGGCGGTTTCCGGCGCCCGTCGGATTACAACTAATCGGATCGAACCTCGAATTGCTCGCGGGCACGGCCGCGCGCGCCGCGCAAGCGGGCGTGCCGGTTTTGGATATTAATTTTGGGTGCCCGACGAAAGGCGCGCTGCGATCGTGCGCGGGCTCGGCGCTGTTAAAGGATCCTGCACAAATTGAAATCATAATAAAAACGGTGGTCGACGCCGCCGGGGCCGTGCCCGTGACCGCGAAAATGCGCGCGGGATTCGACGACGATTTATTGTTAGAATCGCTGGCGCGCGCGGCCGAGGCGGGCGGCGCGTCGATGTTAACGTTACATTGCCGCACGCGCGCCGAGGGTTATTGTGAAAATGTGGACTGGTTGCGGATCGCGCGCGCCGTCGCCGCCGTTCGGATTCCCGTGTGCGGCAACGGAGGCGTCGAGACGCACGGCGATTTCGAGCGCATGCGGCGCGAAACCGGCTGCGCTTACGTCATGGCCGGGCGCGCGGCGCTCGCGGATCCGTGGATTTTTAGTAATCGAATCGTTTCGCGAAAGGAAGCGGCGGAGTTTTTGTTAGAATACGGCCGCCGCCTCGTCGAGAACGGTAAATTTAATGAAAAAGGCGCGGCGGCGCGCGTAAAACAACTTGTACACTTCTGGACGGCGGGCGCACTCGTCGGCGACGCGCGCGGCGATTGGCTCCGTCTCGAACCGGCCGCGCTGATGCGGGAAATCGGCCGCGCGGGGACGTATTCTTCGACGCTGTGGAACGCGCAAAATTTGTAATCCTCGGCGCCGGCATCGCGGGCGCGGCGGCGGCCTACGGGCTCGCGCGTCGCGGCGTGCGCGACGTCGTCGTTCTCGAGCGCGATCCGATTCCCGGGGCGCACGCGTCGGGCCGAAATGCCTCGCTCGTCCGGCGCAATTTGAAAACAGCGACCGACTGCGAACTGGCGCTCGCCGCCGAACGGTGGCTGCGGCGCCCGCCCGCCGATTTTCCGCGCGCGATCGAGTGGCGCGACACCGGCTCATTATTATTATATCAAAACGCGGAGCGCGCCCGCGTCGAAGCCGATTTCGAGCTTCAACGGCGCGCCGGGCTCGCGTTCGAAATATTATCATCGAAGGAAGCGCTCGCAAAACAGCCGATGCTCGCGCCCGAGACGTTCGACGCGGCGCAGTGGACGCCGGGCGACGGCCGGATCAATATCATCAATCTATTGCACGGAATGCTCGAATTCGCGGCGGCGCGGGGCGCGCGGATTCTTACAAATATAAAAGTAAATTCACTGATCGTCGAAAAAGGGCGGTGCGCGGGCGCGGAGACGAACCGCGGCGCTTTTCGGGCCGAAACGGTGGTCAACGCCGCCGGCGGCTGGGCGAACTTTATGATAAACAACGCGGCCGATCCGCTCGCGATGACTCCGTGCCGACGCACGATGGTTGTTACAGAAAACATCGGCGCCGACGGCGATCGCCCGTTCGCGTGGCACGACGGCCGCGGTTTTTATTTTCGCGAGGACAACGGCGGAATCTTAATGTCGCCGTGCGACGAGATTGCGTCGCAGAATTGTAATGAAGCCGTCGATCCGGCATGGGTCGCGCGCGCGCGCGGCCTCGCGCGCGAATTCGTTCCGTCGGTCGCGAACGCGAAAACGCAATTTACATGGTGCGGCCTCCGAACATTAACGTTTGACCATGAGATGTACCTTGGACACGACGCGGCGCTCCCCGGACTCTTCTGGGTCGCCGGCCTCGGCGGCCACGGCGTGACGCACTCGCCGATTCTCGCGGAAATCGCCGCGGATTTGTTATTAAACGGATCCACCGATTCCATCGACGCCGCCCGCGTCGCGCCCCGCCGCGCGCGCGTCTCCGCGTGATCGTTAAATTATATATTGTTTTGGCCGGCGCCGCGCTCGCGTCGTGCGGACCGAGCCGCGCCGAGCAAATCGCCGAATCGATCCGCCGGATGCGCGACGATCCCGCGCCGAATCGTAACATCGAGCCGCGCGCCGCGACCCGGCCCGCGCCGCGTCCGCAAGCGCGTCCGATTCCGATGGAGTTAACGAAGAAAGAGCCTGGGAACAACGCGCCGCCCCGCGAAACTCCGGCCGCGAAGAGTTTAAATATAAATAATAACAACGCGGCCGCCGGCCCGGACCTCGACGACAATTCTCCCGAAGCATCCATTCTCTCCGCGTCCGCGCCCGCCGCGTCGAAGCCCGCTTCCTCCGCCGCCGCGTCCGCGCCCGCGCCCGCCGCCGACGCCGAATTGGAACAATTAACAACTAAAATCTCCGCGCTCGCCTCGCTGCGCGCGTCCGCCGGCGACGCCGCGGGCGCGTCGCGCCTGCGCCAGCGCGTCGCGCTCTGGCGTCTCGAATATAAGAAAGGGAATCGCGAGCGCGCGATCGTTGAATTAAAGAAAACCGCCGCGGAGGCCGACCGGTGACGGTCGCTTCCGTTTCTCCCCTCGCCGTCCTTCGTAACAATTCCGACGTTCGCAAAATCTGGTTCGCCCAGATTATAACAGAAACGGGGGATTGGCTGACGCGGATCGCCGTCACGTCATTCGTTGCAAACGATCGCGAACGTCCCGCCCTCGCCACCGCGACGATTCTCGCGCTGATGATGGCGCCGTATTTATTTGTAAGCCCGTTTTCGGGCGTCATCGCCGACCGGTTTCCGCGCCGGACGGTCATGATGTGGGCCGACGGCATCGCGGCGATCGCGGTTTTTGGTTATCTTCTCGGATTTCACAATTCCGTTCCCGGGTTTTCGTTAATATTGGTCGGCGCCGTCGTCGTCGTCCATCTCGGACTCGCCGGAGTATTCGAAGCATCGCGCACGGCGCTCATCGCCGCGGCCGCCCGCCCCGAGGAACTCGCGTCGGCGAACGCCATCACGCAGACCACGTGGTCGGTCTGCCTCGCGCTCGGTTCCGCCCTCGGCGGCTGGATCGTACAACAATTCGGGCGCGACACGGCCGTCGTCGTCGATTCTTTAACATTTCAGGCCGGCGTCGCCGTTTTGTATACAGTCCGCGCCGGGCGCGAATCCGCGCTGCGAAAATCGGGCGCCGACGGCGGCTCCTTCGCCGAGGGAATCCGATATTTAAGGAAACGGCCGCGCACGCGAATCTTATTATTTCCCAAACTCGCGCTCGGCTTGGTCGGCATGAACGATCTCGCGTTCGCGCTTCTCGGACCGCGCCAATTTAACATTTCCGCGGCCGAGGCGACGTCGGCGTATTTTCTTTGCATCGGATTCGGAACGCTGCTCGGACCGCCGATCGGCAACGCGCTCGCGCGCGGCGAACCGAAGCGGATGCGCGTCGGCATCGGACTCGCGTTCGTCTGCGAAGCCGCAATTTTCAGCGGCACGCTGTTTTCGCATTCGTTATATTTAACAACTGCGTTCGCCGGCGTCGCGACCGCCTGCGGATCCATCATTTGGACGTTCTCGTGCACGCTTCTCCAGCGCGCGACGCCCGACCACGTCACGGGACGCGCCGTCGCGCTCGATTTCGGCCTGCTCACCGCCTCCGTTTCCGTATCATTAATCGTGGCCGGCCTCCTCGTCGATTATTTACAATTCATGCCGCGGCATTTGTTCGCGCTGACGACCGCCATTTACGCATTCGGCGGCGTCCTGTGGCTGTTGATTCTTTATTATTACCGCGGCGGAGTCTGGGACGGCGACGCCGGCCGGCCCGCGGGCGATCGTTAGTATCCACTTTCCATGACACGCGGCGTTTTCAGCCTGCTCGTGCGCAACGCCGCCTACCGTCGGCTGTGGCTCGCGCAATTCATATCGTTCGTCGGCGATTGGTTCACGTTCGTCGCGCTCGCCGAAATGTTATATCAGGAGACCGGCCGCCGCATCGAAACGAGCATTTTCATCGTCGCCCAGTCGGTCCCGAGTTTAATATTAAGTTCGGTTTCCGGCTCGCTCGCCGACCGGATCCCGCGCAAGAAAATCCTGATCGCCTGCGACCTGCTGCGCGCGTGCGGCGCCTTCGGTTTTTTGATACCGGGCGCGCTCCAGCTTCACGGAACCGCGGCCGTCTGCATCATTTTATTATTTGTACTATTTCAAAGTTCGCTGACGGCGTTTTTCCGCCCCGCCGGCTCGGCGTGCGTTCCGAATCTCGTCGACCGGGACGAACTCTCGGCCGCGGGCACGCTCGACGGAATCTCGTGGTCGATCGGTATCATCGTCGGCTCCGCGCTGGGCGGACTCTCCGTCGAATACTTGGGATTGCGCGAGTGTTTCGTGATCGACTCGGCGTCATTTATAGCATCTGCATTATTATTAAGATCGCTCCCGTTGCCGAAAACGGCGGCCGCCGTCAAGATTCCCGGCGGCAAATGGATCGATTTCGCGGAACTGTTCGCGGAAATCAGATTGAATAGAAAAATTCTCGTACCGATCTTCGCGAAATGCGCGTGGGGAGTCGGCATGGCGCAGGTATTATTATTAACAACCTTCGGCGCGCAGCTCGTCGGCCCCGATCTCGCCGCCGCGGGCGTCGGATTGTTATATTCGGCACGCGGCGTCGGAACCGCGTTCGCGCCCACCGTTGCGCGGCGGCTCCTCGGCGACAGCGACCGTTCGATCCGCGCGTCGATCATTTATGGATTCTTCTTCGCGTCGATTTGTTATTTTATTTTCGGCCTCCGCCCCGGGCTCGTCGTTTCGTTATTATGCATCGCGGGCGCGCACGGCGGCGGTTCGATGATTTGGATCGGCTCGACCGTTTTATTACAAAAAGCCGCGCCCGACCGCGTCCGCGGACGCGCGTTCGCGCTCGAAATGGGGCTCCACACGATCATTTCATGCGCCGCCGCGCTTTCCGCCGGCGCGCTCTGCGACGCGGGCTTCGACCCTGCGAATCTCGTAATCCTGTTTGCCTGTCTCACGGCGGTTTTCGGCGCCTGTTGGACGATTTTTGCGTGGCGGCTCGGCGCAGCAAATGCGAATTCCGCGGCACGTTCGGAATAGAGCGGTCGGGCGCGCCGTCGATGGTCGCCGAATATTCATGAATCCATCGCCGTGATCGCCACACTCGCCGTCTTCGCAGTTTTGCAGTCGCCACCGCCGGCGGCCGCCGACATTCGGGCGGTTCCAGATTTAATCAATGAAGTCTGCATCGCGCCCGCGGGGAACGGCGCGGCCTCCGCCGGCGGACAATTCGTCGAAATATACAAAACGACCGCGGGCAACATCGGCGGATATCAATTGCGGGATCATAAAGGAAATCCGCTTTTTACATTTCCCGACATGTTCGTTCCCGCGGGCGCAAAATGCGTCGTATTTCTGCGCCCCGTTCCCGACGTGCCGTCCGGTTTTTCGTTAACATTACAGAACGGATCGGTCGCATTTTCGTCCAACGATCTTCCCGACGGAGACGACTATCTCGATCATCACGAAGGCGGCGTGCAGTTATTAGATAATTTAAAGAATCCGCGGATCGCCGACGCGGTTTATTGGAGCGATAGCGGGGCCGCGCCCGCGGAGTCGATGCCCGGCGCCCGCGGTCCCGCCGGATTCATGGATTTATCGTTTAGTTCCGGTCACCCGCTCGGCCGGGACGGCGGCATCGGCCGCGCCGCGTCGCCGGTCGATCATTACACTTCGACCGCCGCGGATTTTTATATTCACGGCGGCCGGAACGCGTTCGGCGCGACGCCCGGCCGCGACAATTCGGCCGGCGCGTTCACGCCCGCGGAGCTTGCGGAGGATGCGCAGTCGCTCGTGATGGCCGCGATTTTGCGATACGCGTCGGGCGCGGCGCCCGGCTGGCTGCAAATGAAGGACGCGCGGCTGGATATTCTTAATGTTCTCCGCGCGCCGTCGTCGATGAACATCGCGACGCAGCAGGAATTTTCGCTGGCCGACGCGTCGATCGGTAATATTACTCTTCGCGGCAACGTTTCCGTTCATTATCGTTGGAGCGCGAACGCCTCCGCGCAAAGTTATACAAAAACCATTCAGGGAAAAGTCGCGTCGGAGATCGGTTACGGTTTTTCGGTGCAAATCGTGGAATCGACCTCGGGATTCGACGACGACGCGCGCACGACGCAAATATTTACCAAATTGATTTTTAACATCGCGGACCTCGAGTTCCCCGTCGAATTGCGCGAGACTTCGACGCGGCGGCGGACGAGCGCGGAGTCGTGGAAAATCGAATCGTCGGCTTCGATCCGCGATTTTACGAATAAACCGGAGCGCCGTTCGCGCGGCGTCGCGTCGATAACAGAAATGCCGGGCGGCTCGATTCAAACCGTTTGGAACGTGACGCGCGACGCGCCGTTCGACGCGCCGCTTCCCGATTCGAACGAAACGCGCGCCTCGTCGACCGAGTCGATCAGTATTATCGCGAACGAACGCATGCGGAACGCCGACGGCGAGCGTTTTGTAGAGATTACGGATTTTAGTTATCAACAAAACGGCGCGTCGATATTTGTCATGGACCGCGGCGCGCGGGGATTCGCGGACCTGCGGCGTCCCGACTCCGGTGAAATATCACAATTCGGAACGCGCGCCGGCGAATTCGACATGCAATTCCGGATTCCGGGCTGGTTCGGCGCGGAGGGCGCGAATCGCTCGCTCGCGGGCGCCCTCGAATGGGCGACCGGTCTGGCGCGATTGCAGACCGACGGCCCCAACGCCGAAAAATGGATGACGCGCGGAATTGCATATTTCAATTCCGGCTTTTATGAACAATCGTTTGCATTCAATCCGTCGCCCGCGGCCGGACGCATGCCCTCGCAGTCGCCTTCCGCGTCGCGCGTGCCGCGCGTCGACTTTACAACCGCGCTCGGCGCGCTCGCCACCGTCGCGGAACTCGAGGGGAGCCCGTTGCCGAACGGAGCCGCCGAGGCGATGTACGCCGGCGTCCACGCGCTGCTCCAGAACGCGGGGCTGGCGATCATCCGCCTCGAGAACGACACAGAAATCCGCCGCGATTTAAAGGTTTCGCCAAAGTAGAGTGGCCGACGTCCGCAGAGTTTGCGGGCGTTTATTTTCGAGCGATCCCTATGAAGCCAATCTTACTAAAACCAGTATTACTATTCTCGGCCGGAATTCTTTCCCTCGGCGCCTACGCCGCCGCCCGCCCCGCGAATACCGCCGGCGAACCGGCAAATTTAACAAATCCCGCGCAGCAGGATTTTAGTAAAGTCGAAATTAAAACCACAAAAGTCGCCGGCAATATTTACATGCTCGAGGGATCCGGCGGCAATGTGGGAATCTGCGCCGGAGACGATGGCGTGCTGATGATTGACGATCAGTTCGCGGGGCTCGAACCCAAGCTGCGAGATGCTATCAAAAAAATCTCCGACAAACCGGTCCGATTTTTATTAAATACACATCACCACGGCGACCACACGGGCGGAAACGAAAAGTTTGGAGCCGATTCCACGATTATTGCGCACAAAAACGTGCGCGGCCGGCTGCTTGAAATCACCGGCAGCCACAAACCGATGCCGAAGCCGGGACTCCCGATTATTACTTATGACGAGGGCGTTACGTTATATTTGAACGGCGAGGAAATCCGCTGCGTCCACTATGCGCGATGCCACACGGACAACGATACAGTTGTATTATTCCCAAAATCGAACGTCATTCACATGGGCGATCTGTATTTCGCAAAACGCGTCCCCGTCATCGACGTCCGCGCCGGCGGCAGCCTGAAAGGCATCATCGCGGCAATCGATAAGATCATCGCCGAAGTCCCCGCCGACGTTAAGATAATCCCCGGCCACGGCCAGCTCTCGAACGTCGATGAACTTAAAGAATACGTCGCGTTTCTTAAAGACTCCCGCGAAATTGTCAAAAAAGGCGTCGCCGAAGGCAAGAACTACGACAAACTCAAAGCCGAAAAAGTCTTCGCTAAATATGACAAATACGGCTGGGAGTTCCGCAGCATCGACAACTGGCTCGAAATGGTCGTGACGGATGTGACGGAGGATAAGTAGATTAGCTAGCTTGGAATTGGGCGCCCGTTTACGGGCCCGGAAGCGCAAGGCCGGATTGTGAGCGCGGTCTACGGGCAGGCACCCATCGATCTTCCGTCGAAGGGGCCGCAGCCCACGCAAAAAGCGTATGGACTTACGCTGAAGTCGTAGTACGCTCAAACCGTAGGAACGTACTCAATATGCGTAAATCCACCCTCGACGCACTGTTGCCCAAGACCCGGCAGGGAATTCTCGCCCAGGCACTCATTCGCGCTCCGCAAAGGGGAATGTATCTTTCAGACTTGGCGCGACGTCTCCGCGTGCCCGGATCAAGCCTCCAACGTGAACTGGCCGCTCTCGTAGCGGCCGACATTCTTGTGCGCCGGATCGATGGAAATCGTGTATATTTTGCACCCAATCCCGCCTGTCCGTTTCTGCCCGAACTCCGTGGATTATTAATAAAAACGGTCGGACTTGCCGACGTCCTGCGCTCCGCCCTTGGACCGTTAAACAAATATATTACGATTTCCTTTGTGTATGGTTCAATCGCACGTGGCGAGGAGCGTTCCGAAAGCGATATCGACCTGATGATCGTCGGAGATGTCACGATCAAACAAATCGCAAATCCACTCCATGTTGCGGAAGATGTCTTGGAACGTCCTGTTAGTGCGACAGTGCTGTCTCCGGATGAGTTTCGGAAGAAAGCTAAAGATAATCACTTTGTTAGAACCGTTTTGCAGGGGACAAGGATTTTTATCATCGGAGACGAACATGAGTTGGCAGAAACTCTTAACTAGTAACCGCGTCGAGCCGCACATCACCAGCAAGGCGGAAATTGACAGCCTCCGCCAGATGGTTGAACGCGACCTCGCCGACGCTGATATAAAACAATTGTCCGATGATCGCCGATTTATAATAGCCTACAGCGCGGCGCTCACACTAGCGAAAATTACAATTGCGTGTGCCGGTTATCGAATAAAAGGCGTTGGAGGCGCCCACCAAACTACGTTTGAGGCACTCAGACTCGCAATGGGCGAAAGCGTTCAAACACAGGCTATTTATTTCGACCGATGTAGAACTGTAAGAAACGATCTCAGTTACGATTCGGGGGGAACTGTTACAGAGAATGAAGTGGAAGAGATCCTTGACGAAGTGCGAGACTTCAACGTCGAAGTCGAAAGCTGGATTTCAAAAAATCACGCGGCGTTCAAACTCTAGATTACGGCTGGGAATTCCGCGGCATCGAGAACTGGATCGAATTATTAGTGATGGATGTGACGGAGGATAAGTAGATTTACGCTGTCCGCCCAAGTTTGCATACTCCCATTCACCTTCCGTCGGTAATCTCATTCTATCAATTTTTTCTATCAATTTTTTTCAACCAAGCATTAATATCGTTCCATGACACATCGTTCTTCGGACGAGTACTTATTTCAAGATCGCCCACATCGTAACCTGACTCGCACCAAGCCCATTCGGCATTCGTGATTTCATATTGCGTGTGAGCCCGGCGAGAAGGTGGTCACGTAGAACGCGCGCCGCCCAAATGCGACATTGCGTTCCACGCTTCGAATTTACGCGATAGCCGATTGAAATAATCACATCCAAATTGTAGTATCGAATGGAGCGCGTGACGGCGCGTGCTCCCTCGACTTGAACTACCGAGGAATCCTCGGTAGTTGAGCTAGCGTCCAGTTCGCCCTCTTTGTAAACATTACGATTGTGAAGGCCGACGGTATCGGAGTCCTTGTTGAACAGAGTGGCGATCTGTCGCTGGCTCAACCAAATCGTATCGCGCATGAGACGAACATTGAGATCGATCCTTCCGTCCGGATCTTTATAAAAGACAATCTCGCCGCCGAATGTTGAACTTTCAGCGATTTTCTTCGCGCGTCGACTTTTGGTAATTTTCTTGCGTTTCTTCGGCATCGAATGCTGCCCCGCTGGTCTTGGCACCGCGACTTGATAGTACTCTCGATGAATCAATCGGTAAAATAAGAATTGTACGAACGACATGTCGCCCGCGCTCACTTCAACTTCTTCTTCAACTCCTCGAACGCCTTTCCACCCGTCTTGTCCCCCGCGACCTTCGCGAGCGCGAGACCCTGATCGATGACTACAGTTGCGCGATCCTTGCGGCCGAGTTCCACCAACATTCTGGCCATGACGCCGAGATCGTGATATTCGTTCGACGCGAAGCCCAAATTGTTATGTAATAATCGCGCCATTTGCGCGGAGTCGAGCGCGGCGTCCTTTTCGCCGAGCGCCTCCTGCGCGTCCGCGAGGCCCGCGTAACCGGACGCGGCGCCCCACCAGTCGCCGAGAGGGCGCGCGAAATCGATACATTTCTGCGATTCGTCCTTCGCCGTTTTGTAGTCTTTCTTTTTCATGGCCTGGCGCGCGGCGCCGCTCGCTTTTTGGCCGTTGCGAAATTGTTTTTGTTGTTCCGGCGTGAAGCCCGCGTAGCTCGACGCGTAATCGCTAAAAATCGGCCGGCCGAGCGCTTCGTCGATCAGCAGCGCGCCGCGCACGGCGCGTTCGTGCATTTTCGCGATCTCTTCGGCGGGCGCGGCCCCCTTTTCAATTTTCGCGAGCGCGCCTTCGAGGTATTCGTCGATCACAGAAAGGGCCTCGTGCGGATGTTCCTTCCACAAATTAACAATTCCGGCCTTGTCTCCCTTGCCGTCGAGTTCTTCAAACCGCGACTTGAGTTCATTTCCTTGAAACGCGACGCCGGCGCCAAAAGCGGTCGCGGCGGCCAAAAACATACAAATCGTGCTGCGGAGTGTGGTCATTTTGTTCGTTTTGATTAATATTGGAGAACGCTTCCTTGAACTTTCCATTCTACTCCGCCATTGCACTTCACATCCAAACTCAGCACACACTCCGACCTTGAAACGGCGCTCGGCGAAGTCGCATCCGCGACGCTCCTCGAAATGCGCGGCGCGCGGCCCGACATCGCGTTTCTTTTCATCGGCGGGTATCTCGTTTCCGAAGTCGAAAACGCCGGCCGCCGGATCCGCGAATTATCCGGCGCGCGCTTTTTGATTGGTTGCACCGCCGGCGGCGTCGTCGGCGGCGGCCGCGAGGTCGAGCACCGCGCGTCGGTCGCGCTGACGCTCGCGTCGATGCCGAATGTTAACATTCAACCGTTCCACGTTCTCGAAAATAAGTATCCGAGCGAGGACGCGCCGCCCGCGGACTGGCACCGCGCGATCGGCGTCGATCCGATCGATGCCGCGGGCGCGTCGCCAACGTTGATTTTGCTGCCCGATCCGTTTACGTCCGATGCGCAGCGACTGATCGACGGATTGAATTATGCATATTCGAAAAGTGTAAAGATCGGCGGCCTCGCGAGCGCAGGCAACGAGGGCATGAACCGGCTTTTTCTTAATGATGCATCCCTTCGCGAAGGCACGACGGGCGTCGCGCTCTCGGGCGCGATCGAAGTCGAGACCGTGGTCGCGCAGGGTTGCAAACCCGTCGGCGGCGCCGGAAAAATAACAAAAGCCCAGCGCTTCTTTTTGATGGAAGTCGACGGCAAGCCCGCGATCGATTTCATACAGGCGCAGGTCGATTCCTTTACTAATGAAGAACGCGAACTCGCGCGCACGGCGCTGTTTCTCGGAATTGTTATGGACCCGTTTCGCGATCGCGAACCGTCGCAGGGCGATTATTTAATTCGCAATATCATGGGCGTCGACCGCGAACGCGGATATGTAGCCATCGGCGCGCAACTGTCGATCGGCCGGACCGTGCAACTGCACGTCCGCGACCGCCAGACGAGCATGGACGACCTGTTGGCCGTCCTCCGGCGGACCCGCGCCGGAACCGCAGGCGCTCCCGCGGGCGCGCTTCTTTTCAGCTGCCTCGGACGCGGGCGCAACCTTTATGGCGAACCCGACAAGGACTCGAAGCTCTTCAAGTCGGTCGTGGGCGACGTGCCTCTCGGCGGCTTCTTCTGCAACGGCGAAATTGGACCCGTCTCCGGCGAGACCTACATCCATGGTTTCACGTCGAGTTTCGGGTTATTCAAAACACCGGCCGACATTCGAACGTAACAACGTCACAACGATGAAAACCACTCCGCTCACCGCTGGTTTACTCATTTTCACCGCGGCCGTCGGCGGCCTTGCGCTCGGCCGCGTATTTACAGATCGAAGCGGCGGCGACGACGGGGTTCATAACTCAAACGCGACGCCGCGCGCGATCGCCCCCCGCGGCGAACTCGAACCCGAGGAAAAAACGACCGTCGAACTGTTCAAACGCGTCGCGCCATCGGTTGTATATATTACAAAATACGGGATTCATCAGGTGCAAACCGGCTGGTTCACGCGCGACGCGATGACCATTCCGGAGGGCACGGGCTCGGGGTTCATCTGGAGCGAAGACGGTTATATTGTTACCAATCGCCACGTCGTCGCCGATATCACACAAGGCAGTCAGTGGCGCGTCACGCTACCCGACCAAAATGTTACGTATGAAGCCAAGGTCGTCGGCATCGCGTCCGAAAAAGACCTCGCCGTTCTAAAGATTGACGCCGACACGAAACTGACGCCGATCAGCGTCGGCGAATCGAAGGATCTGCAGGTCGGCCAGAAAGTCTATGCGATCGGCAACCCGTTCGGCCTCGATCAAACATTAACGAAAGGTATTATTAGCGCGCTGCATCGCGAGATTAATTCCCAGGCGCGCGGACGCACGATCGCCGACGTGATTCAAACGGATGCGGCGATCAATCCGGGCAACTCGGGCGGTCCGCTCCTCGACAGCGCGGGACGGCTGATCGGCGTGAATACCGCAATTGCAACATTATCGGGCTCGAGCGCGGGCGTCGGTTTCGCGGTGCCGGTCGACACGATCAATCAAATCGTTCCGCAATTGATAAAATTCGGATACGTCGTGCGTCCGGGCCTCGGCATCGTCCCCGCGGACGAAAACGCGGCGCGGCAATTGGGAATCGCCAAGGGCGTGCTCATCAAGGACGTCGCCGTCGGCAGCGGCGCGGAAGACGCCGGTCTGCAGGGCGCGGAAGTCGTCGAAACGCGGAAAGGCTACAAATTGCGAAAAGCCGACGTCATCGTGGCCGTGAACGGTCAGGCGATCAATAACAGCAACGATTTATATAATGTTCTCGATAAGTACAAAGCCGGAGACAGCGTCAAAGTCACCATCGACCGCGACAGCGGGAAGAAAGTCGAGAAAACTATTACTTTGCAGGAGATGCGGCAGAATTAGTTTTCTGCGCCGCGCAATACCTCTAAATAATTCTATACGCCGCCGAATACGCGTCCTTTCCGCTGGACTTGCGGACGCGGGCGTTCGCGGCGAGGTGTTCGAGGACTTTGTAAATCGTTTCCTGTTCGTCGTTCAATTCGGGAACGGACGCGGCGAGGGCGTCGACGGTCAACGGGACGGCGGTTCGTTTCAGTTCGTTAAGAATCCTATTTTGTATATTTAACACTCCGGCGGCGGCTTTCTTACCGGCTTCGACGCCCGGTTGATGATAAGCGTTGATGCCGACGAGGCTCGCATAGTGACCGACCGTGCGTTCGTACATCGCGATCAGTGCGCCCAACATGCGCGCGTCGACGTGCGTGAGCGTAATCGTTACAGATTCGCGGCCCTTGTCGCGGAGCGCGCTGCGCGTGCCCTGAAGAAACGCGGATAAGTAATCTCCGGATTGGACGCCCGGCTCGACGTCGAAGGGCGCGGACCCCTCCGCGACGTTGCCGCGATCTTTTAACACTTCGACGAATGTAACGAAAAAGTTATGGACGCCCTCGCGCAATTGTTGCACGTACGCGTGCTGGTCGGTCGATCCTTTATTACCATAAACGGCGATGCCCTGCTCGACGACGCGCCCCGTCAGATCCTTCTCCTTGCCGAGCGATTCCATCACCAATTGTTGTAAGTAACGGCTGAACAATTCGAGCCGGTCCTTATAGGGCAATATGACCATGTCCTTCTTTCCGGCGCCGCCCGTCGCGTGGTGCCACGCCAATGCTAACAATGCGGCGGGGTTCCGGTTCGTCTCGCGCGAACGCGTCTGCGCGTCCATCGCCTTCGCGCCCGCGAGAAATTCGCTAATATTCGTTCCCTGCAGCGCCATCGGCAGCAATCCGACCGCGGACATGATCGACGTGCGGCCGCCGACGAAATCCCAGAGCGGAAACCGGTCGAGCCACTTTTCGCCAATCGCCAATTTGTCCAATTCGGAACCGGGACATGTGATCGCGACAAAATGCTTATTAAATTCGAGGCCCGCCCTTTTGTAAGCATTCGCGACTTCGAGCATGCCGTTGCGCGTTTCCTTGGTGCCGCCCGATTTGGAAGTGACGATCGTCAACGTCGCCGCGAGCCCGCCCGCCGCGGCCGCGATGCGCGTGAGCACGCCGTCGATGCCGTCGGGATCTGTATTATCACAAAAAAACATTCGCATGCGATCGTTTGGCGAAGCCATCGCGGCCGCCGCGAGCTGCGGGCCGAGCGCCGAACCGCCGATCCCGATCACGAGCACGTTTGTAAATTTTGTCGCCGGACGCGCGCGCGTTTCGCCGCGGTGCACGCTTCCCGAGAACGCTAATATTCGTTTGATGGTCGAATCGATCTCGGCGCGAACGCCGAGATCCGGCGCGAGTTTCGGATCGCGCAGCCAATAATGGCCAACCTGCCGCCCTTCGTCCGGATTGGCGATGTCGCCCGATTCCAAATGTTGCATCCCATCATAAGCTTTCTGAAGCCGCGGCTCCATTTCGCTTTTGAAACCCGCGGGCATCGCGATTCCGCTCAAGTCGAGCGCAAAACCGAGATCGGAAAAGATATAATTATTTTCCTTGAAATTCAGCCATCGGGACGAGGCGGACGTCTGTTTGGGATTCATTGTTTGCATACCCTTTGTCTATCGTCATTTGCGGAATTGCCCATGAAATTCAATTCTTCGGGACTTCGTCGATTTCGATTTGTACAAACCACCGCCTCCAGTCGGACTGGCCGGGGCGCAGCCGGATCAGCCCTTCGCCGGTATTGAGCGATTTCGCGGGCCCGCTCCAAGGTTCGAGGCAAACAAAATCCTTTCCCGGCAGCGTCCAAACCACGGCGCACGGAAAACCGCCGTAATCGAGGCGAACACCGGTCCGGCCCGGAGCATTTCGAAGGCGGACGGCGCCGCCGTTCGGGTCGAGAATATGATAATCGACTTCGCCGCCCGCGAGCGCCGGCGATTTATAGTCTACAATTTTGCCGAGTAAATTATCGAACGCGCGCGTCGCGACCGCTTCGATGCGCGCGACGCTCTTGTCCGCTTCGGAAAAGTTAAAATAAGGATGGAATCCAATCTGCGCCGGCATCGGTCGCGCGCCGGTGTTCGTTATGCAAGATTCGACGCCGATCGAATGTTCGAACAATTGATATGAAACTATTAATTCAAATTCATATGGATACATCGCGCGCGTCGAATCGTTGGAAGCGAAACGCATCGCCAATTTACCGATGTTGACGTCGGCATCGACGAACGTCCACGGCTGTTCTCGCGCGAAACCGTGGCGCGGCAGCCGGATTTCCGCTCCTTCGAACGCGGCGCGGCCTCCTTCGAGCGGCCCCGCGATCGGAAAAAGTATCGGAATGCCGCCGCGGACGTTTTTTGTAGTATCAAGAAACGTCGATTCGTCAAAATATAATATTTCCCGTCCGTCGATCGCGGCGCGCGTCGCGATCCCGCCGCGCTCCGGAGCGAATTCGATCCACGACGCGCCGTCGTCCGATTTGAGCATAGTTGTTTCGAATGGTCCGCGGCGCGATCGGCTCAAGTGAAACATATTTGCTATTCCGGTTTTCGATGAATTACAAAATCGATTTCGAGCATTTCGTACGGCGCCGCGTGCATTCCCAAATGTTCATAAACGGCGCGCGCCCGGCGATTCTCCTTTTCTACATACAATCGGACGCCGCACGCGCCCGCCGCGCGCGCGGCGCCGAGCACGTGCGCGTGCAAGGATTTGTAAACTCCTCGATTACGATATTTAGGATCCGTGTAAACGCTCTGAATCCACCAGAAATCCGCGTTGCGCCAGTCGCTCCATTCGTACGTCACCATCATTTGGCCGGCGGGAATGCCGTCGATTTCACAAATCCAGTAACGGCCGCGCGTTGGATTTTCGAGAACCGCGGACACTCCCGCGGCAATGCGCGCGGCGGGGAGTTCGATGCTCTCCGATTCGCGCGCCATTTCACAATTAAACCGCGCGATGATCCGCGCGTCTTCGGGGGTCGCGGGACGGACGTTCAGCATGCGCATCGTTTATCGGTGAATGAACTATTTCTGGCCAGGTTCGCGCTTGTTGAGAGCCCACTCGAAATCGAAATAATAATTCTTACCGTTCACCGGCACGCGATTGTCCTTCCGCCAGAAATTGATGGCGTCGCGAACCGTCGGACCGGCCACGCCTCGGCCGCGCGCATAATCCACGAATTCGCGTTCGAACCGATCGAACACTTCGGAAAGCGTCAGACTCCCCTCTGGATTATCGTTGTTCTTCGGGCCCGTGCGCACGTTGCGCGGATCGTTACAAAACTCGACGGCGGCCTCCTCGGCGATCTTGTCGAAGTTTTCGCCTCCCGGCGCCTCGGCGCGCAGGCGCGGACCGCCGAGCGTTCCGTTGCTAATTAAAAAATGCACGCGCGGATCGCCGCTGAACGACGCTTTTTTCTCGATTTCGTCGAGACTCATGCGCTCGCCCCCGACGATGACGCCGGACAATACTCCAAAAAACTTCATGCGCGACGGGAGCGAATCGCCGACCGTATCGGTAATATTCTTTTCGATAATCTGGCGGATCACGCTGGCATTATACGCATTAACCCAGTATGCCATTTGATGCCATTTGTTCGGAAATAGAGATTTGTCGTTTTCGGGCGACGTCTGCGCGAGCTGGCCGAGATATTTATCCAATTGAGCATGCTCGAGCCGGAGGCCGCCGTAGTCGACGCGTCCGGTTTTATCTGTAATTTTCTTCAAGACCGCGTCGAAGTCCGCGTGCGAAAACGCATTCTTTGCATCTCGCGGCGGCGCCGTTTTCGCCACGGGCACGTCGATCGTCGAGCACGCCGCCGCGAGGACGGCGGAGAGCCCGATCGCAAAAACCTTCATCGCCGCGGCGATCGTTAAACTTCTGGATTGCATTTTCATGGCTTTGTTTCGCATGGATTCCTTTGCAATGGTTACAAAAATGCAGCCAACTTCAAGGCGAATCGAACACCGCGCGCCGCGGGAACCCACGGGTTGTAGCGGCGCGCGCCGCACGACTACTTTTCCGCTTTCGCGGGCTTCGACGACGCGCCTTCTTGAAGAGGCGCCGGCGCGAACGGTCCATCGACCCGCCACGTGAGCGAGGCCCAAAAGCTCTCCCACTGCGCCCCCGGATGATCGGTGTCGGCGAGCGGATGCGCCCGCTCCATATGCACGCACGAGGCGAGCCAGTCGCCGCCGCCGCCGATCGGAATTGTTACAAATCCGTCCGCGTCCGTTCGGAGGCGCGCGGGTGCCGGGCGCGACGCGGCGTCCGCGCTCGCGCGCCGGAACACCTGCACGAGCGCGTTCGCGAGCGGCGCCTCTTGATACAAAACACGGACGCGGAGTTCGGCCCCCGCGCGCAGCCGCGAGGGATCCGCGCAAGGGACGATTTCGAGCGGAAGCTTCGCGGGATTTGTAACAAATTCGGCCGATTGTTTAAGTTCCTTTTTCGCGGTGTCCGCCGAATTTTTAGTATCCCCGGCTTCATTGATATATATAATCGATTTCGCGCAGCGTTGATACAATTCTCGCGACACGGAATCCTGTTCGCCGCGCTGGACACGGAGTTCGCGGATCGATTCCAACCCCGCTTCGGTCAAATACTCGTCGAATTTCGCGGGCTCGAGTTCGAGATAGGATCGATTCGAATGTAAAACTAACAATAACGGTCCCGCCGCGCGCGCTTTCACGGAGCCGGTTTCCATGTCGGCGGCGAGCGCTTCCAAGAGGTCGCGCGAACCGAGCGCGTCGATCGCGCGCAACGAACGGAGTTTGCCGGGCGTGAGCGGTTTGCGATTTTCGCCGCGAAACGCGACGCCCGACCACGCTTCGAGCGGAATCGCCGTTCCGACGCCGGCCGGCCCGCGCGGATCGATCCAGAATTCATGCGCGAACGCGACGGAGGCAATTGTAAATATTGCGAACGCGGCCGCGGCGCGCACGGCGTTTCGCGACGCGAATTTGGGTTTCATTGGAGAATTACAAAAGCTTGGACGCGGACGGCGTCCAAATGCATGCTATCGCGGGTCCATTCCATCTCGAATAAATATAATTAAACATGCCCGCAATCCGCGTCGCGCTCATCGGCACCCAATTCATGGGACGCGTCCATTCCCACGCGTTTCATACCGTCGCGTCGTTTTTCCCGCTCGACGCGCCGCCCGACATGACAGTGATCTGCGGCCGGAATCCCGAGCGCACGCACGCGATGGCGGAGCGATTCGGATGGCGCGAATCGTCGCTCGACTGGCGAAAAGTAATCGCGCGAAAAGATATCGATCTCGTCGACGTCGCGACTCCCGGCGACACGCATGCCGAAATCGCGATCGCGGCGTTGAAGGCCGGGAAGCACGTGATTTGTGAAAAGCCGCTCGCGAACACGGCCGCGGAGGCTCGCGCGATGGCGGCGGCCGCGAAGAAGGCCGGAACTGTAAATTTGTGCGCGTTTAATTATCGGCGCGTCCCGGCAATCGCGCATGCACAACAAATGATCGCGCGCGGCGATTTGGGTAAAATATATCATTTCCGCGCGCGCTATCTTCAGGACTGGATCATGGATCCCGAGTTTCCGCTCGTCTGGAGACTACAAAAAGACCGGGCCGGCTCCGGTCCGCACGGCGATTTGAACGCGCACATCGTCGATCTCGCGCGCTTCCTCGTCGGCGATTTTTTTGAAGTATGCGGCATGATGGAAACGTTTATTAAACAACGCCCCGTCGTAGCGGGCGACGGCGAACTCGGACGCGCTCGCGGCGGCAAAGCTAAAAAAATGGGGGCCGTGACCGTCGAGGACGCGGCGTTGTTTCTCGCACGCTTCAAAAACTGCGCGCTCGGCTCGTTCGAAGCGACGCGTTTCGCGGCCGGACGAAAAAATCATAATACTTTTGAAGTTAACGGATCGAAAGGTTCGTTAGTATTCGATCTCGAAGAACTTAATGTTCTGAAATATTACAATTGCGCCGACGCGGCGACCGAGCGCGGCTTCCGCACGATCCTCTGCACCGACGCCGGCCATCCCTACGCCGGCCGCTGGTGGCCCGCCGGACACATCATTGGTTATGAACACACGTTCACGCACGAGGTCTGGGAGGTGCTTCGCGCGATCGAGGGCAAAACGACCGTCAAACCCGACTTCGAGGATGGAAGCCGGTGTCAGGACGTGTTGAATGCCGTCGAACGCTCCGTTGTAAAGCGCTGTTGGGTAAAAGTTTAGACCACGAAAATATTTTTCGAGAAAATTTTCGAGTGTGCATTGTCGTGTATCTTGGGGGCATCGTGTTCGCGCACGCGCCTTCACCGGAATAACGGCGGACTTTCCGCCGCCTTCGGGCCGTTTATTTACATATAAGTTCAGCACCGCTTTATGACCGCGTTATGTAAGTAAACTTTCAAACTCAACAGGACGGTAAAACGCACCATGCCCACATCACCCCGACCCATTGTCATTGCAAATGATTTGATCGGCGCCATCGTTCCGTTTAACGGTCTCGATTATCGCATCACGGGAATCGTCGGCAGCACGCAGCTTCCAGTCGGTACGACGCTTCCCATGCTTGTGATTCAAGCGCCGGACGGATCCTCGACGACATTTACACATACGGCGGATTCCTTCGGGGCTCCGGACGGTCGCATCGGAACGATTATTAGAAACGCCTGGGTTGTATGGACCGATGATACGATTCGAGGCACGACGATCGTTCGTTTCAACGAGTCCACGGAGACGTTCGCGTCGACCCTCACGCTCGATTGCGATATTCAAATCGAAATCGATCCCGACGGCCGGGTTCACGTCGCATGTTTTACGATAAACTGTCCCACGGGCCAGTCCTGCAAGCCGCATCAGATCCTCCTCGGCGTGTGGGTTTGCACGTGCTTGCCGTAGTCTTGGGTCCGGAGCCTCCGGGCACGAAATCAAAGTTTACAATTGCCAACTAAGTCCAAACAAGAAAACGAGCGGGCGGAAAAGCGCATCGCGGACGCGTATTTCGCGTGGCGTAACCTCAAAAACGACGCCGCGGCGGAGATATTCGTCAAAGAAGTTCTGCTTTATTATTATCCCGCCGCGCGCAGGATATGTAATAATAGGAACGAAGCCGCGGACGCGCTCCAGGAGGCGTTTCTTCAACTTGTCATTCATCATAAGAAAAGAAGGCGGCCAAAAAACATTTCAGCGTGGCTGACCAGAGTTATCATTAATATATGCATTAACGCAAAAAAAACCGAAGGTTTTAACGAAGACATGAGATCCAACTACATACCCCAGTTGCGAGACGATGAAAATCCGGAAGATCGGTACGAATCCGATCGTGCTACACTTCTCCGCAAGGCGCTGCAGGTGATGCCTCGAAACCTCCGCGAGTGCCTTGAACTCTCGTATCTTGACGAAGTGAAGGGGACGGCGGCGGCGAAATTATTAAAAATCGACCTCGACGATTATTACAGAATCGTCCATCGCGCGCGGAAGTTCGTGCGCGACTATTTCGAACGGTCGATGAAACCGGTTTCGGACGAGGAAATCGATCAACTCATGAAATCGCGGATCAACGAGCCCGCGCCGGATGAGTTAAAAGCATCCATTCTTGGAACGCTCCTCGCGGCATCGACGGCGTCAACCTCCGCGTCTTCAACATCCGCGGGCGCGACCTTCGCCGGCAGAACAGTTGCGGGGGCCCGCAAGTGGAGTCGTCCTGTATTCTTAGTAACGGGCGCGGCCGTCGCCCTTTCCGCCGCGATCGGAATATATATCTTAACGAAGCCGAAGGGCGTCGAATGGACGTTAATGAATGGTTACGCGTCGCCCACCGCCGCGCCAAACATATCAAACGCAGGCGCTCCGCGAATTGTAACGAACAGACGCAAACCGGACGTGGCCTGGGTTTCGACGACAATGGTAGGAAAAGTAGCATTGCGCGATCCATGGACCGGATTGCACGCGCCGTTCAACGGCGCCGTCGTCACCGCACATCTCGCGGGAATGCCAAATTCGACGGCGGTCACCGACCCGACGGGAACCTATCAATTGCCGATCGGCGATTTTACAAAACTCCAGTCGATCGACGTGATTGCCGCGCAGGCGAATTATACAAAAACCAGCGTCACTCCTTCGACGTGGAACATGGTACTCGCGCCCGGCTACAGTACGATGGCCGACGTGCTCCTCGAGCAGGCGTCGGTCGTTTCCGGCGAAATTACATTCGAGGGAAACGAGCCTGCCGCGGATGTGGAAGTAACGATCGAGTCTCTGACGACCGGCATCATGTATCATGGCCTCGCGGGCGGCACGGACCACTCGTTCGCGATTGCGAACGTTCCCAACGGTAAATATCAAATTCACGCCGCGTCCGGCTTCGCCGTTTACGATTCTCCGGCGCCCGTGGACATCGACGCGCACGTCGCGGCGTCGAATATTCTTATTACATTTCCAAAGACCGTTTCGAGAACGTTTCAAATACGATTCGCTTCGAATGCGCCCGGCGGCGACATCGTCGCCGCGAAGGGCTTTGCGCTCGTAAACCAAAACGGAACGCTGATCGCGACTGTCGACACGGACGGCAAGTTCACGGTGCCCGTGCGCGACGGAGACGCGAGCGCGCCGTCGAATCTAAATATTCGTGGAGAATATGCGAACACACATATTTGTTATCCGCTGACGGCCAGCGACTGGACCAGCCTGTTCGATACGGGCTCGACGACGGTTCCGGCGCTGTTCGCGACGCACGTCGTGTTGCAGAATGTCCCCGCCTCCGCCGTGGTCACGCCCGAATCTGTTATTTTAAAGACTGGAATGATTCCGATCGGCGCCGATCAAATCGTCGTCAATAATAATAATTCCACGTCGCTCGATATTCATTATTCGAGCCAGGGCCAGTCAAATGTTCAATTCTGGATTCAACCGAAGGGCATGGCCCCCGTACGAGTCACGGTCGCGCCGGGGCAGGAATCCGCCGTTTTCGACGCCGGACAGGGCGGCACGATTTCGGGAACTTTGTTCGCGTCCGACAATGCGTACGCGAAGCAGGCGGCCGTTTTGGTGTATCTCGGGCGAAACATGATCGCTGCGGTTCCAACTTCGGATGCGGGTGAATTCAACATCCCGAACATGCCGAAGGAATTGTTAACGATCTTCGCTGTGTCGGCGGCAGGTTCTTACCAAACCGCGGTCATCCCAAGCTTGCTCGGGCCGGACAACGGACTCGTCCAATCCGTCGCCGACCCCGTTGTCATGCAGCCCCTCAATCATATTCAAATCGGACTTTCGCCGGGATTTGTGCCTGAAATGAATCTTGGCATCGCGAGCGGAGTTTTGACGGACGCTAATTATCGCCCGCAGAGCGGCCAGCTTTATCGAAGCCAGGTGCGCACCGATGAGATCCTCGACATCGGCTGGCTTCCCACGGGATTGTACAGTTGCATCGGCTATTCCCGGCCCGGCGCCAGCGCTCCGGATTCCAAAGTCACCCGCTTCTTTACAATTTCCACGGACTCGTTATACATCATCAATACGAGCGATCTTGGAACGCTTACATTGACGCTCAGCGGTCAGGCCGAGCTTTATACTTATATTTCCGCGGTTTTGTTGAATAATAAATTTCCATACTTCTCGACGGCCGAAGTCAACTCCGACGGGAGCCTGAAGTTCGAGAACGTGCCGGCGGGAAACTACGATATTTGGATCATTCCGCGCGGAGGCGCGCCCGTTCCGGGATCGCTCGTGAATCAGTCGGTGGCGATGTCCAAGGATCAAATCCACGAAGGTCTTGGAAAACTAAAGCTCGACGACTTGAACGTTAGCGTTATCGGAAATACGAAACTGACGACGCCTGCTATCATAAATATCAAAACCGGGATTTTACAAATTCAACCGGAATGGTGGACAAACTGCGGCACGATGCAAGTCTGCGCGAAAACTTCGACCGGCAGAGTCGGGGGCGCCAGTCTTCGGGAGGCTTCCTCCACCGACAAGGACAAACTCCTTCTACCGCTTCCGGTCGGGAGTTATTGTTTGATTGGCATCGCCGCCGACGGCTCGACCAAATTCACGCACGACGTCGTCACGCTGCCCGCGAAATAAAGAAATTACTTAATTTCCGAGGCGGCCCCGCCGTATTCTGGCCGCGCCATGGAACCACTCACTCGCGACCAAGCTTGGGCGCAATTGTGCATTTGGACCGAAACGGAGTCGCTGCGGAAACACGCGCGCGCCGTCGAAATTGTTATGACCGCGGCGGCGGCGCGCTACGGATCGCCGGACGACGAACGCGCGTTCGCGATCGCCGGAATGTTGCACGACGCCGATTATGAGAAATGGCCCGACGAGCATCCGAACAGAATTGTAGCATGGTTGCGCGAGCGCGGCGAGGAGTCCGTCGCGCATGCGGTGTCGGCTCACTACACAAAATGGGGCGTCGCGCACGAGTCCGCGCTCGACAAGGCGCTGCTCGCCTGCGACGAGCTGACCGGTTTTATTGTAGCATGCTGCCGCGTCCGCGCCGACGGCATCGCGTCGCTCGCGCCCGCGAGCGTGGCGAAGAAACTTAAAGAAAAGAGCTTCGCCGCCAAAGTCGAGCGCGCCGAAGTCCACGCCGGCGTCGAAAAACTCGGCGTCCGCCTCGAAGATCATATACAATTCATCATCGACGCGCTCAAGCCGCGCGCCGCGGAACTGGGAATCGGATAATTTAATTATCGGGGTTTGTCGGCGACGACTTTACCGTCGATCACGACGCCCGTGCAGTGCGTCGTATATTCGAACGGATCGCCGTCGTAGAGCGCGACGTCGCCGTCCTTGCCTTTCTCGAGCGAGCCGACTCTTTTATCAATTCCGAGAAGCCGCGCCGCGTCGATCGTGAGCGCGCGCAGCGCCGCGTCGCGGCCGAGGCCGTGCGCCGCGGCCACCGCCGCTTCGAACAATACGACGCGCGTTTTCGGAACATAACCTTCGAATCCGCTCTGGAACGCGAACGGAATTCCGGCGTCGCGAAGTTTCGCGGCGCTCTCGAATGTTAAATTATCAGTTTCGCCGCCCGCCCTTTGCATGGCCGGATGGATAATAATCGAAACGCGGGCGCGTTGTAACGATTCGATCAGCATCGGCGCGTCCGCGGCGCCGTCGAGCACGAGTTTGATATGAAATTCGTCCGCGAGGCGCAGCGCCGCGGACATATCCGTATGCCGCTGCGCCGTCACGAGCAGCGGCATCGCGCCGTCGAGCACCTTCGATAATGTTTCCATTCTCAAATTCCGCTCCGGACGCTTCGTTTCGTCGGCGACCGCCAATTTCTTTTTGTATGCTTGCGTTTTGATAAGTTCCTCGCGGAGCATCGCGACGGCCTTCGCGCGCGTGCCGGGCGATTTGTCATTTTGCGCGCCGTCGCCGAGCGTCGCCGCGACCATGGCCTCCGAAACCATCACCGCCTCGTCGACGGTCTTTCCAACGGTTTTCGCGATCATCGTCTGGCCGGAAATCAGCGCGCCCGGCCCGTGTCCCGTGTGAATTGTAGTCACTCCGAAACCGCGGATCCATTCGATGAGCCGCTCTTCCGGATTATAAGCATCGATCGCGCGCAGTTCGGGCTGGATCGGCGCGGAACGCTCGATTTGCTCCTGATCGTGCGGTTGATTCAAATAACCGGTCAGCCCGACGCACGTGTGCGCGTCGACGAGTCCCGGGACGACGACGGCCGCGCGCAGAATTGTAAAATCGGGCGGAACGCGCACGGCGGAGGCGGCGCCCACTTCGTCGATCTTACCGTTTCGAATAATAACAATTCCGTCGCGGATCGGTTCGCCCGCCATCGTGTACACGGTCTCGCCGCGGATGGCGACCTGCGCGCGCGCGGTCGACACAAAACTTCCGAGAGCCGCCGCCGCGGCGAATATGTAATTGATCCTCATATTAACGATCCTCCCCGTCGGCGGCGCAGCAGCCGAGATCGAGACGCGGTTCGCCCGCGCCCCTGCCCCCTTCGGCGACGAGGCGGTCGCGCGCGCGCGACCGATCGAAGACTAATTTTCCTTCGATCCATGTTTCAGTAACATAAGAATAGACGCTCAGCGGATCGCCCGACCAGATCGCGAGATCCGCGTCCTTGCCGGTCTCCAGCGAGCCGATTTTTTTGTCGAGTTCGAGTATTTTCGCCCCTTCGATCGTCAACGCCGCGAGCGCGCCGCGCCGCGACATGCCGCCGCGCACGGCGAGAGCGGCCGATCTGTTAAATAAGCGCGAATCTGTAATATAATCATCCGTATGAATCGCCACGCGCGCCCCCGCGCGCTCGAGAACGCCGCAGGTTTCGATCGATGCGTCCTTCGCCTCGAGTTTCCCCCCGGGACTGTCGATAACAATTACAGAACAAGGAACATTAGCTTTCGCGATCTCGTCGGCGACTTTCCAGCCTTCGCTGACGTGGTGCAACACGACTTTGAAACCAAACTCTTTTTGCAGCCGAAGAACTGTTAATATATCGTCGTGGCGGTGCGTGTGATGATGGACGACGCGCTTTCCGTCGAGCACTTCCACGAGCGCCTCCATGTTCAGATCGCGTTCGGGCATTTTTTCGGGATCGCCGTTCGCTTTCTTTAATTTATCGCGATACGCGGCCGCTTTTATATATTGTTCGCGCACCAGCGCGGCCGATTTCGCGCGCGAACCGGGAAACGGCGGATTGCCGCGGCTGTTCGTGCCGTTGGCCATTTTGATTCCACCGGCGGCGGAACCGTCGTCGAGTTTTATCAATAAATCCTCGATCGCGTTGCCGTCGCGCAATTTTAAATATAATGTTTGCCCGCTTAACAAATGGCCCGATCCGGGCATCACGTTCGCGGTCGTGATGCCGCCCGCGCGCGCCCTCGCGATGCCTGGATCGCGCACGTCGATCGAATCCATCACCCGGCAATCGGGTTGAATGGGCGACGAACTGTCGCCTCCAGCCGGCGCGCCGATGTGGCTGTGCGTGTCCACAAAACCCGGAAGTATATATTTTCCGCGCGCGTCGACTTCCTCGGCGTTCGCTGGAATTGTTACATTCGCCGCGCGTCCGACGGCCGTAATTTTGCCTTTGTCGACCACGAGAACGCCGTCGTCGATGTCCTCGCCCGCCATCGTGACGATTTTCGCGCCGCGAAAAACCACCGGGCGGCTCGCGGAGTCGGCGACGCGCGGGCCTTGGGAAAAAGAAAGCCCGCGCGCATTGGCGCACGCCGCGCCCGCCGCAAGCAGCGCGAGCGCGACAAATTGTAAGTTTTGAATTCGCATGTCGCGCCTTATCGTATCGCTTGCTTTACCGGTTCGAAATACCCGGCAACCCCAGGGCCCGCGGCGGTTCCATGATGCAATCCGTCAAATATCTATTTTTATCGTTATTATTTCTACTCCCGAGCGCGGCGCAGGACGGCGGTGCGTCGTCGAAACCCGCGAGCGCGCCCGCGACGATGCCTTCGGTCTCCGAACTCATTCGCGCCGGCGTGGCTCAGATCCTCGCGGGCGAGGAGAAAGTCTCCGAAAACAAGGGCTCGTGGTCCTACGAAGGAGTTTACAGATCGCAGGACGGACAGATCCCGCTCGGTTATCGCGTCGGCGGAACCGCGATCGCGTGCACCGCATTGTTATATTGCGGAGACGTGAAGGATATAAAGATAACTTCCGCGATCGAACGCGGCGCGGAATTTATATTATCGCAACTCGGCGACCCGCTGCTGGCTCCCGACACGAAAAATGCATATGACGTCCGGATCTGGGGCCACGCGTGCGCGCTCGAGTTCTTCTCGCACTTAAAATTAAGAAACCGCGCGGGTAAACATGCGAAGGAAATCGAGGAATGGATGCCCAAACTCGTTCAAACGATCGCCACCGAGGAAATTGCGGGCGGCGGATGGAATTATGCACATCACACGTCGTCGGCGACATTTGTTACAGCGCCCGTCGCGCTGAGTCTGCTGTACGCGCGCGACGCGGGCGCGACGTTGCCGGCCGGACTTCTCGATCGCGCCCGCGATCTGTTAGATCGGTGCCGCCTCGAGTCGGGCGCGTTCGTTTATGACGAACAAACATTAAAATTAAAGGTTCCCGAATCGAAATCGCGCCTCGCCGCGATCGAGCAGGTGGATCGCACGGCGCGGCTTCCGGGCGCGATCGGACGCTCTCCGGCGAGCGAATCGGCACTCGCGCTGCTCGGCAAAAGCGACGCCGCGAGACTGGCGAAGTCGGTTCACAATTTTTATGAATATTGGGACGAACTCGAAAAACGGCGCGCCAAGACCGGCACGCACGTGGGCGAATTCGGCATCGCGCCTTATTATTTTTATTATGCGCATCGCTACGCGGCCATGGCCATCGAATTGATGCCGGCCGCGGAACGCGCCGCCGAGCGCGCGCGTTTATTACAATTTATCATGCGAACGCGCGACGACAGCGGCGGATGGAACGACCGCCACTTCCCCCGTTCGCGAAGTTACGGAACGGCGATGGTGATTCTCAGTCTGCTCGGCGAGCGTCAGCCGATTCCCGCGGCGTCAAACGCGAAAAAACGGTAATTTAAGATAACTTATTTATTAATTTTACAATTCGCGAGATACTCGACGAGGTCCGCGAATGCGTTTTCGTCAAGCGCGTCCGCGAGGCCCGCGGGCATGGGCGAGAGCGGTTGGATGCTGCGCGAGCGGATGCTCTTTTTTGGAATCTTGCGCGTCGCGCCGGGACCCGCGACGATCTCCAACAGTTCGGAATTCTCGGAAATTACAGTTCCGGAGACGGGCGATTCGCCGTCGATTTCGACCACCGTCGCTTCATAACCGCTGTGGATCACGCGGCCGGGCTCCAGAATCGATTCTATTATAAATGTCTTCGAATATTTAAGACCGACGTCCGAAAGATCGGGCCCCACGCGGGTCCCTTCGTTGCCGACGACGTGGCACGCGCTGCATTTCGCGCCCGCCGGATCCATAAAGATCGCGCGGCCTTTTTCGATATTACCTTTCCGCTCGAGCGCGACCATCGTTAATTTTACGAATCGCTTGCGCGCGTCGCCGCCGGCCGCGCGCGGCGGTTCGTTAAAATTAGGAATTTCGCGCGCGGCCCACGCGAACCAGCGATCGAGCGCGGCTTCGTCGCCGCCGCCCGCGGGCGCCCCCGAGCCCGCGATGCGCGCGCACGCCTGCAGGGCCGCGTCGCGCAGCGATCGGCCGGCCGGCGATTCGCCGGCCGCAATCTTAATCAATCCCGCCAGCGAAGCGCGCGTGCCGATTTTCTTTAATATATTAATTCCCTGCTCGCGCACGTTCGGATCCGCGAGCATTTCGCCTCCGATTTTTTCGAATTCCGCGGGCGCTTTCGCGTCGATCTGGCGCTCGAGCGCCCAAGCCGCGGCCGCGCGAATCTTATCGTCCTTCGCATTTTGATATATTGCGAGGACGGGTGCGGCGGCGTCCGGATACGCCGTCGCGCGGAGCGACTCGAGCGCCCTCCGCGCGACGTTTTCATCGCTATCTTTCGAAAGACTTAATAATACAGTTCCGACGCCCTCGCCTTCCAATCCCGCGAGTACTTCCGCGACCGCCGCGCGGATCGCGGCCTTTTCGTCGTTGCCGAACGGGACGATGGCGTCGACCCCCGAGCACATCGCGCGAAGAATCTTTATAATTCTCAATTGGTTCGGCTCCGTCGACCTCCGCATCAGCGCCGCGAGCGGCGCGGCGAGATCCTGCGCCGGCGATTCCTCGGCGGCGGCGATCGCGGCGTTCTGTAACATCGAATCCGTGGACGCGAGCGCTTCCGCGATTTCCTTGACCGCGAGTTCGGTTCCCTCCCATTTATATATTTTGGAGCGCGGCGTGCGCGGCTGCGTTCCCCACCATTCGACGCCGTTCCACGGCGCGGCGAGAAGCGCGACGCGCCCGATTAATTGTATTAATTCGGCGCGCGAAGCGACGCAGCGGGGATCGTGGATCGCGTCCGCGATCATGCGCACGACGCGCGGATCATAAATATCGGCAAGCGCGCGCCTCGCCGCCGCCGATTCGCGCGCGTTCGCCGACGCGAGAGCGGCCGCGAGCGGTTCGAATTTACCGATGCGACGGATCGCCTGAACTTTACAAAACGCGACCGTCGGATCGGTTTCGTCGGCCGCGTTCGCGAGCGCCGGAACCCACGAGTTGGCGATCTTGCCGATCGCGATCGCGGCCTCGCGCCGGGCGAAGGGCCGCTGGACATTCTGTATATTTAATAAAGCGACCAGCGGTTCCAGCGCGCGGCCGTCGCGCAGATCGCCGAGCGCCCGCGCCGCCTGCGCGGCCACGGGGTCGGACGGTTCATGTAACAAATTCGAAAGCGTGCGCACGATCGCGGGCGCGCGGCGATTGGTAAGAATCCAAAGCGCGTGGATCCGGGGAGCGGCCGTCGTATTTTTTTCTTTATTTTCCGCGAGCGCCGCGAGAGCGGCGTCGGTATTATTATCATTACTGATCCGGAGCCACTGCGTCGCGCGGTCGCGAACCGATCGGCGCGCGTCTTTCAGCGCCTCGACGGCGCCCGCGAGATCGTTTATAACCGGTTCGGGCGCCCGAGCGGACCCCTTCGCGTGGATTCTTAATATTCGTCCGATGCGCTCCGATTGCCCCCATCCGTCGCGGCTCCAGTCGGCAATGATCAAATCGCCGCGCCCGTCGACGGCGAGATCGGTCGGACGCAGATCGTGCGCGCCGCCCTCCTCCTGCGACATGAATAATTCGACATTCGGTTTGTACGTCGCCTCCGACGGCTCGGGTTGAATTGCATAGATTTCGCGGCGCGCCCAGTCGCATGCAAACAATCGCCCGCGGTAGCGCGGCGGAAACGCCATTTCTTGATAAACGATCGTGCCGGTCGACGAGCCCCCGCCGTATTCTCCGATCGGTTGCAATATTTCGTCGGGGTGTTTTTTGAATAAATACGGATAACCGTAATTGCCTCCGGGAATCAAATGAAACAATCGCGAATCCCAACCGTCGCCGTCATTTGTATTATCCCGCGTGAACCACTCGCCGATCTCGTTTTCGCAATGATGGAGCGTGTTGCGCAGGCCGGATGTAAAGATTTCGAGATCGCGCCCGTCGGGAGCGAATCGTAAGGATCCGCCGCCTTCGAGATCGACTTGTGCGCCGAACCGGTTGCGCGCGCGGCAGCCGTGGTCGCCGATCGATAATATAAGTTTTCCGTCGATTCCGTATTGAAGCCCCGACGGAATGTGGTGGCGCAATCCAAAGATTCCGGGCGCGGGGCCGCAATCCGTAAGAATCGTTTCGCGCTCTTCGGCGACGCCGTCGCCGTCCGCGTCGCGCAGCGCCGTCACTTCGGGCGCGGCGGCCACGAACAATGTATCATGAATATAACAAAGCCCCTGAATGCTTCCGAAACCGCGCGAAAATTCCGTGATGCGCGCGGCGCGCCCCGTTGCGGGATCGATCTCGAGCCGCAGAATCCGGTCGAGATCGGGTTTTTCGTTTTCGACGTTCGGAATCGCATTATACATATCTTCCGCGACAAATAACAATTCGGGCCGGCCGTCCCGGGCGGGAGCGGCGGCGATCACCGTCGGAAACGCGATCTCGGGATCCTGCGCGACGATCGTCGCTTCGAAGTCCGGCGGCGTTTTCGGTAATATTTCTTTTCGCGTTTTCGAAAAAGGCGCGCCGGTGACGGCGAGACTTCCGCCGCGCACCAAAATCGGCTCGCGCAGCGGCGCGCCCTCGAGTTTTAGATAACTAAATTTCGCGCGGTCCGCGACCGTGTGAAAATCGACGCGGACCGAACCGTCCCGCGCGTCGACGTCGAGAGTTTTGATTACCGCCCGATTCTTAGCTTTTGCTTCCTTAAGAATGTCCAATTGTTGCAACCAGGGAGTCCCGTTCACGGCGGCGTCGAAAACGCGCCGGCCTTCGTCGTTCCAGAAAATCTCCGCGAAACCGGCTTCGAGTTTATATTTGGCGGCGGGCACGTAAAATATTACAGAAAAATTCCTGCCGCTCGACTCGCCTTGAAACAACTCCTGCGCGGCGGCTCCCGCAATCGCGTCCTCGGTGTGGTGCGCGGAGATCGCGCCCTCGATCTCGACTCGCGTTTCCGGGTCTTGCATGCCGACGCGCGGCGCCGCCGCCATGAATAATAGAAAAATCGAAGAGGGAATGGATGTGCGCATGCGACGTGCCTTTGTGTGGCGGAATTGTCACACGATCGCGCCGCGCGACAAAGTCCCGGTAACTGAAATCTAGAAACGCGCGCCGCGAACGGATACATGTCCACTCTGAAATCGTGTCGAACGCCCGCGCCAAATCCGCATCATTAGCATTATCGCTCGCGATCTGCGGGTTCGCGGCCGCGCCCGGACTCATTATTAAATTCGCGGGCCTGCATTGGATGCCCGGACTCGAAGCCGCGGCGTTCGGATCGACAATATTAGCATCCGCGTTCGTGCTCACGTGGGCGAGCGAGGCCGCGGAGAAAGACGTGCCGCGCGCGTTCGCCGTCGTGGTGCTTTCGTTAATAGCCGTCCTGCCCGAGTACGCGGTCGACGTTGTCATTGCTTATAAAGCCGCACACGATCCCGCGCAACGCGGACTCGCGATCGCCAACATGACGGGCGCGAACCGATTATTAGTAGGAATCGCGTGGCCTCTCGTTTGGGCGCTCAGCGTCTGGCGTTTGCGCCGACCGAAAGTGCGCACGCCGCGCGACCTCGGCACCGAAGTGACGATGCTCGTGATCGCAAGCGTTCTGGTGAGCGCGATGGCGTTCACGGGACAATTAACAATTCTTTTCGGTTGTATTCTTTCGTTCGTATTCCTCTTTTATGCATTCTTATCGATCCGCGCGGGCGGCGGAGAATCGCATCCGATCGGACCCGCCGGCGCGCTGATGGCGCTTCCGACGGCGAAACGCCGCATTTCGCTCGTCGTATTGTTAATTCTCGCGGCAGGCGCGATCGTCTCGGTGGCGGAAGCATTTAAAGATTCGCTCGAACACACGAGCCTCGCGCTCGGCATTTCGGAATATGTAGTTATCCAATGGATCGCGCCGCTCGCGTCGGAGGCGCCCGAGGTCGTCGTTGCGATTTTGTTAGTTTATGCGCGCCGCAGCACCGAGGCGCTCGCCGTTCTCGTCGCGTCGAAAGTCAATCAATTCACGCTGCTCGTCGGTTGCATTCCGTTCGCGTATGCATGGGCGAGCGGCAAAGCGGTCGCGCTTCCGCTCGACGGACATCAAATCGCCGAAGTCGCCGTGACCGGCGCGCAGACGCTTTTCGCCGCCGCGACCGTTGCGAACCGCACACTCGGAATCAAAGGCGCCCTCGTTTTATTCTTAATGTTTATACTACAACTCGCCGCCTCCGGCGTGATCGAGTCGCGGTTCGCCGGCGAAGATCTATTATATTACGAAACGGCCGGCCGCTGGACGTTCGCCGCGCTCTACACGGCGGCCGCCGTCGGACTCATTACCTTTCAATGGCGCGAAGCGCGCCTCACGCTCAAAGTCGCCGCCACTCGCATCCGCGCCGCGTTTATTTTCGGAAAAAAACCGGCGCGCGGGGAGAGCGGCCTTGACAGGCGCGGATGAGTGAGCTATGTTAGCCACATGAAAGTAGTCAACGTTGCCGAAGCTAAAAACAATCTCTCCGCGCTTCTGGAGCAAGTTCGTCGCGGCAGTCGGATCCGTATCATGAATCGCGGCACGCCTGTCGCGGACTTAGTACCCGTCGAAATTACAAAGGGTTCGGAAGATGAAGCGTTTCTCGCTGATTTGGAACGGCGCGGGATCATCCGACGCGGAAAGGGCGGTCCAATTCCAAAGGAATTATTGAAACCAACAATTTCCGATCCAAAGGGCGAAACACTAAAAGCACTTCTCGAAGAACGGAGGAACGGCCGGTGAAATATTGGGATACTTCGGCTCTAGTGCCGATTTTTGTAGAAGAGTCACATACGGAGGGATGTAAAGATATCGCCGAGTCGGATCCTGAGATCATGACTTGGTTTTTTACTACATCTGAAGTGCTTTCCGCACTGTGGCGTCGTTATCGTCGCGGTGAGATCACGCGGGGTGAAGTCGAGAGTGGCGAAAACCACCTTGCCCAACTCTCGGCCCAATGGATTGACGTAAGTTCAATCGACGTCGTCCGAGACGAATCCCATCGATTATTAAGAATGCATGCTCTTCGGGCCGCTGACGCCCTTCAACTGGCCGCGGCAATTATTGCATTTGACCATCGGCCAAAGGGTCATGGATTTGTCTGCCTCGACGAGAATCTTTGCGCCGCCGCGGATCTGGAGGGATTTCAAGTTATTCGCCCGGCGGCAAGAAAGCGTAATTAATTGATGCTGCGGAAGTAACAGTCCAGACTTAATACTCTTATGATTACTTCTTCTCGAACGCCGCGTCGAATTTCACATTTGAAGACTTGAAATCGAGTTTCTTTACATAACCGACGGCTTCCGAGGCGCCGGCTTCGCGGTCCATGCCCGCGTCCTCCCATTCGACGGAGAGCGGACCCTGATAGTTAACATCGTTCAGCGCGCGGATGATTTCTTCAAAGTTAATTTGTCCGCGTCCCGGCGAGCGGAATTCCCAGCCGCGGCGCGAGTCGCCGAACGGCAATTGTGATGATAATATTCCGGAGCGGCCGTCGCGGCGGATGATGCAGTCCTTCATGTGGACGTGATATATCTTTTTGCCGAATTCGCGGACGAATCCGGCCGGATCGACGCCCTGCCAGTGAAAATGGCTCGGGTCGAAATTGAACCCAAACTCGGGCCGGTCTCCCAGATATTGTAATATTTTCGCGGCCGTGTGAAAATCGTAAGCAATCTCGGTCGGGTGCACTTCGAGCGCGAATCGAACACCGCATTCTTTATAAACGTCGAGGATCGGTCCCCACGTCGCCGCGACGTATTTGTAACCTGCCTCCACGTCTTCGGGCGAAACCGGCGGAAATCCATACCAGGAATCCCAGGTCGGCGAGCCGGTAAATCCGTTTACAGTAGTCACGCCGAAATTTTTCGCCGCGCGCGCCGTGAGTTTCATTTGTTGGATCGCCCATTTGCGAATTTCCTCGGGTTTGCCGTGCAGTTCCTTCGGCGCGAACGCGTGCGAGCGGCGATCATTAATATCACAAGTCAACTGCCCCGCGAGGTGATTGCTGATGGCGTATAATTTAAGTCCGTGTTTTTCGAGAATGCCACGCTGACGCGCGCAGTAAGTCTTGTCGTTCGCGGCTTTTTCGACCTCGACGTGGTCGCCCCAACACGCCAGTTCGAGGCCGTCATAACCCCATGCCTTGGCTTTCGCGGCGATCGTTTCGAGCGAGAGATCGGCCCATTGGCCTGTAAAAATTGTGACGAGGCGTGTCATGATGTCGTTTGTTTTTCGTCTGTTAATTTGACTGAAACTCGCAACAACATATCGCCCGCCGCGCCGTTCGGCGACCGCCAATCTCTTTATGAATTCGTCGTGCAGTTCCTGATTCGAAAATTCGCTTTTTGCATCATTGCGATATGCGCCGGCGCGAGCGTTGCGGCCGCGCAAGTTCCGGAGGGATTCAAGTCCATTTCAAATCCCGCGAAAGGCTATTCGCTGATTCTCCCCTCGACATTCGACGAACTTCCCGTCCCTCCGGATTCGGAAGTTTTACAAATGAAGTTCGTCGACCACACACCTGCGAAAAAGGACGCGATCAACGCCGAGATCCGGATTCTAAGACTAAAATTAATTCCGTCAATTTCCGTCACGACACCCGACTCGCGGCCTGAATCCTCGCCCGCGTCGGCCCCCGCATCGCAACCCGCGCCGCCACCGCCGGACGCGTTTCATGATTTTCAGGATTTCGTCAAGCGGGCGATGCCGGGGTGGACGGCGAATGCGGACGGCATAATCGACGCAGCGGGCACGCTCAAACTCGAGCGATTTCCGATCGCCGAAAAACAGGACAAAGCCGCGGGCATTGCGTATGCCGGGATCGACGACGAAACGCTCGTCGTTTTGTTGTGTGTTTGCGACAAGATCCATTTCGCCGACCTGCAAAAGAAGTTCGAACGCACGGCGAAATCGCTCTCGGTGAAGGATCCGTCCGAACTTGCGAACGCGGACGTGGAATTGCATTATAAAGAACATCCGTATCGTAATATTGATTATCGAAAGCGCGTGCGGGCGACGCTGCCAAAGGGCTGGAAAGCCGACGATACTGATAATTTTATAATTATCTACGACGTGAAGGATCAGATACTAATCAAAAAAGTTCTTCACAATCTTGAAATTCTCCACCGCAAGTTTCTCGAGTTGTTCCCGCCCGTTCGCGTGATCGAGGCGGTTTCGACGGTGCGCATCTGTAAAGATCGCGCCGAATTCATTAAGTTTAGCGAATTGCCCGACGACACCAAGGTGGCGGGCTGGTGGAATTCGCACAGCAAGGAACTCGTTTTTTATAATAACGTCCGGGACCCGAAATATCCGACGACGTCGTGGGAGGATGTGTTCGTCGTTTTATATCATGAGGGGTTTCATCAATATATTTACTATGCGTGCGGCGAAATCGATCCGCATTCCTGGTTCAACGAAGGATATGGAGACTACTTTTCCGGCACGCGCATCGGCGATCTCGGCACGCGCGTCGACGGCATCGGCGTCATGCCGTGGCGCGTTGGAACTGTTAAGAAGATGGTCGCCGAAAAAACCTACGCGCCGCTCAAGAACCTCGTGCGATTCGAACAGAAGGATTATTACTCAAAAATGGGTTTTTATTATGCGGAAGGCTGGTCGCTTATCTTTTTTCTAAACGATCCGGCGACGAACAAAAGACATCCGCTCTGGGGCAAAATTCTTCCGACGTATCTGAAGACAATCATTCAGGTTTACCAATCGGAATTGAACAAATACGGCCCGAACCCGCAGGGAAATCAGGTCGAGGCGGCCCGGCTCGCGGCGCGGAAGGCCGCCGTCGATACCGCCTTCGACGACGTGGAATTCGACAAGCTCGAGGCCGAGTGGAAGGCGTTCGTTTTACAATTAAAGGACCCTCGGGCGAAATAGTGCATTTGCGGGAATCGTCGGAACGCTCCGTTCACAGGTTTTCCACAATTTAAGAAGCGAAAGGACCATTCCCGTCCGAGGATTGTATCAATTCTTCAGTCGTGGAAAATTCACGCACGTTTGTTAGTAATTTGTTCGATTCTCGTTGCGGAATCGGCGACTCCCTTGGCGACCGCGGCCGAAATGCGATTCGCGAACGGTTGGCGCGTCCTCCCCTAGCGTTCGCCCCTAAACATCGCACCAACAAAAACTTGCGGTTGTACCTCGATTGGGGGAGTGCCTGCGATTTTCCAGTTTTTCCATGCACCTCCCAGCCGCCTCCGCCCATCAATAGTCCTTGCACCACTGATTCAGCAACGTCGAAGAGGTTCAGCGAACGGATTCATACGAAACAGGAACCGGGTACCGGCTCAGAATTTTCCACAGGTTATTCACAAAGCACTCACAGTTTTGTTAACAAGTACGCTCGGAAAAACGGAATAAACCCAGTGAATTAGAGAATGGACGCGACAGAGTTGGCACGGCACGGCCTTCGCTAATTCTACGTTTCCTGGACGGACATCGCTCCTCGCACGCACGGGAGTTTGAGCAATTGCACTGACCTCGCTACGGCACGCACCCGACCCATGAATTTACCCCCACTCGTCGCGACAACAGCGGCGCTCTTGGACGCAGAAAGAACACCTCACGTTCTCCGCGAGCCCGACGCGCTCGTGAACGGAGCCGCCGGGAAACCGATAAAACAACGCGTGCTCGCGATTGATAGCGATCGAGCCATCGCGGAGCTCGTCAAACACGGTTTGTCGGATTTTGGTTACGAAGTGGAAACCGAAACGGGCGGCAAACGCGCCATTGATCGGGTCCAAACCGAGATATTCGATGCCATTATTGTCGATATACAATTAGGCGCGGTAACCGGCATCGAATTGTTGCGTTCCATCCGCGAAAACGATCAACAAACGGCGATCATCCTCCTTTCGAAACTCCGCGATTCGGAGGCCGTTTTGTTAGCGATGCACAACGGTGCCGACGATTTTATTACAAAACCGTTCGACATCGTTCAATTGCACGAATGCGTCGCGCGCGCCATCGTACGCCGCGGCACGTGGGTCGGCCACTTGCGCGAACAACGAAAACTGACGGACGCGCTTCGCGAGAGTCATGACGAGATTCTCCAACGCGAGATGGATTTGGAGTCTTTGACAATTCGCTCGATTCGCAGCCTCGTCCTGTCGCTCGAAGCGAAGGACGCTTATACAAAAGACCATTCCATCAAAGTGGCACAATTAAGTTTGCGCATCGCGAAACAATTGGGTTTGCCCGAACGCGTCGTACGCGAGGTCCGCCTCGCGGGATTGTTACATGACGTCGGCAAAATCGGCGTTCGAGAGTCGGTTCTTAATAAACCTGGCAAACTTAATGATGACGAACTCGAACACATGCGCCGGCACCCGCTGATCGGAGCGCGCATCCTTCTGCCGCTTTCGCATCGATTCCCCGAAATTGTTAGCGCCGTCAAATTCGAGCACGAACGCGTCGACGGCAAGGGCTATCCGACCGGAATCGGCGGCAAGGACATTCCGCTGGCGGCGCGGATCATTGCCGTTGCGGATTGTCATGATGCGATTACAAGTAATCGACCCTATCGCGGAGCCCAGCTCCGCGAATTCGCTGCGCGCGAAATCGCCGCCGGCTCGGGAACGCAATTCGATCCCGAAGTGGTCACCGCATTCCTTGAACTCGTTCCGACGCTGTGAGGGACTGAGAACGAACGGGTTCGGGGAATGGATGCCGCGTTTTATGAACGGTGGAGGGACCGAATATCAAGCGGGGCTGGTTGGGAGTCGGGGCGCCCGAAAGTTCGCCGGCGACGGCGCGCAGACGGGCGCCCCGGCCTGTTATGAACCATCGACGCGGCGCGGTATTATAAATATTACAGTTTTCGCAACGCCCAACTTGTGAATCGCAAATCCCGGCGAATGCGGCGGTCGAGATCGGCGTAGTGCTGGCGGCCGGAAAGCAGATCGGCGAGCAAGGCGCGAATGCGCCTGCTGCAGCGCGCGGCGAGCACGATGGCGTTGATCGTCCGCGCGCGAAAATAACGATCGGCGAATCGTCCTGCGCGCTCGAGTTCGGCTCCGGCCGCTTTGTTTAGTAAATCCAAATACAATTCCGGATCTCCCGCGATCAGCGCCCGCGCCGCGAGCGTTCCCGATAGCAATGCATAATAAATTCCCTCGCCAGTGAGCGGATCGGCGATTCCGGCCGCGTCGCCGCAGAGAATACAATGTTTATAAACCGGACGGGCCGGCAATCCGCCTTTGGCATCGGGCGCCGGAATCGTCCATCCGACCGAACGCACCGATTTCGCCCCCGGATAATTAAATTTAATGAAATTCCGGACGCGACGGCGCATCTCGTCGCCGTTCAATTGACCCTCGCGCGCGACAAGGCCGACGCTCGCGATGTTTCGCCTCGGAAAAACCCACAAATAACCGGTGATATCCTTAAAAAACGCCAGCACGACTCCGGAAGCCGGATCGATGCCTTCCACCAATTCGTCGACCGCGGGACAGAAATAACTTTTCGGCACTTCGCCCACGACGGCGCGCCGCGTTTTCGAAAATGCGCCGTCGGCCCCGACGACGGCGTCGAATGTATACGATTCGCTTTTAGTAAGAATCGAAACGGCGTCGCCGGACGGCGCGACTTCGATCGCCGCGTCGCCGAGGATCCGCGCGCCCGCGCGCGCGGCGCGTTCGCGGAGCGCGGCGTCGAGTTCGCCGCGATTATAAATTTTAATCATCGGCGCGGTGCTCGCGACGTCGACGCGTCCGCCGGACGGCGCGACGAGCGTTATTTTATGAATCGGGTTGCCTTCGCAGGGCAGCGCGTTCAGATAATGAAATTCATCGAACGCGCGCGCCGTGATGCCGCCGCCGCAGGGTTTTTCGCCGTGCGGCGAATCGACGTGGAATATCGTTGTATCCATTCCCGCCGCCGACAATTCCGCCGCCGCCGCCGACCCGGCGGGTCCGCCGCCGATGACGGCGACACTTCGATAGCGACGTTGCGGACTCATGATCCATCAAACGCGCCGGTCGAACGGCGCGGCGATAAAGTTAAAAAAAGGGCGCGCTCGAGGCGCGCCTTTTTTTCAAGTAATCGTAAATTTACTTATTTTTTCTCGAGCGGTTTCTCGGGAGCTTTCAACGCTCCGCCGTCCCGCGGGCGCTCGAAGAAAGGCGTGTTTCCTTGATAAACGGCGCCGGCGGCGTCGCCGCCCATTTCGCGCCAATTCGACTCTGAATCATCCGAGGACGGATCGATCCAAAGAACGTCACATCCGATCGAGTGCAGACCGGAACGAATCGGGATGAGCGTCACGACCCACTTCGTCGCGGAGAAAACGAAATCGAGCGCTTCCTTCGGCGATGCATAGCCTTCAGCGCCGATCAGCAACGCGTGGACGTGCGCGCCAACATCCAACCAATGCCCAGTCTGGTTCTGGTGATCAAGATCGAAGCCCTGATAGGAAGTCGATTGATCAAATAACGTCGAAGTTCCGTACGACGCGTGACGGTTGATGTCTCGCCAATAGAAAAGGGACAATCCATATTCGGCTTGCCGCTCCGACCACGTTCCAATCGCGCGCGGACGCGTTCCAAATCGAATGGTGTCCGCCCAGCCGGCGCCGAAATGTCCAACTTTTGTAAATTGGACTTCCGCGAGAAGGCCGTCGCCAACTGCAAAGTTGACATAGGCAATATCAAAAAGATCGAGGAACATATCTTTTGTAGCTGTCCCAAGCATCCTGCCATATTGCCATTTTGTATTATCAACAACCGTTTGACGTGCAGCCGTTGTCCGGCAGCCGACGATTGCGAGGGCCGCGCAGGCGGCGAAAGCTAGAACTTTCTTCATCGGGGTCTGGCTTTTTATTGTTAATGAGCCCGTGCCGAGGTGGCGATCAGGCTGACGACGGAACGAATGAAATTAGGTGAACTTCCGCGCCGCATCGCAACATGGCCTGTCAATCGAGTGGTTGTTCAAGCCTGAAAGCAAAAAGGCACGAAGGGGCGGAGAGTCTAGGCAAAACCTCGTCGCCCGAAACAAGAAAAGTGGGAGAAAGCGGTTTCCCACTCCGACATGTCACTTTTGAGCTTGCCGCCAGCGCTCGTCAAACTCAGCGGGCGACAACTTGTACGACGCCTTCAGAACCCGCGCGACATTTTGGGAGCTGTAAAGGCGGAGAAAAGCGAGGCCCGTTTCGGGCTCTTTCTCGATCAACATTTTTACTAACGAAAACGACTTCGCGAGGTCTTTGTCGTCAAGTTGGTTCAGTTTTTTCTTTGCCAGAACTTCAATCGGCGAGTCCGTTTTGTCCTGCGCGATTTCTTTACAAATCAGCGTATACGCCGTGTCTTCCCCTTTTTTCGATCCGCCGACATTTCCCGCATACGAACTTGGATTATAACAATAGGTCGTGTTCTTTCCCGCCCAACGGACGGCCGTATACATGGCAAATCCCTCTTCGAGCCACGGGTCCGGAGCGGCGCCGATGCAATCGACGTAAACCTGCCCCAATTGATGCAAAACGTAGGATCGGATATCGACAGTATTCTGAGTTAACGAAACGGGATGGGCGCCGTTCGCGGCGAGCCCCGTCGCCTTTTTCATAATATCGTCGCGCAGATACGGATCGAGTTTCCCGTGGTTATCTTCAATATAAGGAACCAGTTCCTTGCAACCGGCATCGTCCTTCGCGAAATAAATTGTTAGTTTTCGCATCCCGAGCGGCTGTTCGTCCACGCCGCGTTCGAAAATGACGTTCAGTTCCGCGTAGGCCTGCTCCGCCGCCGCGAGGCCATCCTTCGCCTGCTCGCGCGAGACGGCGCCTTTGATGGAAAAGTGCGCGCTCGAAACCACCATGCACGTGTCGCCCATCAGTTTCGCGAGACGTTTGCCTTCCTCGAGATCGGCGTGCGCATTATTAGCAATATCTTTTTCGACACCCACGGTCGGAACAACCGGTCCGCCGGTCTTGCCTCCCTTTTTCTTAGGATCCGCGCCCTTCGCTTTTTCGAGTTCCGCCGCTTTTTCTTTAGTTACCCATTCGCCGCCCACTTTTACATATCCAAGCTTCGAGCGCGCGAGATCATTATTAGCATCTCCGTCGAGAACCGCGCGATACGCCTTCTTCGCTTCCGCCGAAAGGCCGCCCTTCTCCGCCCATTGCGCAAGCGCAAGAAAGGCCTTCGAGTCCTCTTTCTTTATGGCGGCAAACTGCTTCTCAAAATCCTCTTTTGTAGGTTTTGCCGTTCCCGGATCCTGACGCGGAAACGAAAGCGCTGCCGCTGAAATAACCGGCGCAGTCGCTGAGCTAATCGGCGCAGCGAGCACGAGAAACGCTGAAGTGAATGCGATTCTGTTCATTTTGTAATCCTACGGTTTTTGACGGAATCGGAAACGCCCGAGATGCGTTTCGCATCGCCGATACGTAGTCGTTCTTGTTTGTACAAATGAACGCGTATGGGCGTCCACGGATCGGATTGCGGCGCCATGATCTCCCCGGCCGCGTTCACGGCTCGATGGGTCGGAATGAAAACAGGCGCGATGGCGGATCGATTTGCGCGCGCCGCCGCCCGTACGGATCCGGGATGTCCAGCCGCCGCCGCCAACGCTGCATAAGTAATACGAGAACCAAAAGGCACTTTCCGAAGGGCCTCCCAAATGCGGACGCGAAACGTCGATGGACCCAGATCGAGCGGCGTTTTCAATACGACAGATTTTCCGTTCAAGGACGCCTCCAATTCGACGGAGGCGCGATGTAACAATTTCTTCGCGGCAAGGGAGTCGGCGCGGTTTGATTCTCGACGAACCGTTCCGCCGACGATTCGGGGCTCGATTCGTTTCAGAAAATCCTCCGCGATTTCATTCGGATCGCCGACACCTGCAATTCCGCGCGCCGACGCCGCCAATATTAACGTTCCAAATGGAGTCGTGATTTCGCGGGTCGCAATCCCACAGATAACAACATCCGCGCGCGCCGCCGGACTGGTTTCCGGTTCCGCGTTATTTTTAGCATTTGGCTTCATAACCATAACGCGCGGCGCGGGCGGAAATGGGCGCGCTCCCCCGAAGACGTGTCAACTTTGACACACGTTTGCGGGACAAGGCTGTCATCTTTTCCGCACTTGGCCCGCGGCCGCGGAGATCTCTATTCTTCGTCACATTCCGCGAGAGGGTCTTTCATCTGTGAATTCATCGCAACTTCCGTTCGAACGCACGCACGTTCGATTTCGTTCATTCTCTTCCTGTTTCCCGCGTTCGATCGCAACTCGAATCCTGTCCGCATTTCTGGCCGCCGGTCCTATATGTAGTCAAACATTCGCGCAATCGCCGCCCGTAACAATAAAAATGGGCGTTTTCACGGCGGGCGCGCCGTCGACGATCACCGTGTCGGGCGGGCCGAACGTCCCGGCGTCCGATCGTTATGTACTCGGCACGCCGAATCCGGACATCGTGGCATGGATCCCGCCCGGCGTGACCGGACTCGGATTCGAGAACTCGCAGTGCAAGATGCTGTGGGTGGCGAAGTGCGATAATAATAATATCGCGACATTCAATCCGCCGGTCGGCTCGGCGGGTCTCGTATTATATTTCCGTTCTGTTATATTTGATAAAACGCAGCCGGACGGATTTGTTACGAGCCAGGTTCGCACGGCGAAAGTCGCGCCGCCCGCGCCGCCGCCGCCCACGGACAATCCCGATCTTACGACTGGGATTCCGCTGCAAGCGCACGATCTTACCAATGTCGCGCGGCAATACGATCTCTTCCAATGCGGCGTCCCGTTCGCCGCGAGTGTACAATTAACATCCGTCGCGGGGCTCGCCGTCGTCGACGGCGCGGGCACGTCGGTCCCGACGCAGTTCCGCGTCATGCAGCGATGGGGCAATCTCCTCGACGCGGCGGCGCCGATCGCATGGCTGCTCGTCGAATTCCGCGGCGACTGCGCCGCCGGCGCGCAGGCGACTTATTACTTAAAGAAAGCGGTCGCGAATCCGAGCCCGCAGGTATCTGTAACAAAGACCGCCGACGGATACCTCGTCGACACGGGCGCCGCGCTGTTCGAATTGTCGTCGAAGGCGAATCATTTTTTCGAGAATGTTTATATCGATTTGAACGGCAACGGAAGCTACGAATCCAACGAACGCGTGAGCGCGGCGGCGGCGGGCACCGGATCGCAACTTCTCGCGGCCGACGGCGTAGTTTACAGTTCGGAGTACGATGCGCCAAAGATTACTTATCTCACGGCGCGATCGGGACCGGCGGCCACGCGATTCAAGATCGAGGGGCGGCATCGCGCGGCAAGCTCCACCGCCGGCGCGGGACGCGATGTATTAAAATACTCCACCTATCTCGAATTCGCGCGGAACTCCGCCGAAGTGCGCGCGATCCATACGATGCGCAACGATTATTATATGGATCCGATCGGACCGGTCTGCGTCAAGAATTATGAAGTCGCGATCAAGTTCGACACGGCGTCGGATCCGAACGCGACGGTCACGGCGTACGGGGATTCGAGTCTTTCGCCGTTCAAGGGGACGATCGCTAGTTTACAAAAACTCGAAGTCTATCAGGATTCAAGCGGCGGCCCCAACTGGACGCTCACGCCGGGGACGACGTTCAAAGGTTACAAAATGCTGGCGGGAACGGCGTCGCCGAATACGGTCGCGACGGGCGCGCGCGCCGCGGGAATTATTGATTTATCCAATTCGAACTGCGGCCTGACGGTCGCGGGACGCTACTTCTGGCAAACGTTTCCGAAGTCTCTCGAAGTGTCGTCGTCGGGCCGGATGAGTGTTAAAATGATTCCGTCGAACTTCGCCGGGCCGGAATGGCTCGACGATTCGCAGAATCAGACGACCGAGTTTTTATTAGCATTTCACAAAGGATCTTCGCCGGCGTACGCGAGCGCCCGCGCGTTCCAGCGCCCGGTGCGCCCGTGCGCGCCGTCGGCATATATACAAAAAACGAAGGCGTGGCCCGACCACGGCGATCTGCCGGTTCCGCTCGACGATCCGGCGGCCGTTCTTCAGCTTGCAATCAATTACCGTTCGCAGACCGACACCGGCCACGATTTATATGATAATTGGGGCTGGCAGGCGTTCGGCGAGGAAAAATGGTATCAAAGCACGCACACGACGGGAAGCCCGCGAAATGTATTGACGGCGTTTCCGCGATTCGCGGAAACCGGGCGCCTCGAATTCTTCGAAGTGCCCGAGGAGGGCGCGCTGCACGGCGCGTCCGTGCGAACGTTTCATATCGACGGATTCGTCGCCGCGGACCACCCGAATGCTTATATTTACGAAGGCGTCCCCTATCCGAATCTGAGCGCGTTTCCGGACGATTTGAATCGCTCCTCGGTCGCGAATCAGTATGCTTCGCTGAAACAACAAATCCCGGCGGCGGGTTGGGGTTGGAACGGTTTCGACGAAGAGCACATGACGATCGACGATATTTATGAATATACACTTCTCACGGGCCATCCGCTCGCGGAGGAGTCGGTGCGGCAGGTGGCCGACGAGATATTAACTTTCCCATTCATAAAGACTCCTGGAACCAAGCCGCTCACGACGCGCGCCTGCGCGTGGTGCGAGCGCGCGCTCCTGAAAGCTTGGTTTATAACCGGCGCGAGCCGATATCTCGACGGCGCGACGACGCTCGTCAAGAATCTTAATCAATATCGCGGCATCGCCCCGAACGCGTGGGCGACGTCGATGATCGATTATGGAAAGGCGTTTCCGGGCAACTTTACAGATACGTACGAATCGCCGTGGCAAATGGGCCCGCTGCTGCATTCGCTCGTTCTTTATTATCGAACGACGGGCGACGCGCTCGCAAAAACGATGATGAAGGAAATGGCCGATTATTTGTGCGATCCGGCGTGGGGCCCGAACGGTAATTTCAAGCGATTTATCAAAAACAAAGACATCGATCAGTGGGTCATCTGTACACAATACGACGGCGTCGGCCAGTGGATTCCGAGCGCACTCGCGGCGGTGAATCGCGTCGTGCCGAACCCGATTTACCTCGCCAAAGCGCAGGCTCAATACAACTTTACATATGGGCAGAACGGCCCGACGTGGAAACTCTCCATGGTCGATCCGCTCTGGCATTGGTGGCTCGTCTACTTCGCTGAGAAGCAGGGAGGTAACTTACCATAAATCAAAAAGATCCCTTTTTCCGATCAGGGGCGTCCGTCGGGGCGCCCCTGTTTATTTACATTCCGGGCCGGCTGTTGGAAATTCGCGCGTTTTGTGCGATGGATAACTCCGTGAATTCCCCCTTCGAATCGCTCGCGCGCGCGCGAGGCGCGGCGAGTATTTACTAGTTTTCGGCGCGAACGGCGTCGACGTCACGACATGCGGATTTACCGCTTGACGTTGCCAAGGGGGGGGGGGGTAACGTTGGTTTGTCGGTCGACATAACCCGTCCCGACTGGCCGCGAACCAAATCGGTAAGCTTATTCCAAGGATGGGGGGATTTTCATTCGTGGAGCATTCGCAATGAGTCACAAGACACCAACTACCAGCAGTATTTCGCCTCCCATCCGGACAAATGGATCGTTTTTCGACCATGCGTTCAAACTTGTGCTACGGTTGTCTATCATTTTAACTGTAGCTGGAACGACATCCGCGCAATCACCTCCGCCCGGGACCGTGGGGCAGTGGTCCGGTCCTTGGTGGCTTCGCCTCTTTCCTGCGCCTGGCCCCAACGATCCGCCGAATATTGGCAAAGAGGCCGTTCACGATACTTCTTTTCCGTCCGGTGCCGATATTGTGACGCTTGAAAATCGCGAAGTGGGCGCGGCAACGTTGATTCCGCCCGTAAGTGTTGCAAGTCCCGGTCCGTACGCAGGCCACATATTGTGCTGGAATCTTGAAATTGTAGAGTCAACGACCAATCCGCCTCCGAGCGGATATGCAAATATTCCAGCCGCCAAATATAAACTCTTTCACGCATGGATCATCAATCCGAATACCGTCCCGCCGCGTGTCAAGAAACTTAATTTAGATAATAATATCGTTATCGACTCTCCGTTCTGTTCGGGCTTTACGTGGGATAAGGACGGCAAACTCATTACACTTGGCGGCGATAATGTCGAGGATCCGCCTCACAATTCGTATTACCTGGACCCTGCCACACTCAGCCAGAATCCAGAAGTATACTTTCAGCTCGATGTAACGAATAACGGACACGACGCCGCTCGATTTTATCCGAGTTTTGTCACGATGGGTGATGGATCCCATGTTGGGCTCGGAGGCTATTTGCATGGATCGAATCCTGAAATTTGGAGCGATCTTCTGTCGGCGGGACCTACGCTTTCAGTTGGCACTCAATTTACCCGGGAATACATTACCGAACAGACTATTGCAAAGTACTTCGGCCAGTTTCCGCGGATGTTCTCAACAAAGTCCGGGCGTCTGTTCGTTGCATTTGATAATAATACAAACGCAATGACCGCGCCCTATGTCGTCGGTACATGGGATTACCTTCCGGGAACTTTGGATTCACTTCGCACGCTGGCGACTCCGCCGAAGGATCGTTTCTTTGGAAGCGCGGCGATTATGGAGGAGCAGGACACTAACAATCCAGGCTCAATTCTTGAGCGTATTTTTGCCGTGTGTGGTTCGGAATGGACAATTGTGCCGCAGACTTCGATTCCACCCGGCGCGCCTACGCTGAAGTCGATAGATGAGTGGCAATACAATTCCGCCGGAAATTCAGGTAATTGGTATATCAAAGGTCAGGGTGTAAACGGGCGATTCATGGCAAACGCAGTAATTCTGCCCGATCGAACTCTATTTGTAGTAGGCGGCTCGTCGTCCGACTCCTCCGTTTATTCTACACCGGCACCGCAGCATCCAGCGACGCCGATACCGATCGCGCCCATAACGTATGCGGCTCCGGTTCAAACACCCGAGATTTTTGATCCAGGATTCTACTTTACACCGCCTCATAGCGGAAGTTTTTCATCAATGGCGAATCATACCGAACATCGCATGGACCACTCCACAGCAGTACTCCTTCCCGACGGTAGAATATTTACCATTGGAGGGTTGGATAACGATTCACCATCCAAAGTTGCTCCTGGAAATGAGAATACGCTTCGCCCCGGCGACACCGCTGAAATTTTCAGTCCTCCCTATCTGTTTAATGGCACGCCGCCCGTCGTCACTTCTGTAACTTACGATTCCAACGGCGACACATGGAGTTATGGTCAATCGTATACGATCGGAGTTTCGAGTCCGACGGACATGACTACCAATAAGCCAAAGGTGGTGCTCATGCGGCCGTGCACGGTCACGCATAATTTTGATTTCGACCAACGCTACGTCGAGATGGCGGTTGGCACGGTCCAAGGCTCCTCCGGCAATTACACAATTCCGATCACCGTACCGACCGCCACGGGCGCCGCGCCCCCCGGCTGGTACATGATTTTTGTAATTGATCAGGCCGGCGGGTTACGCATTCCTTCGACGGCGGCATGGGTGAAATTGCATTAAAATAATTATGGTCCTTCGGGACGGCGGTACGCCTCCCGAAGGATCCAATGATTTGACAACAAGCAATTTGATTTAAATAACATATCGCAAGCATCATGTTCCATTCACCACAGTGCTTCACGTCTGGCGCCGCGGGATTGATCTTCATACTTTGCCTGTCGCTCCTTGAGGCGGCAAGGAGGCCGCATCTGGATTCGCGACCAGTTCCGATGAGAGGTCCGGATCTATTTAGAAGAAGCGATCTTGATTTTATTCCAAATGAAGGGCAGTTCGCGCAAGTCGCGCGATATGTTACGTCCGGTTCCGGTGTGAGGTCTTTTTTTTCGTCCAATGGGCTCGCCCTTGAGTTTGGATCCGGAGCGCGTGAGCGGACATCGGTTATTTTAACTTTCGAGGGAAGTTCCGAAAATGTCAAGATCGAGGGCGACCTCCAGAGTGAAGGACTTTATCATTATTTCAAAGGCTCGTCCGCGGCCGGATGGCATACGGAGGTCCAGGCCAGCCGTTCGATTCTTTATCGTGGAATTTACAAAGACATCGATGTCCGCGCGTATTCACAAAACGGCGCGCTTGAATATGATATTCTCGCGGCCCCGGGAGCTGACATTTCGGAGGTGAGTATTCGCTGCGACGGCGCCGACTCATTACAATTAGACGGCTTCGGAGGGCTGCTCATTCACACTTCCCGTGGCGACCTCGGTCAGATACCGCCGATGACCACGGCACGTGGCGCGGACGGATCGATACGCCGCGCGGCTTGTAGATTTAGAATCATTGGGTCGACACGCTTTGGTTTTGAGGTTGATAAGACTCGCGAGGAATCCATACAGATCGATCCCGTGTTTACGTATGCGACCTACCTGGGGGGTGATAATAATGATGGATGCCTCGGTTGTGCCGTCGACGGTGCCGGAAATCTCCTTGTCGCCAGTTCCGCGGGTTCATCGGATTTTCCTACGGTTCCCGGATCCTATGATACAACATTTACTCCGCCTGGATCGACGGCGGTTACAAAAATCAATACAACTGGGAGCAAACTGCTTTATTCAACATTCTTGGATGATTCGGCGGTTCAAGGAATCGACGTCGACGCCGGCGGAAACGCGTATGTCGTCGGGCGCGCGTGGCTTGGCTTTCCGACGACGCAAGGCGCTTACTACACAGGACCGTTTCCATTCCCCAATGGTTATACAGTCCCCTACGTTACAAAACTGAATGCAACCGGAAGCGCATTGATCTATTCGTCCGGCACGGGCGGTCTCGGAGGCGCGGTGGGAGTCCGGGTGGATTCTCAAGGAGACGCCTTTGTGTGCGGCGGCGCGAATAATAACTTTCCTCAAACGCCCGGATCCTATCAAATTCCAGGTGAAACCTCGGGGATGTTCATAACAAAATTTAATTCCTCGGGAACAGGATTGGTGTTTTCATCGCTGTTTGGAACGTCCGCGGGCGCAAACAGTATTTCCATCGATACACAAGGCGCCCCCTGCGTAGCCGGTGAAACCGTTTCAACAGTGCTTCCCGTGACTCCGGGAGCGGTGCAGTCGAACTATCAGGGTGGCATTAGTGACGCCTACATGGCCAAACTAAGCGCCGACGGTTCGACATTATTATATTTAACGTATCTTGGCAGCCCGGGTCAGCTCAGCCTTGGAGATGAAGCCGCGCTCGGAATCGCCGTGGACGGAGGTGGTGATTGTTATGTTGTAGGCCGCGCAGTTTCGCCGGGATATCCGGTGACTCCGGGCGCACTGGATACAACATTTACAAATGGAAGTGCCAATGGATTTCTAAGCAAAATTCGACCAACGCCCACGGGTGGCTTGGTGTATTCAACTTATTTGGGCGGTTCGGCGTTAAACAGCGGTGTCGCAGCAGTCCTCGTCGATTCGAGCGGAAATGCATTTGTATCAGGTGGCACGAGTTCCTTTGATTGCCCAACAACACCTGGAGCAGCATTACCATCGTACAAGGGAGGAGCGACCGACGGATTTGTAACAATCGTCAATTCTTTTGGAAATGGTTTGATCTATTCCACTTTTGTAGGTTCAAGCGGAGATACTATAGATGAAGAGTGTTTTGGCCTCGCGCGCGACGCAGTTGGAGCTATTTACGTCGTAGGAATGACAAATTCATCGAATTTTCCCGTTTCGCCACATGCGTTTGACAAGATTGTGAATAATAATGGATCTAACCTTTATATCGACGGTTTCGCGGCAAAACTCACTCCAACGCCCGTCGGCGCCGGACTCTCCAAATACGGCTCGGGTACACCGGGATGCGCGGGACCGCATTCGCTGAACGCCAATTCCACTCCGAAGATCGGCAACGCGCTCTTTAATTTCTATTGTGATCATGCACCCCCGGACGCCCTCGGAGTGTTGATCGTCGGCAATGCCCAGGATCTTTCGGGAAGCGACTCGCTTGGCTTGGGCACTTTGTTTTTGATTGATTTTATAAATTCCACTGAATTATTAGCTTTCGATCTGCCCGCCAACGAACTCGGCGGCGCCTGCGCCCTCACGCCGATTCCTAATAATGCCGCGCTTGTTGGAAATAGTTATTATGCGCAGGGAGCCTTCCTCTGGCCGGTTGGAAGTTCCTGTTCGCCTTCTCCATACATGCTGAGTACGACGGACGGTGTGGCACTCACCATTCAGCCGTAGGCGCAAACTGGGCCCTCAAAGGCAGAATTGCCGAACGACGCGGGAATCAAGGCGCAAGCGCGATAAAACTTTACTTATGGCCGGAACGGGCCCTTGCAAGAATCCTCCATTACCAATCCGCTCTTGCACTGGTGACTCGTCCGCCTGGGCGTCTATCCGGGACGTCCCTGTTTTGTTTATATTTCCGGCGGGCCGTTGGATTTTCGCGCATTTTGTGCGATGGATACCTCCGTGAATTCCCCCTTCGAATTGCTCGTGCGCGCCCGAGGCGCCCAGTTGCGCCCCGTCGAGGGCGGCGAGTACCCGATCCGATTCGGGCGCCCCTTCGACGAGCACAAGGCCGCGCGCGCCGCCGCCGCATTATTTGATATATCATTTCTCGGAAAATTCGAAGTCGCCGGGCCGGACGCCGCGGAATTCGCGCAACGCATGCTCTCGGCGGATATGCGCGCCGTGGGCGCGGGTTGCGGCGCCGCGAGTTATTTATTATCGGCGCAGGGTAAAATACAACATTCCTTCGTCGCGCTCGCGACGCCCGACGGATATTTATTCATTCTCGAAGGAAGCGACGTCCCAACTTTGAAAGCGGATTTGGAAAAATTCAGGTTCGCCGAGAAAATTACTTATCAAGATTATACCGATGTTCTCGGCGCGCTGTTACTGGCCGGGCCGAAGTCCGTGGAAATCCTCGCCGCCGCCTCCGGGGGCGCGAATCCGCCGGGGCCCGAAGAGTATAAACACGCTTTTATACATATCGCCGGCTCGGCCGTGCTTGTCGTGCGCGACCGGCGCTCGGGTTCGGACGGATTTTTATTATTAATTTCCCGGGCGGCCGCGGAGCCCGTCTGGAACGCGATCGAAGCCGCGGGAGCGGCGCGTGGCATGCAACCCGCCGGACTCACCGCGTATGACTCGCTGCGCCTCGAGGCCGGCCGCCCTCGCTTCGGCCTCGATTATAATAATGAGAACTTTCCGCAGGAAGTCGGCGACACCGGGGCGTTTTCATTAAATAAAGGATGTTACCCTGGCCAGGAGACGGTCGCGCGCATCGACACCTACGGCCGCGTCCACCGGCGGCTCACTTGTTTGATCCTCGACTCGCCGAACGAAGATCTCCCCGAGCGCGGCGACAAGTTATTATTAGGTTCCGAGGAGATCGGCCGCGTGCAGTCGTGGGCGATTTCGCCGACGCTCGAGCGCCCGATCGCGTTCGCAATTGTAAGAAACGCGAAAGCGTCGCCGGGAACGCAATTGGAAATTCAAGAAGGCGCCCGCCGCTTGACGGCGAAAGTCGTGGATCCGCCGATCGTCGCGTTATAAATAATACACGTCAGGGCTGAATTGTTATCGAAAGCTCGGTAGAGCTGACGAGGTGCAGCGGCGACGCGCTGCAGGCGTGGCCGCTGGCCGTGGACTCGAGCCATACGCCCTGTGCATAAATAACGATGCCCGCGACGGCTGCATCGTTCGGGAGCGGCGTCGCGACGAACGCCGTGCCGCTCGAGTCGCTGAAAAAATCGAACGCCGTGAACATCGGTGAATTTAATATATCGACATATAATAGAATGCCGACGCCGAACGGGTCCTGCCCCGACGCGTACTGCGCGACCGACGCGAGACCGAGGCCAAGACTGTTTTCCGGCGCGTTCGTGCAGATCAAACCGAAATTCGGAGAATTTACTTTTGGAGTCGCATTCGCGGACAACGCAAGGACTCCGCGGCATCCCGGCGTCCCGGTTCCAGTTGTAATCAGGCCGGCGGCCGCGGGCGGAAGTTCGACGAGCGTCGTAAGCGCGCCGGCCGGCAGATTTGATATTATACAATCCGGAGCGCCGTCCCGATTCAAGTCGCAGATCGCGATCAAGCCCGCGCCGCTTCCCGTATTATAAACTGTGGAATTTCCGAAGTGTCCGGCGCCGTCCCCCGCGGCAAAGGACACCGCCAGCGATCCGCTGTTTTTTGTAATTATCAAATCCGGATTGCCGTCGCCGGTCAGGTCGCCCGTGGCGATGGCATAACAACTGAGATCCGCCGACGCGGGATGGAGAACGGTCGCGGCGGGCTGCGCCAGCGGACCGAGGACGATCGAAGTTACAATAAATGGAACCGTTCCGGAGATCATCGCCGCGTCGGGAGCGCCGTCGTGATTCACGTCTCCAAGTGTTACAAAATACGCCGCGCTTCCGGAACCGTTGGCCGCCGCGCCGGTGAAAGTTCCGGCGCCGTTTCCCAAAAGACTGTAAATATATCCAATCGGAATCGTCGCGGTGCCCGTTTCCGCGGTTTCGCAATCCACGTTTCCGTCGGCGTTCAAGTCGCCGAACGCCGCGCAATTGCAAGTTCCACCCGCTTTGTTATGCATCGGCGGCCCGAATCCGCCCGCGGACGCGGGCGCGTCCGCGATGGAAATTGTAATCGACGCGCCAAATCCGCCCGCGCCGTCGCCAAAATGAACATTCGCGCCCGATGAAGACATTAATGTAACGACATCGGGGCGTCCGTCGCCGTCGAAATCCCCGGCCGCAACCGCGTCGAGATTTGTTTGATTCGGGATCGAATGAATCGCAAACGTCGGCGCCTGCGCAAATGTAACATTGACCAGGAGGCCGATCGCGCCCGCCGACGGGACCAAGCGTTGAAAACTTTGCATGACTATTGTCGGGTTTATGTAAATATCGCGGTGGAGTTGCCGGGTTGAGGATTCGGGCGTTTTATTAAATTGTCTTTTCAAGGCTGTACGACGATCCCAACGCCGTTCGCGCTCACGAGACCGAACGGCGCGAGACTGCAGCCCTGGCCGTTTGTAACATTTTCGAGCCAGAACGACTGCGCGTAAAACGCGCTTCCGACGAGCGTCGGATTGTTAGGAATCGGAGTCGTCGCGCGGCCGGTTCCCGACGCGTCGCTTGTCGCGTCGAATGCATAGACTTGGGTCGCGGAATTGAGATCCACGTGGAATTTGATGCCAAGGCTGAATAGATAGGTTCCGGCCGCGTCCTGGCTGTCGGTAACAATACATAAACCGAGCGCGCCGGGCGGCGCGTTGGTCGTCGTGATCGCGAAACCGGGAGAATTTACTTTTGGAATCGCGTTCGCTCCCATCGACAGGACTCCCGAACAGCCGGGAGTGCCCTTTCCATACAATACAATTCCCGCCGGGACAAACGTCGCATTCGTTAGTATCGTGACGTTGTTCGAATGGCTGTTGGCGGTAATAATGTCAGGGTAGCCGTCGCCGTCGAAATCGCGAATCGCCACGGAGAGCGGTCCGTTTCCGACCGCGAAATCGGAGGCCGGGCCGAAACTTAGTATTCCGACTCCGGGCGACGTGTTTTCGAATATTGTAATTTGGTTCAGCGCATAACCGGCCGATGCGATATCCGCTCTGCCGTCGCCGGTCACGTCGCCGAGGACGACCGACGACGGCCGCGCACCCGCGGCGACATTAAAATTCGAGGCCGGCCCGAAAGCGCCCGCTCCAATATTTAATAATACTGAAACCGCGTCGCTGTCGTAATTCGCCGTCGCGAGATCGGGCGTTCCGTCTTGATTCAGATCGCCGGCGTCGACGGAATAGGGGTGGACTCCAACGTTATAATTCACGGCGTTCGCGAACGCGCCGGCGCCGGTATTTAGTAATACAGAAACCGAATTGGAATTTGTATTCGCGGAGACGAGGTCGAGCCGTCCGTCGCCGTCGAGATCGTCGACGATGACGATGGAGGGGGCGCTGCCGACGCTTTTATTAACAACCGGCGCAAACGCGAGACTGCCAGCCGGGGGCTGCGCCATCAGCAGCGCGATCTTGTCCACGTCATAATTCGATGTCGCCACGTCGGGAATGCCGTCGCCGTTCAGATCGCCGATCGCGACCGAAAACGGTCCGGAACCGACGCTAAAATTCGACGCGGGCGCGAAAGCCCCCCCGCCGTTGTTAATTAATATCGAAATATTCTTGGAAGTATAATTCGCGGCCACGATTTCCAGCCGCCCGTCATTGGTTAGATCCGCGATCGCGACGCCCCGCGGACCCGCGCCGACCGCGACGTTCGCGGGCGCGGCAAATCCTCCGGACGCGCCCGCCAAAACTACAGAAACGTTATTCGAAGCGAAGTTCGCCGTCGCGAAGTCGGGTTTTCCGTCGCCGTTCAGATCGCCCGACGCGACGGAATAGGGAAAGTTCGCCGTATTGATATTATCATAAGCAGCGGGCAGGCCGCCGAGCGTTTGAACGTAATGCAACACTCTGTAGACACTACTACTAAATTCAGTCACGGCGAGGTCGTCGCGCCCGTCGCCATTGAAATCGCCGAGTGCGAACGAGGTCGGCTGCGAATAGGCGGCAAATATCAAGGGCGGCGCGAACCCCCCGGCACCCGTTCCAAGTATGAATTTAAGATTCGCATTCGTCGCGACGGCGAGGTCGCGAATTCCGTCGCTGTTGACGTCGTCGATTGCAATTTGCAAGAGAATATTTACAACTGAAATCGCCGACGCCAGACTGAAAACGCCCGCGCCGTTTCCTAAATATACAGATGCGAGAGCCCCGATTTCACCGGCCGCGATATCCGGCGCGCCGTCGGCATTGAGATCGCCGAGGGCTACGGAATTCGTCGAAGCGCTGCTGACGATCGACAGATTTCCGAATACGCCGCCCGCCGTGACGGGAATCGCGGCGACTCCAATTGTAGTTGACGAACCCTGCGTCGCGCCGACGAGATCCGGGGTTCCGTCGCTGTTATAATCGCCCGCGACGACGGTGCCGAACTTTGCATTTACATTAAGATAACTCGGCGCCGCGAATCCGCCGAGTCCGTTGCCGATCAGAATCGCGACCCACGGATTCGTGTCCCAATCCGTCGCGGCGATGTCGGGGATGCCATCGAGATTGAAATCGGCGACCACGACCGCTACGGCGGGGCCGGCCACGCTTATGTTATTTTGTACGCTCAACGGTCCGGCGGGCGAGCTATTTAATATTACAATTGCCTTGATCGAAGTGCCGCCGATCGCCGCGTCCGCGATGCCGTCGCCGTTAAAATCCCCGAGCGCGATCGCCTGCGCCCACGTTCCTTCTTTAATAAACACGGCCGGCTGGGTGAACTTGCCGTTGCCGTCGCCGGCAAGAAAAGTAATATCATACGAAAAATGATTGACTACGACGATGTCCGCGAACCCGTCGCCCGTGACGTCGCCGATGACGGTGCCCAACGGAAGAGATCCCACCGGCTTCGATTGACCGCCGAAATTCTGCGCGAACGCGCCCGGCGTAACTGTAAATAATTGCGCAATTGTAATCATTACAATCGCCAACGGGCGGAAGCAACGCGATCGTTTATCCATGTCGAATTCTCGATGAAGTCTGCGCGGAGGTGAGGAAAATGACCGGAAGGGCCGCACGAAACCGGCCACCGGCGGTTCGACGCCGCGCGCGGCCGGAGTGTTCGCGGAGCCCATTCTCGCAGAATGCACAAAAAACGATAGTGTTCGCGCGGCATTTCGTCACGCGGCCGATCGGCGCGAAACCTCGCGGCCCCGATCCGCCCGTCGAATCGAGCGAATCGCCGTGCGCCGGGTTCGATCGTCCGCCTGCAGCGCGCGATTCGCCCTTCCATTGCGCGGAATCCTTATTTTCATCGAATGGCTTTGCGGGCGGGGTTCGCATAATCGCCGGTGTCCGCCCGGCGGCGGACAACCGCCGATGCGCCGAATGCCGCGACGCCCGCCGTCATCGTTAAGATCGTTTCATAAGTAACTTATCAAATGCAACATTCAATCCGTATCCAATCGTTTATTATTACACTTGCGCTTTTCGTCGCCGGCGCCCGGGCGCAGGCGCCCGCGCCGGCGACCTCGCCAGCGAAGGCGACGGCGACGAAACCGGCGAACGTCAGCGAGACGGCGGTTTTTATTGTTAACGATACGACCGCGACGTCCGCCGATTCGGTGACGATCAACGGTAAAGTCGTCCCCTATCGCGTCACCGTCGGCACGCAGCCGGCGTGGGACGATAAGAATACAGCGATCGCATCGCTTTTTTATACTTATTATGAGCGCACCGACGTCGAAGACAAAAGCACGCGGCCGCTTTTGATATCTTTCAACGGCGGACCCGGCTCCGCATCGTTATGGATGCACATCGCGTACACCGGGCCGCGTATTCTTAATATCGATTCGGAGGGTTACCCTGTTCAACCCTACGGCGTTCAGCAAAATTCGCATTCGATTCTCGACGTCGCGGATATTATTTATGTCGATCCGGTCAACACCGGTTTTTCGCGCATCGTCGGCGACGCGCGGCGCGAGCAATTTTTCGGCGTCAACGAGGATATAAATTATCTCGCTCGCTGGATCGACACGTTCGTGAGCCGACAGAACCGCTGGACTTCGCCGAAATATCTAATCGGCGAAAGTTATGGAACAACGCGCGTCAGCGGCCTCGTGCAGCGTTTGCAAAGTTCGCATTGGATGCATTTCAACGGCGTGATTCTCGTTTCGCCGACGAGTCTCGGCGTCCAGCGCGACGGACCCGTCGGCAAGGCGCTGACGCTTCCTTACTATGCGGCGACCGCGTGGTATCACAAGGCGCTCGCGCCGGATCTGCAAGCTAAAGATCTCGATCAGATACTTCCGGAAGTCGAGAAGTTTACAGTTGAACAGTTAATTCCGGGTTTGACGCTCGGCGGATCGCTTCCGGCCGAACGGCGCACGGCGCTCGCGTATTTGGTATCGCGCTTCAGCGGACTCTCGGTCGCGTCCGTGCTCGGACAGAATCTCGCCGTGCCGACGTCGTTCTTCTGGAAGGAATTATTAAGAGAACGTCAATTTACAATTGGCCGCCTCGACTCGCGCTACCGCGGACTCGACCGCGGCGACGCGGGCACGTCGCCCGATTTCGACCCCGCGCTCACGGCGTGGAACCACGCGTTCGCGCCGGCGATTAATTATTATTTGCGCGACGTTCTTAAATATAAAACCGATCTGCAATACTGGCTTTTCGGACCCGTCGACCCGTGGCCGCGCGCCGACGAGCGCACCGGCGAGGCCCTTCGGCAGGCCATGTCGGAAAATCCATATTTACATTTGATGGTGCAGTCGGGCTACTTCGACGGCGCGACGGATTATTTCAATGCCAAGTATTCCATGTGGAATCTCGACCCGGCCGGGCGCCTGCAGGATCGCATGACGTTCAAAGGCTATCGTTCCGGACATATGATGTATTTAAGAAAGGAGGATCTCGCGACGGCAACGCAGGATTTGCGCGATTTTATTGCAAAGTCGACTCCGAAACCGGGACAGCCCGCAAAAAGATAATTACATTAATATTCGAATCGACACTGTCTCGAATTGCACTTCCGAACCCGGCAATAGTTGAATTCCGACGCCGCCGTAGCGGGCGCGGACGTTGTCTTCGATTAAATTATAATCAGCTTCGCCCGCCTCGCGCGCGGAGATCATGACTTTGTTGCCATAGACTTGCTCGATCACTTCATATGTCTTGCCCTCCACGACGGGAAAATTGGTCGACCGCTCGTCGTTCAAGAACCTCGCGGGAACGGACGCCGCGGGTGCCGATGCGGTTTTTTTGTTAAGAGCACGCTTGGCCTTGCCGTTCGCGCTTTTTGTCTCGTCCTGCGCTTCCAATGTCTCGAATCCGTACGCGTGCCGCCGATAGCCGCCGGTGTGCCTCGCGAGGAGCGTGAAACCTTTTTTGATAACTTTAAATTTGAGCGTCAATTCGTAATGACGCATGGTTTGGCGCGTGCCCGGTAATATATCTTTTCCATTTGCGATCATTTGCACTTTTGAGCCGTTGGGTCCCCAGAATATTACGCCGGCACGCATTTCGAGGACGGGATTGTCCCCGCCCCTCGGAATGCCGTACGCGATCAATTTCGATCCGTCGATCGTCCATTCCGAAAGATTGCTGTGCGACCAATTCGAATCCTGTTCATTCTTTTTTGTAAATTCGGAAGCAATCAATAGATTTCGAGGTTCGACGGTCTTGAATCCATAACGTTCGGAATATGCCCAAAAATCCGCAGATTGATTTACATGATTTTGGGCCAGTTCGAAGCATTCCTTCCACGCCTCGGTCGCGGCGGATTTAGTATTTTTATAATCCGAAGAGTGTACCGTCAACGCTTCCTCGGCTAATTGATAGACCGCCGCCAGGATCGGAACATCGACCTTATTGTTAATATCATTTTCGATCCGAACCACGCTTTGATAAAACTTCTTCAGCTCGGCCGGAGCCGAGTCCGAGTTCTCTCGGATTAGCAGATCGATGCGGTCGATCTCCGCCACAGCCATGGCGCCGTTCGCATCGAGCAACGCGCCAAATCCCTCTTTTTGTGCATTCGTCGCAAACGATAACAATCGCCGCGCTTTTTCGAGAGCCGCCCGCACTTCGAATATTTTCTCTGCATTTTTACAATTTGTCTCCGCGAATGTGTAATATTGGCCGAACGCCGCGCGTTCCGGAGACGCTGGCGACGATTCGGCGGCGGCGGGAACGGTCGCGGGTTTCGACTCGACCCGCGGATCCTGCTTCGCGAATGCGACGAACGCGGTAACGCCCGCGGCGGCCGCGAATACAACGATTCCAGTCCGGTGGATCGGCCTCATTTGTAATGTTGCGCATGCATACGTTGAAAAAAAGTTCGCCGGCGCGCGCAGCCGTACTATCATGCCCCGGCTATGGTGAAAACCAACAAATCCTCCGGCGCGCTCGCCGAAACGTTAAGAAAGTTCGCCCTGAAATTCCCGGACGCGGTCGAGGAAATCGCGTGCGCGGGCACGGCGGTCGAGTCGCCGGTTTTCCGAGTGAAGGGGAAGTCGTTCCTATTTATTGGCAAGCGCGACCTTCGGCTTAAATTGCAAGATTCGCTCGCGTCGGCGGCCAGACTCGCCGCGAAGGAACCCGCGCGCTACGAGGCGAGCGCGATGGGCTGGATCAAGGTCAACACCGATCTCGATTCGCCGCCTCCGCTCGACCTGCTCAAAGCTTGGATCGAGGAGAGCTACCGCGCGTCCACGCCGAAAATTAAGAAGCCGCTCAAAAAATAGCGCGCTCCACGCGAAACAAAACCGGCCGCACGCGCGTAGGGCGGTTATGTCGACGCTCCGCCGCCTGCGCCTCGCCGCCGCGATTTGCATCGCGACGATTTGTATATTGTTTCGAGCCACCGCGGCCGGCGACGACAGCCGGCCCGTTCGCACGATTATTGGTAAGATCGTCAACGCGGAGAGCCGGCCCGTGGCGGGCGCCGAAATCGTCCTCGGCAGCAACGCGCGCGACAACATTAATATTACACATTCCGACACCGAAGGTACTTTTACAATAACCGCGACGGTCGCCGACGAGCTCGCCGCGAATCATTATGATCTCGAGATCCGCGCGCCGGGACTCGCGACCTCGTATTTTAATGATATTTGGCTCTCCGGCAATCTGCGCGTCGATCTCGGCTGGATCGGCGTGTTTCCGAAATGTAAAGTTCACGGAACGGTGCAATCGGCGGACGACAAGCCGATCGCGCGCGCGGAAATTTACGTTTTGCCCGAGCGCGACGCCCACTTCCGCGTCGAACCGAAAGCGTTGCCCAGTCCCGCCGCGATTTCCGACGCCTCCGGAACTTATGAATTAACAGAATTCGGTCCCGGGAATTATTCGTTATTGATCAAAGCCCCCGGATTCGCGACGGTCCGGTTGATGAATAATCGAATCGATGCCGGTAAAGATAATATATTTACTATATATATGGAACCGACGCGGATCGCGGAAGTGACCGTGCTCGATCCGTTCGGAGAACCTGTCGAAGGCGCGGAAATCCGAATTACGGGCGACCTCTCGATTCGATATATCTATAACGACCTCTTCCAGCAGTCCGAACGATATATTACAGATTCCAAAGGCGGCGCGCGCATCGACGGAATCTCGTCGCATGGCGCGGAGTTTCGACTTTGGAAATTTGGTTATCAACATATCTGCGCCTATGATCGCGATGCATTCGGCGAACTGTATAAACTCAAACCCGGCAAGCAAACTATTATTTTCGAGCAAATTCCGGTTCTCGATATTAAAACTACTCGACCCTTCGGAAAGCCCGCGAAAATCAAAGCCGTTTCTTTGCAAGTTGGAACTGCCGACGGCGAGCAATTTGTCGGCACCGAAGAAGCTCGTAGTATACAACTCATTGCCGACGATCACTGGAGGATCAGTGCGATTCAATATTGCCGTCCGTGGGTCAATCTTCCCTCCGGAGTCGCCGTCGCCGCCGAGGATGGTTCGTTTGGATCGATAAATGATCTATTTAAAAACTACGGCTTCGCCGAGCAAACTCCGCTCCCGCACGCCAAACGCGGAGAAATACTTAAATCTCTCGAAATGCAATTATCAAGATCAGGACACGTTCACGCCACGGTCGTGGACTCCGACGAAAAACCCGTCGATCACGCGTTTGTAAAGCTCGGCGCCGTCGAATCGTTCGCGGGGTTGTATCATCCAAGCACGTTTACAAATAAATCGGGCCAATTCGAATTTAACGATGTGCCCGAGTCGGAGGGATGGATTGCGATTTCTTCAGAGCGATGCGAATTGACGACTGTAAAATATGCCGTGAAGTCCGGCGAAACGCAACAATTAACAATTCGAACGAACGCAACTCAAAAACTGAAGGGGCACGTGAAGAACCCGGCGGCCGACGCGACGAGCCCGTTCGTTCTGGAAATCGCGGCCAAAGAACCCAATGGAACCAAACTAACAGTAATTACCGATCTCGACGGCAAATTCGAGTGCGATGCGCCCCTTGGCGGCGGCGTGACGATGGTCGCGCCGAACGTTCCCGGGTTCCGAAATTCGGTTCGCAACATGGGATCTCATTATCAATATCTGAACGAGCGCGCGTTCGGCGCCGATACCGCCGCCGACGAATTTATTATAAATATCCCTCCACCGGCGCCAATGAGCGGACTTCGAGGCAAGCTTTCATTAAATGACCATTCGGCTCAACCTTATTATATTTCAAAATCCGAGAGCTTTGCAGGCGACCCGCGATACTTCTCCGATTGTCACAGTAACTCCCGAGGCGAATTCGAAATCGCCGCCTACGTCGCCGGAACCTATCATTTATCAATTCAGGGAAACGGTTTTCATGAAATCGTCGAATGCCAGATCCCGCAACCTGAAAATAAACAATTTACGATTCAACTCCGCTCAACTCGTGTCGCCGGCCGCGTCGTCGATTCCACGGGAAATCCCATCGTCGCAAGATTATTATTAAAACGCGAACGCGAAGATCCGAAACATTTTTATGTTGAACCGTTTCGCGAGATTTCGACCGCGGACGGATCGTATCAATTCGACGGCATCCCTCTCGGTAAATATACATTGACTATCCGAGATCCGGATTGCACGCACGAAACAATAACGATTCCATCGCTCGTCGTCGGCCCCGCGAAGAATGAGATTACAGATCGAATCGTCATGCGGCCGTGCGCGACGCTGCACATTGTCATGAAAGCTGACATCGACGCCAACGCGGTATTCAAGATCGAAGCCACGCCGAAACGCGCCTTCGAAATTAACAATAATGACAAGGATCGTCAAGTCACGCCTCCCCAGCGCGCCCCGCGCGACTGCCGTTTCAACGGTTTTCCGGCCGGACCCGTGAATGTTGATATTACGATTTACGACAACAACGGACAGCCCTTCGACGAACATATCTATAAAGAAATCGCGTTTCCCGCGACTCCTGAATTTGCAAATCTCGAAATCGACCTCGACGCATACATGGCGGCGCACCGCCCGCTGAAATAATTATATGCAATCAAGATTTGCGATCTTACTCATTTTTATTATCTTGTGCCTCGGGCGCGGCGTTCTTGCATCGCCGCAACCGGCCGACTCCCGCCCCGTCCGGACATTCACGGGCAAAATCATGAATCCGTCGAGCCGGCCCGTCGCGGGGGCGAAAGTAACGATCGGCAGCGAAGCGCAACCTAACATTTCAACGGCCCTTTCGGACAACAACGGAATATTTAGTATCGGCGCGGATGCCGAGGCCGAACTGCGCGCGGACGTTTACGATCTTCGCGTCGACGCGGCCGGGTTCGCGCCGTCGTTTTTAAGTGATATTCCACGGACGGCAAACATGGCCGTCGATCTCGGTTGGATCTTTATGCATCCGGCCTGCGAAATTCATGGAAAGATAATTTCATCGACCGGCGTGCCCGTGCCAAACGCAAATATTTGGATGATTCCGGACAAGACTGTTTATCGTAATTATCGAAAGCGCGAGTCCTTTTCTCGCCAAGCTCAGTGCAAAACGGGTGCCGACGGCGCGTTCCATATTCAACAATTCGGTCCCGGATCGTATACATTTATGATCGCGGCGCATGGGTTCGAGACGATTCAGTGCGCGGGCAATGAGATCGAACGGACGGAGGCCAACGAATTTGATATAACGATGAAGCCCGCGGCGTCGGCGACCGGCATCGTCGAAGACACGTTTGGCGTGCCAATCGCTGGAGCGGAGGTCGGCGAGTTTCCAAATACCATATTTACGGATGAGAAAGGGCGGTTCGTGCTCGACGGCGTCCCGCGGCGACGGGCATCCATTCGAATCTATAAAGATGGATACTATCAGCCGTATCAAAGCTCAGATTTGGGAACTTCCAACAATTTCGTTCGCGCGGACGTCACACATTATATTCTCGCACAGGCACCGACCGTACGAATAGAAGCTAAGAATAGCGCGGGCGAGAACCAGGATATTGCATATATTTACTTGTGGCGGGACGTCGGTAGCGGCGATTTTTGGTCGGAAGTTGAGAAGAAAGATATTCACTATTTGGATCACCGCGCCGTGGAATTCCATCCGCCCGTGGACGATCATTGGTTCAGTCCCCTTGCATTCCGCGTCGCGGTCCTCGCCGCCGACGGATCCTTTGGAACGGCAAAGTTGTATCCGGAGGAAGAACCGGTGCCAAAGCCAAAGAAAATTTCCTCGCCTATGATTGTTACAATTACCTTGGAGGCAGCGCGCGCCATCTCGGGAACAGTAGTCACACCGGACGGGAAACCGGTCGCAGGAGCCTTTGTGACGGCCGCTGCTGGCGATTCGTATAATCATATGTACCTTCGCGGGACACTGACGAATGCGATTGGAGTATTTACTTTTAACGACATCGGTGGAGGCGCGGCACTTCATGCATATTCACGCGACGGATATCTCGGTTCCGCCAAGTTGCTTCAAGAATCGGGGCAAAATACAATTGATATTAAGGCGGCATCTGCACGAAAGCTGATATTACGATGTCCGGAGAACGCGAATTCGACTGATCCGCCTGTCCTCTGTTTTGCCACGTGCGCGGGCGATGCTTCATCCGTCGAGCCGTCTCGCGTCTTGCTCTGCGCGTCGCCATGGTCGGCGACATTCTCAAATACAAACATTCCGAGGGGATCCTTCGACGTGCTTCAACTTGGCGGGATTTCCGACAGATCCGTTCGCAGTTTCGCATGGGAGGATGCGCCGTGGAGCAGCGCCGGGCAATCATTAATATCATTTTCAGACGGACAGATAATCGATATTACACGGGAACAACTGCGGCCGCGCCAAGTGTACAGAGGGACATTAACCTTCGGCGCCGAGCCGGCCGCCGGGTGGAAAGTACACGATACGGAATTCGGACGCGATCGGAGGCTGAATTGCGCGCCGACCGATCTCCGCGGCAAGTATCGGCTCGAATCCAGAGAGGATGGAATCTATAATTTACACTTTCAGGGACTCGGTTCCGCCGACCGCGCGATTCGCCTGCCCCCGGAGAAGATAAATGATCTGAATATACATATCGGACGCGGCGGAGTTTCCGGCAAGATTGTCGATGAACGAAACTCGCCGGTTCGCGCGGAGATTCGTGTGTTGCGCAGTCCGCGCGCATCGAATCGCGCATGGGAATATTTGCACGAACTAACGACCCGCGCCGACGGAGCCTTCGAATTCGACGACCTCATGGAGGGTCATTATGAATTAACTTTTGTCGATCTGACAAAACAGCACGCGAGCGTGCTCACGGGACATCCGTTGGATATCGCCGACGGAAGCCGTATCGATAATTTAACGATCGAAATGAAGCGCGCGTCCGCTCTGCACATTATTACAAAAGGTACGTCGGAAGAGAACCTTTACGTGAAAATTGAATTTAAAGAAAAGAACGGCGAGCGCGTCGCGTGGAGCTTCGAGACCGAACCGTTCACGAACCGCATGTTCGGCATTCCGGGCGAACAATGGATTCATTTCCACGCACCGCGAACGATTTCCGTCGAACTGACGCCCTGCGGCGGCGACGGCAAACCGCTCCACGACGCGATCGTTAAAACGATCGAATACCCTTCGGCGCCGGAGACGGTTACCGTCGAAGTCGATCTCGATCAGTATCTATCGATTCCCTCCAAGAAATGATAACGCCATGGCAACATTCATTCTCATGACGCCGAGGCGGAGACTGATTTTAGGTCATTAATTATTCATCCGCTCCAAGCGTGTCCAGATACTGTTTATAACCAAAAACACGGTTTCGGCGCTTGCCGGTCAGCTCCTTTATGATTTTAAGATTCTCCGAAGTCAATAATTTGACCGCGGAAGCCACCGTTGGCGCCGAGAGTCCGGTCCGCTTTTGCATGAGTGGAAGGCTCAATACCGGGTGTTTCTGAAATTCAGTATAAACGCGAAGAGCGGAAATCCCCGGACGGCCGAGATCTTCAATAACTTTTCGATCGTGGGCAAACATGACGGTGAGTTTTCGCGCCGTCGCGACGGCCTGCTCGGCGGTTTCGCGAACGCCATCGATGAAGAATGAAATCCATTTTTCAAAATCGCCATCGACGCGAACCTCCTGCAGAAGTTCATAATAGACCGTCCGATGTTTTTTTAAATATATACTCAAATAGAGCAGCGGCTCGGAGAGAACGCGTTCGGAGCAGAGAATGAGCGTTATTAATAATCTTCCGAGTCTGCCGTTGCCGTCGAGAAACGGGTGAATCGTCTCGAACTGAACATGCGCAAGAGCGGCTTTGATCAGCGCGGGCGTCCGCTCCGGAAAATTATGAATAAACTTTTCCAATTGTGATATACATTCCGGCACGTCTTCCGCGGGCGGCGGCACGTACGCGGCATTTCCGGGCCGAGTTCCGCCAATCCAATTTTGCGATATACGAAATTCTCCCGGGAGCTTGTCCGCGCCTCTTCCGCGTGAAAGTAATATTCCGTGAATTTCTTTCAGCAATCGATTCGAAAGCGGAAAGCCGTCCTTTAGTTTGGAAATACCATAATCGAGGGCGCTCACATAATTGGATACTTCGCGAACGTCGTCCACGGGGACGCCGGGCGCTTCGTCGATTTCAAATAATAATAAATCGGATAGTGATGATTGCGTCCCCTCGATTTTCGACGATAGGACCGCTTCGCGCCGAATGTAAGTATACAAAAAAAGCGAAATGTCGGGCAGCAACGCCGAGGCGCTGTCGAGGCGGCCCAGCGAAACGTACGTGTGATCCATGCGTTCTCGCAGATCCGCATCGATCTCAATTTGCGGATTTGGCGGCAACGGCAGCGGTCGAAACGCGCGCACCTGCTCCCCGGCGATTCTGGGGCCGCTGACGTAACTCCCTGTCATTCCGCGTTTCATGCTTCGCGTAATTAAAGTTTCTTTAATAAGGTTTGGCGCTAATAAAGGATTTGGCCTTAAGTCTAATTAGTGGAGGCTGTCTCCACAACGCCGGTGTCGCGGCCCCGGGTACCTCCGCGGGCCGATTTTTCTACGGAATCTCCACGTCCACGGTCGCGCGCGCGACCGCGCGAACTTGAAAATGCGAGGCTTTGGCGGCGTCGGGCGAGGTCGCGGCGGTGCGTTCGTCATAATTTAGATATCGCCGCGACTCGATCGTCAATTGATAGGTCTTGCCGGACGTAAAGAATACCGGAACCGGAATATTCTTTGCATTCGACGGCGTCGTGGGGAACACAAAACTCGACGGACCGCCGGGGAGCCGCACGGTCCATTGCGACGTACGATCCGTGATCTCGCCGTTCGATTCGGTTTCCTTCGCTTTTCGCTTTATTGTTATCACCGTTTCGCTTGCGTTCGCGTCGCCGGTCCACGAAATGCCGGTCGTCGTGGGCGAAATCAGTATATTCGAAGCCGGCGGCGGCGCGGGCGCGGTGAGCGCCGGAATATTTAATAATTGGGACGCGCCCGTTTCGCCAAAAACGCACGCGACGCCTGTGTAAAAATCCGATCCGTTCGCGGTCGTTCCCGTCGCGGACGCGATCGCGGCGGCGCCCCCGTCGACGATCGACGGAACGGCGGCGTCGAACGCGCCGTTGCCGGAGTTAAAAGTAAAATTTGATTGATCGCCCGCGTCGACGCCCTGGCCGTCGGCCGTCATCAACACCAGCGAAATGCGCTGCGGTGCCGGCGCGCCGAGAATCGTCGTCGAGAATTGTGCATTTGGAATTGTATCGAGCGCCAGATCGTGCATTTCGCGCTCTCCGAATTTCGCGAGCGCGTTGGTTAATATTCCTATTTTTGTTATTTTTCCGGCCGTGGCGGTCGCGCTCGCGGCGTCGCGTTCGACGACGGCGACGGTCGAATGTCCCTGCGGCACGAGCGCCTCCCACGCCGGATTATTAAAATTCGGGCGTTTCGGCGACGGCGGCATCGCGGCGTCCTCCTCCTCGGCGCCGAGCGCGACGGCGATGCGCTTTTCGAACGTACCCGAATGATGCGGGCGAACTTCAACCGCGTACGCGCCGTTTCCGGGCGGAACGGCGCCCGGATCCGTCAGTTGTGTAATATTACCGAAAAACGCGCCCGCGCGGTCGAAACCCTTCGGTAAATAATTCAAAAAAGCCGCGACCGGCGTGCGCCGGTAGCTCGCCGTCGACAATTGTGTATGAAACGCGCGCGTTTCATAAGCATCCACGCCGGCCGCTCCGAACGCCGACGCCGACACCTGCTGCGCCGCCGTCGTTAATACAGATCCGGGCAGGACGTGCGCGAAACCGACTCCGGGCGCGTTCGAAAAGCCCGCGTGATTTCCGGCGCCGTCGAGGCCGATCATATGAAAACAATTGTATATTGGCGTCAGCGATCCGCTGCGCAACGCGACGTCGCGAATGCTGCCGATTTGCGCCTGCGTACGCAGCCGCGAGCGCTGCAGGAATAGTTGTAAATCGACCGTCGACCCGCCGAATTTTAAACTCGCGCGCGTGGCCGAACGGATCGCGTTCACATCGTTAAATAAATCGACGCCCGTTACTTCGAATAATCCGGCGGGGACGTCCCAAAATTCGGTGCCGGCCGGCGTCGATAATTGTGAATCTTCGATTCGCCCGCCGAATACGGAACCGACGCCGACTCGCGCATCGCTATATTTCTTGCCTTCGAAAATCGGAAGAACGCGCACGCGGCCGGCGGGCACCGTCGCAAGAGCGCGGTCGCCGAAATCCGTTACAAGTCCCGCCCCGAGAACGGCCGGCAGCGCGTCCACGCGCATCAGGTGCTGCGTGCGATAGGGCGTCGAACACATTTGTAATATTATCGAAAGCGGCGCGCCGTTCGCGTCCGCGCCCGCGACGTCGGGAATTGCTAATAATCCATTCGAGTCGGCCGACGACGACCGGCCGTCGCGCGCGAGCGCGAACGACGTCTGCATCGGATCTAAATTCTGGTCGAGGAGCCGCGCCGAAACGATCGTGCGGTTCGCGCCGGGCGATCCGACGGAAATACAATAAATCCCGCCGCCGGGCGCGGCGGCCGATGTTACAAATCCGCCGCCGACGGACGCGGGCGAATCGAGCGTCCAGACTCCGGTCGAGTCGTCGAGGCGGTCCAATTCGGGCGTCACGGTTTTCCCCGCGCCGATCGCGGCCGCGATGCCGAAAATCGCGTCGCCGACGCGCACCACCGGCGGATTTGTAAATATCAGATCCGCCGGCGAAATTGCAAAATAAAGCGCCCCCGCGCGGACCGCGCCCGCGACGTCGAGCGGCGCCGAAATCGCGTTCGCGGGAATGCTTGTAAAATAAATTGTAGCGGTTGTCGAATTCGAACCCGCGAGCGTCGCCGTCGCGCCGTTTAATATCAATTCCGCGCCCGTCGCCGGATCGGCGAGCGTGCCCGCGAGCGCGCTTCCGTTCACGGCGATCGCGGCCGACGCGCCTTTTGTAAAATTCGGCAGGATGATCGGCGCGGACATCACTCCCGTCGGCGCGATAAAGTTTCCGCGCACGCTCATGCGGTCGAGGATGCCGCCCGCGGGCGTCGCGACGCCCGTCAGCCGCGCGTCGACGCGCACCACCGCCGCCTGCGGTTGTTTATTACGAAAACGAAAACGCCCGCGCTGATCTGTAAAAACCGTGTCGTTGCCAATTGTAATATACGCGCCGCTGACCGGATTCGAATCCGGATCGGTGACCACGCCGACGATCGCCTGATCCTCGATATCGGGCAGTTTTGGTCCGATCTCCGTCCCGGATTTCACGCAGGCGGTCGCTAACAATAAAGCGGCCGCGGCCGCGGCGTGCTTATTTCGAAAAGTTAATAAAAATCGTGGCATGGGGTTCCGTGATGCAAAAACGCGGCAGGCGCGAAGCATATCCGCGCGCGGCCGTCGTTTCGCGGCCCAACGATTCGAACGCCTACTTCGACGCGGGCGCGCTGCCGGGAATCGACGACGGCGGCTCCGGCGGCACGAGCGCGATCGAACGCCGCCCCGAGTTCGACACGGCGCGAACACCAATAAAGCTGTCGTCGAGAAGGACCGGAATCACGCCGCGATTGCCTTCAAGCGGATAGGCCGCGTGCCAACTGTTATCTTCCGTGTTGCGCGCAACCGCCTCGTAACCGGCGAGATTCGCCGCGGCGTTCGGCTTCACCGTGATTTTTGTGTCATTGCGGAGCGCGCCGTCGAGCGCGACATCCGCGGGCGGAGGCGGCGCGGACGCGAGTTCGGCGGCGAGCGCCGCGTTCAGCCGCGCGACGCGCGCCAAGTATTCAAAATCCACGAACTCGATACGATCGCCGTACTTTCCGCCGTTTTCGTCGCGGACATTTTCGTGTTGATGTAAATAATCCTCGCGCGGCTCGGAAAATCGGATTCCGGCGAAACCAACTTTTTCGAACGAAGTGTGGTCGCCGCCGCGTTTATAACGATCCGTGCGTAATATTAAATTTACGGAAAACGAATCCTTAAAATATAAATTCGCGACGTCGCGCGCGTGGCGCGCGAGATTGCGCGAGAGCGAATCTTCGCTCTTGGCGGACGTCGAGAAAACGCGCACTTGACGGTCGCGAACGACGCCGTCGGCGGCGCGCGACGAGCCGACGATGTCATTATTAAGGATCATCGCATCGGCGCCGGCTTTCTTTAGATTCGCCGCGTGGATTTCCGATCCGAGAAGACCCTGTTCCTCGGCGGTGAAACATGCAAATTCGATCGTCGCGGGAAATTGTAATTTCGCCAAAACGCGCGCGCACTCGACCGCGACCGCCGTGCCCGAACCGTCGTCGTCGGCTCCGGGAGCGTCGCCCTCGGCGTCGATCCCGCCGCGCCGCCGGTCGAATTTTTTGTTAATAGAATCGTAGTGTCCTGAAATGATAATAACGCGATTCCGATCCGCGGTTCCCGGCAATCGCGCGATCACGTTCGCGCCTTTCGCGCGCCCGTTCGGAAGGCGGTGTTCACTAACTAAATCGCACGGCTCCTCGATGACCTCGAGCCGGCCGCCGCTGTTTTTGGATATATCATGAAAACGACGCGCGAGCCAACGGCGGGCGACGCCGATGCCGCGGCTCGCGGGTTTGTCGTCGGGCGATTCCGACGCGCTGTGGCGCGTGCCCGCCGAGACGAGCGCCGCAATGGTCTTTTCGAGCTCCGCCGGTGAAATATTAGCGATTGCTTTTTCGATCGAAGGTTCGGGCTTCCAATCCGGGATTCTTGCATTTCCCTGAAGCGCGCCCGCGATCGAGGCAATTGTTATATAAATGAAAACGCGCGCCGCGGATGTCGATTTTATGATCATATTGGCGCGCGTCATTCTCCGTTCGTTAAACTACTGATTCAACGAATAAAGAATCATTCCGACGGTTCTTCAGGCGGCGGCGGCGGCGGGACTGGCGGCGGCGCGGGACTGAAACCGGGCCGCGGCGCGGGACGCGGATTTGTGGGCCGTGGAAAATCCGTGGTTCCCGAATCGCGAACGGGATAACTGCTCGGACGCGGCGGATATCCGCCGGAGGATCCGCCGCCTGGCGAACCATAGCCAGGCGAACCATAGCCTCCCATTCCACCACTCTGTCCGCCGCTCGGCGCATAGGGACCGCCGGGCGATCGGTAGCTGCTCCCGCCGGTCGTTCTGTAGCCTCCGCCGCCATAACTATTTCCATAACCGCCGCCTCCTCCGTTCGAGTAGGCGGGGCGCGGACTGGTGCGTCCGCCGAAACCGCGGCGTTCGAATCCGCCGCCTCCTCCGCCTTCGCGCCGGTAGCCGCCATCCTGCATCGGGCGCCTGCGGAAACTGGTTTTTGATCGAAGCGGTTGGAACACCGCGACAGGAACGCGCAGTCGCGCGATCACGACCATGAGCCCCGACTTTCCATCGAAAGGCTCGCGGTCGAAATCCCCCAACAATTCTTTAACTTCAAATCCGGCATTTGTTAATAACAATTCAAGCTCGAAGCGATGGGCGAATCTTAATGTCAGGTCGCCTTCCGCGATCGATTTCGTTCCTTTGCGCGGACCCACTTCGCTCCATTCGTGATGAATTTTGACAAGCTGGTTCGCGCAATCGTAAACATATTTCGCCGTGCGCCGAATCTTAGCTTTGCCCTCGCCCGCGCGCGCGATTTCCTCGCCTTCGACGGCTTTGCCGGAAACGCCCGCGGCGAGTTCGGCGTACGTCGGAATTTGTACATCCATCGCGAGCACGCCGTTCGGCGTGAGATGCGCCTTGACGCGGTTAAGCGCGCGGCGGCGGTCTTCGTCCGTTAATATGTGCGAAAATACGTTCGACGGGAGAATCGCGCAACCGAATCGCCGGTCGAGATGCGTCGCGCGCAAATCGCCTTCCTTAATTTTCACGCGCGCTTTTGTAGCGTCGTCGCTTTCTGTTAATTTAGCTTTGAATGCATCGATCATGGCGGGCGCGATGTCGACGCCAGTATATGAAACTCCAGTCGCTATAATTGCCTTCCCGACGCGGCCGCTTCCGCAGCCGAACTCGACGACCGGGCTTCCGAGCCTCCGGGCGAGATCCGCATAAAATTGCACGTCGGCACGCTTGTTTTCCGCCGCGACGGCGTCCATGTCATGGTCATGGAATGCAACGGCTGTTTTGTAGTAAGCGCGAATTTTCTGTCCGGTGGATTCTTCCATTTTTTTTCTTCGTCCAGTTACAACTTCTATTATTGCGCGATGAGGTGGGAAATGATACCAATCAATGACCTGAGCGGACCGTGCCCCGTGCAAAAACGAGAGCGCCGACGAGTGTACGTACCTCGCTGCAAATCCGTCTGAAAGTTATCAAAAAAGTTAAAACTAAAACTAAAAAATTGCTTGCTTGCCTTTTGGTCCCGCCGCGGAATTGGAGACTTCACGACGACCGCCGCGACGGCTCCAACGAATCCGCAGATTAAGCGAGGTCATGAGGCTACAACGCGAATAGCGCCGAGGGAAGTAGTTCCCAAATCAGTCCCACAAAAGGAGGGTGAACCGTTGTCGCAGGGCGCGCGCGGCTTCCTTCGAATCCGCAGCAAAAAATGGTTGGGGAATCTTAGTAAATCTCGATGCGACCGATGCGAATCGCGAGGCGCGACCGCCGCGTCTCCAACGCCATCGTCAGAATCAGCGGATCGCGAAGATCGACCTCGACGAGCGTTGTCTCCTTTTCGAGTTTCACTTTTTCTTTCATTGCGTCCGTGAGCGCGATCTCGAAATCGCGGGCTTCCTTGCCAATTTTGAAAATCGTCGGCGGCTCGTTCGCCGTGACGCGCACCTCGAGCGTGCGCTCGTCGTCGCTCTCGCCGCCACCCTCGGAAACGGCGCGAATGCGCAATTTCGAGACAGGCCGTTCACTATGCAACAATACGATCGCGCGCGGTCCGAGGAGGCCGAGCGAATCTTCAAATCCGCCGATCGCCTGATGGAGATTCACCTGCTCCTCGCGCGGCATGAATACTACAGAATTCTTCAGCGTGTGGCGGGCCGGCGCCTTTCCTTCATATTGCCATTTTTCGATTTCGCCCGGCATCGGCGCAACCGGCGCGAGCGCCTCGACGCCGGGCGCTTTTACAACATTCTGGCCGACGAGTACGCGCAATAATCGATCGGCGAAAATTTTATTAGCTTCCGCGTTGGGGTGCGGATCCCATGAGAGTTTATATTGCGGATCGTTAAGATCGAGCGAAGGATCCTGAACGGCGAGCGGAACGCCGAATTCCTGGGAAACTTCATACAATTTGCCGACGATGGGCGATTGTCGCGGCGCGAACGTATACATGATCACGCGCGCGTTTCGCGCTTTCGCCGCGTTCACAATTTTAGCGAATTCCGATTTATAATGTTCCCACCGTTTTCGCGCGAACGGGCCGATTCCCCACGGTAAATAATCGCTGCCTTTCGAGAATTTGATTATAAATTTATCCTTTGTCTCCCCCTGCATGCCCTCCATCGCGGCGATGCGGTTCAAATTCGTCGTGCTCGCGAAAATACCGTCCTTTAATTCTTCGACCCGGGGTTCGCGCACGTAACCGCCCGACGCGCCGGATTGATAGACACGCGAATCGTCCAAGTCATTACTAACAAAAGTCACGACGACGCAATCGGGATTCACGCGGTCGACGAATCTTAAGAATTGCGCGGTGCTGTCCTGAATTTCGAAACCGCTCACGGCCGCATTGGCGATTTCGGCGACGCCTTTCAACCGCTCGGCGAGCACGTCGGAAAACGGTTCGCCCTCGACAAGCCCGTAGCCAAATGTAAACGAATCGCCGAGCAGCATGATTCGCGGAAGCTTCTTTTCGGCGGCGAGTTCCGGCGAACGCATGCCGAGCGAATTCGTCGAGAGCATCCCAGGAAAATGAATATTCGGTTTATAAGTAAATGGCGGTCCGTCCGGACCGGGCGGCCCCGCGAGCATGGCCGAGAGTTTTAAATTATATTCCCGCCCGCTGGCCAGATTTGCGACTTTAGTATTAGCGTACTTCGGAATGATAATATAATAAATTCCGCTTCCGAAAATTCCGGCGATGGCGAGGCCGAATAGAGTCGCGGCGAGCTTCTGGCTATTCACAAATTTCGTGCTGACGCGTGGGGGTTAACGGGGGTGTGCGTCGAGATCGTCAGTACGTCCGCACAATTGAACATTTCACGGTCGCGCGCGTCAAGCGTGCGTGCGACGCCGGAAACTACGTAAGGCTGTAGGATTCCGGATCTTCCGGATTCACTACATAACAGTGGCGGCAGAATTTATACGTCCGTCCCTCGCGAATCGACTTCCGCAGGCGCTGGTAAATCTCGCCGTTCCAAATGCCTTCGAACGTGTCGAATTTTTTGAGATTGCCCATGTGGCCCGCCTCGAAAAGCGCGGGCGAGCAGCAAGGCACGACTTCGCCGTCCCACGAAACGAAGGCTTCGCGCCACGGATAAATGCAATGATTGTATTTGACCTGGTCGTCCGGAATTAACGAATCGCCGAACTGCGGGACGCCGTAGTCGAACGCGCGCGGAATGAACCAGCTCTTCTCGCGCATGGCGATGAAATCCTTGTTATTCGTAATTCCATCGCGTTGCGCGAGCGGGAGCGCGCCCGCCGGCTGCGGCGCGGCGTCGCGAAAAAGTTTGGCCGGATTTTTCTTTTTCGCCTCCGCGTGGAGCCATTCCTGCGCGGGCGGAGTATACGGATAATCGGGTATGCCGTCGGAGACGTCGTAGAGCGGGGCGAATTTTGCATTCAATCCGAGCTGCTGCGCCCGCTCCTTGGCGCGATCGAACATTTCATTCGCGAGACGGCGATGATTGAGCATCGACGTCGTTTCTTGATAATCGCGGTGAACATACACATGTTCGATATTTACATAATCGATTCCGATCTCGTGCGCGAGTTCGACGAGCAGCACCAATTCCTTCGCGTTCGCATGTTGATACACATGATTCATGCGAAACGTGGGGCGCTCCTCGGGCGGCAGTTTCTGCCGCATCTCATTGAATAATTTAAGATTCTTGACGACCGTGTCGAAGTGCGCGCCTTTTCGTATATATTCAAACGACTGCTTCGTCGCCGCGTCGAACGAAACGGTGAGCGCGTGGCAGGCCGGGAGCAGCGCTTCGAGCAATCCGCGCCGCGCGAGCGGCATACCGTTGGTTGTAATATCCGTTTTGACGCGATACTTACGCATCAATTCGAGTTCGCGGAAAATGTTTCGCGAAATCAGCGGCTCGCCGGAAACGGATAAGTTAATTTTACGAAGATGCGGAAAGCACTCGTGCGCGACTTTTTCGAAAATCGACCATTCCATGTCGGGCAGCGACATATTAAATACATCGTCGAGCTGCTTGAAACACATCGGGCACTCGAGATCGCATTTATAGGTATTCATGATCGTGAGGTACTGCGGCCAGCACTTCACGACATCGGGGCGCGTGCGCCACTCAAGACGTGCGAGATCGTCGTTCTTACGCTTCAATTCGTCGAGTTCTTCGACGGAGTAGTTTCTCGGCGCAGCCGTGGCGGTGGATGCCATCGGATTGGATGTCGCCGGATTGGATGAAGTGGTCACGATCGCGATCGGAGGAAAGTGGAATTATCGGCGGTTCGACGCGCGTGCCCGGAATTGGGTCGGGCATTCAAACCGACTTGAGAATTGCGCGTCGAGAAGCATAGACCATCGGCCTCCGACGCGCATCTCGCGGCCCCTGACCCGCCGACGCTCTCAGCGCTTGCCTACCTTTATCGCGCTTTCGATGAGTTTTTTGAGAACGCCCCGATCGATGTCGTCGAGTTTCTTGATGTAAACACAGCCGACGCCGCGCTTGTACTTTCCGAGTTTTTCGAACAGCCCTGCATCCTTTTTTTCCAGGCAGGCGAGCAAATATAGCGAAATGGCCGCTTTGCGCGGCGAGAAGCCGATGCGGCACGTGTCACCCTCGTGGCCGCTCGCGTATTTGTAATGAACGCTGCCGAAACCGACGATGCTCGCGCCCCACAACTTCGGCGGCTCGCCCGTCGCCTTTTTCATCATCGCGATCAGTTCATAACTATCTTTTCGCTTTTGTTCGTCGGCGATTTTTTTGATAAATGCGTCGACGCTCGCAGCGGTCGCTTTCGTCTTGGCTTCGTACATGTAAATCGATCAGCGCGCGTGCGCTTTTTTGTCTTCTTCGAGCGAGCGTTCGATGAATTTGACGTCGTCGTCGGTCATGTTTTTCTTAACTTTGGCGATCATGCCCATGAACCACGCGATTTCGTTCGGCTTCGCAGGAAAGCCAATATTATTTTTTCCGTTTTCCATTCCGTCGGCCAGGACTTTTCCCGAGCCGTCGACGAATGCGATCCAAGGAATGCCTCCGGAATTTTCGCAGAATTTCTTTAATAAATCCTTGCCGCCTTTCATGCGGTCTTCGTCAATTTTCACAATTACGAATTCCTTCGCGAGCACAGGCGCCACGTCCGCACGGGACAACCACGCCTCAAGGCGGTGACACCATCCTCACCACGGCGCGCCGAAATGTAAAAATACGGTTTTTTCGGATTTTCGCGCATCCGCGAGCGCGGATTTGAGCACGTTTTCCGCCGCGAGCGGTTTTGTTTCGTTAGATTTTAAGAATTCGAGGACTTTGTCGATATTGTGGCCCGGATATCCCTTCTCGTCTTTTGTTAATTCAAGCGGATCCGTCGGTTGATTGACGATCGGCTTTCCTTCTCCGTCGAGAATTGTAAGGAAGGGCGCGCCGGCCATGACTACTTTCATCTCCGCGCCGAGCGACTTCGCCAGTTCGGCGTTTTTATCAAAATGGCCGATGTCAACCATGACGACGTCGTATTCATACATCAATTCGCGCGCAATCTTAGCATCCGATTTGAACGTCGCATGCAACAACTGGCACCAGCTGCACCAGTTGCCGCCCCATTGTATCAATACGCGCCGGTTCTCCTCCTTCGCCTTCGCGACGGCCGCCGCGATCTGTTGTTTTGCATCGGCTTTCTCGTCATAAATAATTTTCGACTCGGACTTCTTCTTCGCCGGACGCGACGCGGGATCCTGCGCGGGGGTCGCGGGAGTCGCGGGTACGATCGGAGTCGCGGGGACATCCTGCGCGCGCGCGGCGCCGGAGAAGCCAACGGTCGCGAGGAGCGCGCCCGGAAGGACGCATGTCACTAAAAGCGAATTTCTCATGGTAATAAGTTAATGCCCTCGACCGGTCGGTTTCGACCATGAAAAAATCCATGCGGCGGCGGCGGCGCGAATGAAACAATGCGGCCGATGAAACTGCCGATCGGCATCGCCGGCCTGCTCGCGTGCGTCGTTGCGCACTCGATTTGCATCTCCATGTGGGTCGCGCGCGACCATTCGCAGCCGGTCGGCGAAGTCGCGCGCAATTTGATACAAACGATGCGCGTCGCCTCGGCGCTCGCCGAACCGGCGCCCGATCTCGCCTCGCGCGTCCTGCGCGCGCACCCGGAGCCGCAGCCTCCATTATTAGCAACCGCGGGCGCGGCGATCCATCTCACGGCGCCGGCAAGTCCCGCGGCGCCGGTGCTGGCGCAGTCGATTTTTGTAGCATTGGCGGCCATCGGAGCGTTTTGTCTCGGAATGGCGCTGCGCGGACCGGGCACCGGCCTCTTGTCCGCGATTTTATTTACATCCACGCCGTTTTTCGGAATTTATGAACATCGCATGCTCGCCGATCTGCCGATGGCGGCGTTCGCGGCCTGCGCGTCCGCGGCATTTGTAGCATCCGACGGCTTCCGCGGGCGCGCCGCGTCGGTCGCGCTCGGACTCTGCGCGGGTTTCGGAATGCTCGCGCACTGGAATTTTGCATTCGCGTGCGCCGGCATCGGCGCCGGAGCGCTCGGATCCCTCGTTTATTGTATATTAAGAATCACGTCCGGCACCGGCGACGCCGCGGACGCCCGCCGAAGAATCGTCAATATACTTATCGCGATCGTATGCGGCGCCGCCGTGATCGCGCCGTGGGCCCTCGAACGCGGCGCCGAAGCATGGCAATACGCCGGACAGGCGGCGCCCGCGTTTTCCGCCGGAGATATGATGTATTACGCGGAGCATTTCGCGCAGGAGTCTTCGCTTTTCACGGGAGCGATGCTTTTTGTAACGTTGGCATTGTTCGGAATTTCACTTATATCGAAGAACCGGGCGGCGCGGCCCGTCGATCCCGGCCGCGCGGATCGCGCTTTGAATTGTATCATCGTATTGTTCGGCGCGTACGCGGCGCTCGCCCTCGCTCCCATGAAAGACCCGCGATACGCCGGACTCCTGCTCCCCGCCGCGTGCGGATTTATCGCTTATGTGTTATCGGGAATGGCGTTCCGATTCGTGCGCGCGCCGTTCGTTATATTAACCGCCGCGCTGTCGATTCTAACGTATCTCGCGGTCGCGTTCGGAATTTTTGCATCCGACGACGCCCGCGCGCGGCCCGCGCAGACTTTACAATTCTTCAATCTTGATTTTCGCGCGTACCAGCCCGATCCGGCGCCGCCCGCGTTTCAACCGGCGCCAGGCCGCCGCGTACTCGCGCTCGCTTCCGTCAAGAATCCGCCGGATCCGCGCGACCCCGACCCGGCGCGCGCGCTCGACGCCATCGAACGCGATTATACAGAACAAAAGGCGCGTGTATTCTTTATAACTCCGCAGGAAATATTACATGGATCCGCATTCGAATACTGGTGCGAATCCGGCCACGCGCGCCTCGCGCCGCTGCTGCTGCGCGAATACTACGCGGGCGATCCGCGCAATCTCGATTTCGCCGCGTTTTCGCCGTACGAACTCCTCGTCAGCCACTACGTGGTGCTCGCGCGGCGCCGCGGCGGCCCGAATCTTTACGAAAAATCGATCCTGCCGTTCAACAACGCATTTACACAATACCTGACCGGCGACGCGCCGATCTTACAGAAACACTTCGCGCGAATTTACGGATACGAGCCCGTCTCGAATCCTTACGATCGCGCGAACGACCTGCTCGTCGAAGTTTACAGAAGAATCGTCCCCGCCGACGCCGAAGAAGTAAACGAAATCCTCGCCGCCGTCAATCGCTTCGACCGCGTCAAACCCGGCACCTGGGTCGACGTCGCGTATTTTTGGTACCATTCCGGCCACCCCGAAGATTCGCGAAAAATTCTCGAAAAGAATGTAACCAATCGCGGCGTGTTGGCCCCCGTCCACCGCGACCGATTGTTACAGATGCAGAGGGAGATTGGGGCGAAGTAGCGATTCGGAAACCTAAAGAATGGCCGGGGCGCGGGCGGAATTCGGACTGCGCCCTTTTCCCGCCGCGGATCCCGCGCGCCAACCGTTGACATTTCCGGAGCCGTCGCGCCTACTTGGATCCGACGGAGTACCGCGCGATGGACCCGATGGTTGCAGTTTCCATCGCAAACGACCCTGGCGCAGTCCGGCCGCTTTCAGACCTATAATGTTATGAGTTTCCTATGTTACAGTTAATCATAAACCGGCGCGGGAGCAAACCAGTTGCGCGAAGCGTCGCGCTTTCTTTACTCATCGCGGCGGTCGCGCCGGCGGCGCTCTTCGCGCAGAGTCCGGACGTCCGCGCGCGGAACACATCCGTTAATAACAATACTTCGAAGTACACGGATTCGTCCGGATTCATTGAAAACGTCGGGCAGTGGGATCGGAGAATTCTCTTCGCCGCGGAGTCGCCGGCCGGCCGATTTCTGTTTCATTCGGACGGATTTGTACTTTCCGTGGATTGTAACTATGCGGCCGATGCATCGATCCGAGGGTCGAATCTATTTTTTACGACAGAAGGCGCCGACAAGAACAGTAACTATTCCGCAGGCCGTGGCCTCGACTCCGAAAGCCTCTTTTTCCTCGGATCCGATCCGTCGACGTGGGCGCCGGATATTCAAGATGTCGAGCGGATCGTTCATCATTCGATTCAGCCCGGAATCGATTTGGTATATTACAAGAAAGGCGGCGACTTCGAATACGATTATGTCCTGGCGCCGGGCTGCGATCCAGGAACCCTCACTTTGCGGATCGATGGCGCGGAGCGGATTTTTCTTGGTGAAGATGGCTCATTATGCATCGAGACACGAATGGGTATCGTCCGCGAACCGCGTCCGACGACGTATCAATTATCAACGTCCGGTGAACGGTCGACACGACATTGTAATTATAAGATTCTGTCGCCGACAAGTGTTACTTTCGAGATCGAGAACCTCGACATCACGCAGTCTACAATCATTGACCCGGCGCTCGTCTACAGCACGTTCCTGAGCGGCGCGAAAACCGAATGGTCCGCGTGCGATGTTTCCGCGGCCGGCGAATGCGTGATGGGCGGATACACCGATGGATTTCACTTTCCGACGACGCCGGGCGCCTTCGACACGACTGCGCCGCTTACTAAAACCGACGGATTTATTACTAAATTTAATGCATCGGGAAGCGCGCTCGTTTTCTCGACCTATCTCGGCGGCGCAACGGCGGATGACTACGTATCCACGATCCTATTGAATGCATCCGATCAAGTTTATGTAGCTGGCTTTTCGGGTTCGACGGATTTTCCCGTGACGAATGGCGCATATAAGAAAACAACAAATGCATTTAGAGATTGCACGTTTACGCGAATGAATTCCTCGGGGAGCGCAATCCTTTTTTCGACATTTGTGGGCGGGTCCAGCTACCAGGGGGATAATCGTCCGTTCGCGATCGCTCTTGACGACGCAGGCAGTCTTTATGCGACTGGCGAGACACAAACTCCGGACTATCCGACGACACCTGGCGCATACGACACGACGTACAATGGTGTTGGGATTCACAATATATTCGTTACGAAATTGAATCCATTTTTTGGAACGCTGATATATTCAACATTTGTATCGGGCGCGTCGGGCTCCAGCGATGGAGAGAGAATCGCCCTCGGATCTGATAAATCCGTATATGTTGTCGGATTCTCGTTTGCCGCCGACTTTCCGACAACCGCTGGAACGGTGAAAACCACGCATGGAATTGGCGGATCGGACGGGATCGCATTTCATCTTTCGTCCACCGGTTCGTCGCTTTTGTATTCTACATTTCTCGGCGGAACCGGATCGGCAAGCGACGACGTCAAGGGGCTGGCCGTGCTGCCGGATGGAAGTGTTATATTGTGCGGATCGACTGACGGTTTCTTTCCAACTACGGCGAATGCGTGGAACACCACAATACCCCCTCAAGGACCTGTTGGGTTCGTTACTAAACTAACGCCTGCGGCGGATCAATATGTATTTTCAACCTTTATCGGCGGATCGGGAATCACGCTCACAGACCTGCACGTGGGATCCGACGGCGTAATTTACTGTAGCGGTTATGTTCAATTCGGCGACTTGGCCGTCACGCCGGATGCCTTCGATTCGAGTTTTAACGGCGGAATCTGGGAAGACGCGACTCTGGCGAAACTCGACCCCACGGGAAGTGGATTACTATATTCCACGTATCTCGGAGGCGGGATCGGCAGCAACCAAGTGCCGTTTACTTTTGAACGGCCCTACCACTTTGCCATGGATGCCGCGAATAATTTATATATCGTGGTGCACGAACCCTCGGTCGATTTCCCCACGACGTCCGGATCCTATCAATCCGTACTCGATCTGATCGCAACATCCAACGCCGCGATCGTTAAATTTAATATCTCCGGCGCGGGAATGGGACTACAACAATCCGGCACGGGCACGCCGGGCTGCCTCGGACCGCACACGATTTGGGGCAACTATTCGCCAAAGGTAAATTCTCCGAACTTTCGACTCACCTGTACGCAGTGTCCGCCAAACACGCTCGGCCTCGGTCTCGTCGGCGATGTGCCCGACACGCTTGGCTCCGATCCGTTCGGAATCGGTCTCACGCTTTACATTAGCATCGCCTCGACGGAATTATTAACCTTCGATTTCATTAGCGACGCCTTCAACAACGGCCGCGCGCTTGCGCCGATTCCAAACGATCCGAGCCTCATCGGTAAGAAATATTATGCGCAGGCGATTTGGTATTGGGCCACCGGCTGCGTCCCCTCTTCGCTATCTTTGAGCTCGTCGAACGCGATTGAAATTACGATTCAACAGTAGAATGGGATCAGCGAATCGCCGACACGTCCCACTCCAGCACCGTCGTATCCTCGCTGGCGGAGAAAAGTCTGGCGCCGTCCGGTCGGAATAGTAGTTTATAAATACTTCCCTCGTGGCCGGCGAGTTTTGTGAGGATGCGGCCGTCGGAGGTCGACCAGATATAAATGATTTTTTCCTCGCCCGCTGCGGCAAGAGTGCGGCCGTCGGGAGAGAGGGCGATGCAATACAGCGGTTTCGCGTGGCCTTCGAGACGGCCTGTTTCCGCGTGCGATTTGATATTATAAAAATGAACCGCTTTGTCGCCGCCGGCGACGATAAGACTTTCGCCGTCGCCGGTAAACGCGACGGCGTGGACCATGCCGCCTTGGGCGATCGAACGGGAGGCGGGTTGCGTCGCCGGCGGCGCGGGCCATTCGAAAATTACTTTTCTTTCGTTAACATTCCACACTTTACAAGTGCGGTCGTAACTTCCGGTCGCGAGCAGCGCGCCTTCCGTCGAGAATGCAATGGACGCGATGCCCGACTTGTGCGCCGGAATGGTTGCAATGACTTCATTCGTGTCCAGCCGCGCGAGTATCAATTCCCCCGACTGATTCCCGGCTGCGAGGAGATTCGACGCGGGATGGATCGCGAGCGCTTTCGTTTCGGCGCCGGATCTAAAGTTGTTCTCCAGTTGACGATTGTGAATATTTACATTTCCGACAAGACCGTCGCCCGTGCCGAAATAGATACAACCGGATTCGTCGCACGCGACGAGCGAAGCGAAGGGTTTTTCGTGAAATTCGATTCCCGAACCCCGCGCGCCCGCCGAATCCCAAATCTTAATCATTCCGTCGGTGCCTGCGGTCGCGAGTTGTTGCGATCCCGACGCCCCCGCTATCAGAGCCAACCCGCGTACCGGTCCAACGTGTCCCGAAGAGAATTCCATAACATTTACATCCCCGCCAATTCTCATGATTGCCCCGGCGGGCCCTCCCACAAAAGCGAATTTCCCATCGCGGGTTACAACCACGGAATTGATGATAAACGATGGAAAATCGAATTGATGAACGACTGCGGAAGACTGCGGATTCCACCAGACAACCCTGCCATCGGCGCCGCCGGTGACGACGGCTCCGTCGTCGCGCGCGACCGAGAGTGAAAATATAATTCCGGAGTGCGTGCTGTGCGTGCGTCCGGACGATCCATCCTTAACATTCCACGCACGTACGGTTTTGTCACCGCCCCCGGAATATATAAATGATCCGTCCTTCGAAAACGCGACCGAATATACCATATGCTCGTGGCCGGCGAATTCGCCTTCGATGCGGCCGGATTTGATATTCCAGATGCGCACCATGCGGTCGCCGCCGCCCGACGCGAGCCGCAGTCCGTCGGGCGAGTACGCAACCGATGCCACCGCCTGCAGGCTCCCTTCGAATTTTTGTAACTCTTCGCCCGTCGACGCGTTCCAGATTCGTATCGTCTTGTCGCCGCCGGCCGATGCTAACGTTTTGCCGTCGGGCGCGAATGCGACCGTGTCGACTGGCCATGTGTGGCCTTCGAAACGTAACAATTCCGCGCCGGTCGACGCGTTCCAGATTCGTATACTTTTGTCGGCGCCGCCGGTCGCGATTTTTGTTCCATCGGGCGACCACGCGCAACATAAAACCGAACCCGCGTGGCCCGCGATTCTTAATAATTCGCGGCCCGTCGACGCGTCCCATATTCTTAACGTTCGATCTCCCGACGCGGAAGCGAGCCGCGATTCGTCCGGAGACAATTGTAAGTTCGAAACCGGCCCGGAATGCCGCAATCGTACAGTTCCATACCGTGCGACAGCCCCCGCCGGCAACGGATCGCCGAACGCGTCGACCGGCCGCGATTCCTGGGCGCGGGCGGTCGCCGCAATTATAAATAAAATGAACGCGGCTGCCGCCGACGCGCGCGGTTTTTGTTTATTTTCCGGAAACATAATCGTTCCACTCCTCCTCTTCATACAAAAACGGAACCTCGCCGGCGAAATCCCACTTCTTCTGCGCCTCCGCCTCGCGCGAATGATAGGCGGAATCGCCCGTGAACGGCCGCGACTCCGCGCCGGGCTGGACTTTTGTAAATTTAAGTTCAGCCGGTCCGTCGCCGCGCACGAGATCGAGGATCACGTCGTCGAATGGTAATAATCGCACGCGATAGTGCGCCGGCCCGAGCCCGTGCACGACGAGACCGTCTTTTCCGGGAAACAGCCACGCCTGCGCGAGTTGCGGAAGTGTAATATTCTCGTCCGCGGACATGATCCAGATGCGGCCGGTCCCGGGGGATCCCGCGACGTCGGCCGCGGTGATATGGATTGTTCGCTCCAAAGGCAAATTTAACGTTGGCGCTTCGAATGCGCGGCCCGGTTCGAGCGTGAACGACTCCGTCGCCGCCGACGCGAATCGGTGCGACGGATCATAAACAATCAGCCGGTAGGTCCCGGCGCGCGGCGCCGTGATTTGATAACTACCATTTTCGGCCGACCACGTCTCCACCGGCTCCATTTGCCACAAAAACTCGCGCGACTCCTCGCGCGCGCGCTGAAGCGCGACGCGCACGCGCCCGGGCGAGGAACCCTCGAATGACAACGATCCCGAAATTGCAATGGGCGTACAATCGAAGTGCACCTGGCGTGACTGATCGTCGTCGACTTTGATTCTCCGCGACTCGTGGATTTCCTTATAGTTTAATTCGAGCCGGTAGTCGCCCGCGCGCACGACGGGAATTTTATAATTACCGTTGCGATCGGTAATGCCGCTCGCGCGCATCGAACCGTCGTCCCACTTCGCGAGCGCCACGACCGCGCCCGAGAGCGGCGCGCCCTCGATGGTTACAGTTCCCGCGACGTATCGTTGCTGCGCGAACGGCAGCGCGAGATCACAATTCGCCGTGTCGCCGTCCTTTTCGATAACAATAGCGTGGGGCCATGGAAAATGTTCAAAATCGGGCCACTCCGTTTCGAAGTCGCGATCGGAATCGTTCGCGGCGAACGGACGCTTTGCAACAATTGCGTACCGGCCCCGATATAAACGTTCGAATGTAAAGGATCCGTCGGCCGCGGTCGCAGTCATGGCCGCTAACCGCGTCGTCGCGCCCGATCCCGAGGGCTCGAGGCGCCACGCGGCGACCGGCACGGATTCGACCGGCGCTTTTCCGGAGAATGTTAATGTTCCGACCACGCGCGACGCGCGATGCGCGACGAATCGATGGGCCGGCGACGCTTCGGTTACACCGCCGCGCGCCCTCTGCGGCGGCCGCAGGCGCGTGTCCTCGATGACAAAGGGCGAATCAGCGCCGGCGGCGATCGTGAAACCCGCGCCCGACTCCGTTCGAACGCTTAATTTACCATTCGCGTCGGTTATATCATTTTCGAACGCGTAACCGATCGACGCGGGATCATTTGTAACAATGACATCCACGGGCAGTCCGGCCGCGGGCCGGCTCTCCGCGTCGACAATCGTCTCCTCCGCGACAACGGGCTCCGACCGTTTCGTGACGACGCGCGGCCGGAGGCCGTCGAATTGTTTCAAATCGACGTCGCCGGAAATGATCGATGCTCCGCCCGCGCATTCTACGGTGGCGCGTGCGAAATCGCCGCGCGGAATGGTTATATTCCATTTCCCCCCATCGATGATTTCCGCGTCGGCCGCGCCGCACTCCGCCTGCGCCTGTCGCCAGCCTTCGCCGACTTTCGTTTGCACGAGTACGCGAATATTACGAATCGACGCGCCCGGCGGCGCCGCGACCTCGATCGGCATGCCGCGCACGAGACGGAATTGATGATTCGGCGGCAAGCGCCGTTCGACAGTCAAAGGAATATATCCCGGTTTGGTAATATTTATTTTCCACTCGCGCGGCGCGCCGTCGGGCTCGGCGAATTCAAACTTCCCCTGCGCATTCGACGTCGCCGACGTGGCAAAAGGCACGGTTCGATTCACGCGCGAAATATTTATATTGGCATTTTCGACCGGCCCGCCCGTGTCGGAGTCAACCACGGCGCCGAGAAACGGATGACTACTGAAAATCCGGCTGTCGCCAATGCTAATCAATCGTTCCGTTTTAGGACTGATTCGAATGACGCCCAGTTCGATCTCCCGCGCACGCAACGCGACGTGGTGTATCGTCGACGTGCCGCCGGATGCGATAACTGTAATATTAATAATTCCGTACAACGCCGGAACGCGCGCGTCGAAGCCTCCCTGCGCGTCGCAATTCGCCTCCACCGGCGGCATCGCCGCGGATTCTTTATTTTCGGATCGTATCGTTACAAATCCGCCTTCGGCCACGGCACTATTCGCGCCGAAAACGCGGCCGCGGATGTTACAATAAACAGCCTCGCGCGTCGCGGTGCCAGGACGAGAGGCTTGACTTCCTACCAGAGATAATAATAAACACAGGAGGGCGCGCCGAGGCAGGAACAAGTTCGATTCAGATCAATGGTTGTCGGGTGGACCGATTGCGACTTGGCTCACTGTATCACGGTAATCGACAGCGCACTCGACGAACTGAGTCCGAACGGGCTGGGAGTACACGTTGCCGGCGGCCACAACCAGACCGCCTGCGCGTAGAACGTGCTTCCGATGATCGAGGTCAAATCGGGCAGCGAAAGCGTGACGCTCGCGGTGTCCATATTGGTGGAAACGATATCGAGACCTGACAGATTTGTAGTGAACATCCCGACATGCAGGAGAATTCCAAGATAAAAAGGATCGGATCCCGCCAGGTCTTGTTGATCGCTAACAAGGATCAGCCCAAGCGCATTCGGCGGCGCATGATTGCATTCCAATGTAAAGTTTCCCGGCGCGGACCGAAGGGAGGATTCGCAAAGGAGCGTCTGCGGGCCGGCACATCCCGGCGTCCCCGATCCGTATCCGGAGACGCCCATGGGGTAGAGTGGAATATTAAATTTACCAAACCAAGTATCGTAGTATCCGTTGAACGTCTTGTCGAATGCGTTGCTTGTTACAGGAAGGTGAGTCGAATTGGTCAAACCTGCAATGTATGCGGCACCAAACATGTCGAGTCCAACCCCTGCGGATGCGCCGTCGTTACCGTTTCCACCGTAGAGTGTGGTAAATACAAATCCCTTGCCGAGCGGACCGAGTTTTGTTAGTAACGCCTTGCTCGATGTCGCCGATCCACCCGGCATCGGCAGCGCGTCGGAAGTTGTCGGAAAGTCCTTCCCCGCTCCACCAGCCAATACAACATTATTATTAGCATCAATTGCGACGCCACCCAGCCCAAGGCCGATGGATGATGAGAGTCGGGCCGAAAACACGAGTTGGTCTCCCTGTGGAGTGAATTTAACAACAAATGGCCGGGGCCATCCTGGCGGAAAGCCCATGTCGATCGATCCAGCGACAAAAGGAAAGTCGGGCGCATACGTCCAACCGATAACAACTGGACATCCATCCGCGCCAACGGCAACGCCAATTCCCCGTTCATTCACAAATCCCGCGTTTCCACCGATGTAACTCGAGAATGCCACAGAACTGCCATCGGGAGACAGTTTTAGTATGAATGCATCGCTAAAACCATTTAAGTTACTTTGAAACGCGCCTGATGTTGACGGCAGATCGGGCGAGAAGGTTTCACCACAGTAGAGTGTTGAGTGGTCTGGACTGACGGTAACCGCATAATTTGTATCCGACTGACTTCCGCCAAGATATGTTGAATAAATGAGCGACGTACCGTCCTGACTAAACTTTACAGAAAAAAAGTCTCCTCCTCCAATTGGAACAACGGAATATGCACCTGGTGTCGTCGGAATATCATTTTGAATTACCCCACCTGTCTCGTAGACATTTCCAAGTTCGTCTGCAGCCAACACAGAACCCGATGTTTGATTTCCTCCAAAATAAGTTCCAAAGACAATGGCGTCACCCATTGGTGCCAACTTTGCAATATATGCACCTCCGAATTGCGATTGAAATGCTCCAATAGTGATGGGCATTAGTGTCGACGTCGTAGCGACTGAAACTGAAGCGTCCAAGAACCCGTCTACTGCCATTCCGCGGCATTCATCAAGCGTACCACTACCTAGATAGGTTGAGTAGTCGACACTCGATCCGGCAGCCGTGGATCTTGTAATAAATACATCCGTCGAACCTCCATTATATGTAGTTTCAAATGCACCTGGCGTTGTGGGGAACCCGGCGGGAGCCTCACCTGCGAGAAATGCGACGCCGCCCGGATGTACACTTATATACTTCACATTATCAAAACCCGACCCACCGAGATATGTTGCATAACTGAGCAGCGGGTCTATCACTAACGATGAATTTGCAAAAGTCCGGTGAGCAAGAATGCCAAATCGCTGATTGCCAAGCAACCGGAATTGCGCGACAACCTCGCGGCGGATGCCTAGCCGATCCAGTTCATAACATCTAGGAATCGACTGGCGAATGGAGCCAAGAGGCGTTTCGATCATAAGATCGCCACACTGATCCAATCGGATGTCCGTCGAGCCGTCGACCCTCGTAACGAATTGATCCAGATCGGCGGTCGATCCAAGATTGAGTGTATATTCCAACCCGGAATCCCGAATCTCGAATTGTACATCCAAGTCGCGATATAAATGATACATCCAGACTTCGTGAAAGACGGGCATCGACGGGATCCATGAATTGGCCGATTTTCCACGAAAGGCACTGACGCGCGTCTTCGCGGGATCGGCTCCCGTGAGGCATAATTCGGTTGATGCGTTTTCAAATGTCAAGGCGATGACGTGACCAGCGCGTGGCGCACCGTCACTTCCATCGAACGCCGTCATGCCTAACATTACTTTGTTCCCACAAATTGTGGTATCAACGCCTCCGCTTGAAACATGAAAGCCCGACCGCGCGCGCGCGCTATCGAAACTTTCTGTAAAAAACGGCCGGGGCCGCGATTCGGTCGCCGTCGGACTCTCGCCGATTAACGGCGACAACGCAATTTGCACCGGAAGTAATTGCACCACAAACGCGGCAAACGCTAAATAATTCATCGCGCGGAGCTATTGAACAGTCGGCTTCGGGGGTGTTTGAGCAAATAGAACAAGGACATTAATAGTATATCCGACATTGGCATCGAGGAACAATTCTGATTCATGGCTGAATTGTGATCGCGATTCCATTCGACGAACTCAGCCCCGACGGCGACGGCGCGCATGTGCCGGACGGCCAGAGCCAGAACGCCTGTGCATACAACAACTGGCCGGGCGACACGGCTCCGGCCGCGATGGAGAGCGGATCTGTAAAGCCGGTGCCGAAGGCGTCGGAGTGCATGTCGAGCCACTGGATATTCGTAGTGTTGAGGCCGACGTGTAGAAGCACGCCCAAACCGAGACTGTCGGATCCGAACTGATCCTGTTGATCGCTAATGATCAACGCGCCGAACGCATTCGCTGGCGCGAGATTACAAATAAATTGCAGATTGCCCGCGAGCGGCGCGAGCGGTTCGTTGACGCTCAATCGGTTGGCTCCGTTGCAACCCGGCGTTCCGCTGCCAAAGGGCGCGATGCCATACGGATCGGATGGTAATGAGAGCCGCACCGTTGTGTTTTTATAGCTATTTGCAATTGTATCAAACGCGCCGGGAGTGATTGGGAACAGAGGAGAATTCGAATAACCCGACACGATGCAACTATCATTTCCAACGCCCGCGCACGCACCGAACCCATCGTCAAGATCCGCGCCGAAGTAACTTGCGAAGAGGAGCCCGGTGCCCGTGTTATTCAGTTTCATAATGTGCCCGTCGTTCAATCCCGTGACCGATGTCTTAAACGAATCCGCGGTTACGGGCATCGGCGCTGCGGCAATCGCGGCGGTGCGCGTAAAATATGAACTTCCAGATTCATCAATTCCACAATACGCGTGCTCCGTTGTGACTCCGACATACGTCGCAAATACGATCGTAGCGGATGCGGGATGGATTTTCATGATTGCCGAACCCGTCCATGCGGGCAAATACGCGCCGGTCGTCGCGGGGAGACTTGAAAAACCGCTAAAATAGATATAAAGAAACGGATCGTGATAAAAGAGCCGATTACTAATCGCGTAGCCGGGATCGCCGCCGAAGTCGAGCCAGCTCGCGTAGTCGAGCGCTGTTCCCTGCGGATTGAATTTTATTAGACACTCGTCATAAGTGCCATTGCTCGTTAGATCGATGGCATTCGGCGTGGTCGGCATCGCGGTCCAGTTGGTTCTGCCGAGTATCCAAGCACTGCCAGTGCCGTCGGGCGCCAGAGCGTAGCCAGCCTCCGAGGCGCTCGTAGAGAAATATGTGCCAAAACCGAGGCTCGAATTTACTGTATCCATTTTTGTTGTAAACATAGAATATCCGCTCGTCGATACGGTCGAATTATAGGCATTCGGCGACGTGAGCAAACCTTTTGTATATGCCAATCCCGTGACAAATGCGTTTCCGGAGGCATCCGCAGCGATTGCATAGGGAGTGATGACGCCGTTCGAGAAATAGGTTGAGAAGAGCAGGGTACTGCCCGTTGGATCTAGTTTACTAATAAAAGTGCCTTGTCCGGATCCGCTCCACGGCGCGCCCGCGGTCGTTGGCATGTGAATTGACGTAGTGGCGCCGCACATATAGACATTTCCCGGTCCGTCCATGGCTACGAGCGGCGATTCCTCCTTGCCATTACCGCCAAAAAACGTTTCATAAACCATCGCACCGCCGAAGGCATTCAATTTACGAATATATATATCCGTGGATCCCTTGATCGTCGGCCCGTAGACTCCCGGCGTCGTCGCGAGCCAGTTTGCATTTGTCTCGACGGCACTCGCCGTTTCGCCCGCGTCGTTCGCCGTAAAGCTGATGTAATCCATCGCGAACATGCCAAAACCCATAAACGTCGAAAATGTAATCGACGGATCGATCAATAACTCGCGTCCCGCGCCCTCTCGATCCACATGTAAACAAACGCGGTTTGCGCCGGAAACCGAATAAGTAACATTCGCCCGCGACACGCTCCGATCGTTATTGAACCAATACGACGCCGGCGCATGCTGCCGGAGTTCGCCCGATGCAGTCTTCATGATCAAATCGCCCGACGGGTCCACCGCAATCGAATCCGCGCCGTCGATGCGCAAAATAACTTTTTCCGCGTCGCGCGGATCTTTACAAAACAGATCGAATTCGAATGTGCCATGATCAAAATGCGCGCGCAAATCGACTCCCGGATAGAATTGTTTCATCCGGCACTCCCCCGCCGCCGGCACCCTCGGACTCCACCGTCCGCGCTCTCCCGAAATGATATAATTATTATGTTGGTTCGTCGCGCCTCCGAATTCGGCCGCCCAAATCGGGGACGCGCCCTCGAAAATAAAGATTACATTATTCGTCTCCGATTCCCGCCGGGTCGATATAACAAATCCACCGCCAATGCCGGCAACCTCGAATCCGCCCGCGCCGCTCCGCCAACGCGCCGCCGAGTCCCACTGCCCTACGTTCTCCACCATCGCCGCCGCGTGCGACTCTGCACTCCCCTCCTGTGCGCCCGCGCACGCGGCGCCGAAGTTATTCACGAAAAATGCCGCGCAAACGGCTCCAACAAACTTAAGAATGCGCATGGCTCATCCCAAGGCAAGCTCCATGCCACCCGATCCAACCATTCTACAATAATAAACTCTTCCCGTCCATCAACGGATGTTTTTGTAATTTCATGACGTCGAGCAACGTCGGCGTCACGTCCGCGAGAATGCCCCATTCTCTCATTTTCGCGCCTTTATAATCATCGCCGATCAGTATAAACGGCACCGGATTGGTGGTATGCGCGGTGTGCGGTTCGCCTGTGACGAGGTCGCGCATGAGTTCACAATTCCCGTGGTCGGCGGTGATCGCGACGACGCCGCCTTTCTTACGAATCGCCGCCACAATTTTGCCGAGACAACGGTCCACCGTCGCGACGGCTTCGCACGCCGCCTCGAAAATTCCCGTGTGGCCGACCATGTCGGGATTTGCAAAATTAAGAATCATGACGCCGTGCCGGTCCTCCTCGATTTTTTGTAATAACTCTGCCGTCACTTCCTCCGCGGACATCGAAGGCTTCAAATCGTACGTCGCCACTTTCGGACTCGGCACGAGCACGCGATCCTCGCCCGGGAACGCCTTTTCCTCTCCGCCGTTGAAAAAATAAGTAACATGCGCGTATTTTTCCGTCTCGGCGATTCTTAATTGTGTAATTCCGTGCGACGATATCAATTCCGGAAAACTACCCTTTAAACTCTGCGGCGCGAACGCGACCGGGCACGGAAAATCCTCTCGATAGCGCGTCATCGTCGCAAAATGAACTTTCGGGCGCGCCGCGCGCTCGAATCCGTCGAAGTTATCGAATAAAAACGCGCTCGAGATCTCGCGCGCGCGGTCGGCGCGGAAATTGAAGAATATTACAGAATCGCCGTCCTCGATGGCGCCGCGCGCGGGATCGCCGACGACGATCGGTTTGACAAATTCATCCGTTTCGCCGCGGGCGTACGCGTCCGCGATCGCCCCGGCCGCGTCGCCCGCGCGCGCCCCGGCCCGCAGCGTGAGCGCGTCGTATGCTAATTTTACGCGATCCCATCGTTTATCGCGGTCCATTGCAAAGTATCGCCCGATAATGGTTGTAATCGCGCCGGCGCCGATCTCTTTACAACTTTTTTCGAGCGCGGCGAGATAACCGGCGCCGCTTTTCGGCGGAGTGTCGCGCCCGTCGAGAAATGCATGAATCGAAACGCGATCCGCGGTCAATCCCCGCCGCTTCGCAAGTTCGAGCAGCGCGCGCACGTGCCGGTCGGAACTGTGTACTCCGCCGTCGGAGACCAAACCGAACAAATGCAGTTTCTTACTATTCTTCCGCGCCGAATCGGCGGCGTCGGTGAACGCGGGAATATCATAAAACTTTCCCTCGGCGATCGAGCGGTCGATGCGCGTGATTTCCTGCCATACAATCCGCCCCGCGCCCATGTTCGTGTGGCCGACTTCGGAATTGCCCATCAACCCGAGCGGCAGTCCGACTTCGTTGCCCGAACACGAAAGCAGCGTCGAGGGAAATTCGCGCTGCCAATTTAATATATTAGTTGCCGGCGCTTTTCGAATGGCGTTCCATTCGGCGTCGGCGCGTTCGCCGAAACCGTCGAGAATCGTTAATAATACGGGTCGATTCCTAGGCATCGTTTAATATACTATTTCGCGGGCGCGAACGTCGGCTCGACGGCGTCGCGGACGGCGGCGTGCAGTTCGGCCGCGCGCGCGTACGCCGCGTTCGCCGATTGGATATATTCGCGCGCGCCGGCCGGATCGGCGAGCGACGCCGCGTTGATTCTTACATTTGCGCGCGCGCCCTCGACCGCCGCGAGCAGGCAGCCGGCGCCGACGAGCACGTCGCTCGCGAGGTTTTTGTTACTTTTCGCCGCGAATCCCGCCGCGAGCGCGAGCCCTTTCATCGATACATCCAATGTTTCCGCGGGCACGGCAATCGCGACGCGCAGCGCCTTCTGCACGGCCTCGGTGCGCGCCGCTTTTTCGGCGTCGGTGTTCTTCGGAAGTCCGAACGCGGCGGTCACGTGGTCGTACGCGGCGCTGTCGGCGTCGACGAGCGCCGACGCGCGTTCGCGCAGCGCGTCGCAGGCCTCCGCCACCGCGCGCGCGTCGGCCTCGACCGATTCATACTTTTTTCCCGCCGTAAATCGCGCCGCCATGGATACTAATGCCGCCCCCATCGCGGCGTTCAGCGCGGCGATGGAGCCGCCGCCCGGCGTCGGGGTTTTTGCGGCCAGACTTGAAAGCAAATCGCGAAGCGATCGATCGAGAAGCGTCATGCGCCGAGCATAACCTCTTCAAACGTCGATTCGAATCGCGCGCTCGCCAAAAGGCGGCCGCGCGGCCGTGCCGCCGCGCCGCGCGAATATTAATATAATAATTCAGCATGAGCGATATCGGAACCAAACGATTTCCGTGGCGCGCGATGTTTATCATCGCGTTTTGCTCGTTATTATTAAGAATCGGAACCAACTTATCGCGCGTCGACGAAAATTACGCGGAGGGAATTTACCGCGGAAGCGTCGCGAAAGCGCTCGCCGACGGACTTCCGCTCTGGCCGCGGCACATCGCCGAAATTCCGCACGTCCCCGGTTCGATTTACGTCGGCTACATCGCGTGGCCGTTTTATAAACTTCTCGGCCCGACGACTTTTTCGTTAAGAATGGCAGGGACGATCTTTCATCTGGCCGCGCTCGCGGCGTTTATGCTATTATTACATAAACGCCTCGGTCCGCGCGTCGCGGTGTTCGGCGGGCTATTGTTTGCATTCGCGCCGCCGGGATTTGCAAAAATGGCCGTGCTCTCGTACGGCGATCACGTCGAAAGCCTTCCATTTATATTCTTCGCGGCGGCATACACGCTCGACTGGGTGGAGTCGCGCGAGCGACCCGCGTGGCGCGCGGCGTTTTTGGCGGGATTCGGCGTCGCGTTCGCCGTGGGATTTCATTTACAAGCGACCGTCGGCATCGCCGCCCTCGCCGCGTTGAGCGCGCTCGTGGCGATTCCGCGATTTGTACAAATTAGGTTTTGGAAGGAACTATTTATTGGATTCCTGCCCGGCGCGGCGCTCGGCGCGCTGCCCGCGGTTTTGATATATCAATACACGACCTGCAGCGCGCTCACGCTCTGGGGCAAGAGCCCCACCGCGCACCTCGGCGGCGAGGAGGCTTCGCTCGCGGGAATGATCGGTAAATTCGCGGGGCTCTGGCGCGACGGTTTCGCGTATTCTTTCCAATGGCCGGACCGGTGGATGGCCGATGCGGAATTGTTATTTGCGTACGCGTGCGCGGCGTATTTATTATTTCAATGGATCCGTTCGTTCGGCGCGGACGCGAAATCCGGAAGTTTGACGATCGTCCACGGCGCGCTCGCGACCGCCGGATTTTTTGTAGTGTACCCGTTGGTTTTTTCCGTCGTGTACGGAATCTCGTCGAGCAATTTCAAAGTCGAGGATTCGTTAACAAATGCGCTCGAAGTGCGCTACGCGCTGCCGGTCGTTCCAATTTTATTATTACCGATCGCGGCGGCGGCGGCGAAGTTTTTCGATTCCGGGAAAAAGGCGCTGGCTATTTGTATTCTCGCTCCAGCGCTCGCGCTCGGCATCGCGGGGTCGCTTTATACTTGGGATTTAAATATTATTCGCCGCGAACCCGCGCGCCGCGGCTGGCTCTGGGAGGAATTCGATTCGCATTTCATGGTTGCCTCGCTCGACCCGCGCGTGCGCGAGAACTTTACAATAAATGATTACAATGCGGGCGCGAATCCGGAGGAAGCGGCGAGAATGCAGTCGTTTCTCTGGCAGCGCTCGACGGCCGCGGGCGTGATGGAAGTCATTCGTAAATATGACAATTCGGCCGAATGGACGTGGCCGCTTCGTTATCTTCCGCCGCGCGTTCCAGTCGGCATGCCGCCCGCGGGCGACGCCGTGAAATTATTACAATGGCTTCATACAATTCCCGCGGAATATAAAATATACGGATGCGTCGCCGCGGCCTCGGCGCTCGCGTCGGGCGAAACCTACGCGCCCGCGGCCGCCTCCGCGTTCATGGCGCGCGCCGCGAACCCGGCCGAAGGCCGCGCGCTCGCGCGAGGCTTCGGCCACGGACTCTTCGAAGTGGTGAGCGACGGCGCGCCGCGTCGCATTCGATTTTTCGACGGAGCGAAAGCGGCGGAGCGACTCTCGGGTCTGCCGCCCGCGATCGACCGCGCGGAGGTCTGTTTCGCGATGGGTTTCCGCCTCGGAATTGTAGTTAACGAATTTTTCACGCCGGGCGACTGGCTGATCGAGCGCGTCGTCAATAATTTTCCGCCCGATCAGATCGGACCCTTCGCGCGCGGCCTCGGCGCCGGCTATCGTATGCGATTCCTCGTTCCGCCTTCGGACGATTCGGAAAGTCCCGGCGCCGCGAGATTATTAACATTACTTCCGCCCGGCGTCGCGAAGGAATTCCGCGCCGGTCTCGGCGGTTCGGAGCAGGCAAAATAATCCGTGCATCCCGGTCGCTTATTTATAAATATAATGAAAAATCAAACCAGGCCGTTCCTCCCTTCCCTTATTATTATATTATCATTTACCGGCATCGCCTGCAGCACGGTCCCGTACACCGGACGCTCGCGAATGAACATCATGGGCAAAGATACCGAAAACCAAATGGGATTTCAGGCGTATCAAGAGGTGCTCGGCGCCGAGAAAATTGTACAATCCGGTTCGAGTGCCGAAATGGTGAAGCGTGTCGCCTCGCGCATCGCCGCGGCGGCCGATCGCGACGCGCAACAGCGCGGCGAGCCGCTCGGTTTCGACTGGCAGGTTTCGCTCATTGAATCATCGCAAGTGAACGCCTGGTGCCTGCCCGGCGGAAAAATGGGCGTGTATTCCGGAATATTATCTGTAGCAAAATCCGAAGCCGGACTCGCCGTCGTCATGGCGCACGAAGTCGGACACGCGGTCGCGCGCCACGGAGGCGAGCGCATGACACAACAATTAGGCGCGCAGATCGCGCTCGGGCTCGCCGACCTCGGATTATCAAAAACCGATCAGACGACGCACGACACGGTCATGGCCGCGCTCGGCACGGGATCGCAGGTCGCCGTTTTATTACCATTCAGCCGCGCGCACGAGAGCGAAGCCGATCACATCGGTATATTACTGATGGCGGAGGCCGGTTACGATCCGCGCGAGGCGCCGAAACTGTGGGAGCGAATGGTACAATTGGGCGGCGATCAACCGCCGGCGCTGCTCTCGACGCACCCGTCGCACGAAACGCGTATACAGCAATTAAACGGGTGGGTTCCCGAGGCAATGAAAGTTTATAATCCAAACTCGACGGCGTCGGCGACGGTGAACAAGGCGCAGCCTGGCCTCGCGCCTCCCGCCGTGCCGAAAGTACAGGGACAGCCGCAGAACGTGCAGCCGAAACCGAAGAAATAGTCGAATAAGTAGTATATAATTAAAATGCGCATCGCTTTTGTAGCGCCCGAGTGCGATCCGATCATTAAAGTCGGTGGTCTCGCCGACGTCGTGGGTTCGCTCCCGCGCGCGCTGCAGAAGCGCGGACACGACGTTGAAATTTATATTCCGCGGCTCGGATCGATCGCGGAGAAGTTTACAAAAGATGCCGTCCGCGAGGGCATCGTCGCGGTTCGCCAGTTTCCGCTGCCGGACCACGCGACGCTCGACGTCGTGCATTCGCGCGGCGTGACGGTGCATCTCGTCGGCTGCCCGGAATTGTATGAACGCGAACCCGAACCGTACGGAAGTTATGAAGACAATCCCGCGCGATTCGGTTTCTTTGCATTGGCCTGCCTGGAGGCGATGGCGATCGAGGGGCGCGCGCCCGACGCGATCCATTTGCACGATTGGCCGACGGGCCTGCTCCCGCTCTACCGATCGTTAAGATACAAAAACACGCCGCTGGCGCGCGCCGGAATATTATTTACAGTTCACAATCTCGCGCATCCGGGTGTTTTTGATAAATCGTGGCTGCGGCATCTCGGACTGCCCGATTGGTTATTTAATGCGAACCAGCTCGAATTTTACGGTCTCGCGAGCATGATCAAGGCGGGATTGTTATGGTCGACGATGGTCGGCACCGTCAGCCCGACGTATGCTAATGAAATTCAGGGGCCCGCGCTCGGTTGCCGGCTCGACGGCGTGATTCGCAAACGATCGCAGGATCTCGTCGGCATTTTGAACGGCATCGATACGGAGATTTGGGATCCCGCCCGCGTCGAAAAAACGCCGGACCGCTCCGCGTGGCCGGTTTTTGATATAAATGATATGAGCGGAAAAGAAAGCCACAAATCGGCGCTGCGCGCGCAATTGAAGTTAAACGATGCCGACGACGCGCCGATTTTCGGATTCGTCGGCCGCCTCGACGGACAGAAGGGCGTGCAGGCGATGATCGACGCGATGCCGCAGTTCCTCGCGCGCGGCGCGCAACTCGCCGTCCTCGGCGACGGCGCGGATGTTTACAGAAATGCGTTCAAGGATCTCGCGCGCCGGTTTCCCGGCCGCGTCGGCGGCGCGCTGGAATTTAACTCACTATTGGCAAAACGCATCTACGCCGGCAGCGATTTCTTTTTGATGCCTTCGAAATTCGAGCCGTGCGGCCTCGCCCAGATGATCGCGTGCCGCTATGGAACGCTCCCAATTGTAGCATGGACGGGCGGTCTCGCCGACACGATCCGCGACGCCGACGGATATAAAGACTCCGGCAACGGTTTCACGTTTCCGACGCCGTCTACCATGAGCGACGACGTCTGGCTCGCGGCGGCGTCGTCCATGTTGACCAACGCAATTTCGCGCGCGCTCGCGGCATATGCTAATAAAGACCGCTTATTACAACTCCGCCACAACGCCATGTCGAGTGATTTCTCGTGGGACCGCTCCGCGGAATTGTATGAACGCGTTTTCGCCGAGGCGGCGCGAAGAGAGAGGACGTGAAAATGCATGATAAATTCGATCATTTTTCAAGCCGGCCGCATCATTCATTATAAATCAGCACCGACTCCCCCACCGACGGCATCGCGAATCGGTCGAGGACTTTATTTTCGACGCGGAGAAAACAAAGGGCGGGATCGTCGAGGCGGAGTCGATGCGAAAATGCGATGCGCACGGGAGCGCCGCCGGCCGCTTCTTCTATAGTTATACGAAACGCGCCGCATTGGATTTCGTCGCCAACGCGGAGCGGGTGATCGTTAATATTACGAAAACGGCTGACGTCCATGGGACGGCCGTCCAGTAATTGTAATTCGAACCCATCCGCGGCGGCGCGCGTGAATCGAAAGGTTCCGCGCGAAAGCGCGAGCGTGCGCCAGGGTACGTACTCTTGCTCGCCGGCGCGCGCGCGGACGTCGCCGCCCACGGCCGCGAGCAGCCACTCCGGACAATTGATAACAAACACTTCTTTCGCGGCCGGCGGCACGCCCGCCGAGCACACCACGGCGTTCTGGCGGCGCACGTTGGCGCCGATATTAAAAATAGCCGTGCCAAATGCGACGGGCGAAGCGCAGATTTGTATCATAACTAAAACGCCGCCGCAAAGTAGCGCTATTTTGCGCGTCTGGGTCAGCGCCGCCGATTGTTTTTGATACAATGTCCATCCCGCCGCCGCCGCGCTTGCCGCGAATGCGGCGAATCCGAGGCTCGGCGACATAAACATTCGGTCCTCCGGAACGCCTCCGCCGCCGGCCATCGCGGAGAGCGCGGCCCCGGCCGGCCACCACGCCGCGCGTTTCAAACTTTCGCCCGGCAGCCCGTCGAGCGCGATGGCCATTAGTATTAATAACACCGTCGCGCCGACCGCGCCCAGACCGAGCGAGGCGAGGCCGGGAATCGCTCTCGCACAGCATTCGCGTATTTGTATGAATCCGTTTATCATAAAGTCGAGCGGATGCTCGATCGGATCCGTATAGCCGGTGCAGTCGCGCACGCCGTGGCCGGTCGCGCGGTGGATCGCGGTGTAACCGCCAACGCATAATAGTAATAATAATAAACCACCGCGCGCCCGCGCGCCGCCGGGATGGATTCCGAACAGCGTAAAAGAGAACGCGAACGCGATCGTTTGTATTCCCGCTTCGCTGGCGAACATACTCATAATAAACAATGCCGCCGAGAGCCACATACCGGGCCGCCAGCCGCCGCCGATCCAACGAATATAACATCCAAGTCCGAGGACCGCGGGAATCATGGCGTCGATCGTGTGGCGCGCGGAGAGCCAGACGAGCGGTTCCGCGTGCGTCGGATGAAATGTGAATATCATTAAAGCGAGGCCGGCCGCGCGCGGCGCCAGCGACTGACGCAGGCACCAAGCGACGCTGGCGATCAGTAATAAATAAGAAATCAAATTATGTAATTGATATCCCGCTCGCGCGTTTCCGAATATTGCATGATCGAGCGCCCAGTTCGCGCTCGCTAGCGGGCGCCAGAGCGCATATTTCCAATCCGGCGCCGTGAACCACGGAAACGCTCCCGCGCGAACGCGCCCCGCGACATCCGCCGGTTCGCCGCTCGAGAAATGATACACATCGCCCGGCGTTCCCATCCACTGCGTCGTGCCGTCGACCGCCCCCAATAATAAATGTTCGTCCGGATCGAACGGAAACCGGAACGCCGGTATTGTTAATAAAACGATTCCGGCGCACGCGATGAGGAGCATGAGCGACGGCCGCATGCACGGTCGTCATGACAAGCGCGATGCCAGTCGGCATCGCCTATGAACGCGCGGCGCCGACCTCCGCCAATCGTTACATGCGCGTAACGGCTGAACCGGCAGGCGACGTGCCGGATCTGAATGGGCCCTTGCGAAAGTCGCCCGGAGCAAATATACTCTCAAATATACTCATGGCCACAAGCGTCCACATTCCGAAACCACTGCTCGAAGCGGTCGATCGCCGCGCCAGGGCCTTGCGCGTCAGCCGAAATCAAATCATCGTTAAGGCACTTGAACATGAGATGAACCGGGAATTGGATTGGTCACCAGGGTTTTTCGAACGATTCAGCGCCATCGACGATTCCAGTTCAAGCGCGGTTGACGAGATGATGAAAGCCATAAAAAATGCACGCCTTTCGAAGAAACCGCCACAATTGTGAAATACATACTCGATACAAATACGCTCTCGGAGTTCATGCGCGGCGACCTGGGAGTCTTGGATAAATTAAGAACAATTTCAAGGGCCGACGTAGCGATTCCCCAGCCTGTCCTCGCTGAGATTTCTTATGGAATAAACCGCCTTCCGAATTCGAAGAGGCGGGAACTCCTGCGGGAGAAATTTGACGTGCTTCGTTTGGAGTTTCCACGCGCGCACTGGTCGGACGAAGTAAGCGAATCTTATGGTTCGATCAAGGCCGCGTTGGAAAAGAAGGGCGGACGAATTGAAGACTTCGACGCGGCGATCGCCGCGCATGCGTTGGCGTACGGAGCCGTGCTTGTTTCGGCAAACCGCGACCACATGAATCGCGTACCCGGAATCCTAATTGAGGATTGGTCTTCGAAGCGTTAACACTAACGATCGACGCGCCTACTTCGTCACTTTCAACTGTAACTTATACCTTCCGGGATTCGCGCCGAGATTCTTAAACACAAAATCGTAGCTTCCGGCGACGTTGGTGAAGATGCCCTTTCGGCTGGCTTTTTGGTTATTATTTAAGATCGTCAGCGGATTTGGGAAAGCGAAGTTTCCGGCGCTGTTGACGATGTCGAAGCCGACTTGCGTTTGATCCTGTATATTTCCTGTAATTGTGATATCAATTTTCTGGCCGACTTTCAAAGTAAGCCTGACGGCGTGGTGTTTGACGCCGAAAAGAAATTCAGAATCGTAATTGATAGATCCACCCGTGGTCGCGTCGATCGGAAGCGCCGTGCCGGCGTCTTCGTTGCCGATGGCGCCGTTTGGTAACATTGCCGCGAACGCTTTGATCATCGTCGGAAAGCCTTTGGTCGCGGCGATCCGGTCGAGGATCGTTTGCAAACACGAATTGTAAAATGCGCCGTACGCCGCCTGCGCATTGTTCTGATCCACGGTCGCGAAGCCGACGTCGTTCGTCGTCTGCGGCCACTGCGCCATGCTGTGCGAGATCGCATCGTCGGCGATCGCTTTCTTTAGTTTCGTGCGCAGCCTCCAGAGCGTCGCGCCGAAGATGAGTCCCGCCTCGTGTTCCTCGGGAAGGCCGGTCTGCCCGGTCTGAATTGTTAAATCCAACGGAAACACGCGCTCCGCGCCGAGGTCGCGAATCGAGTCCGGCGAGAGTCCGAGATCGGGTCCGAAATGAAAGAATGCGATCACCGATCCGACGCGCGAATCATTAAATAAAGTCGCCGAAAAGTAGTCTGCGATCGCTTCGTTCACCGCGCGGGGCGGATTGTCGACCGGCGAATTTCCGAATTGCATGCCGATGCCGTCGGCGACGGCGTGGAAATATTCATGTCCCGCGACGGTCATGTCGCGCGAGTAATCGTCCATCGGATCGCCGGTTGTCTGCGACAGATCTCCAAATAACATAAATCCGTTTCCGAATCCCAATCCCGCGTCGCCGGGCGAAAAGAACGCGTTTTCGATTCCGGGAACATTCACAATCACGGGCATCGTATATTCCGTCGGCAGGGGACCGAACAGTTTCGTCAGCGCCGCGGCCTGTTGATAGATCCAAAAATAAATATTCGACTGATCGAACAGATCCTTCTCGATCGGATCCGTACTATCAAAATCGAACACGTGTTTTGTACTGAAGTCGTCGTTGCTGCCGGCGTCGAATACGATGGAAAACCGGCCGAAGAGCGTGCCGTTGATTCCGGGCGTGCCGGTTCCGGCGTCCTCGATGCCGAGTTCGGGGAGCGATTTTAACGATTGCTTTTGCGCGAGCGCCGCGGCGACATTTGAATAAATACTACCTTTCCCGCTGCCCGTCTTGAATGCAAAATTCTGTCCTTGAAACGGCATTTTGCCCGTTCCGGAGTCGCGGTTTTCGAAGACGGCGACGGTTTCGCCGGTGACGCCGTCGATTTCGAGCGCGAGCGGCGTCCAGTCTTTTTTGAATACAAAAGTCACTTGATAAATATAATGCGCCGCGCCATCGATAAATTTAATAATCTTTTTGACCGATTCCGCGCCCGGGCGAACGTCGGCGGCGTCGCGGCCCTGCAGGACGAGCCTCGCGCGCGCGAACGCGCGGGCGTCGGCTTCGTTAAGACTCGGCGCGGGCATCGCCGTCGCGTCCGCGGACAGCGCGCCGCGCGCGCCTGTAATATTACCTTTCTCGTCGAGCGCGAGTTGGACGCCGCGGCCGTCGACGGAGAAGCCGCGCGCTATTTGTTTTATTGATATTCCGCGCGCATTGCCGTTTTTGTAAAATCCGCCGCTTTCGATGATATCAAATCCCATCGCCGGCGCCGCTCCGAACAGCGCGCCATATTGTTGTATAAATTCGCGGCCTTTCGCTTCCGTTCCCTCCGAAGCGACCGGCATGTCGCCGCGCACGCGCCAGACGGCGCCCGCCGCGTTTGCGTCCACCGTCCAATTTTGCGATATTTGCGAAACTTGCGCGAGGCGAGATCGCCCCTCGTCGCCGGGCGTCCCCCGCACGTGTTGCGCGGCGGCGGCGCCGGCCAAAACCGCGATCGCGATCGGGAATTGTATAAATGACCGTTGTATAAAAAAACGATTGGTCCGCATCATCGTGCTCCGTGTTAATTCTACGTGTGAATTTTATTAATTTTAATTATAATGAATCGACGGCCCGTTATGAATACGCTTATTGATATATTTCAGCGGATGTCCGTCGCGAGTTCGAGGAATTTTGCAAACGATAACATTCCGCCCGACGCCTGGCGCCAGTCGAAATTTTCGTTGGGCGCGTGGTATCCATGTTCCGGAAGCGAAAGCCCGAGGAACATTATCGGCACGCGCAGCGACGTCGAGAGCGGTTGCGCGGGTCCGATCGAACCCCCTTCCCGCACGAGCGCCGGGGACGCGCCGAAGCCAAATTGATAACATTCGCGCGCCGCGGCGGCGTGCGGACCGGTAAACGGGGCGGAATAGGGTGCGAGTCCCTCATTGATTATTATATCCAGGTCCGGATTCAAGTGTTTCAGGTGCGCGCGCAAAAGCAGCGCGATCTTCCCCGGATCCTGATTCGGCACGAGCCGCATGCTAACTTTCGCCTCGGCGCGCGGCGGAACGATCGCCATGATCCCGGGCCCCTGAAAACCGCCGGCGATGCCGTGAACCTCGAACGTGGGCCTCGCCCACATCGCCCGCAAAACCGACCGCGCGTCGCTGTGGTAGAGGCGCTTCAGGGCGTAGGCCGCGCGGAATTGCGACAGATCGAATCCGGACGATTCGAAACTATCCAATTCGGCGGGCGTCGCCTCGACGACATCATCATAAAAACCGGGAATCAACACGCGCCCGGTTTTCGCGTCGACGCATTTCGCGACGACGTCGCAAAGTTCACTGATCGGATTCTTAACAACGCCGCCCGTGTCTCCGCTGTGCGTGTCATTCGCCGCCGATTCTAATTTTAATAATGCGGTCTGCATGCCGCGGAGCGCATAGGGAATCGCCGGCCGGTCTTTCGAAATCCAAATCGTGTCGGAAACGACGACGCACCGGCATTCGAGGTCGCGCGCGTGTTTTGTTAAAAACGCGGCAAAATTCGGCGAGCCGATTTCCTCCTCGAGTTCCCAACAAAAACGCGCGCGAACGCGGACGCCGGCTTCGATCGCGATCGCCGCGCCGAAAAGCGCCGCGAGCGCCGGCCCTTTGTCGTCGGTCGCGCCGCGGCCGAAGTAACGACCATCGACTTCGTTGAATTGAAACGGCGGTCGCGTCCACTCGGGACCGCCGGCCGGCTGGACGTCGAGATGATTATAAAACGTGACCGCCGGCGACCCCGCCTCGCCGAGATCGCCAACGACGACGGGGTTTCCGGGAGTCTCGATCAGTCGCGCACGACCGCCGAAATCGCGGATGAGACGCGCGGCCGCCTCTCCGCATCGCCGGATGTCGGTGCGCCGCGCTGGATCACTACTAATACTTGGAATTTCGAGCAATTCGCGCAACGCCGCCTCGTAGCGCGGCCGGAGCGCGCGGACGCGGGCGAGTGCGCGCTCGCGATCGACGGCGTTTGTCATTTTTGTATGATAACCTCCGAATATGGCAATCCGTAAACCGATTCGGCGCGCGATCACCGTCGTGGTCGCCTTCGTGTTCGCGATCGCGCTGATCGAGGGAACATTACAAATCTACGGCGCGGCCGCGCGGTGGCGGAGCGACGCGGAATTTCGAAACGCGGGAGCCGACGGACGGCCGGTTGTAGTGTTCTGCGGCGATTCGAATATGTATGGATTGTATTTGGAGAATCCCGAGGGCGCGGCGATGCCGAAACAGGTGGAGGCGCTCTCGAACGGTGAAATCCATTCCATCAATCTCGGCATGCCCGCCGCGCCGTCCTGGGTCGTGCTGGATCAGGTGAAGCGCGGACTAACATTAAAACCGGCCGCGGTCGTCGCGCGCACTGGAATTAACAATACGTGGCAGATTCCGCCGGGAGAGGGCGCGGGAATATTTGAGAATTTAATAATCGTGCGAATGCTGCGGTTGAAATTATTCAATCGCAGCGTCGAATCCAAACGAAACACGCTCGGGCCCGGCGGCCGGCCGCTCGACGACGTGGAATTTAAAATTGACGATAAACGATCGGAAATGCGGCTCGCGGCGCGCGACGGCGGCGTCGCTCCGTTCGAAATCCGGCGGCCGCCCGACGAAAAAGTAAAATTCGACCGCGCGTCGCAAAAGATGCGCGACGACATCGACGCCATGGCGGCCGCGTGCGAAAAAGCGGGCGCGAAATTTATATTAGCGTCCTATTTGGAGGGTTATCATCTGGATTTCGAGTCGATTCGCAGTTTAGTGATGGAATATGAGCATCGGCCGGGAGTGCTCGTCGCCGACTGTTCGCCATACTTAAGAATGGCCGTGAACGGCGCGTCCGCCGCCGAGGCGACGATGCCTCCACCGCCGCGCGAACTCGAACTCGCCCGGCGAAGTTATCTGATCACCCGCGACTGCCATCCGACGGCGCTCGGATACGCGATCGAGGCGCGCGTCGTGGCCGCGAAACTCGCGGAGGCAGGTATTCTTAAACATTACAAATCGGAAGACCCGCTCGCCCCGTTCGCCAAAGCGGAAATTGAAATTCCAAAACTCCGCCAATTGGCGACGCGATTCGCATTCGAAGTCATCGCAAAACCCGGCGATAAAGTGTCGCTCGTCGCGGGAATCCCCGGAGAATCGATTTATAAAGAAGTGAACATTCCAATCGATTATAAATCTTTACAATTACGACCGCCCGCCATCATGCCGCCGGTCGCCCCCGTCGCCGACGCCGGCCCCGGCGGCCGCGCCGAACTCGTGATCCCCGAAAAAACGCTTAATTTACTAAAACCCGGCATCAAAATGATCGCCCTCATCGAACGCGGCGGGCAATTCGGCGCCGCTCGCATTTTGATTACAAATACGATCGACTGGAGGCCGGGGAGGTGAGGATCAGGCGGGTTTCTGCGCCAAAATCAACTCTTTGAAGTCAACGAAAAGGCGGTCCGCCGACGCCTTAAAATCCGGGACCGGATCGTTTACACCCTGGCTCAGAAATTTCATTAGTTTTCCTTCATAGATTTTCTCGGCTTGAAGGATCGTCTTGTCGCTAATGTCGCCCTTCTTGAGGTTACTATAATTTCTCTCGTAGGCTTTCATGATTATATTGATCTTTTCCACGATCTGCCGATGTTCGCCGGATACAAGCTGGTTGGAGAGGCGGCTCACGCTGTTCAAAATATCAATTGCAGGCCGCACGCCCCGCTGCGCGACCTCGCGCGCAAGCACGATGTGGCCGTCGAGAAGACTAATGGTCTCGTCCGCGATCGGGTCATCTGTAAGGACCTCGCCGGCGAACAAAACTGTATAAAATGCGGTGATGGATCCTTTTTCGGAGTTGCCGGCGCGCTCGAACAGACCGGGGAGCATGGAGAAAACCGAAGCGGGAAATCCTTGCCGCCCAGTCGGCTCATTGTTTGCAAGTCCCACCTCGCGCAACGCCCGCGCGAAACGCGTCACGGAATCCATTAATAAAACGACGCGCTCGCCTTTCGCGCGCGCGGCTTCCGCGATGGCGGTGGCGGTATAGGCGGCTCTTAGTCTTAATAACGCCGGTTCATCGCTCGTCGATACAACAACTGTGGACTTCGCAAGGCCCTTTTTACCTAAATTATCTTCAATGAACTCGCGAACCTCTCTTCCGCGTTCGCCGATGAGGGCCACCACAACGCGGTCGGCGTCAATATTCTGAGCGATCATTCCAAGCAGCGTGCTTTTTCCGACGCCCGCCGCGGCGAACAATCCGACGCGCTGGCCGCGCCCAATCGTTAATAAAGCGTCGATGGATCGGATTCCCGTCGAAATAGGCTGATCGATGCGCGCGCGATTCATCGAATTAGGAGACTTTGCAAACAGCGGCGTGCGTTCGAATCCCCTCAATTCGCCAAGTTTATCGATCGGCGCTCCGAGCGCATTTATAATACGTCCGCGAACGGATTCCCCGCATGGAATCGTCGGCTGGTTTTCGAGCGGTCGCACCGGCGCTCCGTGGCTGACTTGTCCGAGATCGCCGAGCGGCATTAATACAATTCCATGTTTCACGTCGAAACCGATCACTTCGGCGAGAAGTTCGCTATTGTCCTTTCTCAGAATTTTATATAGTTCTCCCAAATATGCATCGGGAACATTTGCAATAAGTTTCACTCCGTCCGCGCCGACGATGCGCCCCTCCCGCTCGGGCTCCATCATCCCCGTTATAATTTCGATCGATGGGAAAAGTTCCTGGTCTGGGTTCGACATGGATCCGTCACCTCTCTATTTATTATTTAATTAATTGGCCGCGGAGCTTCGCCAGCATGCCGTCGAGGTTGGCGAGGTAATATCCGGCCTCCGTTTCGAGCCTCGCCGTTCGCGCGGGAATTTCGGTGTCCGCCATGACCTTGATATCCGATCCCGCGGCGATTCGTTTAAAACGATCGATCGCGCCTTCTATGAAATCCGCGTCGGCGGGATGTACATGAATGATAATTTTCTTGCGTTCCTTGGCCCCTCCGACCGCCGCTTCGACTAATGCAATCAAAACCTCCGGATTTTTTTCGATCTCTTTATGTAAGAATGCGGTGGCGATGTCGAATGAATACTTTGTAACGAGCTGCCGGAATTGATCGCGATAGCGGGCGACTTCTTTTTCCAAATTGTCGAGTATTCCCTCCAAGCGATTTGAATACTTCGCCATCGCCTCGTTCATCGCACGAATTTCGCGCGCCTCCACTTCGTCGTTCGCGGACTTAACAATTCTCGCCGCCTTTTCATGGGCTTCGAGCAGCAGGGATTTTTCTTTTTCGGACGCGGCCGCGATCTTATGGTCGAGTTCCGCCAGCATTTTCTCCCGGCTGCGCACGTCGAGGGACACCAGGTTGGATTGTTGATATAATGGTCTCACGACGGCGTTCTCGAATTTTACAACTCGGCTCGATTGCGGTCCGGGACGTGGATTTTCCATGATTCGATACGCTTTTTCAGGGTCAATGGTTTCGGTCGAGCGCAAGGGCCATGTGCAGGAGCCGCGCGGTCGTCTCCGCTCCGGACTTGCCCGTAATTTGTAGTTTCGACCATTTTGTAAACTTGTCCGAAAGCGTCGAATTTTCGGACTTTCTGAAGTAACCCCTGTGTTCGTCCGATAAAGTCTGGAATCCCGATACGAGAACGCAATGCCCGAGTAATGCGAGCAAATCGCCGCCGTGCGCGGTCGAACAATATTGATCATAAATTCCGCGACATTGCTCGCTGAACGCGGCGTCGGATTCCCCCGCCGCCTTCGCAATCTCGGCAATTGTACTCATATTTTGCGAACCCGCGGCGCGCAGCCACGCGACGCGATTCTCCTTTGGAACGCTGCGGAGCGCGGTCGCGGCCAACATCCATCCGATTTTTATTATGAGATTCTCCACTTCGGGTCCGGTCATCGTTGCAACGAGTTTCCATGACTCGGGGAGACGGTTCCGCGTTTCAACAATTTTGGCGACCCGTGCGAGCTGTTTGCGCCGAAGATAATAATCGAGCGGCATCAATCTCGGTTCGGCGTCGCCGCCTATTATATTATATCTTGCTTCGAGCGCGCGGATTTCGCTCCAGAGGACATCATTTAGATTTGCACGAGCCGGACGAAGTTCCGCGCGGGCGACCTGTGCATTCGGATGCCATTGCAAAGGATTGCGCTCATGGCCGCCGCGCTCCAGTGCCAGCGCGAATAGCGCGCGGGTCCGAAAATCGGACTGTGACAATTCGGCGTCGACGGAGGGAAGGGCCATGGGATTTTATTATTATGATCCGCGAAAGTGTAAGATGCGCGCTAAAGCGCCGCGCGGCGCGGAACGGCGGGAGCTTCGGCGTCCACTTTTCCTTTCGCAAACATCATACGTAATATTATAATTCCAAGGATCAACGTCGCGCCGGTGAAGAAAATTGTAAGGCCGAGCAAGAAGTTGTTTGGAATTCCCGGAACGAGCTCGGTCATCGGAGCGGCCTTCTGGCCGTTCATTGATTTATTGGAACTTGTATCATTGTTTGTCGAATTCGAATCGCCTAACGGAGGTTTGACCTCCTCGATTACAAGTTTGACGGCCGCCGCGTCAAGTCCCGTAACCGCGCCGACGACGAGGTTGGGAACGTTATCTTCTAAATTCTTCTTTTTTGACAGATCATTTAAGTTGACATAAACGACTGCTTTCATCGACGAATCGACGGCTTTGGACGCGGCGTCGATCAGCGTCGGCCCCTTGTCTTCTGGAATTGTTATGTGAACGCGCGCGTCGACGACTCCCGGCATGATTTCAATCGTTCGCGAAAGTTCCTCGGCAATCGCATTCATGATCCGCGCCTTTTCCAAGTTTTTGTTAGGAATCAAACCGCCGGAACTGAGGGCGCCGGAAAATCCGCCATAGGCTTTCGCGGGAAGTCCGAGCTTGTCCATGACGTCTCGAGCCTTTCGTTCATTTGAATCGCTCTGCGGGACGCTTATGACCCATGTAACTTTTCTTTGCTTTTCGACGGAAGTTAACTTTGGACTCAAATTGGAATCGAATAGCGCGATCATCAATCGATTCGCCTCGCGTTCCGACTCGAGCGCGGGCAGGGCCACGCGGCCGTCGTCGCAACCGGCGAATCCAATACTAATGATAGCAAGAATCAATAATAGAATCGGTTTTCGTGACATCGACGCGTTTTCCTCGGAGGATTTGTACGATTATTTGTTAATTACACTTGCGTCTGCAACGCCGTTTTCAGGCTCGAAACGCCGTGTTCGACGACTTTCGATACAATTTCAATATTAAATTGCAGCGACTGTGCTTCGAGTTGAATTCCCAGCAGCTTCCCCATGGCGATCCGACCCTGCTCCAGGCGTTCCGCCGGCGGAAGTTTAGCAATATTGCCAATCTCCTGATTCACCGATAACGCCTGTTCGCGCAGTTGATGCAATCGGGCGTCGGCGCGCGACGCGTCGGAGAAAAGTCCGCTGCCGCTCGATTTGGCCTCCGGAGCATTGGCGATCTGGTGTTTCATGATCGCATTCGCGGCCGAGGATCCCGCATTTTTGATATCCGCCGGATTTGGATTCGCGTTCGGCTGAACCTGCGGCGCTTGAAACGGGACCGACTGCGTGTTGTTCGGTTTCGCGACATTGGCCGGCTCGGCCGGGGCCGGAGTCTTTATATTAACGCCTTGAATGGGGGGCTGCATGATTGGGCCTGATGAAGATCGTTTTCGTTTAATCGAAGAGTGTGAATATTGAAGTCGAATCTTAATTAAAGATTTTTGAGGGCTTTGTTATAAAAATTGTCGGCCAATTTCTGTAATATTTCATGTTCCTCGAACGCGCCTTTCACATTTTCACCGATGCCCTTCGAAAGACCCGCGCCAAAATCGGAATTCAGGATTTCATCAATCACGGCGCGTTGCGTCCGTTCCTTTGGCCAGGCTTTCTCCATACCCTCCTTGACGCGCGCATTCATGGCATGGAGCAGCGCGGGAGGCAGCGCGGCCGCCGGCGCGACGCCGCCCGGAGTTTGCGGAGTCGACGGCGCGGGCGACACAAAGCCCGTCGGCCCCACATCCTTAGCTTTACCCGCTTCGTTGGCTTTTTTTGGTCCCTGGTTTGGATCGACAAATCCCGATCCGCCGGTTTGATTAATCTTGGTCATGGCAGTAATTCCTGGACAGGTTCAATAATTTAATTGTTTTAGTTAAATGGCGAAAGCGGGATGGAGCATCGCGCTCGACTTCTTTGTCGAAGAACCGGCGTCAGGTGTTGCGTGGAGAATTCCAAGCTCTGAATTCATCGAAGCGCCGGAGTAGTTCCGCCGACGTTCGCGCCTCCGGCCCCGACGGATCCACGTCGACAGCTTGACGGAATGCGGCGCAGGCATCTTCCGGTTTTTCCATCCCAAGCGATGCCCGTCCGTGGAGCAAGTACGCGAGGGCGATCTCACCATTCACGACATTTCGCGCGCGGCGAGCGAGATCCGCGAACCGTCTCGCAGATACGTAATCGTTAAGTCCAAGCGAAGCCTCCGCGGCGCCGAGATACCCAACCGCGCTGCGCGGGGCGATGTGAATCAGCGCGCGAAATATGGTTTTTGCATTTTCATAATTATTCTCGAGATCGTGCCGGCGCAAAAAGATGTATCCGGACTCGCCCAAAAATTCCAAGATTCCGAAGTTCGAATTTCCTTCGAGCTCCAGAATCTTAAAGAAGTCGGGCGGCGCGCGCATTAAAACAATTTTAGCGTTCGCATCGCGATTACGGCCGGATGTTGCGGACGGCGTTCATGCGGGTGTCGTGATCGGTCTTCACAATATTCGTCTGGGTCGACCAGTAGAGCGAGAATTGTTGGACCGCGAATTGTTGATTTAACAACTCGGTCATTTGTGCGTTGGCAGCATTGAGGTCGGGGCCGCCGCCGTTGCCGCCCGCGCCGCCAATCGTCGTGTCGCCGACGCTGAAACCGGGATTCACTCCCGTAAACGCGCGCGCGCCCGTGTTGACCGCGCCTAATGCAATATTCATCCACTTGGTCGCGTTGTCCGGCTGGACGGTGATGGGTTGGTATTGGTTTGTCATGTTCGTATTCCTGGTTTGTTCGTGGGTGGTCGGGTTTCGAGGTTTGGATCGCTAGGACAAATCCCTTCTCGATGGCGCGGCAAATCTGTTGCGCTGAATTCACCTTTTCTTTCGAAGTCGATGGAACTCCTCGAATTTTCGAGTCGCCAGCAGCCTCCGCGCCAGCAGAAAGGCGTCCTCAACCTCCTGCGCCGCCTCGAGTTGTCGCTTGGTCGGGCTTGAATCACGAAACGCGGTCAACCCCTTCTCAATGGCGGCGAATGCCGATTCCAAGTTTGGGTTCGGACCATCGAGGCCGCCGTCCAGAATGACTTTCTGATACTCGGCGCTCTCGGGCAACGCGGCTGCGTTCTTGTTTGGTTTCATCAATTCTTGCCCGTTCCCTTCGTCGGGCGAATTGTATATTTCGACGACATTCGATCCAATTCGGAGCGCTCCTCCGCGCTCAGATCCAAATCTCCGGACTTGAGTTTTGTTAATATTGCGGAACCCTCGTCCCATTCTTCGGGATTCTTCGCGGCTTCGGAATGTGACAATTTCAACTTGGCGTGAAGCAGGAGCGCGGCGGCCTGAAACGCGCCGCTCGCCTCCGTCAATCCGCACAATGCGAGCGCAAGGTGATAATTCTCGTCCTTCCGGCTTGTATCATAAAGTCGAGCCTCGAGCCGCGCGACGAATATATAATATATCGGATTGTGAGCGATGATCGGATAAACGGGTTTCAGATAGGGTTCGATCAGCGATACCGCTTTTGAATAATCGAGGGAGCGTTCGAGACACACGGCCTTCAGAAATTTGGCTTCGAAATAATCGCTGTCGAGCGCGATCGCGCGGTCCAACTCGGAAGCGCATTTCGAGAACGCGTTGATTGAAGATGCGCTTTCTTCCGAGCCGCCCGTTCCGGCAAGCGCCTCCCCCAAATGCAACTTTGCCCACGCGACCGCGACTTCGGCGCGCAAACGCGGATTCATCGTATTATTTACAGATACAAACCGCGACGCGCCCTGCCCGTCGGTCCGGTAGTCTTCGCGCCATTGTAAATATTCGTCGATTTGATGCAAAAACTCGCCGCGGCCCGGTTCATTATCCATATTCTCCCGTTTTCGATCGCCCGACAGATCGGGTTTTTCGGCGCCCGAAGCGACGCGTTTCCAATATTCATTTCCCTTTTCTTCAAATCCGTCGAGTCGATCCAGCGTCCGCGAGGCCTCCGCCAGCATTTTTCTCGCTTCGTTCCATGCATTATTACGAATCGCCTGATCGCCAAGGATAAGAAATCCCGGTACCCAGTCCGGGTGGCGCTCGATCGCCGCGCGCGCGCGCGATTTTACATTTTCCTCCATTCGATCGATTCTTGCCTTGTCGGACGACGACGTCGCGATTGCCAGCTTTGCCATGTCGTTCGCATTCGCGGCGTATCGGCAAAGAAAAAGCGGATGATTCGGATCGTTATCCATCGCGCGCTTCAACGCCGCATCGACGTGTTCGAGCATTTCCGCGCGCTGAGCGGGGTGGAAATTACTAAATGCGGCGATCCATGCTTTGAAAGCGCCGTCGAATTCGTCGCGCGCCACGCGGCTGCCGTTGGATACCGGCGCCTTGGCCGGGGATGCATCGGCTTTTGTATTCTCGGGGCGCCGGCCGGTCATGCTAATTTTAAGCTGAGCGATTGCGTCGCGGAGAGCGGCCTGACTTTCGGATTGTAATTTTTCGAGCGTCTTTTCCGCCAGGTCGAACTGCGCTTTATCTTTTGTAAATACAGCATGCTCAAAGACGATTTGCGCCATGCAAAGCCGCGCCGCGGCGTCGTCGGTGAATTGGCCGATGATCTGGCCGAGCAGTCTGAGGGCCTCCGTGTAGTCGCCCTCGCCATGCGAACTTATATAAATCTTCCTTTTCAACTCGGCGCCGAAAAGTAAATATTCCGGATTGGAATAAATCAGCGGATACTTATTATTTAAATATTCGCCCACCAGCGCGACAGCCCGCCCGTAGTCTTTAATTTGATCGCAATGGCGCGCCTGGAGGTATCGCGGCAAAAAGTAGTTTTTATCAATATCCGCGATCGAGTCCAGATTCTTAAGAAAATCCGCCGATGCTTCATTTTCGGGCGTGCGGCGCACGAGGCGCGCTTCGCCGTATTCGTAAGTATTCCACGCCATCAGGATTTCGGCCCGGAGTCGCCGCGTCTGCGAATCGCCGATCTCCAGGTTCGGCCCCGACCCTCCCGGCAAGCCTGCCTCGCTACGAGTATCGATCCGCCAGCGCAGGTATTCTTTAATTTCCTTTATGATCAGTTCAAAGCGTCCCTTGTCGCCGGGCGACATCGTTCGAGCGCCTGAAGGAATCGTAAACTCGGGCCGCGCGACGCCCGATGCCAATTGTTGCCAATATTCATCGTCCCTATCTTCATAACCTTCGATGCGCTCGAGGAATCGAAGCGCATTCGTCAGCGATTCACGCGCTTCCGACCATGATTCATCTTGAATCGCGCGGTTGCCGAGCACGAGCCACGCAGGCACCCAATTTGGATAACGCCTCAGCGCGTCGTTTGCATATTTCTTAACTTCCGCGCCGAGCGCTTCGATCTTTTTTCGGTCGACGGCTCCGGTTTTTGTAATATTCGTTCCGCCGGCGTCCCGGCTTTTCGCAAACGTCAGCATTGCATTCGTTATCTCCGCGTACAGGCAATGATAACGCGGCACCTGCGGATCGTTTGTAATCGAAGACTTCAGCGCCTCACGCACTTCCTCGAGCCGCTCCAGCGGCGAACCTTGAATTTTCGCCTGCTCGGACTGTTTCCAAAGTTGAAATGCTCTTTTATAAGCATCCTCCGCGAGTGTCGATTCTCGAGGAGGCGGCGCTTCGATCCGTTGCGTGGAACCGCAGGCGGCCGCGAGCAACGGCGCCAGACAATATATATAAATGAAACGGCCCATCGACTTATCGCTCCCCGCCCGACGCGGTCGATCCTGTCGCCACTTCCCGCTTCCGGAATTGAATTTCGCCGAGGCGTCGTTCGCGCATTGTGTGCGGGTTGAATTCGCGATTCGAAATTACAAATACGCCAGGGAGATCATTTTCGATCATTTCGCGAAGCGGCCTGCGTATTTCTTCGTTGTAAACGAGGATCACGGCGGCCGGCTGTCTGCGAATGTTGGGTTTTTCGACGTCTTCCTTGATCGATTGGATGACATCCTTGACGTCGGCGTGGAACGGTCCAATTTGACCGTCCGCGAATAATTGTACGAATTCGCCGATTGTGTTATCGATTGTATAATATTCCAGGAGGGAACTGTTCAGTGCAAGCCGCGTGCAGATTGCCGGAGCGAGTTCGATACGCACCATTTCCGTGAGCTTCCGATGATCGGTTGTCTGGGGTTCGTCGCGGCGCGCGAGCGCTTCGCAGATTCCGCGCAAATCTTGAATCGAGACCTGCTCGCGCAGCAGATTCTTCATGACGTCGGCGACGGTCGCCAATGTTAATGCTTTCGGACCGACGACGGCTTTTCGGAGTTCTGTATGCTTGGGGTCGAGCGTTTTTAGATATTCCTGAGTCTGCGTGATTCCCCACAGGCGGTGCGCGTTGTGTAACAACTTTTGGAACACTCCATAAGCTACAATACTCCATGCCAAATCCTGTGCGAGCAGACCGCTTTCCTCCGCCTTCTTGAGGTCGGCGGGCGAAATCATTAAATGAGTTTGATTGGATATATCGACGACTCTCATGTATCGAATTCCCAGCTCATCCAATCGCGGCCGCGCTTCGTCCAAAAAGATCGGCCCGATGGTTTGGTTAAAAACGAGGGCATTATGAATGAACAGCGACCATGAAAAGGGCGGAATCTGATCCGATGGGAAAATATCAAAATGCGGTAAATTAACATAAAGCCGCCGATTGATGCCGTCGCGGATGACAACCCTGTAAGCTTCAAGCTCGCGATTCGGCCCAAACACGGATTCGTAGATATTTCTATTAAATTCGAGCCGGATTTGTGAGAGTTCGGGCGGCTGCGCGGATTCCAACTTCTTCGGTTCGGTCAAAATGCGCTCGGGCGGCGTGCCGGCGGACGCGATGGTTTCGGTTTTCGTTTCTGCTTTCGCCTCTTTCGGTTTGGTCGATCGGTATCGCCAAACGCCGACAATTGTCAATATTGCGCCGAGGACCCAGAACGGCGTCGCGTCAAACGACGACCGCGACGCGCCGATCGAGGCCAACGCAACCAATAGACCGGCGGAAACAAAAATGGAAAGCGGATTTCCGAATAGTTGTCTACCGATGTCCGCGGCGAGGCCCGGAACCGCGGAGCCCTTGCTCGAATCTGAGGATCCGACGCGCGTGACGACGAGGCCGGCGGAAAAACTACACATCAACGCCGGTATCTGCGAAACGAGACCGTCGCCGATCGTTAATATTGTATACGTCTGGGCCGCCTGGCCGAGGTCCATGCCCTGCTGAAGTACGCCGATCAGCAGACCGCCGATAATGTTAACCAGTGAAATAATAATTCCCGCGATGGCGTCGCCTTTTACAAATACGACGGCGCCTTCCATCGCGGAATAAACTTTGGATTCGCGGTCGACCGCGCTGCGGCGAAGGCGGAATTCCTCCGGATCGGGGTTCTCCATGCGCGCCATTTCATTATCAATTGCCATCATTTTCTGCGGCATCGCGTCCAATGTAAATCGGGCGGCGACCTGCGCCACGCGCTCCGCGCCCTTGGCGACGACGAGGAACTGCACGACGGTGATCAATATAAATACGACGGCGCCGACGATAAAGTTTCCGCCGACGACAAATTCTCCAAATGTAAAAATAATATTGCCTGCGTTCGCCTCGAGCAATATCAGTTTCGTGGTTGCGATATTCAGCGCAAGGCGGAACAGCGTGGATATTAATAATATCGCGGGAAACGAAGTGAAAAGCGCGGTGCTTCCCACATACAACGCCGCCAAAAATATGGAGACGGACAATGCAAGATTCGTCGCAATAAGAAAGTCCATTTGACCCGGCCCCACGCGAATCACCAGCAGCGCAAGCACGAGGAATGCAGCCACGGCAAGGAGGGCGTTTCCCAGGTAGGACCCCATGAAGGCGTTCAGGCCCTTCTTTTCTCCCGACGCCGCGGACGGCTTCGTCGCATTGTTGGTTATTTGAATCTTAGCCATGCCGGATTATGAGTATATGAATCTTCGGGGGAATGCGACGCGGGTCCATGCGCATCTTATCGGGGCAACACCGCGGATCGTTGCGTGGAGTTTCCGCAGCGAATTTTACGCGCAACACCCGCGCTGGACGAGGCGAGAAGCGAAACGGCCGGAACTGCCTCCGCGGTCCGGCTTCGGTTCGTTCTTAACAATCCGACCTCTACTCTAACATTCAACAAACCCATGAACCTCCTATCCCAATTGCAATCCGCGTCAAAAATAACAATGACGCCGTTCAATGCCTTTGCAAACTCGACGATTTTCGCCGCGCCGAAGATCGTGAATCCCGGCGTCGACGCCATCAATCGCAACCTCGGCAACACCGACAACCTTCTGAGTCCGCTCGAGGGATTCCTCGGCGGCGCCAAGTATGGTTATGAATTGAATATCGCCGCCGGCAATCTGTTGCCGGGCGAGCTCAAAGCCGCACGTGGCGGACTGCAGTCCATCGAGCGCGCGGAATCCCTTCTTGGTCCGATTGGGAACGCCGTCGCGATCGCGGGCGGACTCACTTCAGATACGCCAATCAAAAGCACATTCTGCGCCGGTGTCGGCATCCTCGGCGCCGACGCGGGAATCGGAATTGGCGCCGTAGGCGGCGGGCTATTTGGCGCCGGAGTGGGCGCGGTTCCCCTTGCGATGGCCGGATCTGTAATTGGCGGAATTATCGCAGAAAAGAGTTGCGAAATCGACGTCGATGCGGCCAGCAGCCTATTTAATACATTTGCGCCGCAGGAGATCCGCGGACCGGTGGACAATTTCTTTGGATCCGTCGACAACGGAATTCGCAATGCGGTTTCCGGCGCCGAACAGATGGGCGAGTCGGCATTCAACTCGATCACGAACGCCGTCGGCAACGCGTTCGATTCGATATTTTAACAAATCCCGTCAAACTCGACGCCCCGGGACAGTGAATCGTCAAGACATTGAATCCCGGGGCGTTTTTTTTTATGAATATATCAATTATCGCCGAGTTTCAACGCGGCCGCGAGTTTCTCGAGAATTTCCTTATGCGGTTTGCTAATATTCGCTTTGTGGATGCCGAAGACTTCCGCGGTTTCCGTCACGGAAAGTCCCTTGAAATACATAAGTTCAACGATCTTTTGCTCCTTCGCCGAGAGCTTCTTGATCGCTTCCTTCAAGCGTTCGATCAACTCGCGAATCTCGGCGCTCTCCGCCGCCGATTGGTTGTCGACGGGTTCCACTCCGTACTCGGATATAACATAAGACATCGCGATATTTCGAACCGCCCTGGACAGTCGAAAAGCGGCATCCTGGATTCCTCCGCCCGCGGAGTTCGATGTAAATTCCGGAGAATTTACAATATTATCAATCGGTTCTTCATTTAATACACCCGCTTTTTCGCGCCTCGAGCAACGCGTCATCCGGCGAACATTATCGATGACCGCCCCGCGAATTCGATATCTCGCGAATGTCTTGAACGTGGCCCCCGATTTGTCATTTTCATCGTACTTTCTGCACGCTTCGAGAAGTCCCTCCATGCCATAGCCGACGATCTCGTCCGCCATGATGGATCGCGGAAGTTTGCGCGCAAGTTGCATGGACACCGCCGCCGCGTAATCCTTATATTTTTCGCAACATTCCGCGTCGCTGTTCGTGTCCGTTTCCATGGGGTCTATTTGACGAACAATTTATATAAAAGGAACGCGACGGCGACGAATGCCAGCAACATCAGTAAATAAATAAAGAAAACCGCCGCGTTCGACTTCGGCGGCCCGTTCTTCGTCGTTTCGCCTTCCTCCCTGGCATCCGGAGAATTCACCCGGCCGGGCGGAAGAATCGTCGTCGAGACATCCGAAATCTCGTCCAATGCTTTGTTTATATCATAAAATCTAAGTCTCGCGAATTCTCCGATTCTTAGCGTGTCATCGTGCTTCAATCGGATCGGCTTTGTCAATCGTTTGTCGGAATCGTTCAAGTAGGTTCCATTCGTGCTGTCTTTGTCGTTCGCCCAATATTCGTCTCCCTTCTTATATATTTCCAAGTGCCGCGCGGAAACGTCTGTTTCATGTTCAAGCGCCTCCTTGAACAGCGGCGATTCGCGCCCGATGACGACGGCATTATTATTTGTAAAATTAAGAGAAGCCGTGCTCACGTTCTTGTCGCGGACGAAAAGCTTCAATTGCGGCGCGTCGACCGATTTGGTCTCGATGACCGACGGACGGGGCGCGGCGCGAATTTTCCATTTTTCAACATCATCGGGGCGTTCCCCAAGCATCGCGCGCGCCTTCGCCCCGGCGGTGACGTACCAGTCGTCACCCTTCAGTTCGATCTTTATACAACCATTCGGAAGGGGCCCTTGCAGCGCGGGAATCGCGCCGTTCGGAAATGCAATAATCACAGGCGACAGATTTTCCAATCCTGTCGCGTCGATTTCGACACGTCTTACCATCCATGAGCCTCAGGTTTCACAATGCACGGGGGTGTGTTGAAAGGCCGCACTGTCAGACAAACCGATCGGAGCGGTGCATCTCACACTAACCCCAATCGCGGCGGAAGGAAACATCACCCCGTTTCGACAATCCGGCGGAGCTGCGCAACAACTTTGGGCGGGCGCGCGACAAGTGGATGACGAACTCCTTCCCCCATTTTCACTCGCAATCGAATCCAATCCTAACATGATCAATTCCATCACAAACTCGTTCAGCGCAAACGCGGCAACCATGCTTCGTTCGCGTGCCGCGGACACGCCGGCAAGCGTAACGCGGAGCGCAACTCCTCCGGCATCCATTGCCTCGGACTTCAAAGCAAAGTTTGCCGAGCTCGCCAACGATCCGGCGAAGTTTAATAATCTTTTGGCAACGTCGTTTGGCAATAGTTATGATGCGGCGACGGCGGAATCTTTACGAAAGGCCGCGTTGAACGGCGATTTCTCGTGGCTTCCCGAGGTCAGGTATCTTGACAATTCCGCAATGAACGGAGCCGCCGGGGCCTACGATCAGGCGAGCCACACAATTTATATTAATTCCGCCATCAAGGGCGATCCCGCGCTCGAGCAGCAGGTTTTTAACGAAGAGGCGGGCCATCATCTCGACGCGACGCTGAATCATGGAATCGACTCGCCCGGCGACGAAGGCGAAATATTCAGAAGACTGCTGTCGGGAGAGAATCTCTCCGTTTCACAATTGACCGAGCTGCGAAGCACGAATGATCATAATACGGCCATCGTCGACGGAAAATCCGTCGCCGTTGAAAATTTTAGTCTCGGCAAGATATTCAAGAGCATCGGCAACGCGATCAGCAGCGTGGTCAAGCCGATCACGAGCGCGATCGGGAGCATCGTGAGTCCGATTACCAGCGTCCTCGGAAGCATGGTGAGCCCGATCACGAGTCTTCTCGGAAATGTATTGAAGCCGATCACAAACGTCATCGGAGACGGCCTCGATAAAGTTAAAGATTTCCTCAAGCCGGTCCTCAACTTTCTGAAGCCCGTACTCTCGATCGGCCTTCCGATCGCGAGCTTTTTCTTCCCGCCGCTCGCGGCCGCGTCCGGAGTTTTTAGTAGTATTCTTGGCGGCGCGTCCGGCCTCTTCGGCAGCGTGATCGGCGGAGCCGGCGGCGTGCTTGGAAACCTCGCTGCCGGCGCCACCGGAATCTTTGGAAATCTCGCGGGCAGCGCGAGCGGATTGTTAGGAAGCCTCGCGGGCAAGGCCACGGGATTCCTCGGCAATATTTTCGGCGAGTCGGGAATTATTAGTAATATGATGGGCGGCGCGACAAGCCTTGCCGGCAAACTGTTCGGATCCGCGTCGGGAGTATTCAATAATCTGGTCGGCACGGCGGCCAATCAATTCGGCGGGTTGATCGACGGAGCGCAGAATGTCCTCGGAAATGCGTTTCAAAACGGCGCCACGGGATTATTCAATTCGGCGATTCAGAAAGCCGGCGCGGGCGGCAATAGTATATTACAATATCTTTCGAGCCTTATTACAAAAGGCGCGGATGCGGCGAATCCGCTCGCGGACCTCGCGAAATACGGCGTGAATTATCTCAAAAACAAAGCGGGCTCGTTATTCTCGAACTTCGCCATCAAGCACTGGAGTTCGACGATCGAGAGCGTTCAACAGTACATAAAACATGTGCTTGGCATGAACGTCGACCTCGTCGGCAAAGGCAGGAAGGCCGTCACATCCTTCGTCGGTTCGTTATTATCAAAAGTCGGCGGCTACTTCGGAATCGGGCAAACGGCCTGATCTTCGTCGAGTCTTTCCAAATCGGGAGTCGGTTCATCCGGCTCCCGATTTCATTTGGATAAATTGTTATAATGGCGGGAATTTCGCGCTCATGCGCATCGCGGCGCGCGCCGTTTGCGTCGAGCGCGGGCCGGAAGATGCGGCCGTCGTTCCAAAATCTGGACGCATACGCCGTGAGCGAGCTACGATGCGCGGCCCCGTCAATGAGTGATGCTTTTCCGAATCCAACTGTCGACCTCAATCTGAAAGAAGAGATCCGGGCCACGACCTCGGAGTTTGGATGTTGTGTATTCGGCATCCGCCGCGCCGCCACCGACAAGGATGGAAAAGAATATTTAGTGGACGTATGGCCGAAGCGTTCGGTTTTGAAGAATACAACATTTGCCGAACTCCGCGAAACGCTTTGGAAGCGCACCAATCCGGCGCTCGGAGACGCCGCGCCGCTTCGGGACGTCCGCGAAGTAAAGGATCGGATTCATATCATTCGGGACTTTCATTCGAGGCGGCCCGAAGAGCCGCTGCCGTTCGAAGAGCGGTCGGTCCGGGACGCCCTCGGTGAAGCCTACAGAATCGCCGACGCGCTCGAATTGTTACATTCAAAAGGCCGCAATCACGGAAACATCGCCCCCCACTTGCTCGAGCAGGGGCGTCCCTCGCTGCTCGATTCCGCGCTGGATTGGACGCTCGATGAATTGAGAGATGGCGAATCGGATGCGTACTGGCGTCCGGGAAAGGCGCCGGAGCTTTGGTTTAATTATAAAGCAATGAGCCGCGAAGCGGATATCTATGCATTCGCCGCGTCGCTCGCGGCGTGGCTCTTTGGCCGATCCGCCTTCGCGAATCAGCGCGAATGGACTCCCATCATGTGGGAGCAGTGGGCTCGGGGACCCGTCGAGTGCACGTACCTTCTGGAACAAATTGATAAGAAAATTGCAAAGACTTTTGGCGACCTCGCCGAATGCTGGAGTCGGGCGCTCAAGAAAGATCCCGCGGCGCGAAATGTAAGCGCCGCGGATTTTCGTAAAGTTCTCGAAATCGCGGAAAAACGCAGCGGGCAATTGATGATTACACAATTGCGCAGTCCATCGTCGTCGCGGACCGGCAGTTCCACCGCGGCTGCCGTTCAAGAGCGGAGGAAGGGAGACTCGTCCCCCTTCGACAGGGAAATCGCGCAACACGAACCGGCACCGAGGCAGAGGATCGACCGCGATATTTATAATCTCTCGGGAGAGGTTATTGATAATTATAAGATAGGAAGGCAGCTCGGAAGCGGCGGCATGGGAATCGTTTATGAAGCCACGGACACCAAAGTGAATCGCCGCGTGGCGTTCAAAGTGAGCAACAATCCGGGCAATGTCGAATTCGAGCGCCGATTCAAATCGGAAGCGGAGGCGATCAAGCGGCTTCAGCATCCTAATATTCCGGATTTTTATCATTTCGGAAGCGATGGGAGAATTCACTATCTGGTCATGGAGTTCGTGCAGGGCGCGAGTCTTTATCGAATCATGGAGATCAAACGCGGTTCTCCCGTCGACAAATCCAAAGACTACGAAAAAGCGACGCTGGATTTTCATGAGAACTACGTCCGCGCCTCCATCCAGACGATTATCGATCTTTCGGGAGCCGTGTCCGCCATCCACGGCGTTCCATTCGTTCATCGCGACATCAAACCGTCGAATATAATTATTAATATTGACCGGCGGCCGAAATTGATCGATTTCGGCCTCGCGCGCGACGAAAAAGCGAGCGGCGCCCGGACCACGTCCCGCGGCATCGGCACGGAAGGGTACGCGCCTCCCGAACAGAAATTCGGACAATCGTCGAGTTATAAAGTCGACATCTATGCTCTGGGGGTCACGCTTTATGAATTATTAACATTAAAGATGCCGTTTCCGGAGGATTCGGGCGGCGGCGGCGACACTCAGCGAAATCCGATCGCGCTTCGTCAACACAATCCGCGGATTCCAAGAAAACTCGACGAGATCATTCTCCGCGCGATCGATTTTGATCCCAAACGCAGATGGGAGACCGCGGGCGAATTGCAAACGGAACTCCGGGAGTTTCTCGGCGTTTGGAAACCGGAAGAATTAAGATTGTGCGACCCGTCCTCCGAGCCGAAGAAAGATACAGTTATCAAAAAAGAAGCGGTTGAGATCAAGGCGCCGAGAGTTCAAGCGACAATGCCGAGCATCAAGGCCGCGAAAGTCCCGGCGCGGCAGCTCGAATCCACGCGAACGCAGCCCAGACCGAATTTCGCCGAATTAAATTCTGACTTTAGTAAACATTCGGATTATTCGGAAGAACCCTACGGATACCACGCAACCGGCGAGATCGACAAGCGCCCGTGCGTGATGACCGTTTTTTCGAACGAATGGTTGTATGCGCGAAAAGGGAGCAGGGAATTGTTACTGCGCGATATTCAAATCGGAGAAAAAATCATGAAAGCGAACGGCGGCGAACCCGACTGGAGAATCGACGCGCCGATTTATTATAAAATATTGAGCGACGACAGCATTGCCGTGGCGCACGCGGCACACGCCGGCGGAAGCGTCAAGTCCCAAGTCGGCGGCGGCATGAAATTTACCGTCGACAGGGCGTATGATCATATTTTTGCATACTACGAAACTCTCGCGCTCGCGCAAAAGCACGGACTACTGCACGGATATATAGAATCCTCCGATGTATTCATTCGAACCAATAATGGCAAGATCGAGGCGCGTGTCGCCGGCTACGGCCGCGACTGGATCGCGCGCCTAAAGCCGGAAATTGTCCAAAAGGGAACGTTAAGAAACACAAGCGCCGCCGCCGACTGCCGCGCCGGCGCCGAGATGCTTTATGCAATGTTGATGGGAACGACGGACGAGCAGGAATTGAAGCAGCCGGCAAAGCTACTCTTCGCGAACCTTCTGGAAAAATATCGTGAATTATCAAAAAAACGCGCCGGCCGCCTCGTGGCGTCGTTGCGCGGAGACGTTCGATATACATCGCCCGCCAAGTGCGCCAAGTATCTGCGGGGTTACCGTTTTTGGATCTGGAGGACTATTATTGGAATCCTCGCGATCGGGTTGGCGGCGGCGGGATGTTATATTTATGTTCCGGAGTTTAAGAATCCCGCTGACAAGATCGTCGAAGAAATCGCCGAGAAAGTCCTGGGCAAGACTTACGGTTGGAGAGTCGAGAACGTTCATGGGCTTGAATTGAAATTTGATAAAGATAATTGGAACGGTTCCGCGAGTTTTTCCGTTACAGGAAGCCCAAAGTCGACAAAAGAGGAATTTGTACAGGTCTCGATTAGACTGAATCCGGAACGAAGCTGGCTTAAGATAAAGGTCGACGGAGACGAAGGCAATAATTTCACATTGAATGAAACTCAAACATTCAATGTTACAATCGAACCGGACGGAGAGCCAAAGGAGGATGGTGGAATCATTAAAACGGAGATTATGATTCAGCCTCTAAAGGGACGCGACGCGGCAACAAGTCTGAAGTTGAACGCCGAAATCGTTAAGAAGCCGCCGCCCATCCCTATTGAATCTCCGAAACCCAAAATTGACTGGAAGGTGTCGACAGAGTCGATCGGCTTTATATACAATAAATCGAATGGTAATGCCGAGTCAAAGACATTCATTTTAGATGCTTCGGATGACTTGACGATTCGAATCGAAGCTCCCAGTTGGTTGGAAATCGACGGACGCGAATCCGATCAATCCGTTCACATCGTAAAGGACAAGAAGAAGACAATTACAGTCCGATCCAAGGCGGGAAACGAGAAAAAGGACGGTTCGATCAATCTCACAGCGAGCGACATTGCTTCAACGCCCGCGTTGAAGATTGCAGTAACTAACGAAGTTGAATTTGTGCCGCCGCCGGATCCAATTCAATTGTATACTCTGGCAATGAAGGCTTATTTCACACAAGCGCGGTCCGAGGATACTTTAAATACACTGATTCTAGGTCTGGAAAAAGCGAAGAATGCGGCCATTGAAGTGGGAGACATGGTCGCTTGGAATCAGATCCGCGTTGATCTTTCAAAGGCGTATTTCACGCGCGCGAAGGAATCCAAGTCGCCTCAGGACTTCAAGGAATCGTTCGATAACATAAATTTTGGTGTCCGGGACGATAAGGGAACCGACAGGAGCGGGTCCGGCGCGCCGCACGTTGTGTTCAATAAGATAACAAGGCAGGCGTTTCGGCTGGTTGAGACTGTCGCGGACAACGAAAGCATTACGATCGGGCTTGTCGATAAGGTTGCTCCCGACGGTCAATACTCAAGCAGAGAGGACGATGACGTCACTTCGACATCTGTATTCCCAATGCCGAAGCTCCTTTATCTTGCTAACAACGCGGTCAACGCGCGATTGCTTGTATCTTGCGCATTTTTTTACGGTCTTGGCACTCCGCTTCTTCTGAAGCACAGACCAATCGACGTGCCTTCAATAGTATCGAATCGATTATATTACTGTTTTAGCGTTCCATTCTTGCACCGAAACGCAATCGCGCATTTGTTGAAACTCCCCATCGAATGTGAACGGAAAGATATATCACAGCTACTTGAGATTGCAAATATCGGCACACCGGAACATTACATTTTTGTGCCGGATGAATCTGAATGGGAGTATAATATTCTCCAATTAAACCACTTCCGCTCGAGCCTCTCGCATGAACTAGGACGTCCAATCTGGTTGGAGTCAATGGTTGGCAACCGGGAAGCGGAATGGTGTACTATTGATCTGAATCGTTTGTCGGAAAGGTTGAGCGACGAGCAAAAAAAAGAAATCGCCAAACTCATCTATGTCGCGCGAGGCGGCGGCGACAATAAGAATCGAGCCTACGGTTATACCCGGCGCGTTGCACAGCCGTCCGATCCCGACCGTGGCAGACGCGTGATATTAAGAGTTGCGTTGCAGCTTCAATCTTTGGAATAATCGTTCGCGCCTCCCAGGCGATTTCAATTACAATCAAATAGAAGCGACTTATTGCTTTTTGGGAGGCGTGTTAGCAGCGCCTGCTTGACCAGTCTTGGAAATACCCAATTCTTCGGCCATCCTTGCATCTAGTTTTTCAAGTTCGGATTTCCATCTGTTGGCATCTTTGTAGCCAGAATTTTCCCACGCCAACACGAACCTAAAAATAACTCGCGCGTTTGCCGCTCTTGAGGCTGGAGGACACGCATTGCCCTCAAACGACAGGCCAAAGCTAAGGTTAGATGTCTTGAATACTTCTTTAATGAGCCAGTCAAACTCTACGCCAGCCGACTTCGCTCTCTTCAGAAGAATCGACTCAGTATTGGCTTCCTTGGCCGCATTGAATGCGCCTTGCACAACTGATTTCAATAATACTTGACTGGATTCCCATGGGCTTTTTCTACAAAGATCCCTGAATTCATCAGGCTGCATATGTCCTTCAGCAAATGACTCAAATTTTGTTCGCAATCCGTCGACGTTGGCGCCTGAAGGATCTTTTACTTGGACAATCCTCGCAAATTCAAGAAAAGGATCGTCATCGTGAAGCGTACTAAATACGTCGGTCACCCGGTCGTGCGCATCATTTATATTCGATAGACTCGTGAGGAGTGAATCATAACTTGTCGTCGATTGTGACTTGAGAGTCGACATTTCATTCTTGATTGAGTTCATCGCGTTGCTCATTTCCGCAGCAGCCTTTGCAAAATTCTCGATTACGGCATCCAAGTGCCTTTCGACATCGTCCTTATTTGATTTAAGCCCCAACCTATACGAATCCAGGTCTTTTCCAATCTGCCCCATTCGTTGCTTGATCTCTTTTTCCATGTCATTTTGCTTCTTTATAAAAAGCTCAACGCTAACAAACGCGTCCGAGACCTTGGCAATAATTGAATTATACTGACTCTCCCACTGTTTGAGTTTTTCGGAGGAGCTTCGAATGGCCGTCAATTCGTCGCCAAAATCTTTTAGTCTCGAATCGACTTTCTCAAACTTAGTTGGCAAATCCTTGACAGCGCCCGCTGCGGCATCCGAAGTCTCTTTCGCTTTACTCGCCGTGGACCTAATTTCTTCAAGCTTCCATTTATTCTTTAGGTCCGCTTCAAAGCCAGAATCATTTACGATAGACCTCTTAACCTCCTCCGCGCTAACACATCCAACTCCAGCCACTATCATCGGCAACATTAACAAAATTCCAGCAAGGGAGCTTCGTAGCGAATGATTCAACATTGTTTTTCCGCGGGGTTTATTATTTAGAATCTGATGCGATTCAATTCCGGACAAGTACACGCCTGACGCTAGGGTGCGCCTCCGTGCGCGTCAAGCGTCTGTCCGCGGGCGAATGCACCCGCTCACCATTCACATTCAAGCGTGACTCGCGGCATGGAACGGTCGCGCTAAAGTTCTCCCTTCGAAAACGCCTTCTTCAAAGTCCGAGGTCGCCGTTACGATTCCCCGGTAATTCACGGGCGCGTCGCCGCTCCACTTCCGCGCGGCTGATTTGTAGTATTTACTCCCAAATTCATGTCCAAAACCATATCCGCCTGGTTATCCCAGCTTCGCATTCGGCCGGGCGATGACACGTCGAACTCGCTTCCGGCGCTGAAGCCCGACTGGCAGCTTGTAACCGCCGACGTGGTCGACCCCGGCGGCGAGACGGTCGGCGAATGCGCGCTGAGACTTTTTGTAATTAATGACGAAACGAGCCGATCGGGCCTGCCCGTCAGAATCAGACGCGCGTGGCAGGATTTGAAGCATCGCGACAACTCCTGCTTGGAGCCCGGCGCAATTGTTACATGTACTGAGAAGCGTGTTCTCTTTGAACCCGTTTGCCCGGCCTGCGCCCGGCCGCTCGAGCCCAAAGCGCTGATGAGGAATGAAAACACCGGCGGCGAGCGTGAACCATTGGATTTTCTTTTGTATATTTGCAATCGATGCGATGCGGGCGGGGAACGCGCATTTGGAGTTTATACACAACTTCCGGACTCCAAGCATTCCGTCGCGATCGTCCCATTCGATCAATTGGTGGCCGGTTGGCGTCCGCTTGTCAAATCCAACGTGGATGCGAACGGCGCGGGCACCGCGAATGCGGCGCAATTGAATCATTTTCCCTGCGCCAACTGTACTGATGCGCGATTTTGTTATAATCTCGACGGCGAAGGCGGCCCCCTGCCCGCATTGCAAAGACTGGCCCCGTTGCACTGGTCGTCGGTTCCGCCGGCGACTTTCCCCTCGCCATTATTACAATTTAGAGATTATTTAACTTCGATTGAACAAAAAAGCGTGGCGGTCGCCCAAGAGTCGGATCCTGAACTTAGCAATGCGCTCTTGAGCGTATTTGAACGCAAACTAACTTTGTTTCGCGCCGTCGCCGCGGAAGTCCTCCAAACGATTGCGCGCAACAAGGAGCCCATCGCCGGATTTGATGCAAGCACCGTCGCTGTTCATACAGGCGCCCGCCGGGCTTTGCGCATATATTTACAGAACCTCGGCGGCCCGCTGATCGTTCCGCCGAGAGTTCCGCATGGATTGCCCGTCGCGCACGTGCCCGTCGCCGCCGGCACGGGATCGACGCAGTCGGAAGGATTCAATCTCCGGGGCACGCTGGAATGTACAAAATTAAAAGATCCGACGCAGGAGGAAGGCGGGTATTCGATTCGCTTCGGCGGAAAAGTAAGTTTCGATCTGGATAGTATCGATCGAGACGATTCAAAAGCCACGATCGCGATTCGCGAGTATACGGAAAAGGACATGGTGACGCTGTTGATCCGGGATACGCACGGCGGAATTCACATTCTTAATGTTCAACCCGATTCCGATGAAGTGAATGCAAATGAAATCCGCTTCAACGCGCGAACGCGGCCGATGGACAGGAATTCCGCGCAGCGGCTCCACGACGACTTCCTCAAGAAAATTCCCGTCACGGTATATTTAACGCCGATTCCCGGTTTTGAAGCCGATCTCTGGTCGCTCGCGCGTATCGGATTGCTAACATTTACACGATACGACGACGATGCCGGATCCAGTTTTTCGATCCCCGATCTTGAATTCAAGTTTGTCGAAGCGCGGATCAAACAATTAAACAAATCCGGCGACGAATCGATCGCCGCGCTCCGCGAAAACAACCCTTATTTCGACAAAGCGCTGCATCAAATTCGAATTTTTGGAAAAGACGGCCCGCCGCGGCGCGCGAATTTTCAGGACAAATATTTTCCGATGATGTTGTCGGACGAAATGTTAACTGCAATTTCGAATTGGCTCGCGACGCCGCGGCGAGATGCAACAGAAGAGTCGCTGGCGCGCGCGTCCGAGGATATTACGATTGTCGAAAGGCGCGCGCGGCTTTTTGGCGCGTTGCGCAACGACAAACTCCTGCGGCATTTAATATTTCTGGGCTACCAGGAAAAGGGCGCGCTGCGCGCGGTGGATATGAACAAAAATGCCGCGGACTGGGTCGACGACGCGCTCTCGTTATTGATGGAAATCTCGATTCAGTCCCGGTTCTATGATAATGATGCTATTAAAAGCGAACTCGAGCGCCGGCTGAGAGCGATGAACAGGACCGACGATGACCTGATTGCAGTGATGCATTTTGTTCAATCGCAGTCCATCCGCGCGTTTACGGGTACGCTCGAACAGATACGCGAAACTAAGAAAAGTCCGAGCAGTTCGGGCGCCGAACAATTGTTACGGGACATCATCGGGCGCGATCGCGCCGGTCTTGCATTTCTTAGTTTTATACAACGACTCCACGGCGAGTCGCAGGCCGACGCCATCGAGCGGGCGCGCAAGTTCGCGGATAGTGAACATGCGCTCCGCGCGTGGACAAAACTGGCGCAGATATCCATTAAATGTGTCGCGCGTCTGGCGCTTCCGGAAAAATCCGATTGGCCGCCGCGACACAATCAAAGCGCGAGCGCCATGAGCCTCCTCGAGGGACTCTACTCCAGCAAACCGGAAAAAGCGTCGCTATCGGCCATGCGCGTTCTTTTGGAGACCCGCGGCCCATTAATACAATTAGACGCGCGCATTTCCGATACACTTAAGAAATGGTGCGAAGACAGTTCGCTTCTGAGCGTCGTGGAACACGTCAAAATCGACCTGCCGGGTGAGGGCAAGTCCCGCATGCGCGACCGGTGGGAACACCTCACGGCCGATTTTATTAATGCCGACGACTTTCGAAATCGCCCGGAATCGCTCAGAGACGAACTTATATCAAGATTGGACGCCGTACACCTTCAACTCTTCGCGCGATTCACGATGGATATTAATCCCAATACCATCGAACAGTGCTTTCGCGTCGAAAGTGATAAATTCAGATTGAATGTATCCGCGCCCGAGATTTTCAAGACTTGCGCGCATGCGATTCACGCTCACTACAATCAGGAAGATCAACAACCTGAGCGGGAAATGGCCAAGGATATCGCCGAAAACCCGAGACTCCTGCTTTCGTGGGTTTTAACTTCTGAAATCGGGCTCGAATTGTTACTTTGGTGTTCGAAAAACGTTCGAACGCGGAGTCTCAGCGAGTTCGAGGCGCCCGCGAGCAAGTTACTGAACGCGCTTCGCGATCATTCTCCGCTTCCCCCCGATTTTGACGACCACGCGCTCGACGGCCTCGCGAAGAAGTTCATGGGATTCGCGTCATTAATACATAATATCGACGGAGACAAGTGGGATCATTGGCTCTTCGAGAGGAGCACGGCGGGCATTATTAAACGCGTCGAAGAAGGCGAACCGGCGGTACACTTCCTTCGAAAGATCAGGCGCTGGCCGCGACTCTGGACGAGATTCGAAAACACGGTCGCAAGTAAAGAATACTCCCCCGCCAAGATGTTTATCGAGTTTCAGGATAGGTTATTTCAACAATTGGATCGCGTGGGCAGCGGCGTCAGGAAATCCCCCAGGAAATAGCGCAAGTCGCATGTAACAAAAAAAGGCGCGCGACCTTTCGATCGCGCGCCTCTTGCGTTTCGGAGCTTTTTACTCTTAGCTTCGCATGTTGCGGATGACGTTTTCCTCGGCGTCGTGGATCGTCTTCGCCTTGTTGCTGAACATGTCGTACACACGCTGAAGCTGCTGGATGAGCATCGTTTCTTTCATTTGTAACTTCATCGACTTGGCGTTCTTCTCGGTGTCCGAAAGATTTTTATCATTCATCACGGAATCGAGTTCCTTTTCGACAGAACCGATCTGGCTGGAGATGTTATCGATCGATGTGTTGAAGGCGTCGCTGCCGAAATCTGTAACATTTCCGGTCGGCAAGCCGGCCGCCGGCGTCGCGCCGATTGCCGCGGGCGCCGCGTCGAAGCGATACTGGCTCGCGCCGCCGAGACCGTCGAGCATCCGCTCGCCCCAGCGCGCGTTCGCGTCGCCGCCGATCAGTTCATGCGCGTTCGCGCCCGTCGTGAACAGATCATCCAATTCGCCGCCGGCGCGCAGCACGGTTCCGTCCGCGAATTGCGCATCGACCGTGGCGGGATTCGTCTGAATGTCTCCAACCGTTGGATTGCCGTGAATATTCGAAATAACAACTGCTTGATTGCGGGTCATGATCGCAGCCTTGTCGAGGTAGGAGATTCCATCGCCATTCGCGGCCGTCGGAACAAGAGTAATCTTGACGCCGTTCGGAAGATCGAACGTTAAATTATCTTTTTGGAACTGCATCCGGTCGCCGTCGCTCGTGGAAACGTGCGGATCGCCGGAAGCTTTGATCGATTTGCCGGTCGTGCGATCGACGATATCGAAACCGTCGGGGCGCGCCGTGATGTCATAATTTCCAACCGAAACCGTATTGCCGTTCTTGGTGATCGGGCAAGCGGGCGGCGCGGGCGCAACGGGCGCCATCGTGTGGCACTTGTGTCCGTGCTTGTGGCCGTGGGGAATGAACATCGCGGGATTCGGAAGAACCGTCGGAAACGCCAATCGGAGGAAGTTGGGGGAGAGTTTCATGGCAGTGGATTTTTGATTGTTGGTTGTTTGGTTGTTCGGTCTTGGAACAAACCACTTCTCGAAGCACCGCCTTTGGTGTTGCGCGGGATTTCTCCGCCTTCCCGCATGCCAGCCCGAATTACTCGTCTTCCTCGTCCCGATCCCGTGTCCAATCGATCGTCCAGCCTTCGCTCTCCGCGATCTCGGCGGCGAATTTCATCGTCTCCTGCGCGGCTTCAAACAGATCCTCGGGAATGCTCTCGCTAAGATTCAGCCGGTATAGAGCGCGCGCAAGTTCAATATTCTCGACTTGGGGAATATTATTTTCACTAAGGATGCGTTTGATCATCTGCGCCTGCGCGCCCTTTCCCTTTGCTATCAATTGCGGCGCGCGCTCGTTGTCGGCGTCGTCTTTATCGTATTTAAATACAACCGCGATATGCGTTGGGTTCAGAAATGCTATGGATCCTTTCTTGCCAATCGTGAGCCGCATGTTGCTTTCGAGCAATCCATGCATCATCGACTTGCGCATTGCCTTCACATAGGGATCGCCTTCGTCCTCGCGCTGGCCGCGCTTCATTTCCTCGATATTCATCCGATGCTTCTTTGCATATTGTATCCGCGTATAAACAATATCGAGAACGCCGAGGGCAAGAACCGCGCAGGCCACCGCGATCAGGAGCCTCATGACGATGGCGGCGCCGACCGCCGCGGCGTCCGCGGCGCTCCGATCCACAAGAGAAATCATCTCTCCAAGACCGCTTCTGACGGACATCCAGGCTGCAGTTGTTACGATAACAAAACTCAGAACGCTCTTTAAAAATTGTAGCTGTGTCCGCGGCGCGACGACCTCCTTGAACCACTTCGCCGGATTCAAGTTTTCCATTCGCGGCGTCATTCGCTTCAGCGCCAGCAGTCCTCCGACCTGAAAATAGCCCGCCGCCACGCCGAGCGCGAGTAATGCTATAAAAAGCGGCGCCAACATCATAAATGATCCGAGCAGCGCGTCGCCGAACGCGCCGAGAATCTGTGTACTCGACGGCGGCTGCGATCCGATGCCGCGCCACGTCCCGATTGCGCATCGTTGAAATTCACTCAGGATTCCGGCGCCGCCAAAACTAAGAATCGCGACGGAGCCTACAAAAACGACCGCGCGGTTGAATTCCGCGGAAACGGGTACGTCGCCCTCCTCGCGCAGTTTGCGGAGCTTCTCCGGACTCGCTTCGAATTGTTTTTCCTTGGAGTCGTCGTCCGCCATGGTTCATCCGCCGGTCGCGAGAATCCGGAGAACGTCGAAACTTAAATTTAAGAAACCGGCGAACACCGCGCCGCTCAAGAGAAAGAGCATGACCAATCCGACCGTGGCCTTGAGCGGAAGGCTTAAAAAATATACATCAATTCTCGGGACGGCCTTGCTCAACGCGCCGAATGCCGCGTCGATGACGAACATGAGCACGATCATCGGCGCCGCGAATTGAATCGCACTGCCGAAGAGGCGCGTCGTCAGATCGAGAAACCGGTTGAGAAGAGACTCTCCAAAATACTCGATCGTCAGCGTCCGGCCGACGGGAAGCCATGCGAATGTGCCCGCGACGGAATAGAATAGTAATGAAATTCCGCCGGCGGAAACGAAAAGAGTCATCACCGCATAACTAAAGAAAGACGCGAGCGGCGACGTTTGTTTTTGCGTCAATGGATCGAGGACATTGGCAAACGTGACGCCGCGCGTGGTGTCGATCATGCCTCCGCAAAACGCGGCGAAATCAAAGAATAACGTGACGGCAAGCGCGAACGAAACGCCCAGCGCGACCTGCGTCAAACATAACAATGCAAGCGTTTCGCCCGCGAGCGCGGCGGGAAACGTCGGCCACAAAACCGGCACGAGCACGCCGGCCATGCAAAGACTGACAGCCGTTTGAAAACGGCGCGGAATGTGTTCTCCGCCAAAAATCGGCGTTAATGCAATAATCGGAACGAACCGGAGCACGATGAGTAATATCAGTTGCCCGAATCGCGCAACTCCTGGCGACGTCAAAAAATCGCCGATGTCGTTCATCCTATCTCCACGCTACATTTCCGATTTGTTCGAAAAGCGCGAGCGAGAATTGTAATAATTCCCGCAGAAGCCACGCGCCCGCGACCAGCAGCACGAGGTAAACTACAATAATCTTGGGTATCGCGGAGATGGCGGATTCCTGAATCTGCGTCGCGGCCTGAAAAACGCTTACAATAATTCCGACGAGCATGGCGGCAAGCACCGCCGGAGCGCTCAGGAGCACCGTGAGGAGCAGCGCTTCCTGTATGATTCGAATGACGTCGTCCGGCTGCATGGCGCGCGCTCCCTTATTATTGAACGTAGCCGAGGACGAGTCCCTGCAGAATCAATCGCCAGCCGTCGACAAGCACGAATAACAATAATTTCAGCGGCAGCGAAATCGTGGTCGGCGACAGCATTTGCATTCCCATCGCCATCAGAATATTGCTAACTACAAGATCGATAATTAAGAACGGAACAAAGATCAAGAACCCGATCTGAAACGCCTCCGTCAATTCGGTCAATACAAATGCCGGAACGTAAATGACCGCGAGGTCGACGTATCGGCGCGTGTTCCGGTCGTCGGGAAAAAAATCATTCCAATTCGCCGGGCGCGACGATTCCGGCAATGCGAGGAAAAGGCGCTGGCGCAGTTGTTTGAAGAGTTGAACATTACTTCTCGCCGCGTGCCGTTTCAGAAAGTCGCCGAGCGGCCGCGAAATGGCGTTCGCCGATTGCATAAATCGAGCTTCGGGTTCATACAGATGTCGAATCTCGTCCGCGAACGCGACCGCTTCATTTGGATCCACCGGCACGAGCGCCGAGAGAGCGAGTCGATGACTCTCGGCCTGCCGGCCGTAATTGCGCAGCGAAATCAACGCAACCGGAGCCATGATGTGGATCGTTAATATTAATGCAAGGCCCGTGATGACGGAATTCGGCGGAAGTTGTTGCGTTCCGAGCGCCTGACGGACGATGCCGCCCACGACGACGATCTTTGCGAACGACGTGATCATCGTTAATAAAAAGGGCACCAAGGCGACGACACCGAGAATAAACAGCCATGTTATGAGGTTCGTCTGCGGCACGGCGGTCACCGCGTTCTCGACGGCGGTTTGCCGAAGGATCATGGAGATCATGATAATGTTTCCTCGGATTCGTTGCGTTTTATATTAAATACGTGTCCCGGCTCCGCTGGAACCGGGATTGAGGGTTCAGGCGTAACGGCGTCCGGATTGGCGCGGCTCTCGGAAATCAGTTCCATCGAAGTCTCGGTCGTTCCTATCAAAAGATAACGGTTCGCAAATTTAACGATATGGAGGCGCTTTTTCGCTTCGAGCGGCAGCGAGTCGATCAATTCGATCATACCGGCCGATTTCGCGCGCATCGCCGGATTCAACCAACGCCTCGCGAATCGCGAAGTGATATATAACAAAGCGACCATGACGGCGAGAACTACGAATGTCTTGAGCGCCGATTCGCCGAACGAAGGCATCTGATTGAGCGCGTCGAGCGCGCGCGATTTCTCCGGATTCGGCGCGCTCCCTTGCGGCAGAATATACAAATACATCATGACGATGGCGTTCACTTGAGGATTCGCGCGCCGAGCAGGCCTGTCGATTCCTCAAAAACGATTTCTCCATGCCGCACGATACCCGTGCCGATTTGTAAAGTCACCGCGCCGGGCGTTTCCATCGGAAGTTCGAAGGAACCTCCCGCCCACCACGAACGTAACTGTTCGGCGGATGCGCTGAGCACTCCGAGGAAAGGCAGGACTGTAACAAAACCCGCGGGCGCCTCCGGGAGATCGAAAACGACGGGGCTCCACGCATCCGTTCGAATACTAATATTATTCAACCCGGGGTTATTCTTATCTTGAATCGAGGCATCCGCGAGCCGCCATCCCGACGATGCGACCAACGCGGCCGGCGCCCGCAATTGCCCGAGAGACGAGCATCCGAGAAGTACGACGTCACCGGGCCGAAGAAGTTTTGCATCCTCCTCCGACAATGTAACAGTTGGAAGCGCCACGGCAAGGCGGGCCGCATGGCTTGCGGGCCGCGACAGCGCATTCGCGGAAATCCCGGGCTTCGAAATCGCGGACGGAGTCCATATATAACAATATCCCGATTCTCTGCCGATCGACAATGCATACGTCATTCCGGAGAATCGCTTTCTTCTCAATTCATCCGCGATTTCTTTCTCGCCCAAGAACTTGCGAATATTTACGTTTCGCGAAAGCCGTTTGTCTTCTTTTTGTAATAAATCGAAACATTCGAGAAATATATATTCAATGACTCCGCGTTCGGCTTCCGTAAGATCGCCTACGCCGCGTATCCCCGCGATGTTCGCGGTCACTGCGCTTGCGAGCGCTCTCGCCGCCGCCATATCCAAAATAATAATAAACTCGGCGTCCTTGGCTCCGCCGCCGATGGCAACCGCAAACCCCGCAGCGCTCGCGGGATCCGGCCCGCCGCGCGCGTCAAGACTAAAAATCGCCTGTTTTCCGCACATCCCTTCGATCGATTTGTTCACTATAAATAGCGTTGTTTCAATTGCAAGCCTGACGGATGCAATAATTGAAACCCCGGCAAAATCCACCATCGGAGGACCGACCACACACTTCACCATCGAATCGAAATCGCGATTCGAATCGAATGCGTGCGCAGATTGCGGAATCGGGCTCACGAATTGCGCTGCTTATTATCTATGTTCGGACGTTCTGCGGAAATATTACAGAAAGCGTTGCTGAATTGCGAAAATGCGATTCTAACGGCGCTATTGAATTTCCACAACGTCGAGCCCCAGCCGCGCAAGCGAGCCGAGGAATCTCTCAATTTCCTCATCTTGCATGGGACGATCTTCGCGAGATTGAATGCGAACGCCGACCCTCCGGTTTCCAAATGAACTAATTGTAATTTCGAGGCCACGGCAGGCGCTCTTGGAGAACCCAAGCGAAAAATCGATCCGGCCGTCGAGACCGCGATGCAATGTCGCGAATTCGACGAGTTCCTCGGGCGTTTGTAACAGTTGTGGCGCGCGACCCTCCGTGGAGTCGCGGCTTTCGATCGGCGTCGGCGTCATGGATTCCGGACTCATGGACTGCGCCACGACGGCGTTATTATTAACATTCAATTCGGAAGCCAAGTCTTGAGCGTCGGCGAAGGAAGCATCAAAACTCCGCGACGCGTCCGTGGAATCGGTTGCGACTGGCGCGCCCTTGTCTTGGGAAGCGTCGGCGGCCGCGATCGCTCGCGTTGAATCGAGAGACGCTTGATTCCAATCGTTCGACTTGGCCCCGGTGTGCGACGAAGCGCGTCGGATAATATTTGTAAAGTACTCCGCCGCGGCCGTCCGGCGTTGGTTCGCGTCAGGGTGGACGATCGATCGAGCTTCCGAATCGTGCTGGACGCCAACGCGCGCCCCGCGCGCGGCCGTCCGAAGCACCGATTTCCCGCGATTTTGCAAGATCGACGGGCCGGGCATCACAAAAGGCCTCGACTCCACAATTCCCGAACTGGCGCGCGCCGTCGCGCGCAGTTGTGCATAACGGACGCTCAACCGATTCGCTTCCGCGCTCTGGTCCGCTAAATCGTTTGTGTGGACTTCGATGGACATTGTAATTCGATTGTTATTGTTGTCTTCGTCGATTGAATTGTTGCATGTTGTCGTCTTCGCGGGCGGATTCTCGGGCTTTTTCCTGTTCTAGTCTTAGTTTGCGGAGTTGCGCGTCGCGTTCTTTTTCGCATTCTTTGACGCGCTCTTCGCGTTCGTTTAGTTCTTCGTTCAGCGCGATGATTCGATGTTTTTGGAGTCGAATTGTATCTTTCTGAACCGCGATCGAATGTTCCTGGGCTTTTTTGAGTCGAAGCAGGCGTTTTTCCTGTTCGCTCAGTCCGGCCAAGTCGGTAAACGAAGCGTTCTGACTCTTCTTCTCGCGCACTTCGTTCAACTGTTGCAGGGTATTTTCCTCGAGCGCCGCAATTCGCTCGGCGAGATCGACCTCGGCCGTTTCCAAAGCATCTTTGCAAGCCTTCAAATCCGACTGCGTCGTGTCGCGTTCGATCTGCGCGAAATTCAACTCATCGATCGCGCTCTGCAGTGATTGATTCATTTCATTGAAGCCCATACACATCCTCCGTGGTTTGGCGTCAAACGACTTTCAAGGGCGAGCCATTTGAATGTCGTCGAACGAAGTTTCGTCCCAATTCGGCGGCCCTGCAAGCACAACTCACCTGCGCGCGGGTGGCGCGAATCCCCAAGACTAATGATAGGCGTCGATCTGCGCGTGCCGCCATGCGACCGCGGGCGACGCGCCGCGCGCGCGAAGAATAATCGTGCAGTCCTTCCCGCCGAACTCCGCGAGGTCGGCGCGAATGCGAAAACCGGGGCTCCAGCCCGTCTCTTTTCCAGCGGGCAACTCTTTTCCGGCCGGGAGTTCCTGCGAATATACTACTTTTTCGGCTTTTCCGAGCGCGGACACGGCGATCTCGACGCGCACCGGCGCGCCGGGGCGGTCGATTTGATAGGTGACGCCGGCGAGAAGGCACGCGCCGGGCGGAATTGGAATATTAACGAAAGCCATTTCGAACGGCGCGGAACAAAGGATCCACTGCGCGTGTTTTTTTGTAATTTCATCGGCGTCGGCGTCGACCGGCGGATCGCCGACGCGGATCCGCGCGTGCGACTGCTCCAATTTTAACATCAACGGCGGCTCGTCCATGCGCGGCGGCGCGGTTTTGTTATTTTTAAGAATCCATCGATCGATGCATTGCGCCGCAATCGCCTCCGCGATGCGCGCGTGTCCCCGCGCCGTCGGATGGATCATGTCGCTGAACATTTCGGAGTCGGGCTGCGGCGTTTTTTCGAATTCGGCGCGCGCGTCGACGACGAGCGACGATCGCGCGGCCGCGGATTTTCGCAGCGCGTCGGCGTAAATATTACTATTCGAAAATCGCGAGCGCGTGTCGGCGGGCGCCGGAGGAATGATCCAGATCGGTCGCGCGTGCTGCGCGGCCGCCTCCGCGTCGATTTGAGTGCTCAAAGCTACAAATCGCTCGAGCGGCACGCGCGGGCCCTCGACGAGACGCGCCTCTTTCATAAAGATCTCGGCGTACTCTTTTTTCTTCGTTTCCGTCGCGGCCGCATTTGTAAACACACCGCGCGCGGCGTCGAACATTTTGAACCGCACTTCGCCCGGCGAATGCATGGCGGCGGTGGCGCGCTCGTCGTCGAGGCCGATCGCGGGAGTATAATCGTTCCACGCTCCGGCGTAGATCATCACAATATCGGGATCGTCGGCGACGGCGCGCGAACGCAATGTTTGTAATATTTGATATATACTGTACGCCGGCACGGCGCCGTTTGCGACTTCGAATTCCCCCGGCGCGGCGGCATCGAACCACCGTTGCAAACGAAAACAAAACGTCTCGTCGACGTTGACGCCGATGCCGAACGCGCTCGAGTCGCCGATGCAAAGAATCCGCGTGACGCCGTTTTTCTTAACATCCGCCGCCCGTCCGCGAAAACCGCGCGCGTTCGCCGCGTCGCCGAGATCGGGAAAAATTGCATTCGCCGGAATTTTCCAAAAACGCAAAGCGTCGAATTCGGTGGGAAACCGTTCGCCGAAATCGTGGCCGACAAAAGTAACATTCGCGCCGATCTGAGGATGATAAAGAATCCGCGCGGCGGTCTCCGCGGCGGCGAACAGTAATAGAATAGTCAGCGCGCCGAAAAGAAGCTTTCGGGATTTTGGAGTTTCAACGCGCGCGCCGGTCATTCTCGATCGTTATTATTGAAAAGGATGTATTTCTCCGGCTCCGAAACTCGCGCGGAAAGCGTCGCTTTCAACCGTAAGCCAAATCTGGACGGTCGTTCCCGCAAAATGTGATAAATCCACACGGTCGCGTATTGGCGCCGTCCAGCGAGATCCCTCGTATACGTCCGAGGACTGAAACACGTCGGACGCCATGTCGTGCCACATGACGCGGACACGCCACTTCGCGGCGCATTTTTTTGTTAAAGTTGGATCCGCGGAGGGACGCACGGATCGCTCCAGAATCAACGATGCCGCGCGCGGAATCACAATATTATCAAAAACCAGCGTTGACGACGGAGGAAGGACGATTTGATACGGATCTTCCGCGTCGGCGGCGGCCGCCGAAGTCCCGGGCACTCCGTCGACGATGAGTTTTGCCGCCGCCATGTGCTTCTTTAACAATATCGGCATCGCCTCCGGATGCGCCGGATCTTCGCTTACGAACGGCGCGTCGGGCGCGATCTTTAATTTTACGAGCGCTTTCGCGATTTCTCCGGCGATCACTTCATGGCCGCGCGCGCTCGGATGCACGCCGTCGAAAAAATATATTTTATCTTCAGCCTCGGGTTTCGCGAGCGCCTCGCGCGCCCGCGCGAGCGCGACGCTTCCGGTCGATTCGCGCGCGGCGGCGACTTCCTCGATGATTTTAACGTATTCCTCGCCGTATTTGCTCTTCGCGCGCGTCGCCGCGGGGAGCGCCGGCGTGATTAATACAATTTTCGCGTTGTGTTGCAACGTGAGATCGACGATCGAATTGAGTATATTACGAAACGACGTCGTCGAAACGCGCGGTCCGTTCGGCCTCTCGCCTTTTGTAAAGAATGCGCGCGCCACGTCGTCGTGCGAACGCGAAGCGGCGCCTTCGCCGGCCGAAGTTGACGACGGCGCGATCGCGTTTTCAATGAATCGGAACATTGCAAGTTTATGAATTCCCGAAAGATTACGAATGCGGTTCCAATTCTCGACGCGCCGCCCGAGCGTTTCGTCGTCCGCGCCGATCGCCGGCATATAATCATTCCACGCGCCGGCGTAGAGGAGGACGAATTCAGACTGAAATTGTGAGGATGTTCCAAGGTCGAGTGTTTTTAATAATTCATGAATCTGATAAATCGAATACCCTGGCGTCCCGAAATTATCAAGTTCCGTGAGCAATCCCGTTTCTGTATCGTGATTCCATCGATCGATGCGCGACGTATATGTGGCATCCGATGGGACACCGATTCCAAAAGTATTTGAATCGCCGAGCGAATACGCGTGGGTCTTGAATGATAACGAATCGCCGGTGTACGCCGGCCGCGATTTCGGCCCAATCAGCATTCGCGTTCCGTCAACATTGATTTTCTCCCCCGTCACCGGAATCTCCCCGCCCGGTTTCAATTTCCAAAATAACAAATCGTCGCGTTCGATCGGAAATCCGCTTCCGAAATCCGCATTGATAAATTCGAGCGGCGGTTTGCGCGGCGGCGCGGGTTGCCAGAGCGCGCGCACGATCCCCTCGCACGCCGCGAGCAGAGCCGCGATCGTGAGAATGCCAAACGTAAACTTTTCGATTTTTCGCGCCAAGCGATCCATATTCCACGCGGACGCTCGCCTCGACGCAACGAAGTTTGTTACAATGCGAGCGCATGTCGAAAGTTCCCTCCCGCATTCTCGCCGTCGTTCTCGGCGTTTTCGTCGGCATCGTCGTCGATGAACTGGCGCTGCGCGCGGCCGGCATGTTCGCGGCGAACCGGCTCGGCGACGATATCCGCAATCTCGATCCGACGCGGCCGATGGCGGTTTTTTGTGGTGATTCGAATGTCTTCGGCGTTTATGTAAATAAAGAGGAAACGCTGCCGAAAGTCGTCGAGCGGCTCTCGCAAAAAGACGGCGCGAAGGGCGTGCGAACATTAAACTTCGGCGTCCCCGGCTCCGCGACGTGGAACACGCTCGATCAGGTGCGGCGCGCATTGATACTAAAGCCCGCGGTCGTGTTCGTGCGCTGCGGACTTAATAATTATTCGATCAATCCGCCCGACGAGGGGCTCGGCGTCCTCGAGAATCTTAATATAATAAAATTCGTGCGACGAACATGGTTCAATATGAAAGTCCGCGAAATGCGCGGCAACGCGATCGAACTGCGGCTCGGCCCGGGCGGCGCGCCGATCGAGGGTTATCACGTCGGCGTCGATCTCAAAAAATCGGGCGTGTCGGTCGTCGATCGCGAGGGAATACCACAATTGTTCAGTCAGGGATTTTCCGGAACGATCGCGCTTTTTCCGCAGATCGAAGCGCGCATGCGGGCGGATTTTCTGGCGATGCAACGCGAGACCTCGGCCGCGGGCGCCAAGATCGTTTATATTACATATCTCGCCGAAGTGGAGCCGACGATCCACGATGTATCCAATCTGATGCGCGAAGTATCAAAAACAACCGGCGCCGGACTCGCGGACTGCGGTCTCGCGCTCGCCCCCGCGATCGCCGCGGGCGGTCCGCCGGCAGTCGACGGCGCGCTGCCGTGGGATTTTGTAGCATGCCGCCGGAACGCGCTGCTGACGTGCGACAACCATCCGAGCGCGCTCGGTTACGAAGTCGAAGGGCGCGTCGTCGCCGACGCGCTGAGAACCGCGGGGATTCTTAATAATTATAAATCCGAGGATCCGAACGCGCCCGTCGCGTCGGCAACATTTAACTTTCCGACGATTCGACAAATCTCCGATTCGCCGTCCGCCGGCGACGGCTATGTTAAACTATCGATCGGCAATTTATTAAAAGGAGACCAGCTCAAATTATTTGTAGGAACGAAGGGCGCGGCCCCTTGGAACAATCTCCATCTTCCGATCGACGGTACGCAATTCGAGAAGCTCCGGGGCGGCTACGCGGTCGGCGATCTTAAATATGAAATTCGCGAAAACGGCGACATGGCCGTGCGGCTTCCCCGTGAATTGTTAATTTCACTTTCGAAGCCAATCCTCGCGATCGCGGCCGTCGAACGCGGCGGAACCGCGGGCGCCGCGCAGCGATTTCCGTCGGCCGCGCTCGAAATCGACGCGTCGAAATAATTAATAAACCCCGAACCGGCCCCGCGTTTGAATACTACCATTCCGTCGCGGATCGCGTGCATCGCGGGCGGATTCGTCGCCGGTATTCTTATCATCGAGCTCGCGTTTCGCGGAGCCGGCCTGCTCGCTGCCGGTCGCCTCTCCGCCGACTACCGCGTCGCCGACGCGCGGCCGATCGTCGTGTTCTGCGGCGATTCTAACATTTTTGGAGTTTATGTCGAACCCGCCGAAACGCTCCCGGCGGCGGTCGAACGATTATCACAAAAACGCGGCGGCGCGGGAGTGCGATGTTTAAATTTCGGCGTGCCCGGTTCCGCGTCGTGGAATACGCTCGATCAAGTGCGCCACGCACTCATGCTCCATCCCGCGGCCGTCGTCGTCACGTGCGGCATTAATAATTATTCGACGATGCCGACCGACGAGGGTCTCGGGATTCTCGAACAATTGAATGTAGTTAAATTCATCCGGCGTTCGATTTTCAATGCAAAAGTCCGCGCGCTGCAATCCCGCGGCAACAAGTTACAACTCGGCCCCGACGGAAATGTATTAAACGGCTTCCAAGTCGCCGTCGGCGACGACAAATCCGCCGTTTCGATTGTCGACCGCGAAGGCGTCGTCAACACGTTCGCGCAGGGTCAATTATTAAGACCAGCCGAGCCTTCGGCCGTCGAGCGGCGGATGCGCGCGGATTTTTTGGATATGTCGAGCGCGTGCGCGTCCTCGGGCGCGAACATCGTATTTGCGACGTATCTCGCGGGCGAAACGGGCCTTTTTCATGATATTACCAAAACCATGCGCGCCGCCGACGGCGCTTTTTTCGCGGATTGCGGCGCGGCGCTCGCGGACGCGTTGGCCGCGGGCGAGACGCGCCCCGCCGCCGAAATCCCCTACGAAATCGCGACTGCGAAAATGAATACGATGCTTTCGGCCGACCTCCATCCGACGGCGATCGGCTATGAATTGGAGGCGCGCGTCGTCGCGGAATCGTTAAGAATTACCGGCGTTCTGAACGATTATATTACAGAAAACCCGGCCGCGCCGCTGCTCGCCGCAAATATTATGATTCCGCGGCTCGCGGCCGTGGCCGGCGCCCCCGATTCCGCGAATATCATTAAAATCGAAGCGTCGAATCTTAAGAAAGGCGAGCGCGTCGTTTTTCTGGTCGGCGCGCGCGGCGCGGGTTTTTTCACGAACCTGCCCGTGCCGATCGAGACCGCCCAGTTCGAAAAATTCCGCGCCGCGTTTCCGTCGATCGACTCGCAGGTCCTCGCGGGCGACGACGGCACGGCGTCGCTCCTGCTTCCGCGCGCGCTGCTCCGAAAACTCGCAAAACCGGTTTTCGCGATGTGCGTCGCGATGCGCGGCGGACGCCTCGGCGCGTCGCAGCGATTCCCGTCGGCGCCGATTGAGATCGATCCCGATCACTAATAAACAAATGCGCGGCGGGCGATTCCCGCTTGTGGCGCGGGCGGACGCGGCCCAGTATCACCGCCCGACACCGCATGAATCGTAGTAACGGGCGCCTCGCCCTCGTCCTCCACAGCCACATTCCCTTCGTGCTCCGCCACGGTCGGTGGCCGCACGGCACCGATTGGATTTGCGAAGCCGCGGCCGAATCGTATCTGCCGATATTACAAACATTGGCGAAGCTCGAAAAAGATAATATTCCGTCGCGATTTACGATTACGTTCACGCCGATTCTTTGCGAACAACTGGCGGACCCGGATTTCCGGCGCGAATTTAAAGACTGGATTTCCTCGCGCAGACAACAATTGAACGACGACGCCAAAGCGGCGGGCGACGATACGAAAGCGCGCCTCGCCGGACGATGGCTCGAATGGTTGGAATTGACGGAAACGGCATTTGATGCAATCAACGGCGACATCGTCGGCGCGTTTCGCGCGTTCGAAGAACGCGGCCGCATCGAAATCGCGACGAGCGCGGCGACCCACGGTTATCTGCCGCTGCTCTCGCGCGACGAATCTGTATTATTACAAATACGCACGGCCGTCGCGACGCATGAGAAACACTTCGGCAAAAAACCGCGCGGATTCTGGCTGCCCGAATGCGCGTATCGTCCCCGTTACGAATGGACGCCGCCGATCGGGAGCGAGGCCGGAAAAATGCGCGCCGTGCGTCCGGGTCTCGAAGAATTATTAAATGAAAACGGAATTGAATATTTCGTCGCCGACGCGCACATGGTGCACGCGGGCGAGCCGCTTTCGATTTATCGTCATTTTTACAGTACGCTCGCGTCGCTGCGCGGATTCGAGGAGCGGTTTCCGGAATATCCAAAAACGCGGTCGCCGCTCTGTCCATACGACGTGAAGAGCCGCGGCGCGGCGGCGTCGACGGGCGCGCTCGTGCGCGAACCGCGCACGTCCTTACAAATCTGGAGCCGCGATCAGGGTTACCCCGGCGACGGCGATTATTTAGATTTCCACCGCCGATCTGTTGCAAACGGTATTCGTTATTATCGCGTCACGGATCGCGACATCGAGGATCAGAATAAAGCCATTTACGAACCCGAGCGCGCGGCGGCGCGGACGGAGGAGCACGCGCGGCACTTCATCTGGCTCATTAAGGAAACGCTGCGGCGCCGCGGCGGCGACGGAGTGATTTGTTCGCCTTTCGATACGGAATTGTTCGGCCACTGGTGGTTCGAGGGCCCGCTCTTTCTCGAGCATTTGTTCCGCCACCTCCGCGACACGGAATATACAGCTGTCTCCGCCGGCGACGAACTCGCCGACGGGCGGACGCGCGAAACTATACAATTACTCGAAGGCTCGTGGGGCGAAGGCGGCGACCACCGCGCGTGGCTGAATCGCGACACGGAGTGGACATGGGATCGTTTATATGACGCGGAAACCGATATTCTCCAAGCGGTCGCGGAATGGAAACGTTTGAGCCAGTCTTTAAGTAATATAACCTATGCGATGCTCGAGCGCGCGCTGAAGCAGGCGCTTCGCGAGTTGTTATTATTGCAATCCTCCGACTGGCAGTTTCTAATCACGACGCGCGCGGCGCGCGATTACGCGGAGCGGAGATTCGCGACGCACTACGTCGAATTGAAGCGTCTGTGCGACGTCGTCCGCCGCGGGCTCGCCGTCAACTCGGCCGCCGAAGAAGATATATCCTATCTCGAAGTCATGGAACGCCGCGACCACGCGTTCCTTAACATCAAAATCGACGACTTTTCGAGGTCGCGCTAACCCACATTATTTATGACTCGCGTACTCGGTTTCATCATGGCCGGCGGCAAGGGCGAACGCCTGTTTCCGCTCACGCGCGAGCGGAGCAAACCGGCGGTCCCGTTCGGCGGCAAGTATAGGATCATCGATTTTGTATTATCGAATTTTGTCAACAGCGGAATTCGTTCGCTGTACGTGCTCGTTCAATACAAAAGTCAGAGTTTAATCGAACATTTGCGCGTCGCGTGGCCGTCGACGGGACTCACTTCGGAACATTTCATCACGCTCGTGCCTCCCCAGCAGCGGTTCGTCGGCGAGGCGCTCTATCGCGGCACGGCCGACGCGATTTCGCAAAACCTGAATCTCGTCCGCGATATCAACCCCGATCTTATTGTAGTATTTGGCGCGGATCATATCTATCGAATGGATATTCGTAATATGATCGACGTTCATCTCGCAAAAGGCGCGGACGCGACGATCGCATGCATTCCCGTGCCGATTCAGGAAGCGCGCGGATTCGGCGTCGCCGGGACCGACGCCGACGGAAAAATTGTGGAATGGGTCGAGAAAAGCCAGCGGCCGCCGCATCTTCCCAACGATTCGACGCGCGCGTACGCGTCGATGGGTAATTATGTATTTTCCCGGCAGGCGCTCGAGGAAATGTTATATGAAGACTGCCGCCGCTGCACCGATCACGATTTCGGCCGCACGATCGTTCCGGAAATGATTCCGCGCGGAAAAGTATATGCATTCGATTTTATGAATTGTCCCGTCGAGGGAACGCAATCGACCGAGGAGGCCGGCTACTGGCGCGACGTCGGCACGCTCGAAGCCTACTGGTCGGCGCACATGGACTGCCTCGGCAGAAATCCGAAGTTTAATTTACATAATCGCCGCTGGCCGATCCGCACGGGCGCTTCGATTCTTCCCCCGGCGCGCGTATCGCAAAGTGATATTAACGATTCGTTGATCGGCGAGGGCTGCTCGATCGAGAGCGCTCGCGTGAAGCGGTGCGTGCTCGGACGGGGCGTCGTCATCGAATCCAATTGTGATATTGAAGATTCGATCATTATGGATCACACGACGATCGGCGCGGGCACGCGCGCGAAGCGCGTGATTATCGATCGGCACAACGTCGTTCCCGCAAATTTAACGTTAGGCCTCGACGCCGTCGCGGATCGGCGGCGCGGATATACCGTTGACAAGAGCGGGCTTACGGTCGTCGCGCGGGGATTGACAAGACTCGAATAATGCGCTCGAATTTCTTGTCTTGACGGCGGGCGGCGGCAGCGTTGGACTGATCCCTTCCCTTGGAGGTAATCATGCATCCCCCTCAGCCCCGATACTTCAGATCCGATTTCGTTTTCCTCGGCTCCCTCGTCCTGGCATGCGCGCCCGGCGCGCTCGCGCAAGGGCCGCTTCCCGCCGACTTCGTCGAAGTTACAAAAGATTCGCTCGCGCCCGATTATTGCGGAGTGAATTTTGTTTATCATCCATACGATGGAAATCAAGTCGACGCGGGCGGATTCGCCGTCGCGGATTATGATAATGACGGCGATTTGGATATATTTATTCCCGACGGACGGAATTTTCCGAACAAACTTTACAGAAACAACGGCAATGGCACATTCACCGACGTCGCGGCGCAGGCGGGCGTTCAAGACGACCCGTTCGCGGGTTCGGGCGCGCTGTTTCTCGATTATGATAATGACGGAGATTATGATATTTTCGTCGTCGCGAGCCCGGGCAATATAAATCCGACGATGCGGCTTTTTCATATATTCGAAAACGAAGGCTCGCCGAATTGGAACTTTTTATCCATATCGTCGACGGCCGGTTTCCGCCCGGATCCGAATACTCCAAAATCCACGATGGGAGGATTCCTCGGCGGCGTCGCCGCCGGCGATTATAACCTCGACGGATATCTGGATGTTATCAGTACTTATTTTCAGGCGATGAACGGGCAGGATCAGATGCGTCTGTTCAAGAGTCTTCCGAGCGGTTTGACGCTGCCCGGACAATCCAAGCGATTCTTCAAAGACTTTACACTTGCTTCCGGCCTCGCCGCGGCGTTCCCCGGCGAAACATGGCAGCCGACATTTGTAGATATCAATCGCGACGGATTTCCCGATATTCACATTGCGATGGATTTCGACATGGATCTGATGTTAATCAATCAACAGAATGGAACCTTCGTCGACGTCGCGACGCCGATCGGCATGAACGGAAATCCGCCCGAGGGCCGCGACGAAATGGGAGTCTCCTTCGCCGATTACGATAATGACGGCGATCTCGACATGCACACGACGAATATGGCGATGATGATGATGGAAGACGGCATGGAAATGATGATGGGCATGGACCGATTTTACAGAAACGATTCGACGCCGGGCGCGCTCGCGTTCGTCGACGTCGCCATGGAGGCGATGGCCGACTTCTCGGCGTGGGGCTGGGGCGACATATTCTTCGATTTTGATAATGACGGCGACCTCGATCACGCGACCGTTTCGGGATTTAAAAACGGACCGTGGTACAACACGTTTCATATCAATGAATATCCGATGAAGGGCGACGACGGTATTACAGTAATGTTGGAAGACCGCTCCGCCGACGTGCCGGATTTTACAAAATTCGGAATGGATACATGGCGTTCGTCGCGCGGACTCGCGGCGTTCGATTATGACGGCGACGGCGACCTCGATCTCGCGGTTTCTTGCCATCCGAACGCGCCGATTAATTATTTCGGAGTATTTAAGAATACGCTCGCGAACGGCAGCCACTGGCTCGAAGTCGATTTGTATGGACCGGCCAACAGCCGTAACGTCGCGGGCGCGTGGGTTTCCATCGGCGCGGCGGGCGTGCGCCAGCTTCGCAATATCATGGTCGGATCGAGTTTCATTACTCAAGAGCCCGAACGACAGCATTTCGGCCTCGGCGCCGCGTCGCCCGACTGGCTCGTCGTCCGCTGGCTGGATGGAACTGTAAATTATCTGTTAAACCCCGGAGTCGATCAGATCAAGACCGTTCACAAATCCGCCGACATGCGCGGCGACATGAACGGCGACGGTTTGAAGAATTGTACAGATGTGAATTTGTTACAACTCATGCTGACGAATCCGACGGCGTATCATAATACTGTCGGCAACTTCCCCGGCGAGGAACTCGGCGACATGAACGGCGACGGCGTCGTCGACACGACGGATCTCAATCTGTTGAAAGCGATGACGGGCTGCTAGCCGATAAAGGCCGGAATCGACGCGCGCGGGGTCCGAGAGCGGACTCCGCGCGTTTTTTTTCGAAGCGCGGGCGCCTCGCGTGCCGATGAACGAATGCCGCGATCATCTGTTATCATCGCCGCGCGTTTCCTCCCATGCCGCCCCGCATCGCCATTCATGGACACTTCTACCAGCCCCCGCGGGAGAATCCGTGGACCGCGCTCGTCGAACGCCAGCCCTCGGCCGCGCCGGATCACGATTGGAATATTCGAATCGCGAACGAGTGTTATCTTCCGAATCTGCGCCGCGGCAATTTAAGTAAATTATCATTTAATTTCGGCCCGACGCTGCTTTCGTGGGCCGACCGCTGCATGCCCGAAATTTCCGCGGGCGTGGCCGCGAGCGACCGCGCCGCGCGCGAACGGGATTCGCGGGGTGCGTCTCCGGGTCCCGCGATTGCACAATTATTTTCGCATCCGATCGCGCCGCTCCTGCGAAACCGCGATTTGTATACTCAAATACGCTGGGGATCGCTCGATTTCGAGCGTCGTTTCGGACGGCGTCCCGAGGGAATGTGGCTTCCCGAGTGCGCCGTCGATTTGAACGCGCTGCGCGCGCTCGCCGATCAGAATATTCAATTTACAATTCTTTCGCCCGCGCAGGCGAAGCGCATCAGCGACCGACCGGGAGTCTGGCGCGACGCGGGCGACGGCGTCGACGTTTCGTCGAAACCCGCGCGCGTCGATCTCGGCGACGGGCGTTTTTTTATTGTATTTTTTTACGATTTGCATTTGTCGCAATCCATTTCGTTCGGCGATTCGCTCGACAGTCCGGCCAAACTCGTCGACGCGCTGAAGCGCGCGGCGCTCGCGCGCACGGACGGCGATCTCGTTTTTGTAGCAACCGACGGCGAGACTTTCGGACATCACAAAAAAGGCGGCGCCGACTCGCTCGCAAGCGCGCTCGAAATATTAGCGAACGATCCCGACGTCGAATTGACGACAGTGGCGAACATCGCCGCCGGGGGCGCGCCGTCGCGCATTGTTGAATTGCACGAGCCTTCGGCGTGGTCGTGTTCGCACGGCGTCGGCCGTTGGAAAACCGACTGCGGGTGCCGGATGGCCGGCGGCCAGCAGCGCTGGCGTGCGCCGCTGCGCGAGGCGGTCGAATTATTAACAAACCGGATTCATACGATATTCGCGACTTCCGGCGCGGCGATCTTTAAGGATCCGTGGGACGCGCGCGACCGGTCGGCGGGCCTGCCTCCCGACGCGCTTGCTAACGATCCGGCGTTCGTCGAATTGTTACAATTTCCCGACCGCGACGCCGACCGGCGAGCCGCGCTGCGTTTGCTCGAAATGGAGCGGCAGTGCCTGTTCGCGCACACGAGCTGCGGATGGTTTTTCGACGACATCGCCGGAATCGAGCCCGTGCAGAATTTACGATGCGCGGCGCGCGCGATCGAACTCTCCGGCGACGGCGCGCCGCTCGAGGATTTGATATTAACGATCCTGCGGCGCGCGCCGTCCGACGATCCGAAGTTCGGCGACGGTTCGAATGTTTATAAACGTCTCGCGCTCCCCGCGGCGCAGGACGGTTTCGGCATCGCCGCGCGCGCGGCGCTCCGGTGGCTTTTCGATACGAATCCCGCGGACCGCGAAATTGCTTTTTGTAATGTTTCTCCGCTCGCGTTCGAGCGCGTCGCGCTCGCGTCGCGCGTGCTCGCGACCGGAATTGCGCGGGTCGAACGGCCGTTCGATCAACCCGAACAGCGCATCGCGTTCGCCGCGGTCGCGCTCGCCGACGGCGAGTGTTTTGTATATTTCACTCCCGGCGCCGACGCCGAACGCGTCGGCCACGCCTCCGCCGCCGTCCGCGCCTCCTTCGAAACCGGCCGCATCACCGATTGTTTAAAATCGCTGACGCGCCATTATCCGACGCGACAGATACATTTGTTAGATCTTGGCGACGACGAACGGGAAGAGATCGCGCGACTGCGAATGCTCACTCCCCCGGCTTGAAATTCTTACAAATCTCCTCAAGAAACTCGGGAGTGATTTCCTCTTTGTTCGTCCGGATCACGATCAATTGTGTCGCGACTTTCGAGTCCGGAACTGTTAAATCAACCATTGCGAAGGGCCGGTTCGAAATGGGGATGGGCTTTTGATCTCCGCGCTTTGGAACGCGGCGGTCGCGGTGTTCTTGCAATTTTTCGAGATCGATTTTCGGTATCAAATAACGCAATGGATATTTATGGCCGGGCAGCGTCCCGTGGTCCATTTCGTCCATCTGTTGCAACGGCGATTGATTATATTGCTGGATGAATTTTACGATTCCGGGCGGTTCTTTCATTTTTCCCGTTTCATACAATTGATCGCGCTCGACGCGGCCGGACGCGGACTCCGGATTTTGAAACAATACGATCCACGTCTCCGCGACATTGATTACATCCTGCAGCGGGCCTTCCGCCGAAACCGGCACGAAAATGACGCCTTTGAAACTAAAAAAAAGATAATTAAAATCCATCGACTGCGCGAGGCGGAATCCCGGCGGCGCCCCCGCGTTGGCCACGACCTCGGAATATACTTTTTCCTGATTTTTCGCGACGCCGCCCTCTTCCCACGAGCGGATGCCCGCCATCACGCCGAAACCGCCGATTCCGACGAGTATTAATACAAATAAAAGGCAGCCGCCGCAGCAGCCGAAAATCCACAGAGCAAACGAGCTTCTGCGTTTTGTTGTAATGGGCGGCGCGGGGAGGACGTCGTTCGTCACGGTATCAATCGATCGGAGTTTCGGAGTCGCGTTCTGCTTCGCGCCGACGGCGCGTTGCGGTGAATTTTGATCAGTATTCGAGCGGGGACGGTGCCGATGGTACAACATGGCGCACTCAACCCCCGTGCCTACCTCCCACGCCGACCCCGTCGTTCAGGAGCTTGTCGCCGCGCTCGGTGAAAATAGCGTCGCCGCCGACCGCGACACGCTGCTCGCCTATGAATGCGATGGGCTCGCGCTTTATAAGCAGCGCCCGCGCATGGTGATTTGGCCGAATTCCACAGAGCAGGTTTCGGCGGCCGTCCGAATTCTCCATCGCTTTGGTGTGCCGATTGTGCCGAGGGGCGCCGGAACCGGACTTTCCGGAGGCGCGACGCCGGTCGAAAACGGCGCGTTGATTCAACTTTCGCGCATGAAACGCATCCTCGACGTCAATCCAACAGATCGGATGGCGCGCGTCGAAATGGGTGTCATCAACGCGGATCTGTCGGCGCACGTCGCGCGCTTCGGCCTCGCGTACGCGCCCGACCCGTCGAGCCAGACGGCGTGTACGCTCGGCGGCAACGTCGCCGAAAACGCGGGCGGGCCGCATTGTTATAAATACGGCGCGACGTCGCTGCACGTGCTTTCGTTAAAAGTAGTGTTGTCGAACGGTAATATTACAGAACTCGGCAGTCCCGACGCCGATCCGATCGGTTACGATTTGAGGACATTATTTATAGGATCCGAGGGGACGCTCGGGATCGCGACCGAAGCGTGGGTTCGTTTGATACCAAAACCAGAAATTGTAGAAACGTGGCTCGCGCCGTTCGCATCGATGGACGCCGCGTGCAAGGCCGTTTCGTCAATTGTAGCAAGCGGCATCCAGCCGGCGGCGATCGAGATTCTCGACGACCGCACGATCGCGGCGATCGAAGCGTCGGTGTTCGCGGCCGGTTATCCGCTCGACGCGGCTGCCGTGCTGCTCGTCGAGGTCGACGGAGCGCCGATCGAAGTCGGCCGCGACGGCGAACGCATCCGCGGCATTTGTCAACAATTCGGAGCGTTAAATATACAGTTCGCTCGCGACGAGGACGAACGCAAACGATTGTGGAAGGGCCGCAAAGGCGCGTTCGGCGCGATGGGCCGCGTCGCGCCGGATTTATATGTTATGGACTGCGTCGTGCCGCGATCGAAACTTCCGGCCGCGCTCGACGCGATCCGCGAAATCTGCGATCGTTATAAAGTGCGCAATGCAAATGTTTTTCACGCGGGCGACGGCAATCTGCACCCGAATATAAGTTATGACGGCCGCGACGCCGACGAAACGAAGCGCGTGCTGGCGGCTGGCGAAGAAATTGTGAAAATGTGCGTCGCGCTCGGCGGCACGCTCTCCGGAGAACACGGCATCGGCATCGAAAAGAATATTTATATGCCGCTCGTGTTCGGCGCGGGCGAACTCGACGCGTTCGCGAACCTGCGGCGCGCGTTCGATCCCGACGGGCTCATGAATCCGGGAAAAGTAATGCCCGCCGCGCTCTGCGGCGAGATCGCCGGCGCGATGAAACGTTAATCCTCGAAAATATACTTAATATATAAGTTTACAGACTTGAAATTCACCGACGAGATCGCCGAGGAGATCAAGGCCGCCGCCGGCAAAACGGGCCTCGCGCGCGTCACGCCCGACCGGCGCATTTTGCACGCGGCGCCCGTGACGAACGAAGGCGCCGCACTGATTCTTAAGATCGCGACGCGCGAGCGAATTGTAGTCAGAACGCGGCTGTTTCCATACGGAGCCGAGGAGTCGGCGCAATTTCATTATCGAGTCATTCAGCTCGATCTGTCGCGGCTCGCGGGCGTTATCGAATATTCGCCGGAGGATTTTACAATTCATGTGCGCGCCGGAACGCCGCTCCGCGCAATTCAGGAGGCCGCCGCGGCCGCGTCGCAGTGGCTACCGGTCGATCCGCCCGCCGACAACGCGCTCTCGATCGGCGAAGTGATTGCTAAGAATGAAGCCGGGCCGCGGCGCACCGGCTACGGCCCGATCCGCGATCATTTATTGGGCGCCGTGATCGCGACGCCGAACGGTAATATATTAAAAACCGGCGGGGCGGTCGTGAAATCGGCGACGGGATACGATCTCCACCGTTTACAAGCCGGCGCGCTCGAATCGCTCGCCGTCGGATTGGAATATATATTAAGATTGCGAGCGAAGCCCGAAGCCGCGGCCACGATCGCGGTCGAATGCCAGGACCGCGGAACGGCGATCGAAAAGGCGCTCCGCGTCCGCGATCTCATCGACCACCCCGCCGCGTTATTTATTATTAGCGATCTCGTCGGCCCGACGCGCGTCGTCGTTCGTTATGAAGGATCGCAGGCCGCGGTCGACGTCGCGACCGAACGCGCGCGGCCCGTACTCGGGCCGAACCGCGTCGAACCCGCGGAGGGCGACAAACTACTGATGGCCGCGCGCGACGGCGGCCTCGAACCGGGATTCAGGACGCCGGGACGTTCGCCGATAACATTAAGAATCGGATCGCGGCCGTCGCGGATCCAACTGGCGCTGCACGCCGTAACATTAGTCATGGAGAAAGTTCATAAACCCGTCGCCGCGTGCATTCATCCCTCGATCGGCGTCGCCGATTTATGGATTCCGAAACCCGAAAACGCCGATCCGAGGCAAATATTAAATGAAGCGCGCGCGGAATTAATGAAACTCGGGGGCGGATTCGCGCGGTTGCGCCGGCCGTTCGAAACCCACGGCGGCGAACCGCAGCCGTCGTGGCCCGATTCGGCCGCGTACGCCGTGATGGCAAGACTAAAACAATCCTCCGATCCGTTACAAATACTGAATCCCGGCGTGCTGCCGTTTCCCGCGCCCGCGGACGCATTCGCGCCCGACGTGCCGCCGCCCGAGCAGGCGCCCGCTGCGAGGCCATCCGGGGCGTCCGCGCAACCGGCGGGTCATTAATATTTACAATACATTTTATAATTAAATACCGCGACGAGGCCGACCTACGTGACAGAACCCGCCGTCCTTCCGAAAGATCCGTGCGCCGATTTCGCGTCCGCCGAGGGACGCGCACATTTCGCGCGGTCGCTCGACTGCGTCCACTGCGGCCTCTGCCTTCCGGTCTGCCCAACATATCAATTAACCGGCAACGAAGCGAGCTCGCCGCGCGGGCGAATTTATATGATGCGCGCCGTCGCCGACGGGCGGATATCGGCCGAACCCGGATCGACGTACGACAATGAACTTCATTTTTGTTTAGTTTGCCGCGCCTGCGAGACCGTCTGTCCGAGCGGCGTCCAGATGGAGGCGCTCGTCGAACATGCACGATGCGAAATGAATAAAAAAACGGGTCCGCCGTCGCGCGCGCGCCGTTTTTTATTAAGAACCGTCCTCCCCGACCGCAAATGGCTGCGGCGCGCGGCCGACGCGACCGCAATTTATTCAAAAACGCCGATCGGTAAGATCTTAAGAAAACTCGGAATCGTGGATTGGTTATTTCCCGGAGCGACGGCGCGCGAAGCGCTCATGCCGCACGTACCGAAGCGCGAACACCGGCGGGACCTTCCGGCGCTGCTGCCGCCGGTAGGCGAAAAGCGCGGACGCGTCGCGTTTCAGGAAGGTTGCGTCGCGTCGCAATTATTACAAGATATTAACGAAGCCACTGTGCGCGTTCTCACACGCAACGGATGGGAAGTTTCATTATGGAAGAATCCCTCCTGCTGCGGCGCGCTGCACGCGCATGCCGGCGATCTCGAATTCGCGCGGGAATTGGCGAAAAAGAATATTGAAGAATTCGAAAAAACGAAAGCGGACTTCTTTATATTAAATTCCGCCGGCTGCGGATCGCATATTAAGAATTACGCGCGCCTTCTCGAAGTCGAGACGGGCTGGTTGCATCGCGCGAAGGAAATCGCCGCGAAAACGCGCGACATCGGCGAATTCCTCGTTGAGACCGGCTACAAACCGCGCAACGGGCCGCGCGCGCTGCGCGTCGCTTACGATGAACCGTGCCATCTCGTGCACGGACAGCGCGTCAGCGCGCAGCCCAAACAATTGTTACAATCGATTCCGGGACTGCAGCTCGTGCCACTCGCGGGCGCGACCGATTGTTGCGGCGCGGCGGGATTATATTCATTGGAACGGACCACCGATTCGATGGCAATTCTCGACGGCAAAATGCAACAGATCCGCGCGAGCGGATGCGAGGTGCTCGCCACCGGAAACCCGGGTTGCATATTACAATACCGCCTCGGCGCGCGGCGCGCGGGAATGAACTTACAAATCATGCATCCGATACAATTGCTCGACGAAGGCTAACATTGGATACGATGGGCGCGAAGCCGGGAAAAAGTAAATACCCATTAATTTATATTTACTGAATTTCGCGCAGGCGCGGGCCGTGGTCGCGCAACCGGTCGGCGAGCCCGCGCCGCGTGGAACGCCACGGGTCGGCGAGGCGAGCCGAATCCGCGACGGCTCGCACAATGACGCGAATCAGTCCGTCGAGATCCGATTTTGATACAAATTCGGGGGCGAGGCCGGTTGTAATATCCTCGGGGTCGGGATCGGGAACATTATGATAATTTCCGAGCGCGAGGCACAGCGCTCCGGCGCGCCGGCCGTCGAGTTGATAGGCCGTCGATTCGCAGGCGCCGCCCTGCATCAGGCGCCGTTGATACTGAAATTTCGGATCGTCTTTTTTGATAGATTCCGCGCAGTCGCGCAGAAATGCCGTCACTTCCGGATCGAATGTTGCAATTCGGTCGCCGACGCGGACGATCGGACCGTCGCCGATGACGGCATTTCCTCCCCGAGCGGCGGAACATTCCAATCCCACGATCGGTAGTTTCGCGGGAATCGAGCGATTCTTTAACATTGCAAGCGCGCCGACGAATCCCGTCTCCTCCGCGCGCGTGAACGCGGCCATGAAACTACAACTATGATTTGTATGAATTGCCTCCTCGATCGCGACAAGTATTGAAATGGCGCCGAGCAGATCGTCGCAGACGCGGCCGACAATGCGGTCGCCGTCGTATTCGAGCGGCGGAAAATCGAACATGGCGAATTCGCCCGGGGAAGGCGCTCCCTCCCCGCGCGAAAGCGCCGTCAACACGCGGCCGCCGGTCTCGTTTACTTTAATAATCGTTCCGCGGCCGGCCGGCTCGCCATTTTTCTTAAAATAACAGATCTTTTCGTTCGCGAGGCGCGCCGACGGCCAGACACGGCCGAGCAGTTCCCATTTGCCGTCGGGTCCGGGCACGAGGCCCGGATGATCGAGGTGCGCGGTAAAAGCGATTGTCGGTTTGCGCGCGCCGCCGCGGCGTCCGCGAACGGAAAATATACGATTTCCGGCCCTGTCGATTTGTAATTGAATATTTTTCCGGCGATCCTTCGCAAAAGTATCGATTGCGGCGAGCACGGCGGATTCGCGGTAAGGCGCCGTCGGATTGCTTAGAATAAAATGCAATACGTGATCCGTAAATTCTTCGCGGTCGAACGATGGCTTCATGGAAAATGAATAATTATTAATTTAAATTATAGAAGACTGTCGGGAATCGGGCATTCTCGGCCGAATTTCGAAAGCGTCGCCAACCGTCCAATGCGGAACGCCCACGCCCGAGTCAAGGTGCCGGACCGTCGCGCGCGCGACGCCGTCCGAACATTGTAATTCGACAAAATGAAGATGCGACATCGCCGACGCGTCGAACGCGGGCGTGTGCCGCCAATATTTATGATCCGCCGGAAACCGGTGCGCGTGCGCGCCGCCGCCGCCGGTTATTATAACAGATACCGAATCGAACCAGAATCGTTCGTACGCGTGGACGTGGCCGCAGAAAATCGCGCCGAGTTTGCGCGATTGCCGGAGGCGCGGCAGAAACGAGCGTCCGGAGAACCGGTCGTCGCCATAGGCCGTCGAATTTGTAAACGGCGCGTGATGCCACGCGGCAATTACTAATGTTATTTTCGGATCCGCGTCCGCGGCGGCGACGGCGCCCTCGATAAAACGCTCCTGTTCGTCGATCTCGGCCGCGGTCAGCGCGTTTGCGTTGGAATCGAGCAGCAGGATTCTGATATATTGAATATCGCGCGCGCCCCATCGTTTATTTGTACTTCTGGGAAACCGCTCGAGAAAGCGCCGCATGCGCATTTCCGGTTTCGCGGCTCTCGGGAACAATCCGTATGTTTCGTGATTGCCCGGGACGGCCTCGAACGCGCTTTTGTTATTATAAATGATCGCGGCGTCGCGGTCGAACGCGCGCCACGACGATTCGAAGGCGTGCGGAACGAGGTCGCCGGTGTCGAGAATGAGATCGGGACGCGCCGCGGCGGCGGCTTCGAATATCCGGCGGCGCGCCGATTCGTTTCGCGAACGGGGATCGAACCAAAGCGGCCGCCGGTGATCGCCGAATACGATAATTCGAATTGCTTCGTTCGCGGCCATCGGAAATTGAACTATATTACGACTCGCGCGCAGCGGCCGGAATTGTTAATGATCAATTTATAATTTAAACAAGCGCGCGGCGTTTTTGTAAAGTACACTTTCCCGAACGTCTTCCGCGAGCGGCAGCGCGCGAAAAGCGGACACGTTCGCGGCGATGTCGCGCACGCCCGGACTCGGCCAGTCGGTTCCGAATAAAATCTTTTCGGAGAGTTCCGAAAACCGCGGAAAATATTCGAGCAGCGTCTTCGGCGGGATCCCGGAGCAATCGGCCCAAAGATTTTTGTGCCTTCTTAATAAAAAAAACGCGGCTTCCGCCCAAAGCGGGCGGCCGAGATGCGCCAAAACGAATGTAACTTTTGGAAAATCGAGGCAAACGTCGTCGAGCGGCATCGGATCGCCGAGGCGCGAGCGCGCGCCGGGGAATATGGACGTTCCGGTGTGTATCATGATCGGAATTTGATATTCCGCCGCTTTTTCATAAATCGCGCGCAGGGCCTCGTTTCCTCTTTGATAATCGTCGATTTGAAATTGTTGATGCGGCGGATGGAGTTTTATTAACGATAATTTCAAACCGCCGCACAGGCGGTCCATCTGTTCTTTCGCGTCGGCGGCATTTCGGACGAGGCGCGGGTGGACGCCGCCGCACGCGATAAGCCGGCCGGGATGCGCGTCGCGGTATTTGGCGACGAAGTCATTTGTAGCGTTCGTGAAGCCCATCAAATCCGGACTCGGATAATTTATCAACACCGCGCGCTCGACGCCGCATCGATCGAGATAACGCACGAGCTCGTCGGGATCGCTCATGACCTTTTCGAGCCATTCCGCGTCGGGACGCCGGTCGACCCACGAAGCCCGGACGTCCGGTTTCAATTCGTTCCAAGGTTGAACGTGAATATGTGCGTCGATCGCTTTAGTCACGAGAATTTACTAATCCGAGGCGTCGTTCGCTACTTTTGTGGATAATTATAGAAACCCTTGCCGGATTTTCGTCCGAGTTTTCCCTCGGCGACCATTTGTTTTAATAATTCCGGCGGGCGGAATTGTTCGCCGACGGCGCGATGTAAATATTCCGCAATCGCGAGCCGAACGTCGAGACCGACGAGATCCGTCAATTCGAGCGGACCCATCGGATGCCCGTATCCGAGTTTCATCGCCGTGTCGATGTCGGCGGCCGTCGCGACGTCGGCTTCGACCATGCGGATCGCTTCGACGCCGAGCATGATGCCGAGGCGCGACGAAGCGAAACCCGGAGAATCTTTAACTAATATTGGAGTTTTGCCGATCGATTCCGCGAAGGCGCGCGATTTCTCAATTGTATCATCCGACGTGAGTTCGCCGCGCACGATCTCAAGCAGTTGCATGCGCGGCACCGGATTGAAAAAATGCATGCCGATGAAACGCGCGGGATTGCTCACGGCGTCGGCGATTTGTGTAATCGAGAGCGACGACGTATTGGTTGCAAGTATCGCGTCGGCCGCCGCCGAGCCGGCGATCCGGCGAAACACGCTTTTCTTTAAATCTAACTTTTCAGGAATGGCCTCGATGACGAGATCGGCTCCCCGCACGGCCAGATCAAGATCGGCGGTGATTTTGGCGTTTTTTAACGTAAACGCGCGCTCCTCGGCCGTGGCTTTCTTCAGCTCGACCGCTTTGTCGAGCGTTTTATTAATATTATCCAATCCGCGCTGCGCGAGATCGGGCGTCACATCATACAAATACGTTTCGCGTCCCGAGGCGGCGCACACCTGCGCGATGCCGCTGCCCATCGTGCCGGCGCCGAGGACCGCGATTTTTTGGATTGTCGACTGGCTCAATGGAGTTTTGTTGTTCGTCGGCCAAATCGTAGCCCATCGCCCGCGCCGATCCACGCCGAACTTGGTCAATTCGATCGCGTCGCGGCGTCGTCGGGCGCGCGCAATCCGAGCGATGCGCAGGCCGCGGCGTCCGGATTCCGGCGCCGGTCGACGAGTCCAAAACTCGCGTGATACTCCCAATACGCCCACGGAATCACGTTCGCTTCGAACAATTCGCGCGCGTCGCGCAGCCAATGATAACGATCCGCCCTCGGTGCGTTTTTCTTATAAACGCCGAATTCGCCGCAAAATATATGAACTCCGTTTCGCCGCGCCCACGCGGCCGCGCGCGCAATTGTAGTTTCGAGCGACATCCGCGAGACGCGCTCGTTGCCGTATTTTCGTAATTCCAATTCGACGGCGCGCTTCGACTCGTCGCCCGCCGCGTTCGCCAACGATCGTTCGATCGCTAATTGTACATTTTCGGGCGTTCCGGGATAGGGCACCCCTTCGAGCATTTTCCACAAATCGAGCCCCCACGTCGCGCCCTGATGCGTAAAGAACACCGGCTCGTAAAAGTGAAATGTATATATAACGTTCGGGTCTGGCACTTTTGTTACTTCGGTCAGGCCGCCGACGGTGCTCCAGTTCGCGCCCTGGAGCACGAGCGTGAGCGCCGGAGCGCCGTCGCGCGCCGCCGCCCAGAATTTATGTAATGCCTCGTTCCACGCCGCCGTCTGAAAACCGACGGGCTCGTTTAATAATTCGAATAATGTCAATTTCGCGTCGCGCGACGCCAGATGGCGCGCCACGGCGTTCAGAAACAGCGCGTATTGTGTTACTAACGATTTCGAAGCCGCGAGTTTTTCGACCCACGGCACGACCGGGTGCATGTCGACGATCACGGCGAGTCCCGCCGATTGTAAACGATCGATCGCCGCGTCGAGAATCGCCATCCGGTCGGCCCGCATGCCCGACCCGTCCTGTAAAATCGCCGGGTCCACGGGCAATCGTATGAAATCGAAGCCCAGCGCGGCCATTTGATTAAAATCGGCCTCGTGAAATGTATTATTAAATATTTCGTCCGTCGGCTGCGCCTGCGCGAACCAATGCGCCAGATTGAGCCCGCGGCGCAGCGGCCGCGCCGCGAGAACCGCCGGCTTCGCGAAACCGTGCGTGGGCGCCGAGGCGCAGGACGCGGCGCACGCCGCGAAAATACAAATCGAAAGTCTAATGAATAATTTCACGTTGTTTTTGATATGTTAATTATTGTTCTATCAATCGAATTTCGCGCCGATGCGCGCGGCGATGTCGCGCAGATCGTCGACGACCGGCATGAGCACCGGCACGCCCGAAACGGCGCGCTCGCGCTCCGCCTCGCGCTCCGGATCGCCCGGAATGACGACGCCCGGCGAACCCGGCATCGGTTTCGTCGCTCGAAATGTACGAATCCAATCGTCGATTTGTTTCTTAAATTCGTCGGGATCGATGAATGCATCGATTCGCATCGCGCCGAAGAAATGTCCGATTCCTTTGCCGACGCTCCGTTTTGGAATTTCCTGCCGAAGCGCGAACGGCGGCGCCCACGGACCCCAGTTCGCGCCGCTCAGAACACAACATAAAATATCGACCATCGACGCGAGGCAGTATCCTTTATGTCCGCCCATTTCGCGAAAACTACCAAGCGGAAGCATCGCGCCGCCGTCGATCATATCATTTGGATTCTCCGCGTCGCCGCCGAGCCGGTCGATCGCCCAGCCGCGCGGAATTGTATCATTCCGCCGCTTCGCGATTTCGATCTTACCATAAGCGCACGCGCTCGTCGCCATGTCGATGACGATCGCCGGCTCGACTTTTCCCGGGAACGCGATCGCGATCGGATTCGTGCCGAGCATGCGTTCGGCGCCCCAGAGCGGAGCAACGAGTTTTGTAGTATTCGTCATTGCCCAGCCGATTTGATCGCGCTTCAGCGCCTCCAATACATAATATCCGGCGATTCCATAATGATTGGTATTGCTAACGCTAACCCAGCCGCTCCCGACGGCGTCGGCCTTGTCCATCGCGATTTTATTAGCTTTCGGCCCGACCACGAGACCGAGGCCGTTGTCGCCGTCGACCGTCGCCGTACTCGGCGATTCGCGAATAATCTTAATATTCGGCCGCGGATTGATCCGGCTTAAGGTTAACATGTCAAAATAAGTATGAAGCCGGGCGACGCCGTGCGAATCGATGCCGCGCAGATCGGCGCGCGCGAGCACGTCGGCCGCGAGGCGCGCGTCGTCCTCGGGAACTCCGAAGTGCGCGAACATGCGGACGACGAATTGATGTAAATGCCCGATTGGATATGTGATGCTCGCGGTTTCGCTCATGGTGCGGGCGTTTTTGTTAAATTATTTGAACGTTTAGTAAATTATTATATATAAATCATGCGGTCAGCCGCGCGGCCGCGCGTTCCGCGATGATTTTACCGATGTTCAACGACGCCGTCGCCGCCGGCGACGGCGCGTTCAAAACATGAATGATTCCGCCGCCCTCCTGAATCTTAAAATCATCCACGAGATCGCCGTCGGGCGCGACGGCCTGCGCGCGGATCCCCGCGGGCGCGGGCGAAAGATCGGATTCGCGTATTTCCGGAATCAAACCTTGCAGCGCGCGCGTGAACGCTTTCTTACTGAACGAACGCCACATTTCGCCGAGGCCCATGCGCCAGTGCTTCCGCGCCATCCGCCTGAATCCCGGATAACCGAGCGTTTCGAAAAGATCCTTTATATTAATATCCGTCTTTTTGTAACCTTCGCGCGCGAACGCGAGCACGGCGTTCGGACCGCACTCGACATGTCCGCCGATCATCCGGGTGAAATGCACGCCGAGAAAAGGAAACTTCGGATCCGGAACGGGATAGATCAAGTTCTTACACAAGAATCTCCGGGACTCCGCCACTTCATAATATTCTCCGCGGAACGGTATGATTTTCGCCTCCGGACGCGCGCCCGACATCGCCGCGACGCGGTCGCAGTGCAATCCGGCGCAATTAACGATTAAATCGGCCGCGAATTCGCCTTTATTCGTATGAACCACCGGATCCCCGCCCGCGCGCCCGATCGAGAGCGCCGCGTGCGCGAGCCGGACGCCGTGGCCCGCCGATTTGATAGCATCCGACAGTTTTGCGCAGACGGCCGCGTAATTTACAATTCCCGATTCGGGCACGCGGATCGCGCGGACTCCGCGCGCGTGCGGCTCGAGTTCGCGCAAACGCTCGGGACCGATCATTTCACATTTCACGCCATTCGCGGTTCCGCGTTCGAGAATCCGATCGAGCGCCGGAATTTCGCCGTCCGATTTTGCAATAATAACTTTTCCGCAGATTTCGAATTGTATATTAAATTTCTGGCAAAATTCCTGCATCGCGAGCTTTCCCGCGCGGCAGTTCACGGCTTTCAACGATCCCGGTTTATAATAAATACCGGTGTGGAGCACGCCCGAATTGCGGCCGGTCTGATGCAGCGCGACCGCGTCCTCCTTTTCCAATACAATAATTTCGAGATCGAGCCCGCGAAGGCATAATTGATATGCCGTCGCGAGCCCGACGATGCCGCCGCCGATTATTACAATTTTCTTACTTTTCATGCGAGAGCGCGGCCTTCGAAACGGGCGTGAGCGGCTGCCCGGTCTGCGCCCACTTGAGATCCAATCCGAAATCGCCTCCGCCGTTGAACCACGATACTTCAATTCGATGCGCGCCCGCCGCGAGAGGCGCCGCGCCGGTGGCGATCGCCATGGGGTGCAGACCGTCATTATTAACAACGACATGGCCGTCGATCGTTAAGATCGCGCCGTCGTCGGCTCCGAGCGCGAACTGATACATTTCGTCGGCCGGAACCGCGAGCCAGCCCGACATTCGCATGCAAACGTGCGCGCGTCGCGCCTCCTTCGGAATTTGAATCGAATCTTCGACGCCGTTCGACGTCGGTTTTTGTAGTTTACTAAAATCGGGGACTTTGTCGAACGCGCCGTCGAAACATTGATATCGAACGCCCGGCTCGCACGCGCCCGGATTGCCCGCGGCCCACGGTTTGACTTTGGTAAATTGACGATCCGCGATTTCGGCGACCGGTTTGCCGTCGTGAAACGCACGCGCTTTGATTCGAATTGTGCGATCGAGACCGATGGATCCTTTATATTCGGCGGACTCCGCGGCGGGATTCGATCCGTCGACGGTGAAACGAACGGTCAGGCCCTTCGATTCGCATGCGATCTTGACGTCGGCCGTGTTTACAAATTGGTCGCTGTCCGCCTCGATGATCGGCGTCTTATAAACGATCGGTTTTCCTTTAGTTTCCAATACGACCACCGGGCAGGTCGCGGACGCCGGCGCCGCCGGGAGTTGAATTGTTAGATTTCCATCCTGCCAGCTCGTTTCGAATTTCTTCGACGGATCCGCGAGCAGCCAGGCCGGTTTGTCGTATTTGTTGCCAAGTCCGGGAATCACGAGTCTGCCGTCGGCCGGCCAGTCGAATATGTGAAAATAAAGTTTCGTGTCGGCGCCAGACTGCTTTTGCGTACAGCGGCCGAACGCGAGCGAATCGAACGGACTGGCCGTCGTGCCATAAATCGATTCGCCGTTCGCGCGCGTCCAGTCGCCGATGCGCGCGAGGCGCTCCACCGACTCCGGTGGAAACTCGCCGTTGCCCATCGGGCCGATATTCAACAAAAAATTCCCGCCTTTCGAGGCGATGTCGCAGAGTTTACGTATCAAATCCTCCGCGGATTTGAAGTGTTTGTCGTGGCTGTTATATCCCCAGTTGTCGTTCATCGTCATGCACGTTTCCCAGTCGACGCCCGGCAGGCCCGTCGAGGGAATCTCCTGTTCCGGAGTGCCGTAATCGCCCGCGAACCCGGCGTCGGACATTCCGCCCATGCCGCCGCGGCCCTTGTCCACGCGATTGTTAATTATCAAATCCGGCCGCAGTTTTCTGCATAAATCGTACAACGCCTGTCCGTGCCCGTGGTTCCACGTGTTTTCCCATTCGCCGTCGAACCATAACACTCCGATGTCCTTGAATGTTGTCAACAGTTCGGAAATTTGATTGCTCAACTGTTGAACATAACGATTAAAATCCGCGCCTTCCGTCGGCCGTTTTTCCCAATCGCGGCGCGGAAGATAGTCGGGATGATGCCAGTCCATGATGGAATGATAGAAACATAATTTTATGCCCTCTTTTTTGCACGCCGCGTCCAGTTCTTTGAGAATATCGCGGTGGAACGGCGTCGACATTACGTTGTATTTGGTATATTTCGAATCCCAAAGACAAAATCCGTCGTGATGCTTGCTGGTGATAACAATATATTTCATTCCCGCGTTTTTCGCCATTCGCGCCCACGCTCCCGCGTCGAATTTAATAGGATTGAATTGATCTAAAAACTTCTCGTACGTCTCGACGGGAATATGCGCGGTGTTCATGATCCATTCGCCGTGGTGCGTATCCTTCCCCCACGTGCCCGCGGGTACCGCATAGAGCCCCCAGTGTATAAACATTCCGAACCGCGCCTCGCGCCACCATTCCATGCGCGCGTCCCTGTCGTCCTGCGAATGATTTATATTTGAAACGGCGGCGCGGTTCGAGGCGCATGTCGCGAGCAGCGTCGAAAGACAAATTGTTAGTATCGATTTTTTCATGATCTCAGGATAGTTGAAGTTCAATTTCGAGAGCCTGTTTCGCTTGCAGCGCGATCGCGTCAGAAACGGTTATCAGGACGGCTCCGGACTTTATAGTAAAGTCGGACGTGATGCCGGCGCCGTCGCGGAAACCCACGGAACATTTTGTAACTTTCGCGTCCGCCGGAATTCTCAGCGAAACGGATTGTATTTTAACAATTCCAAATTGCGCTTCGATCGTATGCGATTGAATGTTCTTCGATCGTTTTTGCGAAAACGAACCCCAGCCTTCGGGAGCGGTGAACGCGCAGCGGAAATCGTCCGCCGAAAACGCGGGCGCGAATCCGATATGTTGTTTCGGACCGTGCAATTCGAAACCGCACGCCGCCAGAAAGACGCCGTAACTCGCCATCGCCCGCGCGTAGTGATCGCTACATTCGACCTCATTGTAAGGATTGCGCAAATGCGCGCTGTAACGATCGTGAATCGCGCGCTCGACGGCGAGGCCTTCTGTAATCATCCCCTCCCAAACCATGTGCGCGGCGGCCTGATGCTCGAAACCGCTCATGCATTCGTTAAAATACATATATTGCCAGTGCTTTTTCCAATCTTCGCGTTTGCCGCCCTTCGGCCACGTGCACATGACAAGTCCGCCGTCGCCCGCGAGCGCGTACGAGCGGCCCTCTTTGAAATGTTTTCGAAACGGACCGACGTCGGTCGCAAAATTATATTTCCAAAGCGACGCGAGCGCGGATTTTACATTTGCGATCGGTAATATCGGACCGATTCCGACCTGCCGAGCCCAGCTGTCGCCGAGCACCTGATCGATATAACAACCCGCGTCCGCGCCAATCGCGTCCAGATGTTTGGAATCGGGTAGTTGTATAAAAAACTCGCCGTTGAACAGTTCTTTAATGATCGTCTCGCGGCCCCGCTGGAGGGCGCTCCGGCAGCGTTCGATGAATGCCGCGTCCTCGGGCGCCGTCTCCGAAGCCATCAATTCCGCTGCGTGAATCGCGGAAAGGTATAATCCCGAAATCCACGCAATTTTGCCGAACCACGCCGCGTCGAGCGTGTTCGGTTGGTCGCCGTCGAGAATACCGTCGCCGTCGGAATCATGATTTAATAAATATTCTGCGGCGGCCCGCGCGCGCGGCCAGTGTTTCTTTAAGAATGCGCCGTCGGCCGACATCGTATGATCGCGGTACAATCTTAAGATTGCGCCGGCCTGCCCGTCGACGGCGGGACCGCGGTCGAATTCGCCGCGCATGGATACAATTCCGGTTTTCTCGTCGAAAAAATCGCCGAATTCGACGCGTTCTCTTAATAAACGTTCGAATTTCGGAAAAATCCTGCCGACGCCCCACGCGTAGTGCCACACGTGCGTACACGTTCCGTGGCAGCACCCGACGCCCTCCCACGCCCAGAATCTGCCGTCGCGAAACCAGTGCGCCGTCGACGTCGCAAGCGTCGATAAATTAGCAAACGATCGGTCGAGGAGCCAGTACGGCAGCGTCGAATTATACCATGTGTCGACCCACAACTTCGTCGCCGACGAGAGCGAATCGTAATTATCGACAATATAGCTTAATACTTCGTCCGCGTTCTTGAATTTTAATGAATAACGCCGGCCCACGGGCGCGGGAAATCCGGGCAATGATAGGTTTGGAAAATGCCACGCGAGGACAAAAGTAACTTTTTGCGAAGCCCCGGGGTCGAGCAAAAACTCCCGCACCGCGGCGCCGACCGGGCGCCCGAGCGGAAATCCGCGATCGCCGCCTCCCGTCACTTCGATCGAGCCGAGAAATTGCGCATTCTTAAGACTCGAAAACACTCCGCGCGGCGCGTCGGCTGGGACGCCGGGATAAATGTGTAAATCGCCCTCGTCCATCACGAAAGGCAGCGGCCCGAATGCAAAGGTTCCGAAATCCGGCTCGTCCGCGAATTGTAATGTACTTCCGGACGAACGCGGGACGTCGCTCAACTCGATTTGGTCGATATCAATATGCCCCCAACCGCCGGAGTGGCCGTCGACGATCTCAATATTAGCAAATTCGCCCGCGAACTCCCCGACGTTCCATGATGCCCATTCCATCGCGTCGGAATCGCGTCCCGTCGTCGTGCGCACGGCGATTCCGCGAATCATAAGTTTAATGCAGGTCTCGTTCGGGTGATTGCCGCCTCCTATGAGAAAATTAATATAATCGCGCTCGACGGCAAATTCCGGCGAGACGAGTTTACCCTGCGGCGCGTCGCTCCCTTGGTAACTATTAACGAATCCTTTTCCTTCAAATCCGGAAATATGCTGATCGGCCCCCTGATTTCCGGTCGACGGTTTACTACCGAAAGCGTCGCCTTCGACGATCCATTTTTCGTAATGATCATTTTCGAAATCTTCGATGACGATCGGCGGCCGCGCGTCCGCGGCGCGCTTCGCCCGCGCCGGAATTGCATCATAAACGATACGACCGTAAAGTTTAGTTTGCTCCCGAGAATCGGCATTGGACGTCGTACGAGAAACCGCTCCCATCACGGACCGATTCCTCAACGCGATTTGATGATTTTGCGAAGTGTGAAGTCCGATCGCATTTTCGAGGTATCCGCCGATTTGCACTCTGATCGGCGTCTCGGACTCGTTTTTAATTGTAAAATCAAACACGGTCGCCGGAAGGCCCGAGTTTTCTTCATCCAGCGGAATGAACGGCGACCACGCCTCCAATTGTATGGATGCCGGAAACGCGGGATCGCTATAGTTAACAGTCCCGATCGGATAACTTCCTTGAAATGTAACGTCCGGGAATCCTTTGCGATCGAGCGCGCGCGTCTGGTCGAGGTTATCGTTAAATGCCCGAATCGAAAATCCCTGAACCACCGGCGATTCGGGCGGCAGCGGCTTGATATAATTCGCACCGTCGCTTCCTTTATTTAATATTCCGTTCTGATATTGATTGAATATATCCCAAAGCCAGAGCCGCCCGTCTCCGCTAAGATACATTTGTCCAGCGCACGCTCCGCCGACCGGCATGCCGATGCGGTCGAGCGCGTCGCCGCGGTAAATCGTCGGCTCGCCGCGCGCGGTCAGCGACGCGAGCCAGCGCGGATTTAACTTTTTGTCCGCCGGAATCAATCTTAAATAATCGTCGGCGTCATCCGGAACATAAAAGTACGGCCCCGCGTACGCGGCGCGCGCGCCGCCGGCCGCGAGAGCCGCGCCGGCCGCCGATTGCAGCGTTGACTTTAAGAATTCCCTTCGATACAGATCCGACGGCCCGCCGTTGCAACAGTTCGGAGAGGGCGCGCAGTCGCCGGTTCGTTCCGGATTCTTCATGATTTCGCTCCGGAACTCCGCTCGCGCAATTGATCGATCGCCACGGCGCCGACGATGATCGCGCCGATGACGATTTTTTGTATAGGATCGGGGACCTCCGCGAACACGCAACCGTTGCGAAGCGTGGTCATCATTAACGCTCCGACGAGCGAGCCGGCGACGCTGCCACGCCCTCCGTTGAGACTGCCGCCGCCGATGACGACGGCCGCGATGATGTCGAGTTCGAGGCCGATTCCGCTCGTGGGATTGCCTTGCTTATTAAGATTCGCGAATTCGAACATTCCGGCGAGCGCCATGAAGAATCCGCCGATCGCGTACACGGCGATTTTGACGCGGTGAATCGGAATACCGCAGAGCCGCGCGGCCGATTCGTTACTACCGATCGCGACGACGTGCCGGCCAAATGTAGTATACCGAAGAATTCCGGCGACGATGAACGCAAATAAAATGACGAGCCACACGCCGGAACTGAAGAATTGAAAACTTCCGTCGGACGGTGGATCGAGCAGCGACGCGATCCACGCCGGCGCGTCGGCGGAGACCTTGCGTTGATCCGAGAGCTGCTCGGCGACTCCGCGGAATAATAACATCGTCCCAAGTGTAACGATAAACGGAACGAGCCGCAGTATCGTTATTAAGATCGCGTTGAACAATCCCGCGAGAACTCCGGCCGCCAGCGTCGCGGCGAGCGCGATCGCCGCGCCGTTGCCCGAGTTTAACGTTTTCGCGAGCACGACCGTTGTGAGCGCGAGCATCGAGCCGACCGACAGATCGATGCCGCCCGCGATAATAATAATCGTCATTCCGAGCGCGCCCATGCCGACGATCGCCGTCTGTTTGGCGATGAGCGCGAGCCGGAACGCCGTCAGAAACGTCGAATCGGGCTTTATAATTTTTCCATAAATATAAAATATCGCGACGACAATGAATAATCCGAGAAACGGCGCGACGGACGCGATCAACCAGCGCAACGCGGACTGCCGCGCGGGCTTTCCGGCGCCGGTCTTCGTCAACGGTGGGCTTTCGGCCATCGACGCCGCGCGACGTTATTTAGATTCGAGCGGAAATAACAATTCGTGGATCCGCGGATCGTTCATGTTCTCCGGAGTCGCGAGCGTTTCGCCCGTCTCGACGCGCTTCTTTACTTCTTTATTCGTAGCTTTCGCGTGGATCGCCATGACGGCCTCGTAACCCATTTTCACCGGGTCCTGGAGCACGACGCCTTTGATGATACCGTCCTGCATGCCTTTGACGATATTCGCGCTGCCATCGAAACCGACGAGATTGATTTTCTTCGCGAGGCCGCGCTGGTCGCGCCGGAGAACTGTTAATATTCCCGACGTCGACGATTCGTTGGAGCAAAAAATCGCGTCGATCTTGTCGCCGAACGTTGAAATTAAATTTTCGCCGACTTCGATGGCTTTCGCCTCGTCGGGCCCGCCGTGTTTGTCGCTCGAAAGAACATGAATATTCGCATGCTTCTTGATCGCGTCTAGAAATCCCTTTTCGCGCTGTTCCGTGCTTTCCGATCCGATCGCGTACGGCATTAAGATAATATTACCTTTGTCGCCGATGAGTTTCGCGAGATGTTCGCCGGCCATTTCGCCGCCATGGTAATTATTCGTGGCGACATAACTTGTAATTGGAATCTCCGCGTTCGCGAGTCCGGAGTCGAAGATAACAACCGGGATTTTTTGATGTATCGCTTTTTGCACGGGCAGCTCGAGCGCCCGCGCGTCGAGCGGCGCGAGGCAGATGCCGTCGTAGCTCTCCGCAATATACGATTCGATGATCTGTATTTGTTGCGATGCGTCGCCCTCGCCGACGGGACCTTTCCAAACGATTTCGAGGTCGGCCAGTTCGGCGTCGGCGCGTCGAGCGCCTTTTTCGACCGACTTCCAAAATTCGTGGGAAGTTCCTTTCGGAATCACGGCCACGCGCATTTTCTTGCCCGCTCCGGCCGGCGCGTCCGCGCCGTGATTGCAACCTGAGGTAACAGCGGCTCCGAAAATGGAAACGACAACTGTCAGGACGAACATTCGCATTCTCGGATGTTATCGCGACGCCGCCCGAATGCGCCCGTCAAACCTTGCATGGTGACGGCCTTGGACGTCGTGTGCGAAGATCGGGGAATGACTGCGATTCCAACCGCGCCCTTTTCGCTCGACGGCAAGTGCGCGATCGTGACGGGCGGCGGGTCCGGCATCGGCGAAGCCATCGCGCGTTTGTTCGCGGCGCGAGGAGCGCGCGTGGCCGTTCTCGACATTCGCGCGGAGAGCGCGTCCGCGATCGCCGCGGCAATTGTTACAAATGGCGGCGCGGCCTCGGCGCACGCGTGCGATGTTACAAAAAAGCGGGACGTCGATGCGGTGTTCGCACGCGTCGCGTCGGAGTTGGGACGAATTGATATATTAGTCAACAACGCCGGAATCGCGCACGTCGGAAGCGTCCTGAGCACGACGGAGGAGGATTTCGACCGGATATATCAAGTAAACGTCAAGGGCGTTTATTTATGTTCGCAGGCCGGCGTGCGCGCGATGCTACAAAACGGCGGCGGCGTTATTCTTAACCTCGCGTCGATCGCGTCGCTGATCGGGCTCGAGGACCGCTTCGCGTATTCGATGAGCAAGGGCGCGGTCCTCACGATGACGCGCTCCGTCGCCGTCGATTATATGAAAAAGAACATTCGTTGCAACTGCGTCTGCCCGGCGCGCGTCCACACGCCTTTTGTCGACGGTTTTATTAAAAATAATTATCCGGGCCGCGAAAAGGAAATGTTTCAAAAACTCGCCGAATACCAACCGCTCGGCCGCATGGGAACGCCGGACGAAGTCGCGGCGCTCGCTCTTTATTTATGTTCCGACCAGGCGTCCTTCATTACGGGGCAGGCGTTTCCGATCGACGGCGGCGTCCTCGTTCAATAAGTAATATTTATCATTAACTACAGATCCCGGACAACGAACGACAAACCCGCATGAAGCTATTCCGCCATGGCGCCGAAGGCCGCGAGAAACCGGGAGCCATTCTCCCCTCGGGTCGCAGAATCGACGTTTCGTCCTTCGGCTCGGATTATAATGAAGCGTTCTTTCATGAAAACGGACTCGCGCGGCTCGCGGACTGGCTCCGAAAGAACGCGGACGCATGTCCCGACGCGCCGGCAGGCGCGCGCATCGCCTCCTGCGTCGCGCGCCCGAGCAAGATTATTTGCATCGGACTCAATTATGTCGATCACGCCCGCGAAACCGGCGCCGAGATTCCGAAGGAGCCCGTGATTTTCTTTAAATCCACGACCTCGCTCTGCGGACCGTGCGACGATTTGTGGATTCCGCGAGACGCTACAAAAGTCGATTGGGAGGTGGAACTGGCGTTTGTTATAAGTAAGAAAGCGAAATACGTCGCGCCCGAATGCGCGATGGAGCACGTCGCCGGTTTCGCCGCGCATAACGATTATTCCGAACGGCATTTTCAGCTCGAGCGCGGCGGCCAGTGGGTCAAGGGCAAGAGTTGCGACACGTTCGCGCCGCTCGGGCCCTGGCTCGCGACGCCCGACGAAATTGTCGATTTTAGAAATCTAAAGATGTGGCTGAAAGTAAACGATAGAATCCGGCAGAACAGCAATACTTCGAATATGATATTTGATATTCCGGCGCTCGTCAGTTATCTCAGCCGGTTCATGACGCTGCTGCCCGGCGACGTCGTCAGTACGGGAACGCCGCCCGGCGTCGGACTCGGACAGAATCCGCCGGTTTACTTGAACGTCGGCGACGTCGTCGAGTACGAGATCGAAGGCCTCGGACGCGGGCGCCAGAAAGCGGTGCGCGAGCCGCTCTGACCCGCATTATTCATTTAAACAAATATTATAAATTACCCATGCGCCGCTTTGGACAAGTCATCGGCCTGCGCCCCGAGCGCTTCGAAGATTATAAGAAACTCCACGCCGCCGCATGGCCCGAGATACTCGACGCGATCCATGCCGCGGGCCTTCGTAATTATAGCATTTACCGGCATGAGGGATTTCTGTTCGCTTACTTCGAATATCACGGCCCCGACGCGGAATTCGATCGCCGCATGCGCGATCTCACAAATGCGCCGCGCATGCGCGAATGGTGGAATCTTACGGAACCGATGCAAATACCCGACGCGGCGCGCCGGAAGGGAGAATGGTGGATGAATCTCGAGGAACTTTTTCACGCCGATTGATCGTTTAATATTAATATTCGACAAAGCGCGCCGAATGCCTGCACCCTCCGAACGACGACCGGGCCAACAATGGCCGCAACCGCGCGCGCCGCTGCCGATTATTATCATTGGCGCGGGCGGCGTCGTTCGCAACGCGCATCTGCCCGCGTATCGTAAATATAACTTGACAGTCTCGGGAATCTATGACATCCGTCCCGCGGCCGCGCGCGCCGCGGCCGGCGAATTCGGCATTCCCACAGTTCATAAATCGCTCGCGGACGCGGCGGCCGTCCGCGGCGCCGTTTTCGACGTCGCCGTTCCGGCCGATCAACAGGCTTCGATACTGAAAGCGCTTCCCGCCGGTTCGCCGGTATTGATACAAAAACCGTTCGGACGCGACCTTCGTGAATCATTAAAACTTCTCGCAATTTGCAATAAAAAGCGCTTCACCGCCGCGGTGAATTTACAATTGCGATTCAGTCCGAACATGCTCGCGCTTCGCGACGCGATCGATCGCGGCGTTCTTGGAGATATTACAGATATCGAGGTTCGGGTGAACACGCGCACGCCGTGGTCGAAATGGACATTTCTTAAAGGAATTCCGCGGCTCGAAATTCTTTATCATTCAATACATTATCTCGACCTGATCCGTTCGTTCGCGGGCGAACCCGCCGGCGTGTTCGCGCGCGCGCAACCGCATCCGGATTCGGCCGGTTACGCGGACGTCCGCTCCTCGATTTTATTAATCTACAAATCGATCCGCTGCGCGATCTATACAAATCACAACCATCCCGAGGGTTCCGCCCACGCCGGCTCCGAATTCAAAATCGAAGGCACGCGGGGCGCCGCCATTGCCCGCATGGGCGTCAACCTAAACTATCCGGCCGGTCTTCCCGACACGCTTGAATTCGTCGCGGCGGGCCGTCCAAGCCGCGCGATTCGCCTGTCGGGAAACTGGTTCCCCGACGCCTTCGCCGGGACGATGTCGAATCTCCAGCGCTTTTTTGCCGGTGATGATAACATTCTGCATACGCGCGTCGCCGACGCCGCCAGGACCATGGCGCTCGTCGAGGCCTGCTATCGCGCCGCGCGCGCCCGCGGCACGGCCATTCCAATAATCAAACACTAAGCATTCGCGAAACATTATTCAACTTCACGAAGCAAATGCCGAACGACCTTAAAATTACAAACGTCGAAACTGTATTATTAAGAGTGCCGCTGCGGCAGCGCACGATCACGGATTCCCAGAGCAAGGTCGACGACGTCGAATTCTTACAAGTACGCATTCATACCGATGCGGGCGTCACGGGTTACGGCATGAACTGGAGCTACACGACGGGCCTCCGCGCCGCGCAGGTGATGATCGACGAAAATTACATTTCGGTCATTAAGAATGAAAATCCGCTCTTTCGAAAGGAAATCGTTCGAAAGATGTTCTTTACAAATCATTTCGTCGGCCGCGTGGGCGCCGCACGCGTCGGCATCGCCGCCGTCGAATTCGCACTCTGGGACATCGCATGCAAACTCGCGGGCATGCCGCTTTGGAAGTATTTGGGCGCCTGCCGCGACAAAGTCAAAGCATACAGTACGGACGGCGGCTGGCTCACGTGGAGCGCGGATGAGTTAATCCACGACGCGACGGGCCTCGTCGACCGCGGTTTCGACGCGGTTAAAATTAAACTCGGCCGCCCCGATCCGCGCGAAGATTATCAAAGAATCGCGGCCGTTCGAAAGGCCGTCGGGCCGAATATTAATATTATGACGGACGTCAACTGCGCGTGGTCGCTCGCGACGGCGCGCTACTGGGGCGCCAAACTCGCCGATCATGATATTTACTGGCTCGAGGAGCCCATGATGCCCGAAGACGTAAAATCGCACGCGCAACTCGCGGCCGCGATCCGCGTCCCCATCGCGGTCGGCGAGACGATTTATACAAAACAAGCCTTTCGCGATTATATAGAAACCGGCGCGTGCGCGATCGTGCAGGCCGACGCGACGAAGCTGCTCGGCATCGGCGAATGGTTGGAAGTGGCCGCGCTCGCGAACGCGTACACGCTTCCGATCGTTCCGCACACGAACGTGCAACAAAAACTCCACGTCCAGCTCGCCGCCGCGACGCCGCACGCCATCATGGTCGAAAATTGTTATGAATCGATCAATGAAATCTGGGAGGAGCCGATTTATGTAAAGAACGGATATTACAATCTTCCCGAACAACCCGGCGTCGGACTCCGACTGCGCGACGCCGTGATCGCCGAACACCGGATCGGTTAATTCGCGCCGCACGATCCGTGGAACGCATCGACGCCCATCAACATTTCTGGCGATACCGGCCGGACGCGCACGCCTGGATCACCGACGACATGACGGCGATCAAACATGATTTTCTTCCGGAACATTTACATCCTGTATTGTTAGAATCTCGGATCGCCGGCTGCGTCGCCGTACAGGCGGAACAGAACGCGCGAGAAACGGAATGGTTATTATCGCTCGCGGCAAAGAATCCATGGATCCGCGGCGTCGTCGGCTGGGTGGATCTGATCCATCCCGAGGTCGAGTCGCAAATTGAACAATTCGCCGAAAACCCGAAATTCTCGGGAGTCCGGCACATTGCGCAGAGCGAACCCGACGAATTTTTATTACGATCCGATTTCCGGCGCGGAATCGCGCTTTTGTCCAAATTCGGACTGACCTACGATATTTTAGTATATTCGCGCCAACTGTCCGCCGCGCTCGACCTCGTCCGCGCGTTCCCCGATCAGCCGTTCGTGCTCGACCATCTCGCCAAACCGGATATTAAGAATCGCGTGCGCGAACCGTGGCTCGCCGACTTTCGAAAACTCGCCGTGGCACCGAATGTTTATTGTAAAATATCCGGAATGGTGACGGAGGCCGCATGGCGCGGGTGGCACGAGGCCGATTTTTCCGATTATTTAAAATACGCGCTCGACGCGTTCGGCGCGGACCGGCTGATGTTCGGTTCGGACTGGCCCGTGTGCCTCGTCGCGGCGAGCCACCTTCAGGTACTCCACATCGTTGAAAATTACTATTCAGAACTGTCGGAACACGAACGGCGGATGATCTTCGGCGGCAACGCGCGGAGTTTTTATGATTTATAAACTCATTTCGATGCTCCTGCTCGCCGTACTCGCGCCGGCGTCGCACGCCGCGCATGCCGCGCGCGTCGACGAACGCAAACTCGTCGACGGCGTCGAAATCCGCGATATTAAGTTTGAAAAAGGGCGTTTCGCCGACGGAAACGGATATATCGAGGGTTACTCCGGAAACACCGTCGCGTTCACGCAGCGCATCGGAAAAGGCGATTTTACAATAAAGGCGACGCTGTGGCTGCGCGATTTGAACGGTTCGTATCCTTTTTTTCGGCTCGACGATAATTATTTTTGTTTCGACAGCGCCGCGGCCTCGCTGCACGTGAACGGATCCAAGTTTGGCGGGCCGGCTGTCAAGAAAATCGGCGAAGCTTCCAAGTTTATTACTAAATCGCAGACATTTGCATTCGAGATCCGGCGACGGAACGGGAAAGTACAGATATTTCTATCGAATCAGCCCGTGTACGCCGCGGATTACGGCGACGGACCGATCGATTACGCGGGGTTCGGCGTCGGCAACAATGTACTTAGAATTCACAGTTGGTCCATCGCTGCCAATATTGAAGAAGTCGCGCCCGTCGAGGCGCCGAAAGGCCCGAGCGCGTCGGAATTTCAAAATCGCGTCGACAACGCCATCGACCGCGGAATCAAGTATTTATTAAATTACCAATGCCGCGACGGATCGTGGGGCTATCACGCCTACTTTTTTCCGGCCGGCGAGACGGCTCTCTGCGCGTACACATTATTAAAATGCGGAATACCCGCCTCGCATCCGGCTCTGCAGCGCGCATTCGCCTATCTCGACGGCATCGAACCCGCGGAAACATATGTAGTTTCATGCATGCTTTCCGCCTACGAGGCGACCGGCAACCCCGCTTATAAAGCGAAAATACAACAATTGTCCGGAATTCTCACCGGCTACAACGAACGCGGCCTGTGGAGTTATCCAAATTCATGGGGCAGTCCGTGGCGCGCGGAAAAAGGCCTGATCGATTTGTCAAATACACAATTCGCCGTTCTCGGCCTCCGCGCCGCGCACAAGGGCGGGGTCGACATTCCGGCCGCGCTTTGGAAGCAAATTATAGAATCGGCGCTGAAATTTCAGGAAATTCCACGCATTATGGATGCGTCGGGTTCGCCAAAAACCGATGGAACGACGACGACCGGCAAGATTCAGGTCGCCGGATTTTCCTACCGCGCGGGCGAGGGCGCCTACGGTTCGATGACGGCGGCGGGTATTTGTATATTAAAGATCGCGCTCGAAAATGTAAAATCGTCGTTATCGTCCGCGCAAGTTCGAACGGTTCAAAACGCAATCGATTCGGGAGTGAACTGGCTCGCGGAGAACTTTACCATAACGTCGAATCCCAAGAAAGGCGACTGGGTTTACTATTATTTATACGGCCTCGAACGGGTCGGAGCTTTTCTTAAGATTGATAAAATCGGCGAACACGATTGGTATCGGGAGGGCGCCGATTGGTTAATATCAAAACAGGGCAACGACGGCGCCTGGGCCGAATCCGACCACGCCGAGGCCGATACGTGCTTCGCGCTGTTGTTTCTACGGCGCGCGAGCGCTCCCATCATCACCGGCAACGACACGCTGCCGCCCAAAGATGTTTACATTTCCGAATCGCCGACGAACGACTTGAGCATGCGGGCGAGCGGACGGAATCGGTTGAAAATTTGGATTTCGGGTTTCGGCGAAAATGCAAAAAAACAATACGGCGGCGGCAATATCGGCGGTTTGCGAATCGCCAAGATTGAATATTTTATAGATGGAAAAACCGCCGGTGAAATTCAAGGAAATCCGGCGAAAGCATGGGTCGACGAAAAATATGCATTCGAGCATGAATTTACGACAACCGGCAAACATAAAGTAAGCGCCCGCGCGCACCTCGTGGAGCCCGGCGCCGCGGACGATGATAAGAATCCGACGGTCTATTTGTATTCAACCGGATTCGAACTCAACGTCGAATCGGTACTCGCGGGTTGGATGCTCGCGGCGGCGCGCGCGCGGGCGCGGAATGTAATGTTAAATATAGGAAAAACGGTCAACGCGAGTTCGTCCGCGAATGGCGGCGAAACGCCCCCGCGCGCCGCCGACGGCCTCGAATCTTCACGATGGCTGTTCGCCGCGAACGACGCGCGGCCGACGTTGACGATCGAATTGCAGAATTCGATCAAGGCCAACACGTTGGTGTTCACGCAGGCATTTAACAAACCGGCGTCGGGCGGCCTGTTCGACAAAATTACACAAGTCGAAATCGTTATTAATAACAACAAGCCGTTCAAAGCAGACCTCGACGCCGACGACGCGAAACCCACCGCCGTTTCGCTCGGTCGTGTATTTACAATTACGCGGATCGAAGTGCGCGTCGTCGCCCGCGTGAAGAACGCCTCGCAGCCCGGCATCGGCGGATTTTCCGAAGTGACGCTCGAAATGCGAAAACAATGAAAACCCGGCCGTCGGCATTCGTCGTTTTTTATTTATTATTCATTATTGCCGCTTGCGGAGCCGTCGCGAGGCAGGACAAAGTCAACGCGGCGTTTCCGGCCCGCGCCGTTGCGCCCTCGCCGCGGCAGCTCGCGTGGCACAAACTCGAATATAATGCTTTCATCCATTTTAATATGAATACTTTCACCGACGCCGAATGGGGAAGCGGCGCGGAAAGTGAAAGTACATTTAACCCGACGGCGCTCGACTGCCGACAGTGGGCGCGCATTTGTAAAGAAGCCGGAATGAAAGGAATCATTCTGACCGCGAAACACCACGACGGTTTTTGTTTATGGCCGTCGAAATATACGAATCACAGCGTGGCGTCGAGTCCATTTCGCGGGGGCAAAGGCGATGTATTGAAGGAACTCTCCGAAGCCTGCCGCGAATACGGCCTCAAAATGGGAATTTACGTATCGCCATGGGACCGGAATTCAAAATTGTATGGAGATACGCCGAAATATAATGAATATTTTAAAAATCAACTTCGCGAAGTATTGACAAATTACGGTTCGATTTTCGAAGTCTGGTTCGACGGCGCGTGCGGCGAGGGGCCGAACGGTAAGAAACAACAATACGACTGGCCGGGATTCATACAAGTCGTGCGCGAATGCCAGCCCGATGCGGTTATTTTTAGCGATGCGGGCCCCGACGTGCGCTGGGTCGGCAACGAAAGCGGACTCGCCGCGCCAACCTCATGGTGCACGCTCTTTCGCGATCGGTTTTATCCGGGTACGCCCGATTCGCAACCACTAACGGAGGGCCACGAGGACGGCACGCACTGGGTTCCGTCCGAGTGCGATGTATCGATTCGTCCCGGCTGGTATTATCATCAATCGCAGGACGGAGAGGTCAAATCGCTCGACACGCTGCTCGATATATATTATCGGTCGATCGGACAGAACAGCACGCTATTATTAAATATACCTGTCGACCGGCGCGGATTGATCCACGAGAACGACGCCGCGCGATTGTTAGAATTCAAGCGCGCGATCGACGCGACGTTTGCCGACGATCTCGCCGCAAACGCGGAGATTGTAGCGACCAATACACGTAACGATTCCACCGCTTTCGCGGCGCACAACGCGATCGACGCCGATCATAAGAATTATTGGGCCGCCGACGATTCCATACAATCGGCGGCGCTCGAATTGAGCTGGCCGAAAGCGATGACGTTCAACCGCGTCGTTCTCGGCGAACCGATCGAGTATGGCCAGCGTATCGAACAATTCACGGTCGACGCAGACGTGCATGGAGAATGGCGAACGATCGCGAAAGGCACGACGATCGGCCATAAGCGAATATTAAAGTTCGACCCGATCACGGCATCCAAACTTCGATTACAAATATTACGTTCCAACGCGCCTCCCGCGATCTGTAATTTTCAAGTCTTCGCCTCGACACAGCGATCCTTCATTTCGCCCGTTCAGACTTTCGCGCCCGCGCAACCGGGGATTTCATATCAATATTACGAAGGCGATTTTCAATCTGTCAACGATTTGAAACGTGCCGAATCGAGAGCGAGTGGCACGGTGCAACATTTCAGTCTGGATGCACGAAAACGCGACGAGCGATTCGCAATTGCATTCACGGGATTTATGGATATTCCGGCCGATGGAATTTACTATTTTCGGATGCGCAGCGACGACGGAAGCCGCCTCACGATTCATAATCAAACGGTCGTCGATCTCGACGGCATCCACGGAATGGGACAACTTAAGGAAGGAACGATTGCCCTCCGCGCGGGACTCCATCCGTTTAATTTGGAATACTTCAACGTCGTCGGCGAACGCGGTCTCGAACTCGAGATGCGCGCGCCGGGCGCCGCCTGGGCGCCCATCGTCGACAAACTCCTAAAACACTAATGTTACGATTCTTAATCATTATCGCCGCATTTTTCGCGGCTGCGATTCCGTTCCAGAGTTCCCAGCCTGCGCGAACTGTTAAGAAGAAAGTCCTAATGATCGGCATCGACGGTTTCCGCGCGGATGTGCTCGAACGATCGAATACTCCGAATCTCCACGCGTTGATGGCGAACGGATGTTACACAACGGAGGCCCGCGCCGGGGAGAAAACCGTGAGCGGCCCCGGCTGGTCGAGCGTGCTCACAGGAGTATGGTTCGACAAGCATCGTGTTCCCGACAACGATTTTAAGAATCCGAATTATAAAGATTATCCGCATTTCTTCGCGCGCCTGCGCGAGGCGCGGCCCGAACTGAAACTCGCCTCCGTCGTCGACTGGCAGGAAATCGATAAATTTATTCTCGCGTCCGCCGACGCCGATTTTCGCTTCGTTTTCGATTATAAGAATCACGGGGACGAAAACGTCGCGTCGAAATCCGCGGAATTGTTAACGAAAGAGGACCCCGATGTTTTGTTCGCCTATTTCGCCGATCTCGACGAGGCGGGCCATGCCAACGGATTTCACGCGGCGGTCTCGGAATATCAAAAAGCATTACAAACGATCGACGCGCAAATCGGAACCATCCTTTCCGCGATGCGCGCGCGGCCCGGCGCGGCAACCGAAGACTGGCTCGTTATTGTTACAAGCGACCACGGCGGCACGATCGACGGCAACCACGGCCGCGACATTCCGGAACATCGCAAAATACCCTTCATTGTCAGCGGCGCCGCCGCCGCGCGGGGCAAAATGTTTAGAACCGTGAATCAAGTCGACGCCGCGCCGACGGCGATGTTACATTTAGGAATCATACCGAAGCAATCGTGGGCTCTCGACGGTCGCCCCGTCGGATTTCCAACACTGACGCCGATGCGCATCAATATGTTATTTAACGGAAACGCCGAGACGGGAACGCCCGCCGTCGATTATAATATAAATGCGCAAATCCCCGGTTGGACCGACACCGGATCGATGACGCTCATTAATTATGACGCGAAGGAGGGTTTTCCGACGGGCGCCGGGCCCGGGTCGCCGGGCCGCGGGCGCGCGTTTTTCGCCGGCGGAAAATCCGGCGAAGCGTCCATTTCGCAGGTTATGACTTTTGAGGACATCGCGAAGGAAGTGGACGCCGGACAAATATCATTTCAGGCCGGCGGTTTCTTCGGAGGGTTCGCCGAACAGCGCGATTGCGCGTGGCTTTCATTAACATTCCTCGACGAGACGGGCGGCGAAATTTATGAATATTCACTATCACCCGTGACGCTCGCGCGCCGGAAGGCCGAGAGCGAGAAAGCCGGCATCCCGAAGGCGCAGACCGGCCTCTGGCCCGTCGGGAGTCCGATCGTGAATCTCCCCCGCCGCGCGCGCCACGTCCGCGTCACGTTGCACGCGGAGGCGGGCGATGGCGACAACGACGGATACGCGGACGATCTACTCTTTATGTTTATTAAACAATAATGCGTGTCGCGAAAGGCGCCGCCGCGGTCGGTTTTATTATATTAGCTCTGGCGGCATCGTGCGCGTCGCCGGCGCGCGGCACTGCGAATTGTCCGCTCGCCGTCTCCGACCTCCCCGGCCCGGCGCCGATGAAACTCGCGGCGCCGATTTTGCGATGGGACGAGGGATTGCCGCTCGGCAACGGACTCCTCGGATCGCTCGTGTGGGGCGGTGGGAATATTGTTAGATTCTCGCTCGATCGCGGCGATCTCTGGGATTTGCGGACGCCGGAAATGTTGCAACGGCCCGATTGGAATTATGCAACGATGCAACGGCTTGTCGCGGCGCGCGATCAGAATCGGCTCGTCGAAATGTATGATGCGCCCTACGATCAAATTCCATATCCTACAAAACTCCCGGCGGGGCGGATTGAATTAACATTTCCCGAGCATTCAGCGTCGTCCGCGTTCGAACTCGATTTGTCGCGCGCGCTGGCGAGCGTCAAACTGGACGCCGGCGGCGTCGAGGCGTTCGTCGCCGCCGATCGCTCGATTATTATGATTCGCGTCCGCGGTCCCCGTCCGTCGCTCGCGCTCGTCACGCCCGCGGCCCTCCGCGCGCTCGGTTGCGCGCCCGCCGAATCGGGAGAACGCGGCGGTTATCGTTATTATTTACAAAAAGCACCGATGGATCTGACGTACGCGGCGGTCGTCGGCGAAAAACGCGAATCGAACATATCGATTTTCGCGATCTCGGTTGCGTCGACCGCCGACGGCGCCGATCCGCTCGCCATCGGCGTCGACCGCGCTCGCGCAGCGCTCGACGCCGGATTTGATAATATTCGAATCGCGCACGAGGCGTGGTGGCGGGACTTCTGGAACATTTCCCGCGTACGCGTCCCCGATGCCGCGATCCAGGGCCAGTATGATATTACCAAATATTATTACGGATCCGCGTCGCGCACCGGCGCGCCCCCGATGCCGCTGCAGGGAGTCTGGACGGCCGACGATGGAAATCTTCCGCCGTGGAAGGGCGATTATCATAATGATTTGAACACGCAGATGACGTATCTCGCGTATCATACCGCCGGATTGATCGACGCCGGGCGCGCGTTCGTTGAATTTAATTATCGCTTGCTGCCGCGGTTTCGGCAGTTCGCGAGGGAATTTTATCAAGTGTCCGGCGCCGTCGTGCCCGGCGTCATGACGCTCGACGGCAAACCGATGGGAGGCTGGGGACAATACTCACTTTCGCCCGTGCAGGGCGCGTGGATCGCGCAGACGTTTTATTTACATTGGAAATATACCAACGATCGGCGCTTTCTCGAAGAACGCGCGTGGCCTTTTTGCGAACAAATCGGAGTCGCCCTCGAATCGCTCTTGAGGCCCGGCGCGGACGGCCGGATGCATCTGCCGCTCTCGAGTTCGCCTGAGATATTCGACAATTCAATGCGCGCATGGCTTCCGCCGGAATCGAACTACGATCTCGCTTTGTTAAGATTTATATTCAGCGCTCTCGCGGAAATGGCGGAGGCGCGCGGGGACGCTTCCGCGTCGCGGTGGTCCGCCGATCTCGACCGGCTCGGCGAGTTTATCGTTCGCGACAAGACGGGCTCGCTCGCGATCGCGCGAAATCTTTATTTTGACGAATCGCACCGGCACTTTTCGCATGCACTCGCGATCTATCCATTGCAAATATTAACGATCGACGGTCCGCGGAGCGCAATCGTTCGCGCGACGATCGACGAAATCGCGGCGCACGGCACGGATTGGTGGTGCGGTTACAGTTTTTCCTGGATGGCCTGCATGGCCGCCTCGGCCGGCGAGGGCGGGCGCGCGATCGATTATTTACAACAATTCGTCCGGGCATTCGTCGGGCGCAACGGTTTTCATTTAAATGGCGACCAATCCGGAAAAGGATTGTCAAAATTTACTTATCGGCCATTCACGCTCGAGGGTAATTTCCTCGCGGAGCAGGCCGTGCACGAAATGTTGATACAAAGCAACGGGGGCGTCCTCCGCATTTTTCCCGCGGCGCCCGACGCGTGGCCGGATGCGGAGTTTCGCGATCTGCGCGCGGAGGGCGGCTGGACGGTTTCGGCGGCGCGCGCGCGGGGCGCGGCGCGAATGATTACAGTTCGACCGAATTCCACGAATCGAATATTACGAATGCGCGACCCGTTCGCGGGGCGCGGTCATTGGAATATTCCGCCGAAACTAAACAATGGTCTTCTTGAATTCGACATTCCGCAGGGGGAATTTCTTTCCGGCGAGGCCGCGTCCGCGGATTCCGGATCTCGCTGAACGGATTATTTATTTAAGGATGTACCACGCGGCGGAGCCGGCCGAGATCTGTACATTAATTTTTATTTTATAATCCCGGGAAACCGGGACTTTGCTCGCGCGCCCCGCCGAATCCTCGACGGCGGCCGTTTCCGCGAGTCCAGTATAATAAATAGGAATATCAAGTTCGCGCGATATCTCTTTCGACGTCGGATTGTAAATCATCAGCATTCCTCTTTCCGCGATCGCCGGATTCGCGTGCAGGACGTAGTCGAGATCTTGTCCGTCGGCGCGCCGAAGATGAATAATATCCGAATCCAGAATCGCGCGGTGTTTTTTGTAAAACGCGACCCACGTCTTCACGACGCCTTTGACTTCGTCGTTATCATAAAGTCTCGGACCGCGATAGCAGGCCTGCGCGCCGAAACCGAAATTATTAGCAAGATGCCGTTCATAATCGATCACGTGCTCCGCGAGCGGCTCGAGCGTCGCCTCCGCTCCCCCGCCGTGGTATTCGACGAGCGGCACGAACATCCAGCCCATCGACGGAGTTTTCCACCACGTGCCGTCATATAAATTCTGGCGGCCGAGCACCACCTGCCGGTCGCGCGGGAGCGACCAGTTGTCTTCCCGATATCCCATTCCGGTTTTGTTGCTTCCGTTCAGCATATACCAATCCGGAACATTAAGATAAACGCCCTTTCCGCGGCACCATTTATAATAATCCGTGATCGTCCGCCATTGCGTCCATTGCGAATCGTCGAGTCCGCGGTGTCCCGGATGCGTCGTCGACGCGCACACGTCGCCCGGATAACTGCCGTCGTGTTCGATGACGCCGATGCCCGTTATTTCGACGAATTGATATAATTTGCGAAAATATTCCGCGGACCAGCGGGAACCGAGGCAGGGCGAACTCCCGAACATGCCGCCGCCCGGTTTGCCGGTTTTCGGATCGATAATATCTTCTTTTTCCGAAACAGAACGGCTCGCGAGCAGCGAATAACCGCCGATGTCGATGTTTTTCGATCGTGCATAATCCGCCAGCTCGCGGATTTGTTGTAAATATTTTGGATCCTCGTTTTCGATGTCGAATCCGCTGCCAAAAGTCATAATAACCATTTCGAATCCGGTTTCGGAGCACTGGTCGATCGCGAGCCGCACGGCCACGGGCTCCGCGGAGCGCACGTGCATGAGGATCGGATTCTCAGTGATCCACGGCGCGACTGTTCGATACAATTTACGAATTGAAAGGCTCCGGCGCTCGCGATCCGTGGAATCATATAATAACTCGAACGCGCGAATGCTTGTAAACTCGCCGCCCGGCGCGACGGCCGCCGCGGGCCCGGTCGGCGGCCGCACGATCAGTAAATTCGGCGTTTTTCGTTCATAATGAACCTGCGATTTGTATTGTGGATCGGGAACCCACTCGACGCCAACGTTGTTGCTCCGGGGCGACGAGGCGCCGAACATTTCGTCCGTTTCGACATAAATATTCGGATTTTCCCACGGCAGCGTGCGCTCGACCGAGGACTCGGCCTCCACCGCGGCCAGCTTTTCACAAATCGTCGAATCGATATGAATTTCTCTTTTGGAGAGATTTTTTACAGTTATCCATTTCGAAATCGCCGGAATTCCATCGTATATTTCATAATGAACGACGGCCTCGACTTCCAGTCCGGACGCGGCGGGCGGATTATAAACAAACTCGAGACCGGCGCCGCGCGGCGGCCACGCGCGATTTTCGGAATACCGCGCGCGTTTCCATGCGAATCGCTCGCGCGTTTCGACGGCGCGCACCGCGACGCAACGGAACGCCGCCGGCCTTGCCGTCATCGCGTCGAGCCACGAATGCAACAGGTAGCCGTGTTCGATCTGCCCGGCGAGTCCGCCGATTTCGTATTCGACGCCATCGATGCCGAGCACTGCCTCGGGCTCGACCGCGCGCACCAGCGTTTCGTTAGTATTAAGATTCCGGAAATCGATCGTCGCCGCATTTGGCGACGTCCGAAAAACGCGGCGGACGAGGCCGTTCGAAATTGTAACTTCGTTCGACGCGGAATTTATGTAAACGCGCGATTGAATATTACATGATTTGACGAGCCAGTCGCCGTCGAACGCCGCCGCTTCGCCGCTTCCGCGAAGCGCGTCCGGAATCTCGATCCGCGGCGCCGCCGCGCCGCCCTGGACGAAACCCAGCAGCAGAAGCGCGGGCGCCGCGAAGTTCAACGAACTTTATTAATTTAAACGAAGCGCGGTGTGCGACTAAACGGCCGCGTTCTTTAATGTAAGAATCCTGCACCAGGCGCTTCCGGAACATGCTCCGCCCGAATTCGCGCTTTCGACGCCGCGCGCGATGGCGTCGAGCCGGCCGGCGCCGCGCGCGTGCGATGAAACAGTTTCGCGCTCGCGAGCGAGTCCGCCGATACCGCGCATCAGCGCGACCTCCGCGCGCGGCGAAAGGCGCGGATACAAGATCGCCTCCGTTTCGCTCGCGGGACGCGCGTTTTTGATACATTCCTCGACTTCAGGAATCGGCACGCGCGTCGCGACAATACAAATCCGCTCCTCGCCGCCGCCGTCGGAATTGACCGTCCAGGACATCGCCGAACGCGCGCGGCGCCCCGGAAGGCGGTGGCTGCCCGCCGACAGCGGATTGTTAAGATCGAGTCCCTGAATCGGGAATAATAAATAAAATTCGCCCGCGCGGCTTTCGTTAAATATATAAACGGACATCTCTTCGCCCGACGCGATTTCGAGCGACAGGCGGTCGCCGATGCGCACTTCGCCGCCGGATTGCAATCGAACTTCGTCGCCGCCTCTTTTTACAAAAAGATTCGCGTCGCAGCGAAGCGGCCGCGTCCGCGCCGCGCGCTGCTCGAGATAGTTACGAAGCGCGCCGGCAAATTCGCGCGCGTTCGCGAATCGATCGCGCGGACGCCGCGACATGCCTCGCGACACAATTGTACAAAACTCGGAATCCGCGCCTTCGATCGGCCGCGGCGAGCCGCGGAGCACGCGGTCCTTCAATTCGCCGAACGTCGAAGCGTCGTGCGGAAACCGGCCGGCGACCATCCAATATAATATTACGGATAATGCATACAAATCGGCGCGCGGTCCGACCGTTTCACCCGGTTCGAGCTGCTCCGGCGCCATCACCGCCGGCGTGCCGCGCGGAATTATGCCCGCCGCCGCCGAATCCAATTGTATAAACCTCGCGAGTCCGAAATCCAACAATACAATACTTCCATCGCCGCGACGCATCACGTTCGAAGGCTTCAAATCGCCGTGGATTAGCCCCTCGCTGTGAATAGCCTCGAGCGCGTCGGCGATTTCGGCCCCGACGCGCGCCGCTTCCGCCGCCGCGACCGGACCATTCTTACCGATCCACCGGTCGAGTCCGTCGCCTTCGATCAATTGCATTTCAACCTGGACCGCGTCCGCGGTTTTCGAAACTCTATAAATCCGCACGACGCCGGGGTGCTCGACTTTCGCGAGCGCCCGGGCTTCTTTTAACAAATTCATCGCGTGCGCGTTCGCGAGCGGCACCGTTTTTATTGCAACATCCCTCGCCAGTTCGAGATCGCGCGCGCGGCGCACGCGGCCGAAGGCTCCGGCGCCGAGTTCTTCCTTGAATTGTAAACGATCGCCTCCGGCGTTGTTTTGTAGTAATCCCGCTTCGAATGGAGACGGGCCTCCATACAAATCGCGGATGGACTCGAGAATGCGAAGGCCGTTCCAAGCGCGCGGTTGCCCGGCGCGGCTCTCTTCGAAACGCGTACCTTCGAGAGATTCGCCGTCGAGCAGCGCGAGCACCGCGTCGTCGAACGAATCTCGATTATTTTTCTTTAGCAATCGATTGGACTTTGCCATTTCCATTCCAATAATCGTCAAGGATTCCCGCCGGCCGCGAAACTCGCGTTCCGCGGCACGGCTGTTTGCTGGTTAATTTAATTATTAATATCCTGTTTCACGGTCTCACCTGCTTCACGGTCTCAGATGCCGCCGTCCGGCGGTCCGGACCCGTCGCCTCCCGGATCGTCCGGCGGCGGCGGCGCGTCTCCGGGATCGGGAATAGTTATATCGCTCGGAAAATGATTCAGAGCATAACCGGGAGTTATTACAATTCCGCTGCAATAGGAGGATTTCATCACGATCGTCCCGAGCGGCGAGTGCACCGAAGGCCCGAATGCTTCGAACCACGGCGCGACGCCTCCGTTTACGATCGAGACCATCGGCCCCGTCAGATTCTTAACATGACCGTCGGCCCCCGCCGGCGGCGCGCCCGCCGTATTCATAAATTGAATATTCGCGGAATCCGCTGAAAATATGAAATATCCCATTTCGCCCCCGTGATAGACGAGCGATTGAATGGAACCGTTCGCGTTGATCATGGCGGCGCCGTAACCCGGCGCGACGTCGGTGAACGACCCCGACGAGTCCTTCGCCGCAATACTACCAATCCACGGAAGCCAGAATTTATTTGTGAAACCGCCCGTCGCGGCGATCAGTTCCGCGTCGTCGGCGTTGACAATAACAATTTGGACGTCGTTCGACGTCGCGGCGGGAGGGCTCACGCCGCCGGTCATGAATATCAAGAAGGGAAGGAGCGAAGTCAGGGACTTCAAGGAGATCATGTTCATGAACGTCATCTCAAGGCACCGGTGTTGTTAGTTTGCGATCAATGCTGCAGTAGTTTCGATTTCATACGTCTCGCGAACACAAACGTAATGGCTAATCGTTAATAATGGACGCACGAAATCGACGAGGGACGCCTCGCGCAATCCGCCGCCGGAGCGGAGGCGTGCGCGCGATGTGTTGAGAAACGGGGTTCGCTCGGCAAACAAACACCGAATTCCCGATCACTTCGACGTGGGGAATTCGAATCGTGTTTCGCCTGTTCCGACCCACGCGCCCCAAAACCTCGCGGGTACTCCCCGCCCTCGCAGCCTTAATTTTGCGTTCCAGAGCGCTTCGGAGAGTGGCGCCGACTGCATGAGCGATAAGTAAACATACGCCATGAACTCGCACGAAATCGCATCGGGAACGCGCCACAAAGAAGTGATCGACGCGTCGACGCCCGCGGCATGAAGCGCCGCGCGCAGCGACGCGACCGACGGACCGGCGCCCGCACGCCCGGCGCCCGTTTCGCAGGCCGAGAGCACCGCCAACTCGACTCCCGCGAGCGGAAAAAATGCAAGTTCCTCGGCGGTCACAACGCCCTGCGGACTTGCGTTGGCCTGCGAAAGCGCGAGGCCGCAAAGCGCCATTGGAGAGAATTGTAACATCAACCGCTCGTTCTCGCGCGGCAGCACACCGGTTTCGACGGGCGCCTCGGGTTCCGTGCGCGAGTACGCGTGGGTCGCGATATGGATAATCCGCGCGCTCGCGGCCGCTTCGCGAAGCGCATTTTTTGTAACATTTGCTCCTGAGAGAATCACATCGCCGCCCACGCCGTCCTTTTTGTGCGCATTTTTGTATAAATCGACGATCGTTTCGATTTCGCGAAGCGTGCCCGGCAGCGCCTCGAACCGCGGCGGTTTGCCGCACGCGCCAAAATCAATATTTCCGGCGCCGACGATTCCGGCGCGCGTTCCGCGGACGCGCGCTCTTGTCTTTAATAAACGCGCGACGGACGTTTCATAAACGATACGCGCGCGATCGCCGATCAGGCCTTCGCGGATCGGTAATATATCAAAAGGAACTCCGTGAATCGCGCCGTCGGGAAGAATGTGGATCGTGCGCGCGTCGCCGAGCGCCCCGAGAAGCGGATCGAGCAACATTTCGCGGAGGCGCCCTCCGGTATCATATAATTTACTTTTCTCAACCGCGGCCGGACTCGATTCATGTGGACGCAGCGCGCCGAGCCCGCGCTCGGGCCCGTTCGAATCGCCCGAATGCAGCGCTTCGAGCCAGTCCGCGATCGCGCGATCGACGGCGTCGCGCGGACCGAGATCGACGCGCGCGAGCGCGTTCCCCGCGCGCGCGACGTGCGCCACGATCCGTCCCTCGCTCACGCCCGCGCGATTTGCATCATATCGATGATAACTAATCAACGCGGCGTCCGGTTCGAGGGCGGCGGCAAGATGTTTATAATCCATTTCGGGCGGCGGCGGCTGCGCGCGCGCGAGGCGTTCGCGCAATTCCGATTCCGCGCGGTCGCGCTCCGAAGTGATTCTTAATATTTCATCGGCGTCGAGCGGCGGCGCCATCGGATCCTGCAGACGGACGCCGGCCGTCGAAAGCCTCGCGCGCGCCGAGGCGATGCGTTCGCGTAATTGTCGTATCTGCGGATCCGCCGACGGCGTCGAACCGCGCGGATCGCCGAACGCGCCGAGGAGGCGGCGCGTTTCGATCAATTCGAATATATCCTCCGATAATAAATGAACCGCCGGCCGCGCGAAATCGAGTGTTAATAAAGCGGACAAGTCCGCGCCGGCCGCGCGCGCGAGGCATTCGGCCTCGCGCGACGACGTCAGCGCGGCGTGCGCGAATCGCGCGCGGAGGCCCGACGCCAGCGATTGCAATTGAATTGTAAGATCGGGCCATGCTTCCAATGCCGATAGCGTCGCGCAAAGTTCGCGGCGCGCGCGCGCGACCTCCGGATGGTCGCGCGGCAGCGCGCGCTCGAGCGCCGACAGCGCCGCCGCCTGCGCCGCGCGAGCTTTATTAAGATTCCCGGAATCGTAATAACAGGCGCCGGCTTCGCGAAGTAATTGTAAAAAAGGCGCCGCGGGCGCCGACGCGGGAGGGAGCAGCGGCTCCAGTAGCGAAAGCGCCTGGCCGATGCGTCCCCTTCTGCGGAGAATGGAACCGCGGATTTGTTGTAATAACGCGAACTCCGGATCGTTCGTTTGATAAATTCCGGCGGCCTCGCGGCTCACTTCGTCGATGCAACGTTCCGATAATTCGAGATTCCCGGCTTCGGCGAGATTGCACGCCAGATGTAATTTTAAACGATAGGCCTCGCGCCCTCCGGCGAGCGGCATGCCGAGAATCGCCGGATAGACTTCCGAAAGCACGGCGCGCGCGCCGTCCTGATCGCCCGACTCGCAGCGCGCGAGCGAAAGATTCATGCCCGCCCACGCGCGCGACGCGTTGCCGGGCGGCGCGATTTTTTTGTATTGTTCATAAACTGTCTCGGCGATGCGCGCCGCCTCGCGCGTTTCGCCGCGGCGCCGCAGCGCGAGCGAAATGTTATGAAGAAAACCGAGCCGGGTCCGTTCGTTATGATTACGGTCAATCGCGGCGGCTTTATCATAATATTCGAGCGCCGCCCGAAAGTGAGTCTCCGCTTTATCGATATGTCCCTCGAAATCGAAAACGGCTCCGAGCGCGTTTTCCGCGAACGCGAGATCGAGCGAACCGGAAGGCAACGAACCGGACGACGCCGCATGCCGGAGTCCCGCGACCGCGTCTTCGAGAATCGGCAACGCCTCGGCCGCGCGCCGCTGTTCGGCGAGCGCCATGCCGAGGCGAGCTCGCGTCGCGTCGATCAAATCGAGCGGGCGGCGTTCGCGCGAATCTAAGAATAATATTTCCTCGCGCAGCACGCGTTCCGCGGCGACGGGATCGCCCGCGAGCGACGACGACCACGCAAAATCGAGCCGCGCGCGGTTTAATTGTATGATCCGATCCGGATCGTTATTATCAATACCGTCCTGTTTCCAAAGAATGCCGAACGCGGCGCCGCGCGCGGTCGCGGCGATTTCGTGGTCTCCCGCACGAGCGGCCGCGTCGCCGAACATTCTTAATAATTCGACGGCGCGCGCGGAGTCGACGCCGGGATTGTTTAATAATCGAAGCGCCTGCGCGAGCCGCGCGGCCGCGTCGACGGCGCGGCCGTCGTCGAATAATTTAAGAGAGGCTTCGAGCGCCCCGATCGCGTCCGCGTTGCCGTTCTCGCGCTTGGTCACGCGCGAATTCTAACCCGGAAACCGCCGCCGCCGAAAGCCGCCGGATTGTCAGCTTCGCGCCATTTTTCGCAGACGTTCCTCGGGCGATACTAATTCTACAATTCGAATTCCATATTTATCGCCCACGGTGACCACCTCGGCGCGCGCGACCGGCGTTCCGTTGACGAGGACGTCGACCGGCTCGCCCGCGACGCGCTGCAATTCGATCACGACGCCCGGCGCGAACTGCGTCACGCGCTCCAATGGTAATTTTACTCTTCCGAGTTCGACGGAGAGCGTGACTGGAATATCCAAAAGCGATTGCATTTCGATGGGCGCGCCCGCGACGCCCGCGCTGGCAATGGGTGCAAACGCGGCGGGGCCGACTTCAGCGGCGCTCGAATTCTGGGGTTCCGGACACATGGTTGGCTGGCTCGTGCGGGTTGGGTGAATACTGTTATATTGATTATGCGCCCGCGGCGGCCGCGGACGGCGCAGGCGCGCGAACGATGCTTTCGATAACAACTGCAAAGTTGCGTTCGCGCGTTCCGACGCGCGCCGTGGCTGTTACATTTCCTTCGACGTCGATGCGGGCGGGTTCGCCCGCGTTCTGGTCGAGCGATATCACGTCTCCCTTGTCGAGCGCGAGCAGATCGCGAATTGTAATATCCGTCGATCCGAGCCTCACGGCGACTTCCACCGCGATACTTGGAATCGCGGGCGGCGACGGAACGGCGGCCGGCGCCGCGGCGCGTCCTTCGTTCTTAGGATACGCGGCGGCGGGAAAAACAAATCGAACCTCCGTCTCGGCGAGTTCGCCGCCGATTGAATATGTTGCAATAATAACATTTGTATCATTCTCGATGAGGCGCGCCTGCCGGAGCTGCGTCGCCGGCGCCCCCGCCGGCGATTTCTCGACGTGGAGAACGTCCGAGAACCCGTCCGCGAGACTTTTTAGTAAAATTCCGCAGAGACGATTCGCCATCGGCAATTCGATCGACGAAAGCGCGCGCGCCGCGAATCGCGCCTTGCCTTTCCCGCCGAGCGTGCGGTCGACGATCGCTAATACTAATGATGTGTCCGCCGAGAGCACGCCCAGAGACGCGGATTCTCTCCCGCACTTGATGGGAAACACGAGGCACGGCGACATCAGACCCGCGAGAAACGTTTTGTATTGTTGTATTTCGATCGCGACGCATTCCGCGCGCACGTCGAGGCGCAGCCACCGCGCCAGACTGTCGGAAATGCGGGCCGCCGCGTGCGCCGCCTCGCCCTGCAGCCGGTCGAATTCGTCGCGGGGCAGCTGATCCGGTTTTGTAAAGTCGCGCGGCGCGATCTCGTTATTTGTATTATAAACGTTCGGCCCGCCGGCCGGCGCCGCCTTGTCGGTTTTCGCGGCGTGTCCCCCGCCCGGCGCCGCGTCGTGCGACAACGAAGGCATGTTGCGGCCGCCCGACTCGACGAGTTCGAGCAGCGCTTCGATTTCATCCTGCGTGAGGAGTGCTTGGGGTGCCACGGTGCCGTCTTTAATTATATTGAACGATTATTGAATCATGAGGTTTTTGAATAGAACGGCTTCGATTTCGCCGTCTTTTTCCGGAAACAGGATCGGCTCCAGTTCCGATTTGATTTCTCTTTTTAACAATTCTTTCTTCTCGCGGCCCTCGAGATCGTCGATGCTTTTCGAGTTTAACAAAAGAATCACGCGGTCGTTCACGGCCGCGCCGAATTCGTCGCCGAGCGTCGCGACACCCTTGGGTTTGCCTCCGCCGTGCTCGCCGCCGCTCGAGTCTTTCGGGAGTCCCAGCCGCGCCGACACATGGCTTATGTCGCGCGATTTGATACGAATGTGTATATCGAGGCCGCAATAATGAAGTCCGCCGGCGCGCGCGAGATTCGCTTTGAGTTCCGGAATGATAAAGTCCGCGTACGATTCGGGGGTTTCCTGTTTCGCGTCCGATTCTTTATGAGGTTTCGGGAGCGCGAACGTCACGCCGACGCCCGCGATCGCGCCCACGATCGGTAATATAATAAATAGAAGCGGTATGCCGCGTTTTTTCGCGGGGACGGACGCCTCGGCGGCGGTCTTGTCCTCTTTCTTTTCCTTATCGGCCATGGCTGACTCCGTAATTGTTAATATTAACGATCATTTTGAGTTATCCTTCGCGCCGGGTTTCGCCGTCGCCGCGTCCGCGCCGAGGCGCGTGATCGCTTCGAGGGCTTTTTGTAATGGAACGCGCTTGTCCGCGGTCATCGACGCGAGCAGATCCCCCTGTTTCTTGGGATCGAGCTTCAGAACGACCTGCGCCGCGATGCGCATGTCGAAATCGAATAGTTGCGTTTGAATTTTGCTAATATCGAGATCCTTGATGCGCGACGCGATCGATTTGACTAAATTCAACTCGCCCGCCGCGAGCGCGTCCGCGCGTTTCGAAAGATCCGAGACTTTGTCGACGACTTCTTTTTTCTGTTGATCGAGGCCCGATCGCAGTTCGGTGAGTTTTGCATAAGAAGTCTCGATTTCGAGGCGGTCGCGTTCGTTCGCCGCCTTTTCGTAGGCGGCCTGCGATTGTAACTTTTCGAACGATTCGCGGCTCGCGCGAAGATCGTTTACGAGAGACTCCAGTTCTTCGGGCGTGAACGGCGAGGGGAGCGTGAATCGCGTTACTAACGAAGCCGTGGCGCCGCGTTTTGGAATCGGCGGATTCGCGCGCGCAACCTCGTCGCCCCCGGAAGATTCTTTAACATTCTTCGGCTCCTTCTCGCCCGCGGAGCGTTCGTTTTTTTCGGTTTTTTCGGATTTCTTAACATCCGACGGCGCCGCCGATTTATTATTATCGCCGTTTTTGTTATCTTTGGTTTCGATGCCTTTTTCGCGGCTCCCGGATTTCGGGCTTTCGCCGAGCATCGACGCGACCGCGGGCTTCGCCAAACCCTCGGTTTTTTGTTTATCGCCGGTATTCGTAGTATTACCGGCGGCGTCCGCGTTCTTATTCTTATCGGACGTATTCGTATTCTCGATCTTTTTTGTAATATCGGCCGCTTCGCCTTCGGGGCGCGATTCCGCGCCGTTTTCGCCGGCGTTTTCCACGGGTTCGGCCGCTTTCTTGCCGAACAGCGATCCAAGGCGTCCTTGGGAAGCTAATATTCCGGCCGTGGTTCCCAAGAAGAGAACCGCCGCGGCGCCGGCGGAGAGAATCATCGGTGATAGTCGGGGCATGGCTGGGTTGGGCTGGGTGGGCCTACTGCGATTCGCGGGTCGAGCGCGCGTGTGCGCGATTCGATGCGACCTCGTCCTGCATTTTCGTCTCCCAAGCTCTGCGCTCTTGAGTATGCCCGGCGTGGCGAACCTCGCGCAGACGCTCCAGTGTCTTGACGTTTTTGTAGGATTCCGTGTAGGCAGCGAGAGCGATTTCCCGCTCTTTGAGTCGCGATTCGACAACGGTTTCGCAGGCTGCCACCGCCGCCAACACCCGGTCGCACGCGGCCTCGGATTGGAGGCACTGAAAAATATCGAGTTTTTCCGCGCGCCGGTCGGCCGCGAGTTCGTCCATGGCGCGTCCATGTGCCGCGCGCGCCGATGACAGGTCGGAATTCGCTTCGTTCAATCTCGCGTTCGCCTGCGCGACCTTTTGCCGTTCGATGGACAACTCGGCTTCGCGAACATTAAGAACACGCTCGAGCGTGAATTGAAATTTACGCGGCTTCGGCATGTTTAACTTTTCCGCGCGCGAATCACGGAGCCGCGGCCGCCAGAAGTAATTTTAATGTTTCGTCGAGTTGCGAGGATTTTCCGGTTTCCTGCCGGAGCAGCGATTCGATTTTATCGTAGCGTTGGATCGCCGCGTCGAGTCTGGGATTCGCGCCGGATTTGTAAGCTCCGATTTGTATTAAATCGCGGTTTTCCTCATACGTCGCGAGCAGTTCGCGGACGCGGGTCGCGGCGGCGCGGTGTTCGGCGGATGTTACTTTTGGAAACAAACGCGAAATGCTCGCCAGCAGATCGATCGCGGGAAAATGGCCGCGGTTCGCTAATTTTCTCGAAAGTAACACATGTCCGTCGAGAAGTCCGCGCATCGTGTCGCCGACGGGATCGTCGGGATCGTCGCCGTCGAGCAAAACTGTATAAATCGCCGTGATGGAGCCTTTTTCGGACGTGCCCGCGCGCTCGACGAGCCGCGGAACTGTAGCAAAGAACGACGGCGGATAACCTTTGACGGTCGGGGGTTCGCCCGCGGCGAGGCCGATTTCGCGGCAGGCGGCGGCGAACCGAGTGACCGAATCCATAACCAATACAACGCGGCGCCCCTGATCGCGAAAATACTCCGCGATCGCGGTTGCTAAGAATGGCGCTTTATAACGTTCGAGCGGCGAGCGGTCGGAGGTCGCGACGACGACGACCGATCGTTTAAGTCCCGCTTCGCCGAGGGCCTCTTCGACGAACGCGCGGACTTCGCGGCCGCGTTCGCCGACGAGCGCGACCACGCCGACGTCGATTTTCGAACCGCGCACGATGTCGCCGAGCAATGTCGATTTTCCGACGCCCGAACCGGCAATGATACCAATACGCTGCCCGAGTCCGATTGTTAAACATGAGTCGAGCGCGCGCACCCCGGTGATCATCGGTTCTGTAATATTCGCGCGCGTGAGCGCGGGCGGCGCGTCGCGGTGCACGGGAATATTAATAGTGCGTTCGAGATCGCCCCGATTGTCGATGGGGTTGCCGAAACCGTCGAGCACGCGCCCGAGCAGCGATTCACCGACGCGCACGTCGAGACGCCGGTGGAGCGCGACGACGCGTCCGCCGGCGGCCACGCCCGCCGTGTCTCCATAGGGCATGACGCATGCCGTATGTCCGCGCAGACCCACGACTTCCGCAAGCAGCGGCCGCATTCCCGCGCGCTCAAGGCGACAGAGATCGCCGATCGCGGACGGCAGGCCCTCGGCCTCGACCATCACGCCCGCGACTTTCATGATGCGTCCGCAATAGGACGCCCGCGCGCTTCCGCGAACGCGCGCGATCTCGGATTGCAAAAGGCCTGGGGGCACGGCCGTTTTATCGGATAACCGGCGGCGAAAATTGAGAATTGCCCTCCGAATCCGGATGCGCGCGCGGGCTATCTGTTACTTCAAAAATTGCAGCCCGTCGATCCACACCGAAACCGGACGGCCGCCCGCCGATTCGAATTGTATCGAAAGGGCGCGCGCTTTTGTAATATCAAATTTCCGCGTTTCGGCGGCGGCGCGGGCGGAGTCGTATTTTTCTTTTGTTAATGATCGGACGATCCATACTTCGCGGTCGGGGCGTTCGAGACCGAGGCCGCCGCGTTTGATAACGATCGCATTATCGAAAAATGCGACGCTCGAACCGGCGCCCGCGGGTCCGGGCAGTTCGCCGGTCGTGAACTGTTTTGTATCCATATCGTAAATAGCGAATAAATTCGACGGCACGCCGTCGCCTTCGTGGTTGGAGGGCGAACAGCCGGCGATTATAAATATTCCGCCTTTCGCGCCGATGGCGGAACACCAGCGCGGCGGCAGCGCGGCGAGCGACGCGCCGCGGCCCGGTTCGAACGGAAGCGGCCCGAGATCCTGCGTCGGCGTGCGCGATTCGCGCCAATTTTTAGTATTATCCGGTTCGCCACCCGCGAAAATCGAAGGTTTGAACTGATCGGCGTCGAATTCGAATAATCGATCGCCTATTTTCGTCATGTCCTGCGGCCGCGGTGTCGTCCAATCGTTCTTGATGCCGTAAATTTTGTTATTGATTGCGAGCAGCTGCGCGGGAATTCCATACCAATCGGGATCGGGAACGCCGGCAAACGTCAACATCGTGCGATCTTCGAGTTTCTTGTAATTATCGATCGCGATTCTACAAATACCGCCGCCAAAATTTCCCATGCGCGCGTGCGAAATGCCGTAAAGGTAATGACCGGAGACGGTCGCTCCGTGCGTGATCGAAATGAACGTCGGCGTCAGCGACCACTCGTCTTTTGTAATGTCGTATGCGGCGAGCGTCGGCCGGACGGCGCCTTTTTCGCCCGCGACGTCGATTCTTAAATATAATTTTCCGCGCGCCGCGTCGAACGACATGCACTGCGTCGACCACGCCGAGGCGTTCCACCCGGGACCCGCGGGCCCCGCGACTTCCTTCCACTTCTCGCCGCCGTCGCCGGATTTGTATAGTTTCGCGCCGTCGCGCACCGCGCAATAAAGCGACTTTTTTGTTGCAACGAGCGAAGTCGCGTCGCGCGCATCGGCGGGCGTCTCGATGGATTTGAATTCGAGGCCTGAATTGTAATATGCGGGCGCCTCGCCTTCGTAAGTATCCAATTTTGACCACTTCGCGCCGCCGCCCAGATCGACGACGACGGGCACCCAGCCGTCGCGCGTTTCAGGCGCGTCGAGATCCATCAATAAATTCCGCGGGACGCCGTTCACGATGGGCGTAAACAATAACGACGAGCCCGCGCCTTCGATTGTAACTGTCGGATTCGGCCCGCCGAATCCCCCGATGTTCTCGTTCTCGTACTTTATCCATAATGCGATTTTCTTAATGTCCGCGAGGTTCGGAAAGAGCGCGCCCGCCGGTGCGAAACGCACGCCCAAAGCGCCGCCCGCGAACGGTTCGGCCTTTAGATGAATCGAATGTTCGCCGAAAACGGCCGTCTTGGATAATCTGATTTGTACATTTGAGCCGGCGGGCAGCGTGTTCGGCCGCCATGCCGACGCGTCGAATTCGGTACCCGTCTCTTCGCCGGGCGGCAAAACATAACAATCGAGCCACGCGATGCTCGCCAGCGCACCGTTCGAAACCGTGACGCCGATTCTATAGAATCCCGGATCCATGAATATGTGTTTGATCGACGCGGATGAATAATTAACCTTCGGAATCCAGTCCGAGCCCAGAATCGACCAAAAGAACTTGAGCGGCGCGCCCGCCGGATCGGCGCTGCCCGATGCATCGAGCACCGCGGCTTCGCCCGCGCGCAACACGAGCGGGCCGCCGGTCGGCACGAGTTTCACGACGGGCGGAGCGGCGCCGCCGGCGCTCGCGTCGCTTTCCGTTAAATTACTAATATCCTCGATGAGCTTGTCCTTCTCATTATTCTTAAATTGATTATCCAGCAACCAGATCGAATCGCAGAATCGCGCGAAGATCCCCCATTTGTTATTTTCAAGGCGGTTGCGCTGCACGACGACGTGGTGCATTTTCCATTTCGCGCCTTTCGTTCCGAGGTCGCCGCGAAACACGATTCCCGCGCCGCGATTATCGTGGCAATAATTATGTTCGATCATCGTGTGCGATCCGGTGCCGCCGACGATAACAATGCCGCCGTGGATGAAATCGGGCTCGGGCGCATTGTGATGAAACTTTTCGAGACCGTTCCAGCCGGCTTCGTTTTCCTCGAGCACCGTTTTGTCGGATCCGCCGAGCCAGAATCCAAAACTACAATAGTTCGCCTTGTTTCGAATATAAGAATTCCCCTGGCTCCACGACTCGAATCCGTTGTTGTTCGCATAGGAACAATCGTTTTCTTTAAATATGTTGCCCTGCGACATCCAGCCGTTCAGCACGCGGATAAAAACGCCGTCGCCGCCGTGGGTGATGTCATTGTGCGTGAACGTATTCCTGTCCGAGCCGTTTTCCAATAATACGGACGTCGAGTCGCGTGCGTGCGTTTCGCCGGGATCGATGCGGATGCCGTACGATAGGTTGCAATCGCCGACCAGATTGTCGCACGCCGAATCCATTTTTAAACAAACATTCGAGCAGTGCGACGCGTCGAGGCGGACGATCATATTCAGATTCGAACGGTAAAGATCGAGGCCGTTCCAATTGTTACCCGCTTTGCATTTTGTAATTTTCGAATTGTTCACGTAATCGAAAATAAAGCCGCCGACGCGCTCGAAATCGCCCCAACCGAACGAAGGATCCGTATAATTATCGGAAGCGTCGCAATTTTCGAAATTGAACTCTTCGCAGTGCTCGAGATGCACGCCACGGCGGAATCCGCGGACGTTGATGTTCTTTATGGTTACATTCTTGCGTCCTTTCGCGAAAATGCCGTCCCCGAGAAAAGTATTCTTATCTTTCGAATTGCCCGGCCCCGCGATCGTCGCGCCGCCGCCGTCGAGGGTGACGCCGTCGGCGGCGATGACGATTCCCGAATGTAATACTTTATCCGTGAGTTTCGTATCTTTTGTGACCACAAGCGGCGCGGGAGCGTCTTGCGCGTTCGCCGGCGCGAATATCATTAAAATTACAATCGTCATTTGTCGAATCATCTTTCGCCTTGCTTTTGTTATTTATAATATAATATCGCTTTCGAAATGCGCGCCGTTCGCGAATCGTTCGAATCGAAACGGATCGATGTCGATCGACGAGCGCCCGTCGAGAATCTCCTCGGCGAGCGCGCGGCCAACCGCGGGCGATTTCATAAAACCGTGTCCCGAAAATCCGCAGGCGGCGTAAATATTATCATTAATTTTCCCGAGAATCGGATGCGCGTCGGGCGTCATATCATAAAGCCCCGCCCACGCCCGCGAAACGCGCGCGCCCGCGCCCGGCGGAAAACGCTCCGCGAATCGCAACATGCGATCGGGAACGATCGATTCGTCGACGGATTCGTTGTATTGCCAACGCGGCGAAGGGTCCCCCATCGCGATCACCGCGCGGTCGCGTTTACGCCGGAAGTGGAATCCCGTTTCTGTATCAATAATCATCGGCAACCGGTCCGGCAGATCAGCGATCGCCTCCGTTTCTATCAATTGACGCACGAGCGGTCGGATCGGAAACGTTAAATTTAATTTTTCCGCGAGTTGCACCGAATACGAACCGAGCGCGATGACGAGTTTCGCGGCCGGAATCGAGAGCGGATCGGTATGCTCGCGCACGTCGACCCCGAGACCGACCGCTCTGGCCAGGATTTCGCGCGCGACGGCTGGCGGATCGGCCAGGCCGTCCTTTGCACAATAAAGCCCGCCGAGAATATCCTTGGTATTCAACCCCGGAGCCAGTTGTCGTATTCGCGCGCGGTCGACGCGCTCGACGGGAACGCCGAGCGGCAATTGCAAGCGGCGGCGCGCTTCGAGTTCGGCCATTCCGGCCTCGGTCGTCGCGAAGAATAAATATCCCACTTGATAAAATAACTCTTTACCGAGCATTTCGAAAAATTGTATACTCTCTTGAGTCATCCGGACTTCATGCGCTGTCGAAAACTGCTGGCGAACGCCGCCGATGGCCTTGCCGGTGGATCCGCACGCGACCGTCCCCGGTTCCGCGATAATAATATTCTTCGCGCCGCGCAGCGCCAGATGATAAGCGATGTTAATTCCGGCGGCGCCCGCGCCGGCGATTACGATATTTGCCATCGCTTGATGATTGTATTTAATATTTCGCGATCGCGCGCGCCCAATCCGCGCAGCGGCGCGCGCACGTCTTCGCGGATGCGCACGCCGCGCGAGGCGAGCACGGCTTTCGCAGCCGCATGGAAAGGTAAATTTGACATTTCGGCGCGCAACGCGGCGACGCGCGCGGATTCCGATTCGGTCGGGCGGCGCGCGTGCGCGGCGACGATCTCGGGAAACGCGGCCGCGAGCCCCGAAACGACGCCTTTCGCGCCCGCGGCGAGTCCGCGAGCGATCAATGCCTCCGGCCCGACGAAAACATCCAATCCAATTATAATATAGGGTTCGAATTTTTCCCACGGAGTATTGGATACTTTAATTCCCGCGAAATTTGGCGCCGCGTCGCGTAATTTCATGAACATCGAAACCGGAAGCGCGTAACCGGCGCGCGCGGCGAATTCATAAGCATAAAACGGCAGCGGCGCGCAGGCCCGCGCGGCGGCGACGAAATGTTGTAATAAAGATTCCTCGTCAAATGCAAAATAAGGCGGCCCGATCACGGCCACCGCCGACGCGCCGATTTCGGCGGCGTGTCGCGAGAGGCCGACCGTGTCGCGCGTATTCTGCGCGCCGCAGTGCGCGGCGATTTGTATATGCTTTCCGGCGCACGCAACAAATAACTCTGCCGCGCGCCGGCGTTCCGCGATGGATAGCAAAATTCCTTCGCCGGTCGTGCCGAGCGCGAGCAGGCCGTCAAGCCCGCTTTTTACATAAAAATCGACGAGGCCGGGGAACGCATCAGCGTCGAGTTCATTGCCGCCGTCGCGGAGCGGCGTAACGGCGGCGGCCAGAATTCCAGTGAGCACGCTCGGATTATACGCGCGGCGGCGATTCCGCCACGGGGCCGCGCGCGTTATGGTGCGCGCACCGGATTCGCGCGCCGCGCAACCGATTGCGCCGCCGCCGATCGTTTATTAATAAACCGCGACCATGACTCGAAAACTCACGCTCATTTCAGTAATTCCCGCAATGCTGTTCGTTTTTTGCGCCGCGCTCGCGGCGCAGGCGGCCGACGCGCCCGCGGCGAAACCGACGGCCGATCAGGCCGCGTGGCAGGACCTCGAATTGGGAATGTTTATACATTTCGCGCCGAACACTTGGTCGGACCGCGAAGACGACGATTTGTCGGTCGCGCCCGCGAAAATAAATCCCGAACAGTTAAATACAGACGAATGGGCGGCCGCGGCCGCGGGAATGGGCGCGAAATATGTAATATTTGTGGCGAAGCACGTCGGCGGTTTTTGCTGGTGGCCGACGGAAACGACGGATTATAGCGTTGCGAGCGCGGCATGGCGCGGAGGCAAGGGCGACGTGTTGCGCGATCTCGCCGCGTCGTGCAAAAAATTAAATTTAAAACTCGGGGTCTATCTTTCGCCGGCCGACAAAAAACACGGCGCGGAAGGCGGCGGCAAGTGCAAAACCGACGCGGAGCAGAAAATTTATGAAGAATTGTACAAAAAACAGTTGACGGAGGTTTTATCACAATACGGCGAAATGTGCGAAGTCTGGTTCGACGGCAGCCTGATATTCGATGTATCGGATATTGTAAATAAATACGCGCCGCACGCCGCGGTGTTTCAAAGTCGCAAACCCACGATTCGCTGGGTCGGCAACGAAGACGGCGTCGCGCCCAACCCGGCGTGGAACGCGGTGAATATAAAGAATCCACCGTCGCAATACGGCGTTTTCACCGCGGCCGACGGCAATCCCGAGGGCGATTTCTGGCTTCCGAACGAATGCGACTGCCGCATCCGCGACACGTGGTTTTGGAATAGTAAAAATGAAAAGTCACTAAAATCGACGGACGCGCTCGTGAAAATATATGAACAATCCGTCGGCCGCGGCGCGCAAATGTTATTGAATATGACGCCGGACACGACGGGCCGCATTCCGACGGGCGATGTAAAGCGCGCCGCGGAATTCGGCGCCGAAATCGCGCGCCGTTTCGGCCGCAATCTCGGGTCGACGCGCGGAAACGGTAATATTGTCGTTCTAAACATGAATTCTCCGGCGCCGGTCGACGCCGTTTCGATCATGGAGAATATTAGCGAAGGCGAGCGCGTCCGCGAGTATGCCGTCGACGCGTATATAAATAATGATTGGAAGGAGGTCGCCAAAGGGACGGCGATCGGACACAAGAAAATCGAAGCGTTTCCCGAAGTGACGACGGCGATGTTAAGACTGCGCGTCAACGCGACGCACGGTGAACCGCGGATCCGCGCGTTCGCGGCCCACCGCGCGCGCGCCGTCGACAATGCACAAATCGCACAATCGCTGAAGCGCGCGCAATTGCAAATATTGTCGCCGCTCGATTATCAAGTTTTCCAACGGCAGACGCCGGCGCAGGGAATCATCCGCATCGCCGGAAATACGACGCTCGCCGCCGACACGGTCGAGGCGCGATTATTACAATCCGGCGGCTCGGGATCGGAAGTGTATACTACCATTGCCGTCGATCCCGTTCTGCATTCGTTCGCCGGCGATCTCCTATCGCCGGCCGGCGGCTGGTATCCGCTCGAGATTCGCGTAAAAAACGGCGAAGAAATCCTGGATAAGAAAATCGTCGAGCACGTCGGCGTCGGCGAAGTATTTATCGGCGCCGGCCAGTCGAATTCGACGAATTCGGGAGGCGAAGGATTATTAAATATACAGACAACATTTGTATCGACATTCAGCGGCTTCGACTGGCGTCTCGCGAACGATCCGCAGCCGGGCGTCCACGATCGGTCGGGCGGCGGCAGTTTCTGGCCGGCGTTCGGCGATGCAATGTACAATCGGTATCATGTGCCGATCGGCCTCGCGGTGACGGGCCACGGCGGCACGAGCATACGGCAGTGGCAGTACGGCGGGGAAATATTCTTATGGTTCATGACGCGTTCATTACAATTCGGCCCGCGCGGATTCCGCGCCGTTTTGTGGCATCAGGGCGAAAGCGACGTCGACATGTCCGTCGAACAATACGCGACCGGCATGGCGCAGATTATTAATGATTCGCGCAAGCTCGCTGGTTGGGAAATCCCATGGTTCGTCGCGCGCGTTTCTTATCATAATCCGCAGCGTCCGTCCCATGATTCGACCCGCAATGCGCAGAAAATCCTGTGGGATACCGGCGTCGCGTTCGAAGGTCCCGACACCGATGCGCTCATGGGCGACAACCGCGACGGCGGCGGCAACGGAATTCACTTTTCGCCGAAAGGATTGAAAGCGCACGGCCAGGCGTGGGCGGATAAGATAATTATCTATTTGGACAAGCTTTCGGGAAATCGCTGAGTTCGGCTCAATTATTGAATATAAATTGTCAACCCCTTTGACGATACGAGGGGCTGCGTAGATTTACTACTCTTATATCCGGGCTGTTCCGCGAAGAAAGCCTGGGCGTAATATACAGATCCGCTCAATGCGGGATTGTTTGGAATCGATGCCGCGGCATAGCCCATGCCGCCCGGATCGGACGGCGCGTCGAACGCCAGTATTTCCGTGGACGCGATTAGGTCGACGAGGAATACGAGCCCGATGCCGAGCGGATCGTACCCGCTCGCAACGGCCTTGTTGGCGACAATTAATACTCCAAGGGAGTTCGACGGCGCGTTGGAGACCGCGATTCCAAAATTTACATTTCCAACGGCGGGCGCGGAGTTGCCGGCCAACGCCAGCACACCTTCGCAGCCGGGCGTCCCGGTTCCGAACGATACAGTTCCTCCGGATTTTGGCAACTGATTCTGTAATATAGCAATATATCCCGGCGCCGCGAGATTGCTCGCGCCCGCGACAAAGTCGGCCCTGCCGTCGGCATCGAAATCGGCGATCGTAATTGTGGACGCGGAGCCTGCGAATCCGTAATCGCCGTAGGCCGAAAAATCTGCGAAGTGCGACAGCGCGCCCGCGCCGATTCCTAAATATACATTTGTAATAAAACTCGAACTCGCGGCCGCGACGTCCGGGATGCCGTCGCCGTTCAAGTCGCCCACACTGACGCTCGTTACATATGGCGGATTAGCATAATTTGTTTCCGGTCCAAAACCGCTCACGCCGTTTCCCATAAAAACAGATACGCCGCCGCCCCAGCACCCGGCGACGACGTCGAGAATTCCGTCGCCGTCGAGATCCGCGAGCGAGCCGACCTGGGGGCCGAAGTTCGAGGGTATGTATGACACAAGTGTTAGATTCCCAAGTCCATCGCCTGCCAACAAATTGTTCGTCCCGGCGACGCCCACGACGTCGAGTTTTCCGTCGCTATTGAAGTCTCCGACCATGACCGATGTGGCATTCGCGGTAATAGTCTTTAGATTACCAAAAGCCCCGGCGCCGTTCCCGAGGAGCGTCGACACTTTGCCGGGCGAATATGAAGAAGCGACCAAATCGAGAAACCCATCATTATTAAGGTCGCCCGCAACGAGGGAACTCGCATACGCCGGAGTATAGTAATTTGTCGCGTGTCCGAAATTTCCCGGAGGCGCGGATGCGAGGAAAATCGAAATGAGCCCATATTCCGTGAACGCGGCGAGATCGAGCCGCCCATCGCCGTTGAAATCCGCGCTCATGAGATATTTCGAATAATTCGCGGCGGGATACGTCTTGGGAAAACCATAGGCGGACGCCGTCGATAACATAACGGAAACGGATTTTCCGACGTCGTGCGAAGCCGCGAAGTCTAATTTTCCATCGCTATTGAAATCCCGCGTCACGATCGTATTCGCTCCGGACGGAAGCGTAAATTGGATAGTCTTTGGAAATGTACCATCGCCATGATTGAATAAAATCCTAAAGCATCCCTGATAATACGACACTACAATCAGATCGGGCGATAAATCGTTGTCGACGTCCGCGATCGCCGACAGCGTCGCGTATTCGCCGACGAAGTAATCCATATTTGGCGCAAATGTCATATTTCCATTATTTAATAATACCGTGGCGGTGCCTATTGATTTATTTGGAATGACGAGATCCGGTCTCCCGTTCGAATCGAGGTCGCCCACATTCATTCCCGCGATGGCGCCGGACACCGCTCTATTTATTTTATATGAAAAAGTTCCGGTTCCGCTCCCGGACATGATTGCAACATATGGGAAACCGGGCGCCGCGGTTGCAACATCCAAACTTCCGTTGCCGTCGAGATCCACGAGCCCCAGATAACCGGCTCCGTAACCCGTCGAAACGCCGACGTACGTCGGGAAATTACCATTGCCGACGCCAAAGAATAGCGAGAGATCGCCCGTCTGGGCGTTCCCCGTGATCGCGTCGGGATTGCCGTCGGAATTCAAGTCTCCGGTCGCCACTCCGACCGGATGGAGACCGCTCGCGGATGTTACAGAAGTTTTGAAATGACCCGTGCCATCATTTATGAGCGTCGAGATACAATTGGACTAAGTATCGGCGGAAACGAAATCCAGCGAACCGTCGAGATTGAAGTCCGCGGTTGCAATTGAAAAAGACTGGCCGGGAATCGAATAGTCCGATTTATTAATAAATGTTCCGTCGCCGACTCCGAACACGACCGAAAGCGTATTCACGAGATTTCCTACAACAAGATCCGGCGTGCCGTCATTATTAAAGTCTTCCGAACCGGCGGCGCTCGTGCCGACGATTCCCGTTACATACGTTGGACTCCCGAATCCGCCGGCGCTGTCGCCAAAGAAAATGGCCGTCTGCGGAGCCATTTGTACAATATCTGCGTTTCCGTCCATGTTCCAATCGCCCGCAAGCAGCCCCGTCGCATTCCAGTTGCCGACCGAATATTGATATCCGGAGAACATTTTATAATTCTGCGATCCCTGGGCGATTGCGTCGCGCGTCGTCGCAAGAACGCACGCAAGCCCGAGCACAAATGTAACTTTAATCACGTGTCCTCCGAATCGTTGAGTGGGAGCGCGGGATTGACAGAATAACGCCATGGCGGGATTGAATTTCTTACGAAGCTGGACGGCGCATGGACTACACTGGCGTCCACTTGAGGAATAGCAACATGTGTCGAATCTGTCAATGGCCCGTGCGAGTATGCCTGAACTAAGCGATCCCGCCGCGCCGACGGCGATTCTGATCGTCCACGGAATCGGCGCGCAATCGCGCGGCGAGACGCTTGTGAAACTGGTCGCGGGACTCCGGCGCGTCGATCCTGAATTCGCGAAGAATGGTTATGAAGGAACGTTAATGTTTTGCGGGAGGCCGGTGCGGCTTTATGAAGTTTACTGGGCGGACCTGACCATGGGCAAACTTTCCGAAGGCTCGTTCGAAATCAACGAAGCGCAGAGTCTTGCGTGGTTTCCCTGCATGAACGCGCGCCGCGGAAATTATGATAAAGGGCGATATTCTTTGATAAAGCTCGCCGGCTGGCTTGTCGCGCTGCCGATCATAAATTATCTAATTCTCCTGTCGTATTTTGGCGCCGGACTCGCCGCGCAAATGGTATCGATAATATTTAAGAAAGATGAAGATCGGGAGCCGGCGGGCCGATTTTTCAAGAAGATCAGAGCGGCCGCCGACAGCGCCGCGAAATTGACGGATGTGGACCGCATTCTCGACGAGTATCCGGGCGACGTTATTAGTTATATTAATTCCGCCGGAGACGGGTTTCATTCCGATGGCAAAAAAGGGGCCGTCACGGAGGAACGAAAATGTTTGTTTTTTGATGTTATGGACCGGTTTTATGAACAATTGTCAAAAGCGAAGTCCGACGGATGCGGCGCGATTCACGTCGTCGCGCACAGTCTCGGCACGGTCGTCGCGTATCACGCGGTTACCGGATTTCGATTTGATATAAATGACGGCGGCCGTCCGCGCGCCGACGCGGAGGCGATTCGTTCGGCGGCGGCGTCCGTCAAACATATATATACAATCGGAAGCCCCCTCGAAAAGATACGTTTCTTCTGGCCGAAGCTCGCGCCCGCGCGGCCGCCGCTCGCGCACACGAACGTAAGCATTCCTTGGGATAATTTCGTTTCGCGGTTCGACCCTGTCGCGGGAATTCTTTACAGTTTTGGAGATTGGGCGAATATAACGAATCATCGCCTCCTCGGCGGCGGATTTCTAAGCGGACATATCGTTTATGAGCGGAGCGCCGTTTTTCTCGGCGTTCTTACGCGCGAAGTCTCCGGCCGCGACGTGCCGATGAGCCGCTCGCGCGGCGAGCGCGTCCGCGACACATTATTACTATTCGCCGAAACGCTCGCAGCTCCGCTGGCTTTGGCCTTGGTATTGATTATGGGCGCGGCGATTTCTCTCCTGACGGCCATGCTCATTCCAATTGTATTATCTCTCGTGCTGTCGACCTTTATGAACGGGAACCTTGTGCAGGATATCAAGGGGTATCTCGGCGGTTTTTTCATCGCCATGTTCGTTCTGGTGTTTACAATCAATCCGCCGATTCGAGCATGCAAAGTGCATTCGCGTTATTGGATGCGAACGAAACCGGAATGAATCTTTAATGATCATTCCGTTGCCTTCACGCTGCAAGAATTCATGGTTTATAAATAATCCGACCGGCGGACGAACGAAGACGGACTACTCCAGGAGCTTTCCAATCGGTATCGCAAATAAACGCTCGCCGAGTTTTACGGATTCCACGCCATTGTAAGCAAGTACGGCGGCCACACAGGCGGGAGTCCGCTCCAAAAACGCTCTCAATCCTGACAAATCGTCGTCGCTCCACCGCGTCGCCGACTTTACTTCAATTGCAAATACGTTTCGGTTTGACTCTATAACAAAATCCACTTCGTGCCGCCCCTGTTCATGCCAATAACTCAACTGCGCGTCAGGCAAATGTGCGCCGAGAATGGCGGCGAGATTCTGCGCCACATGAGTTTCGAGCAGCGCGCCGCGCAGCATATCGTCGCGCCCCGGTTCAAATGTAGCGACCCCGGCCATGTGTGCCGCGAGCCCGCTGTCCGTGAAATATAATTTTGGAGACTTCACGAGTCTCAGACTTCGATTCTTAAGAAACGGCGGCAATCTATGAATAATGAACGAGGACTCCAATAAATCAAGATAGCGCCGCGCGGTGGCAGCGTTGAGTTTCGCGTCGCGCGCCAGAGTGCTTGTAACTAATACTTGTCCGGTCCGCAGGGCGGCGAGCTGCGCAAGTGTACGAAAGGCGACCAAGTCGGCGATCTGTGTCAATTGCCGGACATCGCGCTCAACGTATGTTTGTATATATCCACGAAACCATTCATCCACGTCGTTCGTATCGCCAAGGCACGCCGGCGGGAGTCCGCCGCGCAGTACTTCCTCCTCGGCGACCGGCACGGCCTTGCCGGCCGGCACTGTATTCGAATGTATGAATTTCACGAGACATGGCGTGTGCGATGTATTTCCATGCCGTTCCCGTCGCGTCATTGGATGCAAAGTAAAGTAGACTGCGCGCCCCGCGAGAGTTTCCGACACATGGCCAAGCAGCGCAAGGTTCGCCGAGCCGGATAATATAAATCGCCCCGGTCGACGTTGTTCATCGACCGCATGCTTTAATGCTATTAATAATTCGGGCAATCGCTGTACTTCGTCGAGAATCGTGGACTCCTCCAACAACGACTCGGGATTCGCTCGCGCGGCCGTCAAAGTGGCAAAGTCATCAAGAGTTCTGTACTTGCGGCCACGCGTAAGGCTGTGCTCGGCGCGGAGTAATGTACTCTTACCTGTTTGCCTGAGACCGGAAAGCACGACCACAGGCAATTGCCGTAGCGCTCGTTCCAGCCGCGGTGTGATTTCTCGAGGAAGGTACGCTGTCATAATCGAACACTGTATAGCGTCATTTAGACAGAGCGTCAACGGCTATTTGACATCTTGCGGTGGCGAAAGGATTCGCGAGCGTCGATCGCACAGCATCAGTTGCCAGTACCAGCGATAAGTGTTAACATTCAATTCGATGCTGATTTCATACGATAAGTTTTAATTTTCAATATTGTGCGATCGACTCACATCGAATTCGGAAGTAATATATCTATTGTTGAATAAAGACAGAATTGTCAAGTTGTCGAAAAAGAAACGAAACGAAAGACAGGATGTCCAAAGCATCTTGTTCGCAAATGGGCCAATGAAGTGCCGGTTCATGGGCCGTTGGATTCCGAATTGCTCGCATTAGGCCGCTTGACAAAAACCTGATGCCGTCTTGGACACTCTTGTCAGTCTCAGAGATGCACGGTGTTACTTTCAAGACTCCATTGTCATGATTCCAAACTGATAGCATCAAGTCTGCACCGTCCTTCGTGCTCTTTGATTTCTCACGAACCTGCTTATTATAAATTTTGGCCGACTCGAAGACGGCGTGAAAGTAGTGGCCTTGACCAAATAGTTTCCGCGAATGGATCGCAATCTCCCGATGGAATCGTCGGCTGTCGAATTGATTTAGGCGCCCAACATCGGGGGAATCGTTACCAATGCCCGCCTGCCCCATTATCTGAACGAGACTTGAATGCTGGTCATCCGTTCCGAGTCGAAATAGAAACTCTTTCAGTAGTCTCACGCGATTGTCGCCCGATGTGTCATGCTTTCCTAACGACATAATCCATTCGTAGATTGCTTGGGCTCTGCTGGATGTTATTGAAGCATTTGAAAATGCCTCTCGCGCAAACGGGAAAACAGCCTTTCCAATGCGTTCAATCTCATTGACCGTCGTCGAGCCCTTCAGCAGGTCGCCGGCCTCAACTGCGATTACTTGTATGTTCATCTGGCGTGTAATCTGTAGTACGGAATCTATTGAATCATTGAATGATAATTAGAACCGAATTTGAACGTTCGCGGCGATGAAAACATGATTACTTGTTTCATCGTAACTTACGCCATCAACTTCGTAACAATCTCCCCGTGCACATCGGTCAATCGGAAATCCCTTCCCTGAAATCGATACGTCAAACGCTTATGATCCATTCCTAATAAATGTAGAACGGTCGCCTGCAAATCATGGACGTGGACTTGATCTTTAATTGCAAAGTATCCCAATTCATCCGTTTCTCCCAATACAATTCCGCGTTTCACGCCGCCGCCGGCAAACCACATCGTGAAGGCGTGCGGGTGGTGGTCGCGGCCGAGGAAGGTCGAGCCGTTGCGCTCTTCGTTCATCGGCGTGCGGCCGAATTCGCCGCCCCAGACCACGAGCGTCGAATCTAATAATCCGCGTTGTTTCAAATCCTGCACGAGCGCGGCGCACGCCTGATCGGTATCTTTACATTGCCGCGGAAGCGCAGTCATCAAATCGTCGCCGGGACTCGTGCCGTGGTTGTCCCAGCCGCGATGATATAATTGAACGAACCGCGTGCCGCGCTCGATCAGCCTCCGCGCGAGAATACAATTCCGCGCAAAGGAAGCCTTCCCTTCCTCGACGCCGTACATTTTTAATGTTTCGGGCGCCTCCTTCGAAATATCCATCAATTCGGGAACGCTCGATTGCATGCGATAAGCGAGTTCGTATTGCGATATTCGAGTGTTGACTTCGGTGTCGCCCGTCGCCGCGCGCGTCATTTGATTCAAATCGCGCAGCGCGTCGAGTGTGCGGCGGCGCCCGGCGTCGTCGAGCCCCTCCGGATTATTTACAAACAATACGGGATCGCCCTGCGAGCGCATTTGCACGCCCTGATACACCGTCGGCAGAAAACCCGCGCTCCAGCACGAGCATCCGCCGCTCGGCTGGCCGCCGCCGGATAATAAAACTACAAATCCGGGCAGATTCGCGTTCTCGGTGCCGATGCCGTACGTCACCCACGAACCCATGCTCGGGCGGCCGATGCGCGCGAGACCGGTGTTAATAAACAATTCGGCGGGCGCATGGTTGAACGCGTCGGTCTTCATCGTGCGCACGATCGCGACGTCGTCGATGATCTTTGTTAAATTTGGCAATAAATCGGAAACGTACGCGCCCGCCTGTCCGTATTGTTTAAATTTATAAGGCGAACCCAGCACTTTCGGCGTTCCTTTAATAAATGCGAACCGCTCGCCTTTTGTATATTCATCGGGGCACGGTTTTCCGTTTAATTCGCTCGCTTTCGGTTTTGGATCCAACAAATCCGGCTGCGACGGCGCGCCGTTCATGAATAAGTAAATTACAGATTTCGCTTTTGCATTAAAATGCGGCGGTTTCGGCGCCATCGGATCGTCGGCGCGCGCGGGCCGCGAATCCTGCGCGAAAATCTTTGGATTTAACAATCCCGCGAGCGCCATCGAACCGATGCCGAAACCACAATTCGCGAAAAATTGCCGGCGCGTTTGTGACAATAGCCACTCCGCGTGCGTTGACGCCGCGTCGCGGGGCGGCGAAGGTTGCGAATTTCGTTGCGCTTTTCGCGACATGCGCCAAAGGGTACCCCGCGCGCGCCCGGTCGCGAAACCGGCTCCGCGCGCAGAGCGGTTGCCGTTTGGCGGTTTATGAACGAACATTGGGGTCCGAATTCGCCGCCCGATGACCAAGATCGCCCTCGTCCAGACCTACCACCCATACACGCAGATGACGCATCTGCACCCGCTCGGGTTGATGTATGTCGCAACGGGCGCGCGGCGCGGCGGTTATAACGATATTACAATTCTCGACATGAAGGTCGACGATCTTCGCGTTCCGCAGGCGGCGGAGCAGCTCGAGGCGCTCGCGCCCGACGTGATCGGCATGACCGCGATGACGTACGAAGCCGGCTGCATGCACGCTCTCGCGGCCGAGATGAAACGGCGTTTGCCGCGAGCCGCCATCGTCGCGGGCGGGCCCCATCCGTCCGTCGCCGCCGACGACGTGATGAAAGATACAAATATCGATTTCTGCGTGCGCGGCGAAGGCGAAACTACATTTCCGGCGCTGCTCGACGCGCTGAAAACCGGGGCGCGCGAATTTAACGAAGTGACGGGCGTCGTCTGGCGCCGCGCGGACGGCGAGATTGTTTATAATCCCGATCGCGTCGTTCCCGACAGTCTCGACGAACTCGGATTTCCGTCATGGGACCTGATCGATATATTCAAATATCATAATGTTCCGCGCGGCGGAATTATTTATGCGCACAAGGAGTTCGCGACGATTTTCAGTTCGCGCGCGTGTCCGTGGCGCTGCACGTATTGTCATAATTCGTACGGCAAAAAGTTCCGCGAACGCTCGGCGCGCCACGTTCTCGACGAAATCGATTTATTAGTTAAACAATACGGCGTGCGCGAACTGGTATTTTACGACGATATATTCAATTTCAAACCCGACCGCGCGAAAGCGATCTGCCGCGCGATGATCGACCGGAAATATAATCTTAAATTAACGTTCCCGAACGGCCTCCGCGGCGACATCCTCGACGAGGAACTCGTCGATTTGATGAAAGAAGCCGGAATGTACCGCGCGATGATCGCGATCGAGAGCGCCGTTCCGCGCGTGCAGAAAGTAATGAAAAAGAATTTAAGAATTCCGCAGACGAAAAAAATCGTCGATTACATGGCTTCGCGCGGCGTGATGACGCACGGCGCGTTCATGCTCGGATTTCCGACCGAGACGAAGGACGAAATGTTAGAAACGATCAAGTGGGCGAAGGAGAGCTCGTTTCACACGGCCGCGTTTTACCGCGTCATTCCGTTCAAGGGCACCGAATTGTATCGTCAGGTGGAGGCGGCGGGACACGTGCTTCCGACGGATTGGAGCCATTACGAACCTTACTTTTCCGATATTAACGTTTCAGCCGTGCCCGAACTTGAAATATCAAAATTGCGCAAGCGCGCGTATTTCGAATTTTACTTCTCGCCGAAGCGCTTGTGGGCGATTTTCCGCCTCATTCCGAACAAACTTAAGTTAATTCCGTATCTGACGCTCCTTTTCGCGCGCCGGGCGTACGCGCGGTAGGAGTCGCGCCGCGCGACGGCCGCGTCGCCGGAATCCTCCGGCGGAGAGCCGGAACAAGGCCGGGCTTCGTTCGGGCGGCGCCGCCCTTTATGCTGTCCGCGCAGAACCCATGAAGATCACCAGCATCGGCGGCGGCCCGGCCGGCCTTTATTTTTCGATTTTAATTAAGAGACAATTCCCGTCCGCCGAAGTTACAGTTTATGAGCGCAACGGCGCGGAGGATACATTTGGATTCGGCGTCGTGTTTTCGGACGAAACGCTTTCGAATTTTCAGGAGGTCGATCCGGAGAGTTATCATGAGATTCGAAGAAACTTCGCTTATTGGACGGACATCGATACTTATTACAACGGCGAATTAATAAAAACCGGCGGCAACGGCTTCTGCGGCATCCCGCGCGTCAAGTTATTACAAATCATGCAAGAGCGCTGCGCGCAGCTCGGCGTCAAAACGCGATTCAACAATGAAATCGTCAATTTTGACGAAATCGAGAAAACAAACGATCTTGTCCTCGCGGCCGACGGATTGAACAGTCTCCTGCGCGCAAAATACGAGAGCGTTTTTCGCCCGAGGATTCGCTGGGGCAAATGTAAATTCTCGTGGCTTGGCACGACGCTTCCGCTGCGGGCGTTTACATTTATTTTTCGCGAGAATGAACACGGCCTCTGGCAGATCCACGCGTATCCTTACGATGCCGAAAAAAGTACATTCATCGTCGAATGCCACGAATCGGTTTGGAAACGCGCGGGATTCGACGGGAAAACCGAAACCGACACGGTCGCGTACTTCGAAAAACTTTTCGCGGATCATTTACAGGGACATCGATTATTAACGAATCGTTCGATCTGGCGCACGTTTCCGACGATACAAAACGAAGCGTGGCATCATAAGAATATCGTCTTGATGGGCGATGCGGCCCACACCGCGCACTTCTCGATCGGCTCGGGAACGAAACTCGCGATGGAGGATGCGATCGCGCTCGCCCAATCGTTTAAGAGCCTCGGCCCCGGCGACGTGCCGCGCGTGCTCGCGGCATACGAAGAAAACCGCAAGCCCGCGACGTTGAGATTACAAAAAGTCGCGCAGACGAGCCGCGAGTGGTTCGAAAATTGTAATCGATATAAAAAACAGCCGCCGCTGCAGTTTACATTCAATCTGATGACACGGTCGAAGCAGATTACTTATGATAATTTAAGAAAACGCGACGAAACTTTTGTCGCGAAAGTCGCCGACGGATTCGCGGCGTCGGTCGGGATTCCAAAAGTCGGCGGCGCCACGCCCGCGCCGATGTTCGCGCCGTTCAAGGCGCGCGATTTGATATTACAAAATCGCGTCGTCGTTTCGCCGATGTGTCAATATTCCGCCGAGGACGGCACTCCCAACGACTGGCATTTGGTGCATTTGGGCGCGCGCGCCGTCGGCGCCGCGGGACTCGTGTTTACGGAGGCGACGGACGTGTCGCGCGAGGGGCGGATTACGCACGGATGCGCCGGAATGTATAAAAACGAACACGTCGACGCGTGGAAAAGAATTGTAACGTTCGTGCATGCGCATTCGCAGGCGAAAATCGGAATGCAGCTCGCCCACGCGGGCCGCAAAGGAAGTTGTAAACTTCCGTGGGAGGGCGACACGCCGCTCGTGGACGATACAAAATGGACAACCGTCGCGCCGTCGGCGGAACCGTTCGCCGAGGGCTGGCACGTGCCGCGCGCGGCGACGCGCGGCGACATGGATCAGGTAAAACAACAATTCGTCGACGCCGTCCGCCGCTGCGAGAGCGCCGGCTTCGACTTGTTAGAATTGCACATGGCGCACGGATATTTATTATCGAGTTTTCTCTCGCCGCTGTCGAATATTCGTAAAGACGATTACGGCGGCTCCCTCGAAAATCGAATGCGCTTTCCGCTCGAAGTCTTCGATGCGACGCGCGCCGCGTGGCCTTTACATAAGCCGATTTTTGTTAGAATTTCGGCCACCGACTGGCTCGACGATGCGGGCGGGCAGACGGCCGAGGACTCGGTCGCGTTCGCGCGCGCGCTGCGCGAACACGGCTGCGACGTCGTCGACGTTTCGTCCGCGGGCAACTCCCCCGCTTCGAAGCCCGAGTACGGACGGATGTATCAATTACCGTTCGCCGAAAAGATTCGTTATGAAGCGAATATTCCCGTGATGGCCGTCGGCAATATTCAGGGCGCCGATCACGTCAATACGATTGTCGCGGCCGGCCGCGCGGATTTGTGCGCGATCGCGCGCGGACATTTGATGAATCCGCATCTGACGCTCGACGCGGCCTCTCGTTACAATTTTTCAGGACAATTCTGGCCGCCGCAATACCTCGCGGCCAAGCCGCGGAGTTAAATTTTAATTTTCTTCCGATCGTCGAGCCGCCAGAGAATCGTTAGAATCGCGGCGAACGCGACGGCGCCGAATTGATAGGCCGTGAGTCCGAGCGCGACGCGCGGTTCGACGCGGATGAATTCGATCAAGAATCGAAAAATACAATACGCGATTAAGTAAAGTTTGACGAGCTGCCAGCGGAGCGCCGCGACGGATTCGAGGCGCCATAACAAAAGCGCCATCGAAATGTGAAACGCGCATTCGTAGAGCGGCACGGGATGTCCGGGCGCCGTGCAGCATCCGTTAAAATAACAACCGAGCCTGCCGACGCCGACAGCCGCCGCGAGCGGGACCGCGAGTCCGTCGCCGGTTTTCGCGGTTATGTGCAACAACCATTTTGTAATTTCGATGCCGAAATAACCTCCGGCGAATCCCGACATGATGGTTTTCCCGTCGACCAGCCAGCTCTCAATGTTAAAAATGGAGCCGCCGCTGATGATGATGAATGGTATCTTCGCCGCGAACGCCGCGCCCGCGGCGCCACCGATCCAAATCGCGATCTGTTGCATCGGCGCGAGCGGAGATTTGCGGCGCAGCAGGAATGCCGTCGCGAACGCGAGCAGCATGCATAATGCATAATAAAACTGTCCCGAATGGTTTACCGGTATCAACGAAGCGGCGGCAACGGCGTAAAACCGTCGCGGTAGAGCGTGTTGTACGCGCAAAACGGAACCGTGTGTCCGGACGGCAGCAAAAATCCGATGCAACATCTCTGGACCCGGCGGACGTCGAAATTATACTTATCCAGAAATGTAGTAATCGTGATGCGGAAAACGTCCGCGCCCGTCAGTTTCTCGGCGAGCGCGGCCGCGACGAAATCCGTTCGATGATGTCCGAAAGAATCACTGGGACCGCACGATTCGCCGGGGCCGCAGCATGCGCCGCCCCCGCCGACCACGCGTTCGATCAGCGCGCGCGCTTTTTTTGGTGTATAAACGATCGTGTCGGCGGCGAGATCGAGGCTTTTTCTAAAATCAATAATGCGAGAAACGGGCGTCACGCCGCCGCCGTGACGATACAAATAACTGATGCGATGGCAGTTCGGATGCGCGCAGGGCAGCGGCAGAAAATCGTCGGATGTTAAGATTCCACCGCCCTGCGTCTCGAGCGCTTTCATAATATCCGGCGGCGTAATCCGGCGGTCGAGATCGGTCGGTTTATCGTGCCGCCCGACGTACGTCGCCGGCTGGAAACTGATGCCGCGGATCCATTTCTTACCGATCGCAAATTGTAAAATATCGCCGAGTTCGTGATCGTTCACGCCGCGCTCGACGCTGCAGACGAGCGTCGAACGGATTTGATATTTCTCCAGATTTTCGATCGCGCGGAGTTTCTTTTCGAGCAGCGGTTCGCCGCGGAGCGTTTCGTACGCCGAGTCCTTCAAGCCCTCGAATTGTAAATATATCTCCAGCCGGTCGCGCATCGTCGCAAGCTGTTCGAGCAGCGCCTCGTCCTTCGCGAACCGAACGCCATTTGTATTAATCATGATCACTTGGATCGGCGTCGAATACGCGTAGCGCGCCATGCGGACGAGCTCGGGGTGAATCGTCGGCTCGCCTCCCGATATTTGTAATACGTCGGGTTCGCCCTCCTGTTTTACAAATCGATCGACGACGTTTACAAATGTTTCGTACGACCAATGTTTACCATTCGGCCCGCTCTCCGCATAACATAACGGGCACTCGAGATTGCAGCCGCTCGTGATTTCCGCGAGTCCGATGCACGTGTGCTGGCGGTGGTCGGGACACATGCCGCAGTCGAACGGACAGCCCTGTTCGGTCGCTTCTGTTGCAAACAACTTCGGCAACTTCGGCGCGCGCGTCGAATCGTCGAGTTTATAATCGTTTGCGTCCGCCCAGATGAAATCTTCGCGGACGCCGTGCTCGGGACATTGTTTACGAAGAAATACCCGCCCGTCGATGTTTACAATATCCGCGGCGACCAGTCTCCGGCAGTCGGGACACAGACTGTGCGTGGTTTGTAATAGGATGCCGGAAGAAACGTTCATAATTAGTGTGGACCCCCGCTGAACGTGCAGACGGTGAAGATCAATATAAATATTGCGAGCGCAATCGCGACGGTGACGATAATTGTCCAAACAGCGGTCCAAATTGCCCTCTTGATCGCATGGAGCCATGCTTCACCGGCCGACGCGGAGGGAATTCGGGAGGGGGCGCGCAGGCCGCGAACACTCAATGTAACTAAAAATATAAATGAATGAACGAGAACCCAGGGACCGAAATCCGAACCCATGAACAGACCCCAAATGCCAGAGTAAAGGATCCACGCGCAAATCGATACAATAAACGAAATCCACCTATCCCGTTCGACGGCGCGGGCGGTCTCCGCGTAGCGCGCCCCCGGCACGGCCGTCTCATGAACATCCTCGGGCGGATTGCCGCCGGCGCCCGACTCGGCGATCCTTACTGTTCCGCAATATTGACAATGTCGCGCATCCGGTGGATTTGTTGCAAACCCGCACTGGGGACACGCGTACATATTTACTATCGCGCGCTGATCATTGTATCATCTTCCGATCGCGAGTCGTCGCGCGAGCACGTCGTCGAGCCCGGCGCCGCGGATTTTCTCCATGGTTCTTGTAAATTCATAATGAACGCGCACCCAGTGGACGCGCATCCCGTCGAGCAGCATGAAACAGGCGCGGTTGTCGCCGTCGCGCGGCTGGCCGACGCTGCCGACGTTTACTAATATTGTCTCGTCGGCCGGCATCGTGACCCAGTCGTCCTCGGATCCTGATGTACCAGGTCCGGGCGGCGGCTCAAATTTAAGATTCCTCCGGAAAATCCCCGGCTGGTGCGTGTGGCCGATGAAACAAATACCTTCGTACGTTCGGAAAATCGCCTCGAGTTTCTCGGGATTGAGCAATCCGTCGGTCGCGAGAACGTATTCCCTCACCGGATCGCGCGGCGAAGCATGAACGAACAAATACGGCGATTCGCGAAACACGGTCGGGCGCGATTTTAAATATTCCCAACGTTTACGTTTGGTGGCATTCGATAACAATCCGGGCTTCAATCTCCGCGCCGTGAATTCGATCGCGCTGCGCGCGTACGGGTTGAAATCGTGCGCTCCGTGAAACAGCGCCTCGTCGTGATTTCCGAGCAGGCAGACTTGACACCGCTTCTGCACGACATCGATACAATATTCCGGCTCAGGCCCGTAGCCGATCACGTCGCCGAGACAATATATCTTTTCAATTCCAGGCGTCCGGTCGATGACCGCGAAGACGGCGTCGAGCGCTTCGCGATTTGAATGGATGTCGGAAATGAGGGCGATCACGGCGAACGTTTATATTAATAATACTATTTCGACGCTGCGTTTATCGTATGAACCGCCGCTTTGACCACGCGGTCGACCACGGCGTCCATCGAACCCTCGAGATCGGCTCCGGCGGCCTTCATGTGGCCGCCGCCGCCGAAATTCTTCATGAGCGCGTTCACGTCGAGACTGCCTTTGGAGCGAGCCGAACATTTGATACGTCCGAGTTGCGGTTCTCTAAATAATAAAACGACGTCCACGCGCGACACCGAACGGAGGATGTCGAGGACATCGTCGGTTTCGGCGAGATCGGCGTTCAATTTGCGCAATTCCTCGCGGCGCACCATGACGACGGCGAGGCGGCCGTTCGCTTCATAGCGAAGCGTTCCGAGCGCGGCGCCGATTCCGATCGGATATTCCGGAGGAAATTGTTGATATAACTTTTCGAAAATCGCGGCCGGTTGCACGCCCGCGCCGACGAGATCCGCGGCGGACTGGAGCGTTTCGCGGTCGGTATTGCTATATTTAAACCATCCCGTGTCGGTCGTTAATGATATAAAAACCGCGTCGAGCGCGCAGCGCGGCAGTTCGATTCCGAGTTTCTTCGCCAATCGATAGACGAGCACGCCGCTCGCGGGCGCGGTCGGATCGATCCATTCGACGTCGAACGGCACGGCGCCCGACGGTTGATGATGGTCGACGACGCAAATTGTAGCTTTCTCACGGCGGATGCGGTCGGCCATCGGGCCCGTGCGTTCGAGAATCGCGCAATCGAGCAGGCATGCGACGTCGAACGCACCCACGCCGCCGTCGGATTTTGTAGTATCCCAATGTCCGATCGGCGTGTCCTTCGTCATGAATTGATAACGATCGGCGATCGGGTCCGGATTGATTATATTAACTTTCTTTCCAAGCGCCTTTAACAAATGATACAGCGCGACCTGCGCGCCGAGACAATCGCCGTCGGCGCGGACGTGGCCCGTCAACAGGAATCGGTCGCGCTCGCGCAGACAGCGGAGAATTGCAGAATCGTCGGGTTCGGTCGTCAATGCGTCGCCTGCGCGTGGATGGTCAAGTTGGTGCACTTATTTAATAAGCCGGAGCGGGGAGATTACGTTGCGCGAACCACGCCGACAACGGCGGGTCGCGAAGTGAGCGCTTCGAAAAGGTCTTCGTCTAAGAATCGTCCCGACGACGACGTTTTCATATCGATGTCGAGCGCGACGAAAGCCGCGTGACATCCGCGTCGCAACGTCCCCCACCCGCGCATCGACAGCGCACGCGCGCCCCCTTCGGTTGCCGCCCGGACGATGTCGCGCGCGCCGATGCGCGCGTCGCTCTCGCGGAGCAGCGCCATTTCGTGAAAGAGATCGAGTCGATCGTTGGATGCGAGCGAATCCGTGCCAAGCGCGAATTGTAGTTTCTCGCGAATCCAATCGCGCACCGGCGCGTCGCCGCGCGCGAAATACCTGTGCGTGCCCGCGCAGTGAACCGCCGTGAAATGTTTATGTTCGGCGAGTTCGCGAATTTCAAACCGCGTGAGCGCGTTGCAATGCACGAGCGCCGCGCCGTTTGCAAAGATTCGCGATTGTTTAAGAAACTGAAGCGGTTTTCGATATGGAATCTTAAAGTTCGCGAGGCGCCCGCGGCGCGCGAGCAGTTCGGCGATCGTACCGGTTCCTTTTTCTATAAAATTCCGCTCTTGCGGTGTCTCCATGAAATGCATGGAAACCGGCGCGCGCGTCGAAATATTAAATTGATCGAAACTCACCGTGTAGGGCGCGTGCGGCGCGATGCCGGGCCGCGGGTCTTTTATTAGCATTCGACGGGAAGATCTCAACGCCTCGCGCGCCGGTTTTTTTGTTATCGACGCGTCGAAGGCCAGGAATTCGCGAAACGCGACGCCGCCGAGCGCCGAGCGCTGCATTGCGCGCGCCCCGAGACCGTCGGCGTCGTAATCGCCAGCCGCGACGATGCCATTTCTTAACATTTCTCTGGCGCCGCGGAGCGCGTCCGCCGCGCGGGGAAGCGGAGCACGCAGAATCTTTACGATCCACTCGTCGAAAGGAAGCCCGGCCGGAATCGAATTCCGCAAATGGGTGAATCGCAAGTGCGCGTGCGCGTTGATCAAACCGGGAATGATGACATTTCCGGCGATGGGATAAATCGCGGCTCCCTTGGGCGGCATCCGCCGGACGCCGAGCACGCGCCGGTTTTTGATAACTAAATATCCGTCGCGGGCGACTTCGTCGCATGTAATCAATGCGACGCGAAACGGCACGGCCAAAAAAGAAATCGCCGGGATCGTTTGGATCCCGGCGATCATATTGAATTGCCTCGATGGGCCGCGACTTAACAAATCAAGGCCGCAGAATTACTGCAGGCAGTTTTCTCCCGTGCCTTTGACGTCAATCTTATCGACGCCGATGACGGTCGGATTGGCAATCGCTGTCGCGCGCGAGAACACGACCGCGAATCGAACGAACTTCGGACTCGCGATCGAAAGCGTGGAAACTTTGTCGGTCCACGACGTGCGCGCGGCCGGATCAGGCTGGCCGAGTGCGTTCGGACGCGTTCCTTGGAAAAGGATACGAATCGGAAGCGTGCCGCCCGCCGCGAACGATTGCGTCAATACTTGATTTGTATTGACATCGTCTTGTACCAGCACGACAGGTCCGCCCGTCGTTTGAATTGTTAATTCGTAACCGGTCAACTGTACAAACGATCCCGAAGTCGGCGGGAATGCGAGCCAGCCGGATTCCGCGCTGCTGAAGTCGGCGGCCGCAATGTTAATACCGGTGTAGGCCGACGAGTGGGACGAAGCCTGAACGGAGGGCGTAAACGCCGTGTCGAGATTCGTATTCGCGGTCGATTGATAATGCCAACGGCCGTTGCCGCCGTCGCCGCCGCGCAGACGGAACGGAACATTTGTAGCAATGCCCGGGAATACAAATTTTGACAAAAAGGCGATCGCCGAGGTCGACGCGTTCGCGGCGGTGGGAAGACGACCGTCGCCGCCGACGCCGCCGCTAACGTTTACAGATGAAGCAGGCAGCGAAATCGCGCCATTCGATTGTATCAAAACCGTTCCGCCGCCGCCCGCGCCGCCGGGCGACATCGTCTGTCCCCAAAGCTTGCCGGCGGTAAAGTTATCAAGACCGGAGCCGCAGCCCGGCAACGCCGAACAGGTCGGGTGATCCTGGTGATCGCCACCGTCGCCGCCTGTTGCACGAATGAAGCCGCCGCTCGCAAGTGTAAAGTCACGGCCGGATTGAATTTGTAATACGCCGCCGCCGCCGCCGCCTGCGCAGCCAACGCTAACGATCGGGAATACGGTTCCTGTCCAAGTCGGTTGCGCGGAACCGAAGGTGCCGGAAGTGCCGAAACAATTCGTACCACCGCCGCCACCGCCCGCTCCTGCGCGCAACATGGAAAAGTTACCAACGCCATCCGCTCCAAAGCTCGGCGGTTCGGCGCCGACGATGCCCTTAAGTCCGCCCGTGCCGGTTGGAGGCGACGGGTAGTACGGAAACGCGTTGCTCGCGGGCGGATTGCTAGGAATCGTAACTGTAACTGTCGTCCATAACGGAACGGTCTTTTTGTTAGCGCCGTTGGTTCCGCATGCGGCAGTGACGGCGGACTCCTGACACCACGTTCCTACAGTTCCGTTCTCAAACTGGCTGGCGCCGCCGCCCGCGGGAGCGCCGATTTGTATACTGTAGTAAGTCGGCGTCGTGCCGGTTAACTGTGGAACGATGCCGTCGCAAATCGAGTTGCCGGAACCGCTACATCCGACGGCGACGCAACTGTCATAATTGACGCCGCTTCCGAATCCGAACGCGGCCGGGACGGTCAAACTGTTAAGAGCGTATAGGTTTTGACCGCTCACAGTCAGTACGGGAACCGCAAAGGTCCCGACTCCGCCGCCTGCTACAGTTCCTGGCGAACCGGGGAACGGTCCCGCGGCCAATCCGTTACCGCCGTCAAAGGACTTGAATCCCGCCGTCGGGTAATTCGACTGTGTCAGACCTGGAATATTAATAGGTAAATCGCCGCCGTTGCCGCCGTCGCCCGCGAGTGCGCCGCCGCGGCCTCCCGGCTTGCCCACCGGATATTGTGGGAAGAGCGAACAGCCCGTCGCGCCGCCGGCCCATCCAAAAATGGTTCCCGCGGATTCGGAGAGGGCGTTCTTTGCCGTGCACGGAGTGTTAATTCCCGCGAACAGTGCTTTTTCGGTATTCGTACTGCTTCGGCTTCCGGGATTGCCACCGACGTCGAGCGTTCCGATAATATTTACTTTTCCGCGAACATAAATGCGCGCGGGCGCGCCGGGTCCTTCGAACCGCAGCGTATTGGTTGCGTTGAGAATCTGTAGTGTCGTAAACTGAAAAATGCCGTCGGTAACTGTAAGCGGCTTGCTTGTATTGTCCGAATTGATAGGAAGTGCGTCGACGGCCTTGACCGAAAACGGAATGCGGCCTGCCCAGCCGAAGGACGCATCATTTGGAACCGAGGTTCCATCCGTGGCGTAGGCGCCGACGGCGATCAAATCATTTGTAGAATCGATCAAAAGCGGGCCGTGCATGCCGTTGCCGCCGCCCACGCCGCGCACGAGAAGTCCGGGGTTGCCGGCGGGATTCCACATATTCGCGCCGCTCTCGGGTCCGTTTTCGTTCGTATTCGTTCCGAAATCTTCAACGATATCGAACGCATTCTGAACATTGCACGGGCCCGTTTGAAAACTAAACGCGTTCGGACTGTTCGGATCGAGCGAGTTGCCGCCGAGGTCTTTGATTACAAGTTTATTCAACTGGCAGACGATCGCGCGCTTGCCGGTCGGGCCGGGGCTTGGGAACGGCGACGTGTGCGTGAATCGAACCGTTGTTTTTTTGCCGATCGTATCGAAATTGACGTCCCATGTTCCGGTCAGCACGATCTGGTCATTTGAAGTATTGAGATCGCCATCCAAATCCACAAATACGCTGAGCGTCTGGCTTGTACCCTGCAGTTTGTTTACAAGCGTCGCGACATTCATAATATCGTTAAATGTCACTTCGATCGGGGTGTCGTGGGTCGCGCCGGTCGGGCTCGTCGGAAACGTTAAACTCGCCGAGGGCGGTCCAGGAATGATGTCGGCGAGCTGATTGCTCACGGACACGGTCTGTTGGATCGCAGTGGTATTGACGTGTCCGGATGTCGATTGAATCGCCGTGTTCGGCGATTTTGGAATCGTGATTCGATAGGTCTTGGCGGGCTTGAATCCGTAACTGACGTTGCCGTTCGAATCGAACGAAACTTCAGGCGTGAAAATAACAGTGTTTCCAGAAACCTGGCGTTGACCCGGAGGTTCGACGCCGCCGCCGCCGGATGGATCGACTTCGAGGATCTGTAACGTTTCCGATGTTACAGATCCAGGACTGACCGGTTCGTTGAATGTAAACGAAAGCGACTGCGTCTGCGTGATGATGTTCGACGCGCCGCCGCAGGGAGATCCGCCGAGGGAGCACGAGGCGAGTTTGAAGGCCGTCGTGCCCTGTCCCGTACCGTTAAAAAGTGAACCTCCTCCTCCTCCGCCGCAACCGGCGAAAGAGACTGCGAGGGCGGTCGCACCCGAAATTGCCAAGAAGGGCTTGATTGCCATTAATGACATCGAGGCTCGAACCTTATCTTTAATCGAAAGTATGTTTAGTTTTGACAAGGACGAATTCACAGTGAAGTACGCGACCATGTTTCTCGGCCGAGGTCGTATCAGTTTCGGGAGGATAGAAACGTGGACCATGCGAGCTCCGGGCCCGCGCGGTCTGTGGAGCCTCGAATCATAGTTGGATGGGAGGCTCCGCCACAAGCAATCAACGCGGAGAGAAGCGCGTTGCAATGGTGCTTGTTACAATTGTGTGGCACATCGCGTGCCTTGAACGTATTCCCAGAAAGCGCGTTCGGACGGATCGGCTACAACCAATTCCCTCGCAGAACGCGCTCTCAAGCGAAGCCTTCTTCCATTGCCCGTTTCTCCGCGAGCGAAGCCGCACTTATCCTGTTCATTCATGAACCAACCAAGCCGTTCGTCCGTTCCGATGATCGCCGTCATCGTCCTCGTTGGAGGAGTCGCGTTCGCGGCGGGTTATTTCTTTCGACCGACGAAGGTTGAGAGCGTCGCCGTCGCTCCCGATGGCAACAAGGGGAGCCAGGGAAGTTATGTGCCTCCCGGTGCGCTTGCCGCCGCGAATCCAGCGTCGGCGCCGTCGGTCATGCACGACGGTAGAAAACTCACGGCGAACGAACTGATCGCCGATTACGCGGAAATATTAACTAAACCAAAGGGCGGGTTTGTTGACCAGGCCGAGTATCTCGCGGTATATCAAAAAAAGGACGCCGTCAAAAAAGAAATGCTTCAACTCGGCGCGGCGGGCTTCGACGCGATCATACAATTCATCGGCGAAGCCGGAAAAGTTCCGAATGGTCCTTCGGACAATCCTAACGATGCGCGCGCAAAACAAAGAATCGATCCTGAAGTTCGCGAAGCGATGATCGAATTCATGCCCGACCTCGACGCGACGCGGGCGGTCAAAGATCTTTCCGTACGATTGCTCGACGATAATGAAGGCGGCCGCGTGCGCGCGCGTTCCGCCGGGCTGATGGCGCATCTCGATCGCAATATTGCCATTCCCGCGCTCGTCGAAGCCCTCGACCGTGCGACGGAACGGCACTGGGACGGCGAACGCGGAATTGTCGAATCGCTGACCGCGATCACAGGTCCCGAAGCCGAGGCCGCATTATTAAAAGCGTTGCAGCGGCGGACCACCGAGCCGGGAACGCGCAGCGCGGTCGCCCAGGGACTCGGAATATTAAATTCCAAGGCGGCGCTCCCTTCCCTCGAACTGATCGTCCGGCACGAGTCGAGCGATCATTATGTTCGCCGCGACGCGATCCGCGCAATTGTTCATATGGACAAATCGAAGGCGCTTGCGATCATTAAAGAGCAAATTCCAAAAGAAAAAGACACTGCATTTAAAGAATTCATGATGGACGTCCAACGCGATATTTCGCGATGATCGACGCGCACGCGCACGTCGGCGATCCGAAATTCGATAACGATCGCGGCGCCGCGCTCGATCGCGCCGCCGCGGCGGGACTCGGCGCGATCGTTTGCGTCGGCCAGAATACAGATACGGCGAGGCGCGCGCTCGCGGTGAAACGCGGCGGACATCCGAAATTGAAATTAGCCGCGACCGCCGGACTCCATCCGCACGAAGCCGCGAACGCCGCGGCCGAGCTGCCGGCGCTGCTCGAACTCGCGAAACTCCCGGAGATCGACGCGGTCGGCGAAACCGGCCTCGATTTTTATTATAATCATTCGCCGCGCGACGCGCAGCGCGACGCGTTTCGCTGGCATTTGGACATCGCCAAAAAATTGCACAAACCCGTCGTCGTCCACGTGCGCGACGCGCATCCGGAGGCGCTCGAAGATATTACGAAAGCCGGGCCGGATGCGATTTGTATGATTCACTGTTTCACCGGCGGCCCGGCGGAGGCGCGCAAGTATCTCGACCTCGGATGTTATATATCATTTTCCGGGATTCTAACTTTTCCGACGGCCGCGGCGATCCGCGAAGCCGCGCGCATCGTGCCGGAGGATCGGCTGCTCGTCGAAACGGACTGCCCGTTCTTGTCGCCGGAGGGATTTCGCGGCAAACGTTGCGAACCGGCGTTTATTATCAACACCGCGCGCGTGCTCGCGGAAGTTCGCGGAACCGCCGTCGAAGCGGTCGACGCGTGCACCTCGCGGAATGCAATGAAACTATTCTTTAACGATCGGCCGCCGCTTTAATTAATATTAGCAACGTGTCTTTCCGCGGATGGCGATTTTATCGATTCCGATGAAAGCCGGATTCGCAACCGAAGTCGCGCGCGAGAACACGACTACAAATCGAACGAACTTCGGATTTGCCTCCGTAAGTGTAGTGACTTGATCCGTCCACGGCGTGCGCGCCGCCGGATCCGGCTGTCCGAATGTGTCGGCCTGAGTTCCTTGGAAAAGAACCCGGACCGGAAGCGTTCCACCCGCGGCGAACGATTGTGTTAACACCTGATTTAAACTGACGTCGTCCTGACGAAGCGTGGCGGGACCGCCCGTCGTTTGAATAAACAAATCGTAGCCGATTAATTTTATAAACGAGCCCGACCCCGGAGGAATCGCAAACCAGCCTGACTCCGCGCCGCTGAAATCGGCCGCCGCAATGTTAATTCCAGTGTAGGGCGACGAATGGCTGGAAGTCTGCACGGCGGGCGTGAACGCCGCGTCGAGATTCGTATTCGCGGATGATTGATAATGCCAGCGGCCGTTGCCGCCGTCGCCGCCGCGCAGGCGGAAGGGAATATTTGTTGCAATTCCGGGGAATATGAATTTTGATAGAAACGCCTTTGCCGCAGTTGTAGCATTTGCGGCGGATGGAAGGCGGCCGTCGCCGCCGATTCCGCCATTTACAGAAACAGAGGCGGGAGCCAGCGAAATCGCGCCGTTCGATTGTATCAATACCGCGCCGCCGCCGCCCGCGCCGCACGGCGCCATCGACTGGCCCCAGAGTTTCCCAGCTGTAAAGTTATCGAGGCTAAGTTGGCAGGCAGGCAGCGCCGTGCAATTCGGATGGTCCATATGATCGCCGCCGTCGCCGCCGGCGCCGGGACGCAACATTGAAAAGTTGCCGACGCCATCGGATCCAAATTGTGTCGGTTCCGCTCCGAAAATTCCCTCCACGCCGCCCGTGCCCGTCGGCGGCGATGGATAGTATGGGAAGACGTTGCTGGCCGGCGGATTTGATGGAATCGTGCCCGAAACTGTGGTCCACAGCGGAACGGTCTTTTTGTTAGCTCCACTGATTCCGCAAGTTGCCGTAACCGCGGATTCCTGACACCAGGTTCCTACAGTTCCATCTTCAAAATAACTGGCACCGCCGCCGGCTGGGGCGCCCATTTGTATACTATAAAAGTTCGGCGTCGTACCTGTTGCCTGCGGGAAAATGCCATCGCAAACCGAGTTGCCCGAACCGTTACAACCTACGGCAACACAACCGTCATAATTCACGCCGCTGCCAAATCCGTAGGGCGCCGGCACCGTCAAACTGTTCAATGCATATAGGATTTGACCGCTAACATTGAACACCGGAACGGCGGGCGTGCCCGCGCCGCCGGTTGCTACAGTTCCCAGGGATCCGGGAAACAGGCTTGCATCAATTCCATTCGCGCCGTCGAATGATTGAAATCCGGCGGCGGTCACGGACGTTTGTCCGGGAATGTTAATCGCGAGGTCGCCGCCGTGTCCGCCGTCCCCGCCGAGCGGGCCGCCACGACCACCCGGCTTTCCGACCGGATATTGAGGAAACAGCGCACACCCGGTCGAGCCGCCCGCCCAGCCGCTGATGGCGGATCCTTCAAGAGTATTCTTGAGCATGCATGAAATATTAATTCCCGCGAATGTTGCCTTGTCGGAATTCGATGCGCTTCGACTCCCGGGATTTCCGCCAACGTCGAGCGTTCCTTGAATATTTACTTTTCCGCGGACATAGATGCGCGCCGGCGCGCCGGGACCGTCAAATCGAAGCGTATTGGTTGGATTGAGTATCTGTAGCGTCGAAAATTGAAAAACGCCGTCTGTAACAGTAATGGGCACACTTGTATTCTGCGAATTGCCCGGGAACGCGTCTTCATTTGTATTCGTTCCAAAGTCTTCGACAATATCAAATGTCTTCTGAAGGTCGCACGGCAATGCAACAATACTAGTCGCGGTCGGTGTGCGTGCGGCGAGCGGAGTCGTCGTCGTCGTTACGCCGGGCGGCCCCGGAACGACGTCCACGACCTTGCCGTTAACGGAGAAATTTTGTTGCATTCGCGTCGAATTGACGCGACCCGCGGTCGACAGAATGGCCGTTCAGGGCGAATTTGGAATCGTGATTCGGTACGTCCTGCCGGGCTTGAATCCATGGCGAACGTTACCATTGGAATCGAAGGATACTTCGGGCGTGAAAATAATAGTATTGCCCGACACGAGGCGTTGTCCCGCGGGTTCGGCTCCGTCGCCGGAGGCATCGACCTCGAGAATCTGTAATGTTTCCGATGTTACAGTATCCGGACGGACCGGTTCGTTAAATATAAACGAAAGGGATTGCGATTGCGCGATACAGTTCGAACGGCCTTCGCCGGAGGAATCCCCAAGCGAATGCGACGCGAGTTGGAAAGGCGCGGTTCCCGACGCCGCGCCGTCGAGTGGCGGCTTGTCGCCGCCCCGGCCGCAACCGGCGATTGAGGCTGCAAAAACCGTCGCGCCCGAAATTGCTACAAATCGCAGAAAGGCTCGCGCCGTGTGCGCAATGTCGGCTTTGGAATGATCGTGTAACCTGGACGCCGGCGAATTTGAATTCAGATATGCGACCATGTTTCTCCACCGGAGTTCGGTACGGATTCGTGTCGTTATGGACAGCTCGAAACTGCCTCCGGATCACGCGCCGGGGCTATTCGGCCGGCGTCCATATTCGCGTGCGCTCGCCCAGTAACCCGGAGTTTCTATCCCGCTGGGCATATCTCAATTCAGGATTCCGCCGCACCGACCCATGCTCGCGCTCGTCAACGCGCAGCGCTAATTAACATTTGTCCACAATTCGCCGTCCATGCCCAGTTTGTTGGGCGCGGTGGCGGCCGTCGGCTGTTTTATTAGATTTGGAATGCCGCCGGTCGCGAACGCGGCGTCGGGCGGCGGTTCGCTGACGCCGCTGTACTGGTGTAGCGTATTCTGAGTCTGCAGAATATCGCCTTGTTCGTTAATAAAGAAAACGCGGCTGCCGCTGCTCGAAATACTCACCGGCCACGCGTAGGCACACCATACAGTTTCGCAACCGTCTGGATCCGGAAAATTAGCAGGATCCGCGCCGCCGTTCGGCGCCTCGGAGACCGCGAGACCGGCCGCGTTCGGCAGGTATATTTTATAACAATAACCGGTGCGCACGGTTTTACTATTCTTAATATTTCCAAGCGCCGCCGACGCGACGGGCGGCAGCACTTTGACGGTCGGAGAAATGGCCTGGGCTCCGCCGATGTAGGCGCGAACGAAGTGCGTTCCCGCGAGTTCGCCCAAATATGCATATTCTCCAACGCCGTCTCCGTCTCCGTCGATGATCGAGGCCGTCTTCACTTCCGCCTGCGACGAAGATAATTGTCGCATCGTCGAAATCGCCGCCGACTCGTTCGCGGCGCGCCGCGAACTGAGGAGATTCGGCACGGCGAGCGCCGCGATGATAGCAATAATCGTGACGACGATTAATAATTCTACAAGTGTAAATCCGCTGCGCTGTTGCCGTTTCATGGATGTCTCTCCAAGTTCCCTTATCGTCGCCGCGCGGTCGGAGTCTTGAAGATTTCGCGAATCATTATTATTCAAAAAAAACAGAGGGCGGGTTTCCCCGCCCTCTGCATCGATAACAAGCCCGGTTTTGCTAAATAGCAAAAAGGGCCGCCTATTCTTACTGAACGTTCGACCAGGCTTCGCCGTCCTTGCCCGTCTTGTTGGCGTTCGTCACCGCGAGCGCGACGTTAACGATCGTGAGCGCGGGCGCGACCGAGGCGGTATCAAACGCCGCATCGGCCACCGGCATCACGGTCGTGCCGTTGTAGCTCATAACAACATTCTGGCACTGCAAAACGTCGCCCTGTTGATTGACGAAGAAAGCGCGCTTTCCGCTGTTGCCGCGGTTGATCGGCCACGCGTATGCGCACCAAGTCGTTTCACAATAATCCGGCAGAATGTTAGCAACATTGAGCGCCGCGCCGCCTGTTGCGTCTTCGGCGAGACCTTTTCCGGCCGTATCGGGAAGATAAATTCTAAACATATATCCCGAACGGCTGACGTTGCTGCCGGCGACGTTTCCAAACGCTCCGGACAGAACCGGAGGAGAAATCTTAACAGTCGGGCTGATCGCCTGGGCGCCGCCGATGTATGCGCGAACGAACTTCGAACCCGAGAGCTCGGCAAAGAAGCCGTATTCTCCCGTGCCGTCGCCGTCGCCGTCAATCACGCCCGACGCCTGGCACTGGGCCTGCGCGGACGCGAGGTTTCTTAATGTTGCAATCGCGGCCGTTTCGTTGGCGGAAAGGCGCGCGGACAAAAGATTGGGAATGGCGATCGAGGCAATAATCGCAATGATAGCCACTACGATCATGAGTTCGATCAACGTAAAACCTTGGTTACGACTCTTCATTGAAGCTTCTCTCCTTTTAAATTTTCGCGAAACCCTTCTTATGAATTTCGCGGATTGGTTGCACGAATTTGTAAGATCACCGATTCTTAACGAAAATGAGTTCCTGAATGTCTTCGGGGAGGACCCCCCGTTGACTATTGTATCGCTGTCTGATTGTCTCCCAGAAATCCGCGTCGGCCGCCATGACTTTCGAAAGTGACTTTCGAGAATTCACCGGAAGCATACGCAACTCTTTCACAGCGTTATCGTCCTGCCCGCGTTCGAACTTTAGTTTCGCGGATTCGTAATATGCATTCGGATTGGAAGTTTTTTCCAATTGTTCATAGATGACGAGAGCGCTGTCTGCTTTTCCGCAGGCCGCGAGGCGCGAAGCCGCGGATAATTGAAGACTTGCATCGGCGCCGGCGGTCTCCACGCCCGCGTTTTGGTAGTCTCCGAGGGCGCCCGCGAGATCGCCTGCGGCCTCGCGGACGACGCCGCGCACATAGAAAAATTTAACATAACCCGCGCTGACTTCGGGGGCGAATTCATCTTGTAAACATTTCAGCGCCGCGGAGGAATTTCCTCTGCGCGAATACTCGAGCGCGAGCGCGACGCGAATTTCCGCTTCCATTTCGCGCTGATGATCGCAAAGCCCGAGCGCTTTTTTGTAACATTCGAATGCGCCGTCGAAATCGTTTTTTGCATTTCGACAATGGGCGTTGATCAGCAGCGCGAATAAGTTATCCGGATCGTGTTGGAGCACGGCGCCCGACTTTTCGAGCGCCGTGTCGAACATGCCGAATTGCATTTCCATCTGCGCGCACGAAAGCGTCGTGTCGTCGCCGGCGGCCGGATTGTAAATCCAACCCGCGTACGCGAGCGTTCCGGCGGCGCAGACGGCCGCAAGATAGAACGGTATTCTTATATATGTTTTATTAAATTTCATTTTCAATGCGAGGTTGCGAGCTGTTCCTGCAACTTGAATATCGGGAGGAAGACCGCGAGCACGATACCGCCTACTACAAATCCCATGACGCCGATCAACAGCGGTTCGATCATCGACGTGAGTCCCTTCACGGCGGCCTCCACTTGCTGATCGTAGAAATGTGCAATTTTCTCGAGAAGCGCGTCGAGCGCGCCCGTGCGTTCGCCGATGGAGATCATTTTTACTACCATTGGCGGGAATACTTTAGCTTCCGAAAGCGGCCCCGAAAGCGTTTGTCCCTGGCGGACGCTTTCGCGGGCGTTCAATACGGCTTTCGCGATCACGCGATTGCCCGCGGTCTGCGCCACGATTTCCATCGCGGAGAGGATCGGAACGCCCGACTTGATTAGCGTCGAGAATGTACGCGAGAATCTCGAGAGAGCGACTTTACTGAAAAGCGAGCCGAAAATCGGCATTCTTAATAATGTCGCGTCGCAAATGTACGCTCCCTTCGTCGTGCGTTTGAATGTAATCAATCCGAATATCGCGCCGCCGATGAGTCCGAATATTATATACCAATAATTCTTACAGAAAAAAGCGCAGTCCATTACAAATAACGTCAGCGCCGGCAGCTTGATGTCGAGACTGTCGAAGACCGGCTTGAACTGCGGCACGATTCCTATCATTAAGAATGCGGCGATGCCGAACACCAGACACAACGAGATCACCGGATAGGTCATCGCGCTCTTCACTTCGCGCACGAGCTGCGCGCTCGCTTCCTGATATTCCGCGAGACGAATCAAGATCTGGTCGAGTTGGCCGGATACTTCGCCGGCGCGGACCATATTTACATATAATTCGGGAAACGCGCGCGGATACTTTTCGAGCGCCTTCGAGAGATCGATGCCGCCGCGCACCGAATCGACGACGCCCGTGAGCACGACGCGAAAACCGGGCGACTCGGCCTGATCTTTTTGTATTTCAAGCGCCTCCAGAATCGGAATGCCCGCGCCGACCATCGTCGAAAGCTGGCGAGTAAATATAACTAATTCTTCGCCTTTGACTCCCGGACGGGCGGCCCTTCCGAAGAGTCCTTTCTTTATTTCGTTTCCGCCCGCGGCGGCCGACGTCATGTCGACAACGGTAAGATTCTTTTTCTTTAGTTCGGTGATTGCGTCGTTCCTCGATTTTGCGCTGATGGATCCCGTCGAAGTGGTTCCGGCGAAGTCGCGGGCTTTGTATTTAAAACTTGGCATGATCGATCTCCTTTTTCGTTAATTATTATTAAGATTGTGGAATTTCACGGGACGACGCGCGGTCGAAAACGCGCAGGACTTCGCCAAGCGACGTCCGGCCGGCGGTCGCGGCTGCGAGCGCGTGGCCGAGAAGGATGTCGTGCGTGCGCACGAAGCCCGCGGGACTTTCGACGCGGATCGCGTCCACGGCGAGAATCTGGTTTTTGTAGCCTTCGACGCACGATTCGCATCCGACGGCTTTGAAATAGCGCACCCAATCGGAACACTCCGTCGCGCGCCCCAATTGTAGAAAAGTCGCCGCGGCATCCGGATCGCTTTGTTTACATTTCGCGCAAAGCGCGCGCAGAGCCGTGAATCGTACAAAAACCGTCGACGCCGCGACGAGTCCTTCCTGGCCGCAGCCGTACATCGCCATGATCCGAAGCGCCGCCGGAAGACTCGCCGCCGGAATCGTCGTCGCGGCGCTCCAGCCTCCGAGCGCGAGCGTCACCGCGCGGCGCGCGGAAGCGTTATCGATGATCGGCGGCGTAAAATATACATCGCCTTCCTGCGCGATGAGCGTCCGCTGCGACGCATCGGCGTTCAATTGTATATTTCGTTGTCCGGGCTCCGCGCGTCCGGGAATGCCGCATGTTACAATTCTCTTTCCGCGCGACGCCCATTCGCCGGCCAGCAGGTCAAGGACGTCCGACGCGCCCGTTCCGCGCGACGCGACCACGCAGACGAGGCCGCCTTTGTTCGAATCGAGCGCGAATTGTAATGTCTCGCGCGATTCGTCATTTAACAATAATTCGCCAAAACTTAACTTTCCCTCCTCGGGCGCGCAGTGCATCACGAGACAATTGCCGGCGCGGGTCATGTAACGATCGAATGTTATCGATTCGCCGGTCGGCGCATGCGTCAGAACGAATTCCGTATGATAACGATCCAACAATGGACCGAAATCCGATTTTGGAACGATGCCGAAATCGAGCGTTCGCGATCCGAGATGCGCCGACACCCTGAATCCTCCGTCGCATTCATCGAAAAAGACCGTACGCAACGATTCCGCGCGCGCTTTCGCGTAAATTTGTAGTATTCGTTCGGCGTTCGGCTGCGGTCGTGCGATTCGCGCGGCCGCCGGAGCCGCGGCGGATTCTTGTATTTGTAAAGTCTGCGCGGCGCCGCTCGATTCCGGCGCCGGATGCGAGAAAACGCGATCGAGCGCCTCGAGAATGGAAGCGGCGCCCATATAGGATCCGTCCGCGATCGCCGGATCCGACGCGAGTTCGGCCGGCTCCGGATTATTTATGATATCCTGGACCGCGTCGGGCGACTTGGGAACGGCCACGTCGGATATAAACGATTCCAGTTCGGCCTGTTGAAACAGCCCGCATTCCGAAAGCGCCGCGCGCAGACGGTCCGCTTCGCTCGTCACTTCGCGACCTCGCGTCGTAACAGTTGATTCAAGTCGTTCGGATCGGACGACGACGCGAGCGCGTCGTCATACGATACCAGATTCGTACGATACAATTCGGCGAGCGACTGATTCATCGTCTTCATTCCCTGTTTTCCGCCGATTTGTATCAATGAATACATCTGATGCGCCTTGTTCTCGCGGATGAGCGCGCGGATCGCCGGGTTGACGACCATGAGTTCGGCCGCGAGCGCGCGGCCCCTGCCCGTCGCGCGTTGTAACAATTGCTGACAGAAGACGGCCTGCAAGGAAAATGATAATTGCGTTCGTATCTGTTGTTGCCTGTCCGCCGGAAAAACGTCGACGATGCGGTTGATCGTCTGGACCGCGTCGGATGTATGTAATGTCGCAAAGGTGAGGTGGCCCGTCTCCGACAGCGTGAGCGCCGCTTCGATCGTTTCCGTATCGCGCATTTCGCCGACGAGTACGACGTCGGGGTCTTCGCGCAGAACGGAGCGAAGCGCGTTTGCAAAACTGTGCGTGTCGCCGCCGACTTCGCGCTGATTGATCAAACAGCTTTTGTTACGATGTAGGAATTCGATGGGATCTTCAACTGTTACAATGTGTTCGTGCCTTGTCTGATTGATATGATCGATCATCGCGGCGAGCGTCGTGCTCTTGCCGGATCCGGTCGCGCCCGTGACGAGGACGAGGCCTTTCGGCAAACTACAAATCTCTTCGCACGTCTTTCGCGGCAGGCCGAGTTTTTCGAATGTTGATATTTCGTGCGGAATGACGCGGAGTACGGCGGCGCATGAGCCGCGCTGCATGAACACATTTGTACGAAACCGGCCAAACCCGGAGAAACCAAACGAACAGTCGAGCTCCCAGTTCTTCTCGAATCGCGCAATCTGTTCGGGCAGCAGTATGGAATAAACTAATTTTCGAACCTGCTCCGGCGTCATTTCATCAAATTCAGTCGATACAAGCTTTCCGTCGACGCGAATGCGCGGCGGCGATCCCGCGGCAAGGTGCAGGTCGGATCCACCCCGCTGGATCAGCAGGGTGAGCAGTTCTTCCATTGAGATCATTGCGTTTTCCCATAGGCGCGGAGTTCGAAATGCGCGCCAGTCCAGCATCGACGAAACCGGCTCGCTACATTAGTGCATCGCCGCACCCCCGCGCGTGCGTGTGAAAACTTTTCCGAATTTCAAACAAAAAAAAAGACCGCGGGCGACCGCGGTCGTTTTGAAGGGTTTGAGTAATTATTACTCTTCGACGACTTTGTGCCCGTGCTCCTTCTGCCATTCGGCCACGATCAGCTCCTGCAATGGCGCCGGAACCTGATCATAATGATCGAATTCCATGGAAAAAGTTCCCTCGCCGGCGGTGACGGAACGAAGCTGCGTCGAATATTGTTGTATTTCCTTGAGCGGAACGAGCGCCTTGACGATCGCCTGATCGCCCACGGTGTCCATTCCCATGATGCGGCCGCGACGGCTGTTGAGGTCGCCGGTGATCGCACCCATGAAATGTCCCGGAACCGCAATGGTTAAATTCATGACGGGTTCGAGAAGAATGGGCTTCGCTTTCATGAACGCGTCCTTGAGCGCGTTGCGTCCGGCGATTTCGAATGAAATGCCGTCGGAGTCGACTTCATGAAACTTCCCTTCATAAACGGCGACGGCTATATCAATAACTTGGCAACCGGCGACGACGCCGTGTTCGAGAACGCTGCGCATGCCCTTTTCGATCGGAGGTAAATATTGTCTTGGAATGGAACCGCCGACGATGTCATCGATAAACTCGAAGCCGGCGCCGCGCTCGCGCGGTTCGATTCTACAATAAACTTCGCCGAACTGGCCGCGGCCTCCGGATTGTTTCTTATGACGGTAGTGGCCGTCGGCTTTGCCACGGATGGTTTCTTTATATGCAATTTTCGGAAGTCGCGTGACCACTTCGACGCCGTAGCGGCGGTGCAATTGATGCAAGTGAATTTGTATATGAAGCTCGGAGAGCCCCTCGACGACAAATTCGTGCGTCGTCGGATCGCGCCGCGTGTGAAATGTAGGATCCTCGGACGTTATTTTTCGCAGCGACTCCGAAATTTTTTGTTCATCTTCGCGCCGCTTCGGATCCACGGCGAGCGCGACCGTCGGCCGCGGAAACTCGGGCGGTTTGATGTGGAATTGCGCGGCGTGAGCATGAATCGTGTCGCCAAAATGGAGCGGAACCGGGAGTTTCGCAAATGAAACAATCTGTCCGGGTCCCGCCGCGTCGATCGTCTTGCGATCTTTACCGAAAATCGTCGACAATCCCGAGGCCTTTTCGGTTTTGTTATGATGCGGCTCGATGAAGGACGCGTCGGCGGTCAGTTGTCCGCGCAGGATTTTTACATATTGAATTTCGCCGACGGCTTTGTCGTGGACGGTTTTGAATACAAATCCGGCGAAAGGCGCGGCCGGATCCGGTTCGATATGAATCTCTTTCTTATCTGTAGTTTCCGCAAGAACCGCGCCGTGTTCGCGGTGCGTCGGAAAATACGCTTCGACAAAATGCGCGAATTCCGCGACGCCGTGGCCCGATATGGAGTCTACAAAAAACACGGGAAACACGGATCCGGCCGCCAGCGCTTTTGGAATAATTCGATCGAGCTGGTCTTGCGGTATGGAACCCGCATCGAGATAGGCCTCCATCAGTTTTTCGTCGGCCTCGACAACGCGCTCTGTAAACGTGGCGAGGAATCCGGCGGCGCGGTCCTTCATCGCCGCGTTCGCGTCGGACTCCGGGCGGATGACACTGATGACTTTTGATACTTTCGGACCCAGTTGATCCGGAATCGTGACAGGCACGCACCGGTCGCCGAATGTCGCGAGGAGCGATGTTAATAAATCGTCGAAATCGGCGTTCTGGCCGTCGAGTTTTGTAACAACGATCGCGCGGGCAACTCCGGAGGCCTCCGCGCGAGCCCACATCGTTCGCGCATGAAACGGAATCGGAGAGGCCGCGGAAATGCACAATACGCCGGACTCCGAGACCGCGAGCGCGGCAATGCCGTCGGCCGCGAATTCTTGATATCCCGGCGTATCGAGGACTTCAAGAAAACCGTTCTTTCTCGGGAAATGCAGCACCGATAACTGAAACGAATGCTTCTTTTCCTTTTCTTCAGCTTCATAATCGCTAACGGTCGATCCGTCCGCAACCGTTCCCTTTCTATTAATCGCGCCAAATTCGTGCGCGAGCGCTTCCGCCAATGATGTCTTTCCGGCGTCTGCGGCGCCGATGAGTGCCAGAGTGCGAACATCCGCTATCTGTGCCATCCGGGTTTACTCCTCAATTGAGCACAACGTCGTGCGGCGTTGTTGCCGCCCATCCGCTGGTCTCGAAGAAAATTGTAGTGGGTTCATTTGAGGGTTCGAGGGTAAACGAGACGCGCCCAAATGAACCCAATACGAAAAAAACGGGGTCCCGAGTCTATCAACTCGGAACCCCACAGGTCAGTAGGCGGGATTTTCTCTTCGCGCAGCCGCCAACATCGTTCGCGGCGATCGGACGCCGCGGTTGGAAATCAATCGATTACGATTTCGACGCGGCGATTCTTAGCTTTCTCGACTTTGCTCGTGCCCGCGGCAATCGGATCGCTCTCTCCCATTCCTTCGGCGCTCATGCGCTTGCTGGAAATGCCGGCCGCCTTGAACTCGGTCATCACTTCTTTCGCGCGCGCCAGCGAAAGCGCTTTGTTGTCGGCGTACTTCGCCTTGGCTTTTTTGATCGGATCGGAATCGGTGTACCCGACAATTGTCAGGTGTACTTCGGCGGGAGTGTCTTTCTTCAGCGCGGCTGCGACTTCTTTCACGAACTTCTTACCATTCGCGTTCAGCTCCGCGCTGCCCGGATTAAACGACTCGCCAAGCGGCACGATGAGGTGCGCCTTGCCGTCCTTTTCCTGGACTGTGACCTTCGAGGACGCGAGCGCGTGGGAGAGCTTCTTAACTAATTCGCGCGTTTCCGCAGGTTCGGCGTTTTTTGTCGTCGCGGCATTCTTAGCATCCACTTTTTCATTTTTTGCAACAACGGGCTCGACGACCTTCGCTTGAGCGGCCGCATTCTCGCGCGCGACGCGAGCTTCATCGCGCGCCCCGGCGAGTTGGCGCTGGATGTTTTCTTCACGATTGCGCGCTTCGTCGCGCTCGGCTTTGGCTTGATTCAATTCCACTTCGGTCTGGTGGACTTGGTTGGCCAAATCATCATTTCGTTTTTTGCAATCGGCGTGGCAGGAAGCGAAAAGAGGCGCCGCGACGAGTGTCGCGAACGCGAACAATTTCATTGATGTCATGGATGTCTCCGTGCCCGGAGGGGGCAAGGGTTTTATTGATTGTAACTGTTAACGGGAATCGAACGCGGAAACCCGCGCGGGAATTCACTGTTTCCATTAAATGAAAATTCCACGCGGATTACCACAATTTGAATAGAAGATTGACAATCGGCTGGCGCGCTAACAAAACGACAGCGGCGCCGATTGCCAAAAATGGACCGAACGGAAGCACTCCCCCGACGGCTCGCGCGACTTGCCATGCCTCCGTCGAACGAGAACGCTTGCGTGCCGCTGCGCGGAATTTCAACAAAAAGAAAATTCGCAGCAAATTGGCGGTGCCGAGGATCGCTCCGGCAAATGAGGCAATTCCAAGAACCAAGAACGAGCCCTCCGCTCCGACGACCGCGCCGACGGCGCCCTGAAGCTTCACATCGCCGAAACCCATCGCTTCTTTAACGATTCGAATGCGAATGATTTCATTTCCGGCGAGCCGAAGAGAGGCCTGTTCCTTTTGTAAATGTTCAACTTTGCCGTCGACGATCCGGGAAACGAGCCTTTCCTCGAACCAGAGATGCACCTGTTCCTTGGAATGCCGGGGTTTTTGTCGACAAAGAAAATGATCGATCCTTTCGTTTGCGTTTTCTTTTTCAACCGCGATATCCCGGTTCTTACTGTACAGGGCCGTTCCAACCGATCGAATCGCGGCGATCGTCCCGGCTCCGACCGCGAGGCCGATCATACTTGTGATCAGCGCGCGCAGAAAACCAGGCCACGCTTCGGCGGTGAATTTCTGATAACTCCATGTATTTGCTAATATTTCAGGAAGGACCGCGACCGCAATGGGTCCGAGCAGCATTCCCGAATATGTCAATTCGTCGGGGAGTTCCCGAAGGTCCAAATCGATAAGTGAAAGAGCGAGTAACGAGGAAAGCACGCACCATTCAAAAACAAGTCGTGGCGTGTACTCGGGGTTTCCCCGGCCCCAGAACTGCGCCGCCCATGCCGCTAGAAATAATATTCCACCGATCGACTCGACAATCGGATAGCGCGCCGAAATTGGAAGCTGACAATTTCGGCAGCGCGCACGCAATGCGAGCCACGACAGAATTGGAATATTATCAAACCACGCGATCGGGCGTTCGCAGCGGGGACATTGTGAACGTCCCAGAAGCGATCGCAGCCCGCCCTTCGGCAATCGGTGCGCGACAACGTTGATAAAAGACCCGACGGACAGACCAAAAAGCGCCGCGAACGCGCCAAAAATCAACGATGCCTGCGAAACGAAAACAACCGGGGGTTGGAGCAATTGCGGGAGTCTGACAATTTAAATATGACTGTCAATCTTCCATTTTTTGATATTATTATCAATCCGCCGGAGCGATCATAGCCGTCGTGTGGGAATGACGAGTCTGTCTACAAATGGTAGTTTCAGCGGTTTTTCAGTTGTTGTCTTTGGAATTTCGAACTCGACGCGAAACTGTATTCTGTCTCCGGCGGGCAGGTCCTCGGGCGCTCCCATCCATTCGGAAATGGTTCCCGTCTCGACTTGGTTCGGCGTATTCGCGCTCGATTTTGCCGATCGAAACATCCATCGGATTCGGGCCGATCCCGAATCGCCGAACCACTGGGGATTTCCAAAAGTAACATTCGAGCCGGCCGCTCGCTGCCACGGCGAGATCGATTGATAAAGAATATTCTCGCGAATCCAGATCGATTGCGCCTGCGGCAATGGCGTGCGCGAAATGATCTGATTGGAAGGCACATCGCCTTCGATCAAGGCGCCGGCGGGCGCGACCACGCGCAAATTCTTACATTTGAGGCGCGCGTCCTTTGTAATTCTTACGGATCCGCCCGCCGCAAGCAGGACCGAAGCCGCGCCCTGAATCGATCCGTCGATTTCGAGGTCGCCACCAGCGACAACGAGGACGTCGATGCCGGGGGGAATGCCCAAATCGTAGTCGCCGGGAATCGCGGCGTCCTCGTCCTTCACGATTCGAAGGGAGCCTGAAATTGATATATTGCCCTGCGACGAAAGTTGGGTCCCGGACACGGCTTTGACTTGCGCGGCTTTTGGAATATCAAGTTTCGTCGCCTGCACGCGCGCCGGAATCGTCCCATTTCCCGTCAGACTCACCGCGCCATCGCTGCCATCGCCCGCGAGTCTTGGAAAATGCACCGAAAGGCGGCCGTCGCCCTGCCATGCCGCGTGCGCGCCGCGGTTATCGTTAGTATCATCTTTTTCGAACTCGACCGAACTCAAGAATTCCTGAATCACGGGCGACGGCACGACGTTTCGCTGTTCGGTCACCCATAAAAAGCGACTGCCGAGCGGTCCGTTCAAGCCGCCGCCGCCGAGATCCGTAACGGCCGGATCGATTTCGACAAGCGCTGGATAAGTAGTGTCGGGGGGCGTCTTCATTTCGAACTCGACGCGCGCGCCCGGTTCGTCGTTGAACAATTTCACTTCGAAAGGAAGCTTCAATTCGCCCCGAAGTCCCGTTCGAACAGTAAAATTCGACGCAACCACCGTGTCCGGGCGCAGCGGTTTCGTTATATGTAAAATCAATCGCGCGCCCGATTCGACGTGAATTTCAGCAATTCCGTTGGTTCCAAAATCCACGCCATGGTCCGTCGTGACGGCCGCACGTTGCGGAGCCGCCGGATCGTCAAAGAGATCGCGGCCTTCCGCAATGGTCGAAAAGTGAAAAACCCGGCTCGCTTCGAGCGTGTTTCCGAGCGTTGATCGAATTCCCGATGCGTGGGGAAATCCTCCGATCACGACTCGATAGCGCTTTCCGGGGAGAAATCCGCCATCTGTTAGATCAGGTTTTGAAGCGAGTCGAGGAGTGAAAACAACGCGATTGTCATTCGAAACTTCGAATTTACCGATCGCGCGCTTCCCGCCGGAGACGGCCGGCGCGTTGTCTTCTTCGATTTTGATTCCGCCGGCTTGCACGCTCGCGGGATCGATGAGTCCACCGCGAAATTGAAATATTAATGATCGATTCAGCGGTATGGGCGCTTTTTCGTCGACTAAAAATCCCTCCAGTTCAAATTTCTCGTTGGAGGATTTGTTACATCCACCCGACCCCATCCAGCCGATCACGATCGCGATGTTAACCGCGAATTTGGAGAATCTGACGGGCGCCGACTTCAGAAACATGAACGTGAACTTCTAATCCCGGGAACCACGCCATGTAAAAGAAAAACGCCCGCACACGTCGATCGTGCGCGGGCGTCGTGCGGGCAAGGTGCTTTCGATTCTTTAAGTTTCCGACGGATTTGGCCGTCGATTAATTGAACCGGAAGACCATCTTGAAGAAGTTGACGCGCGGCTGGAAGCTTCCGGGACCGACGCTTCCAACTGTTGCAGTATTAAATGTTGTCGTGAAACGAACAAATCGTGCGCCTGTAAGCACGGTGGGATCGGCCGTTCCAAAGGCATCCACGTTGAGCGGCGGAACGACTGTATTCAAATCCACGTTGCCGTTGACGTCGGCATTGGCGCCTTGGAATTGAATCTGAACGCGGTTTCCGCCGGCCTGCAATTTCGGTTGAATAAAGTTCGGCGTCACGTTGCTCGTGAGCGGATCGACTTTGTCAACTTCGAAGAATCTACCAATCAGATTCCACGCCGGGCTCGAACCCAAGCCGATGCCGGTGTTCAAAGCTGTCGGATTTGTCGATGTATTGTTATCCGTCGTCAGAATGATGGTATTCGAATCCGGCATCGAGACGCCGGTGATCGCGCCAACATTGCTGCCAACTTTGATTAGATCATTAACAAGCGTCATGGGCTCGGCCGCTTTCGCGTTCGCCGGCACATTCACTTGAGCGAACGGTAACGTGACCGAATTCGCCGTGAGATTGGCCGCGGAAACGGTAATCGTATTCGAAGCCAAAACCGGGTTATTTGTATCAACATTTCCCGATGCATCCGCGATGACTTCGCCTGTCAAACCGCAAGCGGCCTGAGTGCAGACGCCGCCAAATGCATAAACCGGCAATCCGGCGGCCAAACCGGCTCCCGTGTCATACCACGTCGACCGGGCGCGCGTGATCGGACCAAAAGTCGTCGTCATAATCAGCGGGTTCGGATCGAAGTTGGTGCCCGACGGTTGGTTCGTGGGGAAGGAGAATTGTGCATTTGTCGGGACGTGGAATTGAACCAATCCCTTTCCGCCGCGACCGCCGTGGCCCATGCCGCTCGGGGTACTGGGCGCCACTGGATCTGTAAATACAGCGAAAAGACCGGCGCCGCGGGAACCGCCTCGACAATATACCTTTCCGATGACCGCCCCGTTGACGACTGAAATTGCATTCACCGCGGAGGACGCGCTTTCAACAATAATGGTGCCGCCCGATCCGCCGCCGCCGCCGCCGCCGATGCGGTCGATGCCAATTGTATTTTCACCCGCCGCTCCCGCGCCGCCGGAGGCATCCAGCGTTCCGAGAATTGTTACTGTATTCAACGCGCGAATTTCAAGAATGCCGCCGCCGCCGCCGCCGCCCCCGCCCTTGCGGTCCTGTGTGCAAACGTTCGGATTCGGAAATGTAGTACTCTGAATCGCGTTGCCGCCGCCGCCGCCGCCTTGGCCGCCGAGCGGGGTCGTCAACTCGCCTTGAACGGTGTTACCCGCGCCAAACACGACAACGATGTCGCCGAATGCGGGCGCGTTTAGCGTTCCGCTGAACGTCGGCGCGGCCATCGTGATCGTATCTGTAGTGTTTACAGTGTTAATCTTGCGGACTTGCACGCGCGACCTGAAGCAAAGCGTCGGATCTTGAGGCGAATTTGTACAGTTCGTGGTGCCATCCTCCCACGACGCAGTCGCATTGCCCTTGATGACTGCTACATATCGACCCACATCGCCGGTTACCGGAGTCGTATTAAAGAATCCTGCCGTCGTGACTTTGATCTGATTCGTTGCCGGGGCGGATGAAATGGTCCCCTGCTTTGCGATCATCGATCCGTAGAAATCGTCGACGACAAATGCATTCGTGAACGGACGAATTCCCGAGATTCCGCCCGCCGGCGATTTGTTAGGATTGACGGCCGACACACCCTGCGGAACGTTACAGCTACTGTAAGTATAAGTTGTATCGGTTCCGTTGTTTCCTTTCTCGCCGGACGTTGAGTACGAACCTCCGCCGCCGCCCCCGCCGTGATAATCCTCGGGCTCATAGCAGGGCTGTCCGCCGGACGTGAGCGCAACAAGCGCGGACTCGCCGCCGACACCGCCGCCATTCAAACCATTGAACGGACCATTGCCCGTGCCGCCTTGTGAACAAGACTGACTCGTGACGGGGTTGCCGAGGCCGCCGTCGCCGCCTCCGCACTGGCCCGCGCCGCCCTGCTGCGGAAATACGCAGGCCGTTAACAATGTCGCGACATCGACGGCGTCGACGCCCTTGACATTGATAATTCCGCCATTGTTGATCGTAACTGTATCATTAACGAAAAACCGGAGCGGATTCGGACCCTGTCCGATGATCGTGCCGCCGTTGTTGACGGTGAGTTTGCGAAGATAAATATTACCATTCACGAAACTCGCCGTGCCGGGGTTGCTCTGGCTGTCCTGGACCGCAAGAGTCGTCGCCGTTGTATCTATGACGACCGTCTGGCCTGTACCAACAATGAGTTCGAAGTCCGTTTGCTGACCGGGGAAATTGAATGCGGCTTGAACCGCGCCATTGCCCCAATTCGCGAGGGGTTCGACAAATCCCGAATTCGTGTCGAGGTGGGATTTATCATTAAATGTTTCCGTGATGGCATCGAAGTCCGATGGCGATGCCGGAGTCTGCGACGTCGGCTCCTTGAGCGGATCGAACGGAATATTAACAGGGAATGGATTTGTCTCGCCTTTGATATCGCTGAAACCCTGGCCGATGATCATTCTTAACTTTCGACCGCCTGGCAGAAGACCGAGCGGAGTAATGCGGACCTTCGCGCCGGCCGCGGTGCAGTTTTCGACGAGTTGTATCGACGTCGGAATGGATGTGTAGTTTCCGCTACCCGCCGGAAACTCAAAACGCAGATCGACGTTCGTGCTAACGATATTCGACGGCGAAGGAAGGATCGGTTGGTCGAAGGTCAGCGTGAAGAAGACCGATGGACCGACGAATTTATTTGTAGGAACGACGGCATTATTTCCAAAATCCTGCGTGGTGGTCGTTCCGTCGGCTGCAATGGTTGTATAGGTCGCGGAAGTGATCGCCGGTCCCAAGTTCGGTTTCGGATCGTAGAACAGAGCCGGATCGAAAGTATCGTTAGGATTCGTCGCGGTTGCTGTGACGAAAGTGATGGTCTTTCCCGCTTTCAACGGCGATCCGGAACTGCTTACGATCGTGGTTGACGTCACTTGCGAGCTGCCCGTAATGTTAATTTCATAGCCCACGCCGTTCGGCGCGAGGCCCGACGGCGAAATCGAAGTCGGGCATGCGGGCTGGAAGATGACGGTTTTCGAATTTTGCATCGAAAACTGGCCGAGCGCCGCCTTGTTCGTCCCTAATGTAAATATGGAAATGGACGCCGGTGAAATGGAACTAAAATTCACCGCCTGGCTGAACGTTATTGTTATCGGCCGGTTCACTTCCCAAACCTGTCCCTGTTGCGGAACCACCGACTCCACGACGAAGTCGCCAGCTTGCGTTCCCCCGCCACCATTTGGAAAATTATTAAAAAGCGATGACCCGCTGCCGCCGCCACATCCGCTAAGAAGCACGAATAGCATGGCAACAGGTGCCCCGGTGGACAGGATTCGGGGCGCGAGCCGGTTTCTGAGAGCGAAGCTCATCACGATCAGGTTATTGATTTTGGAAAGGTGAGATTGGGAGAGTTCGTTGTCCACGACCCCTGGGGCCAATTCGCCCCCGGAGCCGTGTTATTTATTTTCGATTTGCTGCTGTAAGCGCAGTGGTTGTTAGCGCAGATTGGGTGCTACTGCGGATTTGAATACGCAATACCCATGGCGTTCAGTTTTGCGGTGACATTGTTAATAATGTCCGACGTAAACGTGAAGCGGAATTGAAGCAGCGTCTTCGAATTCATATCTGTAATATTCGGGGTGAAATTGATCACCGCCGGCGTGGACTTGTTATACGGCGGATATAAATTCTGCACCGCGCCGCACGCGGACCATGCGATCGTCGCGGGAGGAATTGTCGCCGCGTACGTCGTCGAGCCCGAGTAAACGTCGCCGTAAATGTCGAAGCAGCGGGCGTCTTTTGTAACAATCCCGGAACTCGGATTCACGCTCGTGCCGCCGCGAAAATCAATCGCCACCGAAGTGTTCGGCGACTGTGTCGTTGGCAGCATGAGCACGTTCGTCGGAACGAATACCGGGCTCGTGATCGTCACCGTCGAGAAATCGAAGAAGTGTGAGTAAACACGGGAGACTTTCGTGGCGAGATCGACGCGTCCGGGATAGACCTCCGGGCCTTGCGAGGATGTCTTCGTGCCCGGCGTTCCCTGCGTGGATCCCGGCGGATAGTAAGCACCCGTCGGCTTGGTTCCATCGGGTGCCACGTCGGGAGTAACCGTGTGCGGGTTCAAGGCCGTATCGAGACCGCCGGTCGAGTACACGCGGAAACTCGGGAACGCGGACGATGTCACCGCGATCACAACAGTAAATCCGTTCAATCCCTTCGTGTTCGGATCGCTCGCCGGATAGGTCCGGAAATCCATCAATAACGGCAACGCTACAGATGGAACAGCGCCCGCGGCGTAGGGTTTGTCGGGCGAGGGTACCGTCGGCAGCGTCAAACCGAGAATATAGTAATATTGATCGGGATTGACGCCGTTGCCGTAGGGACCGCCGAACTTAACCGAACCGTACGACGAATCGCGCCATGTGTACGTTTTTGTAAACTTCGGCCACGGCATCATGACCGTTCCGGAACTCGTCGTGTACAGCATGTTCTGATTGAGCGTGTAGGCTCCTTCATAAACGATGCCGGTCGGGTGATCGGCCAATGCAAAGATATTTCCCGCGAAATCCGTTAATTGTAAACCGGATCCCGTGTAACTCGGGAGCAGCGAAGCCTGATTGATAATCTCGTCGGGGAAGTACGCGCTGTGCGAGAGATCGATGCGGATATGTTGGAAGTAATCGCTAACGTTCAAAATTCCGCTGTACGGAGCCCAGCTGAGGCCTTCGACGTCGAGGTCCGTGTCGGTGACCGCGTTGATCGAAAGGTTCATATCAATATGGCGATACACCGTCTGCAAGCGGCTGCCGAGAGACGAGAGCGGCGTCTGGATGCCGCCGCCCGTGAACGGCGCCATGGCATTAATGAAAGGATTCGACCGGTCGACGTCGCGCGAGAAGTGTGACGGCGGCCGTCCTGAAATTTCCTGTGCGCTCGGTTTCGTTATTTGTCCGGTCAACATGGTCGCCGGCGCAACATCGAATAACGAATCGAACCGCATGTTAAAGAATCTCGAAGAATTCGATAACGCGCTCGATTTTAATGAAAACGAAACTGTAAACGAAAGCGTCGGGAGCGGCAGCGGGTTGCCCGCGAGATCGGTGACACCCGTCGAACCGGACAACAAAACGAATTTATACGTTTCCGTAGATCCGGTGAGGTGCGGATAGGGAAGATACGGAACGAATTTGAATGACTTCAAATCCGGCGACGGAATGACGTTGCCGACGACCAGATCGAAATGGCCCGCAAGCGCCGGATCTGTAACTCCCGGGTTTGTCAGCACGACGTAATTTCGGAGCGAGTTGACCTTCGTGACGTCCATCGGTTTCGAAAAACGAACCGTGATCGCCGCCTGCGGATCCAAATTTGTCAGCGGATTTGTAACAGTCGACGGTTGGGGCTGCAATATAACAAAACACGGAGTATACTGATTCAGTGTATCGTTATAAGGAGTCGTAAGAAGCGCGGCATCCGTCGTATTGAATGTCGCGGATTGGAGATAGTTCACCGTGACTTTATAAGAAAGCGGATCGGCATCCTGAAGCGAAGCCGCGTCGATCGAGGACACCGTCGCGAAGAACGATCCCTGTTGTATCGAATCGCCAATTCGAACCGATAAGTTACAACTGCCGTTCAAGTATTTAAAAGTGAGCACGCGGCTGTCGCCGGCATTCAAATCCTCGACGGCGGTCAGCGCGACCTGCTGCGATCCGAGAATCTGCGGCGATGTCGGATCGGCGATGAAACCCTGATTTGCGTCGGCATTACTACCCGACCGGAAAACACGGGCCACGCCCGTCAAACCGTCGAGCAGCGCGCCGCCGGAAGGCGAATAGACATACTTGGTGACCGATTTATTAATATCGAGCGCCGTTCCGTCCTTTCCGAGCAGGATCTTCGTGACTCCGCCCTTGATGTTGTATTGAGACGGAATGAAAATGGCAATATTGTACGAAGTCGTGCTGATGCTCGCGGGCAATCCGAGCGAATTGATAGGAAGTACCTGCGGATTCAGTTTTACGTTTTTCGACGGATTTGTATTAAACGCATTCAGATTGTCGCTGATCCGATTATCGTCGACCGCGTTGATCGTCGGATCGATAATGATGGTCTTCGGGAATTCGGGCTTCCAAACAAAGCGGCCGAGGAATGGCGCCGGCGGAAGTTTCCCCATAACGGTGGACGTGCCTACATAAAATTGCACGGTTTCCGGGCCGATGGTGTTCGGGTTGATCGCGCGATCGAAATTAATAGCAATCGCCGCGTCGCGCGGAATTTGCGAATACGGAGGAAGGGAAGTGGGTCCGCCGACGGCGATCGTGCCCAGCGCCGATTCCGCCTGCGTCAGCGCGATTTGAAAACGCGACTTCACATTTTTGTCGTAGGGCGCGCCGATAATGAGAATCTGGGATCCCGAGACGGTATCGCGCTTCAATGTAAACGATACAGGAGGAGTTACTCCCGACGCTTCAACGTTACTGACGCCGATCGACTCGCCAATCAATATATCCAAATAGAGCGGATCGGAAGCGGTCTTGACTCCTATCTTCTTTACAATCTGCACAGGGTTTCCAACCGAATCGACCGCCCAAATATCCACGAGCCGCCCCCATCGAAGCGCTCCGTTCATTGCAATACCGGCTTTCGGCGTGCCGTCGTTGGTCTTGCCCGCAATGGGCCCCTGGGCGTATGCGTTCATTCCGTTTGCCGTTCCGAGGAACGCAAACGACGCCAACGTCATGAATACAGCACTGAGCGGCTTGCTAATTAACGATTGGGTTCGGCGCAATCTGTTCATTTTTTTTTCATCCTGCTGGAGCTTCGTTAGCGTTGGTGAATCCATATGATCAACGGTTTCACGCGTCGCGAAGTGGCTCATTCCAGGTGCGGGACGTGTTTCGGTGTGTGGATAGGAAGTCGGGTGCGTCGCGTCCGGTCTTTCGACCGAAACTGGAATCACCCGGATGATAGTTGTTTTGGGAAACGTTGGTCAATCAAACGCCGACGTTTCTTTCAGGATCCCACCTCGCTTGGCTTTTCGCGTGCGCGCCTCTCCGTTGGCACGACCCGCAATACGCTTTGCAAAAGGGTCACATTTCTCCTTAGTCGAATCCCGTGCCGAAGGTACAAGCCGCTCCAAAGGCGGAAGATCGGAGCTCCCGACGGATGAACCGTGCGACCGCGCGTCTGGGCGTGCGAATTAGCACGCACTCCCAAAAGCAGAACGCGCCCGAATTCGGGCGCGTTCTTATTAAAGGAATCGAGCAAGTTTATTGCGGATTCGCATAGGCAACGCCAAAGGCGTTCATCGTCGGCGACACATTATTAATAATGTCCGACACGAACTCGAAACGCATTTGCAAATATCGCTTTCCATTCAACGTCGGAAGATTCGGCGTGAAGTTGATCGGACCCGCGACAGGTTCCATTGTCGTAATTTGCGACGTACCGCAACCGGTTACCGAGGGCTGCGGAATCTGCGCGACGTTGGCATTTGCTGTATACAAATCACCATAGGCGTCGAAGCAGCGCGCGTCCGTGAGCGCGGAACCCGTGACCGCGGTTGCGCCGCGGAATGCAACACTTACAGATGTGCCCGAAGGATGCGTGAAAGGCAATAAAATTGTATTCGTAGTGAGGAAGGTCGGACTCGTCGTTGTGCTCGTTCCAACCAAATCGAAGAAGTGTGTGAACGCATACGATTTCTTCACGCCAAAATCGAGGCGACCAACATAGAAGCGTCCGTCGCCGGGCGTCGTCTTGGTACCGGGCGTACCCGCAGTTGATCCTGGCGGAAAGAACGAACCCGTCGGCACGAGGCCGTCTGGCGCGACGTCAGGAGTAACGGTCTTTGGCGATTGATTCGCATCCAATCCGCCCTCGGACCAAACCGAGAAGTTGGGCTTCGTCGGAGCAAGCAGCGCGTTGTATACAACAAATCCGTTCAAACCCTTCGTGTTCGCGTCGTCTGCGGGATAGACGCGGAAATCGACGAGCAACGGCAATCCGAGCGACGGAATCGATCCCGGAAGCGTCACAGTACCAACCCAAGGCAAGTTTTGACCCGGAGGCGCGGGAGTCGGTGTCGGAGCTCCCGTCAAGAGGAACCACTGCTGCGGATTCGCGCCGCCGCCAGCCGGTCCGGCAAAAATCTTCGAACCGTACGTCGCGTCGCGCCACGTGAAAGTTTTTGTAAACTTTGGAATCGGAATCATTACAGTTCCCGAACCGGTCGTAAACAAAAGATTCTGGTTCAACGACATGGGCCCTTCATAAACAATCGTCGACGTATGATTCGCGCTGTCGAAAATGTTCGCCGCGAACGATTGTTCAGAAAGTCCCGAATTTGGATAAACCTGCTGTCCCGAAACGGGATTGAACGTCTCGTCCGGATAAAACTCGCTGTGGGCGAGATCGATGCGGACGTGCTTGAAGAAATCGCTAACGTTTAGATGGCCGGCAAAGGGCGCCCAATCCATGGATTCGACTTCAATATTAATATCTTGAATCGAGTCGATGACGAGGCCCACGTCCACGTTGCGGTAGAGCGTTTGCATGCGCGCGCCAAGAGCATTGAGTGGAGTCGAGATGGCGGCGGCGGGCGGAACCATTGCGGCGACCATGACGTTCGACGTGTCCGCATCTCTTGAAAAGTGCGTCGAGGGGCGCCCGCTCACTTCTGTCGCGGAAACTTTGTTAATTTCTCCGTTGATTTGTAATGCCGGCCCCGCGCCCTCGTTCAGCGAATCAAACTTCATATTGAAGTTTCGCGACGTGTTCGAGAGCGCATTTGTATCGAGCTTGATGACCGACGAGAACGGAACACCGCCAAAATCGACGCCGTTTCCGACGAGGTCCGCGATGCCGCCTGTTCCGCCGATAATAACAAACTTTAATGATTCAACCGTGCCCTGCGTGTGCGGGAACGGCAGATACGATACAAATCGAAGCGTCTTCTGATCCGGCGAAGGAATCGAATTTCCAATAACAATTTCCGAGTGGCTCGCCGTGGCGGGCGTCGGCAGCGCCGCGTTCGTCAGGAGCGCCATGTTTCGCATGGAATTGACATCGGAAACGTTAATGGGCTTCGAGAAGCGCGCCGTAATTGTAGCTTGCGGATTCACGCCCGAAACGCTGCCGTCGAGGCCCCATCCCGTGGGCGAAGGCTGAATGATAAGGAAACAGCCTGAAAAGTTCGACAACCCGGGCGTGTAAGGCGTCGTGATGGCCGACGCATCATTTGTATTAAAAACGTCGGTTTGTAAATAATCGACGACGACTTGATAAGATGGGTCGGCGTCCGTCAGCGTCGCCGAGTTGATCGACGCGATCTGTGCATAGGTGTTTCCCTGTTGAATGGTATCGCCGACGTGCACCGAGAAATCGCACGCCGTATTCACGAATTTTAATGTAACTAAACGCGAATCGGGCGGAGCCGGAAGGGAGACCGCGGACGCGACCACAAGAACCTTGACCGCCTGCGTTCCCATCAATTGCGGAACTGTTGGATCCGCGAGGAATCCCTTGTTCGGTTCCGCGCCGCTTCCCGACCTGAAAACCCGCGCGACTCCGAGAATGCCGTCGCCGGATGTTCCGGCGCCTGTGAAATTAAATTTCGTCGAGGATTTATTCGTATCAATCGCGGTCCCATCGGATCCGAGCAGAATTTTTGTAACACCCGCGATAATGTTATATTGTGCGGGCATGAAAACGGCGACGTTGAAGTTCGCCGAAGAAATGCTCGCCGGGAAACCGCCCGCGGTGAGCGGAAGGATTTGCGGATTCAGCCCGAGATTCTTGGACGGAGCTAAATTGTAAAGTGCCACCGCCTGGCCGATCCGGAAATCGTCAATCGCCGAAATCGACGGGTCGAATACAACAGTTTTCGGACGCTCGGCTTTCCAAAGGTAGCGCCCCTCGAACGGCGCCGGAGGAAGCTGGCCCTGGCTCGTCGCGTTTCCTACATAAAAACGAATGCTGTCGGGGCCGATCGACTTGGGATTCACCGCGCGGTCAAAATTAAGAACGATGGCGGCGTCGCGGGGAACGACAGAGAACGGCGGGAGCGCGGTTGCATTGCCGATTGCTATCGTTCCGAGAGTCGATTCCGCCTCGGCGAGCGCCCTTTGGAACGGGGAAGTCTTTGACTTACTATATTGCGTGCCCAAGATCAGTAAATTCGCGCCGGATACCGGATCTGTATACAACTGATAATAAACCGCGGGGTCGACGGTTGTCGTAAGAGTCTTGCTCACGCCCACCGATTCGCCGACGACCATGTCCATGTAGAACGGATCCTGAAATCCCTTTTTGTTAAAAATTGGCGTCGGGCTGCCGAAGTCGTCGAGAACCCAGATGTCGACAATGCGGCCCCACCGCATCGCACCCTTCAGAAATATTCCCGGCTTCGGCGTGTTGTCTTTGGGTTGTCCGGCCTTTGGACCCGCTTGGGCGCCCACGTCGCCGGAAAGCGTAATCATCGCCAAACTAACAATAACCGCCGTCGCGAATGCTACTTTTCGCGCAAAAATATTTAGTGTTGAAACCATTGTATCAATTTACTTTTTCGTCGTGGGAGGTTTCGGGATATTTGCAAATTCGCGCCGCGTATTTTGGACTGTTCCGGAGGCACAGTCCCAACGACGCGAAATGCAAATCGGGCAAACCCTGATTCGCCCCTTCGAGTTCGAACTCGACGGAGCCGACCAATCATAGATTCGTCCTCGAAAACCATGGAGTGTTTTCCAATACAAAACGTGTGTTTTCCAGTGCAAAGCGCGCCGAGCGCGCGCCTTTCACACAAACGACTATCGAATATTGTTCCCGAGATCCGGTAGGCGAATTTCCAGCGCGACAACCTTGTCGCACGACGTCGAACCGGGCGACGGCGAACGATTCCTGTGCAGTTTCGAACGGAGTTTGGCCCGTTCAGGCGGGCGTCTGACCTGCGCCGCGGATCGCAGCCGCGGTGAAGCCCGCCGCGATCGCCTCCTCCTCCGTCGCAAACGCGACCAGATTTTCGGCTTTGATGCGATTCACTTCAGATGAGGCGCCGGCGTGGTAGTGCCGTGTGCTGGAGCAGCCGACAAATTCGACGACCCGTTCGGCATCGCAAAAAACGCATCGCAAACAAAGGGGTTCGCGGGATGCTAATACAAATTCCGGATTCAAATAACGCCGCTCGGATTCGGTAATACAATTTTGATTATTACATTCGATCGTCGTGCGCACGCGCGCCGAAATCCGCGCGCGAGGCTCGACTGCCGCCGCGGGAAAGTTAAATTTACCGAGCAACATGCCGATGACGGCCATGCGCACGGGCACGCCGCGGGCGGCTTGTTGAAAATAAATGGAACGCGGATCCTCGTCGAGGTCGTAACCGAGTTCGTCGACGCGAGGCAGCGGATGCAAAACTACAGTTTCACGGAATTTCGCGCCCGAAAGCGCCAACCGGTCGACGCGAAAGTAAGCATTCGCATTCGTTATCTTTTCCGCTTCGGAATAACGTTCGCGCTGCGGCCGGGTTACATAAACGGCGTCGAATTTCTTAACATTCACTTCGCGAATATCCGTAAATAAAGATAATTGGTGCGGCCGCTCCGGCGTGAAATACATCGCATCCATGCGGGGAGCGATGCTCGACAAATCCTGCATTTCGACGCGGTGCGGTTCGACGCGGTATTGTTCCTTCAATCGATGAATAACGTAATCCGGCATCTCGAATCCCGGCTGCGGCGCGCAGACGAGGTTGGCGCCGAAGCGCGCGAGTGCATAAACGAACGAATGGATCGTGCGCGAATACTTCAAATCGCCGGTCAACACGACGTCCAATCCCTCGATCCGGCCCTTTTCCACTTTTAATGAATACAAATCGCACAATGTTTGCGTCGGATGCTCGTGCGAGCCGTCGCCGGCGTTGACTACAGGTACGCGCGCGTAGCGCTTTGCTACATTTGCCGAACCCTCGCGCGGATGGCGCAGCACGAGCACGTCCGCATACGCGCTCACGACGCGCACCGTGTCCGCGAGCGATTCGCCCTTCGACGCGGAAGACGCGCGCATGTCGGCGGCCGAGATGACGCCGCCGCCTAATCTTTGCATCGACGATTCGAACGAAAGGCGCGTTCGCGTCGAAGGTTCATAAAACAAACTCGCGAGAATCTGTCCCGGGCAGATCGATACAAATTCCGACGGATCTTTACTAATCCGATCGGCGATTGCAAATATTTCGAGAATTTCCTCGTTGGTTAAATCATCAATTGAAACGAGGTGACGTAATGTCGATGAACGATCGTCGGAGCTGTTTCTCGAGGTCACGAGCCTTTATGTTACCCGCGCCAGATTTGCCGGTCCATCGCGTCCATGATTCGAGTCGCGGCTTCGAGCGCGCGCCGGCCTTCCTCACCCGAACACGGATTGGGTCCGCTCCCGCGAACCGCGGCGAGAAATGCTTCAATTTCGGCGCGCAACGGCTCCTCCCCCTCCGGCGAGCGAACTTCGCGGACGTCGAGCAATCCGCTGAACACGAACGAGCGCGCATCTGGAATCGTCGACGGATCGAGGCCCGCGAGCCGGCCGCGCTCGGCGTCGAATCGCGGACCTTTCTTTACTAAAAGCGCGTAGCGTTTTTGTAAATCGATCGAAATGTAGCCTTCCGGCGAAAAAAAGCGCATGCGGCGCAGCGGCTCGAGCGACGCGCGGCTGGCGGTGATGTTGGCGACGCAGCCGTTTTCGAAACGGACGCGCGCGTTGGCGATGTCCTCCGAATTTGTAAAAAGCGAGCCGCCGACGGCGTCGACGTGCGCGATCGGCGAATCGACGATTCGAAGTAACAAATCCAGATCGTGAATCATCAGATCCAGAACGACGCCGACGTCTTGAGAACGAAACGAAAATGGCGCGAGCCGGTGAACTTCGGCGAAGCGCGGTTTTAGTGATATTTCATGAACCGCGCGGATGATCGGATTGAACCGTTCGGAGTGGCCGACGGATAATACAGTTTTTCCGTCGCGCGCCGCGGCGAGCATCGCGTCGGCCTCTTCGAGCGAGGCGGCGATGGGTTTTTCGACGAGGACGGCGATCCCCGAACGCAGGAGCGGAATTGAGATTTCCGCGTGCTGGCTCGTGGTCGCGGCCACCGAAACGACGTCGACGCCGCCTGGAATATCCGTTATTTTATCGTAAGCGTTCGTTTTATAAATTTCCGCAAGCGCTTTGGCCTTGTCCGCGCGCACGTCGACGACGCCCACGAGCTCGGCGTGCGGAATTTCGCTATAAATTCGCGCGTGTATCTTGCCGAGATGTCCCGCGCCCACGACGGCGGCGCGGAGTTTTTTTGGTTCCTTTGACATTTGTAATAATAACTTACGGCTCGCGCATCGTAAATGTAAACTGCGCTTCCGCGACGAGTTTTCCCGCCACCAACGCCTTGCCGAAAACGCTTCCCATGTTTTCGCGGAATCGTAGTGTTTCGACTTCGATGCGGAGTTGATCGCCCGGAAAAACCGCGCCGCGAAGTTTGACGCGGTCGATCGCCCACATCACGGCGAGCTTTCCGGTGTTTTCGAGGCGTCTTAACAATAAAACTCCGGCGAGCTGCGCCATCGCCTCGAGAATGAGCACGCCCGGCATGATGGGATTGCCCGGGTAGTGTCCCTGAAAAAACGGCTCGTTTATTGTTACATTCTTGAGCCCGACCGCGCGCCGGTAACCATCGCGTTCGATGACGCGATCGATCAATAAGAAAGGATAACGATGCGGCAGCACCGATTGAATTTCGCGAATGTCGACGAAGGAGGGAGTCTTGATTTCCCCCATGTCCTCGCGCTGCCGCATTTCGTCGACGAGTTTCTTTACGAGTTCCTGATTTAAAGAATGTCCGCTGCGCGACGCGACGATATGCGCGTTCAGATCGACGCCGACCAGCGACAGATCGCCGATCAAATCCAAGACTTTATGACGGACAGGTTCGTCGGGAACGCGGAAAACCGGCGTTTCATTAGGATTGAGAACCACGGTGTTCTCCGCGTTCGCGCCCTTGCCGAGCCCGGCTTTCAGTAACATATCGACTTCTTCGGCGAGACAGAACGTTCGCGCAGGCGCGATTTCGTTAATAAAAGTCTGGGAATCCACTTTGCATGAATAATTTTGCGACTGGATCCCCGGAAAACGAAAATCGCCGAGATATTGTATTGTCAGCCCCGATTCCTGTGGATAGGCACAAATCGAATTATCGCGTTCGCGGACCGCGACCGGTTCCGCCGGCGAAAACGAACGCCGCTCGGCGCGTTGTTCGACGACGCCCGATTCCATCAACTTTTCGGCGAGCACGCGCGCCGATCCGTCGACGCCCGGCACTTCCGGACCGTCGAGTTCGACATGTAAATTATCAATATTGAGCGCGTTGCAGCACGCCAATAAATGCTCGACGGTATCGATCTCCGCAGTGCCGATTCTTAGCGTCGTGCGGCGTTGCGAAGTCGCGAGCGAATCGGCGCGCGCGGGAACTTCGGGCGAATCGGCGACGTCGGTTCTGTGAAAAACGATTCCATTGCCGGCCGGTCCGGGAATGACGCGCATCCGAACCGTTTTACCCGTGTGCAGGCCCACCCCCGTGATTTCGAAGGCGGTGCGTATGGTGCGCTGGCTGCGAGGCAAGGAAATGGTTAATTTAACAGAATCGCGACGCTTGAGATGCCGCGACGGCGGTCATTTGTTTCCTTGTGTATTGTTAGTGTTGGACGCGGACTTGCCGTTCGCGGGTTTGCTCGCCGCGTTCGCCGGTTGGGTCACGGTCGCCTGAAGCAGCTTCAAAACGTCGTCGGTGACGTCGAGATCCTTCGAATACCACAATACTTGGCGCACGACGGCGCGCTCATATTTGCCGTTCAAATCGTCGTCGATCGTGGAATCTTCGTCCTGCACGACAAACACCGCGTCGATACCGTTTTTCTCCGCCCATTTGCCCGCGATCGACTGAATTTGTTGATATTCCGAGACAAGAATGCGGAGGCGCCGTTCGTACTTTTCTTTTTTGAATACTTCCAAATCGTACTTGAGAGCCGAAGCTTCGAGCGCGATTTCGCGTTCGCGCCGCCGCGTGTCGTCCGTCGACCCGCCCGCCGAGAGCGTGGTAAGTTCGTCGTTTTTTTGTTGTAACATCTTCTGGCGGCCCTGGAGCGCATCGGTCCGCTGGTCGAAGTCGCTTTTGAATTCGACCTGAAGCTTTTTCGCGTAATCCCACCCTTCGAGAGCTTTATTTAAATTTACAAAACGATAATTCGGTTTCGTCGCGGTCCGCGCGTTTTCGGTGTTGCCGGAAACGGAAGCTCCGGCCGCGCCCAAAAGCAGAACCGAGCATAGAGCAACACTTCGGAGAAGAATCGATGTCATGGCGATTTATGATAATTTACTAAAGTGGAACTTTTTTTTGCGTTGGAACGGGAATGGTTCGGTTTGTTACGCGGCCCAGCGGCGCGGCGCGGGCCGGACATTGGATATCGGACATTTGCTAGAACTGGCCAATTGTAAACGAGAGGACTCGCAGATCATCGGTGCGATAGCGGAGCCACGGCACGCCGAGGTGAATTGCGATTGGAAGCTGCGGCAGGAACGGAATCCGGACGCGGATGCCGACGCCAACGCTGGAGCGGATCTTAAGCAGATTGTCGTCGTGCGTGTCGAGACCCTCGGCGCCCCAATCTGTAAACACCACACCTCGGAAAACCTCGACGTCTTCGTCGCGGCCCGGCAACCGCGTCGCGAAAAGCGGAAATCGATATTCGACCGTGCCGACATAATAGGCTTCGCCGCCGAGCGGTTTTCCGAGCGCAACCGGTCCGACGCCGCGATATTGGAATCCGCGCAGCGATCCCTCGCCGCCGAGAAAGAAGCGTTCGGAATAGGGCACACCCTGATCGCCGCCATAGGGAAAAGCGACGCCGACGCGCCCTTGAAATAGCAACGTGTGGGAATGACCTTCGGCGTTCAATCCGAGCGGTTCCCAATGACGGACGACCAAATTTGTTTTCTCAAAATCAAATTGTCCCGCGAGCGGTCCGCCTGAGGATTCCTGTTCGAGGCGCGCCGAAAATCCACGCGTCGGCTCGATCGGAAGATCGGTGTCATGATAACTGATGCCGAATCTTAAGGATCGCAAATCGTGGTTGCCGCGCTGATCGAATAAAATCGCGGGCGCGTCGGCGTCGATTTGAGTTAAATTAATATTCTCGTTTCGAATTGTAGCGTCAATCGACAAATTTTCGGTCAACGATTTGCCGAGCGTCAACTGTTCGCCGAAGCGGTCCTCGCGGTGCGTCGGAAGTCGGCGAACGCGAAAATACAAATCGCCCGAAAAATACCAGCGTTTGATATGGTCGCCGAATAAGTCGGGTTCGGCGAAACGCAGGTCGAATTGCGATAATTGCAATCCGGGCGCGATCGAAAGGCTCAAATCCTGGCCCGCGCCGGTGAACGCGGTGCCGTCGGCGACTTCCGGAATCGCGTTGCCGATCGACGTCGGCGTATTCTCAATATTAAAATTTCGTTTTTGGAATGTTATCGATACGAACGGACCGTCGTTCGAACTAATGCCGCCCGCGAATAGTACAGATCCGGTTTTCCCTTCGGCGACCGACACTTCGATGTCTTTCCACGCCGGATCGGGCGTGTCGACGAATCGATAATTTAATATTCCGCCGGCCGTGTCGAAATAATTCAACGCCTCGAGACGCTGCATGGATCGTTCGATTTCCGGTTGATTGACCTGCTCCCCGGGATTGAACGTCAATTCGCGGCGGATGATCCGATCCTGCGTAATTGTATTTCCGGAAATACGAATATCGCGAATGCGCTTCGGCGAGTTTTCGCCGACTTCATAAGTAATATCGACGAGCGCCTCGTTTTCGTCCTCGTGAAATCCTTCGCCGGGCGGAAGTTTAAAATCCCACGAATCGCTGAGCGAAATATGTTTAGGAAAACCGTTTTCTCCGTAAAAACGCTGGATCGCGCGGTAGTCGCGGAGGACGGCGTCGAATGTATAAGGATCGCCCGGCTTTAATTTAACTTTATCCAGAATTTCCTGTTTGGAGAACGACCGCACTCCCGTGACATCGACGGATGCGACGCGATAGAGCGGCCCTTCGCCGATCAAAATCGTTAAATCCACGGATGTTCCATCCTCGGAAAACCGCGGCGGAAGACACTCGACGACCGCGTCGCGGTAACCCTCGTTTCTGTAAAATTTGCGAAGCGCGACGAGATCCTGACGGAGTTTTTTTTCCGAATATTCGCTTCCGTGGAAAAATAAGAACTTCCCGTGCAAATCCATGGAACTCGACAAATGCTGGCCGAGACCGAGAAACGTATGCGCGGGGAATTTTACATTTCCCGTGAATTCAATATTCGCAATCTTAACGACCGGCCCCTCCATGACGTCGTAAATGGCCTTGTGATTCTCGGGGTCGATGCGCCAGCGGACGTCGGCGAATACATATCCGCGATCATGATAAAAACGGCGCACTTCGCCCGCGATCCGGTTGGCTTCGAGCTGATCGAGATTGCCTCCGGCCGGGACGTTGATCGAATCTAATAATTCTCTTTGTGTAAATTGAAGATTTCCGCGCACTTCTATCAAATTCGCAGACGCCGTTTCCGTCACGCGAACGTAGATGCGCACGGGCGAAGCCGGATTTCCCGGAAGCAACTGTTCGACGCGGATTTCCTCGACGCGAACGCGGATGCGTTGCCACAAAAACTTCATTCCGGCGCGGACCGCCTGCGAATCGTAGTTTTTACCGATCTTGATTTCTAAATAATCCAGAATCTGTTGTTCGGTGTACGCGAGGTTACCCTCGACGCGCGCGTCGCGAACTTCGGCGCCCTTTCCATCCCCCTGCTTCGATTCGTCCTGCGTCGCCGTCGGATTCGGAGCGGCGGACGCGACACGTCCGAATCCGACGCATGCAAATAGTGCGAACCCCAAAAATGAGTGCCGCAGCGTCGCGAAAACCAGATGTCTTTGAGAATGCCCGACGCGCTGGCTCAACGGTCTTCTCCGCGGCCGTACGCGAGGTTGCCAAATCGGGTGGAACCGCTGTTGAACGCTAACATAACGGTATCGGTGGGACCATTGCGCTGTTTTGCAATAATGATCTCCGCTTTGCCAGTGTTTTCCTCGGTCCGTTTATACATTTCCTCGCGATAGAGCATGATCACGACGTCCGCGTCCTGTTCGATCGATCCCGACTCGCGCAAATCCGCGAGCCGCGGCCGCCGTTCTTCCTTTTCGGTACTGCGATTCAACTGCGACAGCGCGACGACGGGAACTTCGAGTTCGCGCGCCATCGACTTTAATGATCTCGAAATCGCGGAAATTTCCTGCACGCGATTGTCGTGGCCGGGCGCCGTGATCAATTGTAAATAATCGACGATGACGAGGTCGAGTTCCTTGCGCGCGCGAAGGCGGCGCGCACGGGCCCGAATTGTAAACGGCGTCTGCGTACCGGAATCGTCGATCCAGATGTTTGCTTGCGAAAGCCGCGATGCGGCATCGCCAAGGCGATGTAACTGATCGTCGGGGAGCTTTCCCGTGCGAAGAGCGTGCGAGTCCACTCCCGCGTCCGCGCAAAGTATACGATTCGTCAATTCGTCGTCGCTCATTTCCATACTAAAAACCGCGACGCCGACGCGTTTTTTGTTTTGCGACGAGGGATTCAGAAACGCGGTCGCGGCATTGACGGCGACGTTTAATGCGAGCGCCGTTTTTCCCATGCCGGGCCGTCCCGCGATAATTACTAATTGTCCGGGGTGGAGACCTGTCGTGAGATCATCCAAATCATAAAATCCGGTCTCGATGCCCGTGTGGCGCGCGCCGCGATCGCGGCTGTTTTCGATTCGTCGAATCGCGCCGGGAAGTAAATCATTCAATTTCGAGCCCGCGCTCGACTGCTCGCGGTTGGCGATCTCAAAGACTTTTCGTTCGGCTTCGTCGAGCACGGCGCGGATGCCGCCCGCGTCGTCCGGCGGCGGCGGCGCTTTGGATAATTCAACAATTTCGTTTCCGACGAGGCAGAGTCCGCGCAGCGCCGAATAGTCGCGCACGATCTGCGCGTGTTTCATCAAATTCGTCGACGTCGGAACCCGTTCGGCGAGCGTTACGAGATATTCGCGGCCACCGGCGATGCGCAGGTCCTCGCGGCGTTCGAGCTCGTCGCCAACTGTAATATAATCGACCGCGAATCCCTGATCCCACACGGATCGCACCGCGCGGAAAATACGTTCGTGCCGTTTATCGTCAAAATCCGCGGGCTGCAGAATCTCAAAAACGTCGTGAACCGTTTCGCGGTCATGCGGATCGACCAGAATCGAACCCAACACAGCGGCCTCGGCTTCGGGGTCGGCAAGCCTGCGGCGCGGATCTGTTGCAATCGTGGTCACCTGAATAATCTACAATTTCAAATATTAGCTATCTCTGATGAATTTAACGATATTTCAATAACAATCAAAGTCCGCGCTGGATTTTTTGTTATATTAGTCAACTGCGCTGGGCACGAAAAAAAGGAGACGCCGACAGGCGCGTACAATTCTTAGAAGTGGTTTCATAAATATCTCGAATGGCGAGCGCGAGCAATCGTTGGCCAGCGCAAGGCGACTCGCCGCAGGCGACCCAGCGGGGTCGCCGAGGACGAGGCAACGATGCGATGGACGACGAGGGCCGCGCGCAGCCCGATAGACTTATGAAACCACTTCTAGTAATCACGCGCGCAACGCACGCCCTCGGCGCGCGAAACGATCTTGTACCCTCGAACGGTCCGCGACGCTACGGCCCGCTCAAAAAACTTTTTTGTAAAGAATCGCGCCGCAAATTCCGGCCCGGACATTTTCGGCGTCCGGACCGGATTGTTAACAATTCGCTTACTTCTTGGATTCGACGATCCAGACTTTCAATTCGGTCGAAATGTCGCCGCGGAGGTGCACTTTCACCGGGAAAACTCCGAGTTCCTTGAGCGGATGATCGAGTCGGACGTCGCGTTCGGAAACGACGACGCCGAGTTTTTCGAGCGCGGTCACAATTTCGCGCGCGCCGATCGATCCATACAATTGCCCCGTTTCATTCGTCGCGGCTTCGAGTTTGACTTCGAGCGTCGAGATTTTTGTCGCGAGTTCGCGCGCTTCTTCGAAACGCTTGGCTTCGACGGCCTCGCGCCTCGCGCGGAGTTTCGTGACGCGCTTCAGGTTTTCCGGGAGCGCGTGAACGCCGATTCGGCGCGGCAATAGATAATTGCGCGCGTAGCCGGGGCTGACTTTGACGACGTCGCCCATTTTTCCAAGGGACTCCACGTCGTGCTGGAGGATGAGTTCGATATCAGGCATTGGAGGCCTCTGTATTTGTATTATTAGTATTCGGGTTTGTGGCAGTTAAATGACGTACGGAAGCAGACCGATGAATCGGGCGTGCTTCACGGCGCGCGCGAGCTCGCGCTGGCACTGAGCGCAGTACTTCGTCCGCTTGCGCGACTGCAACTTGCCCTGAGGCGTCAGGTATTTGAACAAAAGCGGCAGGTTCTTGTAGTCAATTGGATCGTTTATGTCGTCGCACTCGCGCTTTGGAACGCGGGCGATGAACTTGCGGAATCGGTTTCCACCCATGCCCGGCATTTCGAGACCGCCGGCCTCGCCAAGATCGGGTGAGTAGGAATCCGAGCCTCGGTCGGAATAGTTGTTTTTGGGCAGCATTTGTTATGACTCCTTGACGATCGCCGCCAATGCGGGATCGGCTTCGAATTCGGGATCGATGACGTCGACGGCATCGGGAAGTCCCTCAACCTGCGGCGCAATGGATTCGCTGAGGGGTTCCTGCATGACTTTTTCGGGGACGGATTCCGCGCGCATAATTAAACAGCGCAGAAACACTTCCGTAAGCTGCGCTTCGCGTTCGATTTTTGTAACCGCGTCCTGCGGCGCGTCGAAGTAAGCGAGCATATATGTCGCCCGCTTCTGCTTCTTAATTTCATAAGTGAGCTTGCGCTCGTCCCACTTGCGCACGACGCGCGGCGTGCCGCCGTTTTTTGTTATGATTCCCGCGACGCGGTCGCGCGAGGCCTCAAAGCCTTTTTTGGCCTCCCGGTTGTCCAGGAGGAACATGCCTTCGTAAAGATAGTTTTTCATAATGGATTGCCGAACGGATCCCCGGTCATCCGAAACGTCGAATCACAAGATTCTGTTTGGATTCCGGGGAGATTCGCCGCGAGCCGGTTTGCGACACTTTTCAGTGCGCGCCGCGCGTGTGCGAACCTCGGGAAATGCCGATTGGCCTCAATACTGAGATCCAAACGGCGAAGATTGTTAAAGAACGAATATTAACTTTGTAACGGATCTTGAGACGCGGGCGGCGCGTTCAGTTTGTTCATCAAGCGATCGAAATCGCCGGACAAACACCAAGCCGCGATGGCGTCGGTGGAATCACTAATGGTGCGTTCGATGACCGGTCGCTCGTCGCGGGCGAATCTCGACAGAACAAATTCCTGCCAGGGACCCGGCGACTCGCCGATGCCGACGCGAACGCGAGGAAACTCGTCCGTGCCAAGCATTGCAATAATCGAACGCAGACCGTTGTGACCTCCGGCGCTGCCCTTGGGCCGCACGCGGATTCGACCGAGAGGAAGATGAAAATCGTCGCAGATAATTAATATCGACGGCGAATTCAATTCATAACGATCGCGAGCCGCGGCAACCGCAACTCCGCTGACGTTCATGTATGTCGAAGGCTCGAGCAGCGCAAAGCCGCGCGTCGAATCTTCACATCCATGACCCAGCGATTTACCTGAATCGCCGCGCGCACGAAAACGTTCGAGTCGAACATTTAACAAGCGCGCGACGCGTTCGATGACCTCGAAGCCGACGTTGTGTCTCGTCCCGCGGTATTCGTCCCCGGGATTGCCGAGTCCAACAATCAGGCGTTCGATGGCCAACGGAAAATCGTCGAAGCCGTCTTGCGGAAAATTGGGGCGACGAATCTACGCAATCGCCCCGATCGGGCAAGAGTCGACTCGAAAGAAAACTACTTTTTCTCTTTCTCGTCGGTCTCGCCTTCCAATTCGGCAGCCGGTTTCGCGATGCGTTCGGGTTCGGCCGGACCGGCCTCAACTCCAGCAACCACAGGCTCGGGCTCAAGTCCCTTCATGTGGACGGTCGCTACAATTGCTTCGGCGTCCGTCTTGAGCACGACGTTTTCGGGAAGCTGCAGTTCGCGAGCGTGCATCGTCATACCGATATCCATGTGATCGACGACAACCTTGATGGACTCGGGAATGAACGTCGGGAGACACTCGACGTCGACTTCACTGATCGGGTGGACGAATTCGCCGCCGTTGCTGAGTCCCTTCGGGTGACCGGAGAAGAGGAGCGGCACCCGGACCGTGATGCGCTTCTTCTCGTCGACGCGAAGGAAGTCAATATGAACAATCGTATCGCCGAAGGCGTCGTGTTGAACGTCCTTCAAGAACGCGAGCGACTGGCTTCCTTCGACGTCAAGCGTCAAAACGCGCTTGTGACGGCGTAGGAGTTCCTGAAATGGAATCAGGGGAACGGCAACGTGGACGACGCTGCTGCCGCCGCCATAAAGGACCGCGGGAATCTCGCTTCCCCTGCGCATACGCGCCGCGGAGCGGCCGCCCTTGGGTTCTCGATTTTTAACTTTCAGTACTTCTGCTTTCATGATGGATAAGTGGTAAAAAGCTTTTGGCTAAAACTAGATTTTTGTAATATTAATGCCTGTAATATTAATGGGGCTTGGAGAATTCTATCGATTCTTGAGCGATTTGTTATTTTCATTGAACAAATCGCTGACGGACTGCGATCTATGAATTCGAAGCAGCGCCTGCGCGACCAGCGGAGCGATCGAAACAATCTTAACATTCTTGGGCGGATTCGGATTCGGAATCGTGTCCGTCAAAAATATCTGTTCGGCGCCGGAATTTTCGAGGCGTTCGCGCGCCGGTCCGCAAAGAACGCCGTGCGTCGCGCCGACAAATACTTTCGTGGCGCCGAATTTCTTAACAATCCGACAGGCTTCCGCGATCGAGCCGCCCGTCGAAATCATGTCGTCGACGATCAATACGGATTTGCCCTCGACGTCGCCGATCACGGCCTCGACGACGGTTTCTTGCGCGCTCACGCGGCGTTTGTCGACGATCGCGAGATCGGCGGAAAGATCTTTAGCATAGGCGCGCGCCATTTTCACGCCGCCGACGTCCGGCGACACGACGACCGGATTATCCATCACTAATTTTCGAAAATGTGAAATCAGGACGGGTTTCGCGTAGAGGTGGTCCACCGGAATATCAAAAAAGCCCTGAATTTGCGCGGCGTGGAGATCCACCGCGAGCACGCGGTCGGCGCCCGCTTCTGTAATCACGTTCGCCATGACTTTCGCGCTGATTGGCACGCGCCCTTCGTCTTTGCGATCCTTGCGCGCATAACCAAAATAAGGACACACTACAGTTATCCGGTCGGCCGACGCGCGGCGCACGCAGTCGATCAATAATAACAATTCGACGACGCTCTGATTGACGGGCGGGCACGTCGGTTGAATGATAAAAACGTCGCGGCCGCGCACGTCGTCGTTGACTTTAATATCAATTTCGCCGTCGGGAAAATCGCTGATGAAAACGTCGCCGAGCGGAACGCCGAGTTCGTTCGCCATCGTCTGCGCGAGCGCGGGATTGGCCCGGCCCGAAATGATACGAAAACGATCGGCCTCCTCGGGGTCGAGTTTTGTAGCGTACGGGTTCGTATTCTTATCCGCGGGCACGTGCCGACCTCCGTGAACCCGCGCCGCGCGCCGCGGCGGATTGTTTACTATTACTATTATTTTCGCGCTCGAGTTTTTTCGCGGGTACGCCGACCCAGACTTCGCCCGCGGGCACGCACTTGCGCGCCACGATCGCGCCCGCTCCCGTGACGGCGCCTTCGCCGACCGTCGAAGGCGCGACGAGCACCGTTCCGCTTCCTATAAAAGCGCGCGCGCCGATCTGCGTCGGCCATTTGTCTTTTCCATCGTAATTCGCCGTGATCGTTCCGGCGCCGATATTTGCATTCTCGCCAATGGTAGTATCGCCGATGTACGCGAGATGCATCGCTTTGACGCCCGCGCCGAGCGTGCTTTTCTTAATTTCAACGAAATTGCCGACTTTGGCTTTTGTTAACATCGTGGCGCCGGCGCGCAAATGCGCGAACGGTCCAATTTCACAATTCTCGCCGATGCGAACGCCGCTGCGAAGAACTGTAAACGGATGAATCACCGTTCCCGCGCCGATTTCGACGTCCGCGTCGATCATTGTCGTCACCGGATCTTCGATAACAACTCCGGCGTCGAGATGAAAATCGAGAATGCGCTCCTGCAGAACATTTCGCGCCATTGCAAGCTCCGAAAGCGAATTCACGCCGAGCGCCTCGTCCTCGTCTTCGATTTCAACCAATCGAATGAGTCCCGCATGTTTTGCAATTTCGAACACCGCGTCGGTTAAGTAATATTCACGCTGCGCGTTGCTCGGTTTAATCTTAGGAATCGCGCGCGCAAGCGCGGCGCGGTCGAAGGCGTAAACGCCAACATTCACTTCGCGGACGGCGCGCTCGTCGGGCGAACAATCCTTCTCTTCGCGAATGCCGACAAAATCGCCGTCGGGATCGCGCAGAATTCTGCCGAATCCGTGCGCTTCCTCGCGCGTAACTGTTAATAATGCGACGCCGCCGGCCGGAAGCGCGGCCGTGAGTTTTTGTAGTGTTTCAGATCGCAGACACGGCATGTCGCCGTACGTCACGAGCACAATTTCCGCGCTTTCGGGAACCGCGCGCATCGCAACTTTCACGGCATCGCCCGTTCCGCGCGGCGGATCCTGCGTCACGAACTCGAGGTTTTTCTGACCTTCAAACGCCGCTCTTACCAGGTCGCGACCGTGGCCGACGACCACGACGATGTGCTTCGGCCGGACTCCGCGAACCGCGTCGATCGAATGCGAAAGCATGGATTGACCGCAAACCTCGAAAAGTACTTTCGGAGTCTGCGATTTCATGCGCGTCCCGCGACCCGCAGCAAGAACGACGGCGGCGACTTCGGGACTCGATTTGGGATTCCGGAGATTGGACAAGTTCGACGGGTGCGGACGTGGAACGGACAGGGAGCGGCCTTAGCCGGGAGCCCTGCCTGAAAAAAAGGGCGAGAATTGAACCGTACCGCGCGCCTCCGCGCAAGGGTTTGGCCCGAGCGCGCGAACCGTTCAGCGCAGGCGGCCGCGGCGTTTTAACAGATCGGCGAGGAGGCCGGCGGACATCATTTGGAGCGCCGTGACATACGTCGTAAGCGTTTTCAGACGCAGCGTTCGATCGTGGATCACTTTGTCCCAGAAGTGCAGGCCAAAAGCGATAAATAAGAATACGAATGCGATCAGAGTCAGGCTTCCGAGCGGATTCTCATAAAGAAACACTCTGGATGACCGTGTTTTTTGTAATGACGGAGGCCTGAACGCTTCACAAGCGAGATCGGCGAGAAATCCGACAACCAACAAGTTCAGTCCCGCGAGAAATAGTAACAAAGTGACGTCGCCGAGCACCGGCTCGAACGCGTTCTTTTCCGTATATTTCTGCCAATGGTCGCGCACCATCGAGGACAATGCCGAAAAGTAAAATATTCCCGCGAGCGGAATGAAAACCTTCAACGGCCTGAAGTAAAGAACCGTCCGTACGATTAAATTAAAGAAATTCGCCGTGTCGCGGATCGGCCGGATCTTCGACACCCCTTTGCGCACCGCGTATTCGATCGGCACGAAATCGACTTGATAACCGTTCGTGAGCGCCGAAAGCATGATCGTCGTTGTAAATGAAAAACCGTCCGGCAAAATCGGTTCGAACTGTTCCACCAGATCGTAACGCATCGCCCGCAGGCCGGAATTGTAATCAGGCACGCGGCGCCCGGCGAGGAAGTTCGCGAGCATATTTAACATCCACTTCGCCGGTTTGCGCGAGAGCGGAACGCTGGAGGATAATAACGATCGCGCGCCGACGGCCATCGCGGCGCCGGCGATGACTTTTTGTACCAATTCGGGAATCTTACTATTCGGATAGGTTCCGTCGCCGTCGGTGATGACAATAATCTGATGCGACGATTCGCGAATGCCGCGTTTTAAAGAATAACCGTAGCCGCGGTTTTGATCGTTTCGAATCACGCGGAGGTTGACGCCGTCGTCCTTGCGCGCAGCTTCGATTTCGGCGGGCGTTCTGTCCGTCGAGCCATCGTCGACGATGATGATCTCGAATGGATAATTTACAGTTCGCGCGATCTCGCGCAGTTCGCCGACGACCGCCCGAATGCCGCGTTCTTCATTGAATGCGGGCACGACGACTGTGACGCCATGAGTGCGAGTCGTGTTTCCGGAGTTGCGCGTGCGATCAGAACTGACCAAAGTGCTGTTTGCTGTGTAACAAAACAGAGACGTGAAATCGACCGTTTTTGACGTGCGAATTCTAACTCTTCGAGACCGCATACGTTTGCCGAGTCGCTCAGAGTCGACGAATTCGGTTTCAACGTCCGCGCGAATTCCGCTTACGATCCTGCAGAGGCGCACGATGCACAACGAACCACCGACCGACGCGAATCGCCCCGTCGAATCAAAAGAAAGCGAACGCACGGATGGTGTCGCGAATCCAAAGAATGTCGGGCTTGGGCGCGCGCGAAAACGGCGCCGCAATCGTCATAAGCGCGTCGAGAACACTACAAATGCGGAAGCTGGCGAAGGGCTTTTCAAATCCGTGCGCGACGCGATGGACGCGCTTCGAAAATCGACGCTCGCGCTCGCGCGCTCGCGCGGGCAGGACCGGCAGGTCGAGGGCATCGAGCTAAAATTAACGATCCGTCGCGACTCAACGCCCGAAGCGCTCGCCGACGATTACTTTAGAGAATTGAACGCGCGATTCGACGAGGCGCAGGCCGTCGAAAACGACGTCGTCGCGAACCGAGCGTTTTGTTTTCGTTGCGATTCGTTTCTCTGCGATCACGCGGCGCCGCCGGATTCGCGTTCGGTAATGTCTAATTATGAACCGACCGGCCGTCCCGTCTGGACGGATTTCGCGTCGTTATTGTATCATCGACGCGATCCGCGCGCGGAGGCCGTCGCGAACCGCACGGCCGGAATATTAACATTAATAATCGAGGGCGCGGAAGTCGCCGGCGATCGAATTGAAGCATTCGGGGGCGCCCACCCGCCCGTCGAGGTTTTATGCGAATTGACTGTCGGCATGTTTCCGCTTTCGCAAAACGGCGAGGAGGGCGCGCTGACGCTCCAGTGGCTGCGACTCCGGAAAGGAGGCCGCGAACGCGTTTTGTTTCATCCGATCGGCGACGCGCGCCTGCTCGGATTCGCGTCGCTCGACTCGGATCTGGCGCGCCTGCTCGCGGCGGAACGGAGCACGGCGCGCACACAACCCGCGCATTCTATCAAAAAACGCGAGCCGGACGGCGCCGACTATTTAATACAATTTGCGACCGGCCGCGCGCACGCGCTTTCGCGCGATCTGCAACATCACTATTCGGCGAGGGGTCGCCGGACGCTGCACGCGCGCGAACGCGCCGAAGTGGGCGAGCGGCCGACGTCGATGGCGTTTCCCGAGGCGCGCGCGGCGCGCGATCAGTCGATTTATATCGATCGCAAGACGGCGACCTATGTATTGTTAGGAAAAAACTCGCGCGTGCATTTTTTTAATAAGAAAGCCGCTCACGTGACGTCGGTGCGTTTTTCCGGCGAGGAAATAACAACAAGAATCGACAAGGGCCGCTGGCGTCCCGCGGACGCGCGCGAAATTTCATTATTTCGCGAACAAATTCAACGACAAATGCAAATAAACGGATCGAATGGCGCCGCGTAAACTCCTCGTCGCGGATCTCGTCGGCCTCACTTCCCGCGCGCTCGAAAACGCGCCGCGAATTCGTAATATTATCAAAAACGGATTTGCCGGTCCGATGGCGTCCGTGTTCCCGGAAGTAACGTGCACGGCGCAGGCCTCGTTCCTGACCGGCGCGCCGCCGTCGTCGCACGGAATTGTTGGAAATGGCTGGTATTTCCGCGACCTCGACGAAGTCCTGTTCTGGCGGCAGAGCCGGCGGCTGGTCGGGGGCGAAACGATATTTGATACATTAAGAAAAGCAGGCAAAACGACGGCCAATCTGTTCGGATGGTACAATTGGAATTCGGGCGCGGATTATTGCATTACGCCGAAGCCGTCCTATCCGGCCGACGGTGCGAAATATCCCGGCATTCATACGGAACCGGCGGAGCTCCGCGCCGCCGTCGAGGCGGAGATCGGCGAATTTCCTTTGTTCGATTTCTGGGGTCCGCGCGCCGGCATCCGCTCGACCCGGTGGATCGCGAACAGCGCGCGGCATGTGATCGCGCGGCATGCGCCCGACTTCGTTTTCTGTTATATCCCGCATCTCGATTATAATCATCAGCGTTTCGGCCCCGACGATCCGCGCTCGCTCGCCGCGATCGCCGAACTCGACGCGGCCGCCGGCGAATTATTAGAATTCGCGCGCGACCGGAATTATGATATATTAATTTTGTCGGAATATGGAATTACAGACGTCCGGCGCCCGGTCATGTTGAATCGCGCGCTCCGGTCGCAGGGGCTGCTGCGCGCGCGCGTCGATCCGCACGTCGGTGAACTTCCGCTTTTTGGCACGTCGCGCGCGTTCGCGGTTTGCGATCACCAGATCGCGCACGTTTATATTAACGATCCGCGCGATGTCGCCGGCGTCCGCGATTTATTAATATCGCAAAAAGGGGTCGAGCGCGTCCTCGACGCGAATGAACAGAAAGAAATCGGCGTCGCGCACGCGAACGCGGGCGAACTGGTCGCGATCGCGGACGCGGATTCGTGGTTTGCTTATAACTACTGGCTCGACGACGCGCTGGCCCCCGATTTCGCGCGCACGGTCGACATCCACCGCAAACCCGGGTACGACCCGGCGGAATTGTTCGTCGACCCGACTATACAATTCCCGAATGCCCGCGCCGCGTGGACGCTGCTAAAGAAAAAACTCGGATTCCGATATTTAATGAAAATGATACCGCTCGATCCGTCGATGGTGCGCGGATCCCACGGCCGCACCGCGTCCGACCCCTCGCGCGGCGCGTTCGCCGGCGGCAGCGACGCGCGCCTCGCGCCGCCGGGGCGGTCGATCATGGAATTAAAGTCCATAATCGAATCTTTCTTAACTAATAAATAATGATAATTATTTCGGCTGTTTTGTAAACCTGATTTCCGGATCGACGATGTCGACATAATCAAAACTCCAGCCGTCGCCGCCGTCCTGCACTTCGATCGTTAGCGTTTGCCCTCCGCTTGGAATCCGGATGCTTATCAATCTCGGATGTTCGCCGCCTTTCAGGTTTCCCGCGCGTCCCAGTTCTTTACCGTCGACGAGAACCCGCACAAGCGCCGAGCCTTTGCCTCCCGTGCAATCGTCGATTCCGATTCCCGCGGAAAATGTGCCGTAGACTCCTTTCAATTGAAAATCAAGAATCGTCGGCGGGCTGACGCCGATGCCTTCTTTATATGTCTTACCCTCCATCGTCAGCGGACTTCCTTTAACATTTGCGCCGTCGACGACGATCGGCGCGGCCGAACGGCGCGCGGCCCAGCCGAGTTCCTTGAGTGTGACGCGCGGCGGCTGCGTAACTTTAACTTCCATTTTCTCATATTTACCAATGACGCCGTCGGCATCGACCGGGAACACTTGATATTCATGCGACTTTCCGAAAACTAAATTTTGATCGCGGTCCACGAAACTGTCGACGAGCGTCGTGCCAACCTGCACACCGTCCCGCGTTATTACAAATAGACCGCTGTTCATTTTGGCCGCGGTCCAACTCAAGTGAACGCTCGGTCCGTGGCCGGAGTGCCCTTTCAGTTGCGAGACTTCCTCTTCATTCGGTTTGTTCGTCGATGGACCGTCGATTTTAGTAAATTTAGCTTTCCACTGGACGGGGCCGGTCGCGGCCGGTTTCCATGCCACGCGAATCAGCCGACCCTCCTGCGACTGGGTGATGCCCGCGCCCGATGCATCGAATTGTGACATCTGCCAATTCATGTCCGGAATTACAATTCTCAATTCATAAGCATCGCCCGCGATCACTTCGCTCGTTCCCGAAAGCGTCCGCGTCGCGTCGTCGTATTTCTCGCCGCTGATTTCCAAGATTCCCTGCGAAATATGACGATTGCTGGATATTACAAAAGGATTCGGACGCGCGCGGCGCGCGGCGATCACGGCGCAACTCGAGTCCGGCAATTCGATTCCCGCGGATTTGCTAATATCATATCTACCGATGAACCGGTTGCCCCAAAAATCGAATTTCTCGCTGTCGGCGAGAAATCTTAATGTTGCATCGTCGAAATGCCATGATTCGATCGGCGATCCCTTTGTAAACCAGTTGAAATAACCGATAATCAGCCGCGTTTCGCCCTCTTTTTCGCTCCAAAAAGCGAGCGCGGCAACTTCGTTGATCGGCGACGGAACATACATATTACGAATCGGGAGCGGCGGTAGCGCGCGCGATATCAATTCCTTTCGTTCGGCGCTCAGATCGCCCGGTTTTTCATTAAAAAACATCGTCTGTCCGCTCAGAGAAACCGCGCTCAGCCACGCGCGCGCCTGATTGAGCGAAATGCCTTCGCCGACTCGAATCGAATCGGGATCGCTCCACACAAGATTACCGTTCACGCGTGCGCCGCGCGCGACCGAATTGCCCGCGTCGCGAAACGACGAAGCATCGGATCCGTGGGACTTGCCCATTTTGTAAATATCAAATGATGTAAATCCGGACGTCGGCGCGAACGGCGCGCCCGGCAGCGGGCGGCCGCCCCAATCATTTGCAAAAACGACGCCGGGGCCGGCGAGGCGCCGGATATCCGCCAGCGTGGCCGCGTAATCCGGTTCGACGTTCGTTTTGTCGGGAATCTCGCGTTCGATGTTTTTATAAATATTAAGAAATTCGACCTGCGCGCCGAATTCGATATATTCAAAACCCTTCTTGATCGTCGAAACGGCGGATTCGGCGATTTTTGCGCGCCCGCGCGCCGACGACGGATTCCAAATTCCGGCTCCGAGGATTTCATCGCGAACAATAAGACCGTCCGATTGACGGAGAAGTCCCTCGTCGTCCGGCGGCGTCTCGGCCGATTGCGGAATCATCCAAATCCCGGGCCGCAGTCCGAGTTTCTTAATATTCAATGCGAGCGAGTCCAGTCCGGCGGGGAATCTCTTCGAATCGGCGTTCCAAACGCGCGCGACACCCGGTTCGCTTCCGGGACTCTGCCATCCATCGCCGATAATTAAATATTGTAATCCATATTTGCCGAACGACTCCTGGACAGCGCGCGCGTCCGCGAGGATCTGCGCCTCGTTCATTCCCGAAACATCGGAAAACCGCCAGCCGGAGGGCGCGTGCGAACCGTGCGCGAAGTCCGTGCCGGAGGCGGGAATCGACAACTGTTGGCACATGCTAAAATAACTGAAATTTAGAACGCAAGAATTCGCCTCCCCTTTCGACGTCGCCACGCCGTGCCATTCGAGCCAGCGCGATTCGTCGGGATCTCTTTTGCTAATATAACCAAAACCACGGGGTTCGATGAACAACGCGAGGTCGCGCACCGGATCGTAAGCAACGTCGCATTGCACTTCGGGCTCGCCCATGATCGTTTGCATCGTCTCGGGCGAAATTGGCGCCGTCGTCGTCGAATACATCCGAAGCAACGGACGTTTTGAATGTACTTTTATTTTAAAGACATACGGTTCGCCCGGAGCGAGTCCCGTGATGTCGCAAATCATGGTTTTGGCCTGCGCGATCAGATGTATCTGATGCGTCTTTTTCTGCGCGTCGAGAACGAACGCGGTGACTTCGATGCCGTCCGCCGGACGCGCGCTCGTGTATAAGAGCGGCTCGATCGTCGCCTCGAGCGGCCAGACAACGGGCGAATCTCCAATCCGGAATTCGTCAATTGTAAATTCATTCCATCCGTCGTGAATCTGCGGTCCGGTGACCGGTTGATAAATTAATTGAAGATTCCTTTTGGCGGCGTCCGCGGCCGCGTTCTGAATTGGCGTGGTCAGGGCGGCGAAAATCGCCAGGCTGGGCAACAATGTTAACATTCGGAATTATTGGATTGTCGGTGGTGGTTTCCGGCGCGGGAAGAGTCGCTCATCGTCCGGTTGATTTTTTATTAAATTATATTTTCTGTTTTTTGTTTATTTTGGCGCCGGCAACCGGAGGCGCCTCGGCGCCTCCCGTGTTGAGGACGTCCAGAATTTTCCGGGTCGCCGCCGTCACGCCGCGCTCGCGGGCCTCGACGGACGAGAGCCATGCCGTACGCGCAGTTGGATGACCGCCCACGGCGTTGGCCGCGCGCGCGTCCACCTCAATACGGTGAAACGTGATCGTGTGGCGAATTCGAGCAACCGTAGCGTGAACTTCGATTTCGAAGCCGGCGCTTTCGCGAACGAAAGTTCCGAGCTGCGAATCGACGTCGACGCCGTTTGTGCATTCGACGGTTGGAAATTCGTATAATCCAGCGTTAATACTTTCAATTTCACGTTTTAGGAAAAGGTATTTTCTATTTCGTCGGACGACGGCCGCCGCGTGGCGGACCTTCTGCGATGCCCGGCGTTTCTTGGGAGGCGGAATCTTCAAGACGAGCCCGGACTTCTGTGCGGCGCACTTCGCGCGTACGGGACAGAGGAGGCAAAGTGGGTTCTGCGGCGCGCAAATCACCGCTCCCAGCTCCATCAGTGCCTGAGTCCAATCCCGCGGACGCTCGTTCGCGCGCGCGAGCGAGGCCGCAACGTCATCAATCATTTTTCGGCCGGGTCCGACAAAGGGATCCCCGCGAAAAGCTAATATTCTCGAAAGCACACGGATTACATTTCCGTCGACGGCGGGAACATTCATATCAAATGCAATCGATGCGATCGCCCCCGCGGTGTAAACGCCGATCCCCGGCAACGACTTTATCGTATCGAAGTCGCGCGGAACCGCGCCGCCGTGATTATTAACGATCTCGCGGGCCGCCGCGTGCAGCATCCGCGCTCTTCTGTAATATCCGAGGCCCGCCCATGCGGAGAGAACGTCGTCGGCCGGCGCTCTCGCGAGCGCGCGCGCGTCCGGGAAGCGCGCCATGAATTTTTTGTAATAATCGATCGCCGTGTCGACCCGCGTTTGTTGTAACATGATTTCCGAGACCAGAATTGCGTACGGATCGCGGGTCCCGCGCCACGGCAACGCGCGCTTCTCGCGGTCGTACCACGCGAGAAGTTCGTCGCGGAAATCGGGCGGCGTTTTCAAGCGCCTCTCCCGTACCGGACAAGACGCGACATCGCAAGAGCGGCTTCGCGGGCTTTGGGTACGCGCGTCGGCAATGGTTAAATTATATTGTGAAAATCGACCGTTCCCGCGTTTGAATCGAAGGCTCCATGTCAAACCCGTCCGCAACCGCGCGTCGGATTGCCGCGTTCACGACCGCGGCATTCGCATCGTTTGGTTTGATTCGATGCATCGCCGCATCGGCGCACGGAACGACGCCGCGCGCGTACGCGATCACGACGTCGGCGGCGATTTTTTGTTATGGTTTGGGAACATTATTAAAGCCGCGCGGTCCGCGCTGGGTGGCGGTTTCGGCCGCGATCGTCGCCGTTTTGTTATATATATTTCAGGGAATGCTCGAATCGATATCCGTTCAATTCCACGACGAGCGCGGCCTCGTCGAAAGTTTATTAACATTTGCGCTTTGCGCGATTCCATTTGCGACTCTCGGCAAATTCGGCGGCGAAGCGCCGATTCGTTGGTTCGGAGACGCGTGCCTCGCGTCCGCGATTGCAATATTCATCATGGACGGTCCGTTCGTGCCGGAAATCGTTGCAAACGGGCTCGCATTGTCGTCCCCATTGTTATTATTAATGTTCGAACGGAACGAAGGAGCCGCCGACTCGCACGATTCCGGCGAATCCCGGTGGGCCGCGCTCGCGGCGTTTCTCGGCGCGTTCGCGCTCGCTTCCAATATTATGACAATTCGCGTCGAAGCGCGTTCGCTGCTGCGCGCCGACTTGTGGTCGTTGTCGTTCGCCGATATCGTTAGTTTAATTCTCGCGGGTCTCGGCGCCTGGCTCGTCGGCGGATATATACACAAACTCGGCGTCGCGCGCGCATCCGTCGCGATCGCCGTTTGCGCGGCTTCGTTCGCGCTCGCATTTGTACGAATAACGACGCTTGGAAACCGCGAAGTGTTCGATTCCGCAGTCCAACGAATTACAAATATCGCCGGGTCCGCCTTCCCGCGCGATGGAGCGCTCTTCCCGGCGACCGTCGTGGTCGGAATGCTGCCCATCGCGTACGTCGCGGCGGGCGCGTTCGCGCGCGGATGTGTAACATTCACGCGCGCCGGAGTACGCCCGCTGCTGTTCGGTTTTTCGGCGGGAATATTCTTTATATCGATCATTGTAAATGCTCATTTCGGATCCCTCGGCCTTGCTCAAGCCGAGTTTGGCATCGATTTCGCGGAGTATCAGTTATATACTAATTGGATTTGGGGCGCCGCGGCGTTCGCGGGCTGCGCCGCGATGGGCTCCGCGCGTTCGTACAGTGCGATATTCGCATTTTTTTCCATCGTCGTGGCGTATGCGATTCTTTATTTTCTTCCTCCGCGGCCGTTCTTCCCCAATAATTTAGTCAATAGTTCGCGTTCGCCAATCCCCGATATTCAATATGTTTTTCCGCAGCGCGCAAGCGTCGACGGTCTCGAATCGGAGGTCGAAACTCCCGATTTTAAGAATCAACGCCCCCGTCGCTCGGTTTTTGTAAAGATTGACGGCGCCTTCGCGACGCCCGGAGCCGATCAACTCGAATCGCATTTGCAGGCCGATGCGCGCGCCGTCGCGATTCACGGACACGCCAAACGAATCTTACGATTGTGGGGCGCCGAGCCGACATTTCGCGCGGCCGAGGGCGATGTCAAATCCCCGATGATCGCTTTTCTTAATAATTATAATTCGAGTTACGCATATACGAATCAATCGGATCTCGATTTGATCATTTGGCTTCCGCGGCCGGGCTATCTCGCGGACACATCGTTATTATTGGAATCGCGGCGCATGGAGGCGCTCATTTCCCGACTTGCTCCGGACGGCATGCTTGCTATTTATGTCGATTTGTCCTCGACACCCGCCGACGTCGTTCGAAAATTAATCTTGCGAACTCGGCCCGGCGAGAGCCCGCGTTCGACGATATTTGTCAGCGACGGCCTGCGCGCTCCGCTCCTCGGAATTTTAATAAGAAAAGGACGCGGGCCGGTCGTCGCCGACAATATAAATGAAATTCTGGCCGGCTTCAATGATACAATTTCTTCGTTGCCGGCGAATGCGGATCTCGCGGCCGCCGATCTTCGGCCCGATGATGCCGAAAACGCCGCGGAATTGCTCGATCGGTTCCTGCCCAAAATTACAATTTCCCGAAATTATCCAAAAACCGCCGGCCGCGATTACTACGATTCCGGGCCCCGCGAAACGCGGCGCGCGAACGCGGAATTATTGGAAAGGATCGGTGTGTGGCGGACCGGCAGCCAGCGTCCGAGCGACGGACAAACGGCGACGCTTGCCGCGATTCGCGCGCTCGCGGCGCTCGAATCTGAACATTGGACGCTCTCGCCGCTTCGCACGCCGCTCGAGTCGCAGCCGATTCCGGCCGCCGCGCTCGATGAAATTGTAAATTGCGCCGGAGCGCTGCCGGGAAACATTATTGCAAAGCGCGCGTTCTTACAGTTATCCGAAAACTTAAGATCGCAATCGAAACTCGCGCTTCTCGAGAGTTTTGCCGCGCGAATATTAAAGACTGATCCCGGATTCGCGGAAGCGCGCGCGGCGCGATCGTTCGCGCTTCGCGGCCTCCTCGATCCTGAGGGAGCACGCGCGGTCGTCGATGAGGGGGTTGCGCTCGCGGGGGGTCATCCGCATCCGGTACTCGTCGTCGAACAGGCGGCTTGCGAATTCGCGCTGGGCTTCCCGGATCAAGCGATTTCAATTCTCAAGCGCGGCCTGACGTCGCATCCGGTTGATGTTTCGATTACACGCGCCCTTGTAGAGACACTCCTCGCGGCCGGAAACCCTTCTGAGGCAAACACCTACGCAACACACTTGCTAACATTATCCCCCGGAGACGCCTCGGCGCGCGAAATGCTCGATCGAACGAGGCGCGCGGGACAATCCCGCCCTTCGAGTGGTCCCACTCGAAAATAATTTCGCCGCCGCACAAACGCTTGCGCCGCGCGGGGGTATTCTTAACGGAACCGGCGACACTCGTCGGCCCTTCTATAGAGAAGGCGCCGCGCGCAATCCACATCCACGAAAGGCGCCGGTGCGATTTGAATCCAAACGATTTGAGACGCGTAATTAATTAATAATTACAGTTTCAAATTCAGGAAACTCCAACAAATAACAAATCGTCGGACGGCGTCGCCGCCCGACGGTTTGGTTTGTGTAACAAAGTCCCTCTCCCTGTTTTCGTAACAATTACGGACAACACCCTTGAAACTCTCTACATTTGTCGCTTTCGCGGCTGCCGGAGCGGTTGCTACAACCGTTGCCGCTGCGCAAGTTCTTCAATTGGATCTTCGCGGAATGCTCCAGCGCGTCGACTCCGCCGTTATTGGCGAAGTGCAGTCGAAAACGACCTGGAGCGGCCCGACGGACGGAACGCCCGCTACGCATGAATTTACAACAATTGTCGTGGCCGGAGACGATCTCGTCACGGGCAAAACCGCGACCCGATCCATCACTTACTACGGATCCGACGCGGAGCCGAACAGTGAAATGCCGTCGGAAATCGAGACTCGCGTCGGCGCGCGAGGAATTTTCTTTTCCGAAGCGGTCAAGTCGTCGTGGGGCGGCCGCGATAATTTAAATTCATTGACGGCGGCCCATGCCGGCGTGTTTCCGCTCGAAACCGGCCCGAAAGGCGACGTGATCATCGGCAAAGGCGCGGGCAGCGCGGTCGAAAAGAATATATTTGTAAAAGACCTGCGCGAACAGGTTTCTACAATTCTGGCGGACATCCGGAGGGGCAAGTAATATGAAATTATCGAAACTCACCCTCCCCGCCGCGCTCGTCGGCGCGGCCGCATTCTTAACAATGCCGAGAACCTCCAACGGATATGTTCTGCTTGGAGTGTCCCTGAACGCCTCGTCGACGGGATTTCAAGTCGATCAAAGTTCATTTACGGACGCCGCGTCGAATAATAACGTTGCGGCGGATGCTAATTTTCCAGGAGCCACCGGCGCGGCCATGTCGTGCTGGAAAGCGGCCGCAGAATGGGCCTCGCAAAAGCGCGCCGGAAACGGCAACGGCGATCCGTCGCAAAACGGTGGACTCGGCAATGGCGGTTCGAACTTCGATTTCATGTATGAAGGCGTGGCCAACAGCGCCGGCGGCGGCACGTCGTGCGTGATTTCAGCCGGCGGATTTTTGGGCGGCGGCGTATTCGCCGTCACCGGTCCGTCGAACAACGGCTGGTCGATCACATTTGATAATTCATCAAATAACGGCTGGAACTGGGTCGACGGTCCCGGCAACGAAACCGGCGGACAAAGCACCGACATTCAGGGCATTGCCGCGCATGAAATCGGTCACGCGCTCGGCCTCGGTCACTCGGCCGACGGCAATGCGACGATGTATGCATTCACGTCCCAGACGGGTTCATACAATTTGCGCACGATTGAAACCGACGACACGAACGGCGAAGCCGCCATTTATGGAACACTCGGAGTTTCGAAACCGGCGATTACCGCAATAAGCGGCAATAATTTTATCGGAGGCGTAATAACAATTACGGGCACCAACTTCAGCTCGACCGGCAACGAGGTCTGGTTTACTAAGAATTACGCGGGCGCCACTTCGGGCGGTCCGCCGGCGCCCGTGATGCAAACCGGCGTCAGTTCGTCGAACGGCGGCACGACGATCAATGTTACTGTTCCGGCGAATTCCGCAACGGGCGAAGTCATTGTCCGGCAATCGGGCGCGCTTTCGCAATCGACGAAATCCGCGCCGTTCCCGCTGACGATTCTCGCCGGACCGCCGACGCCGATCATTACAAGTTTCTCGCCGAATCCGATTCAAATTATCGCATCGCCGATTCCGACGCTAACGATCAACGGCATCAAGTTCACGGGCGCGACAAGTGTACAAATCGGATCCGCGACGTATTCGGGATCGCACATTACTGTGTTGAACGACACTGCGATTACGGTGAAATTCATGCCTCCGCCGAATGAAGCGGGCTCGGTAAACGTCACGGTGACCGGACCGTCCGGCACGAGTCCCGTGCTCGCCGAAACTATTAATCTTCCCGCGGGGAACATACTGCAAGCCGATCCAATCAATCCGGCATCGGGCGCGAACGTGACGTTTTATTATGGAACTCCGGCCGCGGGCGATTATCCGCTCGTTGCCTACAGTTCGTGCATTTCGCCGCTCCCGGTGCCTCCATATTTCACATTGTCGATCGGCGGATGCGGCGATCTTAACTTTCTCGATCTCGGAAATCCGACCGGCGCGAATGGAATCGCCTCGCAGACCGTGACCGTTCCCTCGACGTTTCACGGCATCGCGATACTACAATTTATCCGCTACAATCCGTCGCTGCCTTATCCGCTGCCTGTGAGCAATCTTTCAATTATTAACGTTCCCTAGCGGACGAATTAATTGATTTATTGATATAATTAACATCTTGAGATAACGGCTCCGGAGCCCCGTTCCTCCCTCGCAAGATTTCCAATAAATCGAAGCGCGCGCGGCGGTCGAGACAACCACCCGCGATTGACACCTTGGCACCGATTCGTTGCGCGCGGGCGGATCGCACGGCAAGCTGCGATTCCGCTCATTCTTCCAAAGGGCATTTGGCCCGTACGTGGGCTCCAGGGCGGCGATTCGAAAGGATCGCCGCCTTTTTTTTGAAATGAGCGGACCCCTGACCGACGCCCCGAATGCCGCGCACGGCGTTTGCCTGCGAATGCTATGTTGCGACTTCGTCCATCCATCATGATTCGCTTTCGTTCGCCGGGTCTTTTTGTCGCCGCTTTCGCGGCGCTTATTATTTATTTCGGCGCGGCAGGATTCGAATTTGTATACGACGACGCGGCGCGCATCGGTTTGAATCCAGCCGCGAAATCTGTCGCGGGTTTTGCGGACTTTCTATCGCCCGGATTCTGGGCGAATCTATATTTTCCGCCCGGCGCGGCCGGAAATACAATATATCAGCCGATGACCGACGCGATGTACGCGTTCGGCTGGTGGATCGGCGGAGGCGGCGCGGGCGCATTTCATATAATTAATATACTGATCCACGCGGCCAACGTGGCGCTTGTATATATTTTCGCGCGGCGTTTTCTGAATGAATGGGGCGCTGCGGCCGCGGCGTTCGCGTTCGCGATTTTTCCGGCGCACGTCGAAAGCGTTGCGGCCGTCCGCGGCATGAGCCAGACTCTCGGATGTTTCTTTGGATTATTAGCATGTGTTTTTTATTTAAACGCGGCCGACGGATTCGCCGGCGAAAAACCGGCATCGAATCGCCGCCGCGCCGCCGCGCACGCCATCGGGGCGTTTGCGTGCGCGTCGTTCGCGCTCTTTTCGAATGCCGCGGCGGCCGGCCTGCTGCCCGCGGTTGTCGTCATGGATCTGATATGTACGAAAAACTGGCTCCCGAAGCGGATCGCCCCCGCCGGAGCGTTTGCCGCCGCGTGCATTGTTTATTATCTCGCGCGCGCCGCGATCCACGGGGTCGACGCCGGATTTTATTTACATTCGACGGAATTGAAGCTTCCGGAATGGCGTTACCGAACGTTAAGATTTGAATTATTCCATGATTATCTCGGCGAGCTTGCGTGGCCGTTCAAAAATAATGCATTTTCGACGATTTCGCTCGCGATCGGCGAATCCTCGGCGGAGCTGCGCGCGGCCTGGTGGAGTTCGCTCGCCGCCGTCGCGGCGGCCGCGGCGCTGGTCGCGGCATCCGTAAAATTGCCGCGGCTTCGCCGTCCGGCCGCGTTCGGATTGTTATTATTACTTTCGGTCGCGCCGCGCGTCGTCGATCCCAAGCACCTCGACGAGCCGTTTTTCGCGGAATGTTATGTATATATTCCGAGTTTCGCATTTTGCTTTTTCATCGGTTGGATTCTCGAGAACATCGCGGCCTATTCGCTGTCGATTGCATATATTCCGGCCGTGCTCCTTTTCGGCGCGTACGGATGGACTTCGCATGAACGGTTGCCGGTCTGGCGCGACGATGCGTCGTTGCTCGCGCAGTCGAGGATCGACTCGCCGGACAGCACCGCGGTCAGCACGGCGCTCGGAAAGCTAATTTTCTCCCAATATGGAAATAACAAAAAAAACGAAACGCTCGAGGCCGCCGTCGCCGAATTCAAGAAAGCGGTCGACGGCGGGGTTCAGAGCCGCGTTTGGGTTCCGGATCGCGACATATTGGATTCCTTCGTCGGAATCGCGAGCGTCCGCATGATTCAAGGACGCGCCGAGGACGCGTTGAGCATTTATGATCAAATTATTACAAAATATCCCTCGTACGTCGAATCCTATATGTGGGCCGGAATCGCCCTGACGCAATTGGGAAACCACGAACTCGCGGAGGCGCGATTTCTGAAGGCTCTCGAGTTGAAGCCGGATTACGCTATTTGCCATGCCACGCTCGGCGAAGCCTATATTTCGCGCGGAATGTTAGCAAAAGCCGTTGAATCGCTGCGCCGCGCCGTCGCGATCGATCCGAGTCTGACGTCGGCGCAACTCGCGCTCGCGACGGCGTTATTTAACGATGGAAAACCCGCGCAAGCGGCGGCGATCATAAGTAAAACGCTCGCGGAACATCCCGATCTTCCGAATGCGCGACAGCTCCGGGAATTTCTCGATAAACTAAAATAACGCGGCGTGCGCAGCCGCCCGATATTGTTAAATTAAAACTGATGGCGCTCTTCGAGCACCAAATTTCGCGCGTCGAAGACCGGACCTTCGCGGCACGCTTTCGCGACCGGCCAGCCGCCGTTGCTGCGCGGTTTCACGGGCACGGCGCACGCGTTGCAAACGCCCGTTCCGCATCCCATTCGCGTTTCGAGCGAAAGAAAGCAGGATATCTGTTGTTTTAAACAATAACGCGCGACGGCCTCAAGCATGCGTTCGGGTCCGCAGGCAAAAACTTTATGAACAATCGCGCCCGACGCCATTTCGCTTTTTAACAAATCGAGCGAGTTGCCCCGCGCGCCGGCCGAACCGTCGTCGGTCGCGAGCAGGACGCGGATTCCGTATTCTTTGTATCGTTCAGATTCATATAATAAATCCGCGCGCGCCGAACCGAAACAAAGTGTCAAATCGCCCGGCGACGCGCCCTCCGCGATCGCGGTTTCGAAAACGAGCGGAAATGTAGCGATTCCGACGCCACCCGCGATACAAACGATTTTTTCGCCCCGCGCGATTTGTGGAAATCCGTTGCCGAGCGGACCCACGAGTTCGACGCCGTCGCCCGGACCGAGTTCGGCGAGCGACCGCGTTCCGGGTCCGTGAATTTTCAGTAAAAATGACAATTCATCGGCGCCGTCGGCGCGTTTTTGTAGATATAAAGAAAACGGCCGGGCCAGAAGCGGTCCCGCGCCGTCTCCGCGCCGAAGCATGAAGAACTGCGACGGGCGAACTTGATCGATGCCACCGCGAATCGCCACGTCGATGCGGCATCCGTCGGCGCCGACGCGTTCGCTCCGCGCGACGTTTCCGCGCCATCGTTGTCCGGTGCAAGGTGCTGCCATGTGGGATTTTCCATCGTAAACCGCGCAGGCTCTGGCTTCCCGCGGTTTTTGCTCCAGAATTAACGATTACTATTGTCAACCCATGAACCCGTCCGAAGAACCCATCCTCGCCGCGGGCGTCCTGATCATGCGAAATGACGGCGCCTCCGATCGGATTTTGCTCCTGCGCAATCGCACGCGCGGCGACTGGGGTTTTCCAAAGGGACACAGCGATCCGGGAGAGGACGATTACGCGACGGCGCGGCGCGAACTGGCCGAAGAGACGGGAATTGTAGAATTCGAACTCGAGCCCGATTTCCGTTTTGTTAGTACTTATGTTCTCCCCGCCGGCCGCAATCGCGGGCGCCGGAAGCGAGTTACTTATTATCTCGCGCGCGTGAAAACGGATATTTTACAACTCTCCAGAGAACACGATCAGGCGGTCTGGGCGACCCGCGCCGAAGTCGAACAGCGCCTGCCGTACGGCGAACTCGCGAACATCGCGCGCGAGGCTTTCTTGTTTGTCGAGGCGAAACGCAATAATTAATATAAGCGATCCGTCGCTCGTTTCGTGAATTATATCCAAGCGGATTCATTATTAACGTCGCTCGCGCCCCCCGGGAGCGCATTCGTGGAGCATTCGCGCGTCGTCGCGGAAGTCGCGACTAAAATCGCCTCAGCGCTCGCCGAGGGCCGGGACGGAATTGATATAGAACAAATCCGCGTCAACGCGCTCTTGCACGATCTCGGCCGCGCAAGAACGCATGGTAATTATCACGGATGGGTCGGATACGCGATGCTGCGGCACCGAGGTTTCGCGGATGCGGGACGCGGTTGCATCACGCACTGGCTGCGGGGATTGACGATCGACGAAGTGTTAACGATGAGCGGCGCGCGCCCAAAATTTATAAAACGCGTCTTCGAGGAACTGGACTTGCCGCGGATGCGCGTCGAAGATATTGTAATATCCGTCGCGGATTTCAGCGTCGCCCACACAACCATCGTTTCGCTCGAGGCGCGCGCGGAGGATCTCGGGTTGCGTTACGGGAATTCCGCATGGCTCGCGCGCAACGCCGAACTCGCGGGCGAACACAGAAGCCGGATCGAGCGCTGGTCGGGCCGCGCATTTACACAAATCATTCCCGAGGCGTCGCGCGGGGCCGGGCACATCGTAGTGCCGGATTTTATTAAAAACAAATCGTAATAATCAGGATCGTAATTAAAGTTCAATGAGTCTCGTATCGTTCGAAAGCGCGACGAAATATTTTGGCGCGCGCAAATTATTCGAAAACGTGTCCTTCGCGCTCGAGGACGGCGAAAAACTCGGATTGATCGGGCGGAACGGCGCGGGGAAAACGACGATTTTTCGTATGATTCTCGGAGAGGAAACGCCCGACACCGGAAGTATACATAAACGCGGCGACCTCCGCATCGGCGTCGTCGATCAATCGCCGTCGTTCGCGCCCGGCGCGACGTTGTTCGAGGAAGCGATGTCGGGATTGCATGAAATCCAAACGCTCGAAAAAGAATATCATGAAATTGCGGAAAAGCTTGCGACCGAAACGGGAGAGTCGGCGCACGATAAATTGTTACATCGTATGGACGAAGTGCAGCATCGGATCGAGTTCCTCGGCGGTTTCGATTATCATCATCGCGTCGAAACGGTTCTCGAAGGGCTCGAACTCCCGCGCGACCGCTGGGACACGCCCGCGGAACGACTCTCGGGCGGCGAGAAGAGCCGCCTTTCGCTCGCCCGCGTTCTCGTCGCGGGATTTGATTTATTACTATTAGACGAACCGACGAATCACCTCGATTACCGCGGCGTCGAATGGCTCGAGGAGTTTCTTAAAACTTATAATGGCGCGATGATCGCGGTCTCGCACGACCGGCGTTTTCTCGACGGCACGGTGAGCGCGATTCTCGATCTCGAACACGGCCGGCTCATCCGTTACGACGGTAATTATACAAAAAGCCGCGAGCAAAAAATATTTAACGATGATGTACTGCGACGCGCCGTCGCGAATCAGCAGTCTTTTATCGATAAAGAGATGGATTTCATCCGGCGCAACATGGGTTCGCAAAGAACCGCCGAGGCGAAAGGCCGTTTGAAACGATTGAAGCGATTGGAGGTTCTCGACGGTCCGAAAGGCGACGCGCGCGGGCCCAAAATCCGTTTCGGCGGCGCGCGCGGCGGCGACGTCGCCTTCGACGCGCGCGATTTATCATTTGGATTCGGCGACCGAATTTTATTTTCACATCTGGATTGTTTACTTCAGCGCGGCGAACGCCTCGCCGTGATCGGTCCCAACGGCGCCGGGAAGACGTCATTCTTAAAGTGTCTCGTCGGGCAGCTCAAACCGACGGAGGGATTCTTAAAATTAGGAAGCAACGCGACGCCCGGTTATTATGATCAAAACCTGACGGGATTGAACGAATCGAAGAGTATCATCGAGGAAATTCACGGTGTGCGCCGCGATCTCACGGAAGAGCAGGTGCGCGACCACCTCGGCAGATTTCTATTCAGCGGCGACGACGTCGAAAAGGAGATTCGCATGCTCTCGGGCGGCGAACGCGCGCGCGTGCTTCTCGCAAAATTAGTATTGATGCAACACACATTCTTAATATTAGACGAACCGACGAATCACCTCGACATCAAGGCCCGCGAATCGCTCGAAGATTCGCTCGACGGTTATGAAGGCGCCATCGTCGTCGTGAGCCATGATCGACAATTCTTGGATAATGTTTGCGATCGCGTCCTCGAAATCGAGGATGGAAAAACGCAACTTTATCCCGGTGGATATTCAGAATATGCGGAGCGCAAACGCCGTCAGCGCGACGAAGCGTCGCGCGCGGCGCGCGAGCGCGAAGTCAACGAGCGCGAGCGCCAGAAAAGAGAACAACAAAAAGAAAAGGAGCGTCAGGAAAAACGCGACAAATCCTCGCCGCAGTCGAGGGAATCCAAACCGGAAAGTAAACGAAAGAATTCGTTTAAGTTACAACAATTGGAGGAGCAGATTTCCGCGCTCGAACTCCAGGCCGCGGAAGCCGCGGAGGCGATGACGCTCGAGGAAAACTACCGCGACGCGGCGAAAATGAAAGAATTACAAAAAAGACACGCCGATCTGACGCGCGAAGTCGCCTATTTATATAACGATTGGGAAAAAATGGCCTGAGCGCGGCGGGCAGGCGTCATTTCGTTAAATATGCAATGAGCGCATCCGCCATTTTGGCCTCGGAACCCGGCCACGGACGAAAATACAATTCCGGTTCGATCAGTTCGAGTTCGACAAGCAGCGGTCCCGACGATTTTGTTAATATTAAATCGACGCGGGCGAAAGCCGGGACTTCGGGGGCACAAGATATAATTCGCCGCGCGAGCGCGACGATTTCGCGGTCGCCGGCGGCCGGTTCCGTGGATCCTTTATGTTCGGATTGAACGCGATAGTCGCCGGGCGCCGGACGCTTCACGACGGCGTGCGAAAACTCCAGGCCCGCGAATATGAGCGATAGTTCGCCGGACTCGAGCACTTCGGGGAGGAACGGCTGCAGGATCATGTCCTCCGAATGTAAACATTTCGCGAGATGCGCCGATGCGGCGGAATGACGTTCAATCGTAAAGCGCATCGCGAGGCGCGCCGTCGCGCCGACGATCGGCTTGATCACCGCTTCGCGCCAGCCGCGCGAATTCAAAATCGCGCGCAGGTCGGGTTTGCTTCCCTTTTTTAGATAAATCGTTTCGGGAATCGGAATTCCCCTTCCGGCCAACTCTAACAAATAGAGTTTCTTACAATTCCACGAGATTATTTTCTCCGAATTTACGATTCGCGTTTGCCGCGCGACGGTCGAGACCCAATCGTTAAATTGTTCGAATTTATCGCAATAGTCCCACGTCGCCCGAACAATGACGGCGTCGAAGTCGTTCCAAACAACTCCCGAATCTGTCCACACCTCGGGCACGGCCTCGACTCCGCGCGATTCGAGCGCCCGCACGAGCGGCGCGTCGTCGGGCGGAAGCCGCGGAAAATCTTCGCAGGTGGCGAGCGCGAGTCTCAATGTATATACTTGATATAAAGAATACTTCCGCGCCCGCGAAAATTAAAGTTATCGGGCGTCGAGCAACTGCCGCGTATTTAAAAATCGGATCGGGCCGTTCCGCGCGGGAATCGCGGCAAGCAGAAACGGACGGATCCTTGGCTCGGGTTCACTCGGCGGCGCCGGAAGGGAAGAGTCATCATCATTAAAGACTCGGTCCGCGCGCTCGTGAATGCGCGTCCAGCGGATAAGTAACGTGCTGCCGGAATACCAAATCCTCGGGACGACGACTTTTTGATCAAATTCGGATTCGCCGCCGAGAATTAAAATTAATATTTCGGCGCCGAAGTCGACATTTGGCGCCGAGACCGGCACGTCGGTATTCGGATATCGTTTATGAAGCGCTTTTGAGTATTCCTGAAATTCCGCGGCCGACTTGAAGACCGCCTCGACGGGAACATCCAATCCGGCTTCGCGCCCCGATGCGACGATTCGAGGCTCGATCGTGAGCGGCGCGGACGAGCAGGCGGCCGCAAACGACGATAATATAAAAAATAATCCGCGCGTCATTTTGCTTTCCTACTTTTCGGAGCGGCGCGTTTTTGTAATATTAATTCTCCTGAGAGCACTTTTTCGAAGTCGGCGGTAGTGAGCACCGGCACGCCGAGTTTTTCGGCCTTGGCCAGTTTCGAACCCGCGTTCGCGCCCGCGACGACAAAATCCGTTTTGGCCGAAACGCTGTCGCCGACGCGGCCCCCGAGTTTTTCGAACTCGGCGCCCGCCTCATCGCGCGCGCGTCCCTCGATCGTCCCCGTGAATACAAATGTCATCCCCGAAAGCGGACCGTCCGCGACCGGCGCCGCCGTCTCGACCGGTTTCACTCCGCGCTCCAGCATCGCGTCGATCATCTTAATATTGGACGGAAGACTAAAAAAACTGTGAATCGCGTTCGCCATCTCCGGTCCGACGCCGTCCACTTGTAATAATTCCTCTTTGTTCACACATGATACAAGGCGCAGCATCTGAAGACTACCAAACCGCCGCGCAAGAATTCTTGCCGTGGATTCGCCGACTTCGGGAATTCCGAGCGCGACCAGAAAACGGTCGAGCGGCGCATGCTTGGACCGCTCGATTTGTATAATTAAATTATCGGCGGACTTTTTACCAAACCGGTCGAGTTCCGCGAGTTTCACCGCGTCGAGCGCGAAAAGATCCTGCAATTCGCGCAACATCCCCGAATTCCACAATTGTCCGACGAGCTTTTCTCCGAGGCCGTCGATCGCGAGCGCGCCGCGCGACGCCAAATGCAGCGCGCGTTCGCGGATCTGCGCGGGACAGGAGGCGTTCGGACATATTAAATATTCCCCTTCGGCGACGGCCTCCGACGCGCACGCGGGACAATTTCGCGGCATTTCGAATTGTATAGTTTCATCCGGCCGCCGCTCGCGAACAACTGTAACTACCTTGGGAATGACGTCGCCCGCGCGCTCGACGACCACCGTGTCGCCGACGCGGACGTCGAGAGCGCGCGCGAATCCCGGATTGTGTAATGTCGCGTGCGAAATCGTGGCGCCGCCGATCGCGACCGGCGACAACACGGCGCGCGGCGTGAGCCGTCCGGTGCGCCCCACCTGAACGTCGATTTGTAATATTTGCGTCGTCCCCTGCCGCGGCGTGAATTTGTATGCAAGCATCCATCGCGTCGATCGCGATGTGGACCCGAGCGTTTCCCAATAACAGAATGCGTTCACCTTTGCTACAATTCCATCCAGATCGTATCCGACGGAATCGCGCCGCAATTCAAGGCCGTCGTGGAATGCTAATATTCCATCGACGCCTTCGCACACAACGCGCTCTTTTGTAATTTTAAATCCGAATTCCGCGAGCCGGTCCATTCCTTCCGCGTGCGATTCGATGCCGAGCTGCGCGGGCGACGGAAATCCCCATGGAATGAATTCGAGGCCGCGCTCGGCGACGAGGCGGCTGTCGAGTCGGCGCAGCGTCCCCGACGTGGCGTTGCGCGGGTTCGCGAACGGCGTCTCGCCGTTTTGTAGCATTCTCTCGTTGAGCCGCGCGAACGCCGCGTGCGATAACAAAACTTCGCCGCGAACTTCGAGGCGCGGCGGAACGCGCGGACCGCGCAAGCGCAGCGGAATCGTACGAATCGTCCGCAGATTAACTGTTATATCCTCCCCGACCGATCCGTCGCCGCGCGAAAGGCCGCGAACGAAAACGCCGTCTTCGAATAACAACGACGCGGACGTTCCGTCGAATTTCGGCTCGCAAACATATTCCACGCCGGAGATCTGTAATGATTTTCGAATTCTCGCGTCGAATTCGCGAACGTCATCGGCTGTAAACAACGAGTCGATCGACAACATGGGAACGGCGTGCGCGATTTTAACAAATTCGCCGCCGGGCGTTCCGCCGCCCACGCGTTGCGTCGGCGAATCGGGCGACGCATACAGCGGAGACTCCCGCTCGAGTTCGCGAAGTTCCTTGAACAAAATATCATATTCGGCATCGGCGATCTCCGGGCGCGCCGCGACATAATATAAATAATCATGCCGCGCGATCTCCGATCGAAGCCATCGAATTCGCTCGAGCGGATCTGTATGTTTCGCGTCCATTCCGTTAAAAAAATGATAGTAAACGATTATTTCGGAGGATCGGCTTCAATGTCGAATATCGCCACCGCGCCGTCGGTTTCGGCGACGCGGGCGCGCTGTTCCGAAAGCGTCTGGTCGCCGCGATCGATACTAACGATATACTCGCCGGGCGGCACGATGACATGCGCTCCGGCCCCCGCCATCGGCCTCGTCGGCCCCGGCCGTTGATCGTATATAATTGAATTCGACGCCGCGTCCCGAACCCGGATTCCGTACGGCGCGAGCGTCGCCGAATCCTCGCGCGGGCGGACGGCGACCATCAGCATCGCGCCTTTTATTAATTTAACTTTCGATTCGATCGTCTCGCCGGGCGCGACGCGGATGCGCGGCGCGGACGCGATGGCGACGCCGCCGTTGGAAATGGCCACGGCGTAGAGTCCGGGCGGCACGTGTTCCCACGTGAAAATATTATGAATCAATTTCGCCGGAGCGGGAATCGCGTCTGCAAGTCCGTCGCCTTCCACCGGCAGCAACACCGCTTCGACATTATCCAAGTTCGCGTTTGGCTTGGATTCGGCGACGACTTTAATAATACCTTCGCCGCCGACCTCGAATAACAGATCGCGCCTGTCTTCGCCGACCTCCAATGTAAATACTCGCTCCACCGCGGCGAACGCGGCGCCGTCGCGGGCGGCGATGCGCAGCGTCATCCGGCCTGCGGGACACCGATCGACGCGAAAATTGCCGTCGCCATCGGTGACGGCCGAAAGCGTTCCCCATCTCGTGATCGCGAATAATTTATAATTTAAGATTACGCGGCGTGTCGCACGGTCGACGACTTTTCCTTCGATTCCGCCGAATCCCGCGGGCGGCGCGGGCACTTGTAAAAGTAAATTATCCAAAGGCGGCGTGACCGTCATCGGACGCGACGTCGCGGGGAGGCCCGGAAGGCGCGCCGTTACAATGAGCGATTCCATCGGCAGCGCGTCCGCGCGAAACTCGCCCGTCTCGCCGGATTTAACAGTAACCGTTTCCAATGAATGCAACCGCGCGCAGGCGGTCGCGAGGCCGAGATCCGCGATCCGCTGATTGCCCGGCAGGAATGCGCGCCCCTCAAATGTAATGATCGCTCCTTCGACCGGCTCGCCGCGATCGTTTACTACTTTTCCCGTGACCGCGACTCCCCGTCCGAGATGAATCCGCCACGAGTCCGCGGCCGCGGACCGAATTTCGCGATCCTCCGAAAACGAAGCGAATCCGGCCGCCCAAACGATCAGCCTTCCCTGCCACTCGACGTCCCGCGGGTCGATTTGTAAATGAAACGCCCCTTCGGGCCCCGACGCGGCGCGCGCTCGGCCGAATCCGATCCTCGCACCGACGATCGGACGATCCTCCGTGTCGAGCACGACGCCGTCGCGCACGACTCTTTTTGTTATTATTAATTCAACGTCCTGCGCGGGCGGCCATTCGCCCGCGGAAATCTTCGCCGTAGCGCATCCGTCGCCGCTGCCGGCGATTATAAAGATTTCGCGGCGCGGTCTCGCCACATTCGTGAAAATAAACGATCCGTCGGCGCGCGTCGCGGCCGCCGCGTCGCCCGCGAATCCAAAATCGCACCATTCGACGTCGCCGCTCGCGGATTTTCGCTCAAGTTCGTAATGAACGATCGCATCGGCGGCGGGCGCGCCGGTCGCGTCGACGACGCGTCCTTTTATTGTAAATCCCTCGGATAATTGTAATGTTAGCGGTCCGTACCTCGCGGGCCGCGCCAGTAAATCGCGGCGATCGATGACACAAAAAGCCGGCGCGAGATTTCCGCTTCTCGCAATTAGTAACATCGTTCGCAAAGGTACGTTTTTTAATAAAAAGCCGCCATCCGCGTTCGAAACGGTTCTTGCGAGCGGTTTTCCGCTCGTCTGCTCTTTCTCGGCGCCGACCGACGCGGCCGCCGTGCGAAACTGACGCCTTGCGACAACTTCGACACCATCGAGCCGTTCTCCGGCGGGTCCGCGAACCGAACCGTAAATATCAAATAGGCCGGTAACCTCCTCTTCGACACCGTCCTCCCGGGCCGCGGCATCGGCCGAATAACTCGTCGCCTCGGCGGCGGAGTGCGACGAAGCGGCGTTGCCCGAACGATCCTCAACATTCGCAACCGGCCGTTCGGATGCGACGGACCGTTCCACGGAAGAATAAATAAACAGATACGAAACGACGGCCGCCGCCGCCAGCAATAGCAAGATCAATCCGGCGGCAAATGAGCGTTTACGCCCGCGTTGCGGTTGCATGGATCGATTCCCGAGCGGGCAACGGTAAATTCCGAGCGAATATACTTAAAATTAACAAAACGCGCCGCCGCGCAATCAAGACTGTCCGGGGACGGATTTTTTTGAAAATGCCTCCGGCAACAATGTTGAAAGCCGTGTTCGCCTCACTTCGCCCGTCGAACAGGCCATTAATATTTCCATATCATCACAGAACTCGGCGAGCACTTGCCGGCATGCGCCACACGGAGTGATCACTTGATCTCCGGAAGAGTAGACGGCAACACGTTTCAATTTTTTTGCTCCCATGGACAGCGCGTGAAACACGGCCGCCCGTTCGGCACAAATCGTCAGACCGAAACTTGCATTTTCAACATTACAACCTTGAAACACCCTGCCATCGGATGCTTCGACAGTGCAACCGATTCTTAGTTTCGAATACGGAGCGTAAGCAACCGCGGCGGTCTGCTCGGCCACGGCGAAGAGGTTTCGTTCATCCATTGCGAAACCAATTTACCTTCCGCTGCCTGAATTCGCAGTCGGAAGCAGCGGAGAACGGGATGTTAATACGGAACTGAGTCTTCTCCCTCGTCTTGCGAACTACTCTGCGTACTGCTCAACGGCTCGGCTCCCTGCACACTCGACGATTCAAAGACCGAGGACGATTCCTCCTGCGTAAGCGCCTCGACCCCCGCGAATGGAACCCGATTAGCAATAATTCGTCTTTGAGTCACTGGATCGACTCGCTCTTGCGAATAGACCGTCACTTTTCCGCGCCGACCTTCGACATCGGACGACGAGATCTCCTGCGGCCCGTTCACGGGAACACCGAGGCGCGACAAAATTAGCTTCGTGCGCCGCAGTCCCACGGACGCAAAAGAAAGATTGTCCCAAGCCGCCGTTCGCCCGGCGAAGGGTCCCTCGAGAACAATCCAACGAATACCCCATCGTTCGACGCCGTCGTTTCCCGGTCGAACGCGGACCTCCGCCACTTGGCAAATGTAGGTTCCGTTGGGAACGCTCGAGTAGTTGTCACAATTCTCAATTTGGTCAAAGTCGACATGTACCATGGGTTACTCCCGCCGAGGGGTCGGCGTCGTCAAGCTGTTTATAGATAGACGCGCGCGCCTGCCATAATCGGTGCGGCGGTCGACCGTCTTTGACCTGGAACCAGACCATAACCAGCTTTTGGAAAGTGAGTTAACGCCGAAGCCCGTGGCAGGTACGTGTGACAGGAATGTCGCACGAATCCGCGTCAATTCTGACACCCCTTGAGTTCAATCGCTAATTACGGATGCTTGCGGTTATCAGAAAGGATCCCGAAACCCGAAATCCACTTGGTGGTTTTGCAGATCGTCACCTTCTCTTTTTTGGAACTACTCGATGCTCACGGCCACGTTGATCACTGCAATATTTGCAATCCTCGCGCCATCCCCCCAAGGCAAAGGCGGAGGAGGCGGCGGTTATTTTTCCCCGGCGCGACAGCTCGTTGGCGCGCTCCAATTTGATAAGGTCGATACCAATAAAGACGGATTTGTAACTCCGGAAGAATTAACAAAAACCACGTTTGCGTGGCTCGATAAGAATTCCGACAAGTCGCTTGATAAAGATGAACTCAAGCGCCTTCCCGCCGATCCAAATATGAAGGATCCGCGCGACAAGGGCAAAGACGACAAAGGCGGCAGCAAAGACAAACCCAAGGGCAACGCGACGAGCAACGGGAAGGGCGGCGCGGCCGACGTCGGCGCGATGTATCTCGAATTGATGGATACAAACAAAGACGGCAAAGTATCCGCCACCGAATTTAAGATTCCCGACGGCTGGTTCGAGGAAATTGATAAGAACGCCGACGGCAAAATCTCCAAGGACGAATACTTAAATAAAGAAAGCAAGAATAAAGACGGCGAAAAGGGAAAGGAGAAAGATCCCGAAAAAGATAAGAACAAACAAAAGCCGGACATGAAAGCCACGATGGCAAAACTCGCCAACATGACGCCGGACGAAGTTGTGAAGGAATACGATACGAACAAAGACGGACTCGTCAGCGAAGACGAATGGCCGCTGCCGAAGGGCTTCAATCTCGCCGATACCAACGGAGACGGCGCGCTCGATAAAGAAGAGATCGCCGGAGCGTTGAAGTTCATGAAAAACAGTATGAAAGGCAAGGTGGGGAAGCCTGCCGACGGCGGCAAAGGCGACACGCCGCCCGAAAAACATAAGAAGGGCGGCGACGGCGATTCCGGGACGGACGAGAAGAAACCTGCGCCAAAGCCGGAGCCGAAGCCGGGCGAAAATCCGCCGCAGTAACGCGGGTCGACCCAGCTGGTATTAACAAAAAGCGCGAGGCACAAGTCCTCGCGCTTTTTTTTAATTTATGAATTTTTTGCCTTGTCCTTCGAAGGCAATCCTTAAACTCGTCGTCCCGCGAAGCGCCCGATTCAAAGTAAATCATGTCCGAAATCCTTGCCCTCGTTGCCCGCGAAATTCTCGACTCGCGCGGCAATCCCACCGTTGAGGTCGAATGCATTCTCAGCAGCGGCGCCGTCGGCATGGCGGCCGTTCCTTCGGGCGCGAGCACGGGTGCGCATGAAGCAAACGAGTTGCGCGACGGCGAAAAACGCTACGGCGGCAAGGGCGTTCGCAAGGCCGTCAGTAATGTAAATATTACAATTTCCGAGAAACTCCGCGGCGCCGAATCGGACGATCAGGCGCACATCGACCGGACGCTCATCGATCTCGACGGAACTCCTAATAAAAGCAATCTCGGCGCGAATGCAATTCTCGGCGCCTCGCTCGCGATCGCGAAAGCGGCCGCCGCCGAACACGACCTGCCGCTTTATCGTTATATCGGCGGGAGCGCCGCGCGCGTTCTGCCGGTGCCGTTGATGAACGTATTGAACGGCGGCGCGCACGCCGACAACGGATTGTCGATTCAGGAATTCATGATCGTTCCGCACGGCGCGCCGAGTTTTTCCGAGGCGCTGCGCTGGGGCGCCGAGATTTTTCACGCGCTGAAAAAAGAATTAACATCGAAGAAACTTGCAACGGCCGTTGGCGACGAAGGCGGATTTGCGCCGCGGCTCGAATCCAATCAAAAAGCGCTCGAATTATTAAATTCGGCGATCCGCGGCGTCGGTTTGAAGCCGGGCGACGACGTCGCACTCGCGCTCGACGTGGCGGCGACGGAGTTTTATAAAAATGGAAAGTATCATTTTGAAGGAAAGGAAGTTTCGGGAACCTATTTGATCGATTTATATGAATCGTGGGCGAAGGATTTTCCGCTCGTCTCGATCGAGGACGGACTCTCCGAGGACGACTGGGCCTCGTGGAAACAACTCACGGAGCGCATCGGCGCGCGCGTGCAGCTCGTCGGCGACGATCTTTTTGTTACAAACGTAAAACGCCTTCGCGAGGGCATCGACAAAGGCATCGCCAACGCGATATTGGTTAAAGTAAACCAAATCGGAACGCTCACCGAAACGCTCGACACGATGGCGATGGCGACGCGTTCCGGTTATCGTAATATTGTGTCGCACCGCTCGGGCGAAACCGAAGACACTACAATAGCCGATCTCGCCGTCGCCACGAACGCGGGCCAGATCAAAACCGGTTCGCTCTGCCGGAGCGACCGCATCGCAAAATACAATCGATTATTACGAATCGAAGAAGAACTCGGAACCCAGGCAATCTACGGCGGCGCGTATTTCAAGCGCGGCGTGCGTTAATTTTTATCAGGCTCGTTAATCATTAATTAAATAATGTTCAACTTCAAAAATTTCTCCTGGTCGACGCCGATATCGACGCTCATTCTCGCCGGAGCCGCGGGCTGGCTCGCCGTTTCCGGAACCCTTCCCGCAATGAAATCGCGAGACGCGGCACAAAAGAAGAACGTCGAACTCCGCCGCCGCAAAGACGCCATCGCCGCCGGAATCATCGCTTACAAATCTGAAGCGCTCGCGCTGCGCACGGACTATCAGTACAATCGTAGAATATATAGAACCATCACCCGCGGCGGGCCGGAGCCTGGGGATTAATAATTATTAAGAGCTTGCCGCGCCCGAGAATAGAGAGCCAAGTTCTTTCTTAATATCCTCGGCGAATTCGGCGAAGCCGTTGTCGGACCGATCGGCGATGACATGTACGCGAACTTTTTTGGCGAGCGTCTCCAGGCGATCGGAGAATTTTTCTTTTGTAATTTTCTTCTCGCCGAGTCGTTGCAATTCGTCTTTGGGCGATTTTGCTTTGATATTCACTTCAGCCGGGTCAACCTCGAATACTCCGGCAACGACATGGCGATCGGGAAGTAGCCAAGCCTCGCCGTGAGGAATTGCCTCGCCAATGGCCAGCGGAACTCGAATTGCCTGCAAACGTGCATCTGTGCGCGTACTTCGCAATTCACGAACACGCGCGCCATCGGCATCGCGATCTCGGTCCACGACTGCGACAATAGCACGGCCAATGCCATTATGATTCTCGTCAATAATATATTGTAATTTCTTTGCGTATCCTTGGAGCCGAGCCTTCTTGTCGCGATTATGGAATCGGAGGTCTTTCCAATGTCGCGGCGAAAACGACGTGATCGACCTGCATTCCGGTTTGGATTCCAGTATATTATGAATAATGTGAGGCAGGGCCTTCGCGTCCCTTTCCCCATCCACGAGAAGATGTATTTCAACGCTCATGTTAGAATATGATTACGTGGGCTTTTCAGGTTTAACCAATCCGGCTTCTCCGCGATTATACCAAAGTTCGCCAAGCATGAAGTCGTCCAAGAAATGCTTAAGGCCATCGCGATCGACAGGCGCGACACGTGCGTCACCTTCGGGGCCACGCTGAAATACTAGCACTTGATCTTCGTTGAGATCGACGCGATCCAATAGGTATGGCGAATGCGTGGATACGATGATCTGCACGGGTTGACGATTCTGCCCTGCTTTTGTAAGTGATCGTAAAACAGTTACGACGTCACTTAAGCGCGCAGGATGGAGGCCATTTTCCGGCTCTTCAATGAGTATGGTCCGTGGCGGATTTGGATGATGAGCCAGACAAAGAAAATATAATAATATCTTGACTCCAGTTGAAACTTCGCTCTGATTTAGTTCATTCTTTCCTTCAAAGACGAAGGTTACAGTTCGATATTCCGCGTTGTTTGCACGAACTCGTATGTCATCCAGCCCGCCGACCAGTTTGCGCGCTTCGCCTAAAATATTATCAAATCGAACTCGATCTACTCTTAATAAATGCTCCAGAAATCCCGGAACCCAGGAAAAGTCAGAGGACAAGCCCGGAGTGCCGCCAGCGTCGGGAATTGCCGAACCAGCCAATACCGGTTGGTTCGTCGGCAAGTGAAGCAGGAACGCGGGGCCACTCGCGTCCTTCAATCGCGTCGCTCCACCATCAAACGCAGGATTGGAATTATGTGATATTTGAAGATTAGCGAAAAACGAGTCTCCTTGGCTGACGGTCTTCAGACGAAATTGTGCAGGAACATTGGAATTCCGGCGCCAAATATCATCTGGTCCGCGGTTTCCCGTGAGGCTCAAGCATCTCTGAATCGCCAACAAAAAACTCGACTTCCCCGAATTGTTAGCACCAATCAGAACCGTGAGAGGCTTCAATTCCACATCCACGTCGCGGAGCATTCGGAAGTTTTGAATTTTGATTTGTTCAATCATGTGAATTGCGATTCAGTATAGCCGTTATTCATTTGGAACAAGGCGGCAGAGACGTGCTCGTCCAGTTCCTTCGCATTGGGAAGCCGTACTCCTTCACCATCCGTGACACTTCAGTCGCGGCTCTGTGACTCGACCGAAGTCTGGTACTCACTTTGTCCGGGATTGCGCCTCGAATGCGTCGTGACGGGAAAATCTACACAATCCGTGGCAGGATCGGGCGACACAACGCAATCGTCAAATCCGAGCGCCATGTCCATTTCTCCGCCACCCACCGCCGTCTCTTTTTCCTCCGCGGCGGGTACGTGGATGAAGATCGGATTATTTAATTTTGGCGGGCCGGCGGCGCAGATTGCTATGTTGCATCGCGTGGTCGTGGAGGAGAAACGTTGGGTTGGCGAGGAGCGGTTCATGCGCGCGTTGAATTATTGTATGTTGTTGCCGGGGCCCGAAGCGCAACAACTTGCTACATATCTTGGATGGCTGCTGCACGGCTGGCGCGGCGCGATGGCCGCCGGAACATTATTTATATTTCCCGGCGCGGCGGTGATTTTCGCGTCGGCCGCCGATCGTTAAAAAACCATTCCGCGCGCGATCGCGGTCGTCGGCGTTATATTAAATCTTTCTGTAGTATTCTCGTTTTATACACTTTTCAGGAGTGTGCGAACGGCGGAGGCGTGGCCGCTGCATTTTAACGCTCCGGATCCTGCGTCGCTCGACGTTTTCGCGCTCGCGCTGGCCGCCGTTTCGGGAATACTATTATTTCGCTTCAAGGCGGGGATACCCGTCACGCTTGCCGTGAGCCCGCTGCTCGGCGTGCTCGTGCGGCTGTTTGCGCGGTGAAGCGCCGGACCGTCCGGCGTCGGATCCTCGACGGATTCCATTTCAATCCTTCGAGCGGATTCGATCCGTGAAGGTCCCTTGATTTTTTGTATAAGATCGCCGATGCTCGAAAATGAAACCAATAACCGTAAACGAGAATGGCCGTCCGCGCGCTGACGTTTGATTGTTATGGAACGCTCGTCGATTGGGAGCGGGGCCTCTTGCGCGATTTGCGCGCGGGACTGGCCGAACCGCTCGCGGCGGCGGACGAGGAATTGTTATCATGGTACGCGGACGCCGAATCGAATGCCGAATCGGGCGTTTTTCGTAAATATAAAGATATCCTGCGGGTCGCGCTCGCGGGCGTGGGGCGGCGGGCAGGCGCGGACGTGCGCGACCCGGATGCGCTCGTGAAGGGATTGCCGGAATGGCCGGTTTTTCCGGACGTGCCGCACACGCTCCGAGCCCTTTCATTAAATTTCAGGATTTGTGTCGTATCGAACGTCGATCTCGATCTTTTCTTGCAAACCCAGAAACGGCTCGGCGTCGCGTTTCATGAAATTGTAACGGCAGATCAAATTGAATCTTATAAACCGCAATTGAAGCATTTTAACGAAGCGATTCGGAGGCTCGCGGTCGCGCCCGACGAAATATTACATGTGGCTCAGAGCTTATATCACGATCACGTGCCGGCGAAAACGCTCGGCTTACGAACGGCGTGGATCGACCGGCGCGGCGGACGCGGCGGCGGCGCGACGCCCCCGCCCGCGAGCGACGTAAAGCCCGATCTTACATTTTCCTCGCTTGCGGATTTCGCCCGCCATATCATTCCCGCGCGAACGCGAACATGTTAATAATCACAAGCGCATGGATTCTCGGCCTCGCCGCAATTTTTCAAGGCGGCAACGTCGAGCCCGATCCGGGGTTGCCGGGCGACGAGGGACCGCTCCGTTCGCAGGCATTCGTACCGTTGATACCCGATTCGTCGCTGCCGAAAATTAATGAAACAATACCGCTGATGGTGGATTCGGCGGGAATTGCATTTTCACAATTGCGAAACGTGCTGCGCGAAGCGCGCCAGGCGGGACAGGGCCCCCTCATGCCCAGCCTTCTCATGCCCGCCAATCGCGACGAAAGCGCTCCGCGCCTTTATTATGATTTAACGGTTATGATGCGGCGCGCGGCCGTCTCGCTCGCGGGCAAGCCGCTCGAATTATACAATTCTGACGCGGGCTCCGCGCAGGCCGAACTCGCGGCGTCGATCACGCTGCCCGAACTCGTCGCGCGCGCCACCGCCTATCCGCGGACCGAGTCGTCAAGCCGCGCGCTTTTATTAGTATTCGATTTGTTACTCGAGCGCGGCGATCTCGCGGGCGCCCGCGCGGCCGTGAAGCGCGTGATTGATTCGGGGGCGGGGACCGCGATCGAGCGCGCGCAGTGGTGGAAACGCGAACGCGCGCTCGCATCCGCGCTCGGCGACGGCGCGCCCGCGAACATTAGCGATGCGGAAATCGGCCGCCTCGCCGCGACGGGCGCGGTTTCGCCGAAGGATTTTATCAATTCGAAAGTTACAAAACCGTCGCCCGCGATCGCCGCGTTCGCGGAACGGTGGCGCTTTCCCGTTCCGCCGCCGGAATTTAAAGTTAATTTAACCGAACCGATCGAACGCTCCGCGGCCGACATGGGCGACCGGATCGCGATACAAACACTTGGCGATTTGTTTATTCTCGATGCGAAGACAGGCGCCGTCCGCCAGCGAATCCTCGATTTGTCCGCCCGCGCGACCGCTGCCGCTCCCGCGCCCGACGCTTCCGCGAACGAGGCGGATAAAAAATTAGCATTCCTCGGCAAGCGCCGCGCGCGGCCGTCGACCGACGGACGATTCTTGGCGGCGACCGCCGGCGGCTCGATCTGGGTATATGAAAAAACCGACGCGCGCGTTAATTTATTATGGTCGCGCGCCGCGGGAAAACTAACAAACACACCGTCGGCCGAGATTAAGGATCAGGATAGTTTATTTTATTGCGACGGCGCGCTCGCGGTGGGCGGCCGGATCTTTACAGCTTCGATCCATCTCGCCGGCGACACGTCGACGTTTTTGGACGCATTCGACGCCGCGACCGGTGCCCAATTATATCATCGAATGATCGCGAAGGGCAGCAGCGCGACGCCGAAGGACGAGCGCCGCTTCGTCGGCCGGATCGACGCCGTTGCGCCGCAGCCGCTTCTTTATCATGGCGGTGTGATTATTATAGCAACCGAACTGGGGATCGTGGCCGCCGTCGATCCGCTCGACGGCGAAATCGCGTGGCTTCTGCGCCTGCAGCGCTCGGCCCAGCCTCAGGGTTACGAAGCGAGCGCGCCGGCCGCGGCAGGATCTATTGTATATTTAAGTCCAAGCGATTCGGATTATTTATATGCTCTCGAATTGGATCTCGCGCCCCCGCAGGCGGGAATGCCGGGCGCCGCGGTTCCATTGCCGATGGCCTTCGATCGCGCGCCCCAGCGCCGCCGCGATGCATTATTTTCAAGACTCGCGGGCGCGGTGGATTCGCGGTCGTTATTGTATGGTCGCGAACAGCAAGTGCGCCGCACGTTGACATCGTTCGATTTCAATCCGGCGACGCGCATGCTCGACAACGAACCGATGGGCCCCGGCGAACAGCCGGTCGGACTGCCGCTGATTCTCGGGCAGAATATATTCATTCCGACGAATCACGGAATTACTCTTTATGTCGCCGAGCGCCCTGTGCGCGACGTCTGGCAATTGCCTCTGCCCGTGGATCCGTCGACGCGCCTGCCCCTTCGCGGCGACGAGGCGCTCGGGGATTTGTATAAAGTCGAGGGCGGGATCGTTTCGTGCGGGAAAAGCTGGATTATTTGTTACGACGTGAAGGATTGATCCGCGCATCTTCGAGATACGTCACAACGGCCGCGTTGTTGGCGTGCCCTTTCATGAGTAATATTACTCTTATTAATTAACAATCGACGGGGTCGTGGCCGCCGATGCGTGCCGCGGCGACGGGCTCGAGATCGCGAACGACGCGCTCCTCGATCACGCCCATCGCCCTCGGTTTGAATTTCGAAAGCCACAATTCGCTTTCGTATATTTCCTTGCTCAACCTTATTTTCGTTTCGAAATCCGCGAATTCGCGAAGCCACAAAAAGCGTTCGCTATTTTGATAATCGGCGCACCACCACGCGAGCACGCGCACGCCGCGTTCGCCGACGAGACGCCGGACGTCCTCGAAGAACGCTAACATTCTCGGAAGCGCGTTCGACGCAAGTCGGTAGTGCCGCAATTCATGGAATCCGCGATCGCGCGGTCCTTTCGCGAGTTCGAATGCCTGAACGGGAGTCATGTCGAACGTCTCGACGTTCTTTACAATTTTGTCCGAGCGCGCTTTTAAATGTTCGAGCCAGAGCGATGATTTATACAATCGATCGACGGCCGCGTTTTTGTGCTCATTATTCTTAAATTCACGAATCCAAACGATCTCCGCGTTCGCGCCTTTCGGCCTTCCGTGCGTCCGCCACATCCCCGGCACGCGGATTTCCGACGCGCGCAAGGCGGCGCGCAGGCCGTTCGTCCCGTCGCCTTGGAAGAAATGAATGAAATCGTCGGGCAAAACGCCTTCGTGAAGTTCAAAAATGCGGATTTCGTGAATGGTCATGTTGCGGAACTTCCGGATTTTTTATTAATGAGTTCTTTTGAAATGATCGCGATCAGGGCGCCGGTGCCGAGAATGATGGCGATGGCCTGAAATTGTTTCAGTGAAATCGGCTGAACGAGTTTCGCCATTTCCGGCGGCGGTTGTTGAAACGCGAAAAGACATAATATAAATATCAATCCGAGCGCGATCAACGGCGTCGCCGGTCCGCCCGGCGCGATGAAGCGCCCCTCGCGGGCTATGCGGAATCGCAGTCTCCACGCGGCAAGTATCGTTATCGAATGCTGGAAGAGCGCGATCAGCACATTTGTATCGAGAAGATCGAGCCAGTTGGCTCGCCAGACGAGCGCGGCGGCGATCGCGGTGACGACGGCGATGGCGGCGCGCGGTGTGCCGTCCTTGTCCGTTTGTATCAATTGTTTCGGAAGAAATCCGTCGCCCGCCATCGCGAACAGATAGCGCGGCGCGACGAGCGCGATTCCGGCGCAGAATCCGGCCATCGAAACGGCGGCGCCGATTAATAATATCAAAAAAGCGGCGCGCCCGAAGCCGCCGGATACTAATTTTGTTCCGATTTCGCGCGCCGCGATCGGCAGCGCGGTCGTCGTCGACTCGCCGCCGGCGGCGGACGCGGACAAATTGGCGCCGGACGCGACCGCGGATATTTGTATGAATGCATAGAGCGCGCTCGACGCGACGATCGCGATCAAAACCGCGCGGGGAATCGCGCGCTTCGGATTGACGACGTCGCCCGCGATGACGCCGATGTTTTCAAATCCGCTCGCGGCGAAAAAGCATCGATAAATTGTAATCGCGATTCCGCCGGCGCCGGCCGCCTGCAGTTTTTGCAGTCCGCCTTCGAAGGGTTTCGTGTCGAATACAAGTAATCCAATCGCTATAAAAAAGAACAGCGGCAGCAGTTTGACGACGGTTATGACGTTCGAAACGCGCGCGCCGGGCTTCGCGCCGAAGATATTAATTATTCCGAAAATTACTATTTCTCCCGTCGCGATCCACTTTCCGTTTTCGCCCGAGCCGAGGCCCGGTTCATAAAAATCGAGAAGCTTTGCGAGTCCGATCGAAATGCCGGTCCACGCAATAATATTGCTCGCCCAGCCGAGCCACGCGACGGCGAATCCAACGGGAGGCCCGAACGCGACGCGCGCATATTGATAAGCTCCGCCCGTCGCTTCGGTGGTTCCACCCGCCTCGGCGGTCATCAGTCCGATGAAGACCGCGACCACCGTCGCGCCCGCAAATGATAAGAATGAGAGCGGGCCGATCGTGCTCACGAGAAGCGGCGGCAGCGCGTAGATTCCGCCGCCGACGATCGTCGTGAGGCCGATCAATACACAAGTGCCCGCGCCGAGGCGGCGTGGCGCGGCGTTTTTCGGGATGATTTCGCTCACGCGGTGGATCTTGGACTCGGGTTCTCGCCTGCGGCGGCGGCGAACGCAAGCGGCTTTCGCGCTTTTTTCCGTGACACGGGGGCGCGGATCCTAACAATCGAGCGCGCGCGAACGGCATCGGAATGGCCGGGCGTCCCGCGCGCCGGACGATTATTTACGATAGAAAACGTCGAAAACTATAAATTTCCCATGCGAAAATCAGTATTATTCATTCTTGGTTTATTAACTTTCGGCGCATGCGCCGCGAACGACGCCGCGCGAATGAAGGCGCGGCCCGTCGATGCCGTCGCGAGAGTCGCGGGCGAATTCGATCTCGAACGTTATTTAAACATTCGCGGACACGTATTCGAGGGGTTCAGCCACGACGGAAAATATGCATTTTATCTTTCGGGCGTGACCGGAACGATGCAACTCTGGCGCGTTTCGACCGACGGAGGCTGGCCCGAACAGATTACATATTTTAGCGACCGCGTGCAGTTCGCGTCGCCTTCGCCGACGGACGACTGGGTCATCGTCGGACGCGACATCGGCGGAAACGAGAATTCACAATTGTTTTTAGTTAAGAATGACGGAAGCGTCATCAAGGATTTGACAAAAGCGCCCACCGTCAAACACGACTTCGGGGGCTGGTCGCGCGACGGACGAAAAATTGCATATTCAAGCAACGCGCGAACGCAAAAATCCGTTCTCGAGTGGCGCGCGGCGAAGCAGGAGGGCAAGGCGGCGGGCGACGAACCGCCGACGTCGACGGACGTATATGTTATGGAGATCGGCGGCGACGCGAAGCGCGTGCACGAAGCGCCGGCCGGCGAATTGTTCAACCCGTCCGGATTCTCGCCCGACGGAAAAATGTTACTTTTGTCGCGGGCGAACGGTTCCGTCGACAACGATTTATATATCTTAAATTTTTCGGTCAATACGATAAAACACATCACGCCGCACAAGGGCGCCGTGAGTTATTCGGCGGATTTCTCGTTCGACGGAAAATCGCTCTGGATGATACATAACGATAATCGCGAGTACCCCGGATTGTTTCGTTATGATCTCGCAAATGGCAAAATAACGACGGTGCGCTCGCCTGACGCCGAAGTGGAATCCGTCGCGGCGTCGCGCGACGGAAAATGGCTCGCCGTCGGCACCATCAAGGACGGCGGCCGCGACGTCGAACTCATCGACACGAATAGTTATAAAGGAAAAATCCTTCCGCTCGGCGTCGGCATTCCGGGGGGCGTCGATTTCATGGACGGAACGTCGAAAATTGCATATTCAATGAACGGGCCGCGCGACCCGTCCGACGTTTATATTTATGATTACAATTCCGGCGAATCGCGGCGCCTGACGAATGCGTTTCTCGCGGGCATCCCGCGCGAGACGTTCGTCGAGCCGGAGGCGGTTCATTATGCAAGTTTCGACGGAATGCAAATCGAGGCGCTTTTGTGGCGTCCGGCGGGAAAGGGCCCGCATCCGACAATTGTTGAATTCCACGGCGGACCGGAGGGACAGCACCGCCCCCAGTTCAGTTCGCTCACACAATATTATATTTCGCGCGGATACGCGGTTTTTCAGCCGAACGTGCGCGGTTCGACGGGTTATGGACGAAAATTCGGCCACGCGGACGATATTCGAAATCGCGAAAAATCCGTGCGCGACGGCGCCGCGGGAGTGGAATGGTTAATTTCAAACGGAATCGCCGACCGGAAACGCGTCGCGGCCTACGGCGGCAGTTACGGCGGATATATGGTATTGGCATCATTAACATTATTCCCCGATTTGTGGGCCGCGGGCGTCGACATCGTCGGCATCGCGAATTTTGTATCATTCCTCGAAAACACGAGCGGCTACCGCCGCCGCTTGCGCGAAAGCGAATACGGCGCCGCGGGATCGGAAAAGCAACCGGGCGCGGACCGCGAGTTCTTAACGAATATTTCGCCGATTCACCGCGTCGCGGAAATTAAATGTCCATTGTTAGTGATTCACGGCGAACAGGACCCGCGCGTCCCGGTCGGCGAAGCGCGCCAGATCGAAGCGGCGCTCAAGAAACTCGATCGCCCCGTGCAGGCGTTTTATTATCCAGACGAAGGACACGGCATCGCTAAATTAAAGAATCGCCTCGACTGTTATCCAAAAATGATCGAATTCCTCGACAAGGTCCTCCGGCGCCCGCAGAGTTAATAAACGACGGCGCGGACCATCCGAATCGCGCGGCCGACACGGCCTCCGCGGCCGCCACCGCCCGTGTCGCGGCGCCCGAAATCCGACTGCTTCGAGGCAGGGTTTCGATTGCCTCCTTCCCGCCAGAAGGTTGTGTCGGCCGATGATGCCGACAATCTGTGATTTCGCGCCGCCCTGCGCGCGCGATAGAATTGTCGGCGCTTTGCTGATTCCTGCCATTTCCTCCGCCAGATCGAACGGCACGATTCGTCGTCTAGCCGAACGCGAGGGTCTCGCGCGGCCGTTTGAAATATTAGTATCCATGGACGGCGATTCGCGCGCGCGCGTCGCCGCGCATCTCGGCGTCGCGATCGACCATCTCGGCGACGATGCCGCGCGGGAAGCGTGGGCGATTCTTCATCGCGACTTGAAGGGCATGCAGGCGCGCGGCCACGTCGTTTTCGAACGCGTCCTTCCGATTCGTAATATTACTTGGATCGAAATGTTAAGAAGAACCGCGCGCTGGCTGCGCCTTCCGGCCGACGGTTCGGTTTTCGAACTCGAACGCAGAATTTATGAAACATTCGCGGATCGAATTGTAGCAACATGGAATACTGAAGAAGTTTCGCTTTGCGACGCCATGGCAACCGTCGAACCGTGGGTTCTCCGATTGCGCGAACGCATCGCATTATCGAAAAACGGCATCCGGCTCGCCGTTCGTACATTTCCGTCGCGCGCATGGATCGAATTCCTCGGCGCCGCGTCGGCCGTCGCGCAAACGCAGCGCGTTCGCGGGATCTCCGCGCAATTCACTTATCGCATCGGCCGCGCCGTCGACCGCGTCGCGTCCGCCGCGCCGCTTCTCCGCGTTCCGCTGCGCGCGATTGCACAATTGAGTTATTTAGTATCTCTCATCCTCGTTCCGCACCATGCGCACAACGCGCCCGTCGTGGTAACGTTAGTTTTACAATCTTTTCAGAGAACGGCCGCCGAGCCCACGATGGCATTCTGGCATTCCGTCTGATAGTTGCATTCGATCCCTTCAAGCGATTTCATTAACAACGCAAGCGCGCAGCCGCAACCATGACACAGCCAAATCCCGGAAGCCGGCCGCTTCAGGAAGCCGATCCAGAGTGTTATCAAATCGGAGTCGATGAATTTCGCCGCGAGAGCGAGGGTCTCGAACTGATAGCTTCGGAAAATCACACGTCGCGCGCGGTGCGCGAGGCGATGTCGACATATTTAACGAATAAATACGCGGAGGGTTACCCCGGCGCGCGCTACTACGGCGGTTGCGAAGTGGTCGATCGCGCGGAGGATCTCGCGCGAAAGCGAATATTACAAATATTCGCGGCGCAACACGCGAACGTGCAGCCCCATTCGGGCGCGCAGGCCAATCAGGCGGTCTATCAGGCATTATTACAGCACGGCGATCCCGTGCTCGCGATGGATCTAAATCATGGCGGCCACCTCACGCACGGCCACCCGAAGAATTTCTCCGGAATATTCTTTAAATTCACCGGATACGGAGTCAATCCGGAAACCGGACTTATTGATTATGATGTCGTGCGCGCCAAGGCGCGCGAACTGCGTCCGCGCATGATCGTCGCGGGCGCGAGCGCGTATCCGCGCGCGATCGATTTTGCAATATTCGGCGAAATCGCGAGAGAAGTCGGCGCGCTGTTTTTTGTAGACATGGCGCATCCGGCGGGATTGGTCGCCGCGAAACTCCACCCCGACCCCGTCCCCCACGCCGACGCCGTGACGTTTACTACACATAAAACGATGCGCGGCCCGCGCGGCGGCACGATTTTATGCAGAGAAGAACATAAGAAAAAAATCGATTCGGCGCTGTTCCCCGGCGTGCAGGGAGGGCCGCTGATGCACGTTATATTAGCAAAAGCCGTGTCGTTCGGCGAAGCGCTCGGTCCGTCGTTTATAACTTATCAAACGCAAGTTAAGAAAAACGCGCAGCGGCTCGCCGCGTCGCTGCTCGCGCTCGGATTCCGGCTCGTGTCCGGCGGAACCGACAATCATCTCGTGCTGATCGATTGCCGCTCCAAATCGATCACGGGCAGGGACGCCGAACTCGCGTTGCACAAAGCTGGGCTTACTGTTAACAAAAACCTCATTCCCGGCGACCCCGAAAAGCCAATGGTTACAAGCGGCATTCGCGTCGGCACGCCCGCGGTCACGACGCGCGGACTTAAAGAAAATGAAATCGATCAAATCGCGCGCTGGATCGACGCGGCGATCGCGGTCCGCGCGGACGATACAAAACTGGCGAAAATCCGCGCGGAAGTCGGCGACTTCTGCCGGATGTATCCGATTCCTTAATTAATTTATCAATTAATTATTATTATTTTTCGCGCTCGTGCGCGAGAAGGCGGCGCTTCATGTCGAGCGCCCGCGCTTTTCCGGCGAAACCGCCGAGTCCGCCGTCAGATGCTATAATTCGATGGCACGGCAGCACGATCGGCGCCGGGTTTTTTGATAATGCCAATCCCACGGCGCGCGACGCGCGCGGAGAACCGATGCGCTTTGCGAGATCTCCATACGTGGCCGTTTCGCCGAACGGGACGCATGCCAATTCGTCGAGGACCCGCTGGGCGAACGCGGTCACGCCAAGGCGGAGAGGAAGGTCGAACATGCGGCGCTTGCCTTCGAAAAACTGTTGTAATTGCGTCAGCGCTTTCCGGAGCAGCGGCGACCCGCCGTCACCGATCTTACAATTCGGAAGCGCAACCGACACGCGTTTCGAAAACACATCCGCGGCTTCGCCGGGCAGCGAAACCGCGACGACCGCGGCATCCGAGACCGCCGCAAAAACGCGGCCCAGTTTCGTGTCCACGGATCCAACAAAAATCGATTTTGCCGCGCGATTCGGCTCGCGTTTGCCGGCGGCGGATCGTTCGCCGGGAGCAGGCCGCCGGGAATTTTCTGTTCGCGATGTGAGTGTCGATGCCATGCTCCCATTGTGACAATGCCCGCCGGTCTGTCGAGCCAAAATTCGCAATCCGCGCGAATGGGCGCGGTGGCGCGCGTCGCGTTTTTATTAGCAATTGCGGCCGCCGCGATCGCTCTCGTTATTGTAAATATTCGCGGCGCGAATCTCGGCACGGTCCCGATCGACGGATGTTACTATTTATCGAAAGCCAAGTCGCTCGCGGAGACCGGACGGCTGCGCGTGCCGTGGGGAACCGGCGTCGATACTAAATTTTTTCCGGGCTTGTCGATATTCTTTGCAATTCCGCTGAAATTGCTGGGAATGACGTGGGGCTGGCTGCTAGTCGAAAGTATCTGTTTCGCGGGCGGCGCGTGGCTCACCTCCGCGCTCGCGCGACGACTCGGACTCGGCGCGGCGGGAGCCTCCATCGCCGCGATATTCTTCGTAATCGATCCTTTAATTATCAAATGGGCGTCGGTGCCGTACGCGGAAGTTCCCGCGCTATTCTTTACATTGGCGTCGATCGAATTCGCGTTCCGCGCCCGCGATGCCGCCAACCGCCGCGCGGGAGAACTTCTCGCGGCGCTCGCGCTCGGAGTCGCGGGCACCATGCGAATCGAAGCGTTCTTCGCCGCGCCCGCGTTCCTGTTCATTGTATCGTCCCGCCGATCCGTGTTCGCGAAGATCGCGGCGGCGACATCGACGGCATTTGTTATATTTCTGCCGATCGCCGCGCATCTCGCCGTTATGAATTCGATCGGAGTCGGACCCTCGCGTTTGCATTACGTCGAGGAGTTCTTTAATAATTTTTCATGGGAAAAGTACGCCGCGAGCCTCTCCGCATTCGCGCAGGAATCGATATATTTAATTCCAAAGTCCAAGGAGTCGCTGGCGTCGGGAATGGCCGCACCGCTCGCGGCGGCCTTCGCGGTGGCGCGGGCACTCGCCGCCGGCGCCGCGATCGGCGGCGCGATATTACTAATCGCCGGATCGAAACGCGCGGCCGCGACGGTCGCGATCGCGAGTTTTATAATATTTGCATTCGTCCATGCGCTCTGGCATTACGCGGATGCGCGATTCCTGGTCATGGTCTGGCCGGTTCACTGCATCGCCGCCGCCGCCGCGTTCGAATGGCTTATTATCAAACTACAATCCGCCGCCGCGGCGGCATCCGTTTTCGGCGCGGCGACGTTCGTCGCGCTCGCTTTTTTATTAGCTTCGAACCACATCGCCGACGCGCACGCGGCGGAGTGGGAGCGGACGACGGGCGGTTCGGCGCGCGAACTCGCGGAACGCATCGATCGCGTCGTTTCGCCGACGGCGGAAGGTTATTATGAATTTGAGGATAAATTCATGCCCCGCGTGGCGACGGGGCCTTTTGTAGCGATGTTCCGCGCCGCGCCGGCTCATATTTGTTTTCAAATACCGAATTTTCCGGCGCCCGACGTCGCCCCGGAAGCCGTTCCGGAATTGTTAAAATCCGGCGACCGATTCGCGATGACGAATCTGACGTTCGACGAATGGATTCGCCGATATGTAACTAATCCAGCGGATCGCGCGGGATTCAAGGCGCTGCTCGAGGAGCGCGGGCACACGCTCGTCGTCTGGCGATCGTAAATATTTATATTTTACTGTTCGGTCGCGGCGACGGTGGCCTTCGGCGGGACGATTGTTAATGTTCCATTGACCAATCCCGTCGTCCCGCCGGACTGGCCGATCGATAGCGAATAGGATCCGAACGCCGCGAGAGGCACCGAATTGAATTTTATCGAATTTCCCTTCGTGGATATTACAATTTTCGAAGAAACGGCGGGATCGGCGAGAATCGAACCGCCCGGTCCGCCGAGCGCGGAAACGATTTCTAATAATCCGCCCTTCGACGACAGCGTCCCCTTGAGCACGGAGCCCGCTTTTGCGTCGAAGTTCACAGTGCCGTCGCCCGGGCCGACGGCGACATTCTTATATTTAATGCTTTTCGCCGCGGCGGGTATCGTCTCTTTCACCGTACATTTATATTTTCCGGTCGACCCGGCCAGACCGGATACTACAATTTTGTAGCGCTGCGTCGAGTTTAAGATAAAGTTCTTGATCGCCGCCGATTTCGTCGTCGCCGACGCGAACGTGGCGTTGAATTGGGCGTCGTTCAGGTCGCTCGAAATCAATACGACGTCCGCCGCGTCCTTGAGTACGACTTTCGGTTGGATGGACGATTTGTCCTGCGTGACCGTTATTGTTACCTTTGACCCCGCGATCGCGTCCTGAAGAATCGTATCCGTATCGTTCAGCGGATTGATCTTACCTTTGAGCGTCGACGAACCGTTCGCGAAATATGCATAATCGAGAATCCCGCTGCCGATGAAACTGAGACCGCTCGGATTCTGTACAAATATAGTCGCATCACTCACGGTTCCGGCCGGCGCCGTAAATACAATTTGCGTCGGAGTGACCGAGGTCGTCGGAGCCAGCGTGCCGCCCGTTCCGTCCGCGATTTTTGCAAATAGCGTCAGGGTCAGGCCGTTTTGAAAATTGCTCCCCTGGAGCGTGATCGATTCGCCGCCGAGAAAACTAGTAATGGCCGGCGTGGCAGATGTTACAATTGGAGCCGGCTGAGCGACGGCCGTGAAAGCATTTGCAAGCGTGGACGCGAGTCCGAGCGCTCCTGGATTCGTAACTATAACGTCGTGCGCGCCCGCGCCGAGCGCCGGCGCGAGCGCCGTCAGCTGCGTCGAATCGACAAATGTTACAGATGCCGACTGCGTATTCCCGAATTTCACGGCCGCGCCGTTCTCGAAACTCGAACCGGAGAGCGTCACCACCTCGCCGCCCGACGTGCTTCCCGACGTTGGAAATATGGAGACCAGCGAGGGCTGCGTACCGCTGCTGAATGTAAACGCGCCCGCCGATCGCGCCTCCTCGCCGCCGCTATTGATAATTACAATATCGACCGCTCCCGAAGCGTGCGCGGGCGATGTAACTGTAATTTGCGTTGCCGAATTGACATTGACACTCGTGCCGAGCGCGTCGCCGAACACGACGAGCGGCGTTCCGGAGAAATTCGTGCCGGTGATGGTGACCGCCGTGCCGCCGGCGGTCGTCCCGGAAACCGGCGCGACATTATTAATCGTCTGCACGGGAGGCATGACCTCGATGGATCCGCAATATAATATATCTTCGCCGCTCGCCGTGTCGTGCAGCATGACGTCATAAAGTCCGGCCGCGGCGCCCGCGCCCGGGGTTATTGTAAGATTGTTTCCCGCCGCGTATCCGAGCGTGAAGGTCGTCGCCGTATCCGGCATCGAAACCGTCGTGTTGCCGACCGCCGGCAGCGTTCCAACGAAATGTATAATCTTCGTTTCGCTCGGATGGATCGCGGTTTCTTTCACGGGATTTGTTATATTAAATGCCGGATTCGCGCCGACGAGCACGTCGCCGGCCGGCGTCGTGGCGCCGGATGTGACCGCAAGCACGCCCGACTGGCCGGCCCTAAAATCAGTTTGAACGGTGCCAACCGTGGTCCCGCCGAAATTCGAAGCGTCGACCGGCTGATTGAGCGGTTCAACGCCAACGCGGTAATTTCCCGCGGGCAGGCCTGTTATTGTAAAATTACCGGAGTCGTCCGAATAGCCCGCCGTCGCATCGCGACCGTCCGCCGTCGAACGCGCCCAGACGTGCGCGCCCTTTACTACAGAACTGTCCGACGATCTTTTTATAGTTCCCGTGATCGTGCCGCGCGTGACGTTTGGATAAATGGCCTCCGCGCCGGCCGCATCGTCGGACGAAACGCTGCGCTGGTTTATCTGTTGATTCGCCGTGTACGGATACATTGTCGCGCCGCCGATCGCTTCGTGATCGAGGCCGATGAAATGTCCCGCTTCGTGCGTCGCGACGGATTGTAAATCTACAGTCCCGGGAGCCGCGCTCGTCGAAAATACGAAATCCTGTCCATTGAATACAATATCCGCGTCCGCAATCTGGCCCGCCGAAGCCGGCGGAGACGTAAAGAAAGACACGGGCGTCAATGCAATGATGCCGGATCCGCTTGGAATCAACCCCGTCGCGCCCGTTTCGTCAAAATACATCAAATGGATCGAACTGGGAGTATAATCGGTCTTCGCTTTTTCCGAAGGAGTCGTTATTTCCGTGAAACTGATGCTCGCGCCCGTCAGATCCTCCCATGATTTGAATGCGAGGCGAAACGCGAGATCGTCGCTGCCGTCGGGAATATTCTTGGAACCCTGATCGTTAATAACGTACGTGACGGGCATGGTTTTCCAATATAAACCGACGCCGCCCGACGTCCGAAGACGGGAATAGTAAAATACCGGCGACGCCGCGAACGCGGACGTGATCGCGATGCCAAGGATCGCGATAAATAGATAACGAAAAACCCGCATGTTATTTCACCCCCCGCGAAGCCGCGCCGCCGGCGTTCTTTTTGCCGTCGTCTGTTTTCTTTAATTCGCGCGCCGCGTCGTCGTCGAGGACGAGTTTTTCAATATTCTTTATCGTAGTATCATAATCGAATTGCGCCGACTCGCCGAGCGAAACCGTCCTGCCCGTCGCGGGATCGATGGTTTCGAGGCCCGCAAGATCCCTCGAGATCCGCTTCGCGCCCGTCTTGGGATCGCGTTGAATATTAAACTTTCCCTGTCCAAGACCCACGGGCACGCAGATCCCGCGCACGGTTTCCTCCGTCAGGAACAGCAACATTTCGTCCTGAACCTGAAATTTTGGAAATCCCGCGACGATCAATCCGCGGCCTCCGAGTTCGCCGCCGATAATCTTAAATTCAATTTTTTCCGCGTCCTTCGCGCCGCGGATTCCATGCGAAACTTCAATTGTTACAGATGTTGCGATGCCGCCCATGCGGTCGTAGCACGCCTCGGTTTTTGTAACTTTTCCTTCGACAATTCTCGCCGAGGCTTTGACGAGGTCGGGCAGATTCTTCCGTTCGACGACAGTCGCGCGCAGCGCGCCCCCGACGACAACGCTCGAGAGAATACTAAATAAAAGAAAGTTTACGAATGCTTTCGCCCGCGGACGCGCGGCGCGATGGGTGTGTTGGATCATGGATCGACGTTCACTATCGGCAAAATGGGTTCCGGCGCAGCGCCGCAAAATACGCGTAAATTAACGGCTTACAATCATGTACGGCGGTCGCATGCGAGCGGGCGCGCACGTACTTGCGCGAACGAGCGCGTGTATGTTGGAAACCGCCGAGAGCGCTGACCTCAAAAAGGCCTGCTCGGCACAAAACGAACGCTTGCGATCCTTACTTGGCCGCTTGTTCGAGCGCGCGCAAAAATTCTTCGTTCATCTTTGCAGTTCGAACGAAAACGCGCATTCCATTTGGCAATTTTGGATATTTTTGCACGACGTCGGCGGGGATTCCGAGCGCCACCAATTTCTTGTGAACGGCGACGGGATCGCCGACTTCGAATACGACATAGTCGGACGGCGACGGGCGCGATGTAACATTTGGAATCGAGGTCAGTCGCGCGTAAATTCGATCGCGCTCCATTTGTAATTCTTCCGGCGAGAGCGGGCGGATAAGTCCGGTGGGCCGCGGCATTTCCGGCGGCGGAATTTCAACGCGCTCGGGGGCTTTCTTTGGCTTCCGCGGCGTCCTTACCTTTGGCACCGGCGGAATGACAACTTCGGCCGCAACGGCCTTCGGGGCCTCCGGCATTTCAACGGGCGGCGTTTGAACAGGCGCCAGGTTTTCTGTTTCTTGTAACATAGATTCGTTCTCGGTCATGTTTATGCAGTACGAAGCGCTCGGTCCGGCTGTTTGTTTCGTTAATATTTGAAAAACAGTATTGAATAAAACTTTTGCTTACCAAATGAAATGTACGAACTTCGCGGGATTTCTGTTCACGCGCCCCATTCCCTCAAACAGGCGGCATGACCGGACTGCGTATCGTTTATTTCGAATTATCGTTAATGTCGTTAATAATTCGGGATTTGGATTTGATAGCGATAATTAGTTGCTAAAGGAAGGCGGGATGATAACTTCGGAACCGCATTTTCGCCAGTCCTCAATCGCGTGTTCACACCCATTCGCATCGTCGTCCCGTGCAGCACGAGCAATCTGGGGCCCGGCTTCGATTGCCTTGGTCTCGCATTGGAACGGTTCTTAACCGTTTTGGCGACGCCTGCTGGAGCGTCGGGAACGATCGATTGGACGCCGCCCGGCGGTACGCTTGCCGAGGCACCCCTCGTTGGAGAAGAGCGCGTGACGCGCGCGATTCGAGCGGCCGCCGGTGAATGGGGAATTCAATTGCCAGGTGTTCGGTTGACGGCGACGTCCACGATTCCGGTTGCGCGCGGCCTCGGTTCGAGCGGCGGCGCAACGGTCGCCGGGCTTGTTGTCGCCCACGTCCTCGCGAACCGTGCGATGGACGTTGACGCGATGTTTCGACTCGGGATGAGACTCGAAGGACATCCCGACAACATTGGGCCCGCCCTCGCGGGTGGATGCACGGTCGCAATGCCGACGTCCGACGGCGACGTCGTCTGGCACAAGCCGCAGGTACATCCGGACTTGCGCGCCGCGGTCGCCGTACCGCGCTCTCGCCTCGAAACCAGCCGCGCAAGAAAGGCGCTGCCCGCAAATGTAACATTTGCCGTCGCGCGCGATCAGGCGCGGCGAATTGCACAATTAATACACGGTCTCGCGACCGCGGAACGTAAATATTTACAAATCGGAATGATGGATGAGTTGCACACTCCCTATCGCGCGCCGCTCATACCCGGATGCCGCGATGTGATCGACGCGGCGATGCGGGCGGGAGCGTTCGGGGCCGCGATTTCCGGAAGCGGTTCGGCGATGATCGCGCTCGGAAACATTAAAGAATGCGATATGCAACAAATCGCGAAATCGATGGCCGGCGCGTTCGAACGCGCGGGCGAGGCGGCGGAATGGTTTGTATCCAATATTCCGCGAACGGGCTGGAGAACGGAAAATATATAATTACTTCAGCATGCCCGCGCTGACGAAGTGCGTGGCGATCTGCGCGGCGACGACGTTCGACGCGAATGCATTGTAACGGCCCGTTTTGTAATTAATAAGAATCATCCGGCGCACGTCCGCCGCTTCGCGAAATATCGGCGTCATGTCGAGAACTGTAAGTTTCGCCGCCCGCAGCGCGCGCGCCGCGGACGACGTCGCGGCGAATTCAATCGAGGGCCGCGACGCCGCCGGTGCGGCCGCAAGCGATTCCAAACAAAGCGCGCGCAGTTCCGAATCGGACTCCGCGATGCATGGAATTATAACAATAATGAACGGAATTTTATTTTTCGCGCACTGCGCCGCCGCCCATTCCAACTTTTCGACCGGAGGAAGCGGTGCCGACGGCGACAGCGGCCCGCGTCCCGAGGCTAGAATATTTGCAATTTTACCGGCGAACGCGTCGCGCGCGCGCGCCCAGTCGACGGTTCCAACAGTATAATTCTCCGCGGCGGGCTCCTCCGGCGTCTCGACGCCGGCGCGCTCCAATACGGCGATGACCGCGCTCGGCTTCAACGCGATCGCGGATTCTATAAATTCCGGCCGCGGCGCGTCCCACCGGTTTTGTATATTCGCGGAGACGATCTCGACGCTCTTATTCGTTACATTTCGCGCGATCAGCGACTGCAATTGCGCCCGCAGTCTTTCATTTGTCCGAAGGTGCGCTCCCGCCGTGAAGTCGCCGCCGAACACGACGGCGCGGAATGCGTCCGGCGCAGGTGTCTCCGAGAGCCGCGGTCCCTCGAATTCGAACTTTCCGCCGGCATCCGCGGGCGTCATCGGCCCCGGCGGGGCGAGGTATTTGATACCGACGATCGCCGCGGCGATCACCAGCAGTAATATAACTATTTTTCCGGGTCCGATGCCGCCGCCAGACATAAATATTACAACTAACCCCGGTATCCGAGAATGATTTGTTCCAATTCGGAAAGCGTGGAACAGCGCATCGCGTCGGCGGCGCGTTTGCGCGCGTCGCGCACTTCCACGTCGCGGATCGCGCGTTTCACCTGTGCATAGGCCATCGGCGGAACGCCGAACCTGCGCGCGCCCGCGCCGAGCAACAGTCGTATATTCTCGGGATTCGATACCATTTCGCCGTGAATTGTAATTTCGCGGTCGGTTGCATCCGCCGCCGCGACCACATCGCGCACGAGCCGGAGAACGAGCGGATGCACGAATTGAAAATATCCGCGCAAATCTTCATTTTCGCGGTCGACGGCGAGCGAATATTGAACGAGCGAATCGAGCGCAATAACAAAAAAGTCGATTTCTTCTATCAAATCTTTCACGCCGAACGCGGCGGCCGGAATTTCGATCATCGCGCCGAGCGGGAGCTGCTGCGCGTGCGGAATCTTCTCTTTTCGAAGCGCCTGTTTTTCATCGAATATAATTTCCTTCACGCGGCGCACGTCGCTCGCGTCCATGACGAACGGAATCACGATACGGGCATTGCCCGCGACGCCCGCGCGCAGGATCGCGCGCACGAGTGGTCTTAACAATTCCGGATGCTTCAATAAGGCGCGCAACGATTTCGAGCCGAGCGCGGGGTTCGCGTCGTTTCTGTAATTATCAAGATTCGAAATGCCCTCGACTTTCGCGCGCGAATCGACGTCGAGGAGCCGGAACGTCACGGGGGCGCCTTTCGCGATTTCGAGAGCGCGCGCGAAATGTTTCTCGAGCGAATCCTCTTCGACGGGCTTTTTGTCGAATAGATATAATAATTCGCATCTGTAAAGTCCGACGCCGTCCATGCGGGATGCGACCGCTTTTTCGACATCGTCATGATTGCCTCCCGTCGCGAACACGACGACGGAGGTGCCGTCGCGCGTCCGCGTCGGTTCCTTGATCCACGGCTCGATCTCCTCGGAATTCTCGCGGCTGAGCGGATACTCGCCGAGAATGCGCTCGTCGGGATTGATATGAATCTGCCCGCCGCTCGCGTCGATCAGTAATATATCGCCGTTCTTGACATTCTTAAGAAGTCCCTTCGCTCCCATGATCGTCGGAATGCGAAGCGAACGCGCGAGAATCGCCGCGTGGGAAGTCAGCGCGAGTTCTTCTGTAACAATGGCGTCGACGCGCTCGCTACCGAGCGAAAACATGTCCACCGTCGAAAGATCCCGCGCGCATAATACATATCGGCCGGGCAGCGTCGGCGGCGGAGGAGGCGCGTCGCCCTCTCCGGGCCGCAGGCAGCGCAGCACGCGGATGCCGACGTCGCGCAGATCGAGCGCGCGCTCTCTTAACATCTGGCTTTCGACTAATTTAAATACGCGGTCGAAATCATTAATAACTTTCGCGATCGCCGATTCGAGTTTCATCTGTTCGTCGAGCACGAGCCGCTCGACATCTGTTATGAAAACCGGATCCTTCAAATACGCGAGGTGCGTGTCGAAAATGCGCGCGTCGTGCGCCGAAATTTTACTTTCGAGCTTCGACTTCAAATCCTGCAGTTGCTGGCGCGCGGCGTCGAGCGCTTCGCGGAAGCGATTCAATTCCTCGTTGACGCGACCCGCGGAGACACGCTGCCCCGCAACCCTTTCGAGTTCATCGTCGCGAACGAGCGCGGGTCCAACGGCGACGCCGGGACAAACAGTGGTGCCGGTGAGCATCGGTTTGGCGTCGGCGATTCTGCGGTCTTGCACGCGATGGCGCAAACGGCAGCCGCAAACGCGGCGCGCGGAGGCGATGGCGCCGACTGCACTGGAAGGTATTTCGAAGATCCAATTTGGCGGAGGCGCGCGCGCTTCCGTCCTGAAACCAAGATGGAAACGACCTAATCATTGCCGCCGTCTTTTCCGGACTAACCCCGCCATGGTTTCCGGAACTTGCAGCTGGCTCGCCGGATCGTATTGTAAACTCACCGCCGACGGCTCGCGATAAGTAATACCCACCACTTGCCCGCCGAATTGTAGTCGTACTACACAAACACCGTCGAGCCATCCTGGACTTGCATGACCCGCGACAGGTCGTCGTCGTGGGATGAGTTGCTCGAACAGGCATACGTCAGCACTTTTGTCGACGGCAGCATGACTCCCGAGCGCCGGATCGATTGGCGCCACGAGGTCGCCATGTCGTAAGTTTAAGAAACCGTGTATTCATTTCCGGCCCCTGAAATCGCCAAGTCACCGTCGATCTTGAGGCTGCTGATCGGGCCCCAGTCGTTATAACTATATTGAGTCTGGTCGGTGACCGCGTCTCGGTCAATCCTGGGGAAAAAAAGGGGGCGGCGGGTCCAAATTTCACAACCGACAATAAAATTGGACCTGTCCCATTTTTCTCCTTTCTCTAATTGACGTCGAGATTCGAATTCGACTACGCCAGTACCCGGCCCACAGAGTAAGAATGTAAGTTTTTGTTAACTTACCGACCCCGAATTCGAAGCATTTCACGTTAGCGATCGACCCTGCAACGCGATTTTCGGCGCGAGTCCGCTCGACCATAGCCATTATTAGAAGTGTTTTCGTCGGGTAGACCCGGGCAGTTGTCCACCCGGGCCCCCCACGGATCCGGACGTGCGCAATTCACGCATCCGGCTCTTCGGAATCTTTAAGTCGCTGCGGGTCGGGAGTAACAATGCACAATTCGTCCGCGAGGCAGTGGCCAGCGCAACTCTAATTGTGCAAAGCGTTCCCAAGTCATCTTAGCATTCTGCGAGCGCCGGTTTAACCAGAAGCGCCATGACCTGCGTACCTGGACGAAAAATTCGTCCAGGCGACGAAGGTTGTGGGTCACGCCAAAATAATTGTAATGACCACGCATCTTTATGCTCAGTTGCCGATGTTGTTTCTCGATTGGATCATGGCGATGCGCTCGGCACCACTGACGTATGCGTTTCAAGGATCGAGTTAGCCGGTCCTTGGACGTCGACCATTTCACGACCCACGCGCCGCGTCGCGAGCGCGCCCAGTAATGAGTAAATCCGAGAAAATTAAAAGATCCCTCATCACTTCGCTCCGCGTTCCGTGGCGGTCGCCGAAATGCTAAGAGTCGGGTTTTCTCGGGGTGAATCGTGAGTCCATACTTCGTCGTGCGTTTGGGAAGCGTCTCGTACACCCGCCGCGCGTCGTCCTCCCGAGAGAATACTAAGACAAAGTCATCGGCGTATCGAATGAGAAAGACCTTGCCACGAAGGACAGGCTTCACCATCCGTTCCACCCATGTGTCCAGTACTTCGTGAAGATAGACATTCGCAAGCAGTGGCGAGATCACTCCTCCTTGCGGAGTGCCGGCGTCTGGAAATGTTAATTGTCCAGACTCCATCACTCCCGCGTGCAGCCACTTTCCAATCCAACGTAACAATATTCCGTCCCGCACCCTTTGGCTAAGAATCGTCCGCAGGTGGTCGTGGTCCAGCGTGTCAAAGAAACGCCGAATATCCACATCGATCACCCAACCGCCACCCATTTCCATAACTCCATTCCGCAGCGCTTCGAGCGCCTGATGCGCCGAGCGACCGGGCCGGAATCCATACGAGCACGGCATGAAGTCTTGCTCATAAACGGCTTCCAACACCATCGCCGCGGCGCACTGAAGAATTCTATCTTCTAGCGTGGGTATCCCAATAGGACGGGTTTCCTTCCCATCGCCCTTGGGAATATACACGCGGCGCACTGGAGGTGCTTGGTAACGAAGTGACTTTGCCCGATCGAGAAGATCCTTAAGATTTGTATCCAGGTTCCTCGCGTACTCCTGCGCTGTCGTTCCGTCCAAGCCTGGCGCCGCGTCCTTGCGAGTACGCCGCCACGCCTCCCGCATCCACGGAAGATCAATGTTATGTGTGAGATTGTTGAGTGCCACCCCCGGCATTTCCCGGGCCAATTGTGCAATTCGTTTTAGTTTTGTTGAGATGTTTATCGAGTTCGGTGTCTCGGTCATCGGTCGCTCCAACGATTTATAAGATTCCGGCGCCCCCTTCCCTCCACCGGGTCCCTCTGGGAGAGGTTCCCCGGCTTCATTGGTACTATGGGGCGCTCCGATTCCTCGTCGTCCGTCCCGCCGCGTTTCGTTGCCTTCACTTGGCGGTACCCATCGTGCGCTTCGTGTTTTGTTATCTTCGGCTCGGAAGCGCCCGTGCCGAAAACCTGGGTTTTGTTATTCCGGCTCCCGACCGGATCGTTTAGATCGGAGACGACGAGGCCTCCCGGGTTCCTTGGAGACCCCATGCGTGTGCGCCCTGTTCATTGACTCCGGCGGGATTCTTAAGTCTGGCTATTGATGACTTTCGAGTATTGCGGTCGATCAAATATACGTCGCCCGCTCCCGCGATTGTGTGTCTTACGGAGCTCGATCGCACGGCCCACGCGCTCGCTGTCTACGCTTCGGAGCACGGGTCGCCCCGGTGCCACGCAAGACTCGCTTCCGGGTGGTAGCCAACCTTTTCCGGGCAGGGGTGGTTACCTGCTGGGTCTCATTTGTCGGTTTCAGACTATCATGTCATTGTTAGTCATCCTCCGCACCAAGGCTTCGCCCGGCGCACGTAATTGGACACTACGGTCGTGGTGCATTCATCCCCACAATTTCCGCGACTCAAAAAGTCGCGCAACCATGGTTTCGTCGGACGCATTCTATTCAATCGGGAGTCGGAGTTGGACGTGAAACCAATGTTTTTTCGGGCGCGGGATTGGCCCGGACGACGCGCGTGGCATTTGAAAACAAGTCCGCGCCAATGCTCAAAATATTGTGTGAGCGGGGGACTCGGTCGGGTTCGTTGGCAAGCGCATTCGTTCTAACCCGCATTATTCATGAACCAGCAACAATTGGCATGCGATTTGCTAACAATACAAGCCATGTTCATTCGAGAACGTGGAGGGGTTAACGGTAAAAATAAACGATGCCGGGATCGACAGTCTGTCTGGTTTCCGTATCTTTATAGAAAGGAGGTTGTTGTGAAGTTCGACCAGCCCGCCCAGTCCTCCGATGGCGGTGCGATATTACTATCTTCTCTCGATCGAAGGATGGGTCTTTCACATCGGATGGCGCAAGCGGTGATGGAAAATCGCCAGTCTGGGAAAATTGAGCACTCTCTGCTTCAGTTATTTCGACAGAGAATTTATTCCATCGCGTGCGGCTACCCGGATTGTAATGATTCTGCATTATTAGCGAACGATCCCGTACTTAAATTGTGCTGTGGGCGGCCGCCACGCGACGAGGGCCAGCTGGCTTCGCAACCCACGCAGTCTCGTTTTGAGAACTCAGTTTCCCGCACCGATGTCTTGCGGATCGCGTTTGCAATGGCCGATGTCGTACTTGCCGCGCACCAGCGCCGACGCCGCGCAAATCCGGTGAAATTGATTACTATTGATCTCGATGGAACGATCGATCGAACGTATGGATCCCAACAACTTACGTTTTTTCATGGATTTTATGATAGTTATGGTTATTTACCGTTGATTCCAACAATTCAGTTCGATGGAGAGTCTGATGAACATCTCCTGCCGGCGATGCTCCGGCCAGGCAACTCAAGCGGCGCCCGGGGTGCGATCGCGTATTTGATACGATTGTTACCGCGGCTGCGTCGAGCGTTTCCTTCCGCATTGTTGCGTTTTCGCGCGGACTCCGCGTTTGCGATTCCTGCATTGTTAGAGTTTCTCGAGGCTGAGGGCGTGGAATATTTTATTGGCTTTTCCATCAACTCCCGTCTGGAGAAACTCGCCTTGAAATCGTTGCGCAGGGTCCACATCCACGCGCGACAATCCGGGCGATCACAGCGCCAGTATCAAGAGATTTCCTATCGCGCCCGCAGCTGGAATCATATTAGAAGAATTGTACTAAAGTCGGAAGTCGTGGTATCGCCGCAAGGGCGACTGCGCGACAATCCTCGATTTGTGATTACCAATAGTAAGATAACCTCCGCGAGAGTTTATTCCTTATATCATTATCGCGGCGACATGGAGAATCGATTGAAAGAACTGAAGGATGGGCTCTCCATTGACCGCACGAGTTGCTCGCGATTTATAGCCAATCAATTTCGAGTGCTTCTAACCTCCGCGGCGTTTTTCCTTTTCCAGTCTTTACGATGGCTTTCGCGCGGCACGGAACTCGCTCGCGCCCAGGTGAGCACATTACAAAACCGTATTATTAAACTAGGCGTAACCGTATGTGAATCCGCGCGACGGGTGGTGCTGAGCGCCCCGAAGACAAGCCCGTGGGCCCGGTCGTGGCGGAGTCTTGCACTTGCGTGCGGAGCGCTCGACGGATAAACATAAGGAATGACTCATCCGCGACAGCGCGAATTGACCTTTCCCGAGCCGGAGACGCGCCCGGACCCTGTCCCGCAGAAGCCTTTGGAAGCTCCATGGACGCTCGAGTGGGACCTCGGAAATGGAAAAACAATCATTTTGGGAGAGTTTACATTGGAATCCAAACAGAACGCTAACAAAGCTAAACATTCCATGCTACAAAATGAACTTATTCGACTCCTTCA
>JACQFD010000020.1 GCA_016200225.1 Planctomycetota bacterium
CGCTCGAGTGGGACCTCGGAAATGGAAAAACAATCATTTTGGGAGAGTTTACATTGGAATCCAAACAGAACGCTAACAAAGCTAAACATTCCATGCTACAAAATGAACTTATTCGACTCCTTCACGAATAATGCGGGCTAACCTGCCTGGGAAACTTGTACCACTTTGAATGTTAGTGGATCGGGGAAAATAAGGGAAGTGACCCGCTTCTCTTTTCCCGTCCGGTCTAAAGGAGAATTAATTATTATCAGACGTGTAGATTTAGATAATATTCGCCGCTGCGAGTCGTTCGGCCAAGAGCCTGACCGCGCAGGCCGCGGTTCCCCGCATCGTTCGACGGATTTGTATTGAGAGTAATCGTCAGGCTCCGGCTTCGCCGAATCCCTCCGTCGAAGTATTGGATCTAGTGTTCCGATTCTCTTCTCGACAATTGTTGCATTTCTCTATTCCAATCAAGTGTTCGGCTTCTTCTTTGTTGAATTTGCCGACCCAAAGTCGTTCCATGAGCCTCGGTGCTCTTGCATCGTCTTGGAATTCGACACGATCATGCGCGATCACCTGATTATTTAGTAATAAGAGATCGTTCTGCATCAATGTAATCTCGCAGGCGTTGTCTTCGAGTCTTTTATCCAATTCCGTCAGAGCTTCGTTTAATTCTTGAGACAAGTCAGTGTCAATCTGATCCGGGTCGTATTCGACGGCAACGATTTTGCTCTTCTCAGTGTGCGTGAATTTCCATCCATTTCTGACGCGACTGGGATGGTAGCTGAATCTATTAATTAAAATGCGCTCATCGCCGTTATTATCAGATATCGATTTGTAAATCGGCGCACATGCGAGCGAAGTCGGGGGAATTCCGATCCCCGGCTTATACGGACTTTCTCTCGGAAATGATTTCTGCAGTGTCCTTTTCGAGCGGATGGATAAATTATCAAAAACCAACTGCGAGTTGGCGACTCTCGACTGGCCCCCAAATCTCGCTTGACGCAGAAAAAGCATCACTAAGATTTCAATCAATCTGCCATTCGATCCGCTTCCGTCGACATGCAATCCAATGGCGTTCCTCTTATAACCATTGCCGACATACGTCTTTTCCGCCGTTGAATCTTTATTTACGGTGGCTTGGAACAACGGCCGATTTTCCTTCGCCTTGGGAATCTGCGTCACGTTTCGATTGTTCGTGCCGAGCCCGCACCCGATTAGTAATTCCGCCCATCGCGCCTGATTACTCGAGATCCTCGGTCCACATTTTACAATGACAACTCCCGTATCTCTATAAAGGAGATTCTTTATTTTACTAATGAGCGCCCGGGAACTCCGGATCCACTCGGCAATCAGTACATTCTCGCTTTTTGGATCAATGAGCTTTTCAAATTGATGCCAGTCTTCGCCTTGTTGATCCAATTCGCGGATCAGTGACATCAGTTTGGGAAAGCTCTCAAGGTCAAAAACCCACGCCTCGACTCGTCTCGTGAGATTCTTAGCATTCCACCGAAAGGGTACCTTTTCCATTGTGGGCATTCCTTTTTATGTAAGCTACAAGGGCTCGTCCGCTGCAGTTAACAATTGTGGCCTGTCAAATCCTGGAAGTTCACCCGGCTTTCGGGCCGTGGTTTTTGTGGGCGCCTTTTATAGCGAAATCGCCGCGGAAGCCGTCAAGAAACTCACCCCGTTGCGCATGCCCGCAACAGCCACAAGAATGCGGAACGCTCCATGTATGCTTGGCACCGCGTCCGTGGTGGAGCCGTTCTGGCAGCCATGCAATAAATTTCGCGGCACAAAGCGGTCCCATGGTCGTATGCCTTTCCATGGTGACGTATGCGAAAGAGTCTTGTGAACACTACAACTGAGGTTTCAAAAATGTCCGCGACCTCCATGATGATTCTATTATTTACATACCTGACTTCGCTACAGGCAACGAATACCGACAAATTTGCTGCGGAGGTCTTGAATCGCCACGTGGAGTACATGGGAGGAACAAGCGCACTTAAAGAATCCGGAGATTGGAAACTCGAAGGAACGAAATCATCCGGCGGCCAGCCGGGTGTGTGGTCGCTCCAGTTGCGCCACACACCATTTGCATTGCGCGAGCGCGTATCCGGTGACGGCGTTGGAAAACAACCGTTCCTGTTGAGCGATGGCGACCTCGCATGGGAACTTGATGAAGGCATTGCACCGCATCCTGTTACGGGTCTCCCGGCGGCGACGATAATTGAAAAGGCGTTTTTCTGGCGTCGTGCTTATTTAGATATTAATATTGTCGAAGCGAGCCGGTCGCAGCCGCAAGAAATTAGGGTTATGGATGACGAAGGAAACGCGGGTGCGGCTCGTGCATGCGTCGCCCTTCGCTTTCGCACGCCGATTGAAACGGTGTGGCGACTCGAATTCGATGCTAAAGACGGGCGGTTGCATTGTGCAATTGAAGAGCCGGGCGGTCGCGATCGTTGGATACAATTTGGACGGTGGCGCTCCTTCGGTCCGATTCGAATTGCAACAATGTGGATCGAAGGCGCAAAGAATATCCCATTTGTTACCATTACGTCGATTGACAACCTCACTACGAATATCGAACTCAACCCGGGATTGTACCTTGGACGGCCCGGCGGAAACGCGTCGCGAAAGCCCCCGTTCATGGGTGCGAAACTCGAGGTTGTCCCGACGTCGGTGCCCGGCGCGGCACAATATATATTACAAATGTGCCGGATGAACGGCGGCAACTTTGAGTCCGCGCTTTTTGATACAGGCGTCACGGTTCCCAGCATCGACGCACGCGCGGCCGGGAACAAACCGCTGCCAATGTTAAAGAAAGAAATGTTCTCCACTCCTTCAGGACCGATGGAAGAGGCCCTGGCATGGGTCGATTTGTTGGACGTCGGTCGAGAGAGTTTTTATCAATTTCCGGCAAGCCAAGTCAAGGCCCCCTATTTACCTTCACTCACGGAGTTTCAACAACCGCTCATGATCTTGGGCGGCGAGAGGATCATGCGGGCGACGCCGATTCTTGACATAAAGAATGGTAGTTTACACTTTCGAGGAAACCCTGCGGCGCGGCTCGGCGAAGTCGACGGAGCCGAGTCGAAGCCGCAAAACCGGTTCATTATTACAATTCCGTTGGATCGCCTGCGCCCCGGAAGCCCCGTGCCTGCCGTCGTCATGGAGGCTCGCGTCGGAGTAGCCGCCGCGCCTTCGCCGGATGTTAAGAATTTGGTTTCTTTGCGAATGATGCTTGACACCGGCTTTCATACAGCGATTGCGCTTCGGCCATCGGGATTACGCAAGCTGGGCTTGCCGGTTGGGCGCAAGGAATGGAAAGAAAGAGGCGCCCTTGAAGTGAAAATGGGGCCAAATGATAAGAATCCGTCGACCGATTTGTTAGTAGAGCTTCCGGAATTTCGACTCGGCAGTATTCGATTTGAACGCCCGTGGGTGGAACTTACGGGGCTCGATTTGCCCGACGATCCGGCGTTTGATGGTTACTTGGGCGGTGGAGCATTAATAACATTCAACCGCGCCGGGATCGACATCGAAACAAAGATTCTTGAGTTGGAGCCGGGCGGTGAAATGCGTCACGAAGGAAACGATTGGGTAGTCCCATGGCAAGGCAAGTATTTTGGATTTGTAGTTTTGACGCGCGGCGGCGGTGGCGCAGCAACGCGTCCGGCAACGCCCATTGTTTGTAATGTATTTGAACGCTCCGCGGCGGAACACGCCGGCATTCAAATCAACGACCGGTTGCTTACAATCGACGGCACTGCGTGCGACGATCTCTCGATGCAACAGATCGTACGGCGCCTCTGGTGGCGCGAGGCCCGCGAATTGGCGCTCGAACTCGCGCGCCCGGACGGGACGCGCTACCGCGCCGCGTTACGCTAATTGCTTTCTAACCAAACAATTCGATCACTATGAAAATGCTTCTATCAAGAGCAGGTTTGCGCGAAGTCTCTCAACGCGATCGGATACTTAAGATAACGAATCATGCCGTGTTTTTGCCCGCAGTCGAATTTACTGCGCAGTAATTTTGCATCAAAGTCAAAAAACCGCGGAAGCCCGGCGAGGCTCCCCTACCGCCTCCCCGCCCTCGGATGCGCCTTTTTATAAACATCCTTCAATCGTTCGATCGAAACATGTGTATAAATCTGCGTCGTAGACAGACTCGCGTGACCTAATAATTCCTGAACGGATCGCAAGTCGGCGCCCGCGTCCAATAAATGGGTCGCGAACGAGTGGCGCATCGTGTGCGGCGTTCCCTTTCCGCCGAGACCGGAGCTGCGCATCCACGTCGCGAAGAGTCTTCTCAACGACCGGTCGCTGAGCGGCGTTCCGAATTTGTTAACAAAAATCGCGGGATCGTCGAATCCTAACGATCGTTTTTTCTCTAGATATTCCTCGAGTGCGCGCACCGCCGGGCGGCCGAGCGCGCACTGTCGTTCTTTATTACCTTTACCGACGACGCGCGCAACCCCGGCGCGCAAATCGACGTCGTCGCCGGTCAGACCTAACAATTCCGACGCGCGCAATCCGCCGGAATACAACACTTCGACGATGGCGCGATTTCGCATTCCCAGAAAACTGTCGTCGAAAACCGGGGCGTCGAGAACGCCGCCGACTTCTTTTTGTGATAATACTTTTGGAAGCCGGCGTTGGACGCGCGGCGTTTTGACGACCGCCGCGGGATTTGCCTGCAGCTCGCCGCGCATCGCGAGAAACGAAAAGAGCGATCGCACGGATGCTAATTTTCGGGCGATCGACGTCCGCGCCTTGCCGGAGTTTCCGAGCGTCGCGACGTAACCGCGCACATGAAGCGGCGTCACGTCCTTCGGTGCCGACGCCCCGCGTCCGGCGGCGAAATCCGCCCATTGTTGCAAATCATTCGAGTATGCGCGCAGCGTGTGTTCCGAACACTGGCGTGCGTGACGTAAATGATCGAGAAAGGCGGCAATCGCGGTCTTCATGCTGGAGATTGCATATGCACGAAGTCATTCTGACAGAAATGTTGCGTGTTTTTTCAGATTCCCTTTCTCCGGAGTTTCGACTCGATCACCTCGCGGCGGGCGCGTGGCTCGCGGGAGAGGAACTCGCGTGGTTGGAGGGATCGGGTCCGGACGAAGTCGCCGACGGCGCAATTGTAGCATTCGGCGCACCCCGCGCGGTCATTGAAACGACGTCGGAGAACCCGTTTCCGAAGCTCGAACGCATGCTTTCCGAGAAATGTTCTTCGGCGGCCGACTCGCGGATCCAAGGCGGCGCGATCGGATATATTGGTTATGAATGTTGCCGTTTTATTGAAAATATCGAAACGGGTCCGCATCGAATGTTCGATTTGCCCGACTGCCGTTTCGCGTTTCCCGAGCAGTGGGTCGAACGGCGCGAGCGCCGCGAACCGCGCATTTATTGTATGGTCGACGGCGACGCGCGCGCCGCCGCGCGCGCTCTCGAAAAAGCGCGCACCGACGCGCTGCGGCTCGAAATGTTAGGTTCGCACCGAGCGGCCGCGCGCGAACCGCGCGTCGCGCGCGTGGAGACGATTTGGTCGCGCGACCGATATTTATTATCCGCCGGGTGGATTCGCGAACAAATCGCCGCCGGGGAGATTTATCAAGGCAATTTGACGCAGCCCTTTTACGCCGGCGACACCGACGATCCGTTTTCAGTATATTTAAGACTACTGAAGGACAATCCGTCCCCGTTCTCGGCGTTTCTTGGATTCGGTAATTATGCGATCGCGTCGTCGTCGCCGGAATTATTATTAAGAAAACGCGGCTTGCGCGCCCAAACGCGTCCGATCAAGGGCACGCGCGCGCGCACGGGCGACGCCGCGGGCGACGCGCGGGCGATCGCGGATTTGGATACATCAGAAAAAGAGCGCGCCGAACTCAACATGATTATCGATCTCGAACGTAATGATCTTTCGCGCGTGTGCGAACCGGGTTCCGTCGTCGTCGCGGAGGCGCGCCGCATCGAATCGTATTCGACCGTGCATCACGCGGTCGGAATCGTGGAGGGCAATCTCCGCGCGAACGCGACGACGATCGACATTCTGAATGCAATATTTCCAGGCGGTTCCATCACGGGCTGTCCAAAAATCCGCGCGATGCAGCTTCTCCGCGAAATCGAACGCGAGCCGCGAGGCATGAACTTCGGCTCGATCGGCTGGATCGGCGGAAACGGCGATCTCGACCTCAACATCGCGATTCGCACGCTCACGTTCGCGCGAAGCTGCGACGCGGCGCAGCCGCGTTGGAATTGTAGTTTTCGCACGGGCGGCGGCATCGTGGCCGATTCCGATCCGCGCGCCGAATACGTCGAATCGCTTGCAAAAACGAGGGCGCTCGCGCGGGCCCTTCTCGACAACGAATTCGAAAAATGCTATCGTTCTGAATTGGAATTATTATCGCGGCTGAACAATGGACAAACCGAAAATTAAATTACCTTTCGGAACGGGCGTTTTTGAAACAATCGCCGTCGTCGGGCGCCGGCCCGCTTTCTTAAATTTACATTTAGACCGGCTCGAACGCGGCGCGGATTGGCTGGGCATTCCGAGGGCGCGCGAGCGCGTCGAACTGATGATTCGTAATAAACTCAGCGCCTGCCCTGAAACCCCCGCGGCGTTGCGCGCCGAAGCGCCGGGCCACGGAATTCCGGGCACGAGCGTCGGCCCGCGCATGCGCGACGCCTCGACCGGTCCGGTCGGCGTTTATTACCCAAAAACCGGCGCGGCGCGCGGCCCCGCGGACACAATTAAACATTCGCTGCGCGCGCCGAAGACGACGGCGCGCAACGACGCGAAACTGCTCGGCGCGTGGGACGCATTGGTTATAAATGAAAAAGGCGAAGTCGCCGAGTCGACGGTTGCGAACATTTTTGTAGTAATCGACGGAAAATTAATTACTCCCGGCGATGCGACGTTTCCGCTGCCCGGCATCGCGCGCGCGATCGTGCTCGAGGAGGCCAAAAAGTTAAATATACCGATCGAATTGCGCGGCTTCGCGTTCGACGACCTCGCGAATGCGTCCGAAGTCTTTCTCACGAGCGCGCTCATTGGCGTACTCCGCGTCGACTTCGTCCTCCACCACGACGGTCGCCGGATCGATTTGTCGCCGTCCGGAGACATCGGCCCACGCCTCGCGGCGGCACGGCAAGGACGCGAAGACGAGGATCTCAAGACCGCTCCGGGCCCCACCGAATACGTCGGAATCTAAGGCCGGAGAAAACGGATAAATTGACGGATAAATTGGACATGTCCCCTTTATTTCGGCCCGTGCTTTGCGAATCTGTTTGTCCGCGCACTCCCGTTTGCGCCATTTGATCGTTAGCATTTCCGCAGTTTCAACCGACCCACGACCATGTCGAACCGACACGCCTTCGTTTCCTGTGCTGCTTTCATCGCTTTCTCGTCGCTCGTGTTCGGGCAGGCCAAGCCGCCGGCGGCGCCCGCAAATGCTAAGAAAGACGGCGACAAAGAAATTGCAACATTCATCGCGGATATGAACAAAGCCACGGCCGCGAAAAAGGATGACGACGCCATTCCCAAGATTGACGAGCTCGTCAAACGCTTCGAAGACGCGGGCCCGAAAGATAAGAAACTGATCGTCGAATCCATTGCTAAGAATATGGATCTTCCGCGCCTGCCGGAAGCGGCGGGCGGCCGCGATTCCAAGGACGAACCCGAACAACCGCGCATTTTCCAAACCACCGTTGTCGCGCTGAGCACGTTTCACGACCTCGGCTGCGAGAAACTGATCGCGACCTACGAGCGGCAGGAGTTCAAGCATTCGAAGCGGTTCCGCGGACAGATCCTCAAGATGGTCGGGAAGACCGAGCAGGCGAGCGCCGTCAAGTTTCTGATGGACAAAATCAAAGATAAAGACGATTCCATCGTGGTCGACGCCGTGTATGCATTGGGTAATTATATTAAATCGAAGGACGATGTTAAGAAACCGATCATTGATACACTTGTCAAATCCTTCTCTTCCGCGCAGGGACAGGCCGCCGATCCGTCGACTCCCGCGGGCAAAGCCGCCAAGGATAAGTATGAAATCCTCGCGCCCGCGATGATCGACACGCTGCAAAAACTCAGCAACCAAAACGCGTTCCGCGAACCGCGCGAATGGGAGAGCTGGTGGCAAAAGAACAAGAACAAGCCGCTCGGTTAATGTTATTGAATGACAAATCGTCCGGCTTCCATGTCAAATATAAATAAACCGCGACACGGCCAGAGCGCCGTTGCACTCGCGGTCTTGTTGGTTGCGACGGTGATGGCGATTTTTGTAGTTATCCTATTGACGGCGCATCTGACGTCGACGCAGCAGGTCACGCAGCGCGTCGAGCTCGCCGCGCGCGCCGAATCGATCGAGAAAATTTATGTCGGCCGCGCGGGCGACGTGGGTTTTTTGTTAAGAGGGACCGGTCCCGCCTATTCGGGCAAGTTCAAACGCGACACGGAGGCCCGATTATTAGCGTTGAATTCGGGCGAAATGGTCGCGCGAATGGATACATACAATTTTGGCGAAAAAGACGTCGTTCTCGTCGACGGCGAATGGATCGTCCGCATCGGCGACGCCGAGGCGCGCCCGCTGCCCGCCAAGGGCGAGACGGATCCGCCGTCGCCCCTCCATGCCGCGCTCGCCGGGGGCGATCTCGTCGCGCCGCTCAAGGCGCACGAGGCCCGGCACGTTGGAATTGTCATGCAAGCCGATCATTATGATCATGCCGCCGATGCGAGCCTGCGCCGCGGCCGCTTCGCCGACGACGTCGTTTTGAAAGCTACAAGTGTTTCCGAGCGACAGTTGGCCGAATTCGACCGCGCGCCGACGGCGGCAACGCTCGAACGCCTTCTCGGCGAAAAGACCGAAAAGAGCCCGCTGCGTTAGTTTTCAGAAATGCTAATTTCCAGAAATGTTAATTCTTAGAAGTTAATATTAAGAAAACGCTCATGAACGACGGCGACGCGCAACCGATGGACAATCCGCAACCGGAGCGGCCCGTCGATAACACTAACGAACGCGCATTGACGCCGGAAGTGGCTCCGAAAACGGATACGAACGATCCAAACCGGCTGCCGATCGACCGCGCCGTCATTCACGCGGCCGCCGTATTGCAAACATTGGCGGAAAATCAGCGGGCGCTTCGCGAATCGGTGGACCGCGCCGAACGGACGGAGTTATTATTACAAAACGTCTCGGGTTTGAATGATACCTTTCGCGCGATTGCGACGACACAGGCCAGACTGCTCGATTCGATCGAAGTCTCCGACCGCCGGCGGGAGGCGGCGGAACACCGCGCGCGCCGGAGCGGGATCTGGACGACCGTGCTCGCCGCGGGTTTTGTAGCATTGATCGGCGGCATCGTTTATATCGCCGCCGAATCGAACAACTCGGGGGGCGGCCAGCGCGAAATCGTGCTCGCCGCCATTCAAGCCGACGTCGAAAACCAGCGCGAGGAGCGCAAGCAGGAATTGCAAAGTCTCGCGCTTTCGTTTCGCGATGCGATTTCGGATCGTAAGACTTATGAAGATAGGATCGCCGGTCTCGCGAGTCGCGAAGCCGAATTACAAACGAATCTCGAAAATAATAAAAACGCGAACACCGCGGCCGGATCCGAATTGGAGTTAACAAAAAAGGATCTCGCCGAAGTTCGAGCGAAATTGAATGAATATCAAATGCGCGCGATCGACGAGGGCGAAGGCATCAATCGCGTCATGTCGATGCTCAACGAGAAGGGGCTGAGCGTCGAGGCGCTGCGCGAAAGTTTAAAAAAGCAACACGCCGAATCGGCGTCGCAACCGGCTCCGTCCCCCGACGAAATTGTAAAGATCGATCCCGTCGCGGCGGCCGTCGCGTCGAGCCCGAAACTCACTCCGATTCCCGGCCCCGAAGTCAATGAAGTCAACGCGCTTCTCGCGTACGCGTCGGCGACGGATCTGCGGCTCGTCGACGTCGCGGGCCGCACCGGCGGCGAAATGCACGATGCGTATTTTACACGATACAATAACGCCGGAAAGCCGAGCGGATTTATTGTAGCAAAGAAGGCGCATTTCGGCGAGTTTCCCGAGGAGCCCCGGCTCGCGCTGTTTCTTTTCGAAGGCTACGAATTGAGCGGAAAGACTAAAATTCCGTTCGCGCAGAAATCGATAGAATTTCACGCGGTCGACCCTTCGGAATGGCACCGCCGCCTGCCGAATCTGCTCACGGGCGTCGCCGTTTCCCATCCGAGTATCATAAATATTACCGAAACGGCGCCTTCGGCCTCGCCCGCGGATCCGGGCGCCATGGCCGCGACGCTCGGCGTGCGCGACCGGATCAATGCGATTCTATCGCGCCATGTCGATTATCTAAGATTACAAATCGAGGAGATTTCACAAATCGACGCGGAAGCGCTCACGGGAATCACGCTCCATACATTCGTGCTCGAGCGCGACGCCAGGGAACCGCGGCTCGATCAAACAATTCGCGCCCGCGTCGCGCATTTAACATATTTCGAAGCGCAGCAGCGCCTCGAGATCGAATTGGAAGAGGGCACGCGCGGCCGCGAAAAACCGATTCCATTTCTCGGCGGAAAATTGACGTTGCTCATTCCCGGCGTCGCGGCGACCGAGCTGGCGGGCGAGCCGCCGCTTCCAATCCGCAGGAGATAAGCGCGTCTCCCTTTCGGGGATGTTATAACTCGGGCGAACGTGAAGACGCCCCCGAGGTCCCTATTTGATGGTTCGGCGGAAGTGCCGCCGAACGCGCGCGCTTCGCGGTCGTCCGCGGATGCGCCGTCCGCGCGAAGCGTGAGCGAACTCGTGGCGCAACTGAAAGGTTGCGTCGAACCGCCGTTTACTAATATTTGGGTCGCGGGCGAAATCGCGGAGTTTCGCGGAATGGCATCATCCGGCCACGCCTATTTCGCACTGAAAGACGCCGCGTCGCTTCTGCGCGCGAAGATGTGGCGGTCGTCGATCGCTAAATTAAAGATTCCGATCGAAACGGGAGCGTCGGTGCTCGCGCACGGCAGCGTCGAATTGTATGGTCCGCGCGGAGAATTATCATTTACGATCGATCGCATGATTCCGCAGGGGATCGGCGAGGCGGCGGCGGCCTTCGAAGCGCTGCGCAAGAAACTGCTCGCCGAGGGACTTTTCGCCGAGGATCGCAAACGGCCGATTCCTTATTTTCCGCGCGCGATCGGATTGGTAACAAGCCGCGAAGGCGCCGCGATCCGCGATTTTTTGAAGCATCTCGCGGAACGGTTTCCCGTTCGCGTCGTCCTCGCGTCGACCGCGGTGCAGGGCGAGTCCGCGCCCGCGTCGATCGCGTCGGCGATACAACTATTATCGGAGGAGGCGCGCGATCTCGGCCTCGATTCGCTCGCGCTCGTGCGCGGCGGCGGCGGCATGGAGGATCTCGCGGCGTTTAATACAGAAATCGTCGCGCGCGCCATTGTAAATTGTACAATTCCCGTCGTGACGGGCGTCGGCCACGAAATCGATACCACCATTGCCGATCTCGTCGCCGACCGGCGCGCGAAGACGCCGACCGACGCGGCCGGCGTGCTCATTCCCGACCGCCGCGCGCTTTATAACGAAGTGGACCACTGCTGGCAGCGGATCTGCGAGTCGGTCGACCGCGCGCTCGACGACGCGGAATCCGAAATATTACAATTAAAAGCGACGGGCGCGCTCCGCGGGCCGGGCGCGTTGTTGCAAAGATTCGAATTGCAAATTAAACAATACGCCCGCGGACTCGACGCGCGCCAAAAACAACAATTATCCGACGCCGCGAACGCGCTGCTCCGTCTCCGGGGCCGTCTCGCAGCGAATTCGCCGCGCGTTCAGCTCTCCGAACAACATTCGAAGCTTTCGCGCGCGGGCCGCGCGCTCGTCGCCTCCGCGGGCGCGCGCCAGCTCGCGGCCGAGAACGAAATCGGCCTCGCCGCGGCCGCGCTCGAAGGGCGTTCGCCGGTCGCAATCCTCGCGCGCGGCTATTCCGTGGCGAAACGCGCAGAGAGCGAACGATTCCTTGTCAATGCGGACGAACTGAATCCGGGCGATTTAGTGGAAACTCGGCTCTCGCGCGACGCGTTCACGTCGCGCGTTGTTGAAATCCGACGGAATCCAAAGCAGTGACCGAATCCAACCCTTCAGCCCCGGCGAACACAAACGAAAGCGGCGCTCTTCGCATCGTGGGAGAATTTGCGATCGTCCTCGCGCTCGCGCTCGTGACGTTTTGGAAGTCGCTGTCGTCGTTTTTTAACATTGCGGACTACGATTGGATTTCGCTCGCCAAGTTCGGCGACTCGGAACTCGAGTTCCTAAAGAAAACGCTCACGTCGTACCGCTGGTTCGCGGGCGAATTATTTCGAGCGGCCTACAGCGTCTTCGGCGCCGACGATTCGTTTCCGTATCGCGTCATTTTATTAATAATACATATCGCGAACGCGCTCATCTGCGGGCGACTCGCCGCGCGGATTTTGCAGCGCCCGAAAGCGGGCTGGATCGCGGCGGTCTTATTTGTAGTTTCCCCCGCGAGTTCGGAGGCGGTTCATAGCATTTCCGCATTTGTATATCCGTGCGTGACGCTGCTGCTGCTCTTCGGTTTGTTACTATATGACCAATCCATCGAAAAAGGCAGCTGGATGCGCTGCGTCGGCGCGTTCGCATGTTTCGGCGTCGCGGCCGCGCTCCGCGAACACTGGATCGCCGCGTTTCCGCTCGCGATCCTCCTCGAAATCGCGCGCGGCCACGGATTTGGAGTATTTAAGAATCGCGGTCCATGGCTGCGTCTCGGCCCTTCCGTCGCGGCCGGAGTCGTTTTCTTAATATTCCGCCACGTCGTGCAGGGACAGACGCTGATCCCGCGGCTCCCGGAATATCAATTTAACATGTCGATGGTTTCGCGGCTCGTCGTGACGCTCGAGCAACTCGTGCTTCCGCCGCTTCCGCTCGATTTTTCGGAATATGCCGCCCTCCACGAGACCGTCGGCGTTTTATTAATCTTTATCGTGGTCGTCGCGATCGCGTTCAGCAACCGCGACGATCGCTGGCGGATTATTGCATTATTCGTCGGATTGTTTATATCGCTCGCGCCGTTTCTGCCCGTGCAGGGCGACCACATCCGGCAGCGATTTGCATATTTCGGCACCGCGTTCGCGGCGGGGATCGCGGCCTACGTCATTTGTTTACTTTCCGAGCGGATGTCGCCGCGCGTGACGCTGCCGATCGTCGCGGCCATGCTGGTCGGTCTCCTGCTCGAACAACAGGCGGAATTCGAACGCGAATACACGTTCAACGCGAATGAAACTAGGATCCGAATTGATAAATACCGCGAAGCCGGAAAGCTCGTGGCGGAGAACGACGACATTGCGTGCTTCGCCACGCACGTCGAGCCGAATTTCGACGCCGCGCGCTCGATGATGCGTCTCATTAACGGCGTATCGCGAAAACAAGTTATTCAATTCAAAGCGACGTCGTCGCAACAATTGTACGACAAGTTCGACGAGCTAAAGAAACAGACCGGCGCGAAAGGCATGCTTCGGATTTTTTATCGTAGTAATGACAAATTCGAGGACGTGCCGGCGCGCGAACTCGACGATCCGATCCGCCGCATATTTAACACTGGCGACGGAAAGCCGCTCGAACTTACAATCGTCACGCTGCTGCCGCGCCCGCTCTAACGCGCGCGCATCGCGTCCGAAATAAATTATAGTATCCCGATTTATTATTAACCGTGACCAAATCCAACGATTCCAAGAGTAAAATAAACGAACCGCAGGCCGGATTCGAGGAACGCCTCGCACGGCTGCGCCAGATCGTCGACGAACTCGAACGCGGCGAACTCCCGCTCGAGAAATCGATCGAACGTTATGAAGAGGGCGTGCGCGTTTTGAAACATTGCGCCGAGACGCTCGCGAACGCGCGGTTGCGCGTCGAGGAACTCTCGCGCGACGCCGAGGGCGTTCTCGAAACGCGGCCGGCAAAAGATCTCGAAGAAGACGCGGAAGAAGACGAAGAGAATTAATTTATATTCATGCCGGATTCGCGCGCCGAATTCTTACAATTCCTTTCGACGAGCGCGCGGCGCGTCGAGAGTATTCTTAAGAAACGGCTCGCGTCGGGCCGGCGGCCGAAACGCCTCGTGGATGCGATGCGTTACGCGGTTTTCGGCGGCGGCAAACGATTCCGCCCGGGATTGGTTTATTTAGGTTGCCGCGCGTTCGGCGGAGATTTACGAAGCGTCGACGGCGCCGCCGCGGCGGTCGAAATGATACATACGTATTCGCTCGTTCACGACGATCTTCCGTGCATGGACGACGACGATCTCCGGCGCGGCCGTCCGACATTACATATACAATTCGACGAGGCCATGGCGGTTTTGGCCGGAGACGCGCTGCACACGGAAGCATTTGCTACAATTGTGGAAATGACGCGCCCCGAAATCGCCCCCGAGATTATTAAGGTTCTCGCGTCCGCGGCCGGCCTCGAAGGCATGGTCGGCGGACAGGTTTTGGATCTCGATAATGAACGAGAGCGACCCCGCGCGTCGCTCGTCGAGAAAATCCACCTCGGAAAGACGGCCGCGCTCATCGCGGCATCTCTCGAAATGGGCGCGATTGGCGCGGGCGCAGGACGTGCCGATCGACGGCGAATTCGAGATCTCGGACTGCTTGTCGGCCTCGCGTTTCAGGTTACGGACGATGTCCTCGACGTCACTGGCGACGCCGCAACTCTAGGAAAAACACCGGGTAAGGACATGGCCGCGGGCAAGATGACCTACCCGGCGGCCGTCGGGCTCGCCCGCGCCCGCGCGCGTGCGAGAGAGCTTTGCGATGCGGCGCGTTCGTCGGCGAAGGCCATTGGCACGCGCGAACGGAAGTTGCTTCTTGAAGTTCCCCTCTTCGTCACCGACCGGACGAACTAATATTTCAACAGGCGCCGCGGATGTGCGACATCCGTAGGCGCACTCCTCCTCCACCCGCTTCGATGCCCGAACCCAACCCATCGCGACCCCTCCTCTCCAAGATTCAATCGCCGGAGGATTTGCGAAAGCTCGCCTCCGACAAACTTCCGCAGCTCGCGCAGGAAATGCGCGATGAAATTATAGAAACCGTTTTTAAGACTGGCGGCCACCTCGGTAGCAATCTCGGAGTCGTTGAAATAACAATTGCGCTTCACCGGGTTTTCGACTTCCGGCGCGATCGGCTCGTATTCGACGTCAGCCATCAGGTCTATCCGCATAAATTATTAACCGGACGGCGCCAGCGATTTCATACAATTCGCTCGACCGGCGGATTGACGGGTTTTTGTTGCACACACGAAAGCGAATATGATCTTTTCACGGCCGGCCACGCGGGCACGGCAATTTCTGCCGCGCTCGGCCTCGCGTGCGCCGATGCTGCAAATCCGGCGCTCCGCGACCGGTCGGTCGTCGCCCTCGTCGGCGACGCGGGACTCGGATGCGGCGTCGCATTCGAAGGATTGAACCAGGCCGGCGTCACGCAGCGGCGGATGATTATTATATTAAACGATAACGAATGGTCGATTTCGAAATCGGTCGGCTCGCTTTCGCGATATTTATCGAAAATCCGCACGAGCCCGCTCGTCGCGCGCGCCGAACGCAAACTCGCGGATATTGTTAAAGATTTGCCCGTCGTCGGAGATCGCCTCGATCAGGCGCTCGAAATCCTCCGCCACATGGCGGTGCCCGGACACATCTTCGAAGAATTGGGCGTTCGTTATATTGGCCCGCTGAACGGCCACGACGTTCACCTTGTTACAGATACGCTGGAGCGCGTCAAGAAGCTCGACGGCGTGACGCTCGTCCATTTGTTAACTCATAAAGGCCACGGATACGGCCCGGCCTCCAGCGATCCGCAGCGCGCGCACGGCGTTTCGCCGAAAGCGGCGAAGAAACTCGAACCGGAAGTTACAGTTCCGGCGGGATGCGTTTCGCCGTCGCTCGCCGAAAAAGCGGCGCCGAAGAAAAAATCGTTCACCGATTGGTTCGCGCAGGGACTCATCGCGCTCGCCGAGAAGGATCCGAATATTGTAGCCATCACCGCGGCGATGCCCGAGGGCACCGGATTGAATAAGTTCGCCGAAAAATTCCCGTCGCGGTTTTTTGATACAGGCATCACGGAACAGCACGCGGTCGCGTTCGCGGGCGGGCTCGCGAAAGCCGGCGCGCGGCCGGTCGCCGCGATTTATTCTACATTTCTGCAGCGCGGTTACGATCAGGTGTTTCAGGAAGTATTGTTACAAGGAAACCCCGTCGTTTTCGCGATGGATCGCGGCGGACTCGTCGGACAGGACGGCCCGACGCATAACGGATTATTTGATATTGCTTATCTGCGCACAATGCCCGGAATTATCATGATGTCTCCGCGCGACGGCGTCGAATTGGTACAAATGCTGGAATTTGCATTGAAACAGCCGGGGCCGACCGCGATCCGCTACCCGCGCGGAGGCTCGGCCGAAGATACAGTTGCCGGCCGCGCGCCGGTGCAACTCGGAATCGCCGACGTGCTCGCGACGGGACACGACGCGACGATGTTCGTTTACGGTCCGCTTTGCGAACAGGCGATGGACGCGCGAAAGTTATTACAACAAAACGGAATCGAAGTCGAAGTGATCGACGCTCGATTCGCAAAACCGCTCGATTTACAAATCCTGCGCGATCGGTTGCGGACGCGCGAAATGATATTTACGATCGAGGAACATTCCGTGATGGGCGGTTTCGGTTCGGCCGTGCTCGAAGCCACGGCGGCGATTCAAAATGAAGGCGAGGAAGTGCGGGCGCGCGTCGCCGTTTTTGGCGTTCCCGATCGCTGGATCGAGCACTGTTCGTCGCGCGAGGAACAGTTGAAACAATTGGGACTTGACGCCGAATCGATCGCGGCGCGCGTGGCGGCGGCGTTCCGGGCGCGGCACGGCGAGGCCGCGACGCTCGGGCGCAAATAGTTATATACTAAATAGTAAATATATTGAAAATGCCCGGATCGCGCCGACGCAAACGAATCCTGATCGTTGGCGACCGGCGGAAAGGCCGGGTCGCCGCCCTCGCGCGCGCATTGGAGCCCGAACTGAACAAAAAGTCGAGAGTCATCGGCATCGATCTCGACGGCAATATTAACTTACAAAAAACGCGCGCCGATTTGATATTAGTATTGGGCGGCGACGGTTCGATACTACACACCGCGCACCGCGTCGCCGACAACACCGTTCCGTTGATGGGCGTCAACCTCGGCAATCTCGGATTTCTCGCCACGATTTCCGCCGACGAAACGCCCGAGCGCATCGCCAAAATTGTTGCGGGCGGCTGGTCGATCGAGGAGCGAAGCCAGCTTTCCGTCGAAATCGAACGCGCCGCGACCGGAAAAATACTACAAATCGGACACGCATTGAACGACGTCGTCGTCGACCGGGGCCTCCGCTCGCGTTTATTAACATTAAGTCTGCGGATCGACGGCCGCCCGGCGTTCGAATCGCGCGGCGATGGAATTGTTATCGCAACGCCGACCGGATCGACGGCCTATTCGCTCGCGGCGGGCGGGCCGATTCTCCACCCCGAATTGAATGTTGTATTAATTACTCCAATTTGTCCGCATTCATTAACAAACCGTCCCGTGGTCGTACCCGGCAAATCGGTCGTGGAAATGGAAGTGATCGACTCCGACGGCGAAGCGCGCTTCACGCTCGACGGACGCACTCCCCCGCGTTCGGGATTGCGCACGGGCGATCGCATCCGCGTTCGCTTGGCGGATGTGAAGATTCGCCTCGCCATGCTCGGCGACGACGGTTTCTATACTCGACTTCGCAATAAAATACATTTCGCGCGCCCCGCTTCCGGGTGACGCCGCGAATTTCCGCAACCACCCGATGTGCGGGATCCGTCCAAGCTCCAGCGGAGTTCTCTTACCACTTGTAACTCAAATGATGACACAATTACAGATCTCGTCGTTTTTAGTATTGTCATTGGCATTCGCCGGGGGCGGCAAAGGCGATGACAACGACGCGGGCGAGAGCTCGATGGCGCCCTTGATTGCGTCTCCCGTCGCGGGCGCGACCGGCAAAATTGAAGTTAACAAATCCGGCACCGAGCAGGAATTCCACGTAGCCGCGAAAGGCATCGCCGCTTCGCTTTCGGTGGGCCCGCTTGCCGTGTGGATGGAAGACGCGGGACAAAACTTCTTTAAAGTTTCGAGCATGTCGCAACTCGGCGCGAGCGACCATTGGTTGCTAAAATTGGAATCGAATTCCGGCGCGCCCGCGGCGCTCGGTGTCGCCGACGTGGCGGATCTTACAAATCGCAAGGCGCAGGTGCGCGACGCGGCGGGAATTATAATATTCCTCGAAGGAACGATTCCAGCTCCGGAAGTTGACGCGGGCGGTGGCGGAAAATCCAAAAGCCCCGTCGAATTCGGCGCCGTGAGTCTGCAGCGCCCCATGAATCCTCCCGATTCGGACGCGATGGGATCTGTAAATATAAAGGTCAAGGGAACCGAATCCGAATTCGACGTCGAAGCCGAAAAACTCGACACCGGCGCGAATGCGAGCTTCTCGGTTCAGGTTGAAACCGGCGTCGGAACGAATATTTACTTTCTCGTCGGCCCGATGACGCTTTCCGGAGACGAGTGGAATCTCGAACTCGAAGGCTCGGGCTCGCCGCCCGTGGCGCTTCAAGTCGCGAGCATATCCGATCTCGCCGGCCGAAACTTACAGATCATCGATCATAACAATGCGGTCGTGCTTCAGGGAATTCTGCCCGCGCCGACCACCGCGATCGGAACGGGAAATGTTAATAAAACGGCGAGCTTGACGATCGCCGCCAATTCGCCGAGCGCGAAAGCTAACGGTAAAATTCGTTCGAAGTTCATCGCAAAACACGGTTCGTCCGAACTCGATGTCCGCGCCGCGAATCTCGCCGCCGGCAATGTATACAATCTTTTCGTCGAGGACGGCGTCGGGAGCAACGTGTTTGTCAACGAAGGCGCGATCGATATCAAAGGCAAGAAAACGCTTTCGGGGCGGATCCTTTTCGCGACGAAAAAAGGCGATATGTTACCGTTCGGCGCGTCGAATATTAGTATACTGTCGAATCGTAAAATTGAAATTCGCGACGGCGGCGGGGTCGCGCACTTGAAAGGCATCGTGCCGTAGTTTTTCGGCTGTCGGACATGGTTTGTTTTCTTGATCGCGGGTGGCGCAAACCACCCGCGATCGTGTAAATAGTGAAAAAAAGACGAACCAAACGTAAGCCTCCGAGGTTGTCCCGACTTGGATCGATGTCCGATCGTCGATCCTGCATGCGTTCCATAACCAGCGGTCACACGAAACCATGATCCTCAACGCAACATTATCCTTAGTATTATCCGTATTCGCGGCTCTGAATGGCGGGGGAAACTGCTCCGACAAAAACGGCGGATTCGGTGGCCCCGACAAGAATGGCCCGGGCGGTTTTTCGGGAAAAATTGATATCAACGCGAGCGGAAGCATCAGCCCGCTGACACCGTTGGTTGCTTCGCCGGCGCAGAGCGCGTCGGGGGTCGTCGAAATCGACAGCGGCTGGTGGAATTTTCAAGGCTTCGGCGTTCGTGCGAAGGGTCTGCCGACCTCGCAGCCGCCCGGACCCTTCGAAGTCTGGCTCGCGGATTCCACGGGAACTTTTTTCAAAGTGGCCAACATGTGGCCTTGGTTTGACGGCGACTGGATACTACAAATGGCGGGATACGCGTCGGCGCCCGCGGGACTCGGCGTCGCGAATGTTAGCGATCTCGCGAATCGCGCGGTGCAGGTCCGCGACGCGGGCGGCGCGAATGTTTATTTACAAGGAACGATCGGCGGCGCGTCCGGCGGCGGCGCGGGATCTTATCAAATCGGAATCATCAGTCTTTCGAGGCCCGCGACGAACCCGCCCGACGCGGACGCGGCCGGAATTGTAAAGATGATCGAAAAACCGGGAAAAATAAAGTTCGAGACCGAAGGCTTTCACCTCGACACGGATTCCGCGGCGGCGTACAAGGTTTTTATTGAAAACTCGGCCGGCGCGAATACTTATTATCTGGTCGGCGCGATGGCGCTCGAAAACGCCGGATTCCATGACGAATGGGAACTCGAATTGACGTCGACGACCGGAGTGCCGGTCGAATTGAATGTTGCAAACCTCTCCGATCTCGGCGGAAGAAATTTGCAAATTCACGATAAGAACGACGCCGTCGTCCTCTCGGGCTTGCTTCCGGCGCTCGCGTCGACCGCCGCGGCCAGTTCGAGCAAGTCGGGATCGTTGAACGCGGCCGGAAAAACGAACGCCCGCGGAAAAGTAATATTAAAATATGACGCCCCGCACGGAGCGACGTCGATCCAGTTGAAAGCCACGAATCTTGCGGTCGGAAACGGTTATAATGTATTCGTCGAGACGAAAGCGGGCGGCGGAGTGTTTACAAATGCCGGCGCGCTTTCGCTATCGGGGAATAAATCGATCACGGGTTTGTACAGGCGCGATTCTTCGAAGGGCCAGACGCTACCGCTCGGGCTTTCGACCGCGTCGCAATTGACCTCGCGAAAGATACAGATTCGCGACAATAACAATCAGGTCGTGCTCGCGGGCGAAATTCCGTAAGTCGCCGGAATCTTAAACTAACAAAAGCCCCGCCAACCGGCGGGGCTTTTTATTTGGAGCATTTTTATAAGAACTTTCGCGATATCAATATCGGCGGAATCCGGCCGCCATCGAGCGCGCGGCGCTGTTGCATTCGGATGCGCATGAATCCGAGAACCCATTGGATAATAATCAAAACAAGCAGGCTCGCCGCCAGCACGGCGCCCAATGTTTCATAACCGTTCGACGCGGAGTTCTTCGCGCCGAGCGCGAGAGAATCGTAAAATCCGTGCCAGAGGGCCGGTTCGATAATGGACATGCGCCGTTCGTATCTAACTTCTCCGGCGGGCGCGTCGATATTCTCAAGATAGGCAGCCCGCGCGAGACGATCGCCCATGAATGTTCCGCAAAGCGCGTGTTCGGGCACGGCCGTGAATGCGCGCAGGATGCCGGTGGCCGCGCCGCCCTGATATACATAAAGAAGGTTTTCGACGAGCGCGAATCCGAGCGCGACCGATACGGAATAAACGATCCAATCGAACGGTTCATTAACATTACCGTCGCGTTTGGCGCAAAAATACAAAACCGCGCGTTTCCCGAATTCCTCGACGAGCGCGACGCCCAGAAACATCGCGGCGACAAACGAAATCAGGCTGACACCTGGGTTGTCGAGACGGCCGAATCCGAGGCCTTCCAAAATGACTAATTCAATAATTGCCGCCGGAATGCAAAATAATCCGCCGAAGAAAACGTACCGAAGCATGTTTCGGACCGGTTCCTTTTCATAACGATCCGCGACGTAAATACCGTGCAATAATATGAGCACGGGTCCCACGGAAAGAGCAAATAACAACATGTGTCGGCTGCGGCGCGCGCGATACTAACTTTCAACGCGGCCGTTCGCACACAAATTGCCCGGTCACGAACCGCGAATCGCGCCGTCATGGAGCGATCCGCCTTTCGGCGCTACATTGTTTGAATGAACACGCTTTCCCTCAAACTCGCCGGGGAAATTGAACAACTCGTCGCGAAAAACGCGGGCGATTTTCCCATGCAGTCCGTTTTGGATCTGGTTCTGCGTGCGGCGGGCGGACAGGGCGGGACGATCCACGTCCTCGACGGACTCGGTCCGCTGCGGATCGCCGCGGCGAGCGCGAACATCCCGCCACAGGTGCTTGAGGCCGTGCGCGAAGTCCCGATCGGAAAGGGAATGGCGGGAGTGGCGGCGCAGCGACGCGAACCGGTGACAACGTGCGACTTGCAACTCGACAACGCCGGCGGCGTGGCGCGTCCGAATGCAAAAAAAACCGGCTTCCGCGGATCGATTTGCGTTCCGATGATCGCGACCGACGGCCGTCTCGCCGGCACGCTTGGCATTGGATGCGCCGAGAGCCGCGAATTTACAGAAGCCGAAGTCGGCGCGCTCCTTGCGGCGGGTAAGGCCGTCGCCGACGCACTCGGGCGGCGCGACTCGAATCATTAAATTTAACTATCCGAAATGACGCTTCGCCCTCTTTCGTCGCAATCGCGCGTCGCGGCCGTCGTTCGCGCCGCGGGGCTCGGGGCCGTCGGCGAAAAGATATTTAATAATATTCCGCTGACGCTCGACGATGCGGTTTTGATATATCAACATCCGGATTTGAACGCCGTCGGAGCGCTCGCGAATTGGAAACGCGAACAAATCCACGGCGACCGCGCTTATTTCAATGTCAATCAGCATATAAATTATACGAATATTTGCAATAAGCTCTGCCGTTTTTGCGCGTTTCAACGTCTGCCCGGCCAAAGCGGCGCATACGTCTTTACTCCCGAAGAAGCCGCGGCGAAAATTCGCGCGACGCTCGATCAGCCCGTGACCGAGGTTCACATGGTCGCGGGAATCGATCCCAAATTGACTTACGACTATTATTTAAATTTGGTGCGCGCCGTGAAGGCCGCGCGGCCCGATATCCACGTGAAAGCGTTCACGATGGTCGAAATCGAGCAAATACATAAAATATCAAAAAAATCGCTCGAGGAGGTTTTCGCGGATCTAAAGCAAGCGGGACTCGGATCCCTGCCCGGAGGCGGCGCCGAGATTTTCTCGGAACGCGTGCGAAAATTGTTATTTCCGCTGAAAATCGGAGCCGACCGCTGGCTCGAAATCGCGCGCACGGCGCATCGCTGCGGTTTGAAATCCAACTGTACGATGTTGTACGGCCACATCGAGACGAAACTCGAGAAGGCGGAACATTTATTACGATTGCGCGAATTGCAAACGGAGACCGGTGGATTCCAGACTTTCATTCCGCTTACGTTCCATCCCGAAAATACGGATATTGACGAACTTCCGGCGTCGACGGCGGTCAACGACTTGCGCGAGATCGCCGTCGCGCGCCTCGTGCTCGATAATATTCCGCACATCAAGTCGTATTGGATACAACTCGGCGTCTCGATCGCGCAAACGGCGCTGTGCTTCGGCGCCGACGACCTCGACGGCACGGTCAAGGAAGAGCGGATTTATCACGATGCCGGCGCCGACACGCCACAGGAGCTCGACCGCGACGAATTAATACAAATTATCCGCGCGGCCGGACGCCGCCCCGTCGAACGCGACACGCTGTATCGCGTCGTCCGCGTCGAATCCGCGGGCGCCGAATCCGTTCATTAAATTTAATACTTTCGGGAGTGACGAACGCAATCGACAATCCGGGCGGCGCGCGGAATCCGGTTTCCGGACACGGAAATGCGCACGACGACCACTGGATTGCGAGCGCGTTCCGGCTCACGGCGGGAGTCGTGACCGTCGTCGCGGGAGTCGCCGGATTATTAACATCAATTTGGATCTGGGCCATCGGCTCCGATCTTCCGTCGCCGCTCGATTCGCTGTTGCCGGATGTAATATTATCGAAAATCGCGTTTTCGTTTCTATCGATCGGCGCGTCGCTCGGCGGAATTCTCTGGCTTCGCGGCGCGCACGCGGGAGTGCCGCTTTGTTCGGGAACGTGGGCGGCGGCGGCGGCGCTCGCGGCGCGTCCGGGCGTAACGATGAATTATGCGGGCGGACTTTCGCCGACCATACAAATACCCGCGGAAGGCCGCTCCCCGGTCGTCATCGCTATCTTTATCGGCGCCGCCGTGCTCGCCGTGCTGACGCATGGATTCTCGGGAGTCACGCGGCATTCGACCGCAAAATTGTCGTCCACGACCGGCGAAGCGATCGTGAGCGCGATATTATTAATCGGCGGCCTCGTCGCCGCGATACAATTTCAAATCGATTCGAACGCCCTCGGATCCGTCGTCGTCGAGAAAGCATTATTACCATTCATGATCGCGACCGTCGTGCTTCAGGGACTCGGACTTGCCGTGCTCGCCGGTTTCGCGATCGCGCGCGCCGGGGCAATTGTAATATTACTGGCGCTCGCGGCGGCGGTGTTTTTTCCGGATTTGTTATTTGACCGCGTTCACATGCCCGTCCCGGCGTTCTGGTCGGGCGCCTGCATCGCGGGCGCCGCATCGCTTCTTCTCCCACGCCGCCACCACGCGCATCCGCAACACGCATGAATTTACTATTCGGAGGCATCGAGGCGGGCGGCACGAAATTTCATTGCATTGTCGCGGACGCGGATCGACAAATTATCGATAAAATTAGGATCGACACGGCGGATCCGGAGACGACCGTCGGAGATATTATTAAATTCTTCGCGGGACGCCGTCTGGCGGCCGCCGGACTCGCCTGTTTCGGGCCCGTGGACATCGACCGGCATTCGCCGACGTACGGTTATATTACCAATACGCCGAAAAAAGCGTGGATTCGATGCAACATTCTCGGAATGTTAAAATCAGGCCTCGGCGTCCCGATCGGTTTTCACACGGACGTCGTCGGTGCCGCGATCGCCGAGAGCCGCTGGGGCGCCGCCGTGGGCCGCCGGGGTGTATTGTATATTACGGTCGGCACCGGCATCGGCGGCGGTTTTGTTTATGATGGAATTCCGCACGCAGGAACGCTGCATGGCGAGCTGGGACATATTTATATTCCGCGCGACGGCATGCCGGGCGTCTGTCCTTATCACGGCGACTGCCTCGAAGGCATCGCAAGCGGTCCCGCGATCGCGCGGCGCGCGGGCGCGCCCGCGGAGGCGCTTCCGCCCGATCACGCGGTCTGGCAAACGCAGGCGCGTTATCTTGCATTGGCGATCGTTAATTTTTTATTTACATTAACGCCCGACATCGTCGTGCTCGGCGGCGGCGTGATGCACGCGCCCGGTCTGCTCGAGCGCGTGCGCGGGGAGACCGCGCGGCTCATCGGTAATTATGGACAATTCGGCGGGATCGCAGCGAATATAAATGATTACATCGTGCGGCCCGCTCTCGGCGACGACGCGGGCGCACTCGGGGCGGCCGCGCTGGCGATGGACGCCGCAAAAAACTCAAGCTTTCGCGAGTCTTAGACTATTCAATATAACAATAAGGCTCGACGAGACCATCGCCACCGCCGCCCACACCGGCAGAAGCATGAATTGCGAGGCGTGCTCCGAACCCAACGCGCGAGCGGCGACGGCGCCGAGACCGGCCGCGAGCGGCAGGCCCGCGATATTATATATGAACGCCCAAAATAAATTCTGGCGGATTACGCGCATCGTCTTGCGCGATAATACAAATATTCGCGCGAGCGCCGCGATGTCGCCTTTGAGGATCGTCAGCGGCGCCGACTCGATCGCGATATCGGAACCGCCGCCCATCGCGATGCCGACGTCGGCCGCGGCGAGCGCGGGCGCGTCGTTGATGCCGTCGCCGGCCATCGCCACGACGCGGCCGCTCGCGCGAATTGTTTCAATCAGTTTCGCTTTCTGCATCGGATCGGCGCGCGCGTGAATTTCAGTAATATTCAATTCGCGCGCCACGGCTTCGGCGGCGCGGCGGTCGTCGCCCGTGGCCATGACAATAGTTATATCATTCTTTCGGAGCCGTTCGACGGCCGCTCGTGCGCCGTCGCGGATGCGGTCGGCGATCGAGATCGCGCCGAGCGCCTTCGACCCGGCGGCGATATAAATGACCGTGGCGCCCGTTTCGTATTCGCCGCTCAAGCGCGCGTCGATATTACTAAAATCGGCGCCTTCGTTTTTCGCGAATCCGGGCGTGCCCGCGAAGATTGTGATATTATGCATTCGAGCGCGCGCGCCCGAACCGGGAACCGCGCGAAAATCATGACATTCCGCGACGCGTACATTTTTCGCGGCAGCCGCCGCGAGGATCGCTCGCGCGATCGGATGTTCGCTGTTTTTCTCGACGCCCGCGGCGATCGTTAATAATTCCGATTCCGTCGTCCCGTCGCACGGAATCAACGCGCGGACAACCGGCCGGCCCTCGGTCAGCGTTCCCGTCTTGTCGATAATTACAGTTTGAACGGCCGCCGCGCGTTCGAGCGCCGCGGCATCGCGTACTACAATTCCGCCGCGAGCGGCGCGTCCGGCCGCGACGACGATCGCCATGGGCGTCGCGAGGCCGAGCGCGCACGGACACGCGAAAACGAGGACTGCGATGGAATTATAGATTGCCGCCGAAATGGACGTTTGCGGACCGAATAGAAACCAGCCGACAAATGTTAGAATGGAACATAAAATAACAGCCGGCACGAACCACTGCGTCACGCGATCGGCCGCTCGCGCGATCGGCGGCCGTTTCTGAATCGCTTCGCGCGTGCATGCGATAATCCTGGAAATAAACATTTCCGATCCGACGCGCTCGACGCGGAATAGAAAGGATCCGGTCGTGTTGCCCGTAGACGCCAGCACGCGATCCTTTGTCTGTTTGTCGACGGGGATCGGCTCGCCCGAGATCGCGCTCTCGTCGATCGACGCGCCCCCTTCGACGATCATGCCGTCGGCGGGCACGCGCTCGCCCGGTTTTACTCTTAAAATGTCGCCCACGCGCACGGCATCGACGGGAATATCCTCATCGCCTCCCGTGCGGACGCGGTGCGCGATGTCCGGCCGTAATTGTAATAACCCTCGGATCGCGCCGGATGCTTTCGTTCGCGCCCTCGATTCTATTAATTGACCGGCGATGACGAGGATCACGATCGCCGCGGCCGAATCATAATAAAACGGCCGCGCGCCGCCATGGAACGACTCCTCCGGAATCAGGGACGGCGCGAATGTCGCGATCGCGGATTCGATATACGCCGCGATCACGCCGATCGCGATCAACGTGAACATATTCAATTGTATTCGCCGGGCGCCGGCGAATCCGCGTTTTATCAAGAAAAACCCCGGCCCGAATATGACAATCGAAGCCAATATAAATTGTACATAGCCGGGCCATTCGCCGCCGCCCGCGACGGCCATGGACGACATTCCGAGAATGACGACGGGCGCGCCGAACGCTATCGTTAATAATAACTTTGTTCTTAATTCATAAAATTCGTCGTCGGCGCCGTCGGCTCGCGCGCCGGGAGCCGGTTCGAGCGCCATGCCGCACTTCGGACAATCCCCGGGCACATCGCTCTCGATTCCCTCGCACATCGGACAATACCAATTCGCCTTCCGCGTTCCCGCGCGCGGAGACGGCGGCGTGCGGGCCGCGGGCGCGGCGACGGCGAAGGGATCGTCCATCGCCAGACTTGGAGCGCTCGCCGCCCCCGAAAGATGCGCGGCCGGATTTGTTTTGAATCTCTCATAACAAATTTCCGCACAAAAGTAATATTCAATTCCGGCGTGCGTCCATCGAAACTTAGCTTTCTCCGGACGCACGCGCATCCCGCAGACCGGGTCGGTTTTCAGAGCATCGTCGAATGGCGACGGGTTTCCGTGCGAATCCACGCCGCCATTCTAACACAAAACGCTACGACATCTTCGGCGGTTCGAGATGCGTCTTCGGGTTGAGGAACTTCGCCAGCACGCCGTCGAGAACGCCCGAACCGCCGCTCACGAGCACCTCGGGCACGAGTTTAACTTTCGCTTCGGCAAGCGCCGTCGCAACGTTAAGAATCGCGGTGGCATTGGCTCCAAGCGCCTCGACCTGCGCGCGGTAGCTTTCGGCGCGCGCGAGACCGACGGCCCGGATTTCGGCGCCTTTCGCGGTGCCGGTTTTCTCGACATAAGTAGCGTCGCCTTCCGCCTCGGCTTTGCGGCCCTCGGCGTTGTTTTGTTTAATTTCAATTCCGACTTTCGACTGCGCGAGCTGCGCCTGCATATCCGCGCGTCCCTTGGATTGCTCCATTTCGATGCGCTGATCCTGCGCGAGGCACTGCTTTTTGTAAGTTTCCACCTCCTGATTCGCGATTTCGCGCTGCGTGAGAACGCTTACTAATTCTTCCGGGAACACGACGTCTTGTATATAAATGCCGCGCGTCTCGACTTGATATTGTTCCAGTTGTTTTGTAATATGCACGCGCGCTTCCTCCTGCACTTTTTGGCGCGTCGCGATGAAATCGATCGCGGGCATGCTTTGTAACTTGTCGCGGAAGTGGTTGCCCACCGCCGCCTGCAGGACTTCGTTTACAAGATTCTGCATCGTGCCGACCATCGAAATAACATAAGGCGCGGTCGTGTCCGGAACATGGATCTGCACTTGCAAATCGATATCGAATACAAATCCTTCGCGGCTCTTCGCCGTGATTTGTTTCAATCCTTTGTCGAGATTGTGCGCCTGCGAAACCGCGTCGGCCCAGTTCAACGTCAATATAAACGTTGGCACGACCTCGGGGTCGTAACATCTGGGATTGATAGCGTATTTGCCCGTGCGGAGCGGCTCTTTCCAAATGCCGCGATGTCCCGGACGAACGACGAAACCAAACTTAAACTGCGGTCCGGACGTGTCCTGGGTCACGAGTCCGACATAACCTTTCATCACGGCGACCTGTCCCTGCTGCACCACGAGCATCGGCACGATTTCGACGTGCACGAGGAACGGATTCAGCGCGTACGCGCCGTAAAGTAAAGTATCGTGCTGCAGTCCGATACGCCCGCCTTTCGTTAAGAATGCCTGGAGGTCCTGATAATTATTGTGTTCGCTGTTCATGCTGCCGAGCAGACGATCGATGATTTCGGCGTCGGTCGAGCCGGCGGCCTCCATTTTTTGTATATCTTCATATCCTCCGATGCGGCTCGCGATGTCGCCGGAAGGAAGCGGTTCGCCTTCATAAGTTGTAACAATTCCGCACACGTCGACGACGTGTCCGTCGGCTCCGATTCGCGGCTCGATCCGGACTAGATCTAACTGATCGGGACGAAGTCCGAATGAGGCCGACGACAATTTCTTGCCGAGTCTGCGGAATTCCGGAGAAATCGGAACGCCGTAAACCTGTTGTTTTGTTATGATGAGAAATGCGACAGGATGGATGGGTTCGAGCGTTCCGGGCGAGAGCACCGGCCGCTGAACGCCCTGTTGTCCGCCTTGCGCGACGAACGCGCGAATATCGTTAAACTTACCAAATTCCGATTTATAAATTGCCGATTTCGCGCCGATGGGGAGAGCGCTCCCGGCCTGTGCGATCACGACGCCGATTTCGCCCGCGGGAACCTGCACCCACGGAAACTTGTCGACGCGATAAACAATATTGAGTTTCCAACGCAATCCCGGCATTAACAAATCGGCCTGGTATCCGGCCTCTCCTTGGAAAGCGATGAGACTTCCTTCGGAGAGTTTTCTTGCCGAAAATCGTTTTGTAATAAGTCCGACCTCCGTCGGTCCGATGCGGTGAATCGACGGTAGAATTATGAATAGCAGAATAAGTCCGAGTAGGACGCTGGCGGTTATGATAAATTCTTGCATGGTGGCTGCCTATATTCCAAGACTGAGTTTCGGTGGTTAATTTAATAATATTCGGGCGGATTTCAAACAAAACTTCCGCGGCCGGCCGCCGCGCACGACGGGTCCGTGAAATATTATAATCGTCCGCGCGGAGTTCAATGGACGCCCGCCGACCGGGCGGATCTCACAATTTTGCGGAGCACGCATTCCCGCTTTGTTTACTGAAAATTCGCGGTCCGGCGGGAATCGCGGTCGACTTGCATGAAGTGCTGCAAATCTCGTTACGTGTGATTCGATTTACATGTTTTGCCTAGCTTTCGAATAGTAAGACCCTCGGGGCCGGCGTGTCAAGCCCCCTTGCGAAATACGGAGTTATGCCGGTATTCCGGCATTTTTCTTTGGTATGCAAATTGATTTCAAACGTTAGCATGCGGAACCATGCTATTTTCCGCCACGATTTTGTAATTTTTACGAACCGTGACATCCGCCCGCCCGATCCCGTGGAATCTCGTCGGCGCGGCCCTTGCGATCTGTTTGGTCGCGGGAGTGTTCGCGATTATCGAGCCCAGCAATCGCGACGCGGGCGCGCTGATGGAAGTATTAAGAATAAGTTCCGTAAATACGATCCTCGCGACGGGCATGACACTTTTATTAGCATCCGGAGGGCTCGACTTATCCGTAGGATCCGTTCTCGCGCTTTCCGCGACCGCGATGTCTTTTGTTACGGAGTGGAGTTCGCGCGCGGGACTCGCCGCCGAATCGGGTTGGTTCGCTTCCATTCCGGCGGCGTGCGCGGGCGTCATCGTCGGCGCCGCCTGCGGCGCGCTCAACGGCGCATTTGTTGTATTTGGCCGCATCCCGCCATTTTTGGTAACATTGTCGGCGCTGCTGATCGCGCGCGGCGCATGTTACAATTTGCTCGGCTCGTCGTCGCGGAGCGGCATTCCATATATATTTAAAGAAATCGGCCGCACGCCGTCGGGGGCGGCGGCGGTGGCGATCGGCGTCGCCGCCTGCGGAATGGTCGCGCTTTCGCGAATGCGCTTCGGAAGGCAATTACTAGCAATCGGCGGCAACGAGGAGGCTGCGCGGCTCTCGGGAATCCCCGTCGCGCGCGTGAAATGGACGATGTACGCGCTCTCCGGCGCGTTCGCGGGACTCGCGGGCGGCGTCCTCGCGGGCCGCACGGGGGTTGTTACAAATACCGACGGCGACGGTTATGAACTCGACGCGATCGCGGCGACGGTGATCGGCGGCACGAGCCTGCTCGGCGGCCGCGCGTCGATGATCGGCACGTTGCTCGGAGCCGTGCTTCTTGGTATTGTAAGATTCGGGCTCCAATCGGTGCAGGCGCCGGCCGGCACCCAGAAAATCGCGTCCGGAATTGTTATTTTGATTCCGGCGCTCGTCGACAGTCTGCGCCGATCGCGGCGTTTATAATCATGAAACATTTTTTTAAATACTTCTGCTCTTATTTAATACTTTGTGCGGCGGCCGCCGGATGTAATAAATCCGGTGTCAATTCGGGAACCGCCAAACTAAGATTCGCGCTGATCGTCAAAACGCAACAAAACCCCGTATTCACCTGCATGCAGCGGGGCGCCGAGGAGGAGGCCGCGAAACTCGGCGTCGAGGTCCGGACGTTTTCGCCCGCCGTCGAAAAAAACTTTCAGGAACAGGTCGATCTCGTGCGCGCCGCGACGCGGCAGAAATTCGACGCGATCCTGATCGCCCCTTCCGATAGTAAGCTACTGGTCGGGCCGCTCGTCGAAGCGGCCGCCGCGGGCATTCCGATTATTAATATTGATAATGCGCTCGAACCGGCGGAAATGCAAAAACAAGGATTGAAAATCGAAGCATTCGTCGGCGTCGACAACGTCGCGGGCGGGCGTCTCGGCGCGCAATATCTTGCACAACAAATCGGCGACGCGGGAGAAGTATTGATGCTCGAGGGATTTCAGGGCGTCGCGAACGCCGAGGGGCGCAAATCGGGTTTTCATGATGAAATCGCCAAACATCCTAAAATTAGGATCGTCGCGTCGCAGACGGCGAATTGGTATACGGAGGAGGCGCTCACGGTCGCGACCGGAGTTTTGCCAAAGTATCCAAATCTCAAAGGTATATTCTGCGCGAACGATCTCATGGCGCTTGGCGCGATCCGCGCGATCGAACAGGCGGGCCGGACGGGCAAAATTACAGTTGTCGCTTATGATAATATTAAGGAAGTGCGCGAAGCGCTGCTCGCCGGAAAACTCGCTGGCACGATCGAGCAGTGGCCCGACTGGATGGGCGCCGAGGCCGTGCGCGCCGCGCACGAATTGAAAACAAAAGGAACACTAACAAACCGCGACCGCCGCTCGCCGCTCGACATGGTTTCGGCGGAGTCGTTGAAGATAAAGGACATCAAGGCCGTAGGCGTGCGGTGAACGCTCTGAAAGTTGTATGATATATGGCGTTACGGCGCCACAAGTGTAATATTCAACCGGTTGGACGAGCTCAATCCCAGCGGCGACGGCGTGCAGGTACCGGCGGACCAGAGCCAGAGTGTCTGTAAATAAAAGACCTGCCCGATGAGATTGGTATCGTTTGGAATGGCCGTTACAACATAACCCATGCCGGCCGCGTCGCTCGACATATCGAGAGGAAAGAACGCGGGAGAGGTTAGATCGACGAGGAGATTGAGTCCAATGCCAAACGGATCGCCGTCGATGGCCTGATCGCTAATAAGTAAGATTCCGAGCGAACTCGCGGGCGCATTCGAGCAGCGAAGTTCGAAACTTGTATTATTAATATTCGGAGGAGACTCCACAAACAATACCTGCGGTCCGTTGCAGCCGGAAGTGCCGGCGCCGTAGTTGGAAATTGGCAATTCCAGTTTTGTAACGAAGGCGTCGAAACCGCCGCCGCTGTAGACGGGATCAAAGGACGTTGGCGTCGTTGGAAAATTCGTCGAGATTGTTGAACCAGCCAGATACACCGAGCCAGCGGAATCCAATGCAATGCCAACCCCGTAGTCCGGGCCGTTTCCACCGAAATAAGTCGAATAGACGAGCTTGTTTCCTTTCGAATTGAATTTCGTGATGATTACATCGGTGTAGCCGGGAATATTATTAATTGTGGAGCTCCAAGCGCCCGGCGTTATTGGAAAGTCAGTCGCTCCAGTGTAACCCGTGATTGTTACTTGATTTTCGTCAGAAATATGTGCACCAATGCCATAGGTCACATTGTTACCTCCAAGGTACGTCGAGTAGATCGGCTTTGTACCATCCACGTTGATGACTGTTACAAAGCCATCGGCACCGAACTTCTTTGTCGGCTGAAACGTACCGTGTGTCGTTGGAAAGTCAGCCGATTCTGTATATCCGGCAACAACGGCGATTCCAGCTTTGTTCACTGCAATTCCATTTGGATCTTCCTTTGCGATTCCTCCGACAATCGTAGAATACACAATTCCTCCCGTTGAATTGAACTTCGCTACAAATGCATCGCCAGCGCCTTTGTAATTCGGAATCCAAGCTCCGGGAGTCGTTGGGAATCCGGAAGAACCTGCAACACCCAAAACGTACGCCGAACCTGATTCGTCGAGAGCAATGGCCCTTCCTTGATCTCCACCATTTCCTCCCCAAAAGGTTGAATATGCGAGCGCGGAGCCTGATGCATTGAACTTTGTTACAAATGCAGATGAAACAACATTTAATATCGTGTCCGCGGCGCCAGGAGTGGTTGGAAAATTCGTTGAGGACGTCGTTCCTGTTATATGAGCCTCGCCCACAACATTTGACGCGACGCACTTGCCAAATGCCGAGTCTACGAAGGATCCTCCAAGAAAAGTGGAGTAGATTAATGATGTCCCTGTTGCATTCAGTTTTGAAACCACGACATCTTGATAATTACTTGGGGGTCCTCCATTATATGTTGTATCGAATGCACCTGGTGTGGTTGGGTAATCAAATGATCTCGTAGTGCCACAGATGATGGCATTGCCCGTTCCATCGATGCTAATTCCAGCGGTCCATTCATCATTTCCTCCGCCAACGAATGTAGAATATACAAGCGAAGTGCCATCGGGGCTGAGTTTGGTTACAAATATGTCATGAACACCTTGAAACGAAGGCCCGACGGTCGTTGGAAAGTCAAAAGCGCCTGTCACACCGGCGACATAACAATTGAGCGCGCTATCCGTTGTAACCGAACCGGCGCCGTCGTCCCAAGAACTGCCTTCGAGATAGGTCGAGTAAATAATTCCTGGGTCAATGATAATTTGATTTTCGAAGTGACGCTCACATAGTGTAAAAGAAAATCGGTTATCACGCAGTACATTGAAAGTGCAGATTACGGGACGCCGGTTACCATTGCCGTCGACTTCATAGGTATTCGGACGCAATTGTTTCATTGGGCCAGCGCCTGTTTGAATAACAAGGTCTCCGGATTCATCCACCTGTAACGATTCAGCTCCATGACATGCAATGATTACGTCGGTGACGTCGGCGCCGGGCGCGAGCTCCAAATCATATTCCAAAAATCCATTGCGGCTATGAATCAGCAGATCGACTCCATTGTAAAGATGTTTGTATCGAATACTATCAAAGGATGGAATTCCGGGATGCCAGCCGGATTCCGTCGGGCCACGAAAGAAGTTATTTTGAGTTTTCGACTCTCCGGTCCCCATGATTTCAACATTTCCGTTTGCGCCTTCGAAGGCTAGGAAAATAGTTGAGCAATTGGGCTCGACTTCCGAATCGTTGGTTTTGTCATTCGATGCGGTGAAGGCTATGCCGCCATTTGCAAAATTAACTTTGGTATGCCCGACAGCCGCCGCAAATCTCGTTTCGCGGCCCCATTGTCCGCAGTTTTCCAGCGCGTGGATGCCGCCTGCTGGGCGGGCGGCATCCTTGCTGATTAACGGTGCAGTTGGAGCGTGCGATGGAGCCTCTTGCTGTGCAATGGGCGGCACGCAGCAGAACCAAACCAAAGTGGCGGTGGTTGCGATCATTGGATTGCAACCTTTATTGTAAATTAACCCATAACGCGATCGACGGAATACCCTGATACCAAGAGGCGGCCCCCGGAAGCGGAGGACTCAAGACTTCTGAACTATTGGGAACGACCACCGCGTGGCCGATTTCGTAGTCCTGAACATAGGTGCCGGTATTTGTGAAAAAATTGGCGCAGGTATCATAAATGGGAACGCCCACCGGCGCATTTTGAAACAACCCCAAATCGTAAGGTCCCGCGAATTGTCCCCCTTGGTCCACTGGTAATTGTGCATTTACGGATCGTGAAGATAACAAAGCTGCAACTCCGAATAGATATAATAAATAAAGCCGCGATCGATGATGATAATAATTACGACTATGCGGCCGCTGCCCCCCCCCCTAAGCTCGTTTTATTGAATAAACCGCCATTGCCGCTGCGCGGCACGATGTTATGCGTCGAAAACTGCATGCACGATCTCCATGGCTTTGCGCGGAACGCGTGATTGCGGTACGCCACGAAGCCAAACCAAGTAGAAGCCCGCGCCGGTTTTCTGTCAACGTAACGCCATCCTTCGAAATGCAAAATCTCCTGACGGATCGGCGGCCGGCGCGCATCCGTATATGCATCCATGACCGACCTGCCGGGTGCGCCATTTGACTTGGCACGCGCTGGCGACCGCGAAGCGATGTCCGCGCTCTGGCGCGAACACCGCGGATGGCTCGCCGCGACGCTCCACGCCCATATGCCTCGTTCGGCGGAATTGGAGGATTTGTTACAAGAGGTCGCCGCCATCTTGGTGGAACAGATTGTAACAATTCGGGACGGCGCGAAGCTGCGGCCCTGGCTTCGCACCGTCGCGATCAACGTCGCGAGAACGTCCGCCCGGCGCGACGTCGCGCGGCGCGGCACGACGCGACCCCTCGACGAAATCGATGAACAGTGGGCAACCGGTCGCGACAGTGCCGTCGATTCGGCCGGCGTCGAATTGCAAGAAACGCTCGCGGCGCTCGATGCGCTGAGCGCGGATTATAAAGAAGTTTTATTATTACAATGTATCCGAGGAATGTCACAAAAAGAGATCGCTTCGACGCTCGGCGTGCCGGAGACCACCGTCGAAACGCGCCTCGCACGCGCGCGGCGCATGTTGCGCGAGCGCACCGCCGCGAAACGAACACTACAGAACAACGAACGTTAAAAAATTAAATTCATCGATAAAACAACATGATCGACCCTGACCGAGAAGATTTGTGGATTCACCGCGTCGTTTCGGGAGCGGCGACGGCCGAGGACTGGAACGGCATCGAAAGCGCCGCCGCCGCCGACACGGCCGTTTGGGAACGCCTCGCGGCCGCGATTCGCGACGAGCGACATCTGTTACAATTTACAGATCGAATCGCGGCCCTCGCCGCGAAAGTCGAATTGAATATTCCCGCGGCCGCGGCCCGGCCGGCGTCGCGCGCCGTCGCACTTTCCGGCTGGCTCACGGCGGCCGCGATTACTATTTTTTCGTTTATATCCGTATTGACACAAAAATCGAGCGCGTCCCAGCCGTCGAATGCCAGGGACCCGTATGCCGCCGAGGTCGTCGGCGAACTCCCCCGCGTTTTGATAGAAACCCGCGCCGTCGAAGGCGGCGGATTTGAAGTTACTTATGTCCGGCGCGTCGTCGAGCGAGCGATCGCCTCCGGATTCGATCAATTGCAAATCAACGACGCGGGGCAGGCCGTCCGCGTTCCGATTTCGCTCGCAAAACTCTCCGACCGGACACCGTTCTAACGTAATTTTACCGAAACCAAATCTCAACCATCGGGCACCTGTATGAAACTTAGTACAAATATACTTTTCGCTTCGCTCGGCATGTTATTGTTCACATCCGCCGCGGGCGCCCAGAGCACCGACGCGGCCGCCACGACGGCGAACGCCGATCTCGCCCTCCCAAATACTAATGATCCAGACATCGTCGTCGCGCAGGACAGGGGCGCGAAGACGGCGGGCGCGGCGAGGTCCGCGCAAACTCTGCCATTTCATGCGCGCGCGGGGATGCAGGGAAACCGGACCATGAGCCAGTCGTTTACAATAACGAGCGGTTCCGGCGACACATTTGAAATAAACACCGGGGACCGGGGGAATATTACAGTTCGGCGCAACGGAACGGCCGTTCCGGCGGAACAACAAAAGCTGACCGCGGATTCTATTGAAATATTATCCAATGACGGAACGGTGGTCTTGAAACTGAGCGGCATTGCAGGACTGGGCGGCCGCGCGGCCGTGGCCGCCAGGACCGAGCCCCGCGCCCAACTCGGCGTCACCACGGGCGCGCCCGACGAGGCGCTCGCGGCGCAACTCGGAATCGATACAACAAAAACGTCGGTGATTCAATCGATAACATCCAATTCGGCCGCCGAAAAAGCGGGATTCAAACGATTCGATATTATAACTCAAATCGAAGGCTCCGACCACGCGGACCCGGATTCCATTCGGGCGGTGATCGCGAAGAAAAAGCCCGGCGAATCGTTGCATGCGACCGTTCTGCGAAAGGGCGGCGGCGTGGATGTCGTCGCAACATTAACAATAGCGCCGGACTTTGAAACAGTCGAGGGCCTGACCAACTGGCCGCTGCACGCGGCGATCGGCGCGGACGCGTGGCGCACAACGGATCTTACGGCCGTAAAACGCAACACCGATTTGTTAATAAAAGAACTTGACGCAAAAGCCCGCGACGAAGCGGTTGCCGCGCGCATGAAGGCTCTCGGTTACGTCGGCGCCACGGGCGAGCAACAAAAAGTCGAAATCGAACATCAAGAGGCAAGGAAACGTAAATTAACAGATATGGAAACCGAGGAAGATGTTAAGAAACTGGAACACATGACCGAGGATGCCCGAAAGCGATTCCTCGTCATGCCGAACGGCGCGACGGCGGCGTCCGTCGCGGGAATCGAAAAACTCGAAACGTTAATAACACAATTAAGCGACCGGCTCGCCAAGATGGAGGCCGAGCTCGCTGCGATCAGAAAAATGTCCGGAGACAACGCCGCCAGAGCGAATCGTTAAAAGCGGTATGCGATGAACCGGGCCGTCTCGCGCGGCCCGGTTTTTTTGTGGCGCGGATTTTGGGGCGCGACCATAGTCTGCGGCCATGGAATCCCCGTTCGAACGGCCTGAATTGTATGATTTGCTCTTCGACACGCTCGAGTTCGATTTGGAAATATATAAATCGGCCGCGCGGGGAGCGCGCGGTCCGGTGCTCGATCTCGCGTGCGGCACCGGCCGCGTCGGATTGAAACTGCTCGAGGACGGCGCGCAGCTCGACGGCGTCGATCTGTATGAACCGATGCTCGCGCATTTTCGCAAGAAGGCCGACGCGCGCGGATTGAAAGTGAATTTGTATCGAGGCGGGTTCACTAATTTTCAGACGCCGCGAAAATATGCGCTCGTCGTTTGCGCGTTCAACGCGTTCGCGCATAATTTAACGCAAGCCGATCAACTCGAAACGCTGCGGCGCGTGCGGGATCATTTACTTCCCGGAGGCGCGTTTCTCTGCCACATGTCCTTTCCGTCGGCGGAATTGTGGTCGGGACCCGACGGCGTTCCCATTCTGGAGGCGGAAGTGCCCGCCGGCGGCGGAAGAATGGTTAAAATTTACGATTCGCGCACGAAAAATCCGCTCGAACAAACGCAACATTCGGAAATGGAGATCCAAATCGTCGGCGCCGACGGCGGCGTGATCGAAAGCCACAAATCGGAGACCGACGTGCGCTGGATTTACAAGCCGGAATTCGAATTATTACTAACAACCGCCGGTTTTAGTAAAATTAATTTTTTCGGCGATTTCGACCGTTCGCCGTTGCGCGCCGACTCGAAACAGCTCATCGTGACGGCACATCTGTAAACAACGACGCGAAGCCTTCGGGTTCCGCCGGGCGGCGGGTCGCCGTCGGCGGTTCGAGCGGTTATGATTCGAAACGTGAAGCGAATCTATCTCACCCGACATGGCAAAGCCGAGGACGCCGACCCGCGCCACGGCAGCGATGCCGACCGCCGGCTCACGGCCGACGGCAAGCGCGAAGTCGAGGAAGTGGCGCGCCATCTGCGACGCATCGACGACAAAATCGAAATTGTTCTGACAAGTCCGCTTCGGCGCGCGATCGAGACCGCCGAAATCATCGCGGATGAATTCGGCGTCGCGCTCGAGGTCTATCATGAGTTGAATCCGCCGATGGCGCCGTCGAGTTTAATAACAAAACTGCGTCGTCGCGGCGAACATCGGATGGTGCTGGTCGGCCACGAACCCGGTCTCGGGCAGACGATTTCGTCGTGGCTCAAAGCGCACTCGATGGCGTTTCCCATGAAAAAAGCGGCGGTCGCGCGGCTCGACATTTCGCACGTCGACGGCGACGATGCGGCGATTCTCGCGTGGCTCGCGCCGCCGGAATTATTTACAAGGTGAAATTGTTTGTTTTTCGATATTCGTTAATAAATGAAAGCGCGGAGGATTTAGTTAATGTCAAATTCGGGGCACGGCTATTTGCACGGTTACTCGGAAAACGAGCAGGATCGTTTATATCGACAGGCGCGTTTTCTCGAGCCGATGATTTATGAAGGTCTGCCGTACCGGCGGCGGCGGAAAATGATCGAAGTCGGCAGCGGCGTCGGCGCGCAGACCGAGATTTTGTTACGGCGTTTCCCCGAAATGCACGTGACGTGCGTCGAATATAACGAAGCGCAGATCGCGCGGGCGGGAAAGTATCTAAAAACGATGCCGTGGACCGAAAATCGTTATACTTTGGTGCGCGGCGACGCGACAAAGCTCGATTTCGAACCCGACACGTTCGATTCGGGATTTATTTGTTGGGTGTTGGAACACGTGCCCGATCCGCAGCTCGTGTTGTCGGAATTGCGGCGCGTGCTGATCACGGGTTCGCCGGTCGTACTCAGCGAAGTCTTAAATGCAACATTTTTCATCGATCCGTACAGTCCGAATACGCTGCGATATTGGATGGCGTTCAACGACCGGCAGATCGAACTGAAAGGCGATCCGTTCGTCGGCGCGAAGCTCGGAAATCTGTTACAAGCCGTGGGATTCCGCGAAATCCAGACATTTGTAAGAACATTTCATCTGGACAATCGCGCCCCGGGAGAGCGCGCCGAATTCATCGGTTATTGGACCGAACTGTTATTGAGCGGCGCGGGTGAATTGTTAAAAGCGGGCTACGTTTCCGAAGACATCGTCGAGGGCATGAAATCGGAACTCGCGCGCGTCGGCCGCGATCCAAACGCGGTGTTTTTCTATTCTTTCATTCAAGCCCAGGCGCGGGCGTTCTGATATATAATTAACCTATTTGATAAACTGCAGACCGTCGATCCAGAATTCATATCCGGCGGCGGCGGACTGAAAATCCATCTCGATCGCGTCCATGCTCGCGAGACTCGGCGCGCCGATCGTCTCCATCGACCACTGCGCGTTCCCCGCGAACGGAATTTCATAAAAATCGAACGCGCGGTGCCGCGCAGAGCGGAAACCGCCGGATGCGCCCGTCGATTCGCGCGGTTTGAATTCCAAATACGAAACAACGCCCGATTTGGGATGTTCGTCGACTAGCCTCACCGCCCGCGGCGGGCCCGAGGGAGCGGCGCCGTCCGGACTCGCGCATCGAACCCAGATATGTAAGGATTTTTTATTTGTAAGATCCCAGGCGGCGTCGCGCAACTTCGGAAAAACCAATTTAATATCGCTTTCGCCGTCGGCCTCGAGATGGAGGCTCGTCCCGCCTTTTATCTTTACATTCGAATCGCTCGAGAGTTTTGGAGTCTTGCCCGAGGTCGCGGCGACGCCAAACCTCCCCGCCGCGCCTTCTGTAAATTCGGGACCCGGAGCGACGACGGCGAGATCGTAGTACGCGAGCGCGACGGTCGCGTCGTTGCCGCCGAATACGCAAATACTATATAAACCGGGATTTCTGAATTTATGTTCGATCGGCTGGCCTTCGGCGTTGGAGCCGTCGCCGAAATCCCAGCGCCATGAGAGTTTGCCCTTCAAGTATTTCGAAAAATAGCCGGCTTTCAACTTTATAGTTTCTCCCGCGACGATCGACTCGGCGGGCGAATCGATATATATCGGAACGGGCATGTGCCCGACGTCCGACTGGCAATCCTGAAATGTAAGATCGGCGACGCCGTTTTTTTGTATGATCGGGCGTTTTTCCGTATTGTCATGAATCCAATTCGAACGAATGTCGATCAACGACGCCTGTTCGAGCGCGATGCCGGCGCCGCACCCGCTGATTTTGTTCGCCACGACAATCAACTGGCGGCAAACCGCCTCGCCGTTGCCGCCGCAAATCGAGATGCCCGGCCCTGCGGCGTTTTTTATTGTATTATCCGAAAAATTCACGTGCGATCCGCCGAGCAGCAACACGGCGGCGGAGTCCGCGGACGCGCCGCCTTTTTCGCCGATTTCGTAAATATTATTTTCCGCAACGCGCGCCTCGTCGCAGGACCTGAGGATCACTCCCTGCGGACAATTGTGTATTTTGTTCGCTTCGATGCCGGGGGTGAATGCCTTCGCGTCCACGGCGCAGTCGCGGCAGTCGGCGATTTCGTTCCCCGCGAGTACGATGCGCTCGTTCATAAGCGTTCCGCGCGCGCGCATGACGACGCCGGATCCGCAGCGCGTTATTGTACAATTCGCAACGCTGTCGCGAACGCACCCGTCGTCGAAGACCACCCCCGCGCCCCATCCGCCGGCCGCGCGGCTGCAGTTTTGTATTTTGCATTCGCGCGCGTTCGAGTCGCGCGTCCGCGAAAAGTAAATTCCATGATTATGACAATCGATCGTCTCGCATTGTGACAAATCGACGTGCGCGCAGCGCATCATCATGATTCCGTTCCACCCGCGGCTGGCGCGCACCTGCACGAGCGCGCAGGTCGAAACGTTTTCTAATAATATTCCCCCGGCCCGCTGGTCCGAGGGCGCGCCGGCCGACGAACCTTCATAATTATCCGACGCGTCGACATCGTCGAGGCGCACCGGCCCGCCGCCGCTGATGCGGATGCCGATCTTGTATCCTTTGATCGTGAGATTTTTTATTGTTATATTCGAACCGTTCTCGACGACGATGCCGAATCCCCCTTCACCGCCGCCGTCGATCAACGCGCCGTGGCCGTCGAGCGTCACGTCATTCTTTGAAATGCGAATCGCCCCCTCGCTCTTGCGATCGGCAAGATCGTACGTCTGCGGTTTGAGCGTCGTGTTTTTTGTTATATTCCACTCGTTTTTCGCCGCGGCGCCGGTCTGGCCGTATGCCGGCCGCGCGACCAGGGCCGCCAGCGCGATTCCAACCGCCGCTCCAACGCATTTCGCAATTCGCAACATCGCGGAAAGTGTACAACGAACGAAAGGCGCAGTAACGCTTTCGCGCGCATTGTAAGATCGCGCGAACTTTTCGAACAACTCCCCCGCAATGAGCGACATAAAAGCGGCCCGCGAAAAACTGAATAATCTCGTCGTCAGCGCCGAGTTGACGCTCCTCAGCATCGTGCAGGGCGTCGCGCTCTACTTTCTAACAGATTCGACGCGCGCCGCGATCCTCGCGAAACAGTGGCAATTGCTGCCGTATTCGGCCGTCGGATTGTTAGTGATTTGCACGGTCTGGTCGCGCGCGATCATGCACGCGTTCACGATCGTGCGATGGCCGATCGAATTTGTACATAATTTTCTTTATATCGCGATCGCGCTCTGCGAATCGTTAATATTTCAATCGATCGACGCGCCGGCGCGCTGGTTCGCGCTCTCGACGGCGTTCATGGCAATCGCGTGGATCACGTACGTTCACGATTTGAAAATGATCGATAAAGCGATCGCGTTGCGGCGGACGGAACCCGAAAGACCCGCGTCCGCGCTCGCCGTCTACGGAGAAGTCCGGCGCGATCAGATATTAAAAATACGGGTCGCGATTCCCGCGATCTTCGCGATCTTCGGCGCCATGGCGCTTTTTTGTAATTACTTTCCCGATGCCGCGCTGCGCGACGGCGGACACTTCGTCTGTATCTTAATCCAATTCGCGGTGATGCTCGCTTATCTTATATTTAACATTCGCAACTTCAATCGAATGACCGCGTTAATACTAAAATCCGAAAATGAATTATCGCGCTGCGAACGCTCGACGTGAACATTCGGAGTCGGACGCGATCGCGCGCGCCGCGTGCACGTCGCCCGAGAGAAAACGGTCGCCGGTCATCGGCGGGACGTGCTCACGAATATATAAATAAACCTCGCGCGTGCCCACGCCGAGCCGGCCCGCGATTCTGGCGCGGTTCGACGGATCTGTAATATTAATGAACTCGGCCGACTCCGCCTCGGCGTCGCGCCACGTCGGGTCGTCGTCCGGTTTATCATTAGGATCGCGATCCATGCCCGCGCGCCACTCGATCGCCTGCGCGGCGGCCATCCACTCGATGCCGACGACGGTTTGTACATTTCCGAGAACTGTACGCAATTTGCGGCACGAAATGGTCGCCATTGCGTTGTGATCTTCGCTGTTCGCCGACGTCGGAATCGAATCCACGCTCGCCGGATGTGTTAAAACCTTGTTTTCGGAAACAAGACTCGCGGCGGTGTACTGCGCGATCATATAACCGGAGTTCACGCCGCGCATCGGTATCAAATTCGCCGGAAGGTTTCTGTTATGATTTTGATCCAATAACATTTGCGTCCGGCGTTCGGATATATTTGCAAATTCGGCGAGCGCGATCGCGAGAAAATCCCCGGCAAGCGCGAGAGGCTGGCCGTGAAAATTCCCCTGCGAAAACGCGCCCTCCTCGCCGTCGAAAAACAACGGATTATCTGTTACAGCGTTGATCTCGGCGCGCGCGACGTTTGCCGCATAAGTAATCGCGTCGCGGCTCGCGCCGTGTACCTGCGGCGCGCAACGTAAAGAATAGGCGTCCTGCACGGGGTGCGCCGTCTCGACGAGCCGGCTCCCTTTAATTAAACTACGAATATTCGCGGCGCTGTCGATCTGCCCCTGCATGCCGCGCGCCGCGTGCACGCGCGCGTCGAAAGCGCGCGTCCGCCCGCACATCGCCTCGAGCGTGAGCGCGGCCGCGATGTCGGCGTTGTCGGCGAGAATCGCCGAATCGTGCGCGGCCAATGCTAACATTGCGGCCGAGTACGTCGCGCCGTTCGAGAGCGCGAGACCCTCCTTCCAGCGCGGTTCATAACGAATCGCCGCGGGTGCGTCCTCGGCCGGAATCCATTCGCGCGAGCGATTTAACAGATCGGCCGGCGATTTGGCAATATAATAATGCCCCTCGCCCAACAGTATTATAAACGTATGGCAAAGCGGGCAAAGATCGCCGCTCGAACCGACGGAACCGCGGATCGGCACGCGCGGAATCACGCCGAGATTGATCATCTTCAAAACCGCGCGGACGAGTTCGACGCTGACTCCCGAATGGCCGCGCAGAAATGTATTTAAACGAATCACGAGCGCCGCACGCACGACTTCGCCGGAATAATAATTCGAAGGATCGCCGACGTCGGCCGATTCGCCGATGCCGACGGCGTGGCTTAACAATAAATTCCGCTGCAGTTTCGCGAGATCGTCGGGCGGGATGAATTTATCTTTAAATTCTCCGAAACCCGTGGTGACGCCGTAAATGCGATGTTTGGGATTGTCCGGATCGCGGCGATAATTTTCGGCGAACGCGTCGATGCGTTTGCGCATTTTCGCGACGCGCGCGAGCGTTGCGGCAGAGCACGCGACGCGCACGCGCGGGTCGCGCGCGACGCGCACGAGATCGGCGATCGTTAAGGATTTTCCGTCGAGGACGATCGTATCTTTCGAGCGCGGCATGTTTTCAATCATTTAAGAATTCAGAATTTTCTTCACTTCTTCGACGAGCGCCGCGCGCGCGACCGTCGTCTGCGCGGGCTGGCCTTTGCGCCATTCGTCGCGGCTCGCGACCTGTTTGGCCAGTTCCTTGCCGAGCCGCAGATTTTTGATTGTTATTTCGCTCTTTTCGAATTCATTACTTCCGGCGATGACCGCGACCGGCGAATTTCTGCGATCGGCGTATTTTAATTGTTGTTTAAACCCGCCCTCGCCAAGATACAACTCTGCCGCGACGCCCGCGCGCCGGAGTTCGAAAACCATTTGTTGATATTCCGCGAGTTTCGGTTTGTCCATCACCGTGACGACGACCGGTCCGCGGCGATCTTCGGTCTTTACTTTTCCGACGACTTTCAACGCCGCCAACAATCGATCGACGCCGATCGACGCCCCCGTCGCGGGCACGAGTTCGCCCGTGAATCGCTTGACTAAATCATCATATCGCCCGCCGCCCGCGACCGAGCCGAACGGCCGTTTCACGCCGTCTTCGTCGATGATATCAAATGTTAACTGCGCTTCGAAAACGGGACCTGTGTAATATGCCAATCCGCGGACGATGGACGGATCGAATTGCACGCGATCATTGCCGTAGCCGGCGGCGCTCAGGAATTCATGTATCGCTATCAACTCGGAAACGCCCTGTTTTCCGACGACACTGTCGCCGACGAGATGTGATAAATGATCAATAACGATGTTTCTATCGGCTATTCCAGACATCATAAATCCAATTACAGTTTCGATGGCATCCGGGTCTAATTGGGCTCCATAATTAAACACTCCGGATGTATCCAAGCGACCCGTCCCTAATAATCCACGAACGCCATCCAGTCCAGATTTGTCAAATTTATCAATCGCTCGAAGTACTGCCAGCCGCTGGTCCTTTGGAAATAGATTATAATAGTTTTTCAACATTTCGACATATTCCCCTGGAGGCTTCTCGCCTGACCAAGGAGGCGGCCAAGCTGCGGCGGAGATTTTCTGTGCCTGCTGATCAAGAACTTCAGTAGGCACGCCCTTAAAGGCGCCACTATAAGGCTCTTCAGACCTAAATGTTTTCATGATATTTGCTTTTGATTGACCCAAAAGCGGCCTGAAAACTTCGTGAAATGCTTCTTGGTGATGCGCGTGGCCCAGCCCAATTCTATCTAAAATCCCCTCAAGCACTTTTCTATTATTAACTTTGATCACATACTCCCCCCTCTTTATCCCCAACTCCTCCAACGCGTCCGCCAAAATACAACAAACCTCCGCGTCCGCGGCCATGTTCGCGGTTCCAACCGTATCGATGTCGAATTGATAAAACTCCCTGAACCTCCCCGGCCCGGGCTTTTCCATTCTGTAAACTGGCCCGATTTGATATCTACGAAACGGCGTCGGAAGCGTTTCTTTATATTGCGCGACGACGCGCGAAAGCGGCGCGGTCAAATCATAACGAAGGGCGACCCACTCGCCGTCATTCTTACCGGAATCACGGTCGCCTTCTTCGATGAGTTTCCATGCAAAGATTCCGGCGTCGGGGCGGTCGGCCTCGGGTAGAAATTTTCCGAGCACGTCGACGTGTTCGACGGCCGGCGTTTCGAGCGGTTCAAAACCGTAACGTTCATAAACGCCTCGAATCGTCTCGACCATGTTGCGGCGCGCCTCGACGTCGGCGGCAAAGACGTCGCGAAAACCCTTGGGGACGCGTGGAACGGGACGGGGCGGCGGGGCGCCCTCGGATGGCTGCGACACGGTGCGGCTCGAAAAAAGTTATTGGACGGAAATCGGCGTCTTCCGGAAACGCGTCGCGCGCAGCTTGGCGCGGCGCCACGAATTTCGCACACGCCCTCGAAAAAATGGTACCGCCGACGGGATTTGAACCCGTGACCTCCTGATCCACAGTCAGGCGCTCTAGCCAACTGAGCTACAGCGGCACGGAAACGGCCGGGAACAGTAGCCGGGCCGGCGCAAACGCTCAAGACTGCGCTTTCGCGGCCGGCGCCGGTGTACGCTTGCCCCCATGACGGCCACGCCGCGGACGCGCGCGATATTATTAGCGTTCTCGCTCGGACTCGCGTTCTGCGTTTTGTACGGTCTTACGCAGCAGCGGATCCCCGTCAACGACGCGTATCAATACATGCAGCGCCTGAACGGCGGCGATTTGATATATAATCATATCGCGTACCTGCCGTCGCTTTGGTTATTTAAGAAAACGGCGTCGATTTTCTTCGCGATCACGCCGCTCCAAACGCTCACGCTCTCTTCGGCGCTTTTCGGCGGCGCGACGGTCGGCGTCGCGTTTTGGATCGCCAATCGTTATTTTAACGATTGCGCGCGCGCCGCCGCCGTCGCGGTATTGTTAGGTTTTACGGCGGGTTTCTGGTTTCACGCGACGACGTCTGGAATCTATGCATTCCACGCTTTGTTCACCGCGCTCGCGCTCGGCGCGTTGCTTCGATGTGTACAATCGCGCGTTCTCGGTTGGACCGAAACGGCCGGCGTCGCGCTTGCAGTGGCGCTCGCGCCCGCGACGCATCTTTCGGGCGTCGCCGTCGCGTTGCCCGCGTGCGCCGCGGCGTTGCTGAGTATCAAATATTCACCGGATGGCTGGAAACGCGTGTGGATCGCGCTCGGTGCGAGCGCGGGGCTGTTTTTGTTTATTTATGAATATCTGCATCGCGGCGCGGGAACCGTTTCGGATTATCAAAATTCGATCGTTGGCAATTATTATATGCAACGGCTTCAAGATCCTTCGACGATTCCGGAGTATCTCGGGCGCGCGCTCAACGAATTATTAGTTTTCTCCGCGCCCGCGTCGATCTTGATACTCGCCGGCCTTCGCGCGGAATTCGCGACGCGGCGCGCGGAAACGTGGATTTTCGGAGCGTGGATCGCTGGTTATTTCGGGATTTGCGCGCTGATCGGCGACCGATTTTACGGTTCGTATTTTATATCAACTTTCCTCGTGCAGTGCCTGCTCGCGATTGTTGCAATTCCCCGGATCGCGCGAGGTTCGATCGCGCGCGCCGCCTTCATCATAATACTCGGCATCGCGCCCGCGGTTGTGGATTTCGCGCGTCCCGGCGCCGGCGTCGCGGTCGCGCTCCCGCTTTTAGTAATATTAACTTTTGCGGTCGGCCCGCGAACCGAGCGCCCTTTGCCGGCAATCGTCTGGATCCTGCCCGCCGCGGCCGCCGCCGTGTTTTCGATTGTGACCATCGTCCCCCGCGAAATATTAAAGACGCCGGAATGGGAAGCGTTCGGCAAAAAAGAAATGTTCGAAAAAGTCGACGCCGTCCTCGCGGGCGCGCCGAAGAATTGTAATTTTCTCGTCACGGAGACCGACGAAGTGACGTCGGGTTATTGGAATCACGTGCTCAGCCTCGCGCGCCCCGACCGGTTTTTTTGTATTATATTTCTCGACACCGAACTGCTCGCCGAAAATTCCGCGCGGCAGTACGCTGAAATTTACAGAAACGCCCTGCGCGACCGCGCCGCGGCGGGCGAGCCCGTCTGGATCCTCGGACCGCTCGATCCGCCGAAACTCGGCCCGCGCGCGACCGCGTTTTGGAACGACGTCAAATCGACCTATCAAATCGCGGACGGCGGCCTCGCGGACCAAAATCTGCGCGATATTCACATTCTTACGACGCATAAATAAGAATGCCGCGCGAGCGGCGCGGCATTTTTATAAATTTAACGATCCCGTTTCAGGCGATCGTGATTTCTTTACAAAGATAAACGTCCTGAATCGCATTCAATAGCGCGACGCCGTCTTTCATCGGTTTCTGGAAAGCTTTCCGACCCGAGATAAGTCCCATTCCGCCCGCGCGTTTGTTTACAACCGCCGTCAGCACCGCTTCCTTCAGATCGCTTTCGCCCTTGCTTTCGCCGCCCGAATTGATGAGTCCGGCGCGGCCCATGTAACAATTCGCGACCTGATAGCGCGTCATGTCGATCGGATGGTCGCTCGAAAGAACTGTATAAACCTTGTCGCTCGTTTTGCCGAAATTGAGCGCTTTGAAACCCGCCGCGTTCGTCGACGGAAGTTTTTGTTTAATAATATCCGCTTGCACGGTCACGCCGAGATGGCACGCCTGGCTCGAAAGATCCGCGGCAGTATGATAATCGACGCCGTCTTTTTTGAACGCCGCGTTGCGCGTGTAACACCACAAAACCGTCGCGAGTCCGAGATCGTGCGCGGCGTGAAACGCGGCGGAGACTTCCTGAATCTGTCGCTTGCTTTCGGCCGAACCGAAATAAACAGTCGCGCCGACGGCGACGGCGCCCATGTCGCGCGCCTGCCGGACGTTCGCGAACATGATTTGATCATAACTGTTCGGATACGATAGAAACTCGTTATGATTCAATTTAAGCAAGAACGGAATTCTGTGCGCGAATTTGCGCGACACCGCGCCAAGCACGCCGAGCGTCGACGCGACCGCGTTGCATCCGCCCTCCATCGCTAATTTAACAATATTCTCCGGGTCGAAGTACGCGGGATTCGGCGCGAACGACGCCCCCGCCGAGTGTTCGATTCCCTGATCGACGGGCAGAATTGATAAATATCCGGTTCCCACGAGCCGGCCGTGATTGAACATTTGTTGCAAACTCCGCAACACCGGAACGGGCCGGTCGGAATGCAACCAAACGCGGTCGACGAAATCGGGACCCGGCGCGTGGATCGATTCGCGCGGAATGCCGGTGCATTTATGTGTAAAAAGGCGCTCGCCGTCCTGGCCGAGCGTGCCCTGAATTTTCTGTAACATTGTGGAATGCGATTGCGGGGTCAAAAAGAATTTGTTGAAACATCGAAGGTAGCGGCGCGAAAGCTCGCGAAGCAAGGATGAAACGAGGTCCGGGCGGCGAGTGCCCGAGGCGACGCGCGCCGTCAACGCCTGCGAGGCGCCCGCGCGCGCGCCACGCGCCGTATACGACGAGGGACCCCGCGCGAGGATCCGCGAATTGCGCGCGGCGGTTAACACGCAGGGGCCGTCGCGCGACCAACAGGACGCCGGAGACATCCTCCGGCGATATCATCGATCCAACGGAACTGAAACATGAACACTCGAATACTAACATTTGCCGCGGCCGCCCTGTGCGCCGCGTGGTCCCTGCCGCCTTCGACGTCCGCGTCCGGCGCGCCGTCAACGTTAAATTTAACGAAATACGGTCCGCCGCTCATATGTTTTCAATACGACATCGGCGACGCGAAATCGCTGCCGTGGAACGGATCGCGCGACAACCCCTTCGGCGTCAATCCGGAATACGACGTCGCGAATTTGACAGAAGATACAATAAAAATTCTCGATTCGAGCTCCGACGTATTGGTGCATATGGAAACGCTGCGCCGCGCAACGTTCTATGCATCTCAATCGGACGGCAAGCCCGCCAAAGGGCGAGACGCGGCGCTCACGACCAAACTCACGACGCTCGTTCTCCATCATTCGCTTCGCAAACTCGCGGCGGATCCTAATTATACGCTCGCCTGGGTCGACGCGGGATACGCGCTCGGCGCCGCGGAACAGTTGACGAATGCGTTCAATCGCAATATTAAATATACGGATCATTTCGACAAGGCCGCGGCGCTTGCGCCGTCCGATCCGGCGGTGCTCTTCGCGTCCTCGGCGGGACACCTCGACTCGCCCGATAATGAGCATTGGGCGCCTTTGTTCGAAAAAGCGTACAATTTCGAACCGCAAAGCGAACTGTTACGTTCCAACATCGCCGCCTACGGCGAACGCTACCTCGGCAAGGATAAAATGAAAGAGTTGGCGGCCGCCAGAGAGGCGCGCATCGGACAAAAGAAATAATAACAATCGAGCCGACATCATTACGATTCCGTGCAGCTCCCCGCGCCGCTCCAACCGCAAATCGATGCCGCCGCCGACGGCGGCATCCCGGCGGTCGACGATGCCGAAAGGCGTGCGATCGAGCGGGCGCGGGCGGGCGACCGGCGCGCTTTTGGCGAACTCCACTCCCGATATGTTAGAATGGTGCACGCGATCGTGATGGCTCATGCGTCCCCGGGCGACGCCGACGATCTGACGCAGGAAGTATTTACACGAGCTTTGGTAAATATACAAAACCTCCAACGCGCGGACTCGGCGGGTCCGTGGTTCGCGGGCATCGCGCGCAACGTCGCGACCGACAGCGTCCGGCGCCGCAAGCCGTCCGTTGAATTAACAGATATTGCGGCGGCACGGCCTGCGCGCGGCCGCGTCGACGACGCCCGCGACGTGCTCGAATCGATACAAACGATTCCCGTCACTTATCGGGAAACACTTATGATGCGCCTCGTCGAGGGGATGACCGGCCCCGAAATCGCGCTGCGCACGGGAATGACGCCCGGCTCCGTGCGCGTTCATTTACATCGCGGAATGAAACAACTGACCGAAATCCTCGCGCGCCGGGGTTTATTACAATGAAAGACAAAGATAACGAAACCGAATCGAATCATGATTATTTATGGGACGGACGCGGCGAGCCCGACGAAATTATAGCTTCGCTCGAGCGCCGCCTCGCGCCGCTGCGTTATCGTTCCCGGCGGTCCGTGCTACGCGGAATCTTCGGCGTGCGCGCTGCCGCCGTCGCCGCCGCGGCGATTTTGATGATGATACCGTTCTTTTTATTTAATACTCCGGACGCGCCCGCCACCGCGTATGAAGTCACGCTCCTCGCCGGCATTGGCCGCGTGCAACCGCCAGGCGGACGCGAACCGGTCCTCTTGACGCCGGAAAATATATATCAATTTCCCGTCGGCGCGAAGCTCGCGTGCGACGCGGGTGCGCGCGCGCGCGTGCGCATGATCCGATCGAATTCGAACATGGAACTCGGCGAAGCCAGTCTCGACGGACCGTGCGACGTCGATCTCGTGCAATCGTCGCCCACGCTCGAAAAGTTATATTTACATCGCGGTTCGCTCTCGGCGCGCGTTTCGGCGAACGCAAAACCGCGGCTTTTTCAAGTCGGCACGCCGTCGGGCACCGCGGTCGATCTTGGATGTATATATACAGTTCGCGTCCGCGACGACGGGGCTGCGGAACTCCACGTGAGCATCGGCCGCGTCGCCTTTGAAATTCACAAAAATAATCTTGTAATCTGGTCGGGCGCGAGTTGCGTCGCGGACACTGCCGGAAATATTACAACTCCCGTCGACGACGACGCGCCCGCCGGATTCCGCGAGGCGCTCGCGCGCCACGATGCGCGAAAAGACGGCAACGCGCTCGAAGATTTATTAAATACCGCGACCGTGCGGCAATCGGCCTCGCTCTGGCATTTATTACAAAGCGCCGGCGACGCCGAGCGCGGAAGTATTTATGACAAACTCGCCGCGCTCGCGCCGCCTCCCGCGGGCGTCACCCGCGAACGCGCGCTCGCGCTCGACCGCGACGCGCTCGAGGCGTGGCGGCTGGACATCATGCATTGGTAACTATAAATATGAACGATCGAGACTGTTAAATTATCGCGGCTTCGCGGCATCCGCCGGTTTTTCATAATATTTATCTTTCTCGAGCACGAGCACGGTGCCGGCGGTCGTTCGATAACGGATGGGAAACGAATCGACGGCGTACGCGTCTCGCGGCCGCGTGACGGAAAAGTGCAAATGCGGCGTGGAACTGTAACCGACGTTTCCCGACTGCGCGATCGGATCGCCCGCGTTCACGCGTACGCCCGGCTTCACGAGCGCGCCGTCTTTTTTGATATGTAAATAATTCCCGACGGTTCCGTCGTCGTGCAAAAGACAAATAAAATTATTCTTCTGTTTATAATCTTCGGTGAATCCCGCGCCGTCGCGCTCGTCGACGACGTCGCAAATCAAACCCGCGCGCGCGGCGCAGACCGTCGTTCCCTCGGGCATCGCCCAATCCACGGCATAACTGTCCGCATGCGACACGCGCCCGAGATATCCCTGCAGCACGCGGCGCGCGACGCCCGCCTCGAACGGCAATTCATATATATAATCCGCCGCGTGCGACGCGTCGGGCGCGCCGCAGACCCATTTCCATTCGTATTGATATTTCCATTTCTTCTTGGAATCGGCGGCCGCGAATGTAATCCAATCGCGCGTCGCCCCCGGCGCGACGACGATCGTCTCCGTCGATTTCACGGCGGCGTCGACGTTTTCGCGTTCTGTTAATTTTAACGTTGCGACCACGCTGCAGGGTAATTCGTTCTCGATCACGACTGTTTCCGTTCCCGACACGCTCGTTTTCGAAATATGCACGCGCTTCCGGCTCGCCGTCCCGCCGTCGTCGTTCGCGCGCCACGCGCCGGCGACGGCCAGGATTGCGCAAATGGCGATCGGCGCGCGGAGATCCATGTTCGGCTTATTATAATAATTCGCGACGAAGTCTAACTATTAATAAAAACAGCCCCGCGGATTCTCCGCGGAGCTGTTTTCGTTAGGCTACAAAACGCCTGGTGTTTTATTAGCTAACGTGCTTCGCGACAAGCTTTGTCATCTCGAACATCGAGACTTGCTTCTTGCCGCCGAAGAGCGCCTTTAATTTATCATCGGCATTGATCATTCTGCGATTCTTCGCATCCTGTAAACCAACTTTCTTGATGTAGGCCCAGAGACGCTTTGTAATTTCCGTTCGGGGGATCGGCTTGTCGCCGACAACCGCCGCGAGCGTCGCGTCCGGATTCAAAGGCTTCATAAAAGCGGGATTGGGTTTGCGGGCAGGCTTTGCGGTTGCTGTTGCAGCTTTCTTTGCGGGCACGGCAGTTTCCTCTCGTTTGTTACGATCGGTTAGCGGGTCATTAGAAGAGTTTGGATTTTAACATTCCGAATTGAAGTGAAGCCTTCGCGGGATAAATCCCTGAGCGAAACGGCCTCGCTTCTGTTACGGCGGTGGAAAGTATCGTGAGTGAATGCCCCGGATGCGAGAGGGAATTCCAAAGTTTTTGTGGAATCCTCCTCTGGGAAACGAGAATTCCCCCTCGGGAATCACCCGGATCAAGCCGGCGACTCCGTCGAGAATCGCGTTTTTCATTAGCGTCTTTCCCTCGGACGCGGCCATTTTCGACGCCGTTTCCCCTCGGAAAACGGGTTTGTCCGCTTTTGTTAATGGGTCGACCGCGCCCGAACCAACGGGTCGTCGAGGTAGGTTTTTGTTAGTTTTTTTCCCTTCGGAAGAAGCGCGCGAAGCCCATGGGCTGCGCCGCCGTATGCGATCAGCGCCGCTCTCGAAAATGCGCCGAGGTCGTCGAGCGTTCCCGAGCGAAGAACGCCCATTCTTTGCAATCGCAGCTCGGCGACGGCGCACGTTTTATTCAGAAAGGCCGGCAGTTGGCGGAGGACTTCGTGATCCATCGGCAAGTGGCGCGGAAGCCGTTTCGCGAGCTGTCGAATTGTGGCGAGCGAGACGAGAGAAAGACCGAGCAACTGGCGCGCTAGTGACGGATTTGTCGCAATTGCGTTTCGAGTCCAGTGCTCGCCAAAAGCAACATGGCGTTCCTCCTGAATGACGGCGGCCTCCAAAACGCGCGCGATGCCTGCGTCGTCGATCGTTCCCGCGAGAGCATAAAACACCATCAATACAAATCCTTCGCCGGCGGCCATCTCGAGGCACGTGTGCTCCGCGAAACTCGCGCCCATAAAACTCGAAGATAGGAACTTTACTGCTGGATGGGCGGGGCCCGGCGGCGCGCCGAGGCGTTCGAGCAAACGCAGGAATTGTTGAATGTGAGCCATCTCCTCGACCGATTGCTGCGCGAGGAACTGCGCCGATTCGAGATCGGGCGCGCGATGGAGCCAGTAGCCGCATTGGATGCCCGTGACTTCTCCATAAAGAAACTGACTAAAAATCCACGCGAGCGCGTCGCGATCGCGCGGAAGTCGAAAACGCGCGCCGCCAAAATCGTGGCGCATCTCCTCTCGCGAGAGGAGCATTGAGAGCGGAGCGCCGGAGTTGGATCGCATGGGCGGGCGTCGTCGAGAGCGTACCACTTGCCGCTTTATTAATCATCCGTGGAAACGCGGACGATGCCTGAAATACAATAGTACGAGCATGCATCCCGACGACGCGCTGGCAAACGAATGGTACGCGTGCGCCCCAGTCGCGGATGCGCACGCGGATTCTTTATTATGGAACCGTGATTTATGTAAGAAATCGAACGAGGGACACGTCGATTTTCCGCGCTTGCGCGAAGCGGGCGTGCGCGTGCAGCTTTTTACAATTCCGACGCGCGGATATCCGCTCGTCGACGGCATCGGTTGGTTTTGCGCGCGCCGCGGCTGGCCGCGCGACGCGAATCGGAGCCCGCGTTCGCGCGCTTTATATCAAATCGAAATGTTACATAACGCCTGCGCCCGCTCGGCCGGCGAGGTCGCGGTCGCGCGTACGGCGGCCGAACTCGATACAAATCTCGAGGCCGGCCGGCTCTCGGCGGTGATCGGCATCGAGGGCGCGTATCCGCTCGAGGGAAATATACAATCGTTGGAGGAGTTTTACGATCTCGGCGTTCGCTTTCTCGGCCCGTCGCATTTGATACCCAATGAATTCGCGGGCTGTTCGACGTGGCTTTATAAAGATCGCGGGCTCTCGGCGATGGGGCGCGAATTGTTACAAGAAATGCGTTCGTTAAATTTAATTCTCGACGTCGCGCACGCGTCGAAAAGCGCCGCCGACGAAATGTTATCGAGCGCATTCGACGGATTGTTTACATTCAACTCCCACACCGGCGTCTGCGGCGCGACGCCGCTCTGGCGCAACCTCTCCGACGAGCACGCGCGCGCGATCGCTCGCCGCGGCGGCGTGATCGCCATCGTGCTCGCGCGCTATTATTTAGGAGAACCCGGCGTCGCCGGTTTTTTGAAGCATGTCGCGCACGCGGCCGCCGTCGCCGGAGCCGGAAATGTAGCGATCGGTTCCGACTTCGACGGTTTCGTACGGCCGCCGCGCGAAATCCACGATGTACGCGACCTGCGCAAACTCGCGGACGTATTGAAGGGCGGCGGATTCGGCCGCGGCGACACTATCGGAATTCTCGGCGCAAACCTCGTCGCGTTCCTGCGGCGCGCGCTGCCACCCGTCTGAATTTCGCGAAGCGGCGCTTCGGCGCGTAAGATTCGAACCCGATTTTCCCAATCCAAGGACTCTCAATGCATTCTTCTCCCTTCTCGGCGATGACGTTTGGCGCCGTCGCAACGGCGTTGACCGCGACGGCATGGTTCGCAATTCCACAAAATCCCGCGCCGGCGGCCGCGGCACCGCCCGCCGCCGTGACGGCCACGGTCGACGCGGGCAAAGGCATTCTGGTCGCGGGCCAACCGAATATCGTTAAATTAACTTTTACAAATAATACACAAACGCGCCGGGGCCTTGATCCCGCGTGCGTATCGGGCCTCGGATTATTTATAACGCCCGCCGGCGAGTCCGCGAAGCAGGTCGTCGACGAATCGGCGTTCGGTAAAGAGCCGCCCTATCAGATTCCGCCCGGCGGATCGATCACCGCATCGGTCGACGTCTCGTCGCAAGTCGCGATGTACGCCGGAAAAATCGATTCGGCATCGTTAGTTTACACATCGAAGGACATCGCCGGCACTCCGACGCCGGTCGAACTCGTGGAGGATCTTACAAAAACAATTATAGTTTTTAAGACTTCGCTCGGCGTCATGAAGTTCAAAGTCGACCCCGTGAACGCGCCGCTCGGTTCGCGCAATTTCGTGCGGCACGTGAAAAATGGATATTATACGGGAACGAAATTCCATCGCATTATCACCGGTTTCATGGCCCAGGGCGGCGATCCGTACACGAAGGAAGCCGATGCTACAAAATACGGACAGGGCGGCGCTCCATTCAATAATAAACCGCTTCCGGCCGAAATCACGGAAGTGAAGCATGTCCGTGGGACGCTTTCGTACGCGCGCAACGGCGATCCTTTATTCAATCAACAGAATCCTCAAATCGGCCAGATGCAACAGGGCGCGATTCAACTGCTCGGAATGTTATTTATGAAAATGAATCCCGATCAGAAAGTCGCGCAGGCGAGAATCGAACAATTGGTAAAGGATGGATTCCTAAAAGACCGCAAGCCGTTCCTCGATTCAGCGGGCTCTCAGTTTTTCATTTGTTTCAAGGAAGTGCCGAATCTCGACGGCGGCTACACCGCTTTTGGTAAAATGGTCGAAGGCGACGATGTATTAAAAACGATCGAAGGCACGGCCGGCGGCGACGCCGCGGGCACGCCGTCGAAGGAAATCCGGATCGAGGCCGCGACGCTCGAAGTCGCGAAGTAACGCCGGATCCCTGTTATTGATAATTAAATAAAAGGGGCTCCGCGCGGAGCCCCTTTTTAATAGTATAATAAAACCAATGGCAAACAAACCAACCGCGTTCGACTCCAACGCCGCCGCGCCGCGGGGCAGCGGCATCTTCGGTTTGCCGTTCGCGCCGGAAGAATCGCGAATTGTATTGATTCCCGTGCCGTTCGAAGCGACGACGAGCTACGGCGGCGGCACGGCGCGCGGACCGCGGGCGATTCTCCAAGCGAGCAGACAGGTGGATTTGTATGATCATGAAACCGGGAAACCGTATGAAGCGGGAATTGCAATGCTGCGCGAATCGAGTCTTATCAAAAAGCTCAACGCGGAGGGAAAACGCGCGGCAAAACCGGTGATCGCGGCCGGCGGCGCGCACGATCGTAAATTGATGAAATCCGCCGAAGCGGTGAACGCGGCCTGCGAAAAAATGAATACATTTGTAAAATCCGAAACGAAAAAATGGCTCGCGAAAGGCAAACTCGTCGGCGTCGTCGGCGGCGACCATTCGACGCCGTTCGGCGCGATCGAAGCGCACGCGGAACAATATAAAAATCTCGGAATCTTACATTTCGACGCCCACGCCGACTTGCGCGAGGCGTACGAGGGATTCGCGTGGTCGCACGCGTCGATTTTACAGAACGTCGCCGCGCGGATTCCTAAGATTACAAAAATCGTGCAGGTCGGCGTCCGCGATTATTGTGAAGAGGAAGCCGCGCGCATCCGCGATTCGAACGGAAGAATCGAAACCTTCTTCATGCCCGATCTTTATCAACGCAAATTCGCGGGAGCGCCGTGGTCGTCGATCGCGCACGAAATCGCCGCGCGCCTCCCTGAAAATGTTTATATTACATTCGACATCGACGGCCTCGACCAACCGCTCTGCCCGCACACCGGCACGCCCGTCCCCGGCGGATTACAATTTTACGAAGCGACCGCCGTCATTTCCGCCGTCGCCCGCTCCGGCCGCAAAATTGTAGGTTTCGATCTCAACGAAGTCGCGCCCGGGCCCCGGGGCGACGAATGGGACGCCAACGTCGGCGCGAGAATGTTATATAAATTGATCGGGTATGCGGCGATGAGTCAAGATTAAAGCAATAGACACCATAACTAATTCTGTTGCCAGAGCGGCGATTATCAGGACTCGTCGCCGCAGAAATGTTCAGGCCTGGATCCAGTTACTTATATGCGTCTTTCCTTCTTGATAACGCAACAATTGTGATTTTACTATTATGTCGATCTATTCTATAGATGATCCTCCAGTCTGCTTTCTCCAGCTTGCGCAAGCCTTCAAAATCACCCTTTAACATTTCTCCATAGTCTGGAAATGTCCGAATGTTGTTTATTCCCTTATCTATCATTTTTTGCGTCTTTTCATTTTGGGAATCAAACACATTCTTTGCGCGCTCTGTCCACTCAATCGCGAAGGTCACGGCTTCTTGCGAACTACTTCTTCGTCCGGAACGAGTCTTTGACTCGCCTCATCTCGCAAACCGGCTTCAATTTCAAATCGAAGTTCATCATCAATTATCTGAAAGTCGATCCGGCGAGTAGTGCTCCCCGACTCGTTTTTTGTTGTCCTTGTTATACGAAGATCCTCACGAATTTCATAATAGTGATTCGGCGTAGGTGGCGGCGGAACAGAAATTGGCGACATGTTAATGCCCTGTTATTTCGGCGTTTCCAAGTAGATATTGTAAGTGTCCATCTGAATCGAGTCAATTGTTAGCATGAATGTATACCTTCCAATAGCTTGCATTGGAAATTTGAATATTATGCAAATATTAAGCCATCCGCCCGACGGATTCGTGCTAAAGTCTGGCTCCATCATTGGAATTGTATCCATGCCGTTTGAATCCACCAAGCGAAGCGCAGCCTTATGCGAACCGTGGTCTTTCGGATCAGCGAGAATTCTAACGACAAGTGTTCCCTCAATAAAAAATGGGGCGACTGCATCGGCTCTAAATGAGTATTTGTCGATGCCGCATCGCAGCACGCTAAAGGTGGAATCTGGATGGTCCGAGAAGTGTTCGGCGAGTAACAGAAATGATTTCACGTGACTTTCAAATTAAGTCGCAACTCGTAGACCTGTCAACCTCTCAAGTTCCTACGTCCCAAGTCAAGACGGCCAAAAACCGAGAAACCTCAAGCGCGACACTCCCGCCGACGCGCGACCGCGCCTCCGTGAGTCAAGTATGGGTCAAGTTACGGTCAAACAAGCGAACCCGAACAGCCGCGGCCGCGCCGGCTGCAAAATTACAACAATTCCGTTTTCGTAAACATCGGTTCGTAATTCAATCCCGCCGATGCAAAGACTTCTTTTCCGCCCATTTCGCGGTCGACGAGGGCGATCACGGCGATAATTGGACACTTCAATTCTTTCAACGCGTCGGCGGCCTGAATCGCGGAAGCGCCGGTCGAAACCACGTCCTCGACAATCACGACAGGTTCGCCCGGTTTGAGCGGACCTTCGATTAACTTTTGCGTTCCGTGTTTTTTGATATCTTTTCTTACTAAAAACGCGCGCAACGCCGACGCGCGGCGCCCTTCCCGGAATTCGCGCGCGGAGACAACGGCCACGGCCGCGGCGATGGGATCCGCGCCCATCGTCAGTCCGCCGACGGCGGCCACGCGGCGCGTGCCGATTTGTTCGAGAATCGCCTCGCCCACCGCGAGCGCCCCCTCGCCGTCGAGCGTCACGAGCCGCCCGTCGATGTAATAATTACTTTTCTGGCCCGAACTCAACACGAACTCGCCCCGCATTACCGCGCGTTCGCGCAGAAGTTCGAGCAGGCGCTGCTGTTTGTCCGTCCTGGAAACCGTGGTCATGTCGTAGCTCGCATGCGTACAAAAGGGGCCCGGCATCGTACGATGACGCGACCACGTTCACAGGACCCATCGTGCGCCTAACGAATTTTCCCCTTCTGCTCGCGCTCATTGCCGCGACTTTCGGCTGCGCTTCCAAACAAAGCGATCTGCCGGGAATCGAACTCGCGCGTCTAAAGCACTACCGCAGTGCGCGCGTTTCGTCGACGGATCCGACGGGCGGCAATGCCGACTATCGCGCAGTCGAACCCGGCGAAACGCTCGTCCTCGCCGACATCGACGGGCCCGGAGCCATCACACATCTTTGGTTCACGTTCGGACCTAAAGAAAAACGAAATCAACTGATCCTGCGCGCGTACTGGGATAACGAACCGACGCCGTCGATCGCCGCTCCGCTCGGCGTTTTCTTCGGCGCGGGACACGCCGACGGCCGCGTTCCTTTTTATAATAATGCGTATTTTGATATTTCGCCGCAGCTCGGCCTCAATTGTCATTTACCGATGCCTTTTCGCGCGCACGCGAAACTAACGCTGACGAATATATCAAAAGAAAAATTCGGCAGCGTTTATTATTATGTCGACTACGTGCAGGCCGCCGTCCCGCCCGACGCGGCTTATCTGTGCGCTAATTATCAATCGGAAAATCCTTGCAAGATCGGCGGCGATTATATTTTTGCCGAGGGAACGGGCGAGGGCCACATCGTCGGCGTCCATCTTGCCGTCGAAGCCAATGCCGACGGCTGGTGGGGCGAAGGCGACGATAAAATTACAATTGACGGCGTCCCGATCATGCAGGGGACCGGCACGGAAGACTACTTCTGCGGCGCATGGGATTTCGGCGCCGAACACGCCGGTTTGTATCAAGGATCGCCTCGTCTCGAACCGGAAAAGAAGGGCGCGAAACACGACGTGTACCGTTTTTACAGATTGGATCCGATTCCGTTTCATAAGAATTTCCGATACGCCATCGAACACGGCCACGCGAACGACCGCGCCGACGCGTGGGCAAGCGTGGCGTATTGGTATCAAATGGCGCCGCACGCCCCGGTGAACGATCCGTGGAAGCGCTGATCTCTCTTATTTACAATACTGATTATTAAATAATTTAATGAAATTCATCGCAATTATCGTTGCAACAATTCTCGGCGCCCAGAACCCCGCGCCCGCGCCGGGATCGCAGGATCCGCCGATTCCGGGGCCGCCGATTCCATTGAAGTTGCAGCCGACGACGCGGCCATCGGCCTTGGTACCCGTAGAAGAGTTACAAAAGAGGCTCGACGCGAAGTTGCAATCGGAATTCTTAAAGAAGCTTCCATGGCTGACGGAATACGAAAAAGCCGTCGAGGAAAGTAAGAAATCCGGAAAATTAGTATTTGCGTACTTCACGCGGTCGGACGTCGACTACGCGGCGTGCCGCATCATGGAAACGGGCGCGCTGCTCGAACCGGCATTCGCGGATTTTGCGAAAGACTACGTTCTTTTTTGTCATGTCACGACGCAAATAAAGGATCGAAAAGGCGAGAATCTCCTGCGCGAGAAAAACGGCGCCGGATATCCGAGCATCATGTTCCTCGACGAGAATGGTAATACCGTTTTCAGACACAACGGAGTCCGCACGGTCGAGGCATTCGCGGCGAGCGGCAAATCGGCGGCCGTTTTTTATGAATTACAAAAAAGGGCGGCGAACGGCGACGCGGCCGCGAAAGTCGAATTGATACTAAAACAAGTCGACGCAAGTGTCGTTCACACGACCCAAGCCGCGATGCAATTGAAAGATCTGAAGGGTCTGCCCGCGGAACTACAAAAAAAGGCGGGCGAAATCGTATTCGAGGCCGAGATCGAGGAATTGTATCGATCTTCAATCAATAAAGAACAGGAAACGGCCGCGGCGGCGCAGAAAGTACTCGAGTGGTACGATAACAAACGGATTCCCGAACGCGAGCGCGCCCAGAGTTTTTACTTCGGCATTTTGTTACAATACGGGAGGCAGCGCAAAGACGCCAAAATCTTCGAGCTCGCCATCGTCGAACAGGAAAAAATCTGGGCCGGCGATCCCAAGCGAAAGAACAACGTGCTTTCGCTCCGAAACGAGCTCGATCATATCAAAAAAACAGTTCGCGCCGGGGAATTGAAGACGAAGGCGGACGCGGGCGACAAGTCCGTCGCCAAAGAATTATTATTATTACAACTGGACTTGCAACAGATCACGTTCGACGACGCGACGGCCAAAATTAAGGAAGTCGGCGAATTCTCCGCCGAGGAAAGAGCGAAGCTCGACGACTACATGTCCGATCTCGAGGTTCGGGATCTCACGGGCTCCGTGCGCAGCAAGGAGACGATGATCGCCGCCGGAAAACGCGCGCTCAAGATGGTCGAGGAAAAGCGAATTCCGCAGCGCCTCGACGCCTACCAGCGCTTTTGGGTGTTTATTATTAATTATGCGGCGAACAGCGGCGACGAAGAGGCATTGAAAACCTCCAGCGCCAACATTCGCGAAAAAATGGCAAAACTTTCCGATCGCCCCGAAGAACAACAACAACTGCAGCCGATTTTGTTAATGGCCGAACGCCGTTACGACGAAACGGTTCGGAAGAATCATCCGAACGCTCCGCCCGCGAGCCAGCCGGAAAAAAAATAAGTGTAATTTTCCATCGTTAATTTCATTTTCTCCAACCCTTTTCTTAACATGAAACGATACCTCCTCGCAGCGCTCGCCGCCGCGGCTCTCGGCGGAAGTTCGCTGGCGCAAGACGCGCCCGCGCCGCTGCCAAAGAAAGCCCCGGCAAACGCCGCACCCACCACCGACGACCTCAAAAAGAAATATGAGGATAAACTCGCGCAGCCTTTCTTAAAACTCGCCCCGTGGATCACGGATTATGATAAAGCGCGGGAAGAATCCAAAAAATCCGGCAAGCCGATTTTTGGATATTTCTCGCGCTCGTACGCGTATTGACCCCCTTGTCATGCAGTGGAGAACGGTGCGTTCTCCAAAGAAGATTTTGCGAAGTGGGGAAAGGACTATGTCCTCTTCTGTCATATCACGACGCATATTCCGGATATGAAGTATGATAATTTATTAACGAAAGTCGGCGGTCAGGGATTCCCGCACATGGTTTTCATGGATCAGGACGGCGAAGTGCTTGCAACCCATGAAGGCGCGCGCGAGCCGGCCGCATTCGAAAAGTCGGGCGCGGCGGCGCGCGAGTCGGCGAAACTTAAACAAAAAGCGGCCGGCGGCGACGTCGCGGCGAAGTTCGAGTGGACCTGCCGACAGATGGAAGCCGGAACGCTCGCGGTCGATGCTGGAAAGAGTAAAATTAAAGAAATCGGCAAGTTGACGGCCGACCAGCAAAAACGCTTCGATTCTTTATTGTTCGATGCCGGCATCAATGAAATGTTCGCGGGAATCAATTCCCAGGAAAAATTCACCGAAGTCGGCAAGAAATGCCTCGATTATCTTAAAGAAAAGAAAATTCCCAAATCCGACAACGCATTTGATAATTTTATTAACGGCTGTTTCGGATACGCGGACAGCAAGAAAGACGCGGACGGATTTGGAATGTCGATCAAAGCTTTGCGCGATCGAAAGGGCGACGAGGCCGATTACAAACCAATCTTTGAGAATCTCGAGAAACACCTCGCTGAATTGAAAGGCGGAGGCGAGAAGAAAGACGACGCCCCCGAGAAGAAAGACAAAAAGGACGGAAAATAGCGGCCGCCCATTTCGTCTTTTGTAAATTAAAGGCCCCGGACGTTTGACGCCCGGGGCCTTTTGTTAATGATGGCCGCCGCATGATTCGCGGCGAAACACGCCAACGTCATTTTTGTTCCCTTGCGCGTCAATTTCGGGGTCTTGCGCCGCGGTACGGGGTTCGCAGTTGCACGTGTTGGGCACTCACGCCCTCTCACACTTACTGCCATGAAGATCAGCGACCTCTGCGGACAAGACTTTGTAATTGGAACCGGACCGGAAATGACCATCCGAGCGGCGGCTGAACGCATGGCTGAAGAGGGCGTGGGATGCCTTGTTGTGGTTGAAAGGACAGGTGCAGTGGCTGGAGTTATTACAGATCGTGACATCGTCGTCCGCGTCGTTGCCGAAGGTCAGAACCCTGACTCAACGCGCGTCGCGGACGCGATGTCCGAACCGCCGGTGACCATTTCGCACACCGCCAACGTGGAGGAAGCCGCGAGTCTCATGCGCGAGACCGGCGTCCGCCGCCTGCCGGTGATCGATCGACATGGAAAAGCCGTCGCCGTGGTGAGCCTCGATGATTTGTTAATCGCGGCGAGCACGGAAATTCACGACCTCGCGGAAGTTGTTAATTCCGCGAGGCGCACCACCCGGGAACCTCAGTCTTGAAACCCCACTCGATGAACTCCCGCCATGATCGAAATATAGATTTCGCGAAATCCATGTCTTTATATCGAAATAGTAACGAATCCCCTGCGCCGCAACCCCACGGAGGCGGCGACGGCGAACCGGCGCGGAGAATAACAATTCTCCGTGCGCGCGATCTCATGGAACGCGGCGTTCGAACGGTCGAGCCCGAAACAACAATTGCAAGACTCGTCGAAGTCTTTGATGAAGAAGGCGTCAGCGGACTTCCGGTTATTGATAGTAAAGACAAGCTCGTCGGTGTTGTTACAAAAACCGACATGGCGCGCGCGTACGCCGAAGCCGCCGAGGAAGGCGAACCGCGGCCCGACGGCACCCTCTACGATCTCGAAGACGAAGAGGCGCTCGAACTCGAACCCGATCTGCGGCGATTCGAAAAACTCGCGCTCACGGCGCGCGCGCTTATGACTACAAACGTCGTGACGGCCGGAGAAGACGAGACGGCCGCGGATCTCGCGGCGCGCATGCTCGAACATGGCATACATCGAGTGATCGTCACGCGTCGCGACGAAGTCATCGGCGTCGTGAGTTCGTTCGATCTCCTTCGCGCGATTGTTGAATACGAATCGCAATTGAAAAACTAATTATCGATCTTGTCAAATTTACGACTGAAAATCGTGCGCGAATAACTCCTTCCTCTGCGGGGCCACAAGGGGCTTGAGTATGCGGCCCCGATGAATAAGAATAATCGCGTGCCTTCGCAGAACCCAACTGGGATCCAGGTGCCGCCCGGAATTCCGGGAGCCGTTACCGCGCTGTTCAGCGCAGGCGACCGCGCGTTTGCGTCGTTCATGTTGGGCAAGCTGGCGGATCACCGCGCGGAGACCGTCGAACAGACATATAAACATTACGTCGAACAATTCGGCGAGGATCGCACGCTGACCGACGTCGAATTCCGATTGTTATTTAGGAAAACCGTCGACTCGATCTGTCTTGTTAAAACTGAACCGGACGCGCAACAATTTCTTTCACGATGCAGCGAATTCGGCGAAACGCTCGCGTCGCGAAACGTGCCACTCGGAGAATTTGTCATCACATTACAATTTTTCGAGGACGCGTGCCTTTCGGCGCCGGGCATTCAGCAGGACGTGCGCTCGCACCGGGCGTTCGACCGGCTTTCGCATCAATTGATCGCGAGCGTCGCGAGCGGTTATTACACAAGACAATCCGGCGAACAGGCCGCGCTGCGCGCGTCTCTCGAACGCGATATATCGAGACTGGCTCCCGAGGCGCGCACGGTGTTCCACGGCCTCGTCGGAAGATCGGTGGCAATGCGAAAATTATTTGCAAAGCTCTCCGCGTCCGCGCCGCGCCGCACGACGTTATTGTTAGTAGGCGAAACGGGCACCGGCAAGGAACTTTGCGCCCGCGCGATTCATGACTTATCCGAACGGAAGAACGGGCCGTTCGTGCCGGTCAACTGCGCGGCGATCCCTCGCGAAATATTAGCAAGCGAATTGTTCGGCCACCGGCGCGGCGCGTTCACCGGCGCCGTTCAGGATTCCAAAGGATTGATCGCCGCGGCCGAGAAAGGAACATTATTTCTGGACGAAGTTACGGAAATGGACGAAGCGGCGCAGGTCGCGCTGCTTCGCGTTCTCGAGATGCATACAATTCGCCCGATCGGCGCGACGGGCGAACGGGCCGTCGACATCCGATTTGTAGCCGCGACCAATCGAGATCCCGAGGACGCCGTCGCGCAGGGAAAGTTGCGCGTCGATCTGTTTCATCGTCTTTCGGCGACGATGATCGAAGTGCCTCCGATGCGCGAGCGCATGGAGGATCTGGAATTATTGGTGGATTATTTTTTGATTAGAATCGCGCGTTCCGAACGGATTCAAAATTTACAATTGGGCAAGGGCGTCCTCGAAGCCCTGCGTTCTTACAATTGGCCGGGCAACATCCGCGAACTCGCGAACTGCCTCGAATCGGCGGCGACTTTTTGTAATGAATCGATCATCGAAGTCGCCGACATTCCCGAGCGCGTGACCCGCGCCCGCGCATCCGCGCCCCCGCTCGATCCGGCGCGCGAGCTGGATCTAACAAAAACGTCGGCCGCGGCCGCCCAGACGCCGCCTGTCCCTTTGGAAATTGCGACACCGGGCGGCGGAATTACTACAGTTCGCGAACAGGAGTACGATCTCATCCGCCGCGGCCTCGACGCCCACCACGGCAACAAAGCCGCCACCGCCCGCGCGCTCGGAATATCCAGAAAACGTTTATATGCAAAATTGCGCGAAATGGGGATTGTTAGCGAAATCGAAAAGGACGAAGAGGAAGAATAGTAGCAAATGGAGGGCGCCCGCCGCCACGCCCGAAATTAACTAATAATCGCCGACCCCCGCGGGTAAAATGTTCCGTGAAATTCCGGGCGACGTCGCCGCGAATCACGTAACCTTCTATAATAGATGGAGATACGACGCTTAGAGCGTCCTTTGCCAATTGCGGAGCCATCGGGTACTCTTCACTCGTCCGTTCCCTCCGAACGTACGCACGCGTTCCCTCCAACCTCGCTTTACAACAATGTTCAAGACGCTAGCAATAGTGTCGTGCGCCGTATTCGCCCTGCTTACGGCGCCGATTCAAGCTCAATCCACGACACTTAACTATGTTTCTCCGACGCCGCCGACCGGCTCGACCTTTACAATTATGGAAGGGCAGACGATCAACGTCGACGTCGCCCTCGTTGATACAGATCCGACGCAAACAGTAGCGTTCCAGACCACTCTTTCGCCGCTCGGATGCATCGAAAGTCCCCCGTCGCCGCAAATCATCGTGGGCGACGGAATCAATCCTGTCGTTTGCACATGTCACCTTACGTGGACCGCGCCGGTCGGCTCCGCGGGACAACAATTTCTTTTTCTTTATGACGCCGCCGACAGCCCCGGAGGCGCGCGCCTGCCCGCCGGATTCGCCGTCAACGTGAATCCCGCGCCGATTCAGGCGGGCGATTTCATATCTTATACGCAGGGCGGCTGGGGCTCGAAACCCGCGGGCAACAACCCCGGAATGTTACTTAAGAATAATTTCACAAGAGTTTATCAGTTGGGTTGTTTGATCGGAGTCCAGGGCATCACCGGCTTCTGGTTAAGATTCATGACGGCTTCGAATATTCAGAAGTTCCTCCCCGCCGGCGGCACGCCGAAGGCGCTCAATGCGAGCGCCGTGAATCCGACGAGTTCGAACGCGGGCGTTTTCGCCGGCCAGGTCCTCGCGCTGAAATTGAATTGCGATTTCAGTTTTGCGGGCATCACGCTGAAAACCGGCGGTCCGCTTGGTTTAGTGAAATTAACGAATACCGGAAACTCGCAACTCGACGGCGTGACGATCTATCAAGTACTGTTCGCGGCGCAGCTCGCGCTGAGCGGCGGCCAACTAATGTTCGGCATCGCGTCGATCTCGCAATTCAACGATCTCGTCACGAACCTGAACGAAGCCTTCGACAACGGCGGGCTCTCGGGTTGGGCGCAGACGCATCTGACGAAATAGTATAATTTCGGCGGCCCTCGCAACGCCGAATCCACCCCCGATGCCCCGGGCGCTTTCGCCCCGGGGCGTTTTTATTAAATAATCAGGTTCGCGGGCGGGCGTTTGCCGTCGAGCGCGTCCAATTCGCCGGACGATAACCATTCTTCGCGGCGAACGCCGAGGAGGCGCGCCGAGCGTTCGAGGGCGTGCGCCCACGTGCATCGGTTCATAAATAACATTCCGCCTGTGTCGAGCGTGCCGCCCGCGTTTTGATAACCGAGGCCGGCGTCGACGGCGCCGCGCGGCAGCGCCGAGAAGGATCCAACAAATAACTCGGGGTGTCCGTGAACCAGAAACACGCGCGCGGCGAGCGATATTGGAAATAACATTTCGACGAACGCGGGATCCGCGGAGACGGCGCGTTCGAGATCGTCGCGCGCGATTCTCAATTTCGCGGGTTCGAATATATAATTCACGACATGCGGCACGCGACGTTCGGAGAGGCGGCGCGACGCTTTGGCCGCTTCGATCCATTGATACGATCCCATCGCGGCGAGCGCTAGTTTTGCATTTTGCGGATCGTATCCAAACGCCCGCAACCGGACGGCACCTTCGGCGCCGAGCGCGCGCGCCTCCTCTTTTGTAAACAAATCCGGAATCGAATCCTGCTTCGCGTTCACGATCGTCCAGATTTCGCCTTTTCTTGAATATACGTATTCGACCGCTGCCGCCGCCGAATTGTAATCGGCAGGAAAGACGACGCGCGAAACGGCGCCGTTCTCCAAATATAACGATTCGCCGAGGCCGGGGTCCTGATGCGAATGTTCATTCTTACCGTTCTCCCAAAGGTGCGACGTTAATAAAACGGGAACCGACGCCCAGCCCGGCGCGCGGCCCGCTGCGCGCATTTGTTGTGTAAATATGATCTTCTGCCGCAGAATCCCGTGCATTTTCGCGGCAAACGCCTCGTAACTTACAATCATGTTGAGGCCGCCCTCGTTGCCGAGCGCGGCCGCGGCAACCGCCTCCTCGTTGAGCGCGGTGATCACGCGCCCGTCAACGCTCTCGGCAATTCCGGGTTCGGGATCGGTCACCCGATGTTTTAACAAATCGAGGGTCTTTCCCATGCGGTTCGAACGCAGTTCGTCGGGATTGCCGACGCGCACGCGGAGTTTCGGATTCGCTTCGATAATTTTAATAAACGCGTCGTCGACTCCCGCCATCGGACATGCCCGCGCGCCTTCGAGACCCCGCGCGGCCGCTTCGCGAAACGGAATCGACAACGGCGCATTATAGTTAATATTACGATTCGCTAGCGCATGATCGCGCTCGCGCGGCCTCGCGGAGCGCGCGTGTCGCGAAAAACATTCGACGGCGCGCGCGAGTTCCGCCGGGGGCACATGTAAACTCTTCACGCCGCGATGAAATAATTTCGCCGCTTTCTTACTGATCCTCGGATTCTCGACGAGCGGCAGATTGTGCGCCGCGTTCGTGCCCGCGCCGGGGAAACCGTAGCCTTTGGTCGTCACGGCAATTCCGTACGGCAGCGCGACCGGGTAACCTCCGCCGTTATTAATAATATCAATTTGTTTTTGTAAACGTTCCTCCGATTCGAGAATCGCCCAGACGAACGCAGCTGGATCGCGCCCGTCGAAAATAAACGGGTCGAATCCATTCAATTTCAGGTGCCGCTGAAACCACCCCGCGCCGCCCTGCATCGACATCGTCGTCCGTTGATCGATGCGCCGGCCGTTACTAATCATCAGCGGCGTCGCGAATCCGCAGTCCGACGCGCGCCACCAACGCGCGGCCCAATCGCTCCCGCGCTGCTCCTCGAACGCTCCATCGCTAAGAAAAACCACGAGACGTTCGCCGGCAAGCGGCATATGTACATATAATAATTCGGCAAAGCCAAGATAGCCGCCCTCGATCAGCCCGCCCGCCGTGTGAATGTTTACATGACTCCCGAGCGGAGATTCGGGTCGCCCGTCCGCGCCGATTTGATAATTATAAAAATCGCGCACGAACCGGGTGAGCCCCGCGTCGTCCGCGCGATAGCGTTTCGCGTGCGCGTCGCCGAGATTGTTTACAAGTAAATTAACAGAATCGATCGCGTTGACCGTATGGCCCTGCCCCATCAACCACGACCGCGTGCGACCCGCGATCGCGTTCGCGGCGAGATAACCGACATATGCAATCGCCATGTTGAGCGCGCCGCCGGTGTGCCCTTCGGGGTGTTCCTTAAAATCGGCCGGCTCGAGATCGCGCCCGTCGAGATAAACATTATGAGCATACGTCGAATGCGCGACGAGCCACATCGCGGCGCACGCAAGGCGGTCTGCGGCTTCGAGAATTTCAAATAAACCGCCCTCAGCGGCGCCGCCCGATGGATAACGATCGGCAAGCGCGTGAATCTTACAAATCGTCTCGGACGTGTGTCGAATCGCGCCGTAGCCGCGCGACCACGAGGCGAGCGGCTCGGATTGTCGAATGCACTCGGCCGCGGTTTTGAGATAGGGAGTATTCGTAGTCATTGCTGCAACGCCCCGGCCGCGTTTTCGCGCGGAATTGAAGCGCTGAAAAACCAGTGCAACAACCTGTCCCGGATTTCGAGAAGAGAATCGTAGTTCGCTTTCAAAACGAACCGGATTCCCTCCCACAGACGCCCTCAATCTCACCAAACACCATGTCCTCCCGCACGCTTCTTCTCCTCGGCCTGACGCTCCTTCTCCCTTCCTGCGCGCTCGGTCGCGGGCCCGCGGGAATTCCGGTGACGTTCGTCGTTGAAGACCGTCCGACAGGCTTGGAATTCCACGAAGCGATTCCGGCGTCGCTCACACTGAGTTCGGGATTCGCCGAGGCGCACGACCGCCGCGTCGTCGCGGAAGCACGCGAACTCGCGATGTTCTGCGCGAAGCCCGCGAGTGCGACCCGCGAAATCGCGATCGTCGCCGCGCCTCGATAATCATAAAACGAGAACACCCCGCAAAAAGGCGCGACGGAATTGTCGCGCCTTTTTCTTATAAAATCGGCGAATGCCAAGCTCGCGTTCACCGGTACTCGTCGCCAACGGCCAGGGCTTCTGGGGCGATTCTCCGCTCGGGCCGCTTCGCCTCGTTCGCGAAGGACCGCTCCATTACCTGACGCTCGATTACCTCGCCGAGGTGACGATGAGCATCATGCAAAAACAAAAACGGCGCGACCCGAACGCAGGCTTCGCGACGGATTTTGTAAAAATGCTCGAACGGGTGCTGCCGCTTTGCATGGAAAAGGGCGTGCGAATTGTTGCAAACGCGGGCGGCGTCAATCCGTCGGCGTGCCGGCGCGCGTGCGCCGAAGTCGTTCGAAAGTTAAAATTGCCCGGCGTCAAAATCGGAGTCATCGAAGGCGACGACATTCTCGCGCGCCTTCCCGAATTGATAGCATCGGGCGAGGAATTTAAGAATCTCGACACCGGCGAACCGCTTTCGAAAGTATTACAATCCGTCGAGTGCGCGAATGTTTATATCGGCGCGTTTCCGATCGCGGAAGCGCTCTCGAAAGGCGCGCACATCGTGATCGCGGGGCGCTGCACCGATCCCGCACTGCTCGGCGGTCCGCTTGTGTATGAATTCGGCTGGCGCCCCGAAGACACCGAGAAACTCGCGGCCGCCACCGTCGCCGGACATATCATCGAATGCGGGCCGCAATGCACCGGCGGCAATTATAGCAATTGGCGCGACGTGCCGAATCTTGCAAAAATAGGCTACCCGATCGCCGAGTGCCGCGAGGACGGATCGTTTGTTATTACAAAACACGAGGGAACGGGCGGTCTCGTCGATACAAAAACCGTGGCGTCGCAGCTTTTATATGAAATGGGCGATCCAAAACGTTATATCGGCCCCGACATCGTCGCCGATTTTACGAGTATACAAATGAAACAGGACGGCCGCGACCGCGTGCGCGTCACCGGCGTCCGCGGCGCGCCCGCGACGCCGACATATAAAGTTTCAATCGCTTATCGAAAAGGTTATAAAGCGCAGGGACAGCTCACGATCGCCGGCCCCGACGCCGTCGAAAAAGCGAAACTCTGCGCCGACGTCGTGTTCGAGCGCCTCGCGATGGATAACTGTAACTTTGCGCCCGAAGAGCGCCTCGTCGAACTCATCGGCACCGGCGTCTGCCACGCGGGAATTGTAAATAACGCCGATCCCGTCGAGGTCGTGCTGCGCATCGGCGTCAAATCGATGGACGAAAAAAAGGTCGCGCGTTTTGGTTATGAAATCGCGCCGCTCGTCACGAGCGGCCCGCCCGGCGTCACGGGATTCGCGGGCGGACGGCCCGCGCCGGCCGAAATCATTGCATACTGGCCGGCGTTGATACAAAAAAACAAGATCCAGACGAACGTCACCGTCGAAGAGGTGCAGTTGTGAAAACCGAGAAAATTAAATTATCCGAAATCGCATATGCGCGTTCGGGCGACAAGGGCGACGGGAGCAACGTCGGGATCGCCGCGTACACGAACGAGGGTTATGAAATCCTCCGCCGCGAACTCACGGCCGCGCGCGTGAAACAACATTTCGCCGGGATCGCGCTCGGCGATGTCGATCGTTATGAAGCGCCCAACATGCTCGCGCTCAATTTTATTCTTCACGATTCGCTCGGCGGCGGCGGCAGCGAATCGTTAAAAACCGACGCGCAGGGCAAAACGCACGGAATCGGATTGTTAAGAATGGAAATCGAGGTGCCTGTCGGCGTCAAGTTGAAGTAACCGGCGACGCCGCTGTCGCGGCGCGACCCCCGAGCGTCCGATTTCAACGGCATTTCGAGAATTGTCCGCTTGACAATCCAACGGACGGCGTAACAGATAGGGTCGTGAGAAACGCGGGCGCGCTCCCTTTCCGAAATGCCGCATGGCGGCGGATCGCCCTTTCGTTATTGCTGCTTGCCGCGTTCTCCATCGTTCTCCGCCTCGGCGCGCTGCACCGCCACATCCCCGGCAGCCCCGACCCGAACACCTGCGCGACGTGCGTCCTCGCGAACGCCCCGACGGACGGGCCGCCGGCGCCCGCGGAAATTCATATACTGCGAATCGAAACAACAATTCCGGAGGAAGCCGCTCCGAGCGTCGCCGAGACGCATTTCCTAAGACTTCCGGATCCGCGCGGACCGCCCGCCGGAAAAATCGTTTAGTTCGCGAACGTTAATTTAATATTCGTTCGTGCGCGCCCGCGTCCGGGCGCCTGACGGTTTGAATTATTAATTAATCAATGCGCCGCGCGCCGCGCGGGCATTCCACGCCGCCCGATCCGCTTTTCGTTCTTCGGGCGGAACCATGCCACCCTTCGCCAAGGCCCATACTCCAAGTTCAAATGGCCACCACTCACAAACGGGGCCGCCGCACGCCCATTTCCGCGTGCTTCGCGGCCGCGCTGATCCTGCTATTCGCGCGAACACCGTCGTTCGCGCAAAACACCTCCGAAGAGAGAATCAAAAAACTCGAATCGGAATTCGAAAATTATAAAAAAGAGCGCGACTCCGAGCGCTCCGAATTTCAAAAACAAATCGCCGAATTGAAACAACAAATCGCCGGCCGGGCGCCCTCCGATGTGTCACAGAGCGTCGATGACGCGATCGCGGAACTCGCGATTCGTGTCAATTCGCTCGCGGACCGCCAGAAAACGTCCGACGCGGCGAAAGGCCAGCGCCTCGCTTATATTGATATTTCATTCGACGTTTTGACTGCCGTCGGCGGCAGCAAGGCGACCGACAATCAATTGGATATATTACAGGCGGGAGGCCACGATCCGAACCGGCGCGGTTTCACGCTCGAGCAGGCGGAATTGTCCTTTCAAGGCGCGGTCGATCCGTATTTTCGCGGCGACAGCCATATGGTGCTTGCAACCAATAAAGCGGGCGAGACCGAGGTCGAACTGGAGGAGGCGTTTCTTACAACAACGTCGCTGCCGGGAAATTTACAATTCAAATTCGGGCAGTATTTGACCGAATTCGGCCGCGTCAATCCAACGCACCCGCACACATGGGATTTCGTCGATCAGCCGCTTGTAAACAATCGGATGTTCGGCGGCGACGGCCTCCGCGCGCCCGGCGCGCGCATTTCGTGGCTCGCGCCGACGCCGTTTTATTTAGAATTGACTTCCGGCATCCAAAACGCGCGCGGTGAAACTGTAACAAGCTTCATGGGCAACGATTCGGTGTTCGACCCGGTGAAGGGCAGCAGCGGCGCGATGATTCCGGGTTCGTTCGGCGGTCATCCGTTTATTAAAGATCAAGTCAGCGGCTTCGGTAATATGTTATATTCCGAGCGCGCCGAAGCTTCCTTCGATTTAAGCGATGCGTCGACGCTGCTCGCAGGATTGTCGGGACTCTTCGGACCCAACTCGACGGGCAACAAGGGCGAAACTGAAATCTGGGGCGTCGACTGGTTTTACAAATGGAAACCGCTCAATAACGATCAAGGCTGGCCGTTCGTGCGGGTTACTAACGAAGTGATCTGGCGCAACGCGCACGCGGCGGCGTGGAACGGCGATCTCGACGGCGACGGAATCGCCGAATCGTTCGGCGCGCAGAATTTTAAAGATTGGGGCACGTATTTACAATTTTTGTGGGGTTTCTCGCGGCCGTGGGTCGCCGGATTTCGCGTCGATTACGTCGACGGAAACGGCGCCAGCACTGGCGGCGACGGCGCGATCGACCGGCGCTATCGTTTAACTCCCGATATTACGTATTATCCGACCGAATTTAGCAAAATTCGCCTTCAAGTCAATTATGACAAAGTCCAACAGCTCGACGACCGGGGTTTCCTGAGCGTCTGGCTGCAATTCGAAATTCTTTTCGGCGCGCACGGCGCGCATAAATTCTAAAAACAATAATTATATCGAATCAAGCCATGAATCATTTACTAACAATCATTCTCGCATTTCTGGCGGCGCTCTCCGCGCCACCGCGGCACGGCGCCGCCGCGGACGATAAGATACAAATCCTCACGACCGCGCCCGATTTGCGCGACATCGCCGAAAAAATCGGCGGCGACCGCATCGAAGCGAAGAGTTTACTAAAAGGCCCGGAGGATCCCCACTTTGTCGACGCCAAACCGAGTTCGAAAAAACTCGCGAACGGCGCCGAAGTTTTTGTATTGATAGGGATGTCGCTCGAAATCGGATATGAACCGTTGATCGTTTCGGATTCGCGTAATCCCAAGATCCAGCCGGGCGCTCCCGGCCATATCGATGCCTCGGTGAATGTTCGAAAGTTGGAAGTTCCAACGGGCGTCGTTGACCGCGGGCTCGGCGACGTGCATCCCGAGGGGAATCCGCATTATTTGCTAGATCCGATGAATGGTAAAATCGTCGCCGAAACTATATTTCAAGCGTTGACGACGGCCGCACCTCAGCACAAATCCGAGTTCGAGGAAAATTACAAAAAATTCTGCCGCACGATCGACGAGAACATGTTCGGCGCGAAAATTCTGAAACGATTCAAGGCCGATACACTTTCCGAGTTGTTAGCAGACGGCAAATTGAAAGAATTCCTGGCGGGACGCAAATCGGCCGACGATCCAAACAAAACCGCGGAATCCGATCTCCGCGGATGGGCGGAGGCGATGTTGCCGTATTCCGGAAAATCGGTTGCCGTTTATCACAAAAACTTCAGTTATTTCGCGCACCGCTTCAACTTGGACGAGGCCGTCGCGCTGGAACCCAAGCCCGGTATTCAGCCGTCGTCGGCGCACCTCGTCGAAGTCGTGAAGATCATGAAGTCGGCGCAAATGAAGGCGGTCTTCTATACTACATTTCAGGACAGGAAGCCCGTGGACATCGTGTGCGAACAAACTGGGGCGACCGCGGTCCAGTTTCCCCACCAAGTAAACGCGCTACCGGACGCAACGGATTACGTTAAAATGATCGACATGATCGTCAAGTCCGCGGCGAAAGCTCTTGCGGGTACGTAAACAACGACAACCGTGAGTTTATCCTGAATCCAGAACAGCCCGAGCTTTCCGGCGGTGCGGCAACAGATCCGTCGGAAAGCATATTATTAAGATGTGAAAATGTAGCAATCGGTTATGGCCATAGCGCCGTCGCCGATAATGTTAGCTTTTCATTGACTCAGGGCTCGTATCTCGGCATCGTCGGCCCGAACGGCTGCGGTAAAACTACATTACTAAAAGCAATTCTCGGAATTCTTCCGCTGCTCGGCGGCAACTTGGACTGGGCCGACGGCCGACGCCCGAGAATTGGTTATGTTCCACAGCGCGACGCCATCGATCCGATATATCCATATCGCGCACTTGAAGTCGTATTGCTCGGCCTCGGAACGGAGCACGTTTTTCGCCCTTCGCCAACGCGCGAGATGCGAGAACGCGCCGAGCGCGCCCTCGAACGCGTGGGACTCGCCAATCACCGATATAAAGGATATTCTGAATTGTCCGGCGGCCAGCGCCAGCGCGTTCTCGTCGCGCGGGCGATCGCCGTCGAACCGCAATTGTTTGCATTGGACGAACCGACGAGCGGCCTCGATCCCGGAAGCACGGAGCGCTTGCTCGACGTCGTCGATGAAATGAGGGAATTGCATCATTTAACTGTTATATTAGTTTCCCACGATCTGTCGCTCGTGGCGCGGCGCGCGACGCATGCGCTCGCCATGTTCGAGGGAAAATACGTCGTCGGACCGGTTGAAACGACGATTACGACCGAGCAGCTCTCGCATTTATATCAATATCCACTGCGCGTCGTGCGTTCAAATGGCGATGTCAGTGTTGGCCCCCATCGCGAACGGAAATCAGTGAGCGGCTCGTGAATTTTTTCGACGATTTTTCATCATTAAGTAATTCATTCTACGCGACGCTCCTGCTGGCGACGGTACTCGCGTTTCTAGGCGTCCACGTCATACTTCGCCGCGTCGTATTTGTAGGAATTGCGCTCTCGGAAATGTCCTCGCTCGGAATCGCGTCATCTTTTTATCTCGAGCGTTTCGAATTTACCGAACCGGGTCGGATGTTTAGTTTTGCGCGCGAGCATCTGATCATGGGAACATTACTAAATTTCCTGGGACTCGTCTTTCTTTCGCCGACCGAATCGAAACGTCTTTCGCGCGAAGCAAGAATCGGCATTTGTTTCGCCGCCGCGGGCGCGCTGGCCATTTTGTTAGTAGCGCTCAGCCCGCGTGGAATGGATGAAATTCGCGCGCTAATGGCGCACGACCCGCTTTTTATTTCGCACCAGGATTTAACTGTTCTATTTTCGACGATGATTCCGGCGCTGCTCGGACTCGTGCTGTTTTTTCGGCGATTTCTTTTAGTAGCCTTTGATCGCGAAATGGCGATTTCGCTCGGCGTGCATGCAAAAAACTGGGACATGTTCTTTTATTTACTTCTAGGATTATCGATCGCCATGGCAATCCATTTCTCCGGCGTTCTATTCGCGATCGGATTTTTAGTATTGCCAAGTTCCGCAGCGCTATCGGTCGGGCGCCGTCCGTGGACGATTTTTCTCATCGCGAGCGCGATCGGCTTATTCTCCGCGGTCGTCGGTTACGTCGCCGGCTACCATTTCGACCTGCCGCTCGGCCCGACGGCGGTCGGGATTGCATTTGTAATATTCATATTAACGCAAGCGGGGCGGCGTATGTCGGAGTTCGCGCGGATCCACTGATGTCCGTGGGACCGTCTCCACGGATTTTAACAACATCTTAAACGCCTCGTCCGGCGATTTCTCGCGTTCGCGATCGAAAATAAGATGCATCCGTCCTTCGTCGATCTGGCGGCGGTCGCGGAACCACGCGAGTGCGGCGTCGGCTTTGCGGTGATCCGTAAAATCGACGAAATACCTGTCGCGCATATAGGTAATGAGCTTGATCGAAGAATGTAACAGCTTGTTTTTGATATAAAATATATCCAAAAGCCGCACCGCCTCCTCCGGCGGCCGCCCGAAACGGTCGCGCAGATCGGCCGCGACGGCTTCATAACTCTTTCGGTCGCGGACGCCGTCCATCAAACGGTAAACTTCAAGGCGCATTCGAATATTAGGAACATACTTTTCCGGAAGGAACGCGCGCACGCCCAGTTCGAGATCGGGACCGGCCGCGACGTCTTCGAGCGAGTCGAGCACTTGCTTTTGTATTGGAATTCCGCGGCCGCCGTCGCCCGCGTCGAAATCGCCGGCGTCGTCGCGATTATTATATTTATTATCCGCATCGTCCGGCGGCGCATCGAGTCCGAGCGCGGACGGGCGTTCGACCTCGAGCGGCTGCGCGTCCTCGTCGGACAGCGCCTTCACCGCCGCGCGCTCCATCGGCGCCGGTTTCGGAATTCCAAGCTGCGCCGCGACGCGCGCCTCGCGCGCCGCCTTCTCGCGTCGTTCGCGTCCGATGCGGTCGACCGTTGCTTTTAATAATTTACAATATAACTCGTAACCGATCGCGGCGATGTGTCCGCTTTGCTGCGAACCTAACAGATTTCCCGCGCCGCGGATTTCGAGATCGCGCATGGCGATGTCGAATCCGGCGCCCAATTGTTGTAATTCCTCGACCGCGCGGATGCGCGCTTTCGCGTCGGAACCGAGCGGCGCGTTTCCCGGTATCAGTAAATAACAATAACCCTTCTGCGTTCCACGGCCGACGCGTCCGCGCAATTGATGAAGATCCGCGAGGCCGAACCATTCCGCGTGATCGATGAATATAGTATTCGCATCGGGGATGTCGAGCCCGCTCTCGACGATCGCGGTCGATAATAATACTTCAAATTCGCCTTTGACGAAATCGGTCATCGTCGACTCGAGATCGTCGTCGCCCATCTGCCCGTGCGCGATCGCATAACGCGCTTCGGGCACCAATTGCGCGAGTTCGCGCGCTCGATACTCGAGCGAGGCTATCCGGTTATGTACAAAATAGACTTGCCCGCCGCGGTTCAGTTCCAAACGAATCGCTTTTTGTATTAATTCGGATTCTTCACAAATAGAAATATGCGTTTCGACGGCTTCGCGCCCGGGCGGCGGCGTCGTTAATGATGAAATGTCGCGGAGTCCGGTCAGCGCCTGATGCAGCGTCCGCGGAATCGGCGTCGCGGTCATCGACAAAACGTCGACGGACGCGCGCAGTTTTTTTAGTCTTTCTTTCGCGCGCACGCCGAATCTCTGTTCTTCGTCAATAATGATCATTCCGAGGTCGCGAAACCGAACGTCGTTCGATAATATACGATGCGTCCCAATCAATATATCCAACGATCCTTCGCCCGCCTTGCGCAGCGCTTCGCGGGACTCTTTCGCCGAACGAAATCTCGAAATCGTCTCGACCGTCACCGGCAAATCCGCGAATCGTTCGCGAAATGTTCTTAAATGTTGTTCCGCGAGCACGGTCGTCGGCACGAGTACGGCGACCTGCCGGCCCGATCTTACAGTTTTGAACGCCGCGCGCATCGCGAGCTCGGTTTTTCCGTACCCGACGTCGCCGCAAAGTAAACGATCCATCGGCCGCGTCGATTCGAGATCGTTCTTGAGTTCTATTGTACATTTCGATTGATCTTCAGTATCGATGAACGGAAACGCCGCTTCGAACTCGCGCTGCATTTCCTCGTCGGGCGGGCACGCGAATCCGACGCGCGCCTCCCGCATCGCCTGCGTTTCTAACAATTCGGCGGCCAGATCCGCGACCGCTTTCTTAACTTGCGCTTTGCGGCGCGCGAACGAAACGCCTCCGATCCGGTCGAGCGGAGGATTTGCTTTTCCGGCGCCGATGTATTTTCCGACGAGATCGATACGCGATGCGGGAACATACAATTTCGTTTCCCCGGCGTATTCTATAATTAGATTCTCCTCCTCTCCGGTTCCTTTCTGTAATCTTTCAGTTCCGCGAAACGCGCCGACGCCGTGAATCGCGTGCACGACGAAATCCCCCGTTCGCAGTTCGCTCGCGTGTTCGATCGCGCGCGACTCCTGCGTCTTCTTGACGCGCGTCGGCCGCCGGATCGCGATGACGCCGATCAGTTCCGCGTGCGTCAGCGCCGTGATTCCTAATTTTGGATATGTAAATCCATGCGAAAGTTCGCCGACGCGGATGTCGATCGGTAAAGTTACGTCGACGCCGCGGTCTTTTAATGTTTCGCGCAGGCGTTTCGCCTCGGCCTCATTATGACAAAAAACCACGACGGCGCCGTCGCGGGCCGCGGTGGTGAGGACGTCGTGCGACGGTTTCAATCCGACGCCCATTTCGCGGATGCCGCGCGCGCCGAGACCGAAATTTCCGCCGGGAATTATACTTAAATCGAGCCGCGCGCGGCGCGCCGTTTCGTCCCAAAGCCTCGCAAGCGCGCTTTTATTATAATCACTTTGCAACGTGAGACTCTCGCCGCGCTCCTCGACGCGCGCCGGTTCCGCGAACGTTATAATAGCATGATCGCTAAAGAACTTCAGCGGATCCACTCCCGCGAGTTCGCTATCGGCGACGAGCGGAACTGTTATGAAGTCGAGGCGTTCGATCGACCTCTGCGTCGATGCTTCAAATCGGCGGATCGATTCGATTTTGTCCTCGAACGTCTCGACGCGGATCGGCGCGTCGGCGGCGTGCGGCCAAAAATCTAACAAATCGCCGCGCAGCGACAATTCGCCCTGCTTTGCGACGATCGGCACGCGCTCGTATCCGCGCTCGATCAGTAATCTTAGTGTTTGCGCGAGCCGCAGACTCTCGTCCAGTTTGAAGGATAAAACCGAACTTCGTATTTTTTGTTCGTCGGGAAGCGACTCTAATAATGAAATCACCGGCGCGACGATCACTTCGCGCACGTTCGCGCGCGCGGAAGCCGCCGCCTCGAGCCTCAAACGTAAACGATCCGCCTGCGCGCCGCGCGGAGGCAGGAGCCGCGCTGTCGCGCCGAAATACTCCAAATCGAGCGCGGCCCGTTCCGCGTCGTCCGGATCGGGGACGATCATTAATATCGTGCCCTCGTGCAGGCGCGCCGCGGCCGCGACCACGAGCGAAGCGCTCGCGCCCACGACGCCGCCGATCGAGCGCCGCTCGCCCGCGCGCGGCAAGTTCTTAACAAAAGCGTCGAGCGACGCCAGCCGTTCCGCGAACCGTTTCACGTTTCGATGGCGGAGCCGTCATCGTCCGCCGGAGGATTCGACTCCTCCATTTGTAATGTTAATAAAGCCTCGCGCGCGGCGTTGTTCTCGGCTTCGCGCTTGTTCGTCCCCCACGCCGTCGGAAATGCGCGCCCCTGGATGACGGCGGCCATGCAAAAACTCTTGCCGAACGCATGCGTTCGCTCATCGACGAGTTGATACGTCGGGACTTTATTAATTTTTACCTGCGACAAGTGTTGCAATGCGGCTTTTAAATTAATTTGCGGCTCGGGATCGTCGTCGTTTTTTAGTAATGAACGAACGGCGCGCTCGGCGGCGTCGGAGCCCGTTTCTAAATAAATCGCGCCGATCAGCGCCTCGAGCGCGCCGCACACGACCGAGTCCGGAATGCGCCCCGGCGTGCGCCCGTGCAGGCGCGTTTCGAGCAGCGGTTCGAGGCCGATCCGGCGGCCGACGCGCGCGAGGTGCGCCCGCGACACGAGCCGCGCGCGGCGTTCTGTTAAAATGCCTTCCGCCGCCTCCGGATGCCGCTCGAACAACCACGCGGCGACGACGAGGCCGATCACCGCGTCGCCGAGGAATTCCAATCTTTCATTATCCGACTGGTCGGCGCCGCCCACCGAAGAATGCCGCAGCGCGCGGGCGAGCAACTGTTCGTCGCGAAATAGATAATTTAACGCTTTTTCGATGGCTTCGCGCCGGGAATCGATTTGGTCCAAGTGATTTTCGCCGAAATATAACGTTAGTTATTTATCGAAAATATTACAAATATTCCACAGGCCTCCAACGAGCGTGCTTCCGCCCGTTCGCGGGCGCCGTCGAATTAGCGCCGGCGCGGACGCGTTCGGGCGGAGTCGGAACCGGGCCGGCGGCATTGGCGAACGTCGTCCGCGGCGAATATTCGAGCGGTCGCCCGAAGGCGAACCGTGGATCGTATGGATCGACGCAACCGGCTGATCCACAACATGTTGCGGCGACGAATTCGTTAGATGCGATCGGCTGTTGGCGGCATCGAAATTACTAATTATCTGCACGGCAACAATATAGTCATCCGTGGCCCGCCTGTCCAGATTCTGATAATCTCGCGCGATCGAAAATACACTCATATTATGCGGCGATTCGAGCGCGGACATTTCGCGCGCCGCCGAAATATTAAAAAGCGGAGGACTCGTCGCGTTTCCTACAGAAACCGTGTACGGACTCGGCGCGCGCGGCCTCGACCCGGCGTGTGTCGCGCGAATTTTCGCGGCCAAAGGCAGGCCCGCGGAAAATCCATTGATATTACATATCCGAGACTTTAACGATGCGCTGCCGCTTTGGAGGATCGACTCGGCGGAGGCAGAGGCCGCGGTCGCGCGCGCCGAAATCCTCGCGAAAGCGTTCTGGCCGGGCCCGCTGACGATCATTTGTTATAAATCGGACCTCGTTCCCGACATCACGACCGCGAATTTGAACAAAGTCGCGGTGCGCGCGCCCGACCACGCCGTCGCGCGACAGTTGATACAACTCGTCGGCGAACCGCTCGCCGCGCCGAGCGCAAACGCATCGGGTCGCGTGAGCCCGACGACGGCCGCGCACGTGCTCGAAAGTTTAAATAACAAAATCGACGCGGTCGTCGACGGAGGAACGTGCGCGTTCGGCCTCGAATCGACGGTCGTCGATGTAACAAAAGATCATCCCGTCATCTTGCGCCCGGGCGCGCTTTCGGAAGCGCGGCTCGCAGAGTTGTTTCCCGATATTCATATTCGCGAAGCCGGCGCGGCGTCCGTCGCGCGCGAAGCGTCGCCCGGGCTGCTCGCGAAACACTACGCGCCGTCGATCGCGCGTGTCGAATTGATAGAAACGGGCGAGATCGTAAATATTTGGAGCGGCGGGGCGGCGTTATTATTAAGACATTCCACGGCGAAGGATTTATTATCACAAAACCCCGCCCGGCGCGGCCGCACTGAAATCCTTTCCGACGATCCGGTCGCATTCGCGCGCGAACTGTACGCCGCGCTCTATCGCCTCGAACGCACGGCGCCGTCGATTCTTTATATTGAAAATCCGCCGGCCGGGGCGCAATGGCGCGCCGTCGCCGATCGCGTCGCGCGCGCAAGCGCGAAGACCGATTAATAGATAAAATAACAAACTGCCGTGAGCGCGGCCGCGTCTAGAATTGATATTATCAAAACTCGAACGCCCGTGCGCCGCAGCGAGGACGCGGTGGCGGCGTCTCCGATCCGCTCGACGTTCGCACCGGCCTCGCATGTCCCCTGCGCGGCGCGCACGACGCAGACTTTTCGCGTCGCCTGCATGAATCCTAGCATTGCAATCAAAAACGGAACGAAAACGACCAGTCGGGCCGCGCGCGGAAACGTCGTATTATAATTAATAAAGTAAAAACCGATCGCGACGCCGGCGAGCAGCGACAAGACGCCCGAATAAAGGCGGCGCCGCTGGCCGCCCTGATCGATGTTTGTCAGCCACGCGTTCCTATCCATACGCCAAAGGCTAGCCCGCGCGCGGCGTCCGCGCAATCGCGTGCGCGCGGCGCCGGTCTTTGATACTATTGCGCGTCGTGATCCGTCTCCGCGCGATGTTTGCGCAATTCTGGCGATCGGGCCCCGGCGGGGTCGCGATCCTGATTGTTATTGAATTCGCCGTTTTTTCGATTTGGACGTTTGCAATGTCGCCTCGCGGAGAAATTGCATTCTTACAACCGCGTTCGATAACAAGTCTTTTAGAGGCGACGACCGTCTACGCATTCTTAGCATTGGCTCAGACGCCCGTGATGATCGCGGGCGGCATCGATTTATCTGTTGGATCGACGCTCGCGCTCGGACAATGCGTGTGCGCGGCGCTCATCACGCTCGACCCGGCGTGGCGCGAACGAGGATTTGGAGGGATGCCCGGATGGGCGGGCGCGATGGCGGGCGTTTCCGCGGGCGCCGCGTTCGGATTGTTCAATGGAGTATTAATATCAGCGATCAAATTGCCGCCATTCTTATTAACACTCGGAACATTATCGATCGGCCGCGGAATCGCGATCCTCATCAGCCGTTCGAGCGCGATCGGGCGGCTGCCGGGACACGCGATCGCGGGCGATGTATATGAAGCGCCGCCGGGCGCCGGAATTTTCGAACGGTTCGGCAAACCGAATGCGTCCGCGACGCGGCTCGGACCAATTGATATTTATCTTCCGACGCTGCTACTTCTCGCGCTGGCCATCATTGTTTGGTTTTTCTTAACAAAAACACGCGCGGGCCGCAACGCATACGCCATCGGCGGGAACGAAGAGGCGGCGCGTCTCGCCGGCGTGCCGGTGCGCGCGACAAAATTGTTATTATATACACTCTGCGGCGCGATCGCGGGAACCGCGGGAGTCATGAGCGCGTATCAGTATGGAACGTTCGATCCGCAGGCGGGTTCGGGTTATGAACTCGGCGCTGTCGCGGCGTGCGTCCTCGGCGGCGTGAGCCTCTCGGGCGGCACCGGAGGCGCCGCGGGTCCGCTGCTCGGCGCGCTGTTATTTGCAGCATTGCGTAAAGGGCTTAACCAAACCGGCGTCGGCGGCGAATGGAACGAACTCGCCGCGGGAGCCGTGATCGTCGTCGCCGTGACGATCGATCGATTAAGACGGATTCGTCCATAATATTTTTCGAACGTGTACAATAAAACAATCATGAAATTCGCCGATCGCAAATTCTCCGCCGTCGTGTTCGGTTTATTATTAATTACCGCGGCTTTTTCCTGTAATAAATCGGACGGCGTGAAAGCATTGGTATTCGCCGGCGTTCCAAAATTACAAAACAATCCCGTGTTCGAAATGGCGCGGCGCGGCGCGGAGGCGAAGGCAAGAGAATTAAATATCGAATTGCGGTGGCAGGCGCCGCGCGAAGCCGACGCGATCCTTCAGCGCGATATTGTAAATTCACAGGCCGAACAGCACGTCGACGGAATCTTTCTTTCCGTCAATGACCCGACAGTATTGAAAAAAGCGATCGACGACGCGGTCGCGGCCGGCATACCGGTCATGTGCTTCGACGCCGACGCGCCGGAGAGCAAACGATTTACCTGTTATTCCGTCGACGACGAAAAAACCGGAGCGCGCGGCGCGGAATTGTTATTTGATAAAATGGGCGGAAAGGGAAAAGTCGGCATTCTCCACGGCACGCCCGGCGCGCCAAATCTTGAGAAGCGAATTGTTGGATTCCGGCGGCGGCTCGCCGAGATTGCGCCCGATGTAAAGATTTTGGAGCCGGTTTATTGTAATGACAACACGCAAAAAGCGATCGAAGTCGTCAAAAACGTCATCCAGGGGAATCCCGACCTGACGGGATTCTATATGAGCGGCGGATGGCCGCTGTTCGCCGCGCCGCCCGGGCCGTTTCTCGGAATGGAACCCGGCAAAATAACTGTTGTATCCTTCGACGCGCTGCCGGCCGAGCTCGATTACGTACGACAGGGCTACGTTTACGCGCTCACGGGACAAAAACTGTTGGAATGGGGAAGCGAGAGCGTGCGGATTCTTTATGAATGGAACCGGGGCAAGCGCGACTTTCCGAAAACGATCGATTCGGGTTATGACGTCATAACCAAAGAAAACGTCGACGAATACGCGAAGTCGCACGCGATTAAATAATTATTCATTCACGGCGCGATCTCGATTCTTATGGATCTCAAAACGAGCGTCTGCAGATACGGAACTGTCAAATCGAAACGTATCCATTCCGCGGAGAGAGGGATGACGACGTCTCCCGACGTCGTCAAATTGCGCGCATAGGCGTCGGCCGTTTTCGATGTAACATAAACCAAAGGCCCGGCATCGGCGCCGGACTTGCCTGCAAATGCACCGTCCACGAAAATCCGCGGGCGAGCGCCGCGCGGAATCTTAAATATCGGCGTCAGCGCGATTCCCGAAAGACCGGCCCGCAGGCGCAATGCGCCCTCGTCCGGCAATTCGTATAAATTGTATGTCGTTAAGACTTTTGAAATTGGCGTGTCGTCGTCGAATCGAACTTTCCATCCGCGGCCGCGATCCAACGCCACGGCGCGCCCGGCGTCGAGATAATCGGCGGCTCGACTATTCATAACGTCCAATTCGACAATTCGGTCGAACCTGCCCTCCGCCGACAATGGTTCGAGATAGGATATGTCGTTCCGCCGGAACGATCGTTTATAAACAAATGGCGTCGAATAACTATAACAATACGCGCCGTGCGTCAGCCACGGCAATCCGACGAACCACAGGCGCGCGCCCGGTTGCGCGGATTCGACGATCGGGCGCATGATGGCATTGCCGGTATTCATTGCATTTCCGGCCGATTCCCAAGCGCGCGCGTTCTTGCGCGCGACAACAATGGATAATATAACAAAACCGGCGACCGGCAGCCACGCGGCGCGTCCGCGCAGAGGCCCGCCCGCGAGAAGCGCCGCCGTGACCGCGGAGAGGCCAATTGTTGGAACAAATAACCAGCGCGCGCACTCGAGCTGTTCGCCGATCGGTAATAACGGCGCGACTGGAGCGAGGCCGATCGCGCAAATAAGGATTCCGCGCGGCGCCGCGCGCCTCGCTTCCGCCGAGATGCCGCCCCACGCCAGAATTAACAATGGAATCGTCCACCACAATATTCTTTTCTCGACGGAGTAGGGCCGCCATCGCGCGGGCAAGATGTAGCGTCCGGGACACTCGATCGATAACGCCTCCAATGGACCGGCCGCCGCGCGATCCATCAATACAGATCGGCCGGTTTGCGCATCCTTGTACGCGCCCGCGTTTTCTAATAAGTATTGTCGCAGAAGGACGGCGCACGCGAGAATTATAAAAAACGGGATCGCGCGCTTCGCGCCGCGCGCCGCAAGTCGCCACCGAAATCTCGCGAACGCCGCGGCGGCCAGGATCGGTAATATAAAACTCTCTTCTTTTGATAAGAATGCGCAGAGCGCGAACGCGCACGGCGCCGCCATGCGCCGCAATGTCGGCCGTCGCACCGGCAGACTGGCGATCGTCGCGAGCATGCATCCCGCGGAGAGCATTCCGAATATATTTGAAATCCACGCAGACATTTCGAAAGCGGCGGGCGAACAGGCAAATATAAACGATGCGGCCGCGGCGATTCCGCGCGGAATGCCGCAGCGGCGCAGCGCGGGCGATACGAGCGACGCGAGCGCGCCGAACGAGCAAATATAAATGATGCGCACCGGTGTCGCATCGACGGCCGAACATTTATCAAATATCCACCATGCCGCCCAGCCGAGCGGCCGGTACCAGAGGCCGCCCGATTCGACGCCGAACGCGCCGCTCCAAAATGGCATGCGTCCGCGCGTTTCTAACAACTGCCAGTCGTCCGCGAGATACGGTAATTGTAATGTTGGCCACACTGCGCCCATCGCAAGCGCGGCGGAGGCGGCGGGTACGAACCATCGGCGCCGCGTCAACGGGAGATCGAGAATTCGATCTTTAAATATAAATCCCGAGATCAGGATCGCGCAGATCCCTGCGTCGACGAGAAGATTCCTGATAATTACTTGAATCTGCGAATTCCAACATTCGGCGGCGACGCCCGCGAACAACAGCGCCACCAGTACGATCTGTAATTTAATTTTTCCCCGAGGCATAGTAACTATTCGACGGCGACGACGGCCATCCGGCTCGCGAATTGGAACGCGCCGGGGCCGATTCGGATCGATAATATAATATAGTCCACGCCGGGAGGAAGCGCGACGACGTCGCCATCCTTCGCGTTTATTTGTATAATTCCGTGAACACCGCCCGCGAGAACGACGACGACGCCCGGAACCGGCGCAAACGCCGCCAGCGGCGATTTTGACAAATCGGTTTCAATCTTTATTTTCTTGAGAACGCGCGCGTCGAGCGCCGGAAAGAACACGGCGCCGCGGCCCATGCCCGGCCCGAATGCCATAATCTCCGTCGTCACCTTTTCGGCGGAATTCGCAAATCCGCACTCCGCGTCCGAAAAAGGACTCTTGATGCAATTGTAATGATTGACGTCCGGGTTGTCCCGAATCTTCCACTCGACGCGCCCGCCTTTCGCGAGTTCGGATCGCTTCGCCGCGAGCGCCGAGCGCCATTCCTTCTTTCGAATATTAAATATTATGATATCCGAAAGCGTTTTGTCGATCGGCGGATCGTCGTAAAACTCCACGTCGGTCCGTCCGATGGCGCGGCGCGCAAGCGGGTCCATGCCGCAATTGAAACATTGCACGCCGTCGATCGAGTCGGGCAGTCCGATGAACCAATAATGCGCGTTCGGGGGCGGCGAAGGCATCGCGGCTCGGATCATTTCCTTTCCGGTATTCGTTAATTCGGCCGATTTTTTCCATGCGCGAAGATCATAATTCGCGACGAACGCCGACAGAGCCCCGAAACAAAGAATCGGAATCCACGCGGATCTCCTCCGCAGCGGGCCGTTCGCGTACAGCGCCGCCGACGCGAGCGCGATTCCGATCGTCGGCAAATACAACCATCGCGAATACTCCAAATGCGGCCCGATGGGCAGCATCGACGAAACGGGGGAGATATAAATTATAAAAAACGCCGCCGCGATATAAAGAATCCGTTCGACGCCGCGCGAACCCCTCGCCCAGACGAATGGAATCGCCGGAAGTAATATTAAGGATGCCGCGGCGATCGCGCCCTGCGGCGGATAGCGCATCGGAAGCCAGTACGCCTGCGGAAATTCGTTCCGAAGCGCGGCGATCGGACCCTTGAGCGCGTTTTCTAATAATAACGATCCACCCGTGGCTGCATTGGAGTACGCTCCGATGCCGCCGAGGCGGATCCAGCGAACGATAAATAGTATGATCGCCGCCGCGAGTATCGGCGACGCCGACTTTAGCGCCATCGATACGCGATCCCTCCGAAAACGCCAGCAAACAATAAACCCGATCGCCGGCAGCACGAATGCCTCTTCTTTCGATAAATATGCAAAAATGGCGAACACGACCGACGATGCCGTTCGGACGACGTTTCTTCCGCGCGTCGGAATAGCAAGGATGCTCGCGCAACTAAAGATTCCCACGAGCAGCAATCCCTGATTTGTGGCCCACGCGACCGTGTCGAGCGCCGCCGGCGATAATGCAAATAAAATCGCGGCCGCGTGCGAGATGCCGCGTTTCACGCCGCACTTTCGGAGCGCGGGCGCGAGCAACATGCAGTGGATTGCGAACATTGCGATTGAACACGCGTGCGCCAGCGTTCCCGATTCCGGCGATAAGTTATGATAAAGTTTCCAAAATAACCAATAGACCGGCCGGAACCACATCGTCCCCGTCGATACATCAAATAGCGCCTCCGTCCAGCTTTCCGTCAACCCGCGATCGTTTAATAAACAATAATCGTCGGCGAGGTAAGGTAATGTTAACGTTCTGGCCGTCGCGACGATCGCAAACGCGCCGACGAGCGCGGCTCCGGCGAATTTTCCGCGCGGAAACGGCAGATCGCGTGCCGGCGACGAGCGCACGCGTCCGCCGATAATATATAAAATCGCCGCGACGCCGAAAATTTCCGCCGGCGCGACGTACGGCGATCCCGCTGCGCACGCGAGCGCGGCGGCGAAGAAGGCGGCGAGCGCCAACGCCGTCGCGATCCAGGAATTTCGCGCGCCGGAGAGCATTTAATAATGATATTACGCCTCGTGGCGCGCGGCACGCGCGGAATTGGCGAAATCCGCCGCGCGAACCGCGGAGCCGCCCGACGCGGCCACCCGCATACGCGGCGAATTCGAAATTGACGCGGAGGATTCGCGCGCGAATGTCCACATAATTCGAGCTTCCTTCCCGCATACTCCATTTATTAAAATTCCGCGCGTATGAATCCCGGGCAGACGTGTGTCGTCGACGCGTTTGGCTGCAGCCCTGAGCGGCTCCGGTCGCGCGACGCGCTTGATTCTTTATTTAGCGAAATCGTCCGCGAACTTTCGTTGCGTCCGCTCGCGTCGCCCGCGTGGCACGTATTCCCGGCTCCGGGCGGCATCACCGGGTTTTTGTTACTTTCGGAATCGCATTTGAGCTGTCACACGTTTCCCGAAAACGGATTTGTAGCGTTCGATTTGTATTGTTGCCGCGCGCTGCCGCCGTGGCCCTGGGAGGAGCGTTTGCGCGCCGCGCTCGGCGCGACGCGCGTTGAAATCAAGCAATTCTCCCGCGGCGGCCGCGAATCATGAGTATCCGCGAGGCTTCCTGTCCGGGCTGCGGCGGAAAGTTAACATTTACGAACGCGGCGACAATTTATGTAATTTGCAAGTTTTGTAACAGCGGATCGTGGCGCCGCGACGTCGATCTCGAACTCGTCGGAAAAGTAGCGATCGTTTCCGATATCGATAGTCCGTTCGCGATCGGATCGCGCGGCGCGATCGGCGGCGTGTCGTGGCTGATCGTCGGACAGGTGCAGCTCGATCACGGGCGCGGGCCTTGGAACGAATGGTGTCTCGCGATGGGCGACGGCACGTGGGCGTGGCTCGCCGAGGCGCAGGGAGAATATATTATAACGCGCGCCGTCGGGGAGGATCTCGACGTACCCAAATACGTCGAACTCCATGCCGGCCGTAAAATTAATATTAAGTCCAACGGAACGTTTATTATCGCCGAAGTCGGTTCGGGCGTCGTCACCGCGGCGCTCGGCGAACTCCCGGTGGCGCTCGAAATAAACAAGAGGTTTCTGTACGCCGACGTGCGCGGCACGGGATCGCGGTTTGGAACATTAGACTACGGATCCGCGAATGAATGCGATACCGTTTATATTGGCAATGTTTATTCGTTAACGGAACTCGGGTTCGACGCGGCGTCGTCGCCGCGCCGCGAAAATAAACAAATCGCGGCGGTGCGATTCGATTGTCCAAATTGCGGCTCGTCCGTCGACGTGCGCGATCCCGCGCGCGCGATTCGCGTCGGTTGCGGATCGTGCCGCGCACTGCTCGATCCGCGCGGCGAAAAAATAACAGTTCTGGAAGTTGCGCAACAAATCGCGGCGACGCCGGCGCTCGCGCTCGGTTCGGTCGGAAAACTCCGCGGCGAGGAATATGAAATATATGCATTCCTGATCCGTTCGACGAAATCGGACGGCGTCCGTTATCCGTGGCGCGAGTATTTAATTCGTCGACGCGACGGCGCGTACCATTGGCTCGTCGAATCGAACGGCCATTGGTCGCTCGTCCGCCCCGCGAACATCGGAGACATCGTCCTCGACGCGCGCGACGCGAAATTGCACGATACAAAATTTGTTAAATTCGACAGCGGCAAAGCGCGCGTCGACCTCGTGCTCGGCGAAGTTTATTGGGAAGTCGCCGTCGGCGAAACCGTGAACTATCGCGATCTGATATCGCCGCCGTATATTATTAGTATCGAGTCCTCCGAAACGGAAGTCACGGCGTCCCAAGGATCGTATGTATTGCCCGGCGAGATCTTCGCGGCGTTTCGCCCGAAAAATCCGCTCCCGGAGCCGGTCGGCCCCGGAGTGTTGCAGCCCAATCCGTTCAAACCCTACAAATGGCGGATTCTTTCGATTGCGGCGATTTTTATTATTATCGTGATATTTTTGGATATATTCTTTCACATGCGCGCCTCCAACCGCGTCGTTTATTCGGGAACGCATCCGGCGAGAGTCGCGGCCACGGAAAATGCATCGGCGCCCGCGGAAGACGCGGCGGTCGTCTTTTCGGACGAATTTGAGATTGACGGCGATTCCACCAATTTTTGCATGACGCTTGCATGCACGGAATTGAATAATTCGTGGCTGGCCGTCGACGGCTCGCTTGTAAATTCCGAGACCGGCGATGTTCATAATTTTTCCGCCGAGACGAGTTATTGGTACGGAGTCGAGGGCGGCGAAACGTGGAGCGAGGGCGGATTTACAGATCGAGTCTGCATCGGACCGATTCCGCGCGGAAAATATACATTACGGCTCGCGCCCTCGACCGATTCGAAATTCGAAAATCTAAGATACACCGTCGAGGCTCGCGTCGGCGTGCCGTCCAGCGGCCGTCCGTGGATCATTATATTATTGATCCTCGCCGGTCCGTTGCTTTTCGGCATCCGTTCGGCCATGTTCGAAGGGGCCCGGTGGTCGCAGGGCGGTTCCGACTAACTATTATAACACCATGAAAAAATTCACGTCGATATTTACGATTTTCTGTTGTCTCGCCACCGGCGGATATTCGTGGTCGGAATACATCGGCTGGGAAACCACGCCGACGCACCACGAACGCATCGATCCGAGCGTGCGCCGTTCTCCCGGCGGTTTTCGTAGTTATACATTCTGGCATCAAGGCACCCACATAGGTAAATAAATAAAATGAACTGGGAACACTTTTTTCAGCAGTTATTCCTGACCGCGGTTTATGGCGTCGTCGGAATTATACTATTCGCGATCGCGATCCGATTGATGCAGAAATTCCTGCCGTTTTCATTAACTAAAGAAATCGAATCGGATCAGAACACCGCGCTCGCCATCGTCATCGGATCGGTGCTGCTCGGGTTGGCGATCATCGTCGCCGCCTCGATCCACGGATGAAGCCGCGGCTTGTTTATGTTACAGTTTTCGTCATCGCGGCATGCGGCCTCGGCTACGAACTCGTCGCGGGGTCGCTCGCGTCGTATTTGCTCGGCGATTCGATTACACAATTCTCGACCGCGATCGGACTTTATCTTTTCGCCCTCGGCATCGGTTCGTTTCTTTCGCGGTTCATCGAGCGGCGCCTCGCCGAGCGTTTTATCGATATCGAACTCGCGGTGGCGTTCGCGGGCGGCACGTCGGCGGCCGTGCTTTTTATTGCATTCGGCAACGGCGCGTGGTTCCGGCCGATTCTTTATTTTGAGATCGTTTGCGTCGGAACGCTCGTCGGGCTCGAAATCCCGCTGCTGATGCGAATGTTAAAAGACGAGATCGAATTTAAGGATCTCGTCTCGCAAGTGCTCACGCTCGATTACGTCGGCGCCCTCGTCGTTTCGTTAATATTTCCTCTTTTATTCGTTCCAAAACTCGGCCTGATCCGCAGCGCGCTCATTCTCGGCGTCGCCAACGCCGCGGTCGCGCTCTGGAGCACGTGGGTTTTTCGCTCACGCCTCGCGGCGCCCGCGTGGCCGCGCGCGCGCGCGGCCGCGGTGCTTATTGTACTCATCGCCGGAATGTTTACATCCGAGCAACTGACGCGCCTCGGCGAATCGCAAATTTACGCGGACGAAATCGTGTTCGCCAAGAACACTCCGTATCAACGGATCGTCATTACACAAAACACAGCGGGATTTCAGTTATTCCTGAACGGCGCATTACAATTCTCGAGCGCCGACGAATATCGTTATCATGAAGCGCTCGTGCATCCCGCGATGGCCGCCGCGAAAAATCCGAGGCGCATTCTGGTTCTCGGCGGCGGCGACGGTCTCGCCGTTCGCGAAATACTAAAATATAACGATATCGAACGCGTCACGCTCGTCGACATCGATCCGGCGATGACCGATCTCGCTCGCGAATTCGAACCGCTGCGAAAGCTAAATAATTCATCCCTCCTCGATCCGCGCGTCGAGTTGGTCCACGACGACGCGATGCAATGGGTCGCCGAGGCAAATCGCATCTTCGACGTGATCGTCGCCGACTTCCCCGATCCGAGTTCGTTTTCGATCGGTAAATTATATACGACGCGACTTTACGAAAAGGCGCGCGCCATTCTGGCCCCCGACGGCGCCATGGTCGTCCAGGCAACTTCGCCGCTTTTTGCGCGTCGCTCCTATTGGTGTATTATTAAGACCATCGAGGCCGCCGGATTCAACGTCCGGCCCTATCACGCATTTGTACCTTCCTTCGGCGAGTGGGGCTACGCGCTCGCGGCGCCGCGGGAATTTCCGGTTCCCAATTCAACAATTCCCGGCCTGCGCCATCTGGACGGACCCTCCATGTCAGCATTATTTCAACTGCCTCCCGATCTCGGCCCGATAGACGCGGAGCCGAATCGTTTAAATAATCAAATCCTCGTTCATTATTATGAACAGGAGTGGCACCGATGGAACTAAGTCGACGCCAGGCGCTGGCCGCGGCCGGCGCGTACGGACTATCTTTAACTTTCGGAGCGGCCGCGTGTTCGACCGGACGCAAAAGAACGCCCGGATCGATCGCGGGTCCGGCCACTGCGCGCGGACATTTATTAAAAGAAGGGGCGCCGCTCGCGCCCGGAGCCGCCGAAGCGGCCGAAATTGTAATCATCGGCGGCGGCGTCGCGGGGCTTTCCGCGGCGTGGAAGCTCTCGAATTGTAATTTTAATGATTTCATGCTGCTCGACCTCGAGGACGCGGCCGGAGGAACCGCGATTTCGGGCACGAACGAGACGTGCTCCTACCCGTGGGGCGCCCACTACGTGCCCGTTCCGACGCGCGACCAGCGCGCGCTTTGCGAATTGTTATTAGAAATGCGCGTGGTGCGCGGTTTCGATAGTTCCGGCAGGGCGGTGGCCGCCGAGGAGCACATCTGCAGGGCGCCCGAGGAACGTTTGTTTTATCGCGGCGAGTGGTCGGAGGGACTTTACTTAAAACCGGGCGCGTCGGCCGACGATATTAAACAATTCGACCGCTTCGAATCGGAAATGCGCGCGCTTGCCGGAAAACGCGGCCGCGACGGAAAACGCGCGTTCGCGATTCCTATGTTTCATAGCTCGAGCGATCCGGAATTCCGCGATCTCGACCGCATTTCGATGGCCGACTGGCTCGCCGCGCGAAATTACAATTCTCCGCGATTGTTATGGTACGTCGAATACGCATGCCGCGACGACTTCGGATCCTATTTGCGCGACGTCTCCGCGTGGGCGGCGCTTCATTATTATTGTTCGCGGCTGCCCGACGAATCGAGCGCGCCCGCGGCTTTCCTCACGTGGCCCGAGGGCAACGGCCGGATCGTTCACTACCTTTCAAAAAATATTAAAAATCGCTCCCGGTTCGGCGCGCTGGCGCTGTCCGTCGAGCCGCGGCCGGACGCCGTCCGCGTCGTTTATCATGATTTTACGTCGCAGACGCAACGCGAGATTATTGCAAAGCATGTGATTTGCGCGACGCCGCAGTTTATAACAAAACGTCTCGTCGCGGGCGCGACCGACCGGAACTCGTTTCATTATGCTCCCTGGCTCGTCGCGAACATTACATTACATTCGCAGCCCGAGAGCCGCGGATTCGCGACCGCATGGGACAATGTTCTGTATGAAAGCGATTCGCTCGGATATGTGGTGGCAAAGCATCAACTCGACCGTCGAGGTCCCGGCGACGTCTGGACGTGGTACCGCCCGTTTTGCGACGCCGACGCGGCCGCCGCGCGGACGAAGCTTATAAATTATAATTTCGATGAATTAACAGATATTCTTTCGGCCGATCTGGTCCGCGCGCACCCCGACCTCGCCGATCGCCTCGCGAACGTCGATTTTTACAAATGGGGCCACGGCATGGTCAGGCCCGAACGCGGGTTCCTCTTCGGAGGCGCCCGCGAACGCGCCGCCGCGCCGATTGGTAACATCCACTTCGCGGCCGCGGACCTCGGAGGCCTCCCGCTTTTCGAGGAGGCGCAGTGGGCCGGCGTGCGCGCCGCCGAGGAAATTCTCGCCGCGCGCGGCGTATCGTTTACAAGTTCGTTGTGAGCGGCGCGCGCGGCGCGAAGCCGCCTCAAAATTGTTGCGAAATCCACCGGATTGCGCGGCGCAACCGCGTTTGGTAATCTTCTGAATCAACGGTGGCCGAACCAGCGCTGAATTGATCCTCGAGCTAAAAAACCTCTGTATCGACTATGGCCGCTTCCGCGCCGTCCACGAGCTGAGTTTACAATTTGAAGGGGGCGCGATCGGATTGCTCGGACCGAACGGTGCCGGGAAATCGACGATGATCCGCACCGTGCTCGGCCTGCTGAAGCCGTCGTCGGGTGAAGGAAAAATTCTCGGCCTCGATCTGCGGCGCGACAGTGTCGAGATCCGCCGTCGCGTCGGTTACATGTGCGAACGCGACAGTTACCCGCCGCACTTGAACGCGGTGCAATGGTTAACATTACTCGGCGAGATTTCAGGATTGCCCGAGCGCGCCGCGCGCGAGCGGGCGCACGAGTGTTTATGGTTTGCGGGTCTCGAGGAGGCGCGCTATCGCGAAGTCGAGAATTTTAGCGTTGGAATGAAACAGCGCGTGAAACTCGCGGCCGCGCTCGTCCACGGGCCGGAATTGGTATTTCTCGACGAGCCGACGAATGGACTCGATCCGGCCGGACGGCGCCAGATGCTCGATTTGTGTAAATCGCTTCATGAAAAACACGGGATTCATACAATTCTCGCGAGCCATCTGCTGCCCGACGTGGAATTTGTATGTTCGCAGGTTATGGTATTGTTTAAAGGTCGATTGCAAGCATTCGGACCGATCGCGGATTTAAAGCGTTCGGAAAAGAAAGCTTATGTCGTGCGCGCCACGGGCTCGATGGAACGGTTTGTCGGCGCGCTCCGCGAGCGCGGCGCCGTCGCGACGGAACCGGATCGCAAAGGATCGATCGTCGAGCCGCCCGTCGGCGCCGGCCCTGAATTTATATTCGAAACGGCGCGTTCGATCGAAACGTCGGTGCTCGAGTTTTCCATATTTCAACGTTCGCTCGAGGACGTATTTATGGAGAGTCTGCGCGCGGGCGAGGCGATGGGACAGGTCATCCGAAAAGCCATGGACGCGCCGCCCGTGATCCGCACCGCGGGAGAGGTGAAATAGTAACATGCCGATTTATGATCTTACTTATCGGGGATGGCGCGGGCAGCGGACGCGCGTGCCGGGCTGGTTTCCGATTCTCGAGCATTCGATAAAGATATCGTTTCGTAATAAAATGCTGAAGGGCGCGTACATCGTCGGCGTGCTGCCGTCGTTCGGCGTCTGCATATTCTTATATTTCGCGAATCAACAGATCGCAAGCCGGCGAATGCCCATCAGCCGCGAACAGGTCGTGGATATCTCGCGACAGTTGTTCGATCTCCCGCAATATCAAATTATTTTATACATTCAGGGAATTCTCGCGATGGTCGTCGCGGCGCTGATCGGCGGTGCCGGAATTTCGTCGGATCGCCGCAGCAACGCGCTCGAAACGATTTTTTCGCGCGCCGTCACGCGCAATCAATACTTATTGGGACGATTCCTTGGAGTTGTAACATTAGTGTTGGGCGCGACGCTCATCCCGGGATTCTTTATCTGGCTCGCCGATTTGTTATTTTCAGCGGACGAGTACCGCCTCGAGGCCACGCTCGCGTATCCCGCGCGCATCGCGATCTGGGCGGTCGAATTTTCGGTAAGTTCGACGCTGCTCGTGCTGGCGTTCTCGGCGCTGATCAAGCGCGCGTGGCTCGGCACGGCCGCATTCGTCGTATTTTTATTAGTGACCTTTTTCTTTATCAATGCGCTTGCGTCGGCGATGCGGCGCGCGTCCGACGGCGCGTGGGAATTCGTGCGCGGATTCAGTTTCTTCGACGCGCAGTTTCGCGTACAGGCGTGGATCCTCGGCATCCCGAGAACCAAACTCGACACGCATGTTTCATTAACAAGCGCGCTGATTTGGGTGGTCGCGCTCGCGGTTTTGTCCGTTTTTGTATTATATCGAAAAGTCCGGCCGATCGAGGTGGTGTCATGAACCACGCGGAAAGTTTAAAAAACGGCAGCGCCGACGGAAGCGTCAAGATTCCGAACGCGACGGTCGACATCGCCGGACTTTCGAAATGGTTCGGCGACGTCGTCGCCGTGACAAATGTTACATTTCAAATCGGGCCGGGCGTCACGGGCCTTCTCGGGCCGAACGGCGCGGGCAAATCGACATTATTTAAATGCATGACCGGACTCTCCGCGCCGAGCACGGGCTCGGTGCGGCTGCTCGGCCGCGACGCGGGGCGCGAACCCGATGTATTTAAAGAAACGGGAATTTGTCCCGACGTCGACCGTTTTTATGAAGAAATGCGCGGCGTCGAATTTATTACATGGCTCGCGCGGCTTCACGGTTTCGATAAGAAGACTGCGCGCGCCGCCGCCGAGCGTTCGATCGAGCGCGTCGGCATGACGGAAGTGATGAATAAAAAATTCGGCGCGATGAGCAAAGGAATGCGGCAGCGCATGAAATTCGCGCAATCGATCGTTCATGATCCAAGAGTATTATTCTTGGACGAGCCCCTGAACGGAATGGACCCGCTCGCGCGCCACGCGACGGTCGAATTGATCGATAAACTCGGACGCGAAGGAAAAACAGTCGTCGTCTCGTCGCATATTCTTCATGAAGTCGACGCGATGGCGAACCGGATTTTATTATTAGTTAACGGGCGCATTCTGGCCGAGGGAAGCGTGCGCGAAATCCGCGAGGCGATCCGCACGCGCCCGCACCGGGTCGCGCTCACGACGCGCACGCCGCGCCCCGTCGCGCAACAATTGTTAAATGTCGACGGCACGCTCGGCATCGTTTTCGAAGCGGCCGACCGGCTGCTCATCGACACGTCGAGCCCGGATGTTTTGTTAGGTTGGATCACAAATGAAGCCGCCGAAGCGCGCATTCAGGTGGACGAACTGGCGCTCACCGACGAGAATCTGGAATCCATATTTGAAATGTTGGTGGGATGACCGCGTTCGCGAAATATATATAATAAATATAATAAAATAAATATTAAATAACGATCCGACCATGAATTCCATCACAACGCCGATCGCGCTGTTCGTCCGCCGGGAAATTCCATCGAAACAGATGGTCATTCTGACGCTGGCGTGCCTGCTGCCATCTGTCATATTCGTAATCCTGCGGATGTTCGGCGCGGGCTCCACGTTTTTCGAGAAGGAGGGCGCGGCGCTGTTTTTCGAAGCGGCGATCCCTCTCGTTCCGATTTTTTATTCCGTCGCGGCGTTTCATGAAGAATTCGAACAGCGCACGATCGTTTATTTATTAACGCGGCCGCCGTCGCGGACGGCCTATGTCGTCGCGAAATTTCTGACGGCGTGGTTTTGTTCGATTTTATCGATCGGAATCGGCGTGACGACGCTCGCGGTTCTCTCGATGTGGTCGCGCCCCGATTTTCTGAGTCATTACATATTCGTTCTCGGAATGATGTTCGTTTCGATCACGCTCTCGACCGCGGTTTACACGGGAATATTCTTAATATTCGGAATGGTATTGAAGTATCCGGTCGTCAGCGGACTTATTTATACCGCGGGATGGGAAAAACTGGTCGCGCTCGTCCCGGGAAAATTGCAGCCTTGGACGATTAGTTTATATTCCAAATCGATTTTTATTGTAGCGACCGACGCGGAACCGCAGGATTTCTTTCCGGAGGCCTTCAAGATCGACTCCGGCGCCGGCAAGGTCGCGGGCATGTTCCTCGGCGGAAACACGGATATGCCGATCCCCGGCGTCGCCCGGTCGGCCGCCACGCTCGTCATTCTCGCGGGGCTCTTGCTTGTGGCATCGATCATGCTGTTTCGCGAGCGAGAAGACGTCTGATCCGGACCGCCTCGCGGCGCAAGCGTTCGCAGAGGGGGCAGGCGGGCGCCCGCCGTCTGAAAAATGCTTCTTTGTTTCCAGCGGGCCTTTTACCGACTAGAAAAGGAGACGAAACTTATTTTTTAACCTTTTCATATGTCCGCCTCCCAACCTGTAGCTCCAAGCGACGCTTCGAAAGCCCCAAAGGCCGGTCTTGAAGATATCGTCGTCGGCACGTCTAAAATCTGCTTCATCGATGGCAAACGCGGCCGCCTCGTTTATCGCGGTTACAACATTGATGATCTTGTAAATGTATCATTTGAAGAGACGATACACTTGTTACTGTTCGGCGAACTGCCGACGCGTCCCGAACTCACGCGATTGAAGGAGCGGCTGCTCGCGGAGCGCCGTTTGCCGCGCGAAGTGACGGCCGCATTGATGGCGATGCCGCACACGGGCTCGCCGATGGCCGAATTGCGCACGGCGGTGTCGCTTCTCGCGCTGCACGATCCGGAAGCTAACGATAGCACCCCGGATGCGAATTCGAGAAAAGCCGTCCGTTTGATTGCACAATTGCCGCTGCTCGTTGGATGTATCAATTCGCTGCGTCAAAAGCAGGATTTGATCCAGCCGAGCACTTCGCTCGGACACGCCGGAAATTTCTTATATTTACTATCGGGCAAGGCTCCCGACGAGCGCATCGAAAAAATGTTCGACGTGGCGCTCACGCTGCACGCGGATCATGAATATAACGCTTCGACGTTCGCGGCGCGCGTCACGGCCGCGACGCTTTCGGATATGTACAGCGCCGTCACGTCGGCGATCGGCGCGCTGAAAGGCCCGCTGCACGGCGGCGCAAACGAGGAAGTGATGCGAATGCTCCTCGACATCGGAAGCATCGACAGTGTCGATTCTTATATTAAAGATTGCTTCGCTCACAAAAAGAAAATCCCCGGCTTCGGCCACCGAGTTTACAAAACGATGGATCCGCGCGCGACGATCCTCAAGGAGTTCTCGCGCGAACTCGGCACCCGCGAAAAGGAATCGAAATGGTTCGAAATGTCGACGCGGATTCAGGATCTCGTCGTCAAGGAAAAGAATTTATATCCAAACGTGGATTTCTATTCGGCTTCGCTTTATTACGTCATGCGGATTCCGATCGAAATGTTCACGCCGATATTTGCGGTGTCGCGCGTCGTCGGCTGGAGCGCCCACATCCTCGAACAGTATTCGAATAATCGACTCATTCGCCCGATGTCCGAATACATAGGGCCGATGGACAAGGCGTACGTGCCGATCGAAAAACGAACAAATACTTCGAATATTTAGTTTGTCGAATCCTTAAATTATAGAAAGCGTGGCCGGCGGTTTATTCCTCGGACTCGACTGCGGCACACAAGGGCTGAAGGCCCTGCTTCTCGACGGCGCGACGGGCGCCGTTGTCGCCTTGGCGCGCAGAAGTTACAAAACCCTGCCGGCCGCCGCGCCCGGAGTTTCGGAGCAGGACCCGCGCGTCTGGATCGCGGCCGCGAAATCCGCGATTCGCGAAATTGTAACGTCGATCGGTAGGAAGCGCGCCGCGGGCATCGCGGCGATCGCCGTTTCGGGACAGCAGCACGGCATGGTCGCGCTCGACGGCGCTGGCCGCGTGCTACGTCCCGCGAAATTATGGAATGATACAAGTACGTCCGCCGAGGCCGCCGAAATTATCGAATTGTGCGGCGGCGCGAATGTAATGATACGGTCGGCCGGAAACGCGCCGCCCCCCGGATTCACGGCGTCGAAAGTGTTATGGATGCAGAAACACGAACCGCGAATATACGAACGCTGCGCCGCCGTGCTGCTTCCGCATGAATATATTAATTTTTGGCTGACGGGCGAAATGGCCGCCGAAGCGGGAGACGCGAGCGGCACCGGATGGTTTAATATTTATAATCGGGGCTATGCAAAGAATATTCTGAAAGCGGTCGCGCCCGATTTATTTAATAAAATTCCGCCCGTCGTCGCCGCCGGTTCGGCCGTCGGCACGCTGCGCGCGGCGATCGCGCGCGAGCTTTTGTTGCAAGCGGGCACGCTGGTCGGCCACGGCGGCGGCGACAACATGATGGCCGCGATCGGCACGGGCGCGGTGCGCGAAGGAATTATTACAGTTTCGCTCGGCACGAGCGGGACGGCGTTCGCATATAGCAAAAAACCGGTCGCGGATCCGCGCGGCGAAATCGCGGGATTTTGCGATTCGACGGGCGGCTGGCTGCCGCTCATGTGCATCCAGAATTGTACGAATGTCACGGAGGCCGTGAAACGCGTCCTGTCGGTCGATAATATACAACTGGAAAAACTCGCGGCGCGCGCTCCGGCGGGAGCGGACGGAATGTTATTATTACCATTCCTCGGCGGCGAGCGCACGCCGAATCTCCCGGGCGCGCGCGGCTCGATCGTCGGCCTCGATCATAACAATTTCACGCGCGAGTCGCTCGCGCGCGCCGCGATGGAGGCGCCCACGCTCGGTCTCGCGTTCGGGATCGCGCGCCTGCGCGAGCTCGGCGTGCGCGCGAGCGAAGTGCGCCTCACGGGTGGCGGATCGCGGAGCGCGTTCTGGCGCCGGCTCTGCGCGGACGCGTTCGATCTGCCAGTTGTAAATTTGGCCGAGGACGAGGGCGCGGCGCTCGGCGCGGCGATTTGCGCGGCGTGGTGCGCGGCGCGGACGGAGGGCGCGCGGATTTCCGCGGACGCGATGGCGGCGCGATTTGTAAAATTAAGGTCCTCCTCGCGCATCCAACCGCACGCTTCGACGGCGCGAAACTACCGTTCGATCGCGCGCGATCGCGCGCGATGGATCGACAAAATTTATAAATAATCGATGCCCATGAACGCAGGCGCGAACGATACGAATGCGAACGCTTCCGTCGCGGCGTCGATCGCTTATTTTGCGCCGCTCGCGGCGACGTGGGCGCTTCGCGACGCGTCGTGGGCGGCGGCGGTTTCGCTCGCGATTCCGCTTTGTATCGGCGTCGCGGGATATTTTACAGAAAAAACGTCCGTGCTCCGGCATGGATTTCAATCGTTTCATATTCTCGCGACAATATTCTTAATTTCGGTGGCCGCCGGACTCCTCGCGCACCCGGGAAATACATTATGGTTCGGCGCGCTCGGATCCATTCCGCTCGGCGCCGCGTCGACCGGGGAAGGGGCGGCGCTTTGGGCGCGCGCGGCGTTCTGGTCGGTTGCCTCCGCCCGAATGTTTATATTACTTTTTCTCGGCGTCGCCGCGGCGCGCGGCCGCAACATTTATATTCCGGCGCTCGCGGAACCGCCCGCGAAACTTTCGAGCGGCTGATTTATATTGTTTTCTCCGCGGCGTCGCGGGTTTCGAGCGAACAGCGGAATTTGAAAACCTTAATTTCCGTCTCGGGAAGAGACATCTCGAGATAATGAATCTTCCGGCCGGCGTCGAGGTGTTTCTTTTCGAAATACGTCTGAATCATTAAAATCGGATCCTCCGCGGGCGCGGCGTAGACGTCGTCGATCCTGCGCCGGATCGCGCAGCCGCAGCGCGCGGCGCTCTCGATCGTATAAGTAAATAATAGATCGGAATCGGTCTTGAGGCGCACGATCCCGCCGGGCCGCAGGAATTTTTGATAAATATTTAGAAAAAACGGCGAAGTCAGCCGTTTGTTATTATCCGACTGCTTCAAAAACGGATCGGGAAACGTGAGCCAGATCTCCGCGATCTCCCCTCGCGAAAAACTTTGCGGAAGAAATTGTATATATTGCCGCAGAAATGCGATATTTTTTATTTCCGAATCGATCGCGCACTTCGCGCCTTTCCAAATGCGCGCGCCCTTGATGTCGACGCCAATATAATTATTTTCGGGCGACCGCCGGGCGAGATCGTTCGCGTATTCGCCCTTGCCGCAGGCCAGTTCGAGCACGAGCGGGCCGTCGTTTTTGAAATAATCACGGGACCACGCCCCGCGATGCACGCCGGCGCCCTCAAAAACATTTGTAAATAATCGAAGGTCGGCGTATCGCTGTAATTTATTCTTCGCCACCTTTGGATCTATTCATTCCCGGCGGCGCGCTCTTCGCGTTCGGGCGGTCGAGGCTCCGCGGCGCGCGGCGGCGGCGGCGGATTTAGTTGATGTTTCGCTTTTCCGTTGGATTCGTAGCGTTTGCCGACGTTGATTCGGCCCATTTTCGCGAGAAATTCGGCGCTTTTCTTAATATCCAGATCGTGAGCCTTGCTCATGATGCTCTTCGAGGATTTGCCGAGCATTTTTGCGACGTCGACGTTGGAATTATTCGGATAAATCTCGCGCAAAACGGCGATTTTGTCGTCCGTCCAGCGCGGCATGCCGGGAGTGCCGTTTTTATTATTTTTATCGTCCGCGTGCGCCGCGCCGTTCGTTTCGCGGCGGGCGGTCGCGTGATGGCCGTTCGCGCTCGATTGTTTCTTAAGATATGCCTTGTCTTTCGCGAGAGCGAGTTCCCCGGCCGATTTGCAAATTTCGTCGATTTCCCGCCCGAGAATCACGGCGATCATTTCATTGTCGCGCGTGCCGTATATTTGTTTCAATCGCGCGCACTCGGCGCCCGTGAGCGCGCCCGAACGGATGGACAGCGCGAGCGCGGAGATGCGGCCACGCACGTCGGGCTCGTCGCGGCGCAGGACGCGCGCGATGGTCGGAATCGGAGAAACGCCAAGACACATTTTTAAACGTTCATCCTCGGCCGCCTCCCACGCCGCGCCGGCGCGGCTTTTCTTAATACTAAATATTTCGGTCGCCCGCCGGTGAATGCTCCGAATCGGACGCCGAAACCGCTGCACGAGCGCGGCTTCGCTGCAGCCTCCATAACAATTCTCGAGCCATCTCGTATCGTAATCCGACCAGCGGCCGCGGCGCATCGGATCCGTTCGATTGTGGCGTGAAGGCGGCATGGCGAATGAAAGATATTTAAATTCTAATGAGAATATTAATATAAATATTATTTTCGCGGTCCGGAATCGCCATTCTTGCGAATCTCATCATAACAGGAGAGGATCTTGCGCGCCTCGGTGGCCGTGCGCGCCTGGATGGCGGCGGTCGCGAGTTCGCGGGCGTCGGCGCTGTCCGTCTCGCGGACGGCGGCTTTCACCTGCGCGATGGCGACGGGAGTCATCGAAAGATTGCGCAGGCCGAGACCGAGAAGCAGCGGCGTCGTTTGCGGATCGCTCGCGAGTTCGCCGCAGAGCGAAACCTCTCGATTATTAGCATTCGCGCGCTCGACGACGCCGGCAATCGTGCGCAAAACGCCCGGATGAAACGGATCGTAAAGCGCGCCGACGCGCGTGTTGTCGCGGTCGACTCCTAACAAATACTGCACGAGATCGTTGGTGCCAATGCTTACAAAATCGCTGACTTCGCAAATCGCGTCCATGGAAAGCGCGGCCGCCGGCACTTCGATCATCGCGCCGAGCGGGACTTCGCGATATTCAATATTCTCGGATTTGAAATATGTTACAATCGACGCGAGAATATTACGAATAGCCCGAAGCTCCTCGACGGTCGTCACCATCGGAATGAGGATTCGCGTTTCGCCATGCGCCGCAGCGCGCATGATCGCCCTCAATTGTGGAATAAACAAATCCGGCATTTCGAGCGAAATGCGGACGCCGCGCCAGCCGAGCGCGGGATTCTCCTCCTTGGGCGTTTGAAAGTAAGGAAGCGGTTTGTCGCCGCCCGAATCGACGGTTCGAAACGTCACCGGGCGACCTTTCATTTTTTCGAGAATCCGGCGATATTGATAATATTGGTCGTCTTCGGAAAGAAACTCGTTGCTGTCGATAAATAAATATTCCGTTCTGTAAAGTCCGATGCCGTCGATAATATTAACATCGAATCCCTCGAGATCGCGGAGATTGTCGACGTTGGCCATGACCGAAACGCGCACGCCGTCCTTCGTGGAGGCCGGCAGCGTCGCCGCGGCCTGCAACTCCTTGCGGTGCAGGCGCCACGCGTCGCGTTTCTGTTGTATTTGCAATGCCTCTTCGGCCGTGGGCTCGATGTAAACGCTGCCGTCGTCGCCGTTGATTGCAATACTAATTCCGTCGCGCACGCGACGTAACAAATCGCGAACGCCCACGATCGCCGGCACGCCGAACGAGCGCGCGAGAATCGCGCCGTGCGAGTAGCGCCCTCCGCCTTCGGCAAGCACGCCCGCGACCGCGCCGCGTTCGATAAAACTCGCAAACTGCGGAGTCAACTCCTCGGCGACCAAAATCATCGGCTGCAATTCGCTCGACACGTCGCGGCCCGAAAGAATATTAATTACAACGCTCCACGCCGCGCGCGCCTCCGCGAGAAACTCGCCCTTGATCGTCGGCATGAGCGCTTCATACGGTTTCGCGAATTGTGTCAACGCCCGCGTGATGGCCGATGCGGCGTCGACGTGGTCGTTTCTAACACATTTGCGCGCGTCGTCTCGAATATTAATATCACTGATCAGCGCGAGGTGCGATTTCAAGATGCGCGCGTCGTTCTTACTTATGTGATCGGCGGCTAATTTAATATCGCGCCGCAACTGATCCTCCGCCCGCGAAAGCGCGACTTCGAATCGTGCGATTTCGTTGTCGACGTCTTCGAATAGAAGGCGACGCACGGGCGAAACGCCCGACGTCGAATGGACGCGGGCCGGACCGAGCGCGAACCCGGGCGAGACCGACGTCCCCTTCAATGTGAATTGGCTCATTGCGTTGGGCGCGCACGTCGGAGGCGGGACGGACAATGCGCGGGGCCGCGTTCTTATCCGCGAAGGGCGGGCGTGGCAAGGCGCGAGAAACGGCATTGAAGGTTTTGTCGAGAGAACGCCGATAGGAAATCGCAAATCTGTTTCTCAGAAGGAGCGCCATGGAAGTCGAGGAAGCTGTCTTGGGGGCTGAGCCCGTCATGTCCACATCGGTCGAAATGAAACCGCGCGCTTCGGTGCGCATCGCGGTTTGGATGTGGTTCGGGGCCGCAATTGTTGCATCGGGTTGCGCCGTCGGAATGACGCAGATCCCCGCGGGCGCGATTCCGTTCGCGGAGTGGATCCGGCCCGCGCACTTCGCCATGGCGGCGGCCGGATTTGTATGTTTCGGATTCTTAGCAATGTCGATCGCGCGGCAAAGCGAAGAATTGATAAGATCCGCCTCGAGCGCGGGCGAATTGAAAGAATTAATAAATGCTTTGCGCGATGAAATGATTGATATGGGCGGGCGAATGCCCGACATGGGACGAATCGGCGAGTCGGTCGGCGCGGCGTGCGCCGAATCCGCGGCGCGGACGGAAGCGAAAGTGACGCGGCTCGAAACCGCGATCGAACAGGCGCGCGCGGTCGTGGACGCCGTGCGGCAAAAACAAGAGGACGCCGAACGCGCACGGTTGACGCTCGCCGGGACGCTCGATTCGTTGAACGCGCGAATTGATAAATTAGTGCGATTGAGCCAGGATTCGAAGACGGTCGACGTCGCGAAGGAATTGAAGCCTCTCGCCGATATGATTCATAATAACGAATCGGCGTCGAACGCGATGATTCAAAAACAATTCGCGTGTATTGTCGACTTACAAAACACGATCGCGGGATTGCAGACACACCTCGACGAACAGATGCGCGAAAACGCGGCCGAAATGTCGCGCATGATCGAGTCCGCTCGCGCGACGACACCGGCGCCGCTGATGCATGTTACAGAAATCGAAGCTTCGCGGCCCGTCGACGCCGAGGAAGAGGCGAAAACCACAATTTCAGAGGGTCCGCGCGAGGCCCGCACCGTCCTCACCGCCATCGACAAACTCCGCGCGATGCGGAGTACGTAAAGGACGGTTGGGGATGAAGTCGGGGAGGGTTGGATGATACGCAATTCTTCGTAATATTATTAATATCCCGATTTGTGATCGTTAATAATTTCTAAGTTCGCCGTTAATTACATTTACTATTGGCCAACCGCGTTGTTCCACGCAGTGGTTACAGAAGCGAGATTAGAGTCAAACGCCGTCGTTGCGGCCGCCACGTCCGTCTTCGCGTCCCACGTCGCAATGAGTGTCGTCACGCCGTCCGGTACGGAAACGCCATATTTTGTATTGATGCGTTTCACGGCCAGCGCGTTGCGAAGGGCCACCCATTGCGCCTCCGTCGCCGAGGTCGCTGTGTATTCGATTGATACTCCCCAACTCTGATTGGCTGCAATATTTTGCAACGCGGTCTTTTGATCATTACTAACATTCGCCACGCCGGCGGTGACGATGCTCGCGAGCGCCGTGGCGCGCGCCGTCGTGGCGGTGTCGAGCGTCGAGGAGGCCGCTTGGTATTGTGTCAACTGCTCGGACGTGGCCGTTCCGCTTTGCACAATTCTTCGAAGAGAGTCGGCAGACACCTTGGCATTACAATAATTCGTGTCGGCAGTCGAGAGATCGTTTGGGTGATCGGTTAAGTATTGTTTGACATTGTTTACAATCGCGGTTGCGCCGCTCCCGTTTACTCCAGCGGCTGCAATCGAACTTGGATCGAGCCCTGCGCGGTAGAGCGCCGATGTTAATGTTGCAGCGTCGGGTGTGTTGTCAAATCGCACAGCTGCGGCCGACGGGTGCAGGCTAACGATCGTTAGCATCGTGATCGCAATGGCGGCGGTCGTCGTGGCTTTTATAAGTAAGGATGGCATCATGTTCGAACTCCCATTTAGTATTAAAATCAATCTGTAATGTTTGGAATCTGCGGCGTCGGCGCGAATTGCGCCTTTCGTTGCGGGGCAAGCGTACACGCGTGTGCCGAAATTTGACAAGGGGATGATTGCAAAAAAAGAAAAGCGACATTTGTGCATTGCGGGAAATTTCGTGCCACGCACGACGACTTCTCTGACATCACCAGCTTTCGAGGGGCGCGTCCAACGTCCGCGCGATGTTAATAATAAACTCGCGCCATGTTCAAATTTGTGCGGAAGTCTCGTGAGCAAATCGCGGATACTACTAATGACACCATTGCAAGCCCGTTGATCAAACTAACTTACAGCCGAAAATATTTTGTGAGAAAATTTTCGGCCGTGCATTGTCGTATTACCGGGAGGCGTCGGCATTTTTTCGCCTCGCCTGCTAACAAACTGCGGATACTTCATTTCGCATGTGGAAAACTCTCGCAAAAAAAAGCTGGAACTTTCGTTGACAGGACTCAGTTTTAGTCATTGAATGTCAAAAGTTCTCGTGAGGCTGCGTCCTGTGACTACAAATCGACGCGCCGACTTGCATGTGAAAGTTTAGAGTCAGAAAAGCGTTTGAATCAGAGAAGCATTCGAATCGACGCCTGAAGCCAGGCCGCGCGCGCTCTCACCCGAGCCGCTTGTCGGAAGTAATTTATACTTTAGAAGTCTCGTTTCCTGAGTCTCCGGGCGGAAAACCCGGAAGAGTCTGTCATGTTGTCCAATCGCGTATCTGTAAAGTCGTCACTCTCGGGTCAATTTATTCTCGCCGGTGTTTTCGGTGTCCTGGCCGTGCTCGCGGTCGTGTTCTTCTCGTGGCGCCGTCCGTTCGCTAACGATCCAGTCATTGAAATATGGTCGGACTCGCTCACAAGTTACAAATACACGGGAGCGACGAGCGTGCAGGACGCCCGACCCGGACTTGTAAGATTCCGCGGCGCGCGAATCGACGGATCGTTAAGAGCAGGGTCACACCTGCCGGTCCTCATGGCGGCCAATCCTTATGAAAGTGCAGGCGGGAGCAGCCGCATGGGAAGTATTGAATTATCGACGGGCACGCTCACGATGGACGACGTCGATATCGCGCTTCCGGCGCCCGGGTTCGGATATATTATTTCGAGGTCGTACAACCACGGTCAGGTGGACTCGGGCGGGAGTTCGCGCGTTTCCGATTCGGTGCAAGGAAGAAATTGGTTTCAAGGGTGCGCGCCGGAAATTATTCGCTACAATAACTCGGGCGACCACTCGAAGGATCAAATAGTACTCGTCTACGGCGCAGACAGATATTTGGAATTCAGACGCTATAGTTCAACGTCGGCCGCGTATATTGGTTGCAACGGATCCTGCGGATCGATGCAATTCACGGCGGCTGCCGGTGGCGAGCCTGAAACCTATACTTACTATGACCCCTCCGGCCATAAATTGACGTTCATAGGGTTCGACGGGAACGCTTCAAATTGTTCTGGCCAGCTCTGGCTCCAGGAAGACTCGGCTGGAAACAAAGCTTACGTCGGCGATCCCACAACCGCTTCAACGGCCATTAGTAACGGTTTCACTGCAACCGGCGAATTATATAAAGCGTATGACACGGCGTCGCGTCGATACACGTTCGCCACGTCAACCATCGGGGGTCGCAAGCGATATACACAAATCCTTGTCCAGACGAAAGCATCAGGGTCATGGTCGTCCCCTTCGGGCGTCGTGGAAGTCGCGAGGGTCGATTACGATTATTATCCGGCGGCCGACTCCAACGGCGCGGAAGGAGC
>JACQFD010000022.1 GCA_016200225.1 Planctomycetota bacterium
AATCATCGTCGGCGACGTCGGTTGTGGACAGGTCCTCTCGACTTCGGGCGGCGGCATGCTGACGATTCAGCCGTAATTGTTTAAAAATCGCCGAAAAGCGGCGATGGTTTATGAAACGGGCCCCACTTTCGGGGCCCGTTTTTTTATTAATATTCTCCTCCTCAAAGGGCCGGACAAGCAACGAAATTGACTCGGCGTCAAGCGACATGGAGGGGAACCATTTCGTTTGATGGGTCGTCGCACGACGTTGCATGCTTATGGGCTCAATTTGGCGCAATCCGTATTCGCAGTTCACAAAATCCGAACTCCACTCAACTTCGCACTCCGACTCCCATGAGAACCTTGATTAATAAAATTTTGTGGCTGCTTCCCGCGGCCGTGGGTGCATTTGGAACGTTAATATCCAGTGCGAATGGTCAATTTACAAATGTATCTTCCGGCACAATCCCAGCGCTCGGTCTTGCCACCGAAGCCTCCAAATTTGGCGACTGGGATTTGGACGGCGACCTTGACATGGTCTGGGCTAATGGCGGCGACTTCGGTAACCAGCAGAGCAAGATCATCCAGAATGGAACCGCCGGCGGCGCAGGGACTGGCGTCTTTTATGACGTGACCACATCAATGTTCCTAAAGAATCCCACGACGGTTCTCATGAGCCAATCGTCACGAGACGTGCAGCCCGTCGACGTGGACAACGACGGCGACCTCGACTTTTACATGTCGAACCATTCGATGCAGGCAAATCAATCGAATACATGGTTCATCAATCAGGGTCTCGCCCAGGGTGGCGTGCAGGGCAAATTCATGCTCGACATGAGCCGTTGGGTAGGAGTGGGCGTGGCAGGCTCTTCCGTGCCCGCGGCCCAAAAGATCTCGAGCGGTGATTTCGCCGGCGGATTCGTCGACTGGAGCTGCCAGTGTGACTTTGCGGACGCGGACCTCGATGGCGACTGGGACCTTCTCCATACGTCCTATGGTCCCAATTTCGACGCAACTGTAATGACACGAATGTATCTTAATGAAACCGGAACATCTGGATCGCTAACCAGTCTTGGTTTTTATAGAGAATACAACCCGTCGAATGCGGTTTCTAACAATCCGAGTCTCCCAGCGGGCAGTCAAGCCGGATTCGTTGAGGGCGTCCAGGTCGACAATACTACAAAAATAGACGGAACCGAGCACGACATTACAAATATGTCGATCGACGCGGACTTCAGCGACATGGACGCCGACTTTGATAATGATATATTCGCAAATTCTCGCGACACGGTTTCCCATTTCTATTCCAACCGATTTGTTGAAAACGGTAATGGCCTTGGAAATGGTTCGACGACACGGCTTTATCGCGATGTGAGCGCATTGTGGGGTACAAACGGCCTGTCGACTGAGTCTGGCAACAACTACGACGCAGACGTCAACGATATGGACAATGACGGCGACACGGACGGATATTTCCTTGGATACGACGGGAACACCGGCGACTCATGGCGTGTTAATAATGGTACTGGATCGATGGGACCCGGATTGTCCGTGCCGAGCTCAAACAATGATGATAACGAAATCGACTGGGTTGACTGGGACAATGATAATGACCCCGATCCGTTTGTTTCCGCGTTCACCGGCTACGATCGACTTTACAGAAACATGTTCATCGAGTCTGGAAGCATTAACTTGAAGCTCTCCAGTACAGGAACCACCAATGGAGCCCGCACGCTGGGCGCCGACGTTGGCGATTATGATAATGACGGCGACGCTGACATCATTTGTGCGGAAGATTCGGTGACCAACGAAGTCATGTTGCGAAATGATGGAACGGCAGACGCTTGGGCTCCTCGCGTTGTGGGCATTTCCCAAATTCCAAACGGAACGCCTTGGTCGCAGCCGCGTCGCATCGTCATTCGTGCGTATGACAACTCCAATCAGGAGCATTTCCTTCATGGCAGCGGAAAGCTCGAGTTTACAGTTGATGGAACGACACATACGATTCCGGCGAAATATGCAGGCGGCAACCTCTGGCTTGCGTGGCTCCCCGGATACTGGTGCGGCAATATTACATATGTTGCGAAAATTAAAGATCGGAAAGGTAATGAAGGCGCATCGGTGACGAAATCGGTAACGATTACGCCGGCTGGCTTCTCGACCTTCGGTTCTTCGATCCCCGGCTGTCATGGCGCGATGACGGTCGGCGTCGTCAACTGTCCGACGGTTAACAATTCCGAGTTTGCGATGACCTGCACAGGCGGTCCGCTCGACATGGTCACACAACTTTGTCTTGCGACGAACAGCCAGGGTACGGGTCTCGATGAATTCGGCGTCGGATTGCCGATCTGGGCCGACTTCTTCTTTGCAACGGACGCGTACGGTCTCGACGCTTTGAACGACGGAACAGGCAAACTCACCGCTTCCGCCGTAATTCCCAACAATCCGTTGCTCGCCGGCGCGATGTATTACTTCCAAATCATCGTCGGCGACGTCGGTTGTGGACAGGTCCTCTCGACTTCGGGCGGCGGCATGCTGACGATTCAGCCGTAATTGTTTAAAAATCGCCGAAAAGCGGCGATGGTTTATGAAACGGGCCCCACTTTCGGGGCCCGTTTAAGGGCCGGGCAAGCAACGAAATTGACTCGGCGTCAAGCGACATAGAGGGGAACCTTTTCGTTTGATGGGTCGTCGCACGACGTTGTATGCTTATGGGCTCATTTCGGCCCATTCCCGAATCACAGCCCACCGAACCCGGACTCCACCTAACTTCGCCCTCCGACTCTCATGAGAACTTTGATTAACAAAAATTTGTGGCTGCTTCCCGCGGCCGTGGGTGCATTTGGAACGTTAACATCCAATGCGAATTGTCAATTTACAAATGTGTCTTCCACCACAATTCCGGCGCTCAACGAGGCCACGGAGGCCGCCAAGTTTGGCGACTTCGATCTCGACGGCGATCTCGACATGGTTTGGGCGAATGGTGGCGACGCAGGGAACCAGTTGAGCCGACTCTTACGCAATGGGAACGGATCGGGAGGTGGAACCGGGACATTTGCCGATCTCACGTCGACGAACTTCCTGAAGAACACAACAACGGTTGTGATGAACCAGTCTTCGCGCGACGTCCAATTGGTGGATATCGATAACGATGGCGACTTCGATTTTTATATGTCGAACCATTCGATGTCGTCCAACCAATCGAATACATGGTTTATTAACCAGGGAATGGCGCAGGGTGGAACCAAGGGCAAATTCATTCTTGATATGAGCCGATGGGTCGGGCTTGGGGTCGCCGGTTCATCCGTTCCCGCGGCGCAAAAGATTACAAGCGGTGATTTTTCGGGCGGATTTGTGGATTGGAGCTGTCAATGCGATTTCGCCGACGTCGATCTTGACGGCGACTGGGATCTGCTTCACACGTCGTACGGTCCGAACTTCGACGCGACGGTCATGACGCGTCTTTATCTAAACCAAACGGGCACGTCCGGTTCATTAACAACGCTCGGTTTCTTCCAAGAATACAATCCGTCGAATGCGGTTTCGAATAATCCTAGTTTGCCCGCGGGCAGCCAGGCCGGCTTCGTCGAAGGCGTCCAAGTGGATAATACTGCAAAAGTCGACGGAACCGAACATGATATTACAAATATGTCGCTCGACGCGGACTTCAGCGACATGGACGCCGACTTTGATAATGATATTTTCGCGAATTCCCGCGACACCGTTTCACACTTCTATTCGAACCGATTTGTAGAAAATGGAAACGGTTTGGGCAATGGTTCGACAACCCGTTTGTATCGCGACGTGAGCACTCTGTGGGGCACGAACGGTCTCTCAAGTGAATTTGGTAGTAACTACGACGCCGACGTCAATGACATGGACAATGACGGCGACACAGACGGATATTTCCTCGGATACAGCGGCGGAACGAGCGACGCGTGGCGCGTCAACAACGGCACGGGCGCGATGGGACCTGGCTTGGTCGTGCCGAGTTCGAGCAACGACGACAACGAAATCGATTGGGTCGACTATGACAATGATAACGATCCCGATCCGTTCGTCTCCGCGTTCAGCGGTTCCGATAGACTTTACAAAAATATGTTTATCGAGTCGGGCAGCATTAACTTAACGCTCTCCAGCACGGGCACCACCAATGGAACCCGGACGCTCGGCGCCGACGTCGGCGACTACGATAACGACGGCGACGGCGACATCATTTGCGCGGAAGACGGAACCACCAACGAAGTGATGTTGCGAAACAACGGAACGGCCGACGCATGGGCTCCCCGCGTTGTTGGCATTTCACAAATCCCGAACGGCGTTCCTTCCTCACAGCCGCGCCGCGTCGTCGCGCGCGCCTATGACAATGCGAATCAGGAGCATTTCATTCACGGCAGCGGAACGCTTGAATTTACAGTTGACGGCGTGACGCATGTCATCCCGGCAAAATACGCCGGCGGCAATCTTTGGCTTGCGTGGATGCCCGGATACTGGTGCGGCAACATTTCTTACAAAATGAAAGTTAAGGATCGCAAAGGTAATGAAGGGACGTCCGCGACCAAGAACGTAACGATTACGCCCGCTGGATTCTCGACATTTGGTTTTTCGATTCCGGGCTGCCACGGCGCGATGACGCTGGGCGTCGTCAACTGCCCGACCGTTAACAATTCCGAGTTTGCAATGACCTGTACGGGCGGACCGCTCGACATGACGACGCAACTTTGCCTTGCTACAAATAGCCAGGGAACGGGCATCGATGAATTCGGCGTTGGTTTGCCGATCTGGGCCGACTTCTTCTTTGCAACAGATGCGTATGGTCTCGACGCGACGAACGACGGAACGGGAAAGATGACGGCAGTCGCTTCGATTCCAAATAATCCGCTGCTCGCCGGAGTTAGCTATTATTTCCAAATCATCGTCGGCGACGTCGGTTGCGGACAATTGTTATCGACATCCGGCGGCGGAACTCTAACGATTCAGCCGTAAATCTCGTTGAATCGCCGGTCGACGGCGAAATTTATAGAAACGGGCTCCTTGCGGGGCCCGTTTTTTTTCAATCACACTTCCTCATTAGCTGATCTCAACATGGTTCGAGCGAATCGGAGCTGCACGGGACGGAATATTGACAATTCCGCCGTGAAAGCGCGCGGAGTTCACTCAGATCATAAAGTTACGCGCGTCCTTTCACGATTCGGCGCGCGACTGACCAAGCCCCCCTTCACAGAAGCGATTGACCAAAGCGCCTTCGTGGTAAATGATTGATTGCTCCGCAACATGCATGACAACGAGTTAGCGCAATGAAATTCACACGAAATACCGGCTCCCTAGCGCGATTTGCGATGGAGTACATCTTGGGCGGCGCGCTCGTGTGCATTTCCGCACCGGTTGGAAATTCACAGCAATTTCAGGATGTCTCGAGCACGCAATTAGTCAATCTCGCGGGATATACCGAGGCGGCGCGATTCGCCGATCTCGACCTCGACGGAGATCTGGATCTGTTATTTGCAAACGGCGGCGACATCGGAAACCAATCGAGCAGGGTGTTAACAAATCAGGGCGGCGCGCAGGGAGGCACGATGGGATTTTATTTAGATTCCACGGCGACCAGCATCCCGGGACTCGTCACGCAATCGTCGAGGGATGTACAGGCCATGGATATCGATAATGACGGGGATCTGGATTTGTGCTTTTCGAACCATTCGACAATTAGTAATCAATCGAACACGTGGTTCGTCAATCAGGGCGGCGCGCAGGGAGGCACGGCTGGCGTTTTTGTAATGGATATGTCAAGATATACAAATATTGCCGGCACGGGATCGTCCGTGCCGTCGGCTCAGAAAATAACTTCAGGCGCATTCGCGGGCGGATTTATCGATTGGTCGGCGCAATGCGATTTCGCCGACGTCGATCTCGACGGCGACATGGATTTATTACAAACTTCGTACGGCGCAACCTTCAGCGGAAATGTCATGTCCCGTTTGTTTCTGAACGGAAGCGGCGGTCCGATCGGATATTTTAAAGAATACAATCCTTCGGGCGCCGTATCGGCCAACCCGAATCTCGCATCGGGCAGCGCGGCCGGATGGGCGGAGGGAACCCAAAGTAACAATACGTTGGATACGCTCGGCATCAGCCACGACATTACCAATACGGCGCTCGACGCGGATTTTTCCGATCTCGACGGGGATTTCGACAACGATATGCAAATGTCGTCGCGGGACACTCAAAATCGGATGTATCAAAATCGTTTTTTCGAAAACGGCGGCTCCACCGGGTCGGGCAGCCAGCGACTTTATCGAGATCTTACAAATACGTGGATGACGAGTTCGGCTGGATTGCCGCAATCCGGATTTAATTATGATGCCGAACCGCATGACGTCGATCAGGACGGCGACGTCGATACGTATTTCTTAAATTATACGGGCCTTTATCAGGATCGAATCGGAATCAACGACGGCACGGGAAAACAAACGACGTGGATCGTCGTTCCGAATTCCACAAATGACGATCAGGAAATCGACTGGCACGACCTCGATCACGACGGCGACATCGATCCGTTCGTGAGCGCGGCCGGCGGCGTGAATCGTTATTATCAAAATCTTCTCGTCGAAAACGGCGGTTTCGCGCTCTCCGAGGTTTCGCCCGCGCCCGTCGCGTCCCTGCACTCTCTCGCGGCCGACGTTGGCGATATTGATAATGATGGCGACGTGGATATTGTTTTTGCCGAAGACAAAGATTTCGACGAAGTTTTGCTATTAAATACTCTGAATTCGCCCGATCCGATCGCGCCGACGATCACCAATATTCAACAACTCGCGAACGGAACGCCGTCCTCGACTCCCCGCCGGATCGTGGCGCGGGCTTTTGATAATATAAATCTGGAATACTTTAAGAACGCCTCCGCTTCGTTGAATTTTAGCGTTAATGGAGACGCGCATTCGGTGGCGGCCCAATACGCGGGCGGCAATCTGTTTCGCGCGATGATCCCTGGCTACTGGTGCGGATCGATTACCTATTCGCTCGCGATCGCGGATCGCGTCGGCAACGCCGGAGTTTCGCCGTCGAAATCGTTTACAGTTTCGAACGCCGGCTTTACGACATTTGGCGCCGAGACTCCCGGCTGTCACGGGCCGATAACCATTGGCACAAATTCCTGCCCGACCGTCAACAATTCTGAATTCGTCATGAGTTGCACCGGCGCGCCGCCGACGACGATTCAATTGTGCTTAGTTACGAATAGCCAGGGATTGGGATACGACGAGTTTAATATTGGAGTCGCCATCTGGGCGGGTGTCGCGGCCGCGACGGAAATCTTTGTATTCGATGCGCCCGTCGACGGTCTCGGAAAAGCGCTAGTTCCCGCGATCATTCCTAATAATCCCGCGCTGGCCGGTTCGAATTATTATTTTCAATTCATATTTGCCGATTTTTCGTGCGCGAATACGTTCTCGGGTTCCGGCGGAGGTCATTTAACAATTCAGCCTTGATTGTTCCGGGCGGACCATTCGTCCCTCGCGGCGGCGCTTTCCCGAGTTCCTTGGCCAAACTTCACTTCTTGGTGCATCCTCAATTACGAGCCGCACTCGCGGAACCTGTTCCGTCGGGTTGCGGCCTTGGACCTGCAACGTGAGACTTAACAATCTTTCAGCGGCTTTTTTCGCGAGCGTCGCAGCGGGCGGCGTCGCGTTTTCGCAAGACCTCCAACCCGGGGCGAACTTCGCACCAAAGCCGGGTTCGATTCCACAATCGACGTCGTACGCGGAAGCATCGCATTTCGCGGACTTCGATATGGACGGCGATCTCGACGCTTTTCTGACGCAGGGCGGGGCGTTTAGCGCGCTTCAGTCGCGACTTTGGTTTAACAACGCGTCAACGGCCGGCGGAAACTTCGTTTTCTCGGACGTCACCGGGTCGAAGTTGCCAGCGCTCCTTGCCGAATCGGTGCATGTTGAGTCGGCCGACGTGGATCGCGACGGCGATCTCGATTTGATGCTTGTCAATACGACACAATTTTTCACGCAATCGAACATCTGGCTCATCAACCAGGGCGGCGCGCAGGGCGGGACCGCGGGAGTTTTCTTCATTGATACGTCGCGTTGGAACGGACTCGGGGGCGCGGGTTCGTCGATTCCCAGCTCGCTTCTTATTAGTAGTGGAACGTTTTCGGGCGGATTCGCGGACTGGAGCAATGCGTGCGATTTCGCCGACGTCGATCTCGACGGCGACATGGATTATTTACAAACGTCGGCCGGACCGAATTACTCTGGAGCCGTCATGTCGCGATTGTTTATGAACAACGGCGCGGGCATTTTCGCCGAATACAACCCTTCGGGCACCGTGAGCGGATCATTAGCTTTGGCGGCGGGCAGCCAGGCGGGCTGGTGCGAAGGAAGCCAGCTCGACAACACGGCGTCGACGAACGGCGGAAATCATGATATTACCAATGTTGCTTTCGACGCGGATTTCGCGGACGTCGACAACGACTTCGACGTCGATTTGTTGATTAATAATCGAACCGGCCAATCGCGAATGTATCAAAACCGATTCGTCGACAATAATTACTCGGCCGGCTCCGAGGGGATGGGCACGCGGTTGTTTCGCGACGTCACCGGCAGCGCGCTGGCGACGGCGCAGAGCGGCGGCCAATGCATGGATTTCGCGTTCGGCGACATCGATCTCGACGACGACGTCGACATGTGGGCCGTATCGTACGCGTCGCTGCAGGATCGTATTCTAAGCAATAACGGCTCCGGCATTTTCAGTAGTATCGGCGCGCCGCTCGGCGATCCGAGCGCGGACGAAAACCAAGCGGACTTCGTCGATTACGACGGCGACGGCGATCTCGATGTCGCGCTCGCGAATTTCGACGGCATTAATTATATTTACAAAAATACCGCCGCGCAGGGCGGCTCGACGTCAACGGCCTCGTCATTTTTATTACGAACATCCGTGCTGGGCACCGAACCTGAAATGAACTCGCCGGGAACGAACGCCGATACGTGGCTTTCGGTTTCCGTCGGCGATCTTGATAATGATAATGATGCGGATCTGTTATTTAGTCACGACGGTTCGGCGACGAATGCCGGAATTTGGACGAATACGCTCGGCGTTGCCGACGCCGTCGCGCCGCGCATTCCGCGCGTCGGGTTGCTGAGCGGATCGTCCGTCGCGGGATCGACGCCGCACGTCGTCGCGGCGCAAGTTTATGAAAACGATTCGACCGAACGCTTCCGCGAATCGACAGCCAGCGTTAAATATACAATTGATGGCGGTCCGGTGCACACGTCGTCCGCGGCCTGGGCCGGCGGCAACATTTTTCGAGGTCAGGTTCCCGGATATTGGTTCGGCAGCATCGATTATTGGTTTGAAGTCCGCGATCGAGCGGGCAACACCGGCGCTTCAGCGCATCATAATATTCAGGTCGCGAGCAACGGACTTTCGAATTCCGGATACTCCACGCCCGGGTGCAACGGATTTCAACATATTTCGGCGAATTCCGCCGCCACGCCCGGGAACGGCGAATTCGAAATTCATGTTACAAATTGTCCGCCGAATTCGATGAATTTACTGATCGTCTCGAGCATCGGCGCGCCGCTGGGCATCGATTTTCAACTCGGCCTCTGGGTTTACGTGGATCTCGGCGCGCCGGAGATTCTTTTGTATGATGAACCGAGCCTCGCGAACGGACTTGGAATCGCCGCCATTCCGCTCCCGTCGTCGTACTCCGCAATTGTTGGAAGCACATACCACGCGCAGTCGTTTTCATACTGGGGCAACGCTTGCAATCCGAGTCCGCTCAGTTTGAGCACGTCCGAAGCATTGGATATAACGCTCGTTCCCTGATTATTATTTTAATAAATCGCGCAGGTCGTCGGGGACGGCTCCGCCGCGGGCGGCGAGTTTCTTCAACGTGTCGACGGCGCGCGCGGTCTGGTTGTTAGCAATCTGCAGGCGCGCGAGCAAAATATAGTGATCGGCGGCGAAGCGTTCCGAAGGAAAGCGCTGATCGGCAAGAACGAATTCGTCGAGAAGTCCGGTGGCGCGCGCGCGGTCGCCGAGATCGCCGGCTGTTTTTGCTATATTAAATAATTCGCCGTAATTCGAAAGATTCACGGCTTCCGCCCGCCCTTTCCAATACGCCGCCTGCTCGGCATCGCCGCCCGATTCCAGAATTTCCGCATATAATAAATATCCGTCGGCCGCCGTCTCCCCTTCCTTGATCATGGCGGCGAGACTTTTCTTAATCAAACTTTTCGCGCCTTCGCCGTCCCGATGGCCGTACCAGAGCACCATCGCAAGATCGAGATTGAGCCGCGTTTTCTTTGCGAACCATTCGTCCGCCATGGTTTTTCTTAACACCGCTTCGGCGCGATCGTACTGCCGGCCGTTGATCCACGCGCCCACGTCGTCGTGATACGCTTTTAACATGGCATTCTGCGCGCGAATATTAGTGTCCGGCGGCTGCAGCCACGGTTCGTGATTGACAATTAAAATACATCCCGCGAGCGCCGCCGCCGCGAACGCGAGGCGCCCGAATTCGCGGCCGCGCAGGCGCACCCATAACATTTCGAACGCCGCGCCCGCGCACAAAATCATAAAAACCGCGACCGGCGCGCGAAAGCGATCGGAAATTGGAAATAACAATAACGAACAACTATATATTCCAAACGCGACGGAGGCCGCGAGCCGCCGTTTTGACATCATAAATATTAACAAACCGGCGAGTCCGAACGGCGCGATCGTCGCGAATCGCACCGGATTGAATCCAACGACCGGCGAGAGTTTTTCGACGTACGCCATGGCTGTGTTGTCGGGCACTTCGATACCGTTGAGAATCAATTCGGCCTTTTTACATAATAATGAAAACCACCACGTCGGCCCCGGATTTATTATAATATGTCCCAGCGCGGAGCCGAACCAGTATTTGGATACTTCTACGCGCGACATCGATCGTCCGGATCTCCGCTCCGCTTCGCGTTTCCAATCGTCGGCTTCGAATTCCGGGATCTGCCGGTTGAACGAAACGGCGTGAATGCCGCCGCTCGTGTTCTGCGGATTATTACCTAAATAAAGCGCGGTGCCCGCCTGCGCCGTCGTTAATATAAAATCGCCGCTCGCCCGCCAGTTATGATATGTAACCGGCGCGATCGGCGCGGCGCATGCAATTACAAAAATCGCCGCGGCGACGGATCCGCGAATCCTCGACAACGGCCATGATTCATAAATCAAAACCGCCGCGAGCGCGGGAATGATCAATAAGTAGTTTCCGCGAAGCAAGACGCCGCATCCGAGAATCGCGCCCGAAAGCGCAACGCGCCGGAACTTAAAATTCTCGCGAGCGGGAAACGCCGCGAGCGCGCCGAGCATCGTTATAATTGTAAATGTATTTTTTTCGAGCTGGCCGTCGAGATAAATAAATGGCGCGTAACATGCCGCGATTACGCCGCAGACGATTCCCGCGCGCCTGCAAATGTAACGTTCGCCGAGAATATACATTAAAACGCACGAGAACGCGCTCACGGCGGCTTGTCCGAAGTACGCCCCGAGCGCGCTCCCGCCGGTGATCGCATGCATCGCGGCGAGCAGATACGGATAGAGCGGATCCTGGAAAAACACGTCGTCGGGGAACCACTTGCCGGACAGGATCTCCTGCGCGCGGTGTTCGTACGCGGCGGGGTCGATCGTCGGAAACCGCACGAACGACGTGTCGCGCATCGCCCACACGTGCGCGCAGCGCGCAGCGAGCGCGAGAGCGAAGATCCAGGCGGGAATCCACCAGCGGGACCGGCTCGAGTCGCGTTGTCCGTTCAGCACGTCCGCGCCATTCTGAAGCAGGGTGTCGTCAAAGAAATGCCTTTCCTCCGCCGTTCATTGGCCGCAATTGTCAGATTCGGCTAGCCTTGTGGGTTCCCACCGCCACGTACCAACCCATCCATGCGCGTTCTTTTTGTATATAACGAGGTCGAAGCACTCGGTCTCGAATATCTGTCGGCCGTTTTGAAACAGCACGGCCATACGACGGGGATCGCGTTCGATCCGCGGCTTTTTGATTTTTTTCGACACGAATTTCGCAATTCGCTGCTCTCGAATGTCTTTAATTTTCGGCGGGAATTGTTAGATAAAGTCGTCCGGTTCGAACCGGATTTGATAGGTTTCCAAGTGTTGAGCGCCAATTATCCGTGGTGCGTCGAAATCGCGAGCGAAATAAAGAAAAGGCTGCCGGACGTTCCGATCGTTTTTGGAGGTTATCATCCGACCGCGTCGCCGGGATACGTCATGGAGCACGCGTGCGTCGATTATGTCATAAAAGGCGAGGCCGAAATTGCTTTTCTTGATTTAGTACAGATGCTCGAGGCGGGCGAAGTCGACCCCGCGACGCCGAATATCGTGATGCGCCGCAACGGTGCGATTATTGAAAACGACGTCCGACCGTATATTCAGGATCTCGACGTCCTGCCGTTTCCGGACAAGGATTTGTTCTATCAAATGGGCAACCCATTCGACATCGCGCACATGATCATGACGCGGCGCGGTTGTCCGTACGGTTGCACGTTTTGTGGAAATAACCTCTGGCGGAAAACATATTTCAAGGACGATCCGAATTATATGTTTACGCCGAAGTTCGTGCGCGGGCGTACGCCCGAAAACGTCGTCGAGGAGATGCGCATTGTTAAACAACAATACGGCGTGAAACTGCTGCGCGTGAACGACGACGATTTCCCGTACGACGAACGCTGGCTCACGCGGTTTTCGGAAGTGCTGACCGACGATGCGCGCATTCCTTATAAATGTTTCGTGAATCCGAATTCGGTCAATGAAACGACCGCGCATTTACTAAAAATAACCGGCTGCGAACAGGTTCAAATGGGCGTCCAGTCGATGAACGGCCCGCTGCGGAAACTGATGGGCCGTCCGATGCCCGAAAAAATCATCGAGCGCGCGATTTCATGTATACAAAACGAGGGCGTCGGACTCTTTTGCGATCAGATCTACGGTTTGCCCGGCGAAACCGAAGACGATTACAAAGCGATGGTCAGTTTTTATCGTAAAAATCCGACGGATTTCGTTAACGTTTATTGGGTTAATTATTTTCCCGGCACCGACATGGTCCAACAGGCCGTCGACGCGGGCGTTCTCACGCAGGAACAGGCGGAGGAACTACAGAAAAATCCCGTCGCCGGCGACGTTTCCACCATTAGCGAATATCATCACAAGCGAGGAAAGAAATACAAAGTCTACATGGAAGGTTACAATTACCTTTCGTTATGGATGTGCGACTTTCTAATGAAATCGGGCCTTTGGTGGGTCGCGGGAAAACTGAATGTTTTCCGCTTCTTTCGCTTCGTGTACGGTCTCGGACTCAAAGCCAACGCGGACCATTTCCCGCCGCCGAAGAAAGGATATGATATTTCGAGTTTTCGTTTTCCCGCGATGTGCCGCCACTACATGGCGCTAAAAATAAAATCGTGGTTCGGAAAGAAAATTAATATTTACGAAGATCGCGGGCGCGCGGGCGCGCCCGCCGCGCCGACGCCGCTCGAGCTCGCGTACGCGAAACGCCCGCCCGTGAGGGGTTGGCGCGAACGCGGAACGGTGGCCGATCTTTCCGCCGAGACTCCGGCCGCGCGACTGGAAACTGTTTAAATCACGTGCGCCGCGGATTCTTTTTTAGTAGTTTACTGATCACGGCCGCGACCGGCGTTTCGCTTTATTTTTATATTACGGCACCGGCGTCGCGGGCAATCACGGGGTATGTGTATTCAAAGAACGCGGACGGACGCCGCGAGGCGTCGCAAAACACTGAAATCGACCTTTGGAGCGACGACGGTTCGGATGCGCCAATCCTCAAAACAACGACCAACGAGTTGGGTTGGTTCAGTTTTCCGGAGCTAAAGAATTCTCACTACAAAATTAGCGCGCAGCACGCCAGTTCGAATTACTATACTCTTGATACTACGGAAGTATCGCGTGGCGCCACTTATAACTTAAAAATGGAAGGGCCGTGGCTCGTGTGCCCCTTTTAGATATTACTTCTTCGGCTCGGATTCGACGGGCGTCGACGCCGGTTTTTCTCTAATTGCCGGCGCGCCGTCGTCGACCGGCACCGACTTCGGTCGGATGTGCGCGAATAATGAATGTTTCGATTTTTCGTATTGAATCGAACCGTTCACGACCGCGACTTGTGTAAATGTTCGAAAATCGAACAGCGGACCGTCTGTAATAATCACGTCGCCATCCTTGCCCGGCTCGATCGAACCGATTCGGTGGTCGACGCCGAGAATGCGCGCCGCCGAAATTGTTAATGCTTCGAGCGCGCGCTGCTCGTCGAGGCCGCCGCGGATGCACCACGCGCCTTCCAATGCGTATGTTTGCAATTCGCGGCCGCCGATGCCGTCCCATGTAATAATTTCGCCGGCGTCAAAACCCTGCGTCGGCGGCGTGAGCGCGAATTCGACGCCCGCTCGCGCAAGCACCGCCGCGGCCTCGGCCGACGATCCCGTCGCGCGCGCCGTGCGTTCGTCGGCGACCTCGCGGCGGCGCGGAGCGAATATAACTTTTACGTTTCTGCGCGATAGATCGCCCGCGATCGTCCACGCTTCGGTGGCGCCGCTGAAAATGCAATCGAATCGGAACTCGTCGAGGAAATTCAGTATTTGTAACATATCGGCGGCACGATCCACTTCGAACCGCGCCGAGGCCTCGTGTTTTAATAATTTAAGACTGACGTCGTCGACGCCGTCGCGCTTCGGTTCCTTGGCGGTCGCGTCGTTGGCCGCTTTGCGCGCCTCGAACTCGCGGTATTCGAATAGATAATTCCGGGCGCGCTCGAATCGTTCGCGAGCATCATAAAGACTGGTTCCGGTGCCGAGATTGATTCGAACAATTCCTCCCTCGCGCAGCAGCAGGTTCTCGATGCTGTGCGTCTGCATTTTCATAATAATATCGGACTGAACGACCGTCGTGGTGCCGCCCGCGAGCATGGCGGCGACCTCGACCGCGAACGGATCGAATCGATCTGTAATTCTGCCCGATGCGCCGAAAGCCGGCACGCCGATGCCCGACGCGCGCGTCGCGACGAGGCCCGGATATACAAACATTCCGTGCGCGTCGATCCGTTTCGCTTTCGCGGGAATATCTATATTTCTGCCGACTTTCCAGATTTTGGTTCCTTTCATTAAAACCGTCGCGCCGCGCAACCGGCCCATCGTCACGGTTTCCACGTCGCCGCCGACGATCGCGAGGAATTCCTCTTCGCGCGGCTCGTCGGACGCGGGTTTGGACGCCGGAGCACTTTCCGTTTTCGCACTTTTCGAAGCGGGTGGACCGCCCTGAAAATCTAGTAATGGAATCAGCGACGCCACGGCGGAGATCACGGCGGCAAATTTAATATTCATGATGCGCGCGGCGCCGATCATTGTAATTCTTCCTGCGGAACGATTTCGCCCGCGATCATGATTTGTTTTAAAGTTGTCGTGACGTCGAGCGGATTGCCGTCGAAAAATAATATATCGGCGTCGCGGCCCGGAGCGAGCGCGCCGATCTGATCGCCGAGACCGATGAACTCGGCAGGAGTCAACGTTACGGCCCGCAACGCCTCTTTTTCGGGATAACCCATTCTTACCATTTCGCCGACTTTATATAACCAGTTTTGGTAACCTTCGACGGATTCATTAATTGGAATAAACGCGACTTTCAATCCCGCGCGGCGCAACTCGTCGGGCGCGTTCAAACGATTGCGCGTGTAGGGTTCAAAATACAGTTCCGGTTTCATAAATAATGAGGCCTTCACTTCGGACAACTGCTCGGGCACGAGCGCGAGACCGACGCCGCCCGAATAGACGCGGTCGAAATCGAATGATTTCACCGTCTCGTGCAGGTGCAGCACCATCGCCGCGTTGTCGCGGCCCGGACTCGCCGCTCCGAAAAACGGCCCGCCGCCGATCGCGGAAAATTGTATTATTAATTTTTTTTCTTTCTTAATAACCTTGATCACCGGCTCGAGCCGTGGATCGAGTTTGGGAGCCGTTTTGGGAGGCGGTGCGGGCGGCGCGGCGGGTTGCGATGCGGGCTGGGAAGCCGGCGCGGGCCCGGGAGTCGGAGCGGGTGCCGGAGCGGGCGCGGGCGGCGCCGCAAATTCTTTTTGTGCCTTTTCGAAGCGCTCCATCTCCTCCTTGGCTTTTGTAAACGTCTGACGGAATGTATCTTTTGACTGGCTTCCGCCCTCGAATGTCGCGAAAACGTAAGCGTCCTCGTTTCGGATCATTTCCTCGGGCGATTTGCCGCGCGTGCGAATAGCCGACGCCACGCCGGTGAATCCCTGCCCCGGCGGAGCGATTGTTAACGTCGTCACGCCGGCTTTCAACGCCATTTTATAATATTCGGACGCGGGATCGACGCCATCTTTACCTTTCGGCGCGCCGGCCGGGGCAACCGTCGGAGGTGTGTAACCGCCGCGCGTCATCGGCGAAACGAGACCCGGCATTGCGGTGTATTCTGAATAATCGAGCCGCTTCGCGCCGCGCGGTATATCCACAAGCTTGCCGATGGCGGAAATCTTCCCGCCCCGTACAACAATTGTAACATCCTCGACGGGATCGCCCGAAATTGTTATCGCGCGCCTTACATGAATTGCATATATCGTCTCGGGGTTCTCGTCGACCACCGGAGGCAGCGGACGCCACGGAATCGGCGCCGCCGGAGTTGGAGTGGCGGGCGCGGGCGCGGGACCCTGCGGCGCCTGAGGGACAAACGCGAACGCGAGTCCCGCGATCAGTGAACTAATGCCTGCGAATCGTAACATTAGTGTCGTATTCCGTCCTTTTGTTCATCATAACAAAGTTTACCGTTTACAAACGCTTTCAAAACGCGGCTGCGGGGATCGATGGGATCGCCGGTCCACATGACGACGTCGGCGTCTTTATTAACTTCCAACGAGCCGATTCGGTCTTCGACTTTAACAATCCGCGCGGCGAGCGTCGTCATGCCGCGGAGCGCGAGGCGCGTGTTTGGATATCCGAAGCGCACGCCCATCGCCGCTTGATATGGCAATTCCTGTTGGGGCACAACCGGCGAATCGGTGTTTGTTCCGATTTCGATCTTTCCGTCGCTACGGGAATACCACTCGTTCATGATGCCGCGAACGCTGTTCGTATTTGGATCTTTATAAAAAGCGCGCGGACCGACGACAGTCGGAACTTTGTATTTAACAACTTCCGGCCAGTTTAAGTATCCGTCAAATGTACTGTGGTCGAGAAACGCGTCCAGCCCGAAATCCTTGTTCAAAATCCGCACCGTCGACGCGACGACTTGATACATTTGCGTGTGGACCGCGATGGGTACGCGATGTTCGAATAAATCGATCATCTCTTCCAATTGCATATTATAATCGGGCGACTTTTTGCGCTCTTCGGGCGACTTTCCCTTCATTTTCGCGGTGTAATCGCGTCCCCGCGTCAACTGGTCGCGCGTGCTCCAGTTCATAAACGATCGACCGACGCCGACGAGATAGCTTTCAGGATTGCCGGCCTGCGCGACTTTTAACGATCCGTGCGCGCGGATGACCGCTTCCTCGATCGGGAGCTGCCCCGTTTTCATCAAAACACCGTGGCCGGACATGTTATTACCGGATCCTGGAATTGTTAGCACCGTCGTGACGCCGCCGACGAGCGCGTCTTTCATGTCGTCGGACTCGGGGCGCACGGCGTCGATCATCCGCAGATCCGGATTCGTTAAATATACATATTCGTGGAGGTCGTTGGACGCGCCGCCCGCGCCCGTGTGATTATGTAATTCAATAATACCGGGGACGACCCAGCGATTTTTAGCGTCGACGATTTCGGCGCCCTCGGGAATCGCGGTCGTGCTCGTCGGCCCGACGGCGATGATCTTGTTTCCCCGAAATATTACAGTTCCCGGATCGTAGACCGGATTTTCCAATTCGGGATTCCACACGACTTTGCCGCCGCGAATCGCGGTCACGCGTTCCGCTTGTGGTTCCGACTTGTCGCCGCCGCCCGGCGCGAACGCCGCGGTTAATACCAATAATACGGGAAATATGAACATTTACTTCTGCTCCCCGGAGGCGTCGCCGCCGGATACTACCATTCCGCCGATAATTACAGTTCTGATTTCAGACGATCCGCGGAATGGCATGCCTGTCCAGATGACGAGGTCGCCGTCTTTTCCGGGCTCGAGACTGCCGACGCGCTGGTCGATTTTAAACAATCGCGCCGGGTCGACGGTGAGCGCTCGCAGCGCGGTTTCTGATCCGACGCCGCGCGAAACCGCGTACGCGCCGAAATCTACAAATCGACTGGCGCCGGTCCCCGACTCGGAACCGATCGCGACCGGAACTCCCGCCGCCGCGAGTTCTGTAACAAGCGGCAGGCCGCTTTCGCTCCTCGACGCGGCGAGATTCGGGCCGGTAATGAAACCAATTTTCTTTGCGGCCATCGACGGGGCGATTTCATACGAATCGCCGCCGCCGAGAATGACCAGTTGAATCTTAAACTCATCGGCGACACCGGCGATCGCGCCCTCGATTTCGAGTTTGGATTCCGCGCGCACGACGAGCGCCGCGTCGTTCTTCAACAATCGGCGGTACGGCTCGAGCGTTTCGTCGGCCGGAGGCATTTCGGGACCGCCTTTTTTCTTTGTCTTCGATTTTACAGTAAACGAAGGCGCGGCCTTTTCGGTCCGATTCGCTTCAAGGTCGAATTGAAACATTTGCGCGTCGACTTTGCCCGTTAAGTGATCCGGACGATCGATTTTCGCCTCGATATGCAGCGGCACGGGAATGTCGGGCCGCGTGATTGTAATTGTAATCGTGTTATCTTTAAACTTGCCGCCCTCGAACTCGATCTCGCCGCGCGCGAGCGGCGAACGGCTCGAAAAACTGCCCGAAACGGCGTCGCCTTTCAATTTTAGTTTTAGCGTTATTTGTTCTTTTCGCGGAAGCGGACCTCCGGAAATGTCGCCCTCCCACGTGCCGGTCACGGGATCGCTTTCTTCAGGTTTGGCGGGCTCTTCTTTCTTAGTGTCCGCCTTTTCGTCGGCTTTCTTGGTATCCACCAGGCCTTTCTTTACATCATCCTTATATTTATCGAAATCGACAAAATACTTGTCCCATTTGTCGGAATAATCCTTGCCGCGGCGAATGAGAGCTTTGTAACCCTCGGGACTCGGACCCTGCGACGGAATTACAATTCCGCAAACTTCGCGAATGATCAATTGGTTCTGCGCGCCGCCCGTTTTCAACGCCGCGATCGGCGTCCCGGGCACCATCGGCGAAGCGCCTTGCACAAGAACTGTAGTCACGCCCGAGCGCGCGACCGCCCTGAAATCCGGACTCATCGGAACGGCGAGGAGTTGTAAATTTACATTTCCGACGAAACCGGTGGGGTCGCCTTCGAGACCGAGAAACGATCTCGAATCGATCAATCCGGGCGTCACAACGGCGTTCGGGCCCGCGTCGATGACGCGCGCGCCGCGCGGAACGGGGACGTCGTGTCCGACAGCTACAATCTTACCATTAAGGATGGAAACCGCGCCGTTCTGGATCGCGTCGCCGCCCATCGTGTAAATGAGCCCCGCGCGAACGACAACGGCGCCTCCTGTTATTTCGAGTTTCTTGGATTCGCGTCTGCGCGCGTCGATTTCGACGCGATCGAATACTTTCTTACCATTCACCCACGTTTCGCGAACTGTAGTCGTGGGTTCGCCGGGTTCGCCGTTTAATATTACAAAATCCGCGTCGCGTCCCGCCGCGAGCGTTCCGATGCGTTCCGCGACGCCGAGAATTTTGGCAGGCTCGGACGTGCACGCGCGAACGATATCGATTCTAGACATTCCGCCGCGCGACGCGGCTGCCATTAATAATGGCCAGGATGCTAATTGTGTGTCATCCGCGGCCGAGATGGCGACGCGAACGCCCGCCGCCGCCAGATTCGAGGCCGTGCGCGCCGCGCCCTGAGGCGTTTCCGCGCGGGAATTTACATTTGGCAATGCTCCAGCGATGAACGGGATTTCTACAATTGCGGCAATGTCGGATTCTTTAAGTTGCGCGGCGAATGCGTCTGATTCGGCCGCGCCGACGATGGCGCCGGAGAGCCCGTAATCGGCGAACAACTGGAGCGCGGTGCGCGCGTCCGCGCTCGAATTCGTACGAATGCGAATACGCTGCTTCGCAGTTAACAATTCCGCGAGCGCGACGCTTTCGGGATTGAACGGAGGCGATGTGCGCGGCGTCTTCGCGTCTTTTGATAATTTAAAATTAGCAATCGCAAAATCGAACGATTCGCGAATGGCATACGCCGCGCCCGCGCGCGTTTTTGGCATCTGCGGCTTTGCCGGCTCGACGGGATTTTCCGCGGACGGTGGAACCTTAGCTTCGAATTCCGAAGGAGGATTCTTCGGCGCGTCGCCGATGGATATGGATAAATCGGATATTTCGCGAAGCGTCCGATCCCCCGGATTCGCGCCCGCGAGTTTGATGACCGCGCCGCGACCATTCACAAGCCGCTTCTGTCCGGGCGCGAGATACGCCGAGGTGACGCCCGACGCGAGCAGCGCGTCGCGGCGCTCCAAAAATGAAAATCCGTCGATGGCCCGACGAAGCGGGTCGACCGTGCGAAAAGTTATATATGTTCCGAATTGTGGATTCGGAAAGCGCTCCTCGAACGCATCCGATAACGACGTTTCGGACGCTACAAATCCTGGCGCCACGATCGAATCGAGGCGGTCGACCACTGGAAGATCATTCGGCAAATCGGCGGACCCGGTTCTGATAAATTCAATTCTGCCGTCGCGAACGACGACGGAGGCGTCGCGCACGGGCGCGGTGTCGCCTGTATATAAAATTCCGGCACGGAGAATGAAACTCTTTCCAGTCGCGGCGTCGCCAAGGCCCGCGACGCTGCTGCGATCGCCCTTCGGAAACGCGATTCCGATCAGAATCGCGAACGCGAGCATACTGATAATAGACGTCTTGATTTTCACTTATCGCCGTCCTTCTTTTCCTTATTATCCTTGTTTTCTTTATCGTCTTTATGTTCGTCCGCCGGCTTCGATTCGGGCTTGGACTCAGGCGCTGAAGCCGGCTTCGAATCGGGCGTCGACATTCGCTTCGCCGATTTTTCAGTAACATTAATAATCCGCTTGAGACGCTCGTCGTTTTCGCGCTCATAAACGAGTTTTCCCTCGACAACCACTTTTTCGACAAACGTGGTCGTGGCGAGCGGATCGCCCGAAAGGATTAGCACATTTGCATCGCGGCCTTTTTCGATGGATCCGACGCGATCGCCGAGTCCGAGGATTTCGGCCGGAAATTGTGTAATCGACTTCAGCGCGGTCTCGCGGTCGACGCCCGTGCGCACGGTCGTCGCGGCCTGCGTGTTCAAATACCTTTGTGTATATTCCGAACGGGTCGTCGTCAGCGCGAACCGGACGCCTTTCTTTGCAAAAACAGGCGCCACCGGCGTTTCGATATCCTTTCCCGTCACGGGGTCTTTTTCTTTATGTATCAATTCGGGATCCAGCACGACGGGCCTGCCCGACGCCGCGATCAAATCCGCGACTTTCCAAGCGTCCGCGCCGACGACGAGCGTGAGGCGTTCGAAGAATCCATGTTTCCTGGCAAAATCGAGCGCGAACGGAACTTCCGCTGCGTTCACCGCCGCGAATACCGGAATGCGTCCTTTTGTTAAATCTACCAATGTTCGGCGTCGGCGATCGACGTCCTCTTCTTCGCGCGCATCCTTGGGCGTGACCGGTTTGTCATTCTTAACTTCGGGTTTTTTGCCGTCCTTCTCCGCCTGTTTTTTTTCCTCTTCTTTCTTAGTCTTCTCGCGTTCTTGATCGTCTTCGTGGCGATCGCTGAGGCGTTCCATGTAATCTTTCAATTCATCAAAAACGCGGCGAAGCTCGGCGAACTGGCTCACATGCGACGCGAATTGCCGCGGAATAAAAGACATTTTGAGCGCGCCGTCGTAAACGACCGCCATGTCTTCGACGATGCGGCCGAACGGACGGACGATCATGCCGCGGCCCGCGATCGGTTGGGCATTTCCATGAATCACATTAATTGTAGTGACACCGTCGCGCAGCGCGTCTTCGAAATCCTGCGAAACGCCGTCGAGCGAATCGGCGACGGATATGTAAGGAGTGAACGGATAGGATTCGTTCGCCCGATCGTAGCCCCGCGTGAAATGCGCATCGACGTAACCGGGAATGACTACTTTTCCGGTTGCGTCGATAATCTTAGCGTCGTAAGGGGTGTCCACCGTCCGGCCGACAGCGACGATTTTTCCGTTCTCGATGAGAATTGTACCATTCTCGATCTCGGGTCCGGAGACCGGAATGATGCGCCCGCCCTTGACCACGACGTGTTCCTGCATCGCGATCGCGGGCCGCGAAACGGCCGCGATCGAGGCAATTGTAAAGATCGGGACGAATATGAGTTTCTTTGGAAGATTCATTTCTATGTTTCTTTGCTGATTTCTATTTCAATAATATTTGAATTCGAAAACTATTCTTTATCGCGCCACGCGACGCGGCCGTCGACGATCACAACTTTTGCGGCTGTCGTGAATTCCGAAGGATCGCCGTTCCAGAGAACGAGATCGGCGTCCTTGCCCGTCGCGATCGTGCCGACGCGATCGTTAATTTTTAATAATTCGGCGGCGCCGCGCGTGACGGCATTCAACGCCACGTCCGCGGTCGCGCCGTAGCGGTGCGCGATCCGCATCTGGGTCGCGAGATTCTCGCGCCCGCCGTAACTCGACAATGCCACGGGTACGCCTGCGTCGACCAGTCGCGCGAGTTCGTCCTGCGCGGGATGTTCGTCGCCGTAATCGAGGCGTCCGCCGTTGCCGTCGACGCCCGCCATCGGATCGATCGAATGAGGATGCAGAACAATCTTAACATTCAATGCCTTGATGTCGGCGAGGCAACGATGGGCTTCGATGGCGCCATCAATTGTTATATCTTTTAAATCAAATTCTTTCGCAACGCGCATTGCGTTTCGCATCTCGCCAAGATTGAGCGCGTGGATGCGAACGGGAAGATTCGCTTCGAAAACATCGACGAGCGGTTTCATGTTTGGAGGAATGATTCCCAATTTGCCGACCCAATTCGCCGCGGTATTCAGTGCAATCCTCAATTCCATCACGGCGCCCGGCCGCGACTGCGGCCTGCGCGCATGAAAATCGCGCGGAACGCCCGAGCCGCGAACGCTATAATTACCGTACATCGTCTCCTGCGTGAGGCAGAATTTGATGCCCCAAGCCGGATTTATGATATTAACTTTGTCCGACCGCGAAGTTTTTACAATCGCGGCGAGGCCGCCGACGACGTTGCGATTGCCGGGAGGCGCAAATATAGTAGTAACGCCGGATTTTAGTAATGTTAGAAACTTGTCGGGAGCGGCGTCCAGATCGTCGACCGCGCGAAACGACGGCGTGATTTCCGACGAATCTTCGTTGGCCATACCCGTTTGACCGACCGAACAATTGGCATCGATAAGTCCGGGGGTCAAATCTTCACAATCCAGTGTTGTCGCGCCAGCGGGAATATCAATATTTGCGCCCACGGCGGCGATTTTGCCGTCGCGAACGACGACGACTCCGTCGGCGAGGACATCGCCCGTCATCGTGTGCAGGCGCTTCGCCCGGATCGCAATTGTAGTGGCCGCCGGATTGGCCGCCGGTTTCGACTGCGCGGACTTTGCCGGCGTCGACGCGGCGCCGTCCTGGACGGACAAAAACGAGGCTAATATTAAATTAATAATAGATATCATTATTTCTCCACCGCCGGACGAACCGAAACGCCTTTTACAAAAACTTCGATAATCGCCGACGTGGCGTTGACGGGCTCGCCGGACATCACGACGAGGTCGGCGTCGCGGCCCGTTTCAATCGTTCCGATGCGATCGTCGACTCCGAGCATTTTCGCCGGAATTGTAGTAATCGAAGCAAGCGCTGTTTTGGCGTCGATTCCAGACGCGGCGGCAAGCCGGGCGGATTCGAGCAGAACGCCCGGTTGAAGATCGGACTGCGATCCGAGCGTCGCGAACGCAAATTCCGCCCCCGCTTTCGCGAGCGCGACCGGAGCGCGGAACATTGCCTTCGGACTATTTGTATGAATGGGCGCGAAAACGACGGGAATCTTCGCGGCTGCAATCTCGGCCGCCGCATCTGTTATGTCGCTGAGAGCTACAATTACGGGGCGCAATCCGGCGTTTTTTGCAAATTGAATCACGCGCCGAACATCAGTCGCGTCGTCGACTTCGAACCACGATGTTAATTCTTTTCGCGCGCGCGCGAGCGCACGCGATTCCGCGTTCGTTGCCTTTGCCGGATCGTTTCCCGCGGATTTTAACGAAGCATCGAGGGCGACAACTCCCGCGGCAAACGTCGTCGGAAATCGATCGCCGTCGAAGGCGTTGTGCGAAAAACTAAATTTCAAAAATGCCTCGTCGCGAACGCTGCGAACAGGTCCGTGGGTCTTCGCGACCGCGCCGTAACCGGCCGCGATGTTTTCTCCAATTGGAGCGAGGCCAATCGTACAAATCCCCGCGCGCGCGGCCGCGCGCAACGACGGCGCCTCCGCACGATACGCGTCGACCGCGCGGACGGCCGGCGTCAGGGAACGCGTCGTATCTGTAATATCACGATCCGCGCCGCAGTCCGTCTGGCAGTCGACGAATCCCGCCACAATTGTATTATTACCGAAATCCCGCAAACGGGCGCCGCGCGGAACGCCCAAGTCGGTCCCGACGGCCGAAATCTTATTATCCTCAATGATAATAACGCCGCGCGGAATGGACTTGCCGGGGGCGATGACGACGTTTGCCGCCTTTAGGACGAGGCGTTCCGGTTCTTTTTGTTCTTTTTCGTCGGATCGCGCAGGCGTGGTTTCTCCGCCTGCCGCAACTAGCATAAATATTAAATGGAGGAATGGATTCATCGTTCGATCAGCACCTCGCCGTCCAAAATGACTACTTTTACGGGCGTCGCAGGGTCGAAGGGATCGCCCCCGAAAACAACCAGATCCGCTGTTTTGCCGGGTTCGATCGCGCCAAGTTCGTCCTGGACTCCAATGATCTCAGCCGCCTGAGTTGTAACAGCGGCAAGTGCCTGATCTCTCGTGAGACCGCCTGCGATTGCGGCCGCAACCTGTGTTCGCAGCCATTGCGTGCCGAAGAATTCGTGGCCCGTGCCTATGGATACTACAATTCCTTTCGTCGCGAGTTTTGACGCGGTCGCGACTTCGCGTTCGAAACCGGTCCGCTCATGACTCGATCGAACAGGAGATAAAACGACGGGAAGCTTGGCGGATAAGAGCGCATCCATGACGAGGGTTGCTTCGTCCGCGCCTTCAATAACGACGTGTAGTTTGAATTCCTGTGCGAGCCCAACGGCCGCAAGAATCTCGTCCGCTCGCCGAGCTTCAATTCGAACGGGAACTTCCCTCCGCAGAATTGCGACCATGGCGAGCATCGAGGGGTTAAATTCCGGTTTCTTGGGGCGATCGGCACTAGCCTTCGCATCGGCCGGCTTTACAGGCTCTTGATAGAAAACAAATGGAAGATCGAATCCTTTTGGGTGCCCTTCGTGCGGACCTGGAGCGCCGCAACCGCAAATTTCATCCTCCGATCCCGGCACCGGCGCCTTGTCATCGAGAACGTATGTCCCCGTGGCATCGTCGACGATCGGTGTGATCCCAAGAGCGCGCGCAACTCGAAGAAAATCAATCTCTTCCGGCGTTCTCGGTTGACGTCGTCCGCGGGGAATTGGCGACGGCGTTGGACGGTTGTTGTCTCGCGGAGCCGACGTTTCTTCGACATCGGATGGTCGAGAGGACGGCTTCAGGCCCTTCTTCTTGTCTTCCAGGTACTTCTGGTAATCCTCGTCATATTGATCGAGGGATTCGCGGTACTTTTGTGCTTCGCGCAGCGACTTTCGAAGATTGGAAACCTGCGTGAGCCGAATGACGGGCGGTTCATTTCGAACGGAGCCGAATGCAAATCGCGCCCCTTCGCTGTTATCGACCGTGAGTTTCTCCGGGTCTCTTTCACCGGGGTGCATTCGAATTAATGCTCCTGAACCGGAAAACAGCCCAATTCCAGGTGAAACATAACAGGAAGTTACACCCCGCTCGAGCGCAGCGCGGATTCGCCCCTGAGAATCGAGAAGGTCAAGTCCCTCCGTCACTTTTTGAGCGGCGTTTTGGTTTCCATCCGAAATTGTGGCGGCATCGAGTGGAGTTGCGCCCTCCGCATCGATCCAACCCGCAGTCAAAGTTGCGCCCGTTCCATCGATGTGTTTCGCATTGTCAGGGACTTCGATTTTCCGTCCAACTGCAACGATGCGTCGACCGCGAACCAGAACTGTAGCGTCCTCCAAATCCGGTTTTCCGGGGCGAAGAACACGCACATGCTCGATGGAAATTGGCGACCCGGTCGGCCCACTCCCCTCCGGCCGACGACCACCTCGCCGTCCGCGTCCGGCACCCCGACCCGTTTCGGTTGGCGCACTTTGCGTTGCGGCGCCTTCACGCGATTCCGCCGCAGGTTTTGTTTGTGGATCGTCGTCGCGCGATACTCGCGCCTCAACCGAACTCGCGCCGCTTTGGATTGTTAACAATCCGATGGAAATCAGCACGATCGATCCGAGGCTGACGCGTGATTTCCTCGATGCGGTCGCGCGGAGTTTCATTCTCGTAATTGTAGTATTACCGGGTGGGAGTTCGACGTTAAAGAAAGCGGCGACGGCAGCTCGAAGCGGATTGGGGCTGCTGTTCGCCGATTTTGGTGGGCACAACGGTACGCGCGCTCCGGTATTCCTAGAAAACAACTTTTTTTGCTGAGACAAACCGCTGGTCCTTTTTTCCTTTCTCAAAATGCATTTTCTGCGTTCGGCGAAGCCTCAGTTGCTCATCGCAACGATTCTGGGCGCCGTTCTGCGACTGGGGTCGCTCACCGCTAATATTGGATTCCCTCACGGCGACGTTCATCTCGATGCCGCGACCGCGAAGTCCATTGCAACGGGCCGAGGATTTTGGACGCCTTGGGAAGAGGGATCGGCATTTCGAGCTGACGAAATTGGAGCAAGCGCAGCCACGTTTGGACATCCCGCGGATCAGCACGGACCGCTTTGGCCGCTCATCGCCGCGCCCATCACGTGGTTTACCGGAGGCGACAGCGTCCTCGCACTACAAATAGCATCGATGCTTTTTGGAATATTTACAATTCCGATCGCTTATTATGCATTTCGAAAATTAAGCGAACGCGCGGCGATCTGGCTTGCGTGGACGTGCGCGCTGCTTCTGCCACTTTGTGACTATTCGGGAAACGGATCGCTCTACGCGGCCGAAGTCTTTGGAATTTTGCTATTGCCGGTCGTGGCGGGCGAATTGGAGACGGCGAAGGAGCAACTGTTTTCCGGTGGACTGCTGGGCCTGTTGTTTTTGTTAAATTATCAATGCATCGTCCTGGTTCCGGCGTTCGCGGTCACTGTCGTATATTGTAAAGGCTTCGCCGCGTGTTTCCGGCCGCTGTCGTTCGCTGCGGGCGCATTTCTCGGAGCGGTGTCGCCATGGTGGCTGCGGAATTTCATGGTATTCGGCGACCCGCTTTACAATACAAACTTACAATTCGTCGTGCATCAACTGGGCGGCGAATTTAAGATTCCAAAGCACGAAATCGATCTCTCCGGCGAACGGGTTTTGATGAAGAGCACGGCGACATTTGGCGATTTCGTCGCGGGTTTTGCCGCGTGGACGCCACGGAATGCCTGCCACTGGCTGACGACCATACATCTGGCGCTTCCGGTGCTGCCGTTTTTTGCGCCCGGAGGAATGTTAAGAATGTTGCGAAAGAACGCCGCGGGCATCCGTCAAGTCGGCGGCGTTTTCTTAGTCATGAGCGTTGTTTGTCTATTTATTATATCTTCCGCCTGGCCGTCGCCGAAGGCGCGCTATCTCGTGCCGATCATAGCCATTGTCGCCGCGGCCGGCATGTTCGAGCTCGTTTCGGGCCCGCGGGCGGCGCTCGCCATCGGATCGGTCGCGCTGACGGTGATTTGCGGATTGTTTATCAAACTCGGACTGGAGTTTGGCGCGCACTTTCCGTGGTTGTTTATCAATATCGACCAAAACGCAACCGGATTTCCGAATCGCGAAATGAGTTTCCTTTTATTTACATTAATTATCCCGTTCATTGCCTTTTCAAAATCCGCTTCGCGATGGCTGCCGGCCTTCTCGATTTTTATTATCATAACTCACGGCGCGTTTCGTCTCGCGCTCTCGGTTTACAAACCGTTTTCGGCGGAAGTCTTTAATGTTGAACTGAAGGGAAAGTCCATGTTCGGCCCGCCGAAAGCGACATTTTATGAGATTCTCGGCGCGCCGTTCACGGAAGGATTCGATTACTCAAGCCTGATCGAACTCAAGCGTTGCGCGATTCGGCTCCGCGAAAAAAACGCGGCGCGCGTGATTACTCCAATTGAATTTCAATATTTCTGGGAGGGCGACGTCGTCTCGCTGCCAGGGCCGGCGAAACGCTTCGATCTCAAAGTGTTGCCAAAGACACTCGAGTCGTTTCATGCCGACGGCATCGTGATGCCCTTGAAGATGTGGTGGGACGGCGACTTTCGAAATGCATTTATCGAATGGGCGCCAAGACGCGGAGGCATCATGGTCTATTGCGGCGAAAACGAGTGGTCGTTTGTGGCGTTCTATTTTCCAAGACGCGACTAACTAAAATTTACAGTTTCCGTGCGGAAACGGCGGCGATTCACGACTCGACGATCGGGCCACGTATCGGTTAGTCTCCGCGCACAGTTTTTGCCACTTTCGAGAAATCACCGCGAGCAAAGCTGCGAACAAAACTCTGAACAGCCCTAGATGACAACGATTCACCCGACCGCCATCGTTTCGTCGACGGCGGATATTGCCTCCGATTGCGAAATTGGCCCGTATGCCGTCATTGAAGATGGGGTCGTCCTCGGTCCAAAAAATCGAATTTTTCCCCATGCCGTCATTGGTTCGGGAACCGTGATGGGCTCGGGCAACGAAGTGCATTTTGGAGCGGTCATCGGGCATACGCCGCAACATAAACATTTCTCAAACACGCCGACCAAGACGCTGATCGGCAACAATAACGTCTTTCGCGAACACTGCCAGATTCATCGATCCACGTCGGCGACGAGCGCGACTACGATTGGTAACAACTGCCTCGTGATGGCGCTCGCGCACGTCGCGCACGACTGTGTGATCGAAGACGAAGTTGTTATTTGTAATAATTCGCTGCTCGCGGGCCATATCCAAGTGGGCTCCCGCGCCGTGATTTCCGGTAATTGTGTCATTCATCAGTTTTCGCGAATTGGTACATGCGCCATGGTCGGCGGACTTTCGGCCGTGCCGCGCGATGTTCCTCCATTCATGATGGCCGTTGGCAATCGGCCCTGTCTCATCGTGGGTCTGAATGCCGTGGGCCTTCGAAGGGCAGGCCTCGAAGGCGAATCGCGCAACAAAATCAAAGCGGCGTTTCGGATTCTTTATAGATCGGGACTCGTGCTCCCCGACGCCGTCGCTCAGATTTCGGCGCTCGGATCGCCCGAAACACTCCACCTCGCCAAGTTCGTTCAAACGTCGAAACGCGGCATCCTCGCGGGTCCGCGCATGGACGACGAAGCCACAGAAGAGATCGAAGTCGCCGAAGGCTGAGCTTCGATCGGACGTTTTATTAGCGTCCGGCTAATTCGATCAGTTGCGGCAACGCGGCCGCCACCAGATTGCCCATGGCTACAGTTGCATGTTTGGCCTCGCGCTCGACTTCCGCGTGCGAAAGCGGCTCGCCCGCGAGTCCGGCGGCGCGATTTGTAATGAGCGATAGACAACCGACGCGTACGCCGCGCTGGCGCGCCGCGAGGACCTCGGGCACGGTCGACATGCCGACCGCGTCGGCGCCGAACAATCTTAACATTCGAACTTCGGCGGGCGTTTCGTAACTCGGTCCCGAAACGGCGGCGTAAACACCTCTTAACAAATTCAATCCGACGCGCGAACCGGCTTCCTCGATGATTCTTAAGATTCCACGATCGTATGCGGCCGACATATCGATAAATCGCTCGCCGAATCTCGCGTCGAATTCGCCGCGCATCGGGTTTGCGCCGATGAAATTGATATGATCCTCCACCATCATCACTTCGCCGGGACGCATTGCGGGATCGAGCCCGCCCGCGGCATTTGTAAATATAATGATCTTCGCGCCGTAGGCCGCGAGCGTGCGCGGCGGCAACATGACCGTTTGCGCGTCGTGACCTTCATAATAATGAACACGGCCGCACTGAATGACGACGGGATGGCCGACGAGCCTGCCGATGACGAATTTGCCCGCGTGTCCCGGAACCGAGGGCGCGGGAAAACCGGGAAGATCGTCGAAGGGAACTTCCTCCCTGTCCGCGACATGATCGGCGATGGCTCCCATGCCGGAACCCAGCACGATGGCAACCGTCGGACGCAACGGAGATCGATCCGTTAGAAATGCCGCCGCGGCGGCCGCACGTTCAAAGGGAGTGTCTATCACGCCGGAATCTTAGCAGCCCGCGCGCCGCGTCCGATGCGTTTGCGATGTGAAGTTTTGCCGAGGGTCGTCAGGTTTATTTGACGACAACGCCGGCGATGTGCGGCGAGACGATCGGGAAACCGGTTCTGAAATTCTCGATTTGGACGCGCTTGAATCCTGCGCGTTCGATCAACGCCCCCGTATCGCGATCGGGGCAGCATCCGTCGTTGATGCGACGCCATAGCGGACGCGCGAATTGTTGAATATAACGATAGAAACTGCCGCGCGGAGCCGCGACGTGTTCGATGAATACGAACGTGCCGCCCGGCTTCAGAATCCGCGCCGCCTCCTTCAGTATCAAACCGGGGTCCGGCGGCGAGCAGAGGACGAGCGTGCAAATCACGTGGTCGGCGAACGCGTCGGGAAGATCGATTTTCTCGGCGCGGCTTTCGATAATATTAATCTTAAGTCCCGCGGCGTCCGCGGTTCTCTTCAGGTTCTCGATCATCGCCGGATTCGGTTCGACGCCGAACCAGCGGACACCCGGCGGCAAGTATTGTAAATTTGCGCCCGCGCCGGGACCGATTTCGACGATCGTGCCGCCGAGTTGCGACATCAGCGCACGCTTGCGCTGCTTAACAGCGTTTTCATAACTCTTGTTTCCGCGTTTGAAGACAAACGCGACCCATCGCTGGGCAAGCGTGGGTTTTATAGGCGCGGTCATTTCGTCGTCGGCGGAAGTTGGTGTCGTCGTTAACTGCAAAAGTGATAGTTTACCCGGCAATATGGAACGACTCACCAGCGTCCTCGGAGTTTTCGTAATGATGGGTATCGCATTCGCGATGTGTCCGGCCGACCGGCGCAGACTCGTCAAATGGAAAACGATCGCAATCGGGTTGCTTCTGGTTTTGCTGTTCGCCGTAATTGTACTAAAGACTCCGGCGAAAATCGGATTCGAATATGCGAACACGGCGGTCGATAATTTATTGTTATTTACCAAACAGGGCGCGGTGTTTGTTTTTGGATCCCTTTCAGATGATAAAGCCCCCACGGGACTTATCTTTGCATTTCAGATACTGACGACCATCATTTTTTTCGCGGCATTAATGTCGGTGTTATATTATATTCGCGTGATGCCGTTTATTGTTAAATACATGGGCCGCGGACTTTCGAAATTCATGGGTACGAGCGGTGCCGAGAGCTTTTCGACTGTCGCCGACATTTTTGTGGGGCAGACAGAAGCGCCGCTCGTGATCCGGCCCTATGTCGAAACACTAACTTTATCCGAATTGAATGCCTGTATGACGGCGGGATTCGCCACGACCGCCGGCGGCGTGCTCGCGGCATACGTCGGAATGTTAAATAAGTACGTCCCCGGAATCGCGGGACACTTGATCGCCTGCAGCGTCATGTGCGCGCCCGCGTCGATCGTGATTGCAAAATTAATCCTGCCGGAAAATGAACAATCCGTCACCGCCGGTAATACGCAAATCGAAATACCCAAATCGGCGACGAACCTGTTCGACGCGATCGCGGCGGGAACCACCGACGGCCTGAAACTGGCGTTGAACGTCGGCGCGATGCTCCTCGCGTTTATTGCACTCACGGCAATGTTAAATGCGGGACTCGAGTGGATTGGTAAAGACATATTCAACACCCACCTTTCGCTCGAACGCATTCTCGGCTGGGCTTTCGCGCCGATCGCGTGGGTGATGGGCGTTCCTTCGCACGACGTGCAGACCGTCGGTACGCTGCTCGGACAAAAAACCGTACTCACGGAATTTGTAGCTTATTCGAACATGAGTTCCGAGCTTGCAAAGAATCCGGAGTTTCTTACACATCGCGGCCGCTTGATCGCGAGTTATGCATTGTGCGGATTTGCTAATTTTGGAAGCATCGGAATCCAGATCGGCGGCTACAGCGGCCTCGCGGAAAGCCGGCGCGGCGATATCTCAAGACTGGCGCTGCGCGCGATGATCGGCGGCGCGCTCACGACGTGCCTCGTGGCGTGCGTCGCGGGCGCGATTCTCGACGTGGATTAAATTTAATAAACGGGAACGCTGGCCGGGCGAATTAATGAATCCGCTCGAGAATCAACGGCGCCGGCGGCGTCGGCGCGGACCCGACGACGACCGATTCGTTTAGATAACGATCCGCGATTTCCCGGCGATTCTCTTCGCGGTACGCGATTTCGAAAACCGGCTGTCCGCGATCGACGCGCGCGCCGAGTTTTTGTAACAAGCGGACGCCGACGGCCGGATCAATCGTATCCTTAACTTTCGCGCGTCCGCCGCCGAGCGCGACGACGGCGAGGCCGACTTTTCCGGCGTCCATTTTTTGTAGATATCCGGCCTCCGGGGTTTTCCAAACGGCCGTCCGCGGCGCTTGCGGCAAGCGCGACGGATCGTCGATGACGCCTGGATCGCCGCCCTGTTTTTGTATCAATTCGCCGAATTTGCGCAGCGCCGCGCCGTCCGCGATCGCGCTCCGTGCGCGCGCGCGGCCGGCCGGAAGATCGACGGCCGCCTTTGCCAGCATTAGCATTTCGGCCGCGAGTTCAATGGTTAGATCGCGGACGTCGGACGGACCTCCGCCTTGCAATATTTCGACCGACTCCGCAATTTCGTTAGCATTACCGCACGCCGCGCCGAGCGGCGCGTCCATATTTGTTAATAATGCCACCGTCGGACAGCCCGCGAGTTTCGCGGTCGCTACAATTCGTTTCGCGAGCGAACGCGCGTCGGCGGTCGATTGCATGAATGCCCCGGAGCCGAACTTGACGTCCATCACGAGCCCGTCGAGTTTCTCCGCGAGCTTCTTCGCCAGAATAGATGATACAATTAACGGAATCGATTCCACCGTGGCCGTCACGTCGCGGAGCGAATATAACATCTTGTCCGCGGGCGCGAGATCGGCCGTCTGGCCGCCCATCGCGACGCCGATTTCATTAACATTACGGATCAGTTCTTCGATCGTGAGCTGCGTTCGAAACCCCGGGATCGCTTCTAACTTATCGAGCGTGCCGCCCGTGTGTCCAAGGCCGCGCCCCGAAAGCATCGGAACGGCCACGCCGCAGGATGCTACAATTGGCGCAAGTGGAATGGATATTTTGTCGCCGACGCCTCCGGTTGAATGTTTGTCAACGCGGATGCCGCGCGAACCGCTCCAATCGAGCGTTCGGCCCGAGTCGCGCATAGCCATCGTCCACGCGACGAGTTCGTCGTCGTCGAGGCCGCGAAAAAAAACGGCCATGCACAACGCGGACGCCTGATACGGCTCGACGTAACCGCGCGCGATTCCAATGACGAGATGCTCGACCTCCGACGGCGTGAAAATGCCGCCGTCGCGTTTCTTTTTGATCAGTTCGGGAATCGAGGAAAATGACATGCGTGTGACGTGCTAGAATATACAAGCGGCGAACCTGCGCCCGCAAGAACATTGCGAAGGGCGCGCGCCGATTTCGTTAGTAATTCACATGGATCCAATATTATATTTAATCATCGGCGCGGCCGCCGGAGCGGCGATCGGATTCATCATCGCGCATTTGCGCGCCGGAGCCGCGGCGGCCGCTCTCGCCGAACGGAGCCGCGGCGCTGACGAAGCGCGCGCGCGCGCCGAACAATCTTTACAAATCGAACGATTGGAACGGTCGAAAGCCGAGGCCGACCGCGCGGCGGCGCTCGCGAAAGCGGCCGAGAAGGAGGCTGGCACCACAAGACTGCTTGAGGATATTAATAATTCCCGGGAGGCTTTGAAAAATTCGTTTTCTGCGCTATCCCAAACCGCGCTCGAGGGTGCGAGTACTAGTTTTCTCAAACTTGCGACTGAGAAATTTAAGACAACTGCGGAAATAGCAGACTCGCAACTCGCGGCCAGAAAAAAGGAAGTCGAATCTCTGGTCTCGCCGATCCGCGAGAAGTTAACAGAAATCGCAAACGCTACAAAAGAGCTGGAAATCAAGCGCGAGGGTGCCTATGCGTCGCTGCACCGGCAGCTCACCGATATGGCCTCGCACACGCAATTGTTACGCGACAGCACGAAAGAACTCGCGACTTCGCTGCGCGGTTCGTCGCAGGCGCGCGGGCGCTGGGGAGAAGTACAATTAAAGAATCTCGTCGAGCTCGCCGGAATGGTGAATCATTGCGATTTCGACGAACAAACGGGACTCGCGGACGGCGGGCGGCCCGATCTTGTTGTACACTTGCCGGGCGATCGCATGATTCCAATTGATGCAAAAGCGCCGCTTGCGGCGTACCTCGACGCATGTGCGGCGACGGACTCCGCGACACGCGCGACATTCTTAAAATCACACGCGGAAGCGATACGAAATCATATCAAAACGCTTGCGTCGCGAGACTACCCGGAAAAGCTCGAAACCGGCGTTGGTTTTGTTGTTTTATTCCTTCCGGGCGATGCATATCTATCCGCCGCATTTGAGTCGGACGGTGACCTCTTTGAAATCGCGGTCAAGAAAGGCGTCTTTCTCGCAACGCCAGTAACGCTTCTCGTGTTATTAAGAACTGCTGCTTTATATTGGCAGCAGACAAGCATCGCGGATAACGCGCGCGCGATCGCGGACGTCGCCGCAGAATTGTATAATCGAGTCGTGAATTTTTATGAACCGTTTCACGATGCCGGCCGGGAGCTTGAGAAGGCAGTCAAAGGATACAATAAGGCTGTTGGCTCATTTGAGGGACGAATCTTACCTTTCGCAAGGCAACTTGAAAAGTTAGGGCCATCGGACCAAGCAAAGAAACTATTACCGGAGCCCGCACCAATCGAAACGGCCGTCAGGTTTCCGCAGTCGCCCGGCGCCTCCGCGGACGCATGAACCTCGCCGCTGAGATCCGCGCGCGCCTCGCGCCGCGGATCGTACGCGAAGTGAATCATAAACTATCGACGGGACGGAAAAACGGCTGACCCTTCAGCTTGTTTTCTTTCCGTGCAGCTTTTTACTAAAAATCCGTTCGCCGAGCCACCAGCGGGGCTTCATACGCGCCCCGTAGCCGAGGCCAAATTCTTTCAATCCGCTTTCTTTGATTCTGTTAACGGCTTCCTCGGCGGAATCTGTAATAATCCATCGATCGAGGTCGCCGGCGGCGATCGTCCCTTCTTTAATTAATGTTTCCCGCAGAAATTCGAGCATCGGGTTCCAGTATTCGGTCCCCATCAGAACGATGTAAAAATTACTCATTTTTCCCGTCTGAATCAGCGTCGCCGTTTCATATAATTCATCGAGCGTTCCAAAACCGCCGGGCATCACGATGAACGCGTAGGAATATTTGACCAACATTACTTTTCGCACGAAAAAGTAATGAAAGTTGAGCCAGTGATCGAGATAGGGATTGGGCTGCTGCTCCTTCGGTAGTATAATATTACATCCGACGGAGACGCCGCCGCCTTCGCGCGCGCCGCGATTTGCCGCCTCCATGATTCCCGGACCGCCGCCCGTCATGACGGTGAATCCGACGCGCGCAAGTTGTTGTCCCACTTCGCGCGCGAGTTTGTAATATTTATGATTCTCGCCGAATCGCGCGGATCCGAAAACCGTCACGCACGGGCCGAGAAAATGAAAGAATCGATAACCCTGAATAAATTCGAAAAAAATATGTATCGCGCCGGCGAATTCGAAGCGGCGCGGCTCGCCGCCTTGCAACAGACGGATCGTCCGCGGCGTCGCGGTCTTGCCCCAGCGGGGAAAGTTATTATTTCGAAAGTGTTCGCTTTTCATTTAATTAAATTTTTATGCTAATTTCTTCCCGGCGGAGCAGTGCAAACCGAACATTTCAATCACCGTGGATCCGACGTCGCAGAAACTCTCGCGTTCGCCCAGATCGCGGCCGGCCGCTCCTTTTTCATATATAAGAATCGGGGCGTATTCCCGCGTGTGATCCGTGGTTTTTGTAAACGTCGGATCGTTGCCGTGATCCGCGGTGATAAATAACTTATCGCCCGGTTCCATCGCGGCCATGAGCGCGGGCAAATCCTCGTCGAATTCGGCGAGCGCGCGCGCCATGCCGATCGGATCGCGGCGGTGGCCGTACTGGCTGTCGAAGTCGACGAGATTGATAAACAAAACGCCGCCGTCCATCATTTTTAATTTTTCGATCGATCGCCGCATGCCGTCGCGATTTCCTTCCGTATGAATCGATTCGGTCAGTCCGCGTCCGGCGAATATATCTTCAATTTTACCGATACCGACGACGCGAACGCCCGCTTCCTTCAATTCGTCGAGCACGGTCGGCGCGGGGGGCGGCATCGAATAATCCTTACGATTGAACGTTCTTTTGTAATTTCCGCCCGTTCCGACGAACGGGCGCGCGATGACGCGCCCGACGCGATAGGGATCGAGAATGTGGCGCGCGATTCCGCTCCATTGATACAACTTTTCGACGCCGACAATTTCTTCGTGCGCGGCGATCTGAAACACCGAATCTCCGGAAGTATAAACAATCGGAAGGCCGGTCCTTTCATGCTCGGGTCCGAGTTCCTTGAGAATTTCCGTACCGCTCGCCGGCTTGTTGCCGAGCACGCGCGCGACTCCGGCTTCTTTACAAAAACGATCGATGATTTCCGGCGGGAATCCATGGTCGAAATGTGTAAACGGACGCGGGAGAGGACATCCCATCATTTCCCAGTGGCCGCTTTGTGTATCTTTATCCGCTGAGCGCTCGCGCATGCGCCCGAACGACGCTTTCGGAGACGAAACCCGCGGAAGTCCGGGGGCGACCTGTATATTTCCGAGGCCGAGTTCGACGAGCGTCGGCGTTGTTAACGATCCTGCAGCCTGGGCCGTATGTAACAATGTATTGGTGCCCTCGTCGCCGAAACGGCCGGCGTCGGGCAGCGAACCGACGCCCACGCCGTCCAACACAATAATAATAGCCCGTGGAGTTTTCATTAGCATTCAGCCGGCGCGTGAACCCGACGATTCATGAAGGAGTTCCGCGTCGACGTCCTGGCAACCCTGCTAAGGTTGAATTATAAAATAAAATCCCCGCGAGGAACTCCAGCCGGTCGACGACGGGTCGCAAATCGCGGTTGCGCTCCATGGAAATTCCGCTTGCGCAAAAAACACAAATCCCGCGAACTGCGGCGGCACAATCCCCGGCATGGTCAGCGTCGCCTCGCCGGCGGCCGTGCTCGCGATCGGAAGACTGACAATGTGCGTCGACACGGGACTCACATGTAACAAAATATCCATTCCCGGATCGTAGATGCCGTCGAAATCTCCGGCGTCGCCCATGATAAACATTCCGTCCGCCGCCGCCGGCGCATTACTAATATAAATTCTGAATCCCGACGTGCCGACCGCCGGCGCGTGGTTGCACGTGATGCCGAGCTCGCCATTGCAGCCGGCCGTTCCCGTTCCGAACTCGCCTGTCGCCGGCGGCGCGGGCGTTTGATTTATGATTGCGCTGCAATTGAAAGATAAATAATCTACGGTTACAAAATCCGTATTTCCGTCGCCGTCGAGGTCGACTGCGGCGATTCCGAACGGTCCCGCGCCTGTGCGAGTCGTGCCGGCTAGAGAGTAACTATTCCCGTCGGCGCTCGCGAGCAGAAATGCAATATTATCGGAATTCAGATTGCACACGATCATATCGATTCTTCCGTTGCGGTCGATGTCGGCGCCGGCAATTCCGGAGGGCAAATCCCCGCCGGAGGATACGGATACGGGCGTGAAAAACCCGGCGCCGTTTCCGCCGCCAATGCGCGTGAGCTTGCCCGCGCCGGCGATCGCATTTGTTACAAAAATGTCCGAAAATCCGTCGCCGTTCGAATCTGCAATAAAAAGGTCGCCGGCTTTCATAATATTCGATATAACATTATTCGGATTGGACGGAAACCCGCCGGCGCCGTCTCCAAACTTCCAACTAACGGCGTTTTGAGTAATATGCGATGCAACAATATCAATTTTGCCGTCATGATTCAAATCGACGGGGACGATATCGATCGGCAAAAGGGTTCCGGGGCTCAGAATCGGGCCGGAGAGAAGCCCCGTTCCGTCGCCCGTGAATACTTGTATTGGGCCGGAAAAGGCCGAGGTTGACGCCATGATAACGTCTGTCTTTCCATCCGTATTCACGTCGGCGGCGCGCAGATGTTGCGGTGTAAGGGATGCACCCGCGCCATAACTGCCGTTTATTGTAAAATTCCCCGCGCCATTGCCGAGCGCGGTAACAAAATTGCCCAGCGCGGACGCGACGACGACGTCGGGTTTTCCGTCGAGATTGAGATCCGCCAACATTATAAATTGAGGAAGCGGGCCGACGGGAATCGTATTGGACGACGCGAATCCCCCATGATTATTACCAAACATGACCGTAACGCTTCCGGAGGCGGTGTTGGATGCCACAAGATCTTCATATCCGTCTCCGTTCACGTCGCCTATTGTAATATGTTTTGGCGACGGACCTCCGTGAAACTGCGTTTCCGTAAATTGAGGGAGCTGCGCCGCCGCCAGGGGCGCAAAAATCAAAATTACAAACAATAATCCAAAGTGCTTGATTACTTGTAACTTCATAATATTATCAACCGTTCTGAATGGTGCGCGCGTCGGAACGCTTGCGTCGCCTCGCGCGGACCAGAAAGTTTCAGGTCCATGGCATTGCTTGTCAAGATTCGAAATGTAGATTTCGCGCGGCCTTTTCGGTAGGAATACGCGCATGTTTGCGATCCACGTCGATCCTCAAACTCAACAATTGAGCTGGCGTCAAGCGCCGGATCCGTTGCCGGGCGAAGGCGGCGTATTGATCGACATATTCGCAACGGCCGTCAATCGCGCGGACTTGCTTCAGCGCGCTGGAAAATATCCGCCGCCGCCGGGCGCGCCGGAAACGATGGGGCTCGAGGCCTCGGGCGTCGTTCGCGAGACGAGCGCGCGCGCATCCGCGTTCAAGCCCGGCGATCGCGTCTGCGCGCTCCTCGCGGGCGGCGGTTATGCGGAACGCGTCGCGGTGCACGAATCGAATATTATGAAAATTCCCGATCATTGGTCATTTGCCACGGCGGCCGCCTTTCCCGAGGCGTTTTATACAGCTTTCATAAATTTATTCGTCGAGGCGGGTTTGCGAAGAAAAGAAACTGTATTGATTCACGGCGGCGCGAGCGGCGTGGGATCCGCGGCGATACAACTTGCCCGGGCGTCCGGCGCGCGGGTTTTCGCGACTGCGTCGACGCCGGAAAAGCAATACTTATGCGTCAAGCTCGGCGCTGAGCGCGCCGTCTTCCATCGAGACTCCGACTTTGCGGGAAATATCCTTAAATATACAACCGGCGTGGACGTCGTTCTCGACATCGCCGGGGCGGGCTATCTCTCGCGAAATTTACAATTGTTGAACACAGGGGGCAGAATTGTAATCATCTCTCTCTTGACGGGCGCGCAGGGCTCCGTGGATTTGTCAATTTTAATGAAAAAAAGGGCGCGCCTCATCGGATCGACGCTTCGCGCGCGGAGCGTCGCGGAGAAAGCGACCATGATGAGGAGTTTCGAGCGCCGATTCGGCGCGTTAGTCGCGAGCGGCGCCATCTCACCGGTCGTGGATCGAACATTACCGATCTCCCGAGTGGAAGAAGCGCATCAGATATTAAAGAATAACGAGAATCTCGGCAAAGTCGTCCTCACGGTTCGCTCACACGAAGGCAATGTTTAGAATGCAAGACGCGTTAAAGGACCGGATCGCGGCGGGACTCGCCGCCGTGTTATGCATATTCGCGGCGGGATGTGTATTCTCGCCGGGACGTCGCGACATGGCGCGGCTCGCGAAGAATTCAATTGATAAGAAACCCCCGGTCATCCTCGTGCCCGGAATTCTCGGATCGATCCTGGCCGACCGGCGATCGGGACACGTCGAATGGCTGCGCGCATCGCAGGTGTTCGGCATCGCACCCCCGCCCGAACTCGGTTTTCGAATCGATTCTGCCGCGGCGGAGGATCCCATAAATGTTAAAGACGATTTCGTTCCCGTCGGAATCGTCGAGAAAATCCCGGTGCTGCCAGGAATATACAGTTCCGATATTTATGGTCCGTTGATCAATACATTTCGGGAAATGGGATATACGGTCGGAGATTGCGATTTTCCGCGCTCCGACGAGGACGCATTCGTTTTTCATTATGATTTTCGCCGCGATGCCGTCGAATCGGCCGGCGAACTCGCCCGCGCCGTCGAGCGCGTGCGCGACACGCGAAGCGACCCGGGCGAAAAGGTCATGATTGTCGCGCACTCCTTCGGCGGACTCATCGTTCGTTATTATTTAATGTACGGCGGCCGCGACGTGCTCGATAAAGTCTACGCCGAACCGACGGGAGAGGGCGCGGACAATGTTTCCGCGGTCGTTTTCATGGGGTCGCCGCATCACGGTTCGCTCGCGCTCCTCCAGTTTTTGTTAAAAGGATACGGCGCGTTTTATTCGGGGCAGCTCATCAGCAGCGACGAAATTCGATCGATGCCCTCGGCCTATCAATTGTTACCATGCCCGAGCGTGGATTGTTATCTTGATTATACGAACGGCGACCGCGAGCTGAAAAAATATCGCGACGCGTCGAATCATATGTTTAATATTTACGATCCCGCGACGTGGGAGCAGCTCGGATGGCTTCCCCGGCTTTGGCGCGAGCCCAACCATCGGGCGTATTTCGAAAAATCGCTCGCGCGCGCCCGACGATGGTGGGATGCGCTCGAGGAAGACTGGACGCCGCCCGAACATCTGCGCGCCCTGGCCGTCGGCGGGACGTCGGAGCGGACGCTCGGCCGAGGCGTTTTATGTAAAAATAAGTCGAACGGTTATGAAATGCGTTTCCAACTGCCCTGGTCCGATCCATTCGATCGAGAAAAAGAATTTCAATATAAGATCTTTACTCCCGGCGACGGCCGCGTCACGCTCGAAAGCGCGCTCGATCTGCCGTTTGCGCAACGCCTCGCCAGCATCGCGCTCCACGACGAAGTCCACCAGGATCCCGCGGTTTTGGATAATATAATTTTGTTTCTGCTGGGCGACGCGTTCCTGCCCTATACGTATGATCTGAGCTCGGGTTCGAACGATTGATTCAGCGCGGCCGGGCGTTTTCGCGCAACCAAATCCGAATATAAGCAAACGGCCGCGATTCGAATAATAGTTTATGCAAAACGGGCGGCGAATCGACCGGAATGCGATTCATAAACAATTCCGTCGCGTCCATCACATAAAGCCGCGACCAGCCCGGAAGCGTGTCGATTTCGAATATCCGCGCTCGCGGCCTTGCGTCTCGCAATTTGTAGCGCGGCGCCATCGGATTGGGCGGCTGGCTTCGGTCGGAAACCGATTGCTCGATCGCGTTCGCGATCTCGTCGACGGGCTTTCCGAGTCGTTTTAGATAATATTGCATTGGGAGTCTGTCGATTACGGCGACGTCGACTTCGTCGCCGGATTCGAACTCCTTCGCGAGCGCCGCGGCCGCCGAGCGATAGTCAGGTTTTTGTATAATTTCTCGATAACGCGGCCCCACGCCGAGACAGGCGGCAGCATAAACGCCGGTGAATATGAATAATAGCGTTTTCCAAGGGAAACGGCTCCCGAGTAGAATCATTGCCGGAAGCGTCGCCAGCAGATACCGCGGATGATATAACTGATGCCACTGCGAAAGGCCGAATATCATTACAAACGGGCCGATCGAAAATAATATTAATAATAATTGAAGCGGACGATCGCCGCCGGGCCGCGGCGCGAGCGCGCCGAGCAGAATTAGCGTACCGAAACAGACGCCTCCCGCAATAACCAGGACTCGCTCGAACGCGGGCGCGTTCGCCGCGGCCAGACCCGATGGTATCAAATCCAGCGCGTACGCTTTCGCGGTCGATACCGCTGTCTCGAAATCCGGCCGCCCAAGACTGCCAAGCCACGGACGCGTGCCATGGCCAGTTAATTTAACATAAATCGCCTGAACCGCGACGTAAGGAATGGCGACTACGAGCGCGAGAATCGCGCCTTGCAATAATTCTCGATGCCGCGCCTCGCGGCTCTTGCGCCAGTAAATGTACGATCCCGCCGCGAGAAGCGCCGCCGGAACTAATGTATAATAATGCGCGAGCGCGGCGCCTCCGAGGAACAATCCGAGCGCGATTCGCGCCCGCCGATCGCGGTCCGGCGCGTTGCCATATTTTAATATTCGAACCGTGGCCCACAGCGCGCACGCCGTCAGCAGCATCATGAATGAATACATTCTCGCCTCCTGCGAATAACGGACGAGATATGGATTCGCCGCCGTGAGCGCCGCCGCCGCGATTCCCGCCGGCTCGCCGAAGGCCTCCGCGGCCGCGAACGCCATGACGACGATCATTAATAAACCATAAAACACCGTGGGCAGCCGGATCGCGCGCTCGCTGTTCGCGAGTCTCGGCGCGACGGCCCGGAGAGTATTATTATATGCCCATGCTACAATTTCGTTCAGCGGAGGATCGACTTGGTCGAACCGGTCGGAAATAAAATTTAAGAATGGCCGGTCGTTCCATTCGACTTGCGCGGCCTCGTCGAACCAAAAACACTCCGATTTCAACAGCTGAAAGCGCAAGAATGCGCCGGCCGCGAGCGCGACGAAAATCGCGATCCAGAGTCTTAATGGTTTCGCGGACATTCCGCGGGATCCTACTTCAGTTCATTGTTATTTTCCCGCGTGCGCTTTATCATTCGGACACAACGTGACAAACAGGCTCTTTGGTAAAATATCCGGCCTCGCGGCTTCCGAGCTTGGCGCGCTCGAAAAATTGTATACCCGCCGCCCGGAACTGGATCGCGCCGTGACACATGAAATCGCCCGCGAAATGGGTGAAATCGCGGGCCGGACCGGACGAATGGTAGGAATCATTATCGACCGGCGCGGACGCGTAAAGGCCGTCGCGGTGGGCGACGCGCTCGAAGTGGAGTTCCCGGAGGAAGCGAGAACCGACACGCCGCGCGGCGGCCGCCTGCGCGGCGTCCGTTTTATTTGTACAAAACCTGAAAATGTCAAGGTCGGCGCATCGGATCGATTATTACTTACAAAACTCCGGCTCGACTCTATTGTATTCATTGGCATCGACCGCGTCGGAACTCCCCACACGATTCGCGAAGGCGCCGTGCTGCCGCCCGGACAGGGCGAACCGATCGAGTGGCGCGAATATTCCGTATCGGGAATTCCAAATGATTATTTGGAACGGCTCGAAGCGCGGGAACAGGAATTATCAAAAACGGCGGAACGCTTCAAAAAAATCGACGCGCTCGACCGCGTTTTTTTAGTAGCAATCACGACGGGCGCCGCGGCTCCTGCGCGCGAGTCGATGGCTGAACTTTCCGAACTTTCGCGGTCGTGCGGCATGGTCGTGGTCGACCGAATGTTACAAAGACGCGACCGCATCGATCCGGCAACATTTGTAGGCAGCGGATTTCTCGAGGAGGTCGTGCATCGCGCGAATATAATGAATGCAGGACGGTTGGTTTTCGACGGCGAACTCTCGCCGAAGCAGGCGCGCAATCTCGAACGCGACTCGGGACTCGCCGTCATGGACCGCACAATGTTAATATTAGAAATTTTCGGTCGGCGCGCGGTGACCGGCGACGGCAAGTTGCGCGTCGATCTTGCAAAATTACAATATATGGCGCCGCACCTCGCGGGCCAGGGCGTCGATCTTTCGCGTTTGGGCGGCGGGCGCGGCATGCGCGGCTCGGGCGAAATGAAAATCGAGACCGACCGGCGCGTCATTCGCGACAATATCGTTAAATTAAAGAAAAAAATTAACGAAATCGCCGCGCGCCGCGAGGAAATGCGCAAGCGCCGGCGCATGTCGAACATCGCGACGGTTTCGCTGGTCGGTTACACGAACGCCGGAAAATCGACACTGTTCAACTCGCTTACGGGCGCGGGCGTTTTCGCCGAAAATTTATTATTTGCAACGCTGGAAACCACGACGCGCCGCGCACGCCTGCCCCGCGGCGGCGAATGCGTTTTTATCGATACTGTCGGATTCATAAAAGAGCTTCCGGAAATGCTGCTCGACGCGTTTCGCGCCACGATCGAAGAAATCGACGGATCGCATTTGTTATTACACATCGTCGACGCGTCGAACCCCGCGTTTCCCCGGCAGATCGAAACTGTAAATTCTACACTTCGCGATTTGGGTTTCGAATGGATTCCGCAGATGCTCGTTTTTAATAAACGCGACCTCGTCGACGACGCGAGCCTGCGGCCAATTGTTAACGAAAGAGGCGGAATCTTAATCTCTGCGCTCGACGCCGCCGACGTGAAGGCGCTCGCGGTGGAAGTGGAAGCGCGGCTTTCCAAACCAAAATAATTACTTATCCGGCCGCGTGATTTCCGGCGCGGCGCGCGGCGCCCCGCCGGATTCGCGCGCGGTCGCCGCACTTCCTCTCTCGCTTCCGCCACGCGCGGCGTAATATTGCGATGATGGCGGCGCCTGCGATTGAATTTGACGGATTGACCCGTGATTTCGGGCGTCGCCGCGCCGTCGATGCGCTTACGTTGCGCGTCGAGACCGGCGAAATCTTCGGATTTCTCGGGCGCAACGGCGCCGGGAAAACGACGACGATCCGCTGTCTGCTCGGACTCGCGCGCCCGAAGGCGGGCGACGCGCGGATTTTTGGAAATAGTATTATTCATAATCGGCTCGCCGCGCTCGAGGGCGTGGGCGCGCTCGTCGAATCGGCCGCGCTTTACGATTGGCTGAACGCCCGCGATCATTTGCGATCGTGCGCGGCGCTCGCCGGGCCCGAAACGAACGACGATAAAATATATCAATTATTACGCGACGTGGGCCTCGAAGGCCGCGAGCGCGACCGAATCACTACATTTTCGCGCGGCATGAAACAGCGTCTCGCGCTCGCGACGGCGTTGCTCGGAAAACCGCGCCTGCTGGTGCTCGACGAGCCGACCGACGGCCTCGATCCGATTGGAACTGTAGATATCAGAAAATTATTAAAACAACTTCGCGACCGCGGCGTCACGATATTCTTATCGAGCCATTTGTTACCGGAAGTGGAGGCGACGTGCGACCGGGTCGCGATTCTCGACGGCGGCAAACTCCTCGCGGTTTCGAGCGTCGCCGATCTCAAGGAGAATCATACGCTTGAGGATTTTTTCATAAAAACCGTCGGCTCGGCCGGCGGCGAAGGGCGGACGTGAGCGTTTCCGCATGAACATATCCAAATGAGCCCCCTTAAATGAGAATTGGCATTCGACAAGCGCTCGCGGGCGAGTGGTTTCGTTTGCGTAGGAAAAGTTCATTTATCATTTCGATCCTCGTTACAATTTGCGCGGGTTTTCTCGGCGCGATTGCGCCGAGGATCGAACAAAAAATCGCGAAAATCCAACAGCAGGTCGGCGGCGGCGGCCCCGCGACCGACTCCGCCCTGAATGGTTTTGTATATTTCGCTTCGGGCGCGAAAGGCGCCGCGATTTTGACCGGTTTATTTATATCGCTGGCCGCCGCGGCCGCGATCGCGGGCGAAGCTTCGTCGGGCACGCTGCGGATCGCGCTCGCGAGGCCGATCGCGCGCGGAAAATTATATTTTGCGAAATTTCTCGCGCTCGCGGCTTATTTGGAAATATTACTTTTGTCGGGCGCGGCCGCGTCGTTCGCCGGAAGCGCGGCCGTCGCGGATTTCGGACCCGCGGTGAAGATCATTACGATTTCATCGACGGCGGAATTGGCTATTTACGTTCTGTTCGCGATGATTTTGTGCCATCTCGCCCTTTTCGGAATTCTAGGATTTTCGTTTTTTGTAAGCGTCCTCTCGCGAAACGCGGCGGCCGCGAACGCGGTCTCGATCGGTTTTCTTTTGTTATGTGCGCTTCTGACGTTCGTGTTCGAATTCTCGAGGCCGTGGGTGTTTCCAAATTATACGGCCGCGCCGTTCGACACGCTGCGCGAATTCGCGCTCGGCCACAACGCGCCGCGCCCCACGTGGTTCGGCATCTATACTCTTCAGGATTGGGCCGATATTACATTTGCGATCTCGCTGCCGGCTTCGGCCGCTTTGTTATTTTTCTCAGCCGGCGCGCGGATTTTTATTAAGAAGGATTGGCTGTCGTGAAATGGCCCGCGCTGCTATTGGTCTTTCTCGCCGCCGCGCCGCGTCAGGACGACTCGAGGAATTCGAACATATCCATTACAAAAGTAACATTTGGCGGCCGAAGGGATCGGCACCTGCTTTATGATCTGAATGGCGACGGCCGGCTCGATATTGTACTCATATCGTACGTGCCGGTTCCGCTTGCGAGATTCGCGCCCGCCGGTTTTCCATTGTTTCCATCGCGCATTTCGCCGCGCACCGAACGAAGAATCGATATATTTTGGAACACGCCCTCGGGATTCTCTCAGGAAAGCCGCGCGACCTACGTCGTGCCTCGGTCGGCGCGCGCGTTTTCGATCGCCGACGTTCTTCCAGCTCCCGGAAAAGAGATTATACTATTCGACGAGGCCGGCGCTCTCGCTGCAACGACACAATTCGGCGACACGGAGATCCATTCCGCCGATGCGTTCCGGCGTATTTGTGATATTCCGGCGTTTTTTGATTATCCAAGCGAAACGTCGCTCCCGAATTGGGATCTCGTGCTCTTCGGCCGCGAGACCGCGAGCGACTCGATCGTCACGCCGACGCCGGATGGATTTGTAATATTGCGGGCGGACGGATCGGGAAATCTGAAGCCCGCAGACGTATTCCGCGTACTTCCCGCCGTGAGCGCGGAATCGAGCACGAATCGTTTTTTCTCGGTAACAAAATCGCTGCCGCGGCCGTTTCTCGCGGATCTCGATGGCGACGGAAATACGGATTTTTTTGTATGCGATCCGAGCGGCGCGCCGCAGATGATCGTTTATTATGGAAAACCCGGCGGCCGCTTCGCCAGGGAGGCCGCCGTCCGCCCGTCGCCCCCGCTCCGACGCGAATTGAAAAGCGATAATTTAATATACGAAATGGCCGAGGCCGTCGATCTTAATCATGATGGCGTATGCGATTTCATCGTTTCCCACACGGAAGGCAACATCGGCCTCTGGGACACGCTCACGACTTCTCAATTAATATATTTTGGCCGAAAAGGAACGGCGGGATTCGATCCGCGGCCCGACCAGGTCGTGAGTTCCGCGGGCGTGTCCATCGTCCCGCAGGCGATCGATTTCGACGGCGACGGATTCAAGGATCTGTTGGTTTCGAGTTATCGGACAGATCTTTTGAGTAATATTAAAAATGCCGTGTTAAATTCGGCGAAAGTTTCTTATTTTCTATTTTTGATGGAAAACGGCAAGTATCCGGCGAACCCGACCGTCGAGCGCGACGTCGAGCTCGATTTTAAGGTTTTGGAGCGAGGCGGAGTCGAGCCGCGCGCCTATTTCAGCGGCGATTTCGACGGCGACGGAGTTAACGATTTGTTGGCTGTCGAGGAGGAAAAGTTAATTCGCGTCTACAAGGGAACGCGCCGCAAAGCCGGATTGATCGAACGCGGCGGATACGATTTTGCAACAAAACCGATGATGGTGATTGAGCTACGCGCGACGAATGATTTACAAATCATCGACATGGACGGAGACGGGCGGGCCGAAATCGTCATTCCCGACGCGCAGATTTTTCGGATTATACAATTCGCTCCCAAATGATCGCAATCGTGCTCAAATCAGTAATGTTCGCATCCGCGATGCTCGCTCCGCGCGCGCAATCGACCGCCGTTCTCACGGAAATGGACTTCGCCGAACCGGTCGCGGCCGTGTTTCCGGCGGATGCGGACGGCGACGGTCGCAAGGACGCAATATTATTGATCGACCGCCGCGTGGAGGTCCACAAACTTGGCGCGGACGGCGCGTTTTCGAAGAGATCCGATATAATAATAAAACTTCCGGCCGATGTCGTCGCGATCGACGCCGCGCCGCTCGATCCGCCAGGCACGACGCGCGCCCATCCCAAGGATAGACTTTTATTATTAACGTCCCGCGGCGTTCTGTCCCGCGCGCTCGACGATTCCACCGCCGCTTTTGAAATAATTCCGCTTCCGTCGCTCAAGGACCCCCTCGCCGCGCGCGCGGCCGGCGCGCCTCCAATTTACTTTTCTTTTCATGAAGATTTCGACGGCGACGGTTCGCCCGAATTATTAATTCCAACCGGCGCGGGAATCGAGATATTTTCCCAAACCGCGGACGGATGGATTCGAATCGGCACGGCGCGCGCGCCCGTCGCCGTCTCGGTGGATTCCGGCCAGAACCGTCCCGGCTCTTTTATTAAACAAACATTCGAACTGCCCCGCGCCGCCGCCGTTCGTTGCGCGACTCCGTCTGGCGCGGTCGAAAAGCTGCTTTCGGTTTCGCGCGGCAACGACGCGTGGATTTATAGAATTCGCGACCGCCGCATCGAGAAAATCGAACATGCGCGCGGGCTCTTTCGATTCGATAATGAAGATCAATTTCGCGAAGCGCGCGGCACGCGCAGAAACGAGGAAATAAACGATCGTGCGGTCGGCCTGATCGCCAACGATTTGAACGGCGACGGCGTGCCGGATTTTGTATCATCCCGTTTTCGCGACGGACAGGTGTTTATAACATTTGGAAAACCCGGCGAATTCGGCGCCGAGACGCCCGATCGCGTGATCGACGCCGACGGCTGGGTCGTTCTCGCGCAGGCGCGCGACTTCAACGGCGACGGAAGGCCCGATCTCATCGTTCCGCGTCTTCCAAAAATCGGTATTGCCGGAGCGTTGAAGGCGCTGCTTTCGCGTAAAGTTAATATCGATCTTTGGATATATAAGAATACGGGCGGCCCCGACGTGTTCTCCGCGTCGCCCGATTGGAAACATACTTTTGAATTGGATATATTACTCGACGGCGACGAAGGTAAAATTAATGTTTCGACTCGTCTTCTCGCGGCATTTCTCGACGTCAACGGCGACGGGATGACGGATTTTGTCACCATGGTCTCGAATGACGAGCTCGCGGTTTTCCCGGGAGACCGGAAAGAGTTCATTCGCGACGTTCCATCGCTTAAAATTAAGATTCCATCGATCGAACTTTGGAACGAAGTGGACTTGCGGGGCCTCGACTTGAACGGCGACAAGCGCGAGGATTTTGTTATTGTTTATGGGTCCAACCGCCGCGGCGCGAAAAACAAACTTTTGTTCGGAGTCTGGAAATAATAGATTCCGCGAGAACCAACATGAGCGCACAACCCTCCCGATCACAAAGCGAAGCAACTCCAAATCACGCGGGCGGTCGCGTTGCCGTCGTGACCGGCGGCGGAACCGGCATCGGACGCGCGATCGCGCGCCGTCTTGCGCGCGACGGCGCACGCGTTGCGATTGCAGGACGCGATGCCGCGCGACTCGGCGCCGTCGCCGCGGAGACGGGAGCCAGGGCTTATTGTTTAGATATTCGCGAAGAGCAGAGTTGCAATGATGTGCTCGGGCGGATCGCAATGGACCTCGGCCCGATTTCGATATTTGTCGCAAATGCGGGAATCGGCGGCGTCAATGAACCGGGTTCGCGCGATCGCTGGCGAGAAATTGTAGCTACAAATATGGACGGAACTTACTTTTCGGTTCGCGCGGCCATTGCTAATCTTGCCGGCGAATCGCTGCGGCGCGATATCGTAATTGTATCGTCGATTTTAGGTAAATTCGGCGTTCCCGGTTATTCGGCCTATTGTGCTACAAAAGCCGGCCTCATCGGCCTTACGCGTTCGCTCGCGCTTGAACTCGCGCCCAAACGAGTCGCGGTGAACGCTATTTGTCCCGGTTGGGTTGAAACAGAAATGGCGCTCGACGGTCTTCGTGGGATGGCGTCGGGAATGGGAGTCAGCCTCGAAGCGGCCCGAGCGCGCGCCATGGAATCTGTTCCATTTCGGAAAATGTCTCAGCCAGAGGAAGTGGCATCGCTTGTTGCGTGGATGACGTCGCCGGAATGTGTGGGAATGACCGGCCAGTCGATAAACCTAAATCAAGGCGCGTTCATGGAATAATGGACTGGGTGCGCTTGGAATTTGGCGGATGAACTGAGTCTAGGATTCTCATGTTTGCACCCAATTTGGGGTGGAACCCGGGGGGGATCCGCCTGTGTCGTAATCCATGGACATCTCGTGTTCGTGGCCATGCGACTTGCCATAAGTGTCACGCGCGAACATGCTTTGCTGTCCCGCAAGTTTCTCTCCTCCCACTTTAGGACTCCCCAATGTTATTCACAAAATACGGCGCAGCTCTCGCCGTGCTGCTGGGCGTGGCATTCGCCGCCACGAGTTTTGCACAACAAAACGCCCCCAAGCCGCTTCCCGCCGCGCCTGAATCCAAGATTACATATGATGAGGCGAATCAGCGCGCCTCGCTGCCGCGTTGGTTATCGTTAAAATACGCGGAATTTGATACAACGGGCGCCGAACCCGAAATGGAAGTCGATCTCGTCGCGCCGGAAACGCATGCGGGCGAAATTGGATATTATCTGGTGCAGTTGCACCCGCCGATTACAGATACGGCGAAAGCTACAGTTACGGCGACAGGCGCCCAATTGTTAGATTACGTTCCGAATAACACATTCATCGTCCGCGCGAGCACCGGCCAGCTCGAACAGATCATGACGATGTCGTCCGTCGCGTGGACAGGCGCGTTTCACCCGGCCTACCGCCTCGACGCGCGCATTCGCGAAATTTCGCTCAGCGAGCGGCACACGAACGATCTTCTAAAGATTACAGTTGTAGCGTTCCCCGGAATTTCCAAATCCGACGCGTTGTTACAAATCACGGAGCGCGGCGCGACCGTGCTCGCTTCCTATGAAGATACGGATCGAGTCATCTTCGACGCGGTCGCGGCACCGTCGGTCGCGCGCTGGCTTGCGCAGGCACCCGATATTCAATGGGTCGAACCGGCGTCCGTCATTACCTCGCGAAATACAACAGAACAGTGGACGATCCAAACGTTCGTCTCCGGAAACACGAAGATCTTTACAAAAGGAATCCACGGCGAAAACCAGGTCGCCGGCCACATGGACGACGGCATGAGTACGACGTCCTGTTATTTTGCCGATCCGAACGGAAATCCGATCGGGCCGAATCACAGAAAAATTGTATACTACGGCGGCTCCGTGACGAACTCGGTGCACGGTACGCACACGGCGGGAACGACTGTCGGCGATCCATTCCCGGTCAACGGCACGACGACGGAGCGCGGCCACGCTTATCTTGCAAAGATCGCGCACACGACGGGATTCCCGACGTCTACGTTTAACTCAACGGCGGTGACGCACGCTAATAATGGTGCCCGCGCTCATACCAATTCGTGGGGCAACGACACGACGACGGCTTACGACACGCTTTGCAATCAAATTGATACATTCTCTTGGAACAACGAGGACAACGTCGTGCTCTTCGCCGCGACGGACACGTCTTCACTAAAGAATCCGGAAAACGCCAAGGATCTCATCGCGGTCGAAGCGTCGCAAAACGGCGCGAGCGCGAACAGCTTCTGCGTCGGCGGCGCTGGCCCGACTTCCGACGGCCGCCGCAAACCGGAAGTTTGCACTCCCGGCTGCAGCACGATTTCCGCGGGAACGGGTTCGTGCAACACCGCGACTCTCACGGGAACCAGCATGGCGTGCCCGTCCGCGACCGGGGCTTGTTTGTTAATTCGACAATACTTCACGGCCGGATTTTATCCGACGGGCGCCGCGGTCCCCGCGAATGCGTTGACGCCGACGGGCGCATTGATCAAGGCCGTCGAAATTAACAGTTGCGTCGACATGACCGGAGTCGCGGGCTATCCGAGCAATCAGGAAGGCTGGGGCCGGCTGCAAATGGATCAGGGCCTTTCCTTCACCGGCGACACGCGAAAACTGATTGTTAAGGATGTTCGCAAGTCCGTCGGCATGACGACGGGACAAACGAAAGTTTATACATTCAGCGTCACTTCCAGTTCGGAAAAGCTCGCCGTCACGCTCGCGTTCCACGACGCGCCCGGGACCATCAACGCGGCCAACCCGGTTATTAACAATCTCGACCTCAAAGTCACGGCTCCGGGAAATATTAACTATCTCGGCAACGTGTTCACGAGCGGTTTTTCGAGCACGGGCGGCGTCGCCGACGCGAAAAATAACGTCGAGCGCGTTCTGTTAAATAACCCGACCGTCGGCGTTTATACAGTTACGATCACGGCCACGAGCGTTCCGACCGGCCCGCAGGGATTCGGTCTGGCTATCAATGGCGCGGTGAGCGAAACGCCGGTTCTGACGAGTGTGTCGCCGAATCCTGTCGCGGTGGCGAGCCCGCTCCTGACTCCAACGATCACGATCTCCGGTTCGGGTCTGCTCGGCACGACAAGCGTCGCAGTTGGCAGCACGAACTACGCGGGCGGCTTCCTCATTAACAATGACAATTCCATTACGCTGTGGTTCATTCCGCCGCCGGCCCAACTCGGCAGCGTGAATGTTACAGTTACGAGTCCGGCCGGCACATCGAATGCGATCCCGATTACGATCAATCCGGTCGCGACGAGATTTGTATTCTTTGACAAAAACCCGGTGCTCAATGGAACGCCGCTCACCATTTATATGGCGAGTCCGAGCGTCGGATTCTACCCGATACTCGCGTACAGCAGTTGCATCGTTTCGACCCCCATTCCGCCGTATATGACCTATGGTATCGGCGGCTGTGGCGATCTTAACTTTTCGGACCCGGTCGGGCCGTTTGCCAGCAACGGAATCACGCAGTGGAACGTGATTGTTCCGGCGGGAATCTCCGGAACGTTCTATCTTCAATACGCGGAGATTGATGTTAACAATCAGATCTTCCCATTGACGATGAGTTTGATCGCGGGACTCGTTATTAACTAGCCAATCAAGTTAACTAACGAAGCGCGTGCCGCCTCCAGGCGGCACAAAATCGAGCCGGGCGGGAAATTCCCGCCCGGCTTTTTTATTAATTTTAATTCTTCTTACTTCTTCGGCTTGTCCTTTTCTTTGCCTTTTGGTTCGGTCGAAGGACCCGAGTTCGCAGGCTTCTTCTTCCCTCCGACGTACTCTTTCATTACAAAAGCTTTCCATTGTTCCTCGAGCTGCTGCGTCGACATGCCGGCATTCATCTTTAACGAAGCCGCAAACGAATGCGGCCCTCGCATTCCCTTCATGACCGCGACCAATTTCGGTCGGTTTTCAGGGCGCATCATCCAGTCATAGAAAGACCAGCTCTTCGCGAGGTCAATATAAGTAAGCGCGTTCGTGTCGGTGTGCGTTAATAATGAAAAATCTTTAGCTTTGTCCTCGACGCCCTGCGCGATTTCACAACAAATAAGCCGGTAGGCCGTATCTTTATTTTTGTCGGCGATGGCAAGACTTCCGACGTATTGTGAATTTGTTACGCAATACATCTGATTCGAACCCGTGAAACGCACGGAACAGTACATTGCAAACCCCTCCATCAACCACGAGAGTTCTTCCTTCTCGAGTTCCTTGTCCTCCGTCTTGTCCTTCGGCGTCGGCGTCAGCGGTTTTGGAGCGTCCGTCGGCTTGGTGGGTTCGTCTCCGCCCTCCGTCGGTGTCGCTGCGGCCGCCTTGGACGGGAATGGCGGTCCTTCGCGCATGACAAAGAATGAAATCGTCTGGCCGATCAAATGAGCCAGTGTCGATTCGTATTGTACAATTTCGCCTGCGGCGAGCGGGCTTGGAACTTCGCGAATGAACCTGCCTGTTTCGAGATTCAATGCGCGGGAATGGTTAAGTCCGTGGCTGGGGAATCGCTTTTCTAAATATTCACGATAGGCATCGCCAAACGTACTCTTGCTCTTGAAACAATAAAAATTGAACGGTCCGAGGCGCTGAGCCCACAGATCCTTGAACGGCTCGACTTCGAGATCGTGCGAAAGCTCGGCTACAAATGTTTCGGATATGCGAACCAATTGTTGTAAACGATCGATGGGCTCCTCGGCATAAATTGCAATCGAAGGGCCCTGCGCGCCGTGGAAATCGGCGCCGATTTGAGCGGATACCTTGGCCGCTTCGGCTTTTGTCTTATCTTCGTTTTTCTTTAGCGCTTCATCCACGCCCTTGGGCACCGCGCCAATATTAACTTTAACCGGAGTCTTGTCCTTGGACGCCGTTCCGTCATCCCCACCGCTGCCCGGCTTTGGCGGCGCAGGTCCCGGTTTCTTTCCGCCCTGCGCAAGAGAAGTCGACGCCAACGCGGCGAATGTTAGAACAAGCAAAATACTGGAGTATCGTGGTCGAAGCATGTAGGGAGCCCTGGCTTGGGATTCTTCGATTATACGGGCGCCGCGACTGTATGCGCATGTCGACGACTCGTGTCATTGATTACCTACAGCGTCGCGCGTTGCCGACACCTTCGGGAACACTATGAATGGTCGAACTGTCGTAACTCTCGAATTCGGCGCAATCGAGCGCGGCGTCGTGATGCGCGACGTCATGGCACGACCTCTGCCATATGAGGGGATAACCACAGCAACTGAAACTCATTCACCAATGGCAAGCAATCTCCCCGACGACTCTTCGCTGCAGCAGCCCAACAATCTCGATCCGACGGCTCAACGCGAGCAATTGTTAAGAAAGCTCAACTGCCTGATCGCGGTCTTGGAAGCCGCGATTTCGAAAGTTCGCCGAAATCAAGAAGACGGCAACACCGATCCCGACCGGTTGGAGCGAATCCGCATTAACCTCGAAAACACGCTGACGATCTGTCAACGCGCGAAACTCACGCTCGAAAAGCGCGGCATGCTCCCGGCAAATCTCCCGCCCGAAGTTCGTGAAGCCGTCGGTGCGCAGAACCTCATCGCGCCACGGCGACCGCGGCACGCGCGCAAGCGAAAGCTACAAAAAACAGAAGGCCAAATGAGCTATCGCGATTACGTCGAGCTTTCGTCGGTCGAAGAATACAAAAAATTCCGCGAACTCCGACCGATTTCGAAAGTTGATATTGATAATCACGATATCGATTCCCTCGCGGACAAGCTCGGCTCCATCGATATCTAACAATTTTTTCCGGCGCCGTTTCTCAGTACCTTTTTTTCAGTGTCTTTTTTTTCAGTGCCTTTTTCTTAGCGGCCCCAATCGCGGAGATATCGAAAATCCAGATTGACCGTTCGGGCCGATACTTTCGCGACGACGGGGAGCCGCCGCTTGAACTGATTGGCGCGCATCCTCTCGGAAACGAAGCGCACGAGTTCCTCTCGATGGCCGCATTGTAACAATTCGGAAGCGTCGAGCCGGCGGTCGACCAAATCGTGCAGCAGCGCGTCGACTTCATCATAACGAATACCCATTTCCCCTTCCGCGGTTTGCCCGGGCCAGAAATCGGGGCTCGCCGGACGATTGCATATTTCATCGGGAATGCCAAGGTGCCGCGCCAATGCATACACTTGCGTTTTGTAAAGATCGCCCAGCGGATTGACCGCGCTCGCGCTGTCGCCGTACCACGTCGTGTACCCGAGCAGCGTCTCCGTTTTGTCGCTCGTGCCGATCACGAGCGCCCGCTCGCGCGCGGAAATATCAAATATAACAATCATCCGCGCGCGCGCCATGACGTTGCCCGCGCGGACGCGGTCGGCAACGCGCGAAACGGTTAGATCCGCCGCGGATAAATAGCCGTCGACCATCGGCGTAATGTCGACGCGCGCCACTGGAATCTTAAATTTCGCGCAGAGGTCGCGGCCGAGCCGTTCACTGTCCGCGCTCGACGATTTGTAAGGTAACAATAATCCGAGGACGTTTTCCGGCCCGAGCGCGCGCGCCGCGAGCGCCGCCGCGACGGAACTGTCGATGCCTCCCGAAACGCCGAGAACGCCTTTCGTAAAACCAAATTTACTAATTTCGGCGCGCAAAAAACCCGTGAGCACGTCTGCGACGATCGCGGGCTCAAGCGGAGGCAGGGATGGCCGGCCGGCGTTGTTCACGATTCGCCGAGAATTTTTCTTAGTTGTCGCAGTACGAGTTCGGGTTTTTCGTCGCGGCGCATCGGAGCGAACAGCCGGGCCCGGCGCAACGCGCCGCCGGTTATTGTTGCATTCGCGACCGCGGATTCGAGACCGTCGACTTTTGCCACAACGGTTCCAAATGGATCGAAAACGCGCGAACCGCCGAAAAAGCATATTCCGTCCTCGACGCCCACGCGATTGCAATAAATTACATATGTCTGAAACATTCCCGAAAGGCCTTCGAGAACGGCGTCCCAGGCGCGCACCGACGAAACTTCGCCTTTTTGTGTAATTCCGCGGCCCGGCGACGCCGAAATACAAATCATCAAATCGACGTTCTGTAAAAATAAGAGATAGCTCGACGCGAGGTGCCAGGCGTCTTCGCAAATGAGAATTCCGACGCGTCCGAGCGACGTTTCGAAAGCTTCGAAGGATTCTCCGGGCGCGACATAGCGGCCTTCGTCGAAAATTCCGTAGGTCGGAAGATAAACTTTCCTGTGGATATGTATAATCTTCCCGTTTTCGATCATTGCCGCCGAATTATAAACTCGATGGTCGCGCGTCCTTTCGACGAATCCGACGACGGTGGCAATGCCGTCGGTCGCGCTCGCGAAATCGAGCAGGCGCTCGTCGTCGCGCCGCATCGCCACGTCTTCGGTCAGATCGTTTAAGAAGTATCCCGTCAGCGACAATTCTGGAAAGACTACAAGTCGAACATTGTCTTTTTTCGCAAGCTTGATGATCGAGTGGTGTTCTTCGAGATTTCGCGCGACGTCGCCGAGCGCGGGCGCGGTCTGCACGAGACGCACGCTCGCGGAATCGGGCGCGCTGTTATTTTGTAAATTTAATTTACGAGGTGTCATTGTTAATATTCAGCGGGCGATCTTGGCATTGGCAAGCGCCTCTTCGACAATGCGATCCGGATCGACGCCCTCGGCTTCGCCTTCGAAATTGCGCAGAACGCGATGCCGGAGCGCGTGGGGCGCAGCGCGCTCGACGTCGGAACGCTCGACGTGAAATCGGCCCGCAAGCAGCGCCAGCGCTTTCGCGGCAAGCAGCATCGCCTGCGCGCCGCGCGGCGAAGCGCCGCAACGTAAATATTTCTTCGCGAGCGGCGCCGCATGCGGCGAACCCGGATCTGTAAATGTTACTGTTTTCGCGACCAGCCGTTTCACCGCCTCCGAGACGGGAAGTTCGCGAGCCAGCGACCGTAGACGTAACAATTCGCGGCCGTTCATCGAAGGCCGCGGTTCCTGCGAATCCGGACCCGTCGTCGCGTCGAGAATATCGACAATCTGCTGTTCCGACGCCGGTGAAATCTTTAATTTAAAGAAAAACCGGTCGAGTTGCGCTTCGGGGAGCGGAAATGTGCCTTCCATTTCGATCGGGTTCTGCGTCGCGGCGACTAGAAACGGCTCTTCCAATGTATATTTTCGCCCGCTGACCGTCACGCTCGCCTCTTGCATGGCCTCGAGTAGCGCCGATTGCGTTTTCGGCGTCGCGCGGTTGATTTCGTCGGCCAGAATTAAATTTGAGAATATCGGCCCCGGTTGAAACTCGAACTTGCGGCCGCCGCCTTCGCGCTCGATCAGGATATTCGTTCCCGTAATGTCGGCCGGCATCAAATCCGGCGTGAATTGAATCCGCGAAAATTTAACTTCGAGCGTGCGCGCGAGGGTTTTTACCAATACGGTTTTGCCGAGTCCCGGAACGCCCTCGAGCAGCACATGACCGCCGCTGATCGCCGCGATCACGACCCATTCTATCAATTCGGGGTTTCCGAGATACACGCGCGCGATCTCCGAACGCAGGGTGTCGCAGCGTTTTCGCAAATCATCCAATTCCCGTTCGATGCGGGCCAGTTCGGCTTCGCTCATGCGGCGTCTCCAATATAATATAAAATTTCGCGGAGCGACTTTATTGTATTCGAATCGGACGCGGCACCGGCGCCGCGATTGATGAGCAATCCGCGGATCCCCGCCCGCTGCGCCCCCTCGACGTCGTTCACGGGATGGTCGCCGACGTGTAGCGTTTCGCCGGGACTCACGCCAAGGCGTTCGCACGCCCGTAGGAAAATCCCGGCCGATGGTTTCTCCATTCCTTCGATCGCGGAGACGAGTATGGCGTCGAATTTATTCGTTAATTCCAATCGTTCCAAATGTAACAACAGTCGCGGACTCCAATTGCTAACGATCGCGAGCGCGACGCCGCGTTTTCGAAGCGATCCGAGAACTTCGGCCGTCTCGGGGAATAATTGTAATGTTACCGTTTTTCTGTAGCGTTCGAGCAGCGTCTCCAAAAATCCGTCGAGCAACGATTCGCTCGCGCCGAGATCGCGATAAACGGCCGGCACGTAGGCCCGAAACCAACAATCCGTGTACCGTGCCGTTTCTCCGGGCAGCGGCGGAGTCATTTCGTGCGCTCGATGCATCGCGGCGCGCACTTCCGAAAGCGTTGAGCCAAGTCCAAGGTCACGCGCGGCCGCCGCGTAAATTTCGAAGCGCGACGGCGATTCGTAAAATAGCGTATTGCCAGCGTCCAGAAGGACGGCGCGGATCCGAGCGGTGCCGGTGGGCATGGGAATGATATGGAACCGCCTGTTTTGGCGTTTGGTCATTGTAACGGTAGCTTGATGCACATCTTGAATCGCAAAAAGACAACGATTGTTTACGGACTGCTGCTCGGCGCATGCGCGCTGTCGGGATGTCGAGCCGTCCGCGACCCGAATTCCGTCGGTTCCGATCGGCTCGACCAGGCCGCGCGCGCCGTCGTGCGCGGGGATCACGGCGTCGCGATCGAACTTCTGAAGGGGCGGGTTGATGGTTCCATACGCGGGTCGAAGTTGCTTGGCAAAGCATGGCTCGCGACCGGCGATCCTGAAAAGGCACGTGCCGCGTTTGCGCGCGCCGCGGAACTCGATCACCAGGACGCCGAGACGTGGATGCTGCTTGGCGAAGCGTCCGAGCGCGATCGTTTTTTCGAGCGTTCGATCGATGCGTATGAAAATGTATTAAAACTCCAACCGCAAAACGCGGCGGCCGCGAAACGCCATGCTTTTTTGTTAACAGATCTTCATTTGTATGGAGAAGCGGTGGCGTCGCTGCATCGCGCGGCCAAACTCGCGCCGGACGATGAAGATGTTCTTTACAAATTGGGCGCCGTGGAACTCGCGCGCGATCACGATGAAGAAGCGATCGCGGCGTTCGATCTCGTTCTCGCGCGAAAACCCGCGCATCCGTCGGCCCTGAACGGCCGGGGCGTCGCGCGCGCGCGCGCGGCCAAATTACAACAGAACCAGAATAAGCGTTCGGAATGGACCGACAGCGCGGTTCACGACCTCGAGGAATCGCTAAAATTATCCGCCGACGATCCGGAGCCGGCGTACAACCTCGGCTGGGTCCGGGAGGAAATAAAGAATGATCCGGTCGGCGCCGAAACCGCCTACCGCGAGGCGCTCCGCCGACGTAAACAATATTTGCAAGCGCTGATCCGCCTCGCGGGAATTCTGGCATCGCGCAATGCCGCGGCGGAAGCCGCCGATTATTATAAGCAGGCTCTCGACCTTGCCGTCGATCCCGACCTCAAGTCGGAACTAAAGAAAAAAGCGGACGAACTTGGTTCGGCGAACGGCGGCCTTAATAAGTAATTGGATCGATATTAATTATTTTCCGAGCGCGGCCTTTATTTTGCCTTCGATGTCCTTCACCATCGCGGCGATGAATTCCGCGCCGTAATCGCGCTCGAGGAGCCAGCGATCGTGAAAATCGAGCTTTCCGCTCGATGGAGAATAATCAATTTGGAAGTCGACGACGTCGCCGGAATTTTCTTTAACTTCAACCATTGCACAGTTCATGCCTGTGTCGATTTCCACGGTGTAACTCGTCATTTTTTTATTATTTACCTTCCGCGATGGCGGCTTTCACAGCTTTGCGAATATCAGATATCATTTGGTCGGCGAAGTCGGATCCGAAGTCCAATTCGATAACTTTAATATCCTCGAAGTCGAACCGACCCGTTTCACGATTGAAGGGAACTCCGTATTCCCACTTGTCGCCGTTGGGCGCGCGCAGAACGACCTCGATCTGGTCGTCAGAGTCGGAAACGATGATTTTGTATTCAGGTTGGGCCATGGAGGATGGGTCGGATCGATTGCGGAGAGACAGTCGTTGATAGATAAACTAGCGCAAGCGGACGACGCCAACCAAACGTTGACCGCGCGAATGCCATGGTTCGAGCCGATTTGACGAGCTACGAAGACGAACACCGCCATCCAGCAAATCGCTTGCTGCATGCGATTGGAATCCCGGTCGTCGTGGCGTCTCTTCCGATTGTGTTTTGGAGTTGGAAATGGGCACTCGCATTGCACGTCGCCGGTTGGACCATCCTCTGGGCGGGTCACGCGATCGAAGGCAACCTTCCGGCGTCGTGGAAAAATCCGCTCGTCGCGTTTGTCGCGCCCATCTGGTGGCTGCGACGGGCGATCGACCTAATTCGGCGGCGAGGCTGACATTCACATGCAAATTTACTAGCATTCAATCGCGTTGTCCGGACTTGAACCGGCACGGATTTCATACCAAGCTCTCATTCCCCCCGATCTTACGACAGGAAAGTTGGCGGATTTGTAATCGTCGACGGCCCTGCCCGCTTTTTTGAATCCTGCGATTCTTCGAGCCCCATGCAACCCGACCCCCATCTCGTAACAGTCTTTAATTACTATCGCGACGCCGAGATGCGCGGCGCAACATTACTAATTCGACTTTGCAACATGACTGGACCCGGGGACGTTCAGACCGCGTTGTCGCGCCATATTTGTGATGAAACGCGGCATGCATGGCTTTGGACCAAGCGCATTATGGATATTGGCGGCGTTGTGGTGCCGCTCGATGATGGTTATCAACGCCGCATCGGACGCGTGGGTTTGCCGCGAACGATTTTTGATATATTTGCATTGACGGTCGTCGTCGAACAGCGCGCGTTGACACGCTACAATGAACATCTCGCGCGGCCGGACGTCGACGCGGACACGCGAAAAACGCTCGAAGATGTATCCAAAGACGAGCATTGGCATATCGGCTGGATGGAGTCCGCCGCGAAGGAAATGGCGCGCGCCAAGGGCGACGAAAAATTATATGATATTGCAATTGCAAAGTATCGCGTGATTGATGATGAAGTAACGATTGAATTGAATAAATTTGAATCGGGAACGTTTGGATTCTCGTTTTCGCATCCGTTCAAACCGGAAGACATCGAAATCGCGCGACATTATCGCGAAAAAGGCGCCCGCACGATGCAAGACGAACGAAATAGCGAGCCTCCCGGCGTGCGCGCGGCGGCGGCGGCGGCACTCGGTGGAATCTAAAATTTCGGCGGGCGAAAAAGCAAACATTTCGCAAGTCGGCCCGCCGCGGCCGCGTCGTCGGCGGAGCCGCGGGCCGGTTTTGAATTATATTGAATATTTCGGGCTCGTCGCCGTCGTCGAATTATTAAATTTACTTCCGCACGACGCGACGCTGCGCGTCGGGGCGTCGATCGGTAGTTTTTACGGATGGTTCGCGCGGATATTTCGAACGCGCAATCATCGCGTTTCGATGAGAAATCTCGAACTCGCGTTTCCGGAAAAGAGCCCGAACGAACGCGATTCCATCCTGCGCGCGACGTGGCGCAATTGGGGGCGATTCATGGCGGACGGAGTAAAATTGGCAAAGATCCCGCCGGCGCGAGTTAAAGAATTGGTCACGATCGAACCGTGGGAACGGTTCTTGGAAGTTCAAAAAATTGTAAAAGATCGCGGATTATTGGTATTGACGGGACATTACGGTTCCTTCGAATTGTTACATGCCGCGATTTCCGCGCATGGCGTGCCCGTGACGCTCGTGCACCGACCGATGGCGAATCCGTACGTCAGCGAGTGGGTTCGAAAGTTAAGAACCAGATTCGGGACGAACGTCGTGGCGCGCGGCGAAGCGGCGCGCGACGTGTTGCGCGAACTGAAATCCGGAAGATTTGTAGCGATTCCGTTCGATCAAAACGCCCGGCAAAATATCCGTGTATTCGCCCCGTTCTTTAATGTTCGAACGTCGACAAATTCGGGTCTCGCGCGGCTCGCGCGCGCGACGGACGCGCCCGTTCATCCCGTCGTGATTATTCGCGAAGGCGACGGTCTCAAACATAAAATATGGATCGGCGAAGCGGTGCAAACGGTAAAGACCGGCGATCGCGAAGCGGATATCGTCGAATACACGCGATTATACAATAAAGCCTTCGAGGATCTCATTCGCGCGCATCCCGATCATTGGATATGGATGTACCGGAGATTCAAACAACAGCCTGAAGGAACCTGCTCGCCCTATTTGAAGGAAGCCCCGGGCGCGGACGCGTATCGAATGGCCGCCGCGTCATAAATATTAGTCTACTGTTTCGGTTTCTCGGCCGCTTTCTGCTCGCGCAATTGTAACTTCCATCGAATGGTTTTTTCTTTGGCGGCCTCGAGCTCGGCGCGCGGCACGTCGCCCTTTCGCATCCAGCAGCGCGAAATGTGTCCTTGCGCGTCCGCGTCATTGGGATCGAGTACTAATATTTTTTCCGCGGTCGCGATCGACTCGTCCCAACGCTCCTGTTGAAATAAACAAAGGGCGACCCCGTGCAGCGCCGTTGTAAACGTAGGGTCGACGACGAGCGCAGCTTCGTACTGGGCGCGCGCTTCGTCGAATTTTTTTGATTGATAAAAACGCATCGCCGCGAGAATGTGATGTTGGACGGAGGACATGGTTTAATAAATAGTTCCGTTTATTGATATTGTCACGGACTCCGGTCGACACACTACGGCGCGGACGCGGGAGGTCACTCGTGTTCGCGCGAAGCCTACCAGCTTTGTCGCGGAAAACGCCCGGAGGCATTCGCGCGCCATTGAGTCCAAAGCCTGCGAAGGAACGACGATCGTTGCCGTTAGGATTGACAACGTGCCGACGATGCTTACTCATGCTTCTCCCCGCCCCGCGACCGCGCATGCGGGGGCGCGCAACCGCTGAGCGGCGATGGGATCGCGCGCGCGAAATCTCGAACGGTTTTATCCGGCGCTCGTACTCGCGCTGGTTTTTTCGATTGCTTGGATCGCGTCGCCTCCGGACCGAAAAACGGGCGCGTCGATATTTGTAACTCCGGAGAATTTACTTAAACTTCTTCGCCAGGTCTCCGAAATTGGAATATTAGCAATCGGCGAAACATTAGTAATCCTTTCTGCGGGAATCGATTTGTCGATCGGCTCCGTTCTTGGAGCCAGTTCGATGGTCTCGGCCTATCTGCTCGTCGACGGCGCGTATTCCGCGCCCGTCGCCGTCGCGGGCGGACTCGCGACCGGACTCGCGTTCGGCATGATGAACGGAATGCTCGTCGTTTGGCTTCGAATACAACCATTCGTCGCCACGCTCGCCACATTCGGAGCGGCCCGCGGCGTCGCGCGACTCATTAAAGAAAACGCGTCGATCGGCCTCGACGAGTCGCAGGGCGGATTCTTAATTATCGGCCGGTCGTTTCGCGAAACCGCCGCGTGGATTCGCAGCGAGGAAATACCCAATTCGGCGGCAAAAGCGCTCTCCGATTTTGCAACAATTCCGGCCGCGATATTTTTGTCCATCGGTTTGATCTCCGCATTTGTCCTCGCGAAGACGCGATTCGGCCGCACGGTCTACGCGATCGGCGGCAACGCCGAGGCGTCGCGCCTTGCCGGGTTGCCGGTGCGCCGCAATTTATTATTAATATATGCAATCTGCGGAATTCTGGCCGGACTCGCCGGAGTTATTCATTGCGCGCAGCTCGAGCAGGCGAATCCCGTCGACGGCGAGGGTTACGAATTGCGGGCGATCGCGGCCGTGGCCATTGGAGGCACGCTTCTCACGGGCGGACGCGGCGGCGTATTCTCGACGATGGCCGGCGTCCTCACGCTTGGATGTCTCAGTTCGATTCTGGGAATCCGCAACGTTCGCGCGGAGACGCAGTTGATCCTGATTGCGATCATCCTTATTCTGGCCGTCAAGCTTCCGGAATGGATTCTTAAACTAGCGCAACGTACAAATCGCAATACATAATATAGTATTACAACCGCCCGTCCGGGCCGGACGACCTTTTAATGATAAAACATCTCATAACATATCTGACTTGCGTTGCGTCGCTCGCCGTATTCGTTTCCCTGCCGGCCGCGCAGGAGCCGAAGAGAAAATTCCTCGTCGGTTTTTCTCAATGTAATAATTCCGAACCGTGGCGACAGGCCATGAACGCCGCGGCGAAGACCGAGGCGGCGAAACACAAAGATATTGAATTGGTATTTTCCGACGCGGCGCAGGACAGCGCGAAACAAGTGGCCGACGTCGAGAATTTTTTGACGCAGAAGATCGATTTATTAATTATCTCGCCAAACGAGGCCAAACCGCTCACAAAAGTCGTCAAGAAAGTCTTCGACGCGGGCATTCCGGTCGTCGTGCTCGACCGTTCCATCGAAGGCGAAAGTTACACTTGTTTCATCGGCGCCGATAATACGGAAATCGGCAAGGCCGCCGGCGAGTGGATCGCGAAGACGCTGAATGGCAAAGGTAAAATCGTCGAATTGAAGGGTTTGATGGGATCGACGCCGACGCACCACCGCTCGAAGGGCTTCCGCGACGCGATCGCTAAATTTAAGGATATCGAAATTGTACATGAAGCGGAAGCGAAGTGGCTTCGCGACGAGGCCCGGACCCAGTTCGAGCACGCGCTCGCGGCTAATAATAAAATCGATCTCGTGTACGCGCACAACGATCCGATGGCGATCGGCGCGTACCTCGCCGCGAAGGCCGCGGGCCGCGAAAAGGAAATGTTATTTGTCGGCATCGACGCGCTTCCAGGAAAAGACGGCGGCGCGCAGGCCGTCATCGACGGAAAACTCGCGGTTACTTTTTTGTATCCAAATTGCGGCAAAGAGGCCGTCGAAACGGCGCTCAAGATTCTTAATAAAGAAAAATTCGAACGAAAAATTCAATTGCAGACGGCGACCGTCACCAAGGAGAACGCCGCCGATTTTGCCAATCCCGAAAAGAAGAAGTAATTATCGAGCCGCCCGCTGCGTGCGAGTGAAATAATAAATTAATAATCCCGCGGCGACCGCCGCCGCGTCGCCGGCGAGAATCCACGGGTTCTTTTCAGCCACGAACGCCGCGCCATTATATAATAAAAAGCTTCCCAGCAGAATTTGCCCGCCCGCGACGAGCCCGATCGCCGGAACTCGAAACGGCCGCGGGCGCTCGGGGTGCCGCCAGCGTTCGAGCCAGAGACCGGCCGCGACGAATATGGTTGTTAATGATATTATTGGAACGACGGCCTCGAGCAGTTCGCCGTAGGAATTCGAGAAACATAATATTACTGAAACGACCGCGAGCCAGAGCGTCGCCGCCACGGGAACGCCGCGCGACGTGACGCGTCCGAAGACGGGCAATGCGAGACGCTCCTCGGCCAGCAGCCGCGCGATGCGCGGACCCGTCAATAGATATGAATTCACCGCGCCCAGCATCACGGCGACGGCGGCGATCGTTAGCAATTTCGTCCCTGAGGCTCCAAACGCATATTGCATCAATTCGAGCGGCACGAACTTCGAGTTTGCCATGCCGCGCGCGCCGAAGACCGACAAGAATGCAATATTACAAAACAAGTAGAGGCCTGTGATGATGATCAGCGATATGAAAAGCACGCGCGGCACGGACTTCTCGGGATTGCGGGTCTCTTCCGACAAATAAACGGCGTCCGCGTATCCATCATAAGTAAATATAACTTTTATCATCGCGCCGCCGAATGCGACCGCGAGCAAACCCGGCGTCGCCGGAAACGCCGCAACGGATCCGGTTGTCGCCGCAGCGCGGCTTCCGACGGCGAACGTCGCCGCGACGAGCAACCCGAGCAACAATGTTACTTTTAGTGATGTAAATATAATCTCGAGCCGCGCGCCGAAGTGAATGCCGACGAGATTCAACGCGGCGAGCCCGACGATGACAAATATAGCGATCGCCCTCGCTTCGTGCGTGGGCGCGGCATCCGTCGCCAGCGAACCCGCCCCCTCGGCGACCACTTCGCCGATCGCAATCGCGACCGATGCGATCGATCCCGGCCAGGTTATCAGTAATATTAACCATCCGAATACGAACGCGACCGCCGGCCCGAACGCCGTTCGCAAATATGCGACCAATCCTCCAACTCTCGGCACCGACGCCGCCCACTCGGCTAAAATAAATATATCGAGCGCGGCCACCGTCGCGCCAACGAGCCACGCGAATAGTATCCATGGCCCGCTCGGCAGCGCCGCCGCGATTTCACCGGGCGTTCGCAACACTCCCGACCCGACGGCGCTTCCGACGCAGACGGCGATTCCCGTCGCCGGTCCGAGGACTCTTTTTAGTTCTCCGAACCGGCGTTCCATCGGCGTTCAGCGCGGCCGAATGCGGGATACGCGATTCTTATATTGCATTTTTTCTCCGGTCGTAAAGTTTTTTTCGAATGCGTCGAAATCTACTTTCGTCTTTTTTAACACCCGCGTGTACGGCGCCTCGTAATTATAATAATAAACATACGACAAACGGATATAGCCGTCGTTCGTCATCGCTTTTTCGATGAGCGCCCCGCCGATTTCGGCGTTTCCGTTCATCGTTTCGAGCACGCCGAGCGCCGCCGTAATTTCCCAATCTTTATCATTCGTGGCGAGAACCTCTCTTGCCAGAGCGTACGTTCGTTTCCAGAGGTCGTCGACGCGTCCCGCCTGCAAAACGAGCGCGAGATTCGCGCTGCACTCGGACTTCTTGACGAATTTATCGTCATATTTATCGATACCGAGGCGCCGCCGGCCGATTTCGACGGGAACATCCTTCGATTTGTCGAGCGGAAGTCCCAAATTCGAAATCATCAAATTAATAAACTCGGTCGCCATGATCTCGTGGCCTTTCAAGTTCGGATGGACGTTGTCCGCGATCAGTTCATATCCCGCGATGCCGAATTTACTATTTTTATTAAATATATCCTCAAAATCGGCCATCGGCACGCGCTCGCGCGCCGCGAATTCGCGAATGAACGTCTCGACCCAACTCAACGCGCGCATCGGACACCCATCCGTTTCGAGCGCCAATCGATAATGTTCTTTGGCATTGTCGAGATCGTGAAGTTCTTCGCAGGCGCGCGCCATCGCGAATTGTAATTTCGCCGGGGTGGCGTCGATTTCCGCGACACTTTGATAATACTTGAGCGCCGCACTCCAGTTCTTACGTTCGATCAGTGCATTGCCAAGTTTAAAAGTTGTATTCCACTGCTCTCGTTTATTTTCGTCATGATACATCGAATCGGCGTAATACGACAAGCTCGGCGGACACTCGCGCCAGTTTTTGGGCATGGTCGCGATCATGATGGGAACGCCCGCGGCTCTTGCGTCCGCGATCGCGCCTTCATAGGCCTCGCGGTAGCGTTTTTGTATCAATTCGAGTTCCGCCGGCGAATAACACGGGCGTTCTTCCGATGCTTCGCGATCGAAAAGCGTGACGCGCTGATGACTCATAATCGTCGGAATCCAGCGGGACATGAGTTGCGTTGTCCGAAGATTCTGTACGAACGACTTTACTTTATAAACAAACGGCGAATTCAGTTCCGCGCGCAATTTTAATACATTTTCCGGAACGCTCTCGTTGTGTCCGACCATCCAAATAAACAAATCGGGTTTGTATTGTAAGGATTCCCGAAGCAATTCGCGAATTTCCTTTGCATACCAGCCCGCATTTCCCGCGTTGACGACTTCCACGACGCGGTCTGGCATCATGGCGCCGACGCGCAATCGCAACCAATCGGAAAAGCAACCGATCTCGAACGGCAGTCCCGCCACCGTGGATTCTCCGAGGCAAAATATACGATAACCGTTCGCGGGTTTATCTTTAAGAAACAGCGGCGGCTTCTCCGGCACAATTTTATTGTTGCGCGGAAAAGCCCGGTCGAATCCCGCGGGTTTTCCCGGTTCGTTATATGGAATCCAGTAATCGTCGACACCCTGCAATCCAACGTATCGCGGAACGCGAACGCCCGCGATCGCGAGCGCGGCTTCGACGACCGCCAAAAAAATCGCCGGCGCCAGCAGCGCGATTGTTAATTTTACAAGGATGGACTTCCGCTTGGGAATGCCGGCCTGAGTGTTCACGTTGGGGATTGTGATAACATAACTTCGTTCGCAATATTGAAAAAACGCCGGCCGGCGGCGGAACTGTACAGCGCACTTTCATGCAAACCCTCTTTCTCGGTCTCGATTTCGGCACCGAATCCGTACGGGCCATTCTCCTCGGCGCCGATGGTTCGGTCGCAGGAATCGGATTCCATGCGTATGAACACGGCGTACTCGAGCGCGCGCTACCGAACGGCGCGGTGCTCGCGCCCGAGAGCGCGCTTCAAGTCGCGACCGATTATCTCAATTCGGCACAGGCGGCGATCGCCGCATCGCTCGCGGCTGCCCGCGCCACCGGCGATCGCGTGGCAGGCATTGGCGTCGATTTCACCGCCTGCACGGCGTTGCCCGTCGGCCGCGACGGCGGCTGGCTCGGCGCGCGCGCGGAATTCGCGGACGACCCGCATGCATATGTAAAATTATGGAAACACCACGGCGCGAATCGCGAAGCCGAGGATATTAATAATCTTGCGCGGCGACGCAACGAGCCGTGGCTCGCCCGTTTTGGTAATAATACTTCCAGCGAATGGCTTCACGCCAAGTGGCTTGAAACGTATAGAAAGTCTCCGCGCGTTGCCGCCGCGGCATCGCGATTCGTCGAGGCCGGCGACTGGATTGTCGAACGCATGACGGGCGCCCGCGTCAAAAGCGCATGCATGGCCGGTTATAAAGGATTGAACGCGCGCAACGCCGCCGCACCGCGAGATTTTTTTGAAGCATTGGATCCGGGCTTCGCGCAGGAATTGTATAAACTCGACGGCCCGCTCGTCGCGCCCGGCGCCCGCGCGGGAATATTAACAGCGGATTTCGCCAAGAAGTCCGGGTTGCGCAAGGGCACGCCCGTTTCGGCGGCTTTGATCGACGCGCACGCCGCGGTTCCCGGTCTCGGAATCGCGCAGCCCGGAATATTAGTTATCATTCTCGGCACGTCGGCCTGTCACATGCTGCTCGACACGCGCGAAGCCTGCGTTCCCGGAATTCAGGGCGTCGTTCAGGACGGAATCGTGCCCGGAGTTTTTGCTTATGAAGCGGGCCAGGCGGCCGTCGGTGATTTGTATGCTTGGGCGGCGCGCGCGACAAATCGTAATATTACAGATCTCGAAACGGAAGCCGCGCGAACGCCCGCCGGAGGCACCGGTTTGCTCGTGCTCGACTGGTGGAACGGGAACCGTTCCGTGCTCGTGAATCCGAATCTCTCGGGTCTCGTCGTCGGCCTCACGCTCGCGACGTCGCAGGGCGAATTGTATCGAGCGATTGTCGAAGGCTCCGCATTCGGCACGCGAGCAATCCTCGAAGCGTTCGAATCGCAGGGCGTTCACATACAACAAATCGCGGTTTGCGGCGGCATCGCCGAGAAGAGCCCGTTTGTATTACAAACATTCTCAAATGTAACAGGCCGGCCGATCTTGAAGCCCGAGGCGAGCGAAGTCTGTGCGCGCGGCGCCGCGATTTGCGGCGCGACAGCGGCTGGCGCATTCGCGGACTTGACGTCGGCCGCCGCGGCGATGGGAGGCAAGGCCGCGACCGTCATCGCGCCCGACGCGGCACTCGCCGATCGTTATCAATTGATTTATAAAGATTGGTCGCGGCTCCACGATCAGTTCGGCCGCGACCCCGATCTCATGGCCCGGCTTCGCGCCGGGCGGTTGATTCACTGAATATTATCTTTATAAAACCCGTTGTAGCTCTTCGAGAAACGTATTTCGGACGCGATAATTTACATTAAAGAACGTTTCCGATAGAAGCGGGAATTCATAACGATCGCCGAGGCCGCTCAACGCCGAAGCGGCGAACAGAGCAATGTCGCCTTTCATTTGTTCCCGTTCGAGAATCTTAATGAGCGGATCGATTTGATCGCGGCCGCGGCAGAGATTCAACGCGAGCGCCGCGTGTTCGCGAACGACGTCGCGCTTGTCGGTTTCAAGAACGTGGGTGAGCGAAGCTCCGGCCTTCGGCTGGCCGAAAAGGCCGATCCCGATACACAACGCACGTCGCCACAAATCAACGCGATCGGCGTCCTCCTCAAGAATTTTGATTAACTTATCGAGAACGCCTTCCGGATGAATCATGCCGACGGCAATGGCACAATAACCGCGGAAATCGGCGTTGGCGCCGCGCGCTTCGACGACTTTCATGAGCGGCGCGACGGCTTTCGTTTCCTGTAACAAGCCGAGCGCGATTGCAAAGGATCCGCGCATGTCGTCTTCGGAATGCAGCGAAAATGCTTTTAATAATTCGGGCGCGAACGCCTTGTCGCCGAGCAGTCCCAATCCGAGCGCCGCGAAGGATTTTACAGTTCGCGAACCGCGATTCGCGAAAGCCGCGCGCAACGCGTCGCGCGCCGCCTCGCCGCCGATGCGGCCGAGAGAAATCGCTGCAAATCCGCGCGTTTGTTCGTCGCTGTCGTTTTCGAGCGCGTTAATTAACATTTTTACAACCGCGCGATCGCCCAGATCGCCGAGCGCCTGCGCGCACGCGCGCCGGATTTGTTCATCTTTATCGAGCATCGAGTCCACTAACAAAACGAGCGCGCTTGGATCGCCAATTCGACCGAGCGCCTGCAGGATGGCGACCTCCGCCGGCTTCGCACGTGCGGTGCGCACTTCGCGCAGCGCGCGATATCGTCCGATCAGCATCGGCGCCGTCTCGCGATCACGAAGCATTCCGAGGCCGAGAATCGCCGCAATGTAAACATCGCGCTCCGAGCCGCCGACCGTCGCGCCGTTCAGTGTCTTCTCAAGAAACTCTTTCAAAAAACGCGCGCCTTCACGCCGTCCCTGAAATCCAAGGCCGAGCGCGGCGGCCGCCCGAATGTCAATTGTAACCTCGGGATTCATGACGAGATTCACGAGGATGGACATTACAGTTCGATCTTCGATCAGCGACATGGCAACGATCGCGTAACGGCGGGTTTCCGCCTCAGACGCGTGCTTCGCTAATTCTTCCAACATCGGAATGGACTCGCGGTTTCCGATTCGACCGAGACCCATGGCTGCCTGTCGCACGACACGGGGATCCGGCGATTTCAATGCCAGCCGCAGTGCCGGCGCGATTTTATTAAATACTTCGTCGAGTCGCACTTTGCCATCGTCGGGCGTCGGCACCGCGGAAGGAGGCAATTCCTGGAGAAATTGGCGGCGGCGGAAATCACGCGAACGTAATAATACGTCCTTATTTGTTTCAAACCAGAATTCCCAGCGATTGTAGCCTTCGAGGGCGCCCGCCGCATCATTAACACCTACGACGGGTTCTTGCGGAAATTGTGGAAATATATTATTCGGCGATGGAAATGAAAAAATGAGTTCTTCCACAGGGCCTCGATACTGGCCCTGCTTTGTGCTGGTCGAACCGTCGCCTGAAAAAACAGTCGTGATCGCGCAATAAAGCGCCGCGCATGTATGAATAAACAAGGAGTCCTCCTATCCAGGATCGGAATATCGGCGAATCGCCGCATCCAACCCAAGGACATGTATAAGTCACGGCCCTTCAATGAAAAGGTTTGGAATAAAGGTCGCCGATTCAATAAAGGCGCACGCTTTGCCGACGCGATTGTCGGCGATTGTTAATCCGTCCCGCGCTGCCGAACGAACCGGGAAAAATCTTCCGGCCGGACATTCACGACGCTGTATTTCAGCGTCGTTCGGTACTCAGTGTTTTGGTTCGTAACTCGACAGCACACCCGCAAGCGCCGTCTGATCAAAGGGGCCGAAACTCGCAAGAGCCCGGCCATGACGCTGCCCCCAAACAACTGTAACGGCGCCAAGATTAGTATACGCAAATATCGGCGCGGCATCTGTCGCGTCCAGGAAAGGCGAATCTCCGATGAACGTATCTTTGGGATTCCCCTGTGTTACAAATAGGTGTTGCAAGCCGTCCGTAAATCGATCAACGACATAATATGCAACATGATCGCCCATATCGATGGACGTCGCCGACTGTTCGACAAATTCAAATCCGCCCGTCAGTCCCGTCGTCGCGAGCGGCGTCGGCGCTTCGGTTGGAAGATTGACTTTTTGCGGCGGATCGGGAAGCGTTCGCGGGTCCGAGGGCGTTCGTTGAAGATTACCGATCTCGATCGAGTCGTAGGTCATTTGATAGATAACCTGATCGGCCAAATCGAGTTTCTTAACCTGAAGCGGAACGCCCGACGTCGAATCGGCGTTTACAACCGTCTTGTACGCGTACGAAAACGATTGCCTTGGAATAAATGTAAACTGTATCGTCGGATGTCCCGCAATGATGTCGCCGTCTTGAACGACGCTTACATTGTAGTTTCTATCCAAAACTGACAATTGATCGATTGCGAGGTCGCGATACTTGTACGTCATTCTCCCGTGCAATGTTGCAATCAGGTCCGCACCTGGATTGGACAGAACCGCGGAATCGCCCGCATTCGAATCGCGCGATGCAATCGTCTTCAAACCAATATCAAATCCACCGTCGTCAAAAACTTGCTCGTGCGTCACCTTACTGCCCTTGTCGGTGGCGACGCTGACGGTTCGCAATCCGCGAATTCCCGGCCGGGCATTCGATATCGGACACGCCGCAGTGAGCTTTTGTAACGATTCACGAACCGTCGAATCGGTGCACGCGGGCACTGCCGATAGCAACAATAATGATCCGATCAACAACCGCCCCGCGGGGAGCGGTTCCAATCGTCGATGGATCAAGGGTCGGAACATGTGCAGGATTATTGGTTAACGCGCGGTCAGGCCCGAAAGCGGTAAGGCTTGATTTAGTAGTACATTCGAGAGCTTGTCGCTTGGAACTTTAACTAATTTGAAGGGAACTTCGGAAAAACGCGCCGGATGATGATCGATGCTCTTGTAGATCACGGTCGCGCCAAGCGTGAGCATGATCGACGCGGCCGCCGCGTAAACGATGCGTCGCGACGTTCGCGCACGACGAATAGCAATAAACCGGGCTGGGCTTGTGAAGTTTTTTGCGCAAACGAGAACGCGACCGTCGAGTTCGTTGGGCGTCGACGCGGGTTCGCCCCAATGTGTCAATGCGTGTTGGACAAACGCTTCGCGATTGCCAACATTCGAAACCCGTGCGTCCAGTTCGTCTGGAGTCGCCAACTTGACGGCGGCGCCAAGCCGAAGCGCCTCGATAATCAACCGGCGATTCGCAAGGGCGACGGCGCAACTCGTGCACGCCCGCACGTGCGCGTCGAAAGTTTGTAAGGCATCCGCCCCGAGGCTGCCGTCGATTCGATCATCCAATTGATCAAGGAATCGCGCGCACCCGCTGTCGTTCGGATTGGCCATCGAGTTCGTCATATTTCGGGGGGTCTCAGGAAATGTTTTTCACTTATTCGCAGCAGAAACGGCTCCAAGGCGGCGTGGGCTCTCGCCAAACGCGACTTAACCGTTCCTAGAGAACAATTAAGAACTTGGGCGACTTCTTCGTAAGTTAAGTTTTCGAAGTATCTTAATGTTACGATTGTGCGAAGTTTCGGGGATAGTTTTTGGATTGTCATTTGAATTTCCGCGGCAAGTTCTGCGTTCTCGGCATTCGCCATCGGCCGGGCGACGCTTTGATCGACAGGGGTGTATCCGCTACGTTCGGGGTTCCGTTGCGGATCATCTGTTAACAAATCGAGCGACGCCGTGTTTTTCATTGCTGATCGACGGCACAAATCGATACTTGCATTGACTGCGATTCGATAAACCCAGCTGGAAAACTTTGACTGAAATCGGAAGTCCTTAATCTTTCGATTCAATATAAAAAAAGTTTCCTGCGAGGCATCTAACGCATCGGCCGGATTTCCAGTTATGCGATATGCAACACTGTAAACGCGGTCGCGAAACATCAAATAGAGTTCGCCGAATGCCGACTCGAACTCTTCGCCTTTTGCGCTTTGGCAGCGACGAATAAGTTCAGTGTCGTCGGTACTCAACGGACGCACGTTGGACGGGTTTGCCAGAAGGGAGGTTCCGTGAACCTTTGCACCTTTTTGATGGGGAACTGCAAGTCATGAATAATGAACAAAAAAGGCCTTTCGAACTGTCGAAAGGCCTGATTTTCTACCGATTTCCCGCAGACGTGAATTCCTGCGTCCGCGTCGTCCAGATTCGATTCCCGATTCCGGATTACTTGCACATGCCGAGAACACAAGGATCAACGATGCGGAAGACTCGACCCACCATTTCAGCACAGGCGACGGGATTGCAAACGGTTCCCTGTTGTTCAACGCAATTGGCGGAAACTCCCTGAAGCACCAAGATCGCGCCGAACTCCACGCCGATCAGCGCACTTTGCACGAAGCATGCGCTATCGGGCGTCCATTCCGGCGGAAGTGAAACAGGCTCCAGCGGCTTGAAAGCGCCCGAACCGGGATTCTGAGCAGAAACATCGAGCGTCGCGAGACTTGTCATCGTGTTGTCCCACGAAGCCGTCGAAGTGCAATAAAGCAAGTCCGCGACGGTGACATCGCCAACGGTTGTTCCAAATGCAATTGTAAACTGTGCGTAGCCGTCCGAACCCATGAGCGCACTTAATAAACTCTTCGGAAAAGAAGAATCCGTCGAGTAAACGCGCGCCGTTGGATTCACACCAACGGCCTGAGATTGGACCGCGCCTGTAAATATTAACGAATTCAGATCGACCACTTGCGGGCCGGAGAATCCAACAACTTCAGGCGTGAATAGAAGCCCGCCCGCGTTGGAAATGGAATTGATATTACCATTGGGGACGTTGACCGCCACCACGATGTGAAAATCGGAACCGTCGACGTAAGCGAGAATCTTTGCGACCGGCACCGACATGGCCTCCGTCGATGGAAAGCTCGCTGGATTTGTAACATTTGTTCCAAAGACGGCTTCAATCAGATCATTAACGCCGTCGCCATCGGTATCTTGATAAAGCGGCGACGAACCGAGTTGAAACTCGATGGAATCCGCCAATCCTTCCTGATCGGTGTCGACCACGGGTCCCGTCGCGCCGCCTTGGGCAAATAATAAGCGACCTTTGACGTTGTTATTGTTAAGCAACGAGACTCCACCGACAATGAATCCCGATAACAAAATCGATACGCCGACGGCCGATGGCCAACGCCATGCGACTCGACTTGCAGAACCTGTTTTGCCTCTAAGGTGGAGTTTCATACAAAGTTGTAAGGAACCAGAGCGGCTCGTAAACGACATTGTCTTGGACCGACTCTGCCGAAACGAAGGGCCAAACGTATCACGGAGAAAGAATGGACGACTTCGCTCAGTTAAGAATAGTCGCACACGTTGCAATGTGGCAACCGATAAAATCCAAATTGGCGCACAATGCTCAACCACACAATGCTCAACCACTTGCGGTTGACATTTTGCAAACGTACCGTCCTTGCAAGTTCTTGAGCGCCGGTAGCTCAGTTGGATAGAGCGTCAGCCTCCGGAGCTGAAGGTCGCGCGTTCGAATCGCGCCCGGCGTACCAATGTAAAATTATGCAGGTTCGTTAGTTACGTTTTTTTTTGTAAAAAAATTTTGGGGCCAAGCTGCCGTAGATCGATCAATCGTACACCCAAAGGGCGCGAATTTGTGATTTCCAAGGGACCGCGTTGAACGACGCTGCGGTCTCGCTGGGATTCTTGAGGTCGAGCGCAAATAGGATGTCGTGCCCGTTGTCCGGCCGGCCGCTGGTGCGATTGCGCGAAGACTCCCTCGCGGAGGCCGCGACAATGAGACTAATCATACCTTGAAACACTTCATCTTTGTCCTCACGGGCGCTGGCGTTTCGGCGGATTCCGGAATTGTTACATTTCGGGGCGCGGGCGGACTCTGGGAAGGCTACAAAATCGAGGACGTCGCGACTCCGATGGCATGGAAGCGCGATCCCGCGCTCGTCTGGCGTTTCTATCAAATGCGCCGTGCACAATTGCCGGCTGTTCAACCGAACGACGCCCATCGCGCGCTTGCGCGGCTCGAGATCGAAGTGCGGGCAAGCGGCCATGGTTTCGCGCTCGTGACGCAGAATGTTGATAATCTTCACGAACGCGCGGGTTCGCGTCCCGTGCATATGCATGGAGAGCTGGCGAGATTTTTATGTGAACAATGCGGCCTTTCTCATGGTGATTTAACAGATTTCAGAACGGATGCATTCCGACCGTGCCCGAAATGTAAATTTCCCCGCGTCCGTCCCGATATTGTATGGTTCGGCGAAGTGCCATATCGAATGGATTTTATTAGTGAAGCGCTCGCGTCGACGACAATTTTCATCTCCATCGGCACGAGCGGCGCCGTCGATCCCGCCGCCGGATTTCTGAAGGAAGCGCGCTCGCGCGGCGCCAGAACCATTGTTCATTCGCTCGACGAGCCCGGAAATCTCAGTTCGCGCGACGAGTTCCTTCCCGGGAACGCGTCGGAAGTGGTGCCGCGTCTCGTCGATGATTTATTAAGATCGCTTTCGTAGAATAGATTATTTACTTTTAGACTCTTCGACGACTTCCGCGAACAACGCTAATTTTCTTTGAAATAACGCTTCTTTATCAAATTCCACCATCCTCTCGCGCGATTTCGCGGAGAACGCGTTCGCAAGATCCGGATTCGACGCTATTTCGCGCACGGCGCGGACAATGGCGTCGACGTCGTTGAAACCCGCCGTAAAACCATTCACTCCATCGGCGACGAGCTCCGGGTTCCCGCATACGTTAGACGCTACAATTGGACATCCCACGTACATGACTTCGAGCAGCGTGTGCGAAAGCCCCTCGTAATTTGAATTTAATATAAACACGTCGGCCGATTTAATATATTCGATCACCTTCGCATGCGGCACGTTGCCGGCCCATTGGACGCGAGCCTCGACTCCAAGTTCGCGGGCGAGGCGGCCCCAGTTTTCACGTTCTTCTCCGTCGCCGCATACTACAAGAACATAATTCTCGGGCAGTTTCGCGAGCGCGCGCAGGATCCCGTCCACGCCCTTCCAGATCATGAGTCTACAAATAGTTAGTAATATTTTAGCGTCGCGGGGAAGTCCGAGCCGCTCGCGCGCCTGTTCTTTCGTGACTTCAATGACTTTCGGTCCATTATAAGCATTATAGATCCGCACGACTTTTCGCGGATCAGTGCCGTGGGACAGAATGATTCCCTTCAAAAAATCGCTTACGGGAATGATCCGCGACGCCCACGTCCACCATCGCCGCTGGAGAAATCTTGATAATTTAACTTTCCAACCTCGGCCTTTTGTTTGGAAATCGACGATGTTCAATCCGGTCCATCCGAAACGGTGCGCGATCTCCCACGTGCCATCGACCATCACGCGCACGACCGCCGGTTTTCCGCGCAATTTCGCCGCGAGAATGGCGAGCAACGCCAGATGTTCCTGCACATATACCAAATCCCTGTCTTTGCATTCTCGGAATATTGCAAAAAAAGACTTTAGATAACGGAGCGGAAGCGAAACGCGCGGAATGGATATAACCGGAAACGGATATCCGGTCGGATTCGGGTCTTCACAAAACGCCACAACTTTGACATCGTGGCCGCGCTCGACGAGCCATCTGCCAATGGACGGCACATAAACGGCCGGGCCGCCGAGATCGGGCGGAAAAATGGGAGTTGTAATGAGTATTTTCACAAATGTATCAATTCGGGCGCGCGGCCGGCGGCACTCTACCAAATTCCGATGATCGAAGCGCGACCGCGCCGCGTCGCGCCTCCGGAACGAGCGAACCGTAGGTTCTGTTGAAAAACCGCCAGATTCTTTGTTTCACGCGCAACCATCGGTTCCAACGCGCGCAACTCTTTAAGATAACGGCGAGATCCCCCTCCGTGAGCGCGTTGCCGACGCGTCCCGCGAGAGGCCCGATCGCTTCGAAACTGCCGTCGCCGATTTCTCCGGCTGCGCGCGCTTTCTTATAAAACGGAGTCGTCGGATACGGAAAATGAAAGTTCGGCGCGTAGGGAATTCCGAGTCTATGATAAAACTTTAACGATGCGAGCGCGCTTGCGAACGTCTCGCCGGGAAGTCCGATAATATTATTCGGCGAAATGCGCAGTCCGATGCGTTCTCCATACGATCGATATTTTATAAACTCTTCGACCGTCAGTTTTAGTATCTGATCCTGAATTTCCGGCGCCGCGGATTCCAGCCCCGTCTGGATCTCGACGCAGCCCGCCTGTTTCATGATATCCAACGTCTCCTCCTTCATGCCGTTTAGACGCGTTTGGCAGCGCCACGTGAGCTTTTTATTATATCCGGCCGCGATCATCGCGCCGCAGAGTTCATGCGTCCGCCTCCGGTTCAACGTAAATATTTGATCGTGAAAGAAAATCCGCCGGACTCCGTATTTATTTATTAACAAATCCAGTTCTTCCATCACGCGAGGTATCGACCGAACGCGCAACCTCGAACCGAACATCTCCTTGAAACAGTATCCGCACGGCATCGGACATCCGCGCGACGTCACGACGAGCGAAAATGGTAAATTATCATCTCCGTGTTCGCGATACCGGTCCATCGGAAGCAGATGAAACGCGGGCATCGGAAGCGCATCGAGGTCCTCGAGAGCCGCGCCGTCCCTGTTGTGTATAATATCTCCCGAAGCGTCGCGATAGGACAAATCGTCGATTTCGGCGAACTTCGAGGGCGAATCGAAAAATTGTATCAATCGGAGCAGCGGCGTCTCCGGTTCGTGCCTCGCCAGATATCTCAATTCGGGAATTTTATTAAATAACCGTTCGGGTTCCAGCGTCCCGTGCGGACCTTCGATCGCGACCGGGAATCGCACGACGCCCTTCGATCTTAATATTTCGAAAAAATCGAAAATAAACTGAAAATCCGGTGTCGGCAACTCCCAAGCATCGTGTCGCGCGCTCGAGTATATTAGGATGTCCGGATTGGCATCAAGGGCATTGCGCGCCGTCTCTTCGAGCGTCCAACTCTGCGCGTGGCCGTCGAGAATCCTAACGTCGTGTCCGAGCTGCTCGCAGCCTGCGCCGACGATCGCGAGACTGTACGGCTGCCATTTTCGCGTCTTTAACAAAACGCTGCCGAATCGGAACGGCGCGACGGGCGGGCTGACCAGAACGATATTCATCGCGCTTATTAATATTGCGCCGCGAGGCGGCGCGCGGATTTTACAATAACTAATTTATAACGCCGGCCGGCTTGTCGCGCACCGAGAGTCTTTCATGTTCGATTGCGGCGAGCATTTCAGGAGTAATATCGCCGGTCGGGTACTTGCCGGTGAAACATGCCGTGCAAAACTTCTCGATTCGTTCATTTCCGCGCCGCGCGGATTTTTCCATATTCTCCAAATCTAAATATACCAAATCGTCGGCGCCGAGTTCGTCGCGAACCTCTTCAATCGTACGTCCGCGCGCGATGAATTCGTTTTTAGTAGCCATATCGATTCCATACGGACAGGGCGAAATGAGCGGCGGCGACGTCGACGCGAAACCCACCTGCGTGGCTCCCGCGTTGCGCGCGAGCTGCACGAGCGCGCGCGCGGTGTTCCCGCGCACGATGGAATCGTCAACTAACAATACGCGCTTGCCCTCGAATTCGAGTTTTATAGGATTCAGTTTGCGTCGGATCGCGTCCTGGCGCTTTTTCTGACTGGGCATTATAAATGTTCGGCCGACGTATCGATTCTTTACCAATCCTTCGCGATAGGGCACGCCGAGCACGCGCGCCATGGCCTGCGCCGCGATGCAGGCCGTTTCGGGAATCGGTATAATTGTATCGACTTGCATTTTCGCCTCGATCTTCCATTTTTCCGCGAGCGCCTCGCCGAATCGAACGCGGGTGCGGCTGACGCTAACATTATCGAGCAACGAGTCGGGCCGCGCGAAATATACAAGTTCGAAAATGCAAGGCCGGTGAGGCTGGCCCGCGATTTTCTTGAAGTGTACTTTTCGATCGCGATCGATGAAAACGGCCTCGCCGGCGTCCACGTCGCGGACAATTTTATAACCAATGGCGTCGAGCGCCGCGCTCTCGCTCGCAAATGCGTACGATTTGGCGCCGTTGGCGTCGCGTTCGCCCATGACCAGCGGCTTGATGCCAAATGGATCGCGGAATGCAAATAATCCGCCCTCGGCCAGAATTCCGACGACCGAATAGGCGCCCTTGACGACGTCGAAGACTCCGGCGGCCGCGCGGAAAATGCGTTCGGCATTTGTATCATTTGCGTTCGTTTTCGCGTATTCGAGCGCAAAAATATACAATATTGCCTCGAGATCGCAAGCCGACGTGAGGCGCACGCCGCGATTCGGAAAGTAGCGGCTCTTTAATTCCAGAAAATTTGTAACATTACCGTTGTGCGCCATCGCAACGCCGCTTGGAATCACCGTCAGAAAGGGCTGCACGTCTTCGGCGATACCCGCCCCGACGGTGGGATAACGAACGTGGCCGATTCCCATCGGACCCCGGAGTTTGATCGCGCTCTTTTCATTAAAAATGTCGCGTACGAGTCCCGGCCCCTTCTCGACATGGAACGATTCCGTGGCCGTTACAATTCCAGCCGCGTCTTGGCCGCGGTGCTGGACCGCGAGCAGAGCGTCATAAATCTCGGGGAAAACGTCCGTTCCGACGGGCGAATAGACCCCGATAAAACCGCACATAGGCTTGATTCACATCGCGCGGGGGTTGCGCGAAAAGATAGGTGAGGGGGAAACATGGATCGTAGGCCGCTCCGATGAACCTCACAAGCGTTCCATGGATTAAACTTTTGCCGCGATGGCCAACTCCATCCAGTCCCTGCAGCGCCTCGACCGACGGTTCGGGCCCGCCGCGCATTTGTTAATGCAGCCGCTCCGCCTGTTTCGGCGGGAACTTCCTGAATCCACGAAACGGATTCTGGTCATGAAGTTTTGGGGACTTGGCAGCATCACCCTCCTTGGCCCCGCGCTGCGCGTCCTGCGCCGCCGCCACCCCGAGGCGTCGATCGACTTGCTAACGCTGTCCGGAAACGTCGAATATGCGAAGCGGCTCGGAGGATTCGACAACATATTATCATTAACATTGGGGAATTCGCTTTTCGGCACTTCGATCGGAATATTAAGAATGTTGCGCGAAGTGCGCGCGCGCCGCTACGACCAACTGTATGATTTCGAATTTCTTACTCATTTTTCGGCGCTCGTCGCGCAGTTGTCGCGGGCGCGCTGGACGGCGGGTTATTCCGCGCCCGAAGTCTGGCGCGGCGGGTTCTTCGACGAAGCCGTTCCGTATAATCGTTACTGGCACGTCGCACGGAACGCGCGTTCGCTCGCAGGCGGCGAAAACGGCCTGGATGTTACTTATAGCGAATTGATAAGACCGACGCCCACGGACGACGGCCGCGCGGAGGCGGCGCGCGCGCTGGCGGACGGACCCGTTGCCGCGCATCGACCGATCGTTATTATTAATGTCAACGCGGGTCAACTTGCCCTTGAACGGCGCTGGCCCGCCGAAAACTTCGTCTCGCTGCTCAATCATCTCACCGCCGATTCACGTGCGTCGCTTCGCAACGACGTCGCGAACGGCGATCTCAGAATTATTATGATCGGTTCGAGGGAAGAGCGCGAATACGTCGAGGGAATCCGACTGAAAACCATCTCGACGGATCTTATTGATAACTTCGCCGGTAAATTATCCATCGACGGATTATTAGGCTTGCTCGAACGCGCCGCGATTGTCGTATCCAATGATTCCGGCCCGCTTCATATCGCGGCAGCGCTGGACCGGCCGGTCGTCGCGCTTTTCGGACCCGAGACGCCGGTCATGTACGCGCCGCTCGCGTCGAAATTATCTATTTTCTATCGCCCGCCCGCGTGCAGCCCTTGCATCAACGTACACGATAACAAATTGGCGACGTGCCACCTTGGTCATCCGTTATGTCTCGAGCGTATCGCGCCCGACGATGTGTATGCAACCATCCTCGCGATGCTCGCGCCGGTCTTGAAGCCTTCCGGCAGCCGCCGCGCGCCATGATCGTGAAAAACATAAAGAGAGTATTATTATTAAATCCGCCGGGAAAGGATTTGTATATTCGGGATTATTTTTGTTCAAAAACGACGAAGTCGAATTATTTATTTCATCCGATCGACCTTCTGGCGCTTTCGGGAGCGCTTGCGGGCCGATTCGACATTTCCGTACTCGATGCCATCGCTGAACGGCTGTCGCCGGAGGCTGCAACCGGCAGAATATTAGCATTCCGCCCGGATGCGATTATAACGCTGATCGGAGCCGTTTCGTGGGAAGAGGATCGGACGTTTCTCGCCCGGGTCGAAGAATTAATAAAAGCGCGGATTTTCGCCATCGGCGACGTGATCCACGACGGTGGAGAGGCCGTCCTTGCCGACGAACCGTGGCTGGCGGGGTGCTTCCAAAGTTTTGTTAACGATGACGCGGCCGCGCTCGTGGAAGGCCGTTTTTCGAATTTGATAGATGCTACGTATCGAGACGGCGGGCAGATTCGGCGTATCCGCGGCGAAAAACCGCGCGGCGAATATCAACTTCCGATTCCGAGGCACGATCTGTTCCCGAAAAAAGGATATTCCTTTTCGTTCGCGCGCCGCGCGCCGTTTGCCACCGTCCTCACGGATTACGGATGTCCGTATCCGTGCACTTTCTGCGTCATTGGAACGCTCGGATTCGCGACGCGCCCCGTCGAAAGCGTACTCGAGGAGTTTCGATACTTAAAATCGCTCGGTGTCCGCGAATTGTTCGTCATGGATCAAACATTTGGAATTGTAAGAAAACGCGCGCTCGAACTCTGCGAAGCGATGCGGCGCGAAAACTTTCAATTCGGATGGACGACGTATGCGCGGCCGGACTTGAGCGACCGAGAATTATTAATATCCATGCGCGCCGCCGGCTGTCACACGATCATGATGGGCGTCGAATCGCCCGACGACCGCGTTTTAGAAGACTACAAAAAAGGCTACGTTTCGGCGGCCGTTCGCGAGGCATTCGCGCGCGCGCGCGAACTCGGCCTTCGAACGGTTGGAACATTCATAATCGGCCTTCCCGAGGAATCGGAGGATTCCATCGAGCGAACGGTACAATATGCGATCGATCTCGGAATGGACTTTGCATCGTTCAATGTTGCAGTTCCGCGCTTCGGCACGCGCTTTCGCGACGCCGCCATCCAGCTTGGATATGCCAATCCTACGGGCCGTGTGATGGATCAAGGGGGCGCCGCGGCCTCGATGCCGACGCATGCGCTTTCGCGCGATCGAATGTTACAATTGAAGCGTCGTGCGATCCGTAAATTTTACTTAAGGCCGGGTTATCTCGCGCGCAGACTCGCGGACGTACGCACGCTCCACGAGCTGCAATCGCAGGTCCGCGAAGGAATCGCGCTCCTTCGCCGGAATGCTTAATTTAAGTAAAGTAAATTAAATTCCGCGCCGCGAACTTGGGCCGGATTCGGGCTTGCGGCGGTTGCGATCCGCGCCGAGGATTTTTAATAATTCCATGCCGTTCGCTTCGGAAACCTGCTTCTCGGCTTCCTCCGGCGAGATGCCTTTTGTTATCAAAGCGCTCTTTGCTTTCTGACGCCAATATGAGCTATCAAAAAACGGCGGGCGCTCGTGTTCGCGGCCAAATTCATGCATCCGATCGTGATCGCCGTCGCGGTCATGGCCGGGCCCCGGAGGTCGGTGTCCGCCGAATCTCGAACCCGTCCCCGATTCGCCGTGCGAATTCTTAAAGAAATGCGGGACCATGCGCATCGACTCGAGTTTTTCAAAGAACTTCTCGACGGTCATCGACCGCATTTCCTTAGTATCCGGACGGCCGAATTCTTCAAATTTTCGCGGGTCGCTGTCGAGATCGTTTAATATCATATTTTTCCGGATTTCGAGCAATGCGCGCATCAATTCGTCCTGCGGCAGCGAATGAAGGCGCGCGGCTTCCTCATCGTCGATCAACTTCTTTTTTACACCCCAGTCGATCGCCTTGTTTAGCATCGACGGAAGCGATTCGTCGATCCACTTCCTGATTTCCTGCTCGCGTTTTTGTTGCGGGAGCTTCGAAAACTCCTCCATTTTTTCGCGCGGAATATTTGATACAATTCCATTGTGTCGCGAACGCAGCATGTCGATCACAGCGCCGCGGAGAAAGTGATCCCTATCATCTTTTCCGAGCGAATCGAGCGTCGCCTTGCCTTCGGGCGAAATTCCGTCTTCGAGATTTTGACGCTCGCGCCAGACTACTTTCGCGCGCTCGCGCGCGTGTGCCTGCTCCTCGGGCGCGAGTTTCTTATATTCACTGTAGATTTTTCGTAATTTATCTTTTTCCGCGTCGGAGAGTTTCTCCCAGCGTTCCTTCGGCGACGGGCGCGATTCCTGCGCGGCGGCGGCGCCGCCCAGCACGAGAAGGGCCGTCAGTATTTGTATATACCGGGCGAACATACTAATTTCCTTCCTCGTTCTGCGCCTTCAGAAAGGTCTCCAGCGTGGAATTATTCATTATAGTAAAATCGACCGTGGCTTCGCCCGACGGGATCGCGTCGCGAATCAACGCGAGCGTCTCCACGACGTCGAGATGTTCGATCACATCGTTATCATCGTCGCCCGAGGGAAGAGCAAATTTTACAATTCCAACGGCGACGAGCACGCCCGCGGCCGCAAGCGCCGCGGCGCCGCCGTACATCCGCCACGAACGGCCCTGCAAACTCAATATTCGGAGATGGCGCCGCGCGGAATGTTGCGATTGGACGGCGGCGCGCACGGATTCTTCAAATCCGGGAGCGGCGAGCATGATTTCTTCGCTTTGAAATAAATGATCGATGCGCGCGTCGAGGGCGCGCATTTCGCGGCAGGCGGCGCAAGCATCCAAATGAGCCTGCACGGCTTGTTCCGTGGATAGCGTGCATTCGCCGCGATCCAACGCGGCGAACTCTTCGCGAATTTCGTTACAATTAAATGTCGTCATTAATAGTCACTCGAATTACGGGGTGTTTTCATTCGTTACAATAATTTCGTCGTGCTGGGCAGCGCCGGCTTCATCGCGGTTCGCGCGTCCGAGATAGGGGGCCATCTTTTCGCGAAGGTTTTCGCGCGCGCGCGCCAGCAGGGATTTGACGGCTTTCTCGCTTGTCGAAAGCACGTCGGCGATTTCGCGCAGACTGAGCCCGCGATATTGATAAAGAGTCATCGCGGCTCGCTGCTGCGGAGGCAGCGTTGCGAGCGCGTCGCGAAGTCGTTGGCAGGTTTCGCTCTTTTCCATGGTTTCCAGCGGAGCCTCGGAATGGGGCTCCACGAGAACGTCACGCAGCGCAGACTCGTCGCCTTCGTTTGAAACGGGCGATTCGAGCGACGTCGCGCGGCGGATTTTTCGCGTTTTTGTAGTATTTACACAAAGGTTGTATGCAATTCTAAAAATCCAAGTGCGGAATTTTGCATCGGGTCGATATCGATCGCGCGCACTGTAAATTCTGATAAAAACCTCCTGTGCGAGGTCTTCGACGCCCTCCCGGCGTCCCGTGAATTTGAAAATGACGTGGTGCACGAAATCTTTGTACTCGTGGACTATTTTCTCAAAGGCACTGGCGTCGCCCGACTGCAGTTCCAACATCCATGTTGCGCCCAGATCGGGCCGCTCGCCGGCGTCCATTGAGTTAATAGAACGTGGGTTTCGAACCACGCATGGAGGAGGAAGTTCCGCGCATCGGGAATAAGCAATTCTTTCCGATTGATCCGGCGGCCGTAGGGCGTGAATGGGTGAATTTGATCAAGGGAGCCAACGCGAGCGGGATATCGGCAGAAGAATTGCGCTCACGTAACCGACGATCCGGTCGGTCGCAACGGCGCCGAAGACGCGACTATCGGAACTGTCCGAGGAGAAATCGCCCAGCAAAAAATACTGATTTTGTCCAAGTCGGTACTCCTGAAGGCATCCAAAGGCCCCTTTCGGTTCGTAGGAAAGATCTCGATAAATCGCAAGTGGGCCGACAACGGCGTCGCAGCCATTCACTGTAAATTTGAGCCCTGTTCGCGAACGGGGAGGCATCCCGCTGCCCGAAATATAAGGATGGCGGGAAGTACACAAATACGGCAATTTGCCGTTTCCTTCGAATTCGACGCCGTCGATTTCGATTCCAATTGTATTATCAATATTCGTGAAAGCCAGTTGTTTCTTCCGGCTCTCCGGCCAGACGGGGCCGTCGCCCTCGAACAATGTTACAGTTTCCAAAGCCGCGCCGGCCGCGCCATCGCGGACGATCGACCGTCGCGCGATCTTAAGATTGGTCCGGCCGTCGCGGGACAGCCGTTTTATTGTAAAAAGCACTTCGTCGCCGTCAAATGTTAATGAGACGGCGAATTCTCCCGCTTCGCCGACGAGCTCGACGGTGCATTCGAATTGTAAATCCCACACGGGAAGCTCGCCGGAATGGTGCTCGTAAACGCCGTCGTCGCGTTCGAATCCGTCGGTCGGCGCGATTTTACTGATAATCGTCTCGCCACGCGCGTCGCCCGCGCGCGCGAGAATGCGCAATGCATTTTGTGTAGTAACCTGCACATGGCTGCTTTCGAAATCAAATCCGTCCGTCACCGGCCGAAGCCATGAACGATAGAGCGGTATTTTTAATAATCGCCGCTCGCGCGCGTTTTTTCTGTATAGTTCGCCATTGATGCGGATATCGCCTTCGCGGAGCAGCACGGCTTCGCCCGGCAACCCGACGACGCGCTTTACAAGATCGCGCGCGGGATTTTGAGGGTCCGTGAACGCTACAATTTCGAATCGACGGGGCGCGCGCAGCTTTGGCGAGATCAAATTCAACAACACCCGGTCACCGGCGTGTTCGTCGCCTTGAAGCGTCGGCAGCATCGACTTCGATGGAATCCGCCGAACGTCAAATGCAAAGATCCAAAGAATGAGTCCACAAAGGACTATTCCTATCGCCAGTTGCAGCCACCACTTCCAACGGCGAAACCACCGCTTGCGCGGCTCCGGGTTGGCATGGTTCATGGACATGGCGTCGAACAGCGTACGGCATCGCGCGTTTTCTTAGATCTTTCCCGGGGGAAAAGGTCGAAGTTGGTCTTGCCGGGTGATCTATACTTCGAATACGCACGCGGCACGTGCGCGACTGAACGAACAGCAAAAACAACCATGTCCACTTTCCGCCAACACGTTCAGGAGTTTGGGTCATGACCGATCACAACGCTGGAACGGCCTGGAAGGCGATTTTAAGTCTTTGCGACGAAGTCGAAGACCTGCGTACGCGCCAACGCGAGGGGCTCGAGATCGGCTCCCGGACCGAATTGCGCCGCCGACGGGGCGAACTTCGCGGTCTGCTCGACAAGGAACTTCGAAACGGCTCGCTCTCCGATCTCTGCGGCGAGCAAAAGTTAAAAATTAACGAAGCGGAAATATTAGTTACATTATTACGGCAGTACGTCGACCCGCAGTCGCCATGCCTGACCGGCCGCGAACTGCTCGACCGGCTCGCGGATGATACATTTACAAAACTCTCCGCGATCGGCCTGCTCGCGTCGAATTCCATTCTGCGCTCGAGCGGAATTGTAACCGTTGAACGCGAAAAAAACTCTCGCGAAAACCCGGGCCGGCCCCACGATCCGCTCGATTTGCGATTTAAACTATCGGATCTCGCGGCCAGTTTATTTTATGATGCGCCCGACGAAACGCCGCAGCCGAAAAAAGCGCCGCGCGAAGCCCGGCCGTATCAGAGCAACCGCGAATATTTGTTAGATTTGCGCACGCTTTCGGAATTCTGCCGCCGCCGCGCGCAGGCGCTGTTCGGCCCGCCCGATCCCGAGGGGCGACGCCCCACGCGCGCCGAACGCCGTTTTATAGATAGAAAACTCCGTTCGATCGCGCGAAGCATCGAAACCGATTTGCTAGCAACGCCCAATCGGGAGCGGCTGCCGATGGTTTCTTTTCAAAGTGAATATAACCTTTCGCCGGAGGAGTCGCTGATCGTCGTCGATTTGTTATTTGCGGAATTATTCGAAGGCGAGCCGTCGCTCGAGATCATTGAATTATTACAGATGGTGAGCCACGACGAGGAGGATCTCCTTCGACGACGTCGTTTGTTAAATCCGGGTTCACCGCTGCTGACGCGCGGAATACTGCTGCTCCACGATCACCCCGAAGACGAACGCGAGCATCCGCCGCGCGTCTCGATCGCGGACTGGGTCAAAGACCGTATTCTCGGCGATGATTCGTCGGGCCGTCGAATCGTCCCCGACGAACGCATCGATTTTCATCTATATCTTCGCGATCTGGATAGTTCCGCGCGTTTTTATCAAGATCTCGCCGGCGGAAGCGATGAAAATGGACCGGGAGAGAAAGCCTGAGTTTCCTTTATGCTCCGGCGCGAGCCGCGCGCGGGATATCCGCCGGTGCCATCTCGAAAAATGACTGATGCAGCGCGCGCACGGCCGCGGAGGCTTGCGATTCTTCGACTAATAATGAAAGACTCGAACGCAGCGCGGATTGTGTAATCAACTGCGGCGCGATTCCGGCTTGGTGCAGTGTTAAGAGCGCTTTGGATACAACTTCGGGATGCGAACGCATTCCGCGGCCCACGATGGAAACTGTTGCTTTGCCGCGTTCGACTTCGAGGTCGGCGATTTCCTTGAGCGCGCGTTCGATGCTCTCGAGATCGGAGTGTGCGTCCGTCGTTAATGTTACAGAAACTTCGGATGTCGCAATGTGATCGATAACGATTTCGCGTTTGCCGAATTCATCGAATAAACGAGCCATGAACCCGCTCTGTCCGAGCATCCGCGTCGATATAACATTTAACATCGCGACGCCGCGGCGGCTCGTAATTGATGTTACGGGAAGCGCATCGCCCGGCACGCGCTGTTCGATGAGCGTCCCCGGCGAAACCGGTTTTTTTGTATTTAACACGCGGACGGGAATTTTCTTGGCAACCGCCGGTTGAATCGTCGCCGGATGCAACACTTTTCCGCCGTAATAGGCGAGTTCGCCCGCTTCTTCATACGTCATTTCGGGAATACTCTGCGCGAGCGGCACGACGCGCGGATCGGCGGTCATCACGCCGTCGACGTCGGTCCAGATTTGTATTTCCTCGACGTTGAGCGCGTTGCCAAAAATCGCACCCGAGTAATCGCTGCCGTTGCGGCCGAGAGTTGTAATATGACCGTTCAAGTCTTTACCGATATATCCCGTGATCACGGGCACACCCGGAATGTTGCGCAGCGTTTCATAAATTTTCTTTTCGGCTTCGGGCAACGGCCGCGCGCGCCCGTAGTTCGAATCTGTAATGAGTCCCGCGTCGAAGGCGTCGATCGCGACAGCCGGAATTCCAACGCTACAGAAATGCGCGGCAACCGTGCGCACGCTCAATCGCTCGCCGAAGGAATGCACCATGTCGCGGGTGCGCGCCGAGAGTTCGCGCACGAGTTCGATGCCTTTGAGCAATGTTTCAATTTCGTGCAGCAGCGGCGCGAGAAGCGATGGGTCGAGGCCGAGATCGTGCAACAATTTGGCGTGGCGTTCGGCAAGTGGCGCGGCGTCGGCATGCCCGAGAACGGCGTCGCGTCCGATTTGATCGAGCTGGTCGGTCACCCCCGCATGCGCGGAAACGATAACAACAGGTTTGCGCGCAAGTCGTTCGCGCACAATGCGCGCGACTTCGCGAATGTGTTCGGCGTCGGCGACAGAAGTGCCGCCAAATTTCATCACGATGGTCATTATGGTTTAATACTTTACACTTCGCCCACGAGCGTACACAAACGATGACCGAGAACGGCCGTCACGACAATCTGATCTACGACTGGAATTTAGTTAACACGACGGCCGTGCCGCGGCCGCGCGAGGTGATGCTCGACGACGAGACGCTTCGCGACGGTTTGCAGTCTCCATCCGCGCACGACCCGGATCTCGATACAAAGATCGATCTCGTCCGCCGCATGGCGCAGCTCGGCATCAATACCGTGGATGTCGGCCTTCCCGGCGCGGGCGTCCGCGCGCGCGAACATATCACCGCAATTGTTAAAACCATTCGCGACGAGAAACTTCCGATCGCCGCGAACGTCGCATGCCGAACCGTCGTCACGGACATCGAGCCCGCCGCGGAATTATCGCAAAAACTCGGCTTTCCGATCGAGGTCTGCACGTTCATCGGTTCGTCGCCGATTCGACAATTCGCGGAGGGCTGGGAACTCTCCGATATGTTAAAAAACGTCCGCGCGGCGGTGTCTTTTTGTAAAAAGAACAATTTGCCGAACATGTTCGTCACGGAGGACACGACGCGGGCCAATCCCGAAACGCTGCGCGCACTTTATTCGACCGCCATCGAGGGCGGCGCGTCGCGGATCTGCGTCTGCGACACCTGCGGCCACGTCACGCCCGACGGCGTCCGCGCTTTGTTAAATTATATAAAACAACTCGTGCGCGAATCGGGAAAGGAGGTCGGCATCGACTGGCACGGCCACCGCGACCGCGGCCTCGGATTGGTTAATTGTATTGCCGCCATCGAATCGGGCGCGTCGCGCATTCACGGCGCCGCGCTCGGCGTCGGCGAACGGGCGGGCAACGCCGAAATGGATCTTTTGTTAGTAAACCTGAAACTGCTCGGCTGGATCGATCGCGATTTGCGGCCGCTCCGCGGTTACGTCGAAGCCGCGTCGCGCGCGTTGCAGTGTCCGATTGCTCATAATTATCCGGTTTTCGGAAGCGACGCCTTCGAAACGGGAACGGGAGTACACGCGGCGGCCGTCGTCAAGGCGTTCCGTCGAAACGATCTTTGGCTTGCGAATCGCGTGTACAGCGGCGTCCCGGCCGACGATTTTGGATTGCAACAAAAAATCGGGCTCGGCCCAATGAGCGGCAAGAGCAACGCCATTTGGGTGTTGGAACAGATGGGCCTCGAGCCGACCGACGATCGCGTGAAGCGCCTCCTCGATCGCGCGAAGAACTCGCCGCGATTATTAACGGAAGAGGAAATCGCCGCCGCTCTCAAGTGAGCGGGACGTTATTTAATTAGCTTCGGCAGCGGAGCCGGCTGCGGTTTTTTTGTATCAACGCCATTGGTCGACGCCGCGGGTTGAAGCGATTGACTCGGCCGCGCAGGGTGGCCGCCCATGCGGTTCGAAAACTCGCAGTCCCAGCATTTATGATACATTTCGCGCTGACGCGATTGGCATTCGCAGGTCGAAATGCGATGCGAGATCAGGACGGGCGCCGGCGAAATACGCGTCGGACACGTGCGTTCCGTCGGATTGACTACATTTTCGGGCGGCTTCGGCGGAGCGATGGCCCGTTTTGTATGATTCGTGCCGTTCCGGTGAACGGCGGCCCCCACACTTGCATCTGTATCGATCCTTCGAGTGTCGGAGGGGCGATTTGCAACTTTTGTTTCGGATGCGGGACCTTTGCGGATCATTCGCGAATCCTCAATGGGGTGGAACGAGTCGGAACTTCGTGCATTACGGCCGTGCGTAGTCAGCCGTGGGTGCTTGAGTGTTGCGAATTCAGGGTGTTGAACGGCCGCTGCATGAAGGTACCGGTTCCCCGACGAATTTCTTCCTCCCTTTTTTCTGTGATTTCACGCGCCGTGACGGCGAAGGAACTCGATCGCGGCCCGCGCGCATGCGGGAGCGCGGTGGCTGTCGCGCGAGAGCTCGCACTCAAGCAGTCGGCGATAATTATATTTACGAAAAAGCCCGAGAATCGCGCTGAAGTCGAGTTCGCCCTCGCCAAACATCCGATGCTCGTGGCGGCGGCCTGCGATGTCCTCGATCTGCGTCACGAAAATCTCGTCGAGATGGTTTTGTAGTATCGGCTCCAAAGATTCGCCCGTCACGTCGAGATGGCCGACGTCAAGTCCGAGCCCGAACTGCCGGTGATTCAGTTGTTTGCGAATTGTTTGATACTGATCGAATCGTTCGATCCACATCCCGGGTTCGGGCTCGAATGCTAACAAAATCCCCGATGTCTCGGCTTTCTTACAAATCCGCGCGCAGCCCTCGAGAAGGCGATTCTCGTTTTCCGACGGTGCCGCGCCGGCCGGCGCCGAGCCTGACCAAAAGGACACGGCGGTCGCACCGAGTTCCGACGCTACGTCGATTGCGCGCTCTAGAAATCGAATTCTTAACATTCGCTCGTCGGCTTCTTTCGAGAGAAGGGTCGGTTCGTGTTTTCGACGTGGATCGAGCAGGTACCGCGCGCCAGTTTGAATGACGATCTCGAGGCCGGAAAGTCGACGGCGCCATTCCGCGATCTCCGTGGCGCCCGTACGAAACGGATCGAGGTGGTGAACGTCGAGCGTCAGGCCAATGCCCTCGTAGCCGAGCTCGCGTAGGATCTCGATCGCGTCTTCGAGGCGGTGGTGCGCGAAACCATTTGTGTTGTAGGAGAGACGAAGCACGGCGACATGCTGCGCTTGCGCGGTGAAAACGTCGAGCCGCGCGGGAACAGAAAACGCGCGCGTCTTACAATGGTGGGTTCCCATTTCCCTTTGAACAAACTCTGAGGTAACCCCATGTCCGTAAACGTCGGCGCCGCCGCCCCCGATTTTAAATTGAAAGGCTTCGCCAGTCCCGAAGCCGCGCAGATGGAGGAGTTTTCGCTCTCTAAATATAAAGGAGAAAGAAATGTAGTCTTGTTGTTCTTTCCTCTCGTGTACACGCCGGTCTGCACGACCGAAATGTGTTCGATTCGCGACACGATTTCTAAATATAACGATCTCCGCGCGCAGATTCTCGGTGTCTCCGTCGACAATCCTTTCGCGCAAAAGGCGTGGGCCAAGGAAAATAAATTAAATTTTCCGCTGATTTCCGATTTCAATAAGGATATGTCGCGCGCGTACGGCGCCATGTACGAAGAATTGATCGGATTCAAGGGCGTTTCGAAGCGCTCCGCGTTTGTAATTGATAAGAAAGGCGTCGTTCAATTCGCATGGGTCAGCGACGACGCGAAACAACTTCCCGATTTCAACGCGATTCAGGCGTGTCTCGCGAAGTGTTCGTAATTCGCGGATAATTAATTTCCTGCGAATGTTACAAATGGCCGGGCGTGCGCCCGGCCATTTTTTTTGTTGCGCTGAATCGCATGTGGACGTAACAAAAGAGCATGCGCAGAGACACCCTTGCCGTACTTTCCCTCGCCATGTTCGCGGTTGGCGCGAACGCGCAGAGTTTTCAACTCTCAACCGTCGCCGGCCTGCCCGGAACTTCCTACGGCCTCGCGACCGGGGACATTAATCACGACGGCGGGCCGGATGCCGTCGTCAGTATTCTTGTTCTCGGCTCTTCCTCGATCGGCGGTTATCAGGTTTACAAGAAATCCCCGACAGGATTCTCACATTCACCCACATTTTCGCTGCCGTCGTTTGTTCAAGGGGTGGCGCTCGGCGATTTAACAAAAGACGGGGAACAGGATGCCATCTTTGCCATGTCCCTGAGCGGCGCTCCGACGATTTCGACAAGAGTTAACAATGGCCTGGGAGGTTTTGCCGCTTCCGGCACGAATCTTACTCTTGGAACGTTTATGAGTTCGGTGGCGACGGCCGATTTTGACCTCGACGGCAACCTTGACGTCGCGGGCGCGTCCTACGATGATGGTAATGTTTATGTTCTATTCGGGAACGGAACCGGCGGATTTGGCTCAACGACGACAATTCCATTCGGCCCTTTCGCAAGTCCGCTCAGCATCAACGCCGCCGATCTCGACGGCGACGGGTTTATAGATATTACCGTGGCCGCCGGCAGTGTTTCAGGCGGAATTCAAGTTATTAAAAATAACGGCGCGGCATCGTTTACGATCATGACGGCGCCCATGCCGTCGTTCAGCACAAACAGACTCACCGTTTGCGATGTCGATCGCGACGGTTTGATCGATATATTGTCGACGAATAATAATTATAACTCCACGGGACCGAGCTTGGTGGTATATAAAAATGGCGGATCGTTTAGTTTCCCCTCAATAAACGCGTATCCGTACCTTGGTATCAATTCGGCGCTCACGACGTGCGATTTCAACGGCGACGGATTGCCCGATGTCATCACATGTCCTCCGGAAACCGGGTCGATCATGTACTTTTTTCCGGGGCTGCCGGGAGGCGCGTTCGGCACGCCAAGTTCGATGACATCGTGCTGCGGTCGCGTGATTCCCGCCGTCGCGGATATTGATAATGATGGCGACGCCGATATTTTATTCGTAAACGGTTCCGGTCTCTTTTTATTAACAAATACGCAGCCGCCAAAGTCTGGCACATCCCTTTTTGGAACGGGAACCGAAGGGTGCTCGGGCAACCTGGGACTTTCCGTGAACATGCCGCCAAAAGTAAATACTCCGAATTTTGGCGTCGTATGCACGAACGCGCCGAAGTTTACCAATGGCGTCGGCATTTTCGGCGACGCCGCGTCCTTCGCCGGATACGATCCGTTCGGAATCCACGCGTTGATTTACATTGATTATACCGCGTCTTCGGCCATCGGCACATTTTACATAACTCCCGACGGCCGCGGCTCCGCGTTCGGCAACATCCGCATTCCCAACGATCCGACGCTGGCGAACGCGGTATTTTATGTTCAGGCACTCTTTACAGAACCAACGTTTGACAATTGCACGGCGGCGACCGGCGACGTCGTGACATCGAAGGGAATGATTCTTACAATTGCGCCTTGAGCGGAAACTCCGCACGGCTTGACGCCTATCGATCTTCAACGCTTATCTTAATAACAGACGGATCGGGTCCGTCGACGGACCAGGTGAATTCCACCTGTTGTTCGGCGCCCATTCCAAATTGCTTATCTTTTGCGTAGTGCAAGAAAAGGTGTTCGCCGTCGGCGCGCGTGAGCTTGATTTCTCCTTTCGCATTCGTGGTCGTGCCCGTTACAAATCCCTCGGCGGATCTTATCCAAACGGGAGTCTCGGCGAGTGGTTCGCCGGATTTTTTATTAACTAGATGAACCACGCCTTCGAAAAGGTTTATTTTAATATTCAACTCTTTGACGCCAGCTACAGGAATCTCCAAACCATCGGGATATTCGTAACTCCACGATCCCTTCATATCGGATATATATAATGTACTCAATCGCGGGAGGACGGGACCAAGAAAAATTCCGCCGCTCGAATCGAGCAGCCCGCCGGCACCCTCCCCCCATCCGCGAATGCCTCCGGCCGCGGATTTTTGGACGAGGCGCGCGCGTAATCCCGACGCGGGTTTTCCGTCGATGGTTGCCGCGAGTCTTAGAAATCCCGGAAATTTGCTCTTTACAGTAAATTCAACGTTATTCGCGCCATCTTTTGTAAAATCAACCTCGCCCAATCTGATTTCACCCGCGTCCATTCCTTTGCTACCGCCGCCGAAGCTGTTGGGCACCATGGTCGTCGGAAGGATAAGAAATACTACAAATCGGTCGGGCTTGATCGATTCGAATCGGAATCGACCAGTTTTGTCAATTTCGGCTTCCATTTCAATTCTGGGCCATGACGCGCTGCTCTTTTGCAGTTCGCTCCAGCGTTCGATTCCGATTTTCAAGCGATCGAATTTGCCTCCCGGCGGCGCGATAATCTTGCCTTCGAACGAGGAGTCTTTAGGTAACATGATTTTTAAGTCGAGATTCGAGCGTTTCTCCAAACTTACAATTTTTTCCTCCGCCGAGACCATTTTATTTACGATCGCTCGAACCGAATAGACGCCGAACGGAAGGTTCTTAAATTCAAATTTGCCGTCCTTGGCCGTCCGTGTCGATCTTCCGGCGTTCTGCTTCAGATTGTTTATAAAATCTTCCGATCGGATTTCATACTCGCGCATTTCCATCAATTCATATTTGGGAGCAATTTCGACTTCGATGTCGGCGGCCGGAGTTGAATGATCCGAATTCATTACAATTCCGGACAGCTCCAACCCTCGACGCAATTCAATTGTAATGTTTTGGCGCGCCTTTTCGGAAACACTTTGACCAATACCGCCGCGGAGGCGAAATCGGTCGCGTCGACGAGCAACGTGTAGTCGCCTTCGACAAATCCTCCGTAATTCCCGCCCTCGGGTATCGCTTGCGAAGGCCATCGAATGTTAAATTGTTGATAATGTGAAATTCCTCCGTAATAAACCGCGTGTAAATAATAATCCACAATTGGTGCGCGCGTCTCGGCGTCGACGACTGCCAATTGAATTGCCGCCGGGCCCCAGAGCCACGCATCGAAATGCTGTCCCGGTGTAGCGTCGTTGGCATCCCAATTCAACAGTCCGGGCGAGCGAATTTGAATGTGATGTTTTCCAGGAGGGACGTCGTCAAATGCATAACTTTGGCTTCCAAATCGGCGACCCGTGATTGTGCCGGAGGGTAGTCCTAACAGTTCAACCTTGGTCTCCTCGTTAAAGAACGGCGACGTGCGGCTGAATACAGTGACTACAATTCGTTTAGACGGATCGGGCCCTTCATAATTAATCGTCGCTTTGGTGGTCTCCCCCGGATTCACATCCACGCTCGGGCCCTCGATCCAGCCCACGAGATTCGAATGCGCCTTCAGATGCAGCGAAGTTGACGGAAGATCATTATTAAAATGAATCCGTCCGGAAACCGGGTCCGAGGATGCGGATGCGATGGAGTACTCCGCCCATTCCCAGCTTGGCGGATTTACGCAATTCAGTTGCACATTCCATTCCCCGGTTACGACTTTTCCGGTCTTGTCGACAACTGTAACGTCGAGGCCTCCGGCCTTGATTAGCGTAATTACACCAAAATCTGTCCGTTGATTGTTGTCGGATGGCCGATCGGCAATCCAATAATGTTGAATTCGCGCAAATCCATTCGATCTGATTTCGACAACACAAAAATTCGCCGTGCCGGTATCGAATGGTATTGCAAATGATCCGTTCACGTCCGTCGATACGACGGTCTTGACCTCCTTCGAATCACCTTGCGTCGCGCGAGCGCGATCCGAGCGATCAGGAACCGTTAATGTTACTGTCGCGCCCGATGCAGGTTTTCCGTCGGGATACAATAAACGTCCCTTGAATTGTATCGAAGCTCCGACCCGGACCTCGGGCGATGAAGCTTGCAAAGCAAATGCAGCTGACGCCGCCAGCAAGAACGTTACGATTATTAGCATCAAGAGAGTCTTCATGTTTAATAATTAATTGCCCGACCACCTGCGGATTTACATATTCTTCTACCTGCTCCCCGATTCCGTCTTTCTCCTCGCATAATATTTTTCCAACTGCCGATCCATCAATTTCGGGAATATTTGTGTAATCACGCCGGCCCAGCGCTTTGGATGCAGCGCGCCCATTCTGTGTACTTCGGGTTTTCCGGATTGTAATAATTCAATAATCGCGCGGGCGACCGCTTCGGAGGGCTCGCCTTCGCCTTTCGGGGGAGACGCGCCTTTGTCGCCGGTGGCGGATTGGTGAAATTCGCTGTGCGTCAGGCCCGGGCAAATGACGGAAACGCTAATGTTTTCCCGCGCGAGTTCGATGCGCGCCGCGTCCGCGAGGCCGTGCAGCGCGAACTTGCTCGCGGAGTAAATTCCCATTCCGGGGACGCCGCGGCGGCCGACGACGGATGATACCAATACGATCGTGCCGCCGCCGGCTTTTCTTAACAATGGAACGCCCGCGCGAATGCAACGAACGACGCCGTAAACATTGGTTTCGATCGTCCGGCGCATTTCGTCTTCCGAAACTTCATGCACCGGATACCAGCCGCCGACGCCGGCGTTTGCTACAATTCCGTCCAGTTTGCCGAACTTGGCGTCGATTTCGCGAAACGCGCTCTCCACCGATTTTGGATCTGTAACATCCATTCGGATCGGCAGATGCTCGCCCGGAAATTGAAACGTCGCGCGCAATTCCTGCAATCGATCGATCCGGCGCGCCGCCATCGCGACGCGCGCGCCGGACTTTTCGAGCGCGACAGCCGTATCGTTACCGATGCCGCTCGACGCGCCCGTCACGAGCACGACCGAACCGCGAAGTTGAAACGGTTTCATTACAATTCCGGGGTGGGAAGAATCTTAAATTAACTGTTCCGAGTCATGAGCGCGAAAAACCCGCCTTCGCGCCCGGGGGCCGGAGCGATGTTTTCCTGACTCACGAGAGTCGCGAGTCCTTGCGTTTCGCAGATTTGCTTTATAACCGATTCGTTCTCCTCGGGCTCGACGGAGCAGGTCGAGTAAACCACGCGACCGCCCGGCTTCACCGCGAGCATTCCTGCTGTTAACAATCGAATCTGTTGTTGTTGCTGTTTCATTAAACTAATCGAATCGACGCGCCAGCGCGCCTCCGGACGCCGCGCGAGCACTCCCGTGTTGGAGCACGGCGCGTCGACGAGAACGGCGTCGAACGGCGCGCCCGGAATCGGGCCGAGCGTCGCGTCCATGGCAAACGCTTTCACCGATTTTAATTGTAATCTTTCGAGATTTTCGCGCACGCGCTTCACGCGATCGTCGCTCCGGTCGATTGCAACAATATCGGCCTTGTCGTGTGCGATCTGCGCAAGATGCGTCGTCTTGCCTCCCGGCGCCGAACACATATCGAGTATTTTTTCTTTAGGTTTCGGCGCGAGCAGATCCGCAACGCGCATTTGCGTTTCGTCCTGAAGGACAAACGCGCCTTTCTTAAATTCTTCCGAATCGAAGAGTCCGTCGGCGCGCGAAGGCAATCTTATACTTAACGGATGCTCGCCGGGAACGGCGGGAAAACTCTTCGCAAGGAATGCTTCAATAAGCGCTTCGCGACTCATAACATCTGGATTCACGCGCAACATCATCGGCGGACGTTCATTGCTGGCGCGAAACGCATCGGCGGCTCCGCGATCGCCGAATCGCGCGCGCCAACGCTCCACTAAGAATGGCGGGAGCGAGTGGATCGCCGCGAGATAGCCCGTCGGATTTGTCATCGGATCGGGCAACACGGTACGCGCAAAGCGCGCCACGCGAGTCTCCGCGGGAAAACGATCGCGCGACGGGCGATACGTTTGAAGCGGTTCAAATGTTACTTCGTTGGCGACCGCGCGAAGGACTGCATTCACAAAACCGGCCGTCGGGCCGGATATGCGTCTGCCCGCGACCGCGACCGACTCCGATACAATTGCATGCGGCGGAGTTCTTTCCAGATAAATAAGCTCGTAAACGCCGATTCTAAGAATAGTGCGAACGGCTTTTTCAGGATTACGTCGTAAATAAACAAGAAGAACCGAATCCAATGTTCCCATTCTCCGCGCGACTCCCGAGATAATCTCATGGAGCAATGCGCGGTCGCGCGGATCCATGTTCCGCGCTTTCGCTACTTTATCAATTTCGCGTGTTGGGACGTCGATTCCTTTATTGAGAAGTTGAAAAGCGAGATCTCGAATCACGAATATATGTGTTGTGTTGCTAAAATTTTGTTGCTTGCCGAATTTGTGGTTACTCCGCTTTACTTCAGTTCATTTCCAAGCAACAAAACGATCTCGATTTGACAAATGTAATTTTATTGCAACTTTGCTCCGGCGATCCATCGCCTGCCGCGAAGAAACTCCGCAGCATTTAACGCCCTGCCACCCTCCGGCTGTAACCGGTGAATCGTCAGCACGCCATTCAAAGTTGCAACGTCGAGGAAGTCTGGTTGCTTGCCATGGGGGTCTGAAGGCAGCGCCGAAATAGTACCCGGTTTTGCGTGGCCGCCGACGATTTCTTTCACTTCCGCATCGAGTATCCGGAGCGAAATTCCTTCGTCGCCGGCGCTTTCGGAAGCGATCAGCATCGTTTGCGCGCCCGGCCAAGGCGTCATCGCGCGAATTCTGCGCGCGATCTGTATCGACGGTTGATTCCAGTCAATCCTGCCGTCCTCTTTTTTTAGTTTTTTCGCAATCGTTACTTTGGACTCGTCCTGCGGTTCGAATCGCGCTGTCCCCTTCTCCATTTGATCCAACACTTGGATTAGCAATGCCCCACCAATGTTCGCAAGCCGATCTGTTAATTCACCGGCCGTTTCGCGGTTTGAAATTGTAGTTTTCGCGGACGCGGCCACAGGTCCCGCGTCGAGTTTTCTTACCATTCGCTGGATCGAAACGCCCGTTTCGGCGTCGCCCTCGAGAATGGCGAACGCGACGGGCGACGCGCCTCGGAATCGCGGCAGGAGCGATGCGTGTACGTTCAACGCGCCGCGCGGCGTTGAATTTAATAATTCGTCTTTTAACAATTGCCCGAAGGACGCGACAACGAGCGCGTCGGCCCCGCTTTTTCGAATCCGATCTAACACTTCCGGATCGTTAACATTCGATGTGTGGTAAACTTCGACGCCCTTTTTTGTCGCCATCGCCGCCAGCGGCGACACCTCGACTTTAAGCCCGCGACCCTTCGGCTTTTCCGGAGGTGTTAATAATCCGACGATCGTGTGCGCGGAGTCGAGGAGTGCGCCGAATATGGGCGTCGCGAAGGGCGGCGAGCCGGCGAAAAATACCCGCACGAAGGATGGTTGCTAATTCTGTCGGAATTCCGCGGCGGCGTTTCGCCTTGGAATTTTACATATCAGCCGATCACCGGCTTTAGTAATGTCATCAGCGCGCCAAAATCCATCATTTGCGTTTTCCGCGCGACGGGCTGCGACGCGTCGCCGGCTTTGAACACCATAAATGTAGGAATCGCCGAAATGCCGAAACGCGCCGGAATTTCCGAGTTTTCGTCTGTATTTACTTTTACGACTTTTACCTTTCCGGCGAGTTCCGTGGAAATCCGATCCACGTGCGGAGAAGAGGCGCGGCACGGACCGCACCACGGCGCCCAAAAATCAACAAGTACGGGGATGGCGGAATTCTTAATTTCCGCATCGAAATTCGAATCGGTGACTTCCAAAACCATGGGATGATTTGATAAGTAAAACAGTAAGAAGAGAATCTTGTCTTTGGGTGAATTTGTCCGGGCTTGCCCGTCGTGGACAGTAGTTCACGGCGCGGTCGGCGTCGAGTCTCTGCCTCGTCGAGTTTACACTTCCGTTTCGCCCGCAAGCGCCGTGGCATCGCTCACAGGTTGCGCTTCTTCGATCATCGGCTCGCCAAGATCGCCTGCGATGATTCCCTCGACGACGGCCGAAAATTCCGACGGATCCGCAATCGCGCGCGTAATCGAAATTGAACCAAACACCTGCGTTTGTTCGACGGAAATGGCTCCCTGTTTGGCGAGTTCGAGGACGGCAAGAAATGTCCCGATAACATTTCCGCGCTCGCGCTTTCCCTCGAAAAGCTCGTCGAAGGGAACTCGCTCCCTGCCGAGGAGAATTCGCGCGACGTCGCGCACAAATTCCGAAACAGGGCGATCCGGAATCCCAATTCTGTGGCTTGGGTCGTCCGATGTCGTCCCGACTTCGCGAAGGACTTTTGAGAACGCGGCCAACAAATCCCACGCCCCGACATCGCTCAAATCAATTTCGTCGGGCTCGCGCGGCGCCATTTCGTCGTTGCCGCGCGAAAATAACAATTCGCGGCGCGAGCCGCGAAGCTGGAGATCGCGCGAGGCTTCGCGCACGCGGCGGTATTGTAATAATCGCTTGACGAGATCGTCGCCGGGTTCGAGATCCTCGCCAATTTCAATCGGTTCGGCTGTTGGAATCAGCGCGCGCGACTTGATCGCGAGCAGCGTCGCCGCGACCACGAGATAATCGCCGACGAGCGTCAAATCGAGCGTCGCGAGCGCGCGAACGTACTTCAAAAAATCGTCGCAGACGCGCGCGATCGAAACTTCTGTAACTTCAACTTCGTGCTCTTTGACGAGATGTAACAAAAGATCGAGCGGTCCCGTGAAAACGTCTTCGAGCCGAACGCGAAATTCGGCGTTCAGCTCTCGCGTTTGAGTCGGAAGTTCCTGGGGTTCGTTTGGAGCGATCATCTGCGAGACGCGCAGGTTAATGAATATGCCGGCGAAAACTCCAATGACTTTTCAAAGAAACATTTTACAAAACTTTTGCTAACAATGGGTTTCCGGGGCGCGTGCCGTTATTCCGTGCCGTCTGCATTCGGTCCCCAACGCCGCCTTGCTCGGCAGAGTTTCCGTCCGACCTGTTAATATCATTCCATGACCGATCCCCGGATCATTCGAGCGCAGACTGTATTTCAAGTCGAATCGCAGGCCATTTCACGGCTGCAGGACATGGTTGGACAGACTTTTGTGCAAGCGACGGAGTGCATCGTTCAATGCAAAGGACACGTCATCGTGACGGGAATGGGCAAGGCTGGGAAAATCGCGGAAAAGATCTCGGCGACGTTCGCAAGTACGGGCACGCCTTCAATTTTTCTTCATCCGGCGGAAGCCGTTCACGGCGATCTCGGCCGATGCCTCGCAAATGACGTCGTTCTTGCACTGAGCAACAGCGGCGAAACTGAGGAATTGCTCCGTTTGTTGCCGTCCGTTAAACAAATCGGCGCGCGGCTGATTGCCGTGACGAGCAAACCGCAATCCGCGCTCGGAAAGGAGGCCGATATTGTATTAAATCTCGGCGACATCGAGGAAGCCTGTCCGCTCGGACTCGCACCCACGGCATCGACGGCCGCGATGTTGGCGATGGGCGACGCGCTGGCAATGGTAGTATTGGAATCGCGCGGGTTTACTAAAGATAATTTCGCCCTGTTTCATCCGGCGGGAATGTTAGGATTGAAACTGCTTCGCGTGCGCGATCGCATGCGTTGCGGCGACGCGCTGCCGCTCGTCAAATCCGGAACGATTGTAAAAGAAGCGCTGCGTCCAATGGGCGCCAAGGGACGCGCGGGAGCCGCTTTTGTTGTAAATACGGAAGGCGTGTTGCTCGGAATTTTCACGGACGGCGATCTGCGGCGCGTTTTATTACAAAACGGAGGCGGAGTTCTCGATGCCGCGGTCGATTCCGTCATGATCAGGAATCCGAAAACGCTTGGCCCCGACGCTCTCGCCGCCGAAGCCAGGCGGGTATTGTACGAAAACCAAATCGATCAATTGCCGATCGTCGACGATCGCAGAAAAGTCGTAGGATTGCTCGACGTGCAGGATCTGCTGGGGATTCCATTGACATGAAGCGCCTCGGCTTTTTTGCATTATTATTAATTGTCGGATTGCTGATTCTGTATGCACTGTCGGACGACGCGCGGAATCTAACGACTTCGCGCGGCGGGTTTCGGCGGGAATCCTCTCCCGCGTTTCGGGACAAGAGTGCAACTCCGTTGAATTCCATCCTGCCCGGCAAGGCCTCGGTGACGGGCATGAGCCTGACGCCCATCGAGGATTTTAGCATCTGGTTATTAAAAAAATCGCGAGATCCTTATATTCACATAACGTCGCCATTATTAAGATTCGGCCGCGACGGCTCCGGAACAATGGAATCCGCCCGGATCTCGTTTCTCGGTAAAAACAGCGGAGCGCAAGCGCCAGTTGAAATCTCCGCGGCGCAAATTCACTCGGCTTTCGGCGGCAATCCTCCGCGACCGCTCGCCGGCCCGATGGACGCCACGGATGCTACAATTATTTTCCGCGGCGGCAAATCCTCGAATCCGACAATTATTACAACAAGAATCGCCGCATTGCGGCTGACGTTTCGGGGCGATCATGATAATTTGGAGCCGAGGGATTTCAATTCCAAGGAATCTTTTGTAATGACCGGCGACGGAATCCGCGGCTCCGGCACCGGCGTCGACGGAGATGCGCTCACGGAGATCGTTAAAATTCATGAAAATCCGTTTTTTGAGCTCACGGGCGGCAAACTCAGTTCGAGCGGCAATCGAATCATTCTCAAATCGCGCGGTGAAACCACGATCGAATCGCACCGGGACTGGCTCTCCGAATTCACTGTTATATTTAATAATCAAGCCGATTTTCGACTGGAGAAACCCGGACAGTCCGGATTTCTCGAATTGAATTCCAACCAACTCGCCGCCCAACTTCGCGAGGAATCCCCCGCCGACGGCGCGGAAAATACATTAAAGATTCGGGAGATTACTTCGAATACGATCGTGTCGTTTCGCACGGAGTTCATCGAAGGCCGCGGCACGTCGATGATCGTAAAAACTCCCTCCGGCGACATGGTCGACGAGCTGGCGCTTCAGGGTCCGTATGTATTAGATATCAATTCCGCGAAATCGTCGCGGACCATTCCCGGATTCGGCTCTCCGGCGAATTCGGTCATCGAGGGCGGCAAGACATTTTTTGTAAAAGCCCTTTCGCGCGATCCGGCCAGGAAAGATTTTTATATGAAAGCGCTCGGCCGGCCGAAAATTACGTTAAAAGATCGCGAGACCGGAAAAGTATCCGTTATTTCGGCCGGAATGATCGAGGCGTGGATGTCCGACGAGCAGATCGATTCGTTCAAAGCGACCGGAAATGTTATTATCGAAAGCGAAATGGGCCATGGCGTCGGCGATGTGCTCGATGTTACCGAAATACGGCAGAATCCAATTGTTACTTTAACGTCGTCCACGACGGCAACCCTGAATTTGAACGGCGCTTCCGCGGGTTCCGGGACATCGCAACGCGACATCTCCGGAAGAAAAATTGTATTCACTCCTTCCGGACGCGACTCGTCGCTCGTCGTCGCGTCGGGCGACGTCCATGGCTCGTTCCACGAAAACGACGCCCGACGGCTTTTCTTTAATTGCGCGAAGCTCGAGGCAACGATCATAAAAAATTCGGTCGAGTCCGCCACGCTGTCCGGATCCGTGGATGCCGTTTCGGAGTCGCCGCAATCCAGCGCGAGATTGCTTGGATCCAAATTAAAATTAGATTTTAATAATTCACAACCCGCGAAATCCGAGAATCGAACTTCACTTCCGAGGAGCGCGGTGTTGACCGGCTCGCCCGCCGTCATCGAGGATTTGGGCGCCGAATCGGGAAAACGACGAGTTTTATATTCGCCGGAAGTAACTTTCGAAAATGATAAAGTTTCGATGATCGGCCCCGTCGAAATCTCGTTGCCGTCGCGCTCCGTTTTCGGTCAATCGTTAACATCCTCCGGCGCCGACTCCGGCGGCGATTCGCAGATGTGGATCGGCGGTTCACACCTCGATACGTGGTTCGACGCCGACGGCAAACAAACGCGCGCGCGGCTGCTCGGACCGTTTTCGAGCCGCGGCGAAATGGAGATGGAGGGCCGCGAACTCGTTCTTAATTTTATAACGGGCGAACATTACTTAATCGCCGACGAAGGAAAGCGCGTCAGCGTGAAGAGCGCGGGCCGAAAAATTAATTCCCGCTTTTTGTTGGAGGCGTCGAGGATCGATTTTAACACTTCGAATGAATCGGTGGTTTTAACCAATGACGGCCTCGTCGAGATTCAGCAGGTCGGATTCGCGTTTGGTAACAGTTCGGCGGGCGAACCGCTCGCGATGACCGGCCGCAATCGCATTCGAGTCTCGTCGAAGGGCCGTGTCGAATTGAATCGTTCGTCGGCTTCGTTCCGCGACAACGTCGTCGCCGAAGGCCTCGATCCGGCGGGGACGCGCCTTTGGAAAACGGACAGCCAAGTTCTAACAGTTGCGTTCGACTCCGCTCGCGAAGTGCGGAGCGTGCGCAATTCGGGCGACGTCCACTTCGATGTCCCGGGCCGCCTCAGCGGAAATTGTGATGAGCTGTACACAGAAAAATCGAACGACTTCTTCGAGCTGAAATCGGAGAGTCCGCGTGAAACGTATCTGGATTTGGGTAAACTTAAGTATCGCGGACCGTGGCTGCGGTTGAACACGCGGACCTACCTCGTTGAAACCGGTCCCTCGGTCATCTCCACTTCCGCGAAATCCAAATCGCACTAATGCTGGCCCTATTGTTATTGTTGATGCCGTTCGCTCCGGCGCGGAACTTCGTCGTTCCGCAAGAGCCGCCGCCGATTCAAAACGTCAACCGATTTCAATCGATGGAACTCGCACATGAAGGGCAGAGCTATCGCATAGAACAGGATGAGTATATTTATATTTTTCGAAAGCCCGAAATTCGCGCTCCGGACTTGCACATTTCGGCCGAGCGCGGCGTATTGATTTTGGACGCCAGGCTATATAAACAACAAGTACCGCAATCTGAAGAATCGCTCAAACCCGGGCCGTCGCTGCCCGCGCCAGGCGATCGCGATCTCCTCGCGGACGCCCGGCGCCGTGCCGGCGGAGCTATTGTTACAAAAGGCCCTTTGTTAAATTTACACGATGCGCCGTTTCGCGAGGCGCTTCGCGTAATGTATCTTGAAGGCGATGTCCGCATTTTTCAAGATAATGATAAATCCCTCAGCGCGTCGGCGATGTATCTTGACCTTACGAGCGGGCGATTGGTATTGATCGACGGCCGGATGCGCTTCGACATGGAGTCGCAGGGACGCCCTATTTCGTTGTCGGTGCGCGCGAAATTGTTACGACAGGAAATCACGGGCGTTTCGCAGCTCACCGACGCGGATCTGACGCTTTGTAACTTTGCCGTGCCGCATTATCACGTTCATGCGTCGGATCTTTCGCTCACGTCGATCAGTCCCGCGGAACTTCAAATCGACACGACGGATTCTTCATTACAATTCGAAGATACTTTTAATATTCCGCTGCCGGATTCATCGTTATATTCGACGGATTTGCGATATTTACCGCTCGAATCCATCTCCGTCGGACACAGCCGCCGCGACGGAACATTTGTAAGAACGCGGTGGGGCCACGGGTTCAGGGATCTCGGCAAGGATTTTAATGAATCCATCGGCGTCGACGGCGAATTCCGCGGCCACTGGTCCGTCGACGTTGACATGCTCGGCGCGCGCGGGCCCGCGCTCGGCGGCACGCTCGACTACGCAACGCCCGGCCATTATCGCGGCACGACGACGTTTTTTTTATTGAATGACCACGGCAACGATCGCGGCTTCTTGAGTAATGTTTATGACGAGCGCTCGGCCAACCGCGGACGATTTCATACAGAAAATCGAATCGTCACGGGCGACCGCTCGTGGCTCGACGTCGAGGTGTCCGCGGCAACCGACCCGCTGCTGCGTTCGGAGTTCTTTCCCGGAGAATTTAAATCCGAAAAGGAACACGAGAATCTCGTTTACTACAGAACGGCCGGCGACACTTTATCGTTTACAGGACTCGCGAAGACTCAAATCAACGCTTTCGAGCCCATCATCGATACGGGCGTGATGCCCGGAGCGCCGTCGCCGTCCGAAACGAATGCGCTTCCGTTTGTCGACGGGCGCTTCTATCCGGCTTCCATTTTGGAATTGCCGATCCCCGGCGGCATTTCAGGTTCGGCCGCCGAGCGCGGAATGGATTTGATATATCGCGCGCGCGCCGACGCGGGCTACCTCGAGCGCCACTACGGCGAAGGCGATATTTCATCGAGTTTCACGGGACCGCCGCCGCTCAATCCGCTCGATCAACGCGCTTTCCGATTTGATACAGTTCATGAATTGTCGACGCCGTTTTCGTTAGCGTACGCGAAATTGATACCTTATTTTGAAGTTCGCGAAACGCTTGCGGATCGTAGCATTCCAAAGTCCAGCGTCGCGTCGGGACTCGGCGTTTCGGAAGATAATTTAAGTCGATTGCTGCTCACGGCGGGCGCGCGCGTTGGTTCCCATCTCGAACATGATTACGGTCTGGTCCGTCATTTGTTCGATTTGCGCGCGGATTATCGCAATCAATTCGAATCGACGGAGGATGGAAACCGATTTATTAAATTCGACAGCGTCGATCCGCTCGATATTCAAAAACGCGTCGATCTCGAAATGCAAAATCGCCTTTCGACGCGCGATTCGATCACTGGGACGCGCTGGACGTTCGCGGATTGGAGAATTTTTGCGCCCTACTATCCCGAGCCCGGCCGCGACAACGGCGGACGGACGTTTGGCGACGTGCGCACGGACGCTCGACTCGATTTCGGATCGCGATTCGTCATTCCGGATTTGCGCGTCCGCTCGCGCGCGCGGCTCGATCCTTATCAATTCTTTACTCAAAAAAGCGATACTACAGTTCTTGTGAGCCCGTTCGGCGCCGAAACCGACCTCTCCGTTTCCTATCGCGAATCGCACGCCGACTACCGCGCCGTCGCCATCGGTCTTTCGACACGCATCGATCGCAAGTGGGATCTCGACGTGATCGAACAATACGATTTTGAATTCAACCGCGCACTCCAACAGAAAGTCGCGTTGCGCCGTTATGGCCACGATTTTGCGATCGAGATTTCCTTCAGTTTTGACACGAATGACAACTCGCAGTCGATTTCGATCGCGATTCTTCCGTTGCTTGGAAGCGGCGACCGTCCCCGCGACCGTTTTTTCATTCCGGAGCCGGGGCTTCGCGGCTTTTACTAATTAAACACCCACGGACGGGGCTTGCTACCGTACCGCGGCTCGACGATCCTCTCTTCCGTGATTCTCGCCGGCATCCTCGGATCTTTCGAACAGGACATTCTGTTCGTGGTGATTGCGTTACTACTTTTCGGGCGGCGCCTGCCCGAAGTGGCGGGAACACTCGGTCGCAAGGTTTATCAATTTCGTCGCGGCCTCGACGAAATGAAGTCGGAGATCTCAAAACCGATTCGCGACTCCATCGAAGCGCCGATTCGCGAGGCCGCCCAGTCGGCGCGCTCTGCTGTCGACGAAGCGCGCGCGGACGTCAACCGCACCGCCGCCGAAGCGAGACTCGACGCGCCCGCGAACGCAGGCGTAACTGTAAATTCAACAAATCCGGCATCCAGGCCGGTCGGAGAGCCGGCGCCCGCCGATGACGGCGCGCCCAAACCCCGGAGCAATCCCTTTCCGTATCCGCGGGCTCCCGGGAGCCCCGCGCAGCCGTGATCTTTCGTTGATATTACAAATCGAGAATTCTTAGATATCGAGATTTGTAACTTCGAGCGCGTGCTCTTCGATGAATTGACGGCGCGGCTCAACCTGCTCGCCCATGAGCATGGCGAACGTGCGCTCGGCTTCGAAGGCATCGTCGAGCGTCACTCGATAAACCATACGAGTCTTCGGATCCATCGTCGATTCCCATAATTGATCGTCGTTCATTTCGCCAAGACCCTTGTAACGGGTGACTTCGACGCGATTTTCGGACGCCAGCGATATTTGATGTAACGCTTCGCGGATGGAGAATACTTGTATTGGACTCTTATTATCAAATATGAGCCGCAACGGCGCGCGTTCGGGGCTTCGCAAATCATCCGGCGGCGAAACTAATAAATCGCCGAGGCTGAGCCCCATTTCTTCGATTTGCGCGAGTATCGAATTGAGATCGTCGCGATCGTGCTCGAATCGATCGATTAACAAATCCGCGGCGAGCGGCGAACCGGAGCCCGGCCCGTCGTAGATTACGAGCGTCCCGCCCTTTTCGGAAGCAAGCCGTTCGATGCAATCGTCAAGCTCGTCTTCTGTAAACAAAAATTCGCTTCGTCCGCCGTACGTCGCGCGGCAAAGCGGCAGCGTTCGGCCTTTCGCTCCATTTAAATATTCTTCAAATGTAATATGCTTACGCTGGGGCTGGATGCGCTGGCCGACCGCCTCGAAGCGATCGATAAGCTCGACGATTTTCTGTAAATTCTCGTCGCGATAGACGGATTTTGTACGCAAATCCTCGAGCACCGTTTCCTCGCATCCGGCGCGGAGGATTTCGTCGCGCTTTTCTTCCTCCGTATGAATATAACGTTCGACTTTGCGGCCTTTTTTCCGCTGCGTTCGATAGAGCGGCGGGCGCGCCAAAAATACCATTCCTTTGGAGACGAGCGGCCGCATGTGGCGGAAAAAGAAAGTTAACAAAAGCGTTCGAATGTGGCTGCCGTCGACGTCGGCGTCGGTCATTACAATTATGGTGCCGTAGCGCGATTCGTCGACATTTAACTCTTCGCCGAATCCCGCCCCGATCGCCTGAATAATCGTTTGTATTTCCTGATGCGCGAGCATGCGGTCGCGGCCGGCCTTTTCAACGTTAAGAATCTTACCTCGCAGCGGCAGGATCGCTTGCGTGCGGCGGTCGCGCCCTTTTTTGGCGGAGCCGCCGGCGCTGTCGCCTTCGACAAGGAACAATTCGGCTTCCTCGCGTTTGCGCGTCTGGCAGTCCGCGAGTTTACCCGGCAGTCCGCCGCCGCCGAATGCATCTTTTCGACGGACCATGTCGCGGGCCTTGCGCGCTTCCTCGCGCGCGCGGCGAGCCACTTCGGCTTTATTAAATATAGCTCTGGCGACGGCCGGTTTTTCCTCCATGAACGTGGAGAACGCCTCGCCGAACGCGGTGGATACAATTCCTTCGACTTCGCGGTTGCCGAGTTTATCTTTAGTTTGTCCTTCGAATTGCGGATTTGGCACGCCGACGGAAATAATCGCCGCGAGACCTTCCAAATAATCGTCGCCGAGGGGCATTTCCGCCCCTTCCTTCACGAGTTTTTCGCGGCGCGCATAATTATTAATTGTCCGCGTCAGTCCGGTCTTGAATCCCGACAGATGCGTGCCTCCGCCGTGCGTATTGATATTATTTACAAATGTGTGGATGAACTCGCTGAAGTCCATATTGTATTGAAGGGCGACTTCAACACGATATAACTGATCCGGGAACTCTTCGCTTCGGATGTCCTTCGCGAAATGAAACACTTCATTGTGAACGAGCACGCGGTCGACGTTCAGATGTTTAACAAAAGCCCGCAGGCCCTCGGGAAATCTAAACTCTTCCTTTTGATTGGATCGTTCGTCGTCGAGCGTGATCGCGAGTCCGCGCGAACCCATCAAAAAGCCGAGATCGCGAAGCCGCGCGGCGACTCTTTGATAAGAAAAACCCTCGATCGTCTTAAAGATAACGCGATCGGGCCTGAAAGAGACCGTCGTTCCCGTGCGCTCCGCCGGTTCGCTCCGGCCAAGATTCCTCAAATCTTGCGTAATCACGCCCTTCGAGTATGCGATATGGTGGCGCTGGCCGTTTCTGTAAATTTCCACTTCCATCCATTCCGACAGCGCGTTGACTACTGTTATGCCGACGCCGTGAAGGCCGCCGGACATTGTATAAGTTTTCTTATCGAATTTTCCGCCGGCGTGGAGCTTTTCGAGGACCACGCGAAGTGTCGAAATCCCTTCGGTCGGATGTTTTTCGACGGGAATGCCGCGGCCGTCGTCCACGATCGTCGCGCTACCGTCGACGGCGAGTCTTACGGATATGGTTTTACAATAACCCGCGAGCGCTTCGTCGATCGAATTGTCGACGACTTCCCAAAGTAAATGATGGAATCCGCGATCATACGTATCGCCGATGTACATCGCCGGCCGTTCGCGTACGGCTTCGAGCCCCTCCAATACGCGAATCGACTCGCTCGTGTAGTCTTCCGACGAGATGTCCTTGGTCCTTTTATCCGAAGTCGTCGGAGCCTGATTGCCGCCTTCGATTTCTTCGCCGTTGTTATTACTATCTTCCGTAGTTTTCATTGTTCGGTGGTCATTTCAGCCGCGAGGCGGTAACGAATATTACGAATCGGCGCCTGGGGCACTAATTTACGAATATTTTCGAGGATTTTTTCTGTATGGAAATGCCGCAATTCGTGCAGCTGCGTGGCGGAAGTTACAAAAACCTCCAAAGTTTGCGACGCGAATTTCACGGGTCGAACCGCTTCGCTCAATTCTTTCGGCAGGCTTGCCCGGAATGCATCAAACACGGGTTGCGCCTTGATTCGCGACGCAAGCTTCTTTTTCTCCAAGAATGCGAGAATCATTCCGTCGAGTTTTACGAGATTGCCGCTCCGCTTTCGCGATGTTGCCGGCGATGGTGAGCGCTCCGCCCGATCCAATGGTGCATTCCTCCGCTCGATGATGATTCATTGACTACAATTATTCATTGACGACCGGCATGACGACATATTCATGATTTTCGTTTAAATGAAATTTTCCCGGCGCCGTTCGATCGTTAAATTCAAGGCGAATCGTATCGCGCTTGCTCGCTTTCAATCCGTCGAGAACGAATTCGGGGTTGAATGCTACTTCTTCCTGCGCTCCCATGAAGTGGACCGGCATTTCGGCGCGCGCTTCGCCGCGCTGGGGAGAGGAGGTGGTTAATGTTAATGAATTACTCATGAATTTAAATCGCACGACCGGCTGTTCGGGCGGACAGAGATGCGCCACGAGCCGGATTTTCTGCGCCAGTGTCTTCGTATCGCATTCGGCGACGTTTTTCCCCTCTTTGGGCACGACGGCTTGATACCTCGGGAATTCCCCTTCGAGCAAGCGTGTCAGAATTGTCGCCGACGAAGTTTGCAGCGACAGCCGCTCCGGCGAAACGCTTAATGTTATAACTTCCTTGATTGTCGAAAGGACGCGGATGAATTGTTGTACCGCCTTGATCGGAATTGTAATATTAATATCGCTTTTCGCGCTTTTCTCGAGAGGACCGTCGAGCGGGCATTCGACGAGCGAGAGCCTTCGCCCGTCAGTAGCAATCATTCGAATCCGGTCCGCCGCGATTTCGGCGCGCACTCCATTCATTGCAAATCTTCCAATTTCCTTCGCGGCGCTGAACGCCGTGCGCTCGAGCATTGCCACGAGCGCCTCGCTGGATAATTGTAACTTTTGGCTTTCCGTGAAATCCGGCAGGCCCGAAAACTCGCCGACATCGGCGAGTGCGAGCTCGCATTCATCCTCTTTGCCGTAGATTCGCACAGAACTCCTCAACGCCTCCAAATTCACGGTTTCATCGCTGAGGTCGTGAACGAAATCCGCCGCTTCCCTGGCGCGCACGAGACAGGTTCCCGGCGATTCCACGGAGACTCCCTGCAACGTGTAGCGAATCGCGACTTCCAAATCCGTCGCTGTCAAAGTCAGCGATTGGCCGGATGCTTCGAAAAGAACAGTTTCGAGAACGGGCTTTGTCGTGCGCGTTGGCAACGCCGTAGCGATGGCGGAGAGAGCTTCTCGAAGAGGATCGCGGCCGCAGAAGACTTTCATCGGAGTTCGCTGGAGTTGGGCGTTGGTTGAGACGGCTTCAGTTTGAGGCCTTTCGATTCATAGAAGATGATAAGAAATTTCGTCATCATCTTCTAAAGGAACTTTCGCTTGTGGATGGTTCCAATTCTAAGAATGGAAGTCGTTTCAATGAAGGAGGCTAGGATGTTAATAAAAATGCAGGAGTTTTACAATAGCCGGTGGATGACATCCGTGGAGCTGCGGGGCGATGGGGAAACCGCGTAGTGGCTTGTAAGTGCTCTGTAGGAAGGAACGGACTTGCGTGTAAGGGCTTCTGCGTAGGACGGTGGAAAAAAAAGGAGCGCCTTCACGGTTCCTGACAGGATTTCCACTGAAAGCGAAACGCGAGATGTCGGTCGAAACCATCGACAGGGACACGAAGGGCACCGCAAAAGCCGACCACCGGCTCGGGAAAAACCGGAGCACGTTAATTAGGATCCGACAAAACTAATTATTTCTCGGAAACGAACGGCCGATTTCGTCGACCAGCGCGTCGACGGTTTCGCGAATCTGGTTGTTTTCTTTTAGTAAACCTTCGAGTTTGTCGATCGAATACATAACTGTCGTGTGATCGCGGCCCCCGAAATACGCGCCGATCTCTTCCAGCGAGTGTTTTGTATATTTACGCGACAAATACATCGCGACCTGCCGCGGAAACGCGATGGACTGATGGCGGCGCCGGCTTTGCAGGTCTTGAATCTTAATATGATATTTTTTCGCCACAATGGAGGCCAAATCGTCGAAACGAACGACCGTCGTCTGTTCTTTTAATAATTCCGGCATGGCACGGTGGACGAGGTCGAGCGTGATCGACTCGCGCTCGAGTCCCGCGAAGCCGACGACGCGATTGATGGCGCCTTCGAGCTCTCGAATATTATGAGTAATGCGCTCCGCGAGGAACCGGGCGATCTCGTCTGAAATCTGTACATTCATCGTCCGCGCCTTTCGTTGCAAAATCGCGAGACGCGTTTCGAGACAGGGTTTTTCAATTTCAGCCTCGAGGCCCCACTTGAATCGTGAAATTAAACGATCCTGAAGCGTGGGAATTTCCTGAGCCGGGCTGTCGCTCGAAAGGACGATTTGTTTATCTTCCTGAAAGACAGCGTTAAAGGTATGGAAAAACTCCTCCTGAGTCCTCTCTTTGTTCGCGAGAAAATGAATATCGTCGACGACAAGGACGTCCGTGCTGCGGTAACGGCGGCGGAATTCTTCGAGAGCGCCCTTCTCCAGCGCGCCGATGAAGTGGTTTGTAAATGTTTCACAGGATAAATATAAAATTCTCGTCTTGGGACGACGTTTTAACAATTCGCCGCAGATTCCTTGCAACAAATGCGTCTTTCCGAGGCCGACCGAACCGTGAAGAAAAAGCGGATTATAAGCTTTGGACGGATTCTCCGCGACTCCCATGGCGCCCGCAAAGGCAAAACGGTTGCAGGGGCCCACTACAAAATTCTCGAATGTATAATTAGGATTTAACGATAACTGCGGCGGCGCCACGACGGGAGGCAGCTCCCGCGCGGCGGGCGCGTGGTTTCGCGGGGCGGCCGGTATTACGACCGTCTGTTCGGGAACGCTAATGTTGGAAAGCGCCGCGCGCTCCGGATCGATGATCAGTTGCAATCCGACCGTGTAGCCGAGTACGCCTTTTAACGAATTCAAAATGGCCGCGTTGTAGGATTCGAGAATCCAGTTTCGATGGAATTCCGAAGGAACCGCCAATACAAAAGACTGGCCGTCGAATGAAACGGGCGCTACCCGTAAAAACCAAGTCTGCAATTGTTCCCGGCGCAGTTTGTTTGCAAGTTCCTGAAGTGTTGCTGTCCAGATTTCATTGGCGGAGGTCGCGGGGCCTTCTGAAGCGCGGGCGGTCATGTGATTTTTGGATCCGGAAAATTCTTGCCTAAGAACAGTCGTAACGGTTTAATCTACACTGACTTATATCTGTTAAGAAGTCGAGAAGGTGCGATTAGACTCCCTCGGACGAGATGCGGTCAAGCACCGAAAAACGCCGAAGGGAACTCCATGCGGGAGAACGGCTTGGGAAAACAGCCTTCCTTGCTGATCAACGCGCGTGGAGGTTTTCCACCGCGGAACCGAGCCGGCGCACCAATTCGACGACATCTTCACGGGTTTGATTTGGCCCCATCGAAAGGCGGACTGTCGAGCGCGCATCTGAGGAGTTAAGTCCCAATGACAAAAGAACTTTCGACGGGACGACACTTCCGGATGCGCAGGCCGAACCGACCGAACAGGCCACTCCCATCAGATCGAGCGCCACGACAAGAGCGCGGCCGTCCACGCCGGGCAACTGGACGGACACGGTGTTTGGCAACGCCTGTGCAACTGAAACGGTGAATCGGGCGCCTGGAAATTGTTGAATTAATAAATCACGAAGCAGCGGATTGAGCGTGTTCCAACGAGCAGTTGCATCGGCGAGATGTTGAACGGCAAGTTCTGTAGCAACTACAAATCCGGCGATTCCCGGAACGTTTTCCGTTCCCGAACGCAGGCCGAATTCCTGCGAACCGCCCGCCAGAACGGGCGACAGACTCGAAATATCCTTAACAATCATCGCGCCCACGCCGCGGGGCCCGCCCACTTTGTGGCTCGAAAAAGTAGCAACGTCGGCGCCGAGTTTTTCAAACGAAAACGGGATTTTCCCGAGTGCCTGCGTCGCGTCCGTGTGCAACGGAATATTACAATTCGTCGCGATCTCCCGCACCGGTTGTATGGACCCCACTTCATTATTCGCCAGCATCAAACTTGCTACAGAAGCGCCGCGCGCCGCGGAGAGGAATTTGACGGGGTCGACGACGCCCGACGATTCCGGATCGACGCGAACGGCCTTCCAGCCGAACGATTCTAACATTTGGACGGGCGCGTCGACCGCGGGGTGTTCGATCGATCCGAGGATTATTTGTTTTACGCGCGATTGCTTCAACGCGGAGCGGGCGAGGCCAAAAATCGCCAGATGATTCCCTTCCGTCGCGCCGGAAGTAAAAACCACGCGGCCGCCGCCGGCTTCCAGCGCGTCGGCGAAGCGCTTTCTGTAGCTTTCGAGCAACTCCCGGAGTTTTCGCCCCTCCGTGTGCACGCTCGAAGGGTTTCCAACATAACGCTCGATGTCGCGAATCGTCCGCGCCGCTTCTTCACGCAACGGCGCGGAGGCATTCCAATCGAAATAAAGGCGATTCATTACTAATTTCGCGCGGCCAGAACGCTGGCGTAGAATTGTTCATATTGTGTAACAATTCGATTTTCGGAAAATTGTTCGAGCGCGCGTTTTCTTGCGTTCACTCCGAGTCGTTCGCGAAGGCGTGGATCGCGATGGAGCATCATGAGAGAATTCGCCATCGCTTCCACGTCGCCGAGCGAATGAAGAAAACCACAAATACCGTCCGTGACGACCTCCGGAATTCCGCCAATATTTGTAGCGACGACCGGCACGCCGCAGGCGAGCGATTCGAGCGCCGACAGGCCGAACGACTCCGAGGAGCTGGGCATCAGGAAAGCGTCGGCGTCCGCGAGTTCGAGATTCGGAACCGAAACGGCGCCAATCATATCTATTTTATCAGTTAACTTCAATTCGCGCGCGAGTTCGAGCGCCGCCGGCAGCTCGGGTCCGTCGCCGATCAATGACAATCGGGCGGGAATGCTCGCGGAGACGCGGTGGAAAATCTTAATAACATCCAGCGGACGTTTCACTTCCCTGAAATTCGAAGCGTGCGCGATGCGGAATTCCTTCCGGGCCGGCTTCGCGATCGGCTTGAAAAAATCGCAGTCGACAAAATTAGGAATCACCGCGATGGGCTTCGCGATTCCTAACTTTTCAACCGTATCGCGTTTTAAACTATCGGAAACGGCAGTGACGCCGTCGCTTTGATTAATTCCAAAGCGGGTGACCGTGGCATAGGCCGGATCGCTGCCGACAATGGATATATCTGTTCCGTGGAGCGTCGTGACCGTGACAAACGGCGCTCCGGGGAGCATTTGTTTTGCGAGAAACGCGCTGATCGCGTGCGGCACCGCATAATGGACATGTAACACATCGAGCGGCGTCCCGTTTTCTACAATATCGACGATTTGGGAGGCCAGCGCCAGGTCGTACGGCGGATACTTAAATAATGGATAGGGCGCCACGTCGACCAGATGCAATCGAACGCCGTGCGCCGCCCTGTGCGGAGGCGCATAAGTAAACATATTCAAATGGTGGCCGCGTTCCGCGAGAGCGGCGGCGAGCTCGGTCGCGACAACGCCGGATCCCCCGAGCGTCGGATAACAAGCAATCCCGATGTGCAGCGGTTTCACCGGACGATCTATAACACTACAAATATTTCAGGAAATATCCGAAGCGGCCGCTTCGTGCGCTTCATGCTTTTCCGAAATCGCGGTCGTTTCGCGCGCCGCCGGCGTGGCGGATTGCACCGGCGACTCCGTCGTTCCCAAGCCAAGCACCTCCTTCGCCAGCGACATGTAGTCGGCGGCGCCGTTCGATTCCGGAGCATAATCAAAAATCGATTTGCCGTGGCTCGGCGCCTCGGCGAGGCGGACGTTTTCGCGAATGACGGATTGAAAAACGCGTTTGCCGAAAAACGACCGGAGTTCCTGCAGAACTTCTTTATTTAAATTTCTGCGCGCGTCAAAGAGTCCGGGGATGATTCCGGAGACGACGATCGCGGGATTCAGGCGCTTTCTTACTAATTCGACCAAATCTAATAATTTCGTCAAGCCCCGGAGCGCGAAAAACTCGGTTTGTACCGCAATATAAACATCCGACGCGGCGACGAGCCCATTTACAGAAAGCAAACCGAGCGACGGCGGACAATCAATAATAACATAATCCGCGGGCTCCGGCCGGCCGACGGATACAAACGATCGAACCCAACTGTCGATCCCCTCGCGCAAGCGCTGTTCGCGGCCGATCACGGAGACGAGTTCCACTTCCGCGCCGGCGAGATCGAGATTCGCAGGAACGATCCAAAGATTTTCCTGCGACGTTGGAAGGATGAATTCGGCGAGCGATTTTTCTTCGAGAAGAACATGATAAATCGACGGCGTCCCCTCATTCATTTCAATGCCGAGATGCACCGAAAGATTCGCTTGCGGATCGAGGTCGATGACGACGACTCGTTTTCCTAATCTTGCGAGCGCTGCGCCAAGATTGGCTGCGGTGGTCGTCTTTCCGACGCCGCCCTTCTGATTTATAATTGCAATACGTTTCACTGCTAAGATTCCATTTCAGTGCGGTTTATTTAACTAATTTTAGTTTGCCGGCGCGAGCGGATTGAAATCGGATAGCATCGTTTCCGATCGAAAAGGCTCGCCGAACGGCGCGCCAACCTGAGCGCCAAAATACCGCGCCCGGAGAGTGATTCGTTCCTCGAGATCCTGGCCGTGGACGAAGTGTTGACCTTTGTCGTTGATGGAGGCCGGTTTGAGTTGAGACGCGAAGCACCGAAGGGCGGCGAGTTTCTTTTCAAAAAGAGGTTTGTCGAGACCGACCACGAACTGCGGCTCGAACATGTCGTGGCTCGCATAATAATAAGAACGCGACGGCCGGTGGGGATTTGTATCCAATTCGAGTTTCTTCAATCCGGCGACGAAGTACGCCTGTCGACAGAGCGCGCCGACGGCCGAGTGATCGGGATGGAGATCGCTTCGCCACCATGGGGCGAAGAGCATCCGCGGTCGCAGAAGGCGGATCCAATGCGCAATGGCGTCGCGGGCTTCGATGGAAGTTACAATTCGGCCGTCGGGCAAACCCAGATTCGAGCGCCAGGCGATTCCAAGCACCGCCGACGCGCGGGCCGCCTCGACCTCGCGCTCTTGCGGCGTTCCGCGCGTGCCGAGTTCGCCGCGCGAACAATCCAAGATTCCAATGCGCGCGCCCGACCCGGCGAGTTTTGCAATCGTGCCTCCGCACGTCGATTCCGCGTCGTCGGGGTGGGTTGCTACAAATAACGCATCGAGCGGTTCCATATTCATTCTATTTGGTTAAATATAAGAATCGATGTCCGGCCGGGAGCGGATCGATCGAATTCAATAATTGATCGATCGATTGCGTCAAGCCTCCGCAAAGGAAGGGCGCGATCGAAAACGAACGCTCCTGAGGTTTGCCAAACGGAAAAACGCTCGCTCGGAGCCGGCGAAGCTGGACATTACTAATATTTGTTTTGTCGTCGAGCGCGCGGCCGAGCTTCGAGCGAAATGTATCCATGGACGCGGCGATCGACTGGCGCGTTTTGTCGAACGGACGCGCGAGATTTCCGTCGACCGACCGCACGTGCGAGTCGAGGCGATCGAGTCGCGCCGCGAACTCCGATTGGATATTGTACAATTCAGTTTCCAAGATCGTGATTTCGCGCGCCGCTTTGGTTTCTTCCGCCATCGGCGACAGGATTTCGGCCGCCGACAATGTTAATGATTCAAAAATGGCCGCGGATTTAACATCCAGAATCGACGCCGAAAAGCGCGGAAACTCAATGGGCGCGCGCGCGGCGTCTTGCGGAGGCAAAAATGCGAGCGAACAGGGCGAATAGGCAAGTTCCGCGGGCCCGCGAATGGATGCCGCGACCGGCAGCGATAATAATTCTGTAACAAGGCGCGTGGCCACGCCGGAAGTGTAGTCTTCAGGGCGGCGTGAGATCAGGGCCGCGAGTTCGTCCGGCCGTGATTTGGCCCCGTCCGGAAAAATAAACATTTCACCGTCGAAACGGACGCGCTCGCGGCCGTTCGCGGTTCGGACGAATAGTAATGAAGGGTCCTTTTCATCGAACGGCGGATTGAAATTCCGCGATCGGATCTCGCGCGCGACGGCCGCGAGGCGATGGAGGCCATCGATGGTATTTGGGACGATTCCGGCGAGCGCGCGCGACAATACACCTCGAATCGCGAGCGGTTCGAACACGACGAGGCCGTGGCGACCAAATAAATTCAATAATATTCGCGAAGTCTCCCGAGCGAAATTCGCGCCGGGTTTTGGTTCGAACAATTCCTCGACGCGACCCTTGTCGGGACCGAAAGGTAATAATTGACGAAAACGGTCGAAGACTTCCGTAACACTTTCGGGAATGGTTACATCCGAAAGGAAAGGCCTGCCGCGGCCGAGATCGACGGTCAATCGCAGCGGTTCGCCGCTTCCGTCGATATAAGCAATTCCGCGCGTTTCATCGAGATCGTGGTCATCGCTATGATTCCAGAAGAAGGGAACCACGGGATTTCCGCTCTGAGACTCCACCGCTTTCGCGAGAACGATTGCGTGCGCCGCCTTGAGAAATGTATATATAGGTCCGCCGAGAAATCCGGGCTGCTGGCCGGTGATGACAATGGCACAATTCGGATCTGTAATTTTGTCGAGCGAAGCCAGCGATTCCGGCGGAGTTTCGAATTGAGCGAGATATTTGTAAATACCCTCGCGAATCTCCGATCGCGCGAACTCTCGCGAGCGCATTCCGCGGGCCAAATCCGCCGCCGCGCGCACCCGCGAAAGTTGAACATCGGAACGGGCGATTTCACGATGGCGCTCGAGCGCCCACGGTTCTCGGACGACGACCGGCCAATCGCACGAAACGGGCAGCGGACTCACGCTAAGGATTCCACTTCCCGGCGCGCCGGAGAGCCTTTGTAACATCGACGACCATTTCGCGCGCGGCGTGCTCGATCGCTCCGCGCCAGTCGGAGTCCTCCTCGTTGCCGCGGCGATAAGCAAAATTTACAGATCGCGCCGCAACGACGAGGCCGCCGAGTCCTTTAGTATCAAACGCGTCGACGATGTCGTCGGCTTTGCCTCCTTGAGCGCCGTATCCCGGCAACAAAAACGGCGTGCGCGGCATGAGCCGTCGGAATTCGGCGAGTTCTTTCGCGTGTGTTGCGCCGACGACGGCCCCTATCGACGAATAGCCGTTTTCATTTATGAACGTCGAACCCCACGCGTCGACGGCGCGCGCCAACTTTACAGAAAGCGAATCGGCCGGATTTTGCGATAATTGAAATTCCTTCGAAGATGGATTGCTCGTTCTGACTAAAATGTAAAGTCCCCGGTTCGATTGTTTACAAGCCGCGAGAAACGGCTCCACGCCGTCGGTGCCGAAGAATGGATTGATCGTAAGACAGTCGGCCGCCGGCGGCGACACGTCCGTTCCTTCGAATTCGACGCCGCCAAGAAACGAATGCGCATAGGCCTCGGCGGTCGGTCCGATGTCGCCGCGCTTCGCGTCCGCGATCACTAAGATTCCGAGCCGATGGGCCTGCTCGACGAGGCGTTCGTAAGCATCCACGCCCGGCGCTCCCAATTGTTCAAAAAACGCCAATTGTGGTTTGATCGCGGGAACGAGCGGCGCGATGCAATCGATGATTTTTTCGTGAAATTCTACGATCGCACCTGCGATGGACGCGCGCGTCGGGCGAAGGCGGATGCGTTCGCGAAGCGATTTCGGCAGCCACTGCGGCCGCGGATCGAGACCAATGCAACAAGGAGCGCCTTTTTGTAAGATTGCGGCGTGAAGTTGGTCTGCGAACGAAGAAAGAGGCACGACGATTTGTTGTTGGATGCGTGAGCGGTTCGAAGATAGCCGGGGATGGGCCGCCAGATTCGCGGAATACATGAATTCCTCTGGTGGAGAGTTACGGAGCGCCCGCCGTGGCGGAACGCGGATCCGCCATGAATTCGGCGATGACGTGGTTCGCGATGTCGCGGCCGCGATCGGTGAGCGAAATCCAGCCGAGTGCGTCCAGAGTCAAGAGTTCCGATCTTATTAGTTTTTCAAACGCATCTGCGAAAGCCGCCTTCGCATCGAGACCCGCGCGAGCGCTGACCCGTTCGAGCGGAATGCCCGCGCGAAGGCGAAGTCCCATCATAAGTATTTCAACCGCCCGTTGCCGCGGAGGCGATTCTTCGAAAGTGTTTCGGTCCACCGCGGGAAGCGAGGCGTCCATCGCTGAAGTGTAAAGATCGGGGTTCTTTATATTTAAGTATTTTGTGCGATCCAGCGAAGTTCCCGCGCCGGCGCCGACGCCGACCCAGTCGCCCGAGGTCCAATACACGAGATTGTGACGGCACTCCGCGCCGGGTTTCGCGAAAGCCGAAATTTCATAAGACTCGAGTCCGGATAATTGTACTCTCGAAATGGTTCGATGATAAAAATCGAGGCAGGTTTCCTCCGAAAGCGGCTCGACGCGGCGCGCGAGCATGTCTTTTCTTATTTTCGTTCCCTCTTCGAAGGCGAGTTCATAACAGGAAAGATGATCTGTATGAAAATCGAGCGCAGTCTCAAGATCGCCGAGCCACGATTCAAGCGTTTCCCGCGGTTTTGCAAAGATTAGATCGAGATTGATTCTATTAAATCCCGCGGTGCGGGCCGTCTCGACGGCAATCGCAATTTGTTCGGGCGAATGGACGCGATCGAACATTTCTAAATATTCGGGCTTGAACGACTGCGCGCCGATCGAGATGCGATTGGCGCCAAGCTCGCGATAACACTGCAGTTTTTCGAGCGAACAGCTCTCGGGATTCGCTTCAATTGTAACTTCGACGCCGGAATTCGCGAACGCGCCGTGCTCGCGAAGCGACCGCATCAAAATCTCAATTTCATCGAGCGGCAGCCACGTCGGCGTGCCGCCGCCGATGAAAACCGTTGGCGGCGCGGGCCGCGCGCGCTTCGAAATTTCTTTAATTAACGAATCGACATACTTGCGCGAATTATGATTTTCTCCGGCAAATGAGTTAAAATCACAATAACCGCATTTCTTTACACAAAACGGCGTATGGACGTAAAGCGACGGATTTATATACTCGATTACCGAAGCAATCAGTTGTCGGTGTTCGATTTTCCGCCGACCATGATCGAGTGGAGTTTCTTGAGCGTTTCCGCCTCGATCTGTCTCACTCGCTCGCGCGTCAGTCCGACGATCTCGCCGATTTCCTTGAGTGTCATCGGCTCCGCGTCCCCGAATCCGTATCGAAGGCGCAGAATCAACGCTTCGCGTTCGTCGATGATCGCCAGCAATTCGTTGAGTTTGTCGACTTCGCACGAACTTAAGAATACTTCATCGGGCCGCTGGCCGCGCGTGTCTTCGATGGCTTCACTCGCGTTCCAGAAAGCGTCGGCGGAACTCGCCGCGGAACCTCCGCGAATCGTGCGTTCAACGACGTCCCACGACTCATCATTGACATATCGTTCTTCATTAGCGAGGCCCTCCGCAATTTCTTCGGAGCGCGGCGCGCGGCCGAGTTTGAACGCTAATTCTGCTTCGATTCCCTTCCAGTGGCTGATCAATTCCACCATGTAGGAGGGCACTCGCACCGTGCGAACTGTATTCACGAGCGCGCGGCGAATGGATTGTTTGATCCACCATGCGGCATATGTACTAAAACGACAATTCAAGTCGGGGTTGAATCGTTCAACGGCTTTTAACAGTCCGATATTCCCCTCGGCAATCAGGTCTTGCAGCGTCAGGCCGCGGTGCAAATATCGCTTCGCAATCGACACGACGAGCCGCAGATTTGCGCGGATCATGCGGTCGCGTGCTTCGGGATCGCCGCTTCGGATGAGGTGCGCGAGCGACTTCTCCTCATCTGCGGTGAGCAGGCGCACTTCATTAATTTCCTTCAGATATGTCTCCAAACAACGTTCGACTGGCAACGGACCCCTCCCGGATTTGGACCCCTAAAAGTATGCGTCGTTTCATTCGGCAAGCAGGCCCAGCCGACTTGAGGGAACTGGATCGCATTGGAAATGGCTATTCTCTAAAACAATGACTCGTAAGAAACGCAAACCGGCGTCGCGCGCGCGTAAGTCGGCGATTCCCGCATCGGCGGCCGAACCCTTGGAGCAAATTATTTCCGAGGGAGACTACTCGGTAATCCTCACGTGGCAGGCGCCACAGTTCTTCAAGATGGCGAATTTCCTTCGCGCCTCGAAGCACGAGAACTGGGGTGAAAATCACATGTTCTCGCTCTCGACGGAGGCCAATTCGCTCGAGACATTCCTTGACGATTTCAGCGCCCGAAATAACAAAACATTTTCTTATCTAACTGAAATCGTCGCCTCGATTCGCGGGTTTGCGAATGCAACACATGCTTTGCAACATTTGCGAAGAAGAATTGATAAATACGATCTCGCAAAAGATCTGGTCCAGCCATTCATGGTTGAACTGGATCGGGCAATAGCTTGGTCGAGCGACTCGATCGGAAAGTTATTAACCGAAATGTATAAAGAGACGTCCAATCAAAAGATCGCGACGCCGAAGGAGGCTGTGGGCGAGACCAGTTTTCCGACGGCGTATGCGAGGCAACGCCTTCCGCGCAACGTGGACGACGAGGACGTGGCGAACGAGGCGGAACGCATCTCGGAAGTCGCGACCAAGTATCTGCAAATCTGCGATGTTGTCGACAATCTCGGCCTTGACCAAAAAAAGGTGGCGACCGACTTGCGTCATTTCGTCGGCAAGGATTGCACGGAGGAAAAGGCCCGGCAATACAAAACGAGCGTACACAATCTGCAGTCGAAATATGACACTTACATTAAGAATACCGCGTTCGAAGCCGGCAATCGCAACCTAAAGCATCTTCGCGGGCACATATCGGTAACATTACACTTACTCGAATACGTGACCCAGCTCGTTCACTTTTACGAGAGGCACGAAAACGACATTCGTTACGAGCCGACCAAACAGCGGATCTCGAAGATAATTAACAAAACGGAAGTGTTGGATCATGCGGTGAATTTCGGACTGTTGAACGCCGCCAAGTTCCTGAGGAAGGGACGGGCGGAGGCGATGACGATTTTCCCTGAATTTACGAAACTTCAGGAACAGACATTCGAAGTTCCCTCGCACGTGGTTCTCCATCTCCGGCCGGCGGCCCTGATTTCAACTGTAGCAAAACACTACGGAACTCCCATTCAGATGCGAATCGGCGACCGCGACTGGGTCGACGCGTCGTCGCCCATGCGAGTATTGTTAGAAATCGGAATGAGCCCGTCCGCAAGAAAAGTAATTTTTCGCGGCGACCAGAACATCCTCCGGGATCTCAAGATTCTGTTCGATTGCGGATTCGGCGAAGGCGACGTCGACCCGTCCGAAAAACTACAATATTTAAAGTAAATATTAATAAAAAAAGGAGTTAAATTTACTAAACGCCGAATCTTAGTCTTTCGGCGAGCACGCGCGGGAGTCCGGCGGCGAGAATTTTGCCGGCTGCGCGGTCGAAATCGTATGCGACGCGCTGAAGCATCACGACGTTATTGGTAGTATCGTAAATTGCCGCCACCGGACGGGGATCCTCGTCGCGCGGTTGCCCGACGCTGCCAACATTGATCAAACATCGGTCGAAACCGGCGAGCTCAATGCGCGACGCAAATGTAAATTCAATGCGATTCGGTTCGGCGCGATTGGAAAGGAAACCGAGTGGTATGTGCGAGTGCCCGACGAAACAGACTCGGCATGGAGCCTCCATAAAATGTAAAGACTGCTCCGCGTCTCTTTGGGTCTGAATATAATTGAACTCTTCAGGCTGATCGAGCGAGCCGTGCACGACCACAAATTCGGGCTCGCGATGAATGAGCGGCAGTGATCGAAGGTACGCAAGTTCGGGTTCAGAGAGGACTTTGCGCGTCCAGAGTGCCGCGGATCGGGCGTAAATATTGAAATAAGCGAGGTCCACCAGGATTCCAACAACTGCGGCGTCGTGGTTTCCAAGGACCGAGACAATTCGATCCGACTGGATGCGATGGATTACCGCGGATGGATCGGCGCCATATCCCACGAGATCTCCAACAGCGAGGACTCGGTCGACACCGGATTTTTGAAATGACTGCAGGACCGCGTCCAACGCTTCGATATTGGCGTGGATGTCGCCCAGGATGCCGATCTTCAATGGAAACTCGTCTAAATTAGAGGTTGGCCTCGCGAGATAATGTAATTATCGACGAATACGGCACCTACTGCCAGAAACAGATTCGAAATTGAGGGGAGTATCCATTGCAAATTCTCGCCGTCGAGTGGCCAATCGCGGACGGGGTTTACGAGCGAAACACTCACGATGCACGCCATGAATGCAAGGGGTGCGGCGTTCAGAAGGCGGAAGCACATAACGGACCATGCAGATACGAAGACAAACTGGGTCAACAGAAGTACTGGAATCGAAAACCCCTTTCGATTGAGGAGTAGTGTGATCGATACCACAATCAGTTGTGGAATCAGGCGAAATACGAGGGAGCGAAGACTGATCGTGAAAGTCGCGACACCCCGGCTCCGTTTGAATTGCCACACTCGAGGCGCGAGATCCCAAGAGTATGACGAAAGGAGCATGACCCAAAAACTTGATTCACAGACAGTTCGAAGAGACACCGGGGCCATGAACGCTGTTAGGCCGATGACTGAAAGTGTCCATGCTGAACGAGTGAGCAAGAATCGCCATTCTGAATTTGTGGGAATCACTGGATGATCTCAAAGGAGATTGACGACACAGACTCTTCAACCGAGCGCCGGGATTTCAATTCGAATTGTTCCACGTGGAACGTTTCGCGTAAGTGCGCAACCAGTTGATCAATTTGCCTCCTAGACGCCCTTGCGTTCATTTCGACGTCTCCATTAGGGAGATTGCGGACTAATCCCGAGATCCCCAGACTCATTGCGATTCTTCGAGCATTCCAACGGAATCCTACGCCCTGTACGTGACCCTTAATGATGTAAATGTCCTCGAACACTGTTGGATCCGCATCCATGGATGATTACGATGCTAGTCAGTTCGGGCATCAAATCAATTGTGCTCAACCAAAATAGGAATCGTCCAATGGATCAAAAGCGACTAGGCAGGGGCCTGCAATCATTACTGCCGAATGAACCCGAAACCCATGTTGGCCACAATGTTTTGCCGATTGATCAGATAGTAGCGAATCACCGCCAGCCGCGTGAGGTATTCGACGACGCCGCTCTGGAGCGACTTTCAGACTCCATTCGGCAGAACGGAGTCCTACAACCCATCGTCGTTCGAAGGCGCGATAAGCAATTCGAGATCATTGCGGGCGAGCGACGTTGGCGAGCGGCAATGCGCGCGGGACTAAAGGCGATCCCTTCAGTCGTTCGTGAGAACGTCAGTGAGAGTGAGCTGCTTGAACTTGCGATCCTCGAAAATGTTCAACGCGTTGATCTCAATCCGATTGAAAAAGCAAAGGGATTCAAGCGACTTACCGAAGAATTTGGAAAGACGCAAGACGATATTGCAAAGGGAGTTGGGCAGGATCGAACAACGATTGCAAACACACTCCGGCTCTTGGAATTGCCGGAGGAAATGCAGGACGCTGTGCAAAGAAATGCGATTTCAGGCGGCCATGCGCGTGCTTTGTTGTCCATTCCCGATGCAATTCGCCGCCGCCTTGCTTTCGAGAAGACGCTTCGAGAAGACTTGAGCGTCCGAGAGTTGGAGCGCGTTGCCACCGAGCATGGCGCCAAGAAGAGGCCGGAAGGGAAGAAACGTCGCTCATCTCTGCCTCCTTGGGTTGCCGAGCTCGAAGACCGTTGGCGGCGACGCCTCGGCGTCAAGGTCGACCTGGGGCTGCAGGGCCACCGCGCACGAATCTCAATTCATTGCGCCAGCCTGGATGAACTTGAGCGCGTCACCGATCTCGCAGTTGGACTTCCAAATAGCACAGGCAAAGATCAAGGTTAACCCTGGCGTGCAGTGCTCCGTTAAAACGGCGCAGAATGCAAAACAAGCGGCCGTTCCACGTGGAACGGCCGCTGCGAGAAGGAGTTTAGAATATCTCGGTCTTCGTGACCATTACCGGTGTCAATGGACGATCGGTTCCGGGCTCAATTTCACCCGCAGCGATCTTGTCAACGACGTCCATTCCTGAAACTACAGTTCCAAAAACCGTGTAATTGCCATCCAGATTGTGCGAGCCCTTTGTAACAATATAAAACTGGCAACCCGAGCTCTTCTTGTCGGGCGTAGGTGTGGATGGTTGCGCCATGGCAACGGCGCCTCGAACATGCACTAACTTGTTTCCTTCCACGGGGATACCGTCGCCCTTGCTTCCCTGTCCCCACTTTTCCTTGGGGCCATCAATTGTGTTCGGATCACCACCTTGAACGATGGATGTACCGCCCTTTGTGACGCGGTGAAACTTGGTCTTTTCGTAGAAATGGTCCTTTGCCAGTTGTTTGAAGTTCTTCACATGCTCGGGTGCGGCGTCTGGATAAAACGCGACCTCAAATGTTCCCGCATCGGTAACAAATCGAACCTTTTCCGCTGGGCTGGGGGCAGGATTTTCGAGGAACTGCGGATTCGCCTTTTCCCACGCCACAAAGGCATCGATGGACGCGGAAACTGGCTTCGCGCCCATCACATCTGGCACAAGGCCTGCTGCTGCGGGACTTCCGGCAACCTCCGCTGCGAGCTTCTCAAATGCAGGCTTCGCCTCGAGCAGTTGGTCCGGTTGCATCACTCCGGTCGTGAGCGGCCGATTCGCGGCAACGAGCCTCGCCCACGGGCGCAAGGCATCGGGAACGGACTCAATAGCAGCGTTCGATTCCTGCGGACGAAGTGTATTTGGCTCTACTTTTGAAAAACTGCGCCAGGCTTCGCCCACTTCCGCCTCCTTCTGGTGGCGAATGAATCGAATCGCCCCCCAGCCGGCAAAACAGGCGGCCAATGCAACCAGCGCTACAGTTGAGTACTTCTTAAAGGTCTGCTCAATTGTTTCTGCCGCGGACGAAGAAGGGTGTATCGGGATGTTATCTACCATTCAAATAGCCTAACTATGCTCGAAGGAAAAATGATTGTAATACGGTTCGCACGAATACGCGAATACGACGTTAGATCTGAACTAAGAATCTATTTAAGAGGAATAAAAATGGAACTTAAACTACGGAACGTAGTTTGGATCGCGACTCGTTCCGACGCGGAGTTCGATCGAAATCGATTCGTTTCGCGTCTGGCTCAATTGCAACTTGGCCGTTGAATCGAATTTGCGCCAGATCATCCATGCGGACTCCTCGGTCTCCGGTGATCGGCGCACCAGTGTCCATCCATGCTGGGGTAATCGCGTTTCAAAATAATCAACGACGTCCAGCATGCGACCCTTTCCTACGAAGGATTGTCGTCCAAATCGAAAATGACCGGCCTCCACGACACTGCTTTGCAGCCGATCTTCTTGGAGGACAAAACCCTTTGGCACTGGGATGTCGAGAAATAAGGGTGTGTGGGCTGTCGAAGTCTCGACCTCCGTTCCGGGCTTGGGATTGACCATATGCTCCATGTCGGTTCGACATGAAACGAATGTCATTAAGATGGCGAGCAGAGGCAGAAGTAGGCAGCGCATGGCGAAAATACGAATCGCAGAAGGGTTCCGTGCAAAAGGAAGATTCTAGGGAGTTGATTCCATATACGCACACGTCGTTTTTGCTAAGATTCGTCGGCGCTCGATTCTGACGAGCCGCAAAACCCGCGAAATGGACGCCCATAACCACGCCCGACCGACAAATGGATCGCTCGACGAGGATGTAATCCCCGTCGTCGGAGGGTCGGTGTTGGACGAACGCACATTGGTATTAAACCGCTCTTGGATGGCCGTTAATGTAACAACCGTGCGGCGCGCGTTGACATTGACATATTTGGGTTGTGCGCGAATTGTTGATCCCGTCAATTTTGATACATTCGATTTTGAACAATGGATTTCATTGGAGATCGGCGGTTCCGCAAGAGTGATTCAGACGGTGTGCAGCGCCATTCGCGTTCCGGAATTGATAGTTTTGCAATCGTATGATAAGCAACCCGTTCTTCGGGTTCCGTTTTCTCGAAGGAATCTCTTTCTGCGTGATAATTATCGATGCCAGTACTGCGGCGTAAAAGCGTCGAGCGACGACCTGAGCGTCGATCATGTCTTTCCAAGATCCCGAGGCGGCGACAGCACCTGGGTGAATTGTGTACTTGCCTGTCACGGCTGCAACGTACGTAAAGGAAACCGAACGCCGCAGGAGGCTGGTATGCGATTGCTCCGTCAGCCAAGCCAGCCGCGTTGGCCTGTATATATTTCGCTTGGTTATCATCATCGCTGCGCTTCGTGGCGCAGATTCGTAGCGGATTCGAACGCAAGTGAATCCGCATAGTTCATATTCGGAAAACTGTTAAATCTAATAAGTACGTAACCGCTCCATTCAATGACCGTCAAACCCATCCTGCTCGCTCTCTCGACTTTGATCGTTCTTTTTGCGGCCGGCGCGAATGCGCAGACGCCGAAGAAGCCGGCGTCGTCGCCCGCAAAACCGCCTTCCGGAAAGAATGATAAAGAAAAACCAAAGGAGCCCGAAAAGCCAAAGGCCGACCCCGCGCAAAAGGCCAAAGGCGGCAAGGACGATCTCATCACGATCGACGGTGAATTATATACAAAAGAAGAAAAAGAAAAGCTCGACAAGGGCTGGAAGCGACTCGACTACGATTGGATCGCGCCCGAGGAGGCCTCGAATATCGATAAAGGCAAGTTTAAAATTAACAACGCATGGGTGACCTTGGACGAAGCGGACAAGTATCATGCGAACGAGGCGACTCCATGGTCGGTGCCGATCAAGCACTTCGCGTATACTACCAATATCCCGCGCGAACAGATTATTATGCTTTCCAAGTATGCCGAGCAGTCATACGCGACGCTCAAGGACATCACGGGAGTGGAGCCCAAGATACGGCTCGGCGTACGAGTTTTTAATAATGTCGAATCCGCGAACGAGTATGCAAAAGAATATGCAAAAGAAGTTCGCGAATCGCATCACTCGAGTCTTTTCCCCGGCTACGTCGCCGACGGCGAAAAAGACCGTCCGGCAATTGTTCTATTTGACGGAGGTCCGGGAAAGGGATTCGCCCACATCTACATGGCGCATGCGGCGGCACATAAATTTATCGATGCGGCGCTTCCGGATCCGAACGCGATCCCGGAATGGTTCAACGAGGGCCTTGCCACCTATTGCGATCGCTACCTCGAAGCGCAGTTGCGGCCGTGGGCCTTCAGTAGCCTCGTCAAACGCGGCGGAATCGATAAACTTTCCACATTTGTAAAAAACTTCAAGACGTCCGTCGACGACGACGACGCGGTGACAAAGTCGCAGACGAAATTTCAGCAGGCCGGACTCATCGTTGGTTATTATATGCTCGGCGGCGACAAGGCTGACGAGACATTGTTTAAGAAGACCTGTACAATGCTTTCGAAACCGAAGGAACAGCGCGACGCTGCCATCGACAAACTCCTCGACAATCCCGACGTTCTCGAAAAGAAAATAAAGAAATTCGCGGGATTCTAATCCCAAACTTTGTAATAAAAACACGCGGCGGAGCCCCGTCGTGAACACACAATACCATCGAACACCAGATTGAGTCCAATCGTTGGCCGACGCGCGGACGATAGTAAAAAAAACCATGTTCAAAAAAAATCCCCTCGCCAGTTGTAAATTCCTGCTCCGAACATTCATTTTCGGAGCATTTATATCCGTCTTCCTCGCGAACGGCCTGTTCGCGCAGACGACGGCATCTCCCAAGCGGCTGCGCGACGTCCTCTCGTCGGATGCGATGATTTACGTCGACGCGCCGGACTTTCAATCGACGATGAAGCGCGGATCGGATATTCCGTCGGCCAGAATTCTGCGCGAAGAGGAATTTCAGGAATTCCTGTCGCCATTGTTCAAACTGGCGCGGACGGAAATCGACAAAATGTTAGTTAAGATTGGCGAGAAGCCCGAAAACTGGCAGAAGTGTCCGATCAAGAGTATCGAATTTGCTTATGGCGCGCCCATCGGCGAAACGGCGCCGGCGGTTATTGTTAAGATCGACAGCGCGCAGGTTTGCGAACTCCTGCGCAAGATGATACAAAAACCGGATTATAAAATGTTTCTGCAGGTGACGGATTCGAACGGAATTCAGATTGTTACATTTCCGCTCGCGCCCAACATGGCGGCTGGTCTTCAGGGAGACACGATTATTTTCGCCGCGGCAAAAACGGAATCGGAGTCGACGGGACCGGAGATTGTCCAGCTTGTCCAGAAATCGCTGAAGGGCGAGGTGCAAAAAGGTTCGCTCGCCGCGGACGCAGAATTTACAAATCTTCTTGGAAAGTTACAATCCAAGCAGCCCGAATGGGTGGCGTTCGCGCGACCGGCGAAATTCGCGCAGGATATGTATGCTTCATTGATGGGACAAATGCCGACGGCCGTGGCGAGCCGTCCTGCGCGGCGGCCGCGCGGAGGCGACGCCATGGCCATCGAAATTGTACAATTGCTCGGCGGTATTGCCACGGAACTGAAATTGGATCAAATGACCGGAGTCATGTTCGCCGAAAGCTATTCGAACGGAGGCGTCACGACCGAGACAGCGGCGCTGATTTCTACAAATTCGCCGCTGATCGCCGCGTTCATCGGCAACGGCAAGCCTGTCGATCGCGCCTTTTTGGATAAAGCGATCGATGGCGTCGACGGTTTTTCGACGTTCAACGTCGATGTGACACAATTATATAAAGCGGTCGGCAATGGAATGAATAAGCATTTCACGGGCGATCGCGCGAGCGACAATCCTTTCAAATACATCGCCGAATACGAGAAGGAAAACGGCATCAGTATTGAAAGCGATCTGCTTTCGCAACTCGGACCCGAATATTACTCATATTCGTTCCCGCCGAAAGCGGGCGCGGGTCCCGTTCCGACGTGGGATAGTTTTTATGTTCTCCGGGTTCGCGAGAAGGCGAAAGTCGAAAAAACGATCGCGGCGTTTGCCAAATCTTTAAATTCAATGAAAGCGAAGATTGCCGTCGAGGTCAGCGACCCGACGCCCACGCGTCCAGCGGTTTACACGCTAAAATTGGCGGAGGACGCGGGCGGCGGAAATCCCGCGTTCGCAATGGTTGCAAACCAAATTGGAATCTCGCTCGCGCTGCTCGACGACTGGCTCGTTATTTCTACAAATCCGGTCGCGCTGAAGAATGAATTGCGAAACATGAAAAAACCGCGCGACGCTTCGGCCGACGTCAAGAAATATTTAAGTACACTTCCCGCGGAGGCTTCAACGCTAACGTTTAACGATTGGCGCCCCGTGGTTCGAACGCTCTGGGACACGATGGCGAGTTTCGTCGGAGTCGCGGCCGGCAGGATGCAGGCGATTCCCGTCGATTTACAAAAAATACCGACGAGCCAGTCGATTGTTAAGAATATGAAGCCGTCTTCCGGTTTCTGGATGCTTACAAAAGACGGAATTTACGGTCGCTCTTCCGGCAATTTCGGTCTTGAATTGTACAGTTCCGTGTTCGCCGGCGCCGTCGGCGCTTCCCTTTATTTTCAAACTTCGCGAATGGCGTTTGCCGGGCCTCCGCCGGACGATGAACCCGACGACACGACAACCGTGACCTCGAAACCCGCCGCCGGTCAAAAGCAAGTTGCCACTGGCGACGATAGAGTCATGAAAGCGAAAGATATGCTTTTGCGACTTGAGGCCGGCGCGAGAATTTATAAGAACGATTCCGGCAAACTGCCGGGAAATCTACAAATCCTTCTCAAGTCGAACGACGATCATCCCCAAGGATATCTCCCCGGCCTCAAGGAGATTCCCAAAGACCCGTGGGGAAGCGATTATTTTTACGAAGTCACCGAAGACGGAAAAACATTTCATTTGCGATCCTTCGGCGCCAACGCAAAGGACGACGGCGGCGCGGGCGATGATATCAAATCGGATTCTTAGTAAATAGTGAAGCTACATAAAAAACTGGGGCCGATCCTCGTTCCGCGGATCGGCCCCTGGATCCTGCGGCGGCTCGGCGGCACGTGGCGGATGCGCGTCGTCGGCGAGCCGCCTTCCGAAATGGAAACGAACGGCGGGGCCGTGCTTTATTGCTTTTGGCACGGAGATTTGTTAATTCCAATGTATACATATCGCGGCAGCGGAACGGTCGTGCTCGTGAGCGGCCATCGCGACGGAATCATGTTGCAACAAGTGCTCTCGAATCTTGGATTCAACACCGTCGTCGGCTCGATCACGCGCGGCGGCGCGATGGCGCTCCGCGGCCTGCTTTCGAGCGCGAGGAACGGCATGCGTCTTTGCGTGCCTCCCGACGGGCCGAAGGGTCCCGCGTGCAAAGCTAAGAAAGGAGTTTTATATTTAGCATCGCGCGCGGGACTTCCCGTCGTTCCCGTCGGCGTCGCCGCATCCTCCGGATGGAGGGCGCGCTCATGGGACCGTATGCTCGTTCCGCGTCCGTTCTCAAAAGTTGTGTTGTATCGTGAAAAAACAATGCTCGTCCCGCGGCACGTCGACGGCGCCGAGCTCGACGCTTGGACGCTCAAACTCGAGGATGCTATTAATTCGGCGCGAGACAATGCGAGACAATCGCTCAACCCGAAGGCCGCGCCGAGCGAGCCCTAGTTTTTACAAATATTAACAATACGCGTGGCACAGGAAACCCGAGTCGTCGAAATCTCCAAGAATGCGGCCGCCGCACTCGGCAAACTTCTCGACGCCGGCGGTTTTTCATTTCAAACAGTTCCATACGCGGAGTTTTCTTATACAAAACCGGGGATCGCGGCCACATATTACCATTCCGGAAAGCTCGTAATTCAAGGACGCGATCTGGACGTATTTTTACAACAATATCTCGAGGATTCCGCGGTCGCGAATTCGACGGAGAGCCCGGATGACGAACGGATCGGAAGCGACGAAGCCGGCAAAGGCGATTATTTTGGGCCGCTCACCGTCGCCGCCGTTTATGTAAGTAAAGACGACATCGGGCGCTTGAGAAAAATCGGCGTCGCGGATTCGAAAGTTCTTTCCGACGAAACCATCGCGCGGCTTGCCGCGGCGATCGAGGCCTCGACGGCGCACGCGATCGTTAGCGTGATGCCCGCCGATTACAACGAACGCTACAAAAACATCGGTAATGTTAACAAACTGCTGGGCGAACTTCACGGTGAAGTGATACTTTCGGTTGTCGACAAATCTCCGTGCCGCCGGGTTTTAACAGATCAATTCGGCGACATCGCGCACGTCCGACGCGGATTCGGCGCGCGCGCGAAGGAGATTGAATTGGAGGCGCGACCCCGCGCCGAGGCGCACGTCGCGGTGGCGGCCGCGTCCATTCTCGCGCGGAACGCATTTGTCGAAGGCATCAAGGCGCTCTCCGACGAATGCGGCGTCGACCTCCCGAAGGGCGCGGGCGATCCCGTCGACGCGACGCTGCCGAAACTCGTCGCGATCGTCGGCCGCGAAAACCTAAAGAATTTTGCCAAATTGCACTTTCGAACTACACAAAAGGTTCTCGACAGACTGTTCTAAAAATGAAAATTACATTTCTTGGCGCGGCGCGCACCGTCACCGGATCCATGCATCTTATCGAAGCGGGCGGCAACAGTATATTATTAGATTGTGGCCTTTATCAGGGCCGGCGCCAGGAAGCTCACGATAAAAATATTAAATTAGCTGAAATCGCCGTGCGCGCCGACGCGGTCGTGCTCTCGCACGCGCACATCGACCACAGCGGCAAACTTCCGCTCCTCGTGCACCGCGGATTTCTCGGAAAAATCCACGCGACGCGGGGAACGCGGCAACTTTCCGACGCGATGTTGAACGATTCCGCGCAAATTCAAATGAAAGACTTCGAATACCTCGAAGAACACGATCTTCCCGCGCTGGATCCGCTTTATAGCGTTGACGATGTTAAAGAAACGATGACGCATTTCGTGGAGTCGCGCTACGGAACGTGGTTCGACATATGTCCGGGGTTCCGCGCGCGTTTTCTCGATGCGGGGCATATTCTCGGGAGCGCCGTGACCGAACTCGAAATTACAGAAAAAGGCAATGTCCGGCGCCTGTGTTTCACCGGCGACCTCGGCCGCCGCGGAATGCCTATTCTCAGGGATCCCGAAGCGCTTCCCGATTGCGATACGGTTATTACAGAAAGCACGTACGGCGACCGGCTTCATGGCGGCGTCGAAGTTACTGAAAACGAACTGGCGGCTTTGGTCGTCGAGCAGGTGCAGCGGCGCGGTCCGATTATTATTCCGGCATTCAGCGTGGGACGGACGCAGAATTTGATATATGCACTTTATAAAATTTACAAAAGAGGCGCGGCGCCGCGATTGCCGATTTTCGTCGATTCGCCGCTCTCGACGCGCGTCACCAAGATCGTGTCGCAGAATCCCGAGTGTTTCGACGAGGAGGCGCTCGCCGTGCTCGGAGAAAAGGGCGCGCCGTTCTATTTTCCAGAAGTTCGTTACATCGAAAGCGTCGAAGAATCGAAGGCGCTCAACGATCATAAGGGCGCATTTATTGTTATCAGCGCGTCCGGAATGTGCGAAAACGGCCGCATTCTTCATCATTTAAAAAATTGGATCGAAAAGCCCGAGGCGCTCGTGTTAATTGTAGGTTTTCAAGCCCAATACACGCTCGGCCGGCGCATTCTGAGCGGCGCGAGCCGCGTGAAAATCTTTGGCGTCGAGCGCGACGTTCTCGCGCGCGTCAAGAAAATGAACGCCATGAGCGCGCACGCCGACCGCAACGATTTGATACATTATGTGGCGCCGGTCGCGCGCCATTGCGGCGATGTATTTGTAGTCCACGGCGAGCCGGCGCCCGCCGAGTCGCTCGCGCAGGCGATTCGCGACAGCGGTTGCGTGCGCGTGCGCGTGCCGGGCGAAGGCGAGTCGTTCGAACTGTAATTTAATAAAATTGTTTACATGAAAATGCGGTCGATACCATTCGTCAAAATGCACGGCGCGGGGAATGATTATATTCTCATCGCCGAGGAGGACCTTCACGAAGGAATCGATCTTAACGATCTCGCGCTCAAAATGAGCAACCGGCACACCGGCGCAGGCTCCGACGGAATTATTATCGTGCGCCGGTCGCAGAACGCGGCCGCGCGCATGGAAATGTATAATTCCGACGGCTCGGCGTCGGCCATGTGCGGCAACGGACTGCGGCTTGTCGCGAAATTCGCGGCGGAGCGCGGCATGGCGACAAAAGATATATTTCAAATCGAGAGCGGCGCCGGATTCCACCGGGTCGAATTGGAGCGAACCGGAAATAACATAACCGGCGCGTCCGTGGAAATCGGAATGCCAGTATTCGGGGCCGAAGAGATTCCGGTCGCGGCTCCGCTCGAATTGTCGGACGCGAACCGTGACGCGAGCGGACTCGTTACTGTTTCAGTACAATTTCAATCGGCGAAACATCGCGGCTATTGTTTATCTTTGGGCAATCCGCACTGCGTGATTTTTATTGAAAACGTCGCCGCGATTCCTCTCCGCGAATGCGGCCCGGCGCTCGAAAACGATGCGAGATTCCCTCTTCGCACAAATGTAGAATTCGCGCAAATTATCAATTCCGCGCGTATTCGCGAACGCACGTGGGAGCGCGGCGCGGGCGAAACGATGTCGTGCGGATCCGGCGCGTGCGCGACCGCGATCGCGGCGATCGCGGTCGGACGCGCGAAGAGTCCCGTCGCGATCGAGCAGACCGGCGGAACGCTCGAGGTCGCGTGGTCGCGCGGCGAAAAAGTAATTTTGCGAGGCCCCGCGGCGGCGGTTTTCTCCGGCGTTTGGCCGGGCGCATAGCCCGCGCGCGTCAAGATCGTTATAATTTGTGATCGATGGATACTCTCGGATGCGTGTCTGCGCTGCTTGCGCTGGCGGCCCGCGTATTTTCGAGCGCTCGATTGCTAAAGAATCTCGGCGTCGAACTCGAAAACCGCCCCGTCGTGTTGATTATTATGATATTAATATTCTCCGCGCTCGGCGTCGTTCTGGGATTGTTCGGCTACCATAAAGACTGGCCGCGCTGGGCGAACGGCCGCGCCATCACCGCCATTTTCGTCGGCGCGCTGATACTTATTATTACACTTCTCGAGATCGCGGCGCGGCCGGCCGGCGCCGGCTCCATCCCGGTTCAGCGATGACATTCGATATCGCGCCGTGGTTCGCATGCATGATCGTCGCGGCCGGACTCGGCCCGTGGATCGCGAGCAGTTTTGCCGAGCCGCGCCCGTTCGATTGCATTGTACTGACGATTATTTGTACATTTGCGCCGACGATCGTCGCCGAATTCGGCGGTCGCGCCGCGCGCCGTTTTCGCAACCGCGCCGCCGAACGGATCCTGATTCATTTTTGTTATATCGCGCCGGTCGCGACCGCGGCCGCGCTATTCGCGGGACGCCTGCCCACGTTTGTTGCGGCACGGTTTCCCGACGCCCCCGGCTGCGTTCAGCTCGCGTCGGGACTCGTGCCGGCGCTCGTTTCGATATATTTAACGATCATTTCTGAGCAACGCGCGTTCGCGCTCGCCGGGCAATTCGAACCGCCGCGCGCCGCCGACCGCCTCCGGCTCGCCATGCTCCCGCTGTTGGTTCCATTTCTTGTGACCGGCATTTACGATATTTGCAGTCTTTCGCAGCGATTTCGTAATATTTATGAAAGTTATGGAATCGCGCAAATCGCCGGGATGGCCGTGCTCGCGCTTGTTTTGTTATATCTTTTCCCGCGCCTCGTTTTCATCGCCATCCGCACGCAGCCTCTGCAAGCCGGACCGCTCGCGGACGCGTTCGACGGCGTCGCGCGTGCCATGCGCGTCCGCGTTCGCGAATTCCGCGTCGCGCTGACGGGGCGGTCGGTTTCGAACGCGGCGCTGCTCGGCGGCATCGGACCGCGGCGTGTTATTCTTACAGATCGCATCATCGAGGAGCATCCGGGCGACGAACTCGTCGCGGTGGTCGGACATGAACTCGGGCACGCGCGCGGCAGCCATTTGTGGTTGTTCGGCGCGTTTCTCGGATCGATCGCGATTTGGATATTAAATATTCCGGGCGAGTGGCTCGAACCGATCGGAGAATGGGGCGTGGCGGCGTCCGGACTGACGCTTTTATTCATAATATTAAGATTCGGACTCGGGCCGATCGCGCGCACGTGCGAGCATGAGGCCGACCTTTTCGGCGCCGCCGTCGCGGGCAGTTTCGAGCCGCTCGCGCGCTCGCTCGAACGCATTGCCGGACCGCGCCACCGCTGCGTGAAAAGTTGGCGCCATCCGTCCGTGATGGCGAGAATTGAATTCTTACAAAAAGCGGCGGCGGATCCGAGCGTCGCGTCGAGGCCGCGGCGGATTCTTCGCACGATTCATATTATAAGTTTAATTTTACTGATCGGCGGCGCGGTCGTATCGGGGTTTCGTCTCTGGCGCGAACTGCCGCGCGAGCGCGTCGTCGCGGCGCTGCGCGCGAGCGATTTCGCGAAAGCGAATGCAATTATCGCGAGCCATCCGGGAACGGATATGGCGGCGCTCGTTAAATTAACAAATGCGCTGGCCCGCACCGGAGGCGCCGGGGACGTTTCGCTCCGCGAGCGCGCGCAGGCCGCCCTTCTCCGCGGAAATCTCGAGGATGCGGCCGTGTTCGGTCGCCTGGCCGCGCTTCGCACAGGAAAACAAACCGACGTCCTCTTCGCGACGATCGTCGAGAGTCTTTTGGAGGGCGAAACGACGTTTGTGGAGGGCGCGCTCGCGGGCCCCGCGTCATTTCTGACGCGCGATTCACGACTTGGGCCCGCGATCCGCCAGGCGGTCGAGGAAGTCGCTACAAAACCCGCGATCCACACTGGAAAGTGAGCCCACTTTTAGACAAAATGGCGAGTTCACTAAAAAGGCTAAATCCTAATAATTCGCCGACGACCGCATGACCGAACCCAACGCGCCAGACGCCCCCAGAATCGTCGACCGAGCCATCGAACACGAGGTGCGCGTTTCGTACCTCAATTACTCGATGTCGGTCATTCAGGCGCGCGCGCTGCCCGACGTCCGCGATGGTTTGAAACCATCGCAACGCCGAATTTTAGTAGCGATGCACGACCTTCGGCTCGGGCCGAATAGTAAACGTCTGAAAAGCGCGAAAATCTGCGGCAATACGAGCGGCGATTACCATCCCCACGGCGAGTCGATTGTTTATCCAACGCTCGTGCGCATGGCGCAGGATTTTTCGCTGCGCTATCCGCTCGTCGATCCGCAGGGAAACTTCGGTTCGATCGACGGCGATCCGCCGGCCGCGATGCGTTATACCGAAGCGCGTCTTTCCGCCGTCGGCGCCGAGATCCTCATCGACATCGATTCTGAAACTGTAGATTTCAGGGATAATTATGATGCGCGCTTGAAGGAACCGGTCGTGCTGCCGTCGCGCATGCCGAATTTGATATGTAACGGTTCCGAAGGCATCGCCGTCGGCATGACGACCTCGATGCCGCCGCATAATTTAACGGAAGTGGTCGAAGGAATTATATATTTACTCGAAAACCCGAATTGTACAGTCGACGATTTGATGTTAAAGATCACCGCGCCGGATTTTCCGACGGGCGGCATCATCTGCGGTCGGCAGGGCATCGCCGACGGTTATCGAACGGGCCACGGATTATTGACTGTCCGCGCCCACTACGTCATCGAAGACGATCGAAATCGAACGGCCGTCGTATTTACGGATATTCCTTATCAAAAGAAAAAGGAAGATATTATTGAAAAGATGGCCGAGGTCGCCAAAGACGGCCGCGTGCGCGGCGTCCACGATCTGCGCGACGAATCGAACAAAGACGGCCTTCGAATTTATGTTGAATTAAAGAAAGGCGAGGATCCGGAGCTGATCGCGAATCAGTTTTATGAACATACGCCGCTCCAGGATACGTTTTCGATTCATAATATTGCCATTGTGAACGGGCGGCCGATCACGCTCAATTTGAAGCAAATGCTGGAGCATTACCGCGATCACCGCGTCGATGTCATCCGCCGGCGAACGCGTTATTTACTAAAGAAAGCCGAAGCGCGGCACCACATCCTCCTCGGCCTTCAGATCGCGATCGATCACCTCGACGAGGTGATTGCAATCATTCGCGGCGCCGCGAGCGTCGAGCAGGCCCGCGAAGCGCTGCGCACGCGCTTTGCGCTCACGCAGGTGCAGGCCGACGCGATTCTCGAAATGCGCCTCGCGCGGTTGACCGGCCTCGAACGTGACAAATTAATTAAGGAACTCGCGGAAGTCACCGCCGAAGTGAATAATTATAAGGATATTCTTACGAATTCGGGGCGCGTCACGCAGCTCATCCGCGAAGATCTGCTCGATCTTAAGAATAAATACGGCGACGAGCGCCGCACGGAGATCGCCGGCCCCGTCAAAGCGATGGACGAAAAGGATCTCATCGCGCACGAACTGGTCGCGGTCACGGTCACGCGCGACGGTTATTTGAAGCGTTGCCCGGTCTCGACCTATCGGCGGCAGCGGCGCGGCGGCCGCGGCGTCACCGGCGCGGAGACGAAGGAGGGCGACGTGCTGTCGTATCTTTTCGTCGCCGACACGCACGATTATATATTAGTTTTCACCGACGACGGTCGCGTGCACTGGCTCGAAGTGTATGAATTGCCGAATCTCGCGCGCAACGCGAAAGGCCGCTCGGTCGCGAATTTGTTGCAATTAAAGAATAACGAAAAAATTGCGGCGATGCTGCCGGTGAAGGCATTCGACGAAACGCTCGCTGTGTTTTTCGCGACCGAACTCGGAACGATCAAGAAAACTTCGCTCGAACAGTTCTCTCGCCCGAAGCGCGGCGGCATTCGCGCGATCAACCTCGACGAAGGCGACCGCCTCATCGGCGTTTCGTTAGTATCGCCGGGCGATCAAATCATTCTCGCGACGTCGAACGGTTACGCGATTCGATTCGATGAATCCGACTCCCGTTCCATGGGCCGCAGCACGACCGGCGTTCGCGGGATTTCGCTGCGCGATAAAGATAAAGTCGTCGATCTCGTCGTCGGCCGCGAAGGCATGCAAGTGCTCGCCGCGTGCGAAAACGGGTTCGGCAAACGCACCGCCGTCGAGGAATATCGTTTACAAACGCGCGGCGGCATGGGCGTCATTAATATTAAAGTCAACGAACGCAACGGTAAAGTCGTCAACGTGCTCATCGTCGACAACGTCACGGATTTATTATTATTAACGAAACAGGGTATGGTCCAGCGCATCCACGCCGCCGAAATTCGCGAAACGGGCCGCGCCGCGCAGGGCGTGAAATTGATGGATCTCGAAAACGAGGACACGCTCACCACTGTTGCGCGCGTCCCGCAAATCGATGAAGCGGCGGAGGCGAAAGAGGCGTCCGGCGCCGTGCCCGAAGGCCCGGTTGACACCGATCCGGCTCCCGGCGGCGCTGGTGAAAGTGATCCTGCTGGCGACGATCCGAACGTATAAAATTCGCCGAAACTTTCCGTTTCGGAATCCGTAATATTAACGATCGCCCGCGCCTGCGGGCGATCCACGGGATTTATGATACTAACGTTTGCACTTTCGCTTTTTTTATTACAATCGCGGCCGGCGGAGTCGCGTCCGGCTGTTCAGGAATTGAAGCCATTTGGCGACGCGGAAGTGACACAGCCGCGCGTGGCCGCTGTCGCTGCGGTGCATGTCGATTCAACGCCGGGAAAAATGCACACAGGCGTTGAGCCGCCCGATCCATCGGTGCCACTGGCAGTTCATATCATTGGCCAGAGAGGACTGGACGTGGTTTATACACAATACGACCAAACAGATGACAAGCTTTTCATAACTCCCAAGAAACTCTTAACAGTTAAGAGCGGCGCGGCGATGCGGCGCGGCCCTCGAATCGCTGCATTTGGAAAACGCGTCGTTGTGACCGCTCCCGAGGGCGGCGACAAAGATGCCCGAAGGATTCTTAGTGTTGTTTCGAACGACAATGGAAAGACATGGTCCGGACCCGCGTATATTACAGATGCTCCCGGCGCGGCCGCGGAGTGCTTTCACGATCTGGCCGTCACCGCGAAAGGCGAATTTCTTGTAACATGGCTCGACACGCGCACGGGCAAGAACAAAGGACAGGCAATTTATTTTAGCAAGTCGTCCGACGGCGTGAAATGGGAGAAGAATCGTAAGATTTACGAATCTCCCAACGGCTCGGTTTGTGAGTGTTGCCCGATTACAATCGCCGCCGGCATCGACGGCCGTATCGCGATCGTTTTTCGAAACTCGATCGACGGAGCCCGCGATTTATTTAAAGCAAAATCCGTCGACAATGGAGCGACGTTTTCTGAGATTCAGCCTGTTGACGGAAAAACCTGGAGATTGAATGCATGTCCGATGGCCGAGGCCGGACTCGCGTATGAGACTGATTTCGGACTATTCGCAAACGAACCGGTGATTGTTAATAATCGCGACGGCGCGTTAACGCTTACTTTCAACGGCATTTTTGATCCGTTCGACCTCGGTCGCGGCAGGCGGCCGGCGGTCGCGGATCTATCCGGAGAGATTTTTATTGCTTACGTATGCGAAAACGACGGACAGCTTGGAATGTACTGGTCTTGGGGTGAACCAATGAGTACACGTAAACTAATGATTCCTCCTCGCGCTGGCGGCGAAACTGTGGATAGTCCGGCTCTCGCCATTGGATTGAGTCACGACGTTTGGCTGGCTTTCGAAGTTCGAAGAGAGAACAAAGTCAGTAGCAGGCTCGTACAGCCGTGGGGGCCTTCCGGTCTCGCGTGGCCGGTGCAAGAAAATAAGTAATCGAGTTCTTGGTAATTATTCGATGAGAACACCGACGCGACTTCTCCTTTCCATCGCGTTCGGTCTCATCCTCCTCGAACTCGCCCTCCGCCTCGCCGGTTTCGTATATTTACAAATCAACAGCCGGCCGGCGGAAACCAACGCTTCCCACGCGATTCTTTGTCTTGGCGATTCGCATACGTTTGGAATTTGGTTAAAAAGCGATGATGCGTATCCGGCGAGGTTACAAAAACACATTCGTGATAACAAATCGAACGACGCGATTTCCGTGGTCAATCGCGGAGTGCCCGGAATGGCTTCGGCCGACGTGCTCGCGCGGTTGCGCGAATGCCTGCATGCGCGAACGTGGGATGCGGTGATCGTATGCGTCGGGGCGAATGACCGCTGGAAAGGCGCGGACCCGTCGTTTTTCGATCATTTACAAATTGTAAAGACTATTAAGATTCTCATTCATCAAAAACCCGTTCCGAAACCGAAACTTACAGATACAAACGGCGTCATCCATCCGGACGAAATCGCGGGGGAGGCGACGCCCGGGAATGACGACACGGCCACGGTCGCGATCGTCGATCGATCGGGAACAACGGTGCAATTCGAGCAGCCGACGACCGCGCAACTCGAAAGCAACGAGGCATTTGACAATAAAATCGTTCATAACTTAAAACAGATCGCTTCGGACGCGCTCGCGGCGAGGGCGAAGGTTATTTTTGTCAGTTACGCGAGCGAAAACGGCGATCTCGGGCTCGCGAGTCGCGCGCTCGAACGCGGCGCGCGCGAAGCGGGCGTTCCATTTATTAATTTAAGAACGCCCGCCGACGCGGCCGCAAAACGCTTTGCGGCCGAAGACTTGTATTTTAGCGATCTCCATCCGCGCGCGCCGCTCTGCGAACTGACCGCGCGCGCGATTTGTAATGAACTAATCGCCGAAAAAATCGTCGCGGGCGATCCGATCGCCGACGTCGCGGCCGACTTGCCCGTCGCGCACGAAGTCGCGGAAACGCCGTTCGAAATCTCGGGCGCGCTTACTACCAATAACCTCGAGATCGCGGTCCGCACCGATCCGGGGCGCGAAATTCACCTTTTCCTTTCGTTTACAGAAGGTCCGCCGGCCGACGTCGTCGGTTCAAAAATACCAATCGGCGACGACGCGTTATTGAAGAAGACCGTCGACCCCGCGAATCCCAAACGGACGCGCGCCACCGCCGACGCGTCCGGCATCGCGCGCATTCCGATCGCCGACCTCGTCGCGGGCGCGAAGCCGGGCGCCAAACTTTATGTCGCGGCGGCGCTGCTCGGACTGAACGGAAGTCCGCGACTGCACATTCTGACCGGCGCGAAGTCGTTTATTCTTAATTAGCAATCCGCGGCGGGCGCGGAGAATCATTTAATCGACGCGGAAATTAAGTTACAAATGGCGGCCGAGACACCGCCACAAATGCCCAGCGCCGCCGAAATCCAAGCCACCGGCTCCGCCGATGCGCGTCCGTCGTCGGCGCTCGCGCGCAACAGTTTTTTAGTAGCGATTTGCACGGGACTCTCGCGCATCCTCGGATACGTGCGCGATTCGGCGCTCGGTGCTCTCTTCGGAACGTCGCCGACGTACGAGGCGCTTCGACTCGCGTTTTCGATTCCTAATTTTCTTCGCCGGCTCTTTGGCGAAGGCGCGCTCACGGCCGTCTTTTTACCGATGTTCCAGCGCGCGCGGCAGCGCGGCGGCGACATCGAGGCGCGCGAAACCGTCGCGATCGTCGGCGGGACGCAACTGGCGGTTTTGTTAACATTAGCGTTCGCGGGGAGCGCGATCTGCATTTTCACGCCGCCATCCGTGCTCGCGGGATTCCTCACCGAGAACCCCGAACGCGCGCCGTTGCTTCTGAAGTATCTAACAATACTCATCCCGTATCTCGTCCCCGTTTGTTTATATGCGTTCGCGATGGCGATTCTGAACGCGCGCGCGAAGTTCTTCGTCCCGGCGATCGCGCCGTTTTTTCAAAACATCGTCGCGCTGTTGTCCTTTGTCGTTGCATGGGGTGTCGCATTCGGTTTCAAAAAACCGAATATCGCTGAGGACGCCGAACGATTCGATCTCGCGGCGCAAATCGTGGCGGGGGGTTTTCTGTCGGGCGGGATCATCATGTTTCTAATCCAGCTCCCGTCGCTTCGCGCCGAGGGGATGCTCGTCTGTCCAAAACTACAAATAAGCCACCCGCTTTTTCGCGAGTTTGCAAAGAATCTGCTGCCGATGGCGCTCAGTCTCGGCGCCGTGCAATTGAGCGTTTTTCTTTCCACCGTGATCGCGTTCACGATCGTCGCGCACGGCGCCAATATCCATCTCGATTACGCCGCGCGCATCTTTCAATTGCCGCAGGGAATTGTTGGATCGGCGGTCGCGACCGCGGCCTTTCCGCATCTCGCGAAGAGCTGGCACGAAAAGAAATATCATGAAGTGCGGACGGAGCTCGATCGCGGTCTTGGCCTCGCCGTATTTCTCGGCGCGGCCGCGTCGGCCGGACTCCTCGCGCTCGCGCATCCGATTGTTACAGTTCTTTATGGTTATGGAAATTTCGACGAGGTCGCGTGCGGCGAAACGTCGAAAGCGCTGACCGCGTTCGCGATTTCGATTCCGTTCCTCACGGCCGTTCCGCTGCTCGCGCGGATTTTCTATGCATCCGGCAATACGCGCACGCCGAGTTACGTCGCGGCCGCGCTCATCGCGACGGATTGCGGCGGCGCGTATCTATTAGCAAAGCCGTTCGGCGTCGCTGGCATCGCCGCGGCGACGACGGTGACGGCAATCCTGAATTGCGTGATCCTATCTGTATTACTAAGAAAATCGCCGATGCCGAAATCGCCGGCGCTCGGGTTTCGATTGTTGAAGATCGCGTTTGCCGCGGTCGCTTGCGGCGCCGGCGCGTTCGCGACGCGGTTTGCGTTTGAACAATTGCTTCGAAGTCCGCTCCGAATTGCGTTGGTTGCCGAAGTTGCGTTTTCGGTGGTCGCAGGAGCGGCCTCGCTTGCGGCGGTTGCGCGTTGGATGAACCTCGAAGAATTCGGCGAACTGACAGCGCTCGCGCGCCGGCGAAAGCGCGCGAATTAGCGTTCTCACAACGGGAAATTCAGAAAATTTGAAAACAAGTGGCGCGGGAGCGCGGGCACAACCTAAAGTGTGACCCTCGATTTTTTCGCCGGCGCCACCACAACATCATGTGGTTAACAAAACCAGGTTCCGGCGAGGAGGACGCGATGGAACCCCAAAAGGAAACAACGCGCACGTCGCGCGTAAACCCCCGCTCGAACGACATGGCAAACACTACTAAAAACCGCGAACAAGTTGTTACACATGACAACGTGGTTGGACGCGACGTGCCCAAGGACGCCGAATGGCAACGTCGGTTATTTGAATCATTGCCCGATCCTAATATTCGCGCAAATGCACTGAAAGTTCTTCAGGCGCGATATTTAATAAAAGACGACAAAGGCAAGTCTGTCGAGGCGCCAAAACAACTTTATTGGCGTGTTGCGATGACGATCGCGAACGCGGAGCGGAGCTTTCCGGGGTGCACCGAAGAGCGCGTTGAATTCTGGGCGAAGCGTTTTTATGAATTGATGGCGGACGGCACATACATGCCGAATTCGCCGACGCTCATGAACGCGGGCCGAGAGATGGGAATGTTGAGCGCATGTTTCGTGTTGCCGGTCGAGGATTCGATCGAAGGAATTTTTTCGTCGATCAAGGCGACGGCATTGATACAAAAGGCCGGCGGCGGCACCGGCTTTGATTTTTCGCGTCTGCGCCCGTCGGGCGACGTCGTGAAGAGCTCGGGCGGCACGACCGAAGGGCCGCTTTCGTTTATACAAGTATTCTCGGCGGCGACGAACGCGATTCAGCAGGGCGCGTTCCGCCGCGGCGCGAATATGGGAATGCTGCGCGTCGACCATCCGGACGTCCTCGGATTTGTAACGATCAAAGACGACCTGTCGAAACTCACAAATTATAATATTTCGATCAGCGTCACCGACGAATATATCAATCAACTGCGCGCGGATCAGAATGCGCCGCATCGTGTGATGAATCCGCGATCCGGCGAGTGGCGCGTGCTTTCGCGTCCCGACGGCACCGTCGTCACGGTGGGCGAATTGTGGAATTTAATTATCGATCACGCGTGGAGGTCGGGCGAGCCGGGCGTGATTTTTATCGATAGAATCAATGCTACGAATCCGACGCTGCACATCGGCCGGATGGAAGCTACAAATCCGTGCGGCGAACAGCCGTTGTTGCCGTTCGAGGCGTGCAATCTCGGATCGATCAACGTCGCGAAATTCGTCAAACGCGAAAACGGCAGGGGAAAGCTCGACGAAAAAGCGTTCCGCAAAGTCGTCCGCGAGTGCGTGCGTTTTCTCGACAATGTCGTCGAAGTTAACAATTATCCGCTGACCGAAATCCGCGAAATGTGCCTTGGCAATCGCAAGATCGGCCTCGGCGTGATGGGATTCGCCGACGCATTGTATGAAATGGGCCTTTCTTACTGTTCCGACGAAGGCGTCAAATTCGGCGAAGACGTCATGCGCATTCTTAATGATGAATCGCACGATTCGTCGGAAGCGCTCGCCGAGGAGCGCGGCTCCTTTCCGTTCTGGCCGGGCAGTTCGTGGCAGCAGAACGGACGTAAAATGCGCAATGCGTGCTCCACGACCGTCGCGCCGACCGGAACGATCAGTATCATCGCCGGCTGCTCCGGCGGCATCGAACCGCTGTTTTCATTGGCATTTTTCCGGCAGGTCCTCGACGGACAGCGCTTGACCGAAGTGCACGACGCGTTCATGCGGGTCGCCAACGAGCGGGATTTTTATAATAACGAACTCATCGAGCGCATTGCGGCCGAGGGGTCGATACAACATTTCGAAGAAATCCCGGAGGACGTTCGGAAAGTTTATGTTTGCGCGCACGACGTGACGCCCGACTGGCACATGCGCATGCAGGCTGCGTTTCAGAAACACTGCGATGCCAGCATTTCGAAAACGATCAATTTCCCGAACGAAGCCTCCGTCGAGGACGTCCGCGCGATTTATGAAATGGCGATCGATCTTAATGTTAAGGGCGTGACCGTGTATCGCGACGGATGCCGCGACAGACAGCCGATGGCGCTCTCGACGACGAAGCGGCCCGGTTCGAACGAAACGCAAATCGGCGGCGGCGAGAGCGCGGCCGCGGCGGGTGTCGCGGAAGCTACAGAAATCCGTCCGGTCCGGCTTCCCGAAATCATGCCGAGCCTGCGCATCCGCCAGATGACGCCGTTTGGTAATATGCATGTTAAGATTTCGGTCGATCCGAAAACCGACCGCGAGCGCGAGGTCTTTGCGCAACTCGGCAAGGGCGGCGACATCGCGAATTCGGATCTCGAGGCGATCTGCCGCATGATTTCGCTATTCCTGCGATGCAACGGATCGCTCGAAATGGTAGTGAATCAGCTCGACGGCATCGGTTCGAGTCTTTCGATTCCGAGCCGCGACGGCCGCATTCTTAGTCTTGCCGACGGTCTCGCGAAAGCGCTCACGCGTTATCTCGCGGCCAAAAAGAAATATACACTTCGGGCATTGTTACTCGGCGAAGTGAGCGCGGAGGAACTCGTCCAATTGTCAGAAGCACCGGCCTCCCGCGCCCACGCCGAAACCGCCCGCACGGCATTTAAAGTAAAGTGCCCTCAGTGCAGTTTCGATCTGTCGTTTCAGGAAGGATGTGTAAAGTGCCACTCCTGCGGCTTCAGCCAGTGCTAACAAAAGAGGCCCCACACATGACACGTCGAAGACTCCGCCGCATTCAACGCCGCCGAATGGCCAGCCGCCGTAGGGTGGCGAGAATTGTAAGAAACGCTTGAGACGACGCGTATTCCTTTCGACCGGCCGGGACCCCGAAAGTCCCGGCCGGTTTTGTTTCAATTCACGCTCCGCCCGGCCCGCGAGTTGTTGTAAACTCCGCGCGTGACCGAATATGCAAATCCGCCGATGCGAACGCGGGGCATCGATTGGCGCCAGCTTCGGGCGTTGATCGGAGCGTTGTTGACGGTCGATTTTTTCGGCGAATCGCGGCATCAGCAGGCCGGTTCGGCGCTCGCGGCGGGGGCGCTGTTTCAGAGTGGAATCGCGCTGATCGCGGGTGTGCTTTTGTATCTTGGGTTGCCGCCGTTTCATCTCGCGCTCGCGGGGTTGACGCTCGTGGCCGTCCTCACGGCCATGGTGCTCGGGCCGGAGGCGGCGACGGTGTTGAAGGCGTCGAATGACAACCTGGCCGGGCTGCCCGTATCGGTTGCAACCGTGCGGACGGCGCGCGCGGTCCATGCGATTCTTTATATTATACTCGGCGCGTCGGGCGCGGCCATTCCGATCGCGGTTTTTGTTGGATTCGCCGCCGAAAATGTAATGACCGGATTCGCGACCTGGCTCGCGGCGATGCACCAGACGCTATTCTTTGCATCAGTGGTCGCGGGAATCCATGCAATTCTCGGATCTGTAAAATACCTTTCGCGGTTGCGGACGCTCGTCGGACTTTTCATCGGGACGTTGCTCGTCGGCGCGCTCTTGTTTGGAATCCGCCCGTTGCCGGATTTGCGCGCGGCGATCGACGGGCACCTCGATTTGTTATCTTACTATCCGGTCACGTGGTTCGCAGCCGAAGCGACGGCCGTGAGCGAAACCGTGCCGCGGCATTTGTTATTATTATCGATCGGCGGATCGGCCGTCGCGCTCGCGCTCGGCGCATGCGCCGCGGTTTTGAAAGAAACGGAAGCCGCGACCGCGCCGCCGCCCGGGCCGATTCGCGTATTTTTTAGTAAACTCTTCGTCCGCGAGAACGAGCGCGCGACGTTCGATTTTACATTAAATATTCTGCCGCGCGAAGGCGACCGGGCGCTGCGCGTCGCCCCATTTCTAGCATTTCCGGCGGCGCTGCTGACGGTGGGCGCCGCGATTTATGATGCCAAGGAACGGCTGTTATTTGTACGAATACTGCTCATGGTCACCGGCGCCTACCTCCCGGTCGCCGTTTTGTTGCTTTCGCGCTCGCGCCACGCCGCCGCGCGCTGGGTGTTCGACTGCGCGCCGATCGCGGCGCCGAAATTGTTACGTTGCGGCGTCTACAAAGCGTTGATATTTAGTATTGTAATCCCGATGTTCGCAGTGCTCGAATTGAGCGATGCCGCCATTTCGGGACCGTCAACGGCGCTGCTGCACGCGCCGCTTGTTTTTATAGCCATGGCTTGGGTTCTCGATCGCTCCGTCGAACTCCTTCCCGATCCGTTTCCGTTCGGCGAACTCCCCGAACGTCTCGCCGGCGGAGCGGGGGAGGGGGCGATGGCGCTTGCGTTTGGATTGACACTCGCCGGATTCCTCGACGGTTGGTTTGTACGCGATATTACAAGTGCGGCACTGGCGTCCGCTGTGGCGGGCGGCGCTCTGTACGTAAAGAGAAGGCTGCACTCGCGATGACGGGAAGAACGACCAACGCGCCGCCTCGCAAACCGCGCGATCTGCGCCGTGAAATGCTGTCGATTGGATTTGTGTATTTGATCGCCCTCGTGGGCGCCGTCGCGCTCGCGCGGGGCTGTCAGAGCGACCGAAACACGACGGCCCAATCGAGGCCGGAAAGTCAGAAATAGAGCTTGCGTTTTTCCGAGAAAGATCGTTAGCCTTGTCCGGACCACCTCAGTTCGCAGCATCGACGCGCGAATGATTGCATTCGCACGCGATTTATCCAATTTCGGAGGTGTGTGATGACGCGATCGAGAATCCCAAGAGTTGCAAACAAGACCGCTCGCGCGGCCGCCGGTGCGACTGTTACAAATTCCGAGTTGTCTGGCGAGAAGGAGAAAAAGTTTCCCATTCATGCGAGTCCGGATCCGCTCGCAAAATCGGATCGTTATCGTTTGGTCATTCCCTACAGCGGAAATCCCCGTGAGCTGGGCCGTCAGCCGGCCGAGGGCGAAGCGGTAACCTCAAACGAAGGCGCAAGTTAAGTTAATTATAGTTGTAAATTGAGTCGCGCGCCGAGTCGTGCCGATACATCCATGTAGAGCGGCAATCTACGGGTTGAATGCGTTTTCCTTGGATCGTTTGAGGGGTGTTCGGCGTTGCTTGATTTATCACAATTAATCGATCGCACGGTTTCGATACCGGCTGTACCGCAGGTATTGTTAAGACTTCAGGAGATTGTCAACGATCCGAACAAGTCCATTCTCGACGCGGTCCAAATCCTTGAAGAAGACCCGGGACTCGGTGTGCGATGTCTGAGAATCGCAAATTCCGCGGTTTACGGCATTCGAACACCCGTCGCGACGCTGCGACATGCGGGAAGCGTGCTCGGAATGCGGAAAATTCATGAACTGGCGCTCCAATCGTGTCTCGTGGGGCAATTTGATCATTTGCGAAAACTGCGCGCCTTTAATATCGATCTTTTTTGGCAACACAGCGCGGTTACCGTCGTCACTTCGCGTGAACTCGCAAAGGTAGTAAAGGGATTCCGAAGTATTGGTGCCGAACGCGCGGCAGCCTGCGGTCTTCTTCACAATATTGGCCGACTTGCGATGCTGGATCATTTTCGCGCCGGCTACCTCGACGTTGTGCTTCCAGCCGGAGGACATGGCGATGACGCGTGCAAGGCCGAATCCGAAGCCTTTGGCTTCGACCACGCTGCAGTCGGGAGTTTGCTCGCATCGAAATGGAACTTGTCGCCCGAAACCGTGGAAGTTACACGCGACCACCATCGTCCATTCAACGAACGAAGTCCCCTCACCGCGCTCGTCGGATTCGCAAGTTACGCGGCATACGAGCTTTTAAATTCAGGCGATTATGCACTTAAAGCATCATTAAATTCACAAGAAGCGGCTTTTCTGGGGCTTACTACAGAAGAGGTTGACGAGGTTTCGGAAATCATCGTCGAAAACTCTGTCTCCGCATTCGTTGCTTAGGTCGTAAACCGCTCCATGGCCCGAAAGTCGGACGACGACCCGCTCAGCCGTCTCGAAGGGCTGGCAAAGGCCGGCGACTTTGCGTCCCTCGGCGAAATCCTGTGCAAGGAGAACATGCCACACGTTCGACGACGCTCGATGGAATTGCTTTTTGAAATGAACAATTCCGACGCATTCGAAATTCTTGCGGATGTCGCGTCGGGTCCGGAAAACGGTTTGAATGAAGAGATCTTGAATGGATTGAAGGCGAAACCGGGCGAACACAGCCTTTGCGCGCTCTCGCGAGTCCTTTCGAGCGAAAACTCTCTGCGACGAGCGTACACAATTACTCTAATTTCGCAGCGCGACGAGGCGCCCGCGCTCGCGATGTTGCTCCGGGGTACACGCGACCCGATGAAAGCGGTTTGCAAGATTGCCGAGCGCGCGCTCCACCAGCGCGTTCATAGGAATCCGCTCGCGCTCGCCAAACTTCCGCGCGAATCGATCGCCGGAATTGTTGCAATGATGTCGCTCGAACTCGCGCAGGAATTGCTCGATCCGAAATATCCATCGAGTATTCGCGCCGAAGCTTCAAGGCGGCTTGCCGTCGCGTCGGGCGCCGAGGCAGTTACTACATTAATGTCGCTCTCGTCGGACAGCGACCCCATCCTCGCGACCGCGGCGTGGGAAGGATTGAATATCATTAAGGATCTTCCGGCGACGTTTTTATTGCCATATCTCGCGGATCGCAGGGATGAGTTCCGCAGGCAGGGTCTCGAACTCTTTTCAAAAACCTGCGGGCGCGAGAGCGTTCCGATCGTGGCGGGATTGTTGAAAGATCCCTCCGCGGGCGTTCGCGAAGAAGCCATTCGAACTTTACATAAATTGCTCGGCGACGAATCGACGCCGATGATAAAGAAATTGATGGGCGATCCCGAGGTTTCTGTACGAAGAGTCGTGCTCAGGACGTTTCTAAATGTTAATTCCGCGCGCGCGGAGATTATTCAAATGGTCGCGATGGAGCGCGGACCGCTTCATGACGCGGCGTTGATCGTCGCCGCGCGCAAGGAGATTTTCGTAAAAGAACTCGCCGACGATTATCTTGCATTTCTGGAACGCCACTCGAGCGAGACTTCGCAAACTAGCGATGTGATCGACGCCATGGCGGCGATTGCAAAGATTCTCGGCGAAGTGAACGAGCCGCGCGCGCTTTCCGGATTTGCGGCATTGTGCAAGACGACGAGCCGCCGCCTTCGTCGAATCGGCATTGAGTCCGTTCTCGCGTTTCCGGAGAGCCAGCGCGGCGACATCCTCGCGTCGCTCGTCGATACACATGACCGCGCCATGCTCGCGTCGTTGGCCTTGGCGCTCGCGTTGGCAAAGGATCACCGCGCTACAATTCCGCTCATTCGCACCTATATGGAATGCGGCGGGCGCCCCGCGAAATCCGCTGGCGAATACTTACAAAACGATTCGAAGGTTGGAGACGTCGACGTGCTCATCAAGTTTCTATCAAATCAGTGGGCGAGCGTGCGCCGGTTCGCGGCGGAAAAGTTAAAGAACAGCAAGGATGACAGAGTTATCGATCCGCTTCTCAAGGCGAGCGAGGACGAAGACACCGAAGTGCAGCTCGCTTCGATCGAAGCGCTCTCGTCCTTCGCGAAGAACCATCAACAGGTGGCCGAACGATTGATTCACGCGTGCAGCCAGGGTGATATTACAGTTCGTCAGGCGGCCGTCGAAGCGCTCGGTAATGCACAAATCGTCGAAGCCGTGCCGAATTTAATTAAAGCACTTCACAATATTTTCCTTCGCCCGCGCGCGACGGAAGCGCTCAAGAAGGTCGGCGGGCGTCAGGGTTACCTGGCGCTGAAACGCCTTCAACGGCGCGAACTACTTTTTGGAAACCGGAACAAAGCGAAGAAAGTTAAGAAAAAGATGTTGGATTAAATTGCCTTCGCGCAGACACACAAACACGCACTTCACTCAGGCAAATATTTCCGGAACGGTTATTTGCCGATAAACAATCGAGAGCCATCGTGGAAAAAATCGGTCAAATATTAGTTGCGGAAAAACTCATTACCGAGGAGCAGCTTTCGCAGGCGCTCACGGATCAGGCGCAGACGAACGAGCTTCTCGGCGCCGGCGTCGTGCGCAGAGGCTGGGTTAGCGAGTCGAAACTCGTCGAAGTCCTCGCCAAGCAATTCAACCTGCCGGTCGCACAACTGGATTCGGCGGAGACCGATCCGGCGCTCGCGCAACTCGTGCCGGCGGGATCGGCGCGACTCGGAAAATTTGTCCCGATGCGGCGGTCCGGAACCACGCTCGAAGTCGCGGTTCTCCATCCGGACGATTTAAAGACTCTCGAGCAACTCACGAAGGGCAGGGGAATTAACTTATCCATTTCGGTTGCGGGGCCCGAGGCCATCGAGCGCGCGATTACGAGACTCTACGGCGGGGCCTCGGATACTAAGAAAGCAGGACAGGGCGGCGCCGCGCAAAAGAATGTTAAAGAAGCAAAACCGTTCACCGTCGATCAAAAGCAAGTCGGCGAAGCACTGACGCGCGCCGTGCAGGAAGCGGGCGGCGAAGTCAAGGACGACAAACCAGAAGATAAAGATATTCCAAGGCTTGAAATCGCGCCGCTCGATCCGCCAATTGTTAGATTAGTCAACGGCATGCTGCTCGAAGCCATTTCGATGCGCGCCAGCGACATTCACCTGGAGCCGCTCGAAGAGGAACTGCGCGTTCGTTACCGCGTTGACGGCGGGATGATCGAGGCGCGGCGGCTGCCGAACGGAATTCGCTCGGCGCTCACGAGCCGTATCAAAATCATGTGTTCGATGAATATTGCGGAAAAGCGCGTTCCGCAGGACGGCGCGATCAAAGTGTCGCTCAGCGAAAAGGAACAAATAGATTTTCGCGTGAATACGCTGCCGAGCATTTATGGCGAAAAAATCGTCATGCGTATTCTTGGCCGCGGACAATTGAAAAACGACGTGAGCGAACTCGGTTTCAAGGCGCGCGCGCTCGAATTGGTAACAGAAGCGATCGCGAATCCGTTTGGTATGATTCTCGTCACGGGACCGACGGGCTCGGGAAAAACGACGACGCTTTATACGATTTTACAACAGTTAAACGATCCGGATGTTAATATTGTCACCGCAGAGGATCCGGTGGAATACCGATTGAATGGAATCACGCAAGTAAACGTTCGTCCGGCGGTTAATTTTACTTTTGACGTCGCGCTGCGTTCGTTCCTGCGGCAGGACCCGGACATGATTCTCGTCGGCGAAATGCGCGATTTCGAAACAGCGGCGATCGCGGTGAAAGCCGCGCTCACGGGCCACCTCGTATTATCAACATTGCATACAAACGATACGGCGTCGACGGTCGTGCGCCTCGTCGACATGGGCATCGAACCGTATCTTGTCGCGTCGGCGGTCAAGCTCGTCATTGCACAGCGCCTCGTGCGGCGTATTTGTGAAAAATGTAAATTGGAAGTTCCGGTTTCCGAAGCGGAACGGACGGACGCGGATCGTGCGACGCTCGCCGCGGTGGAGAAAATGTACCGCGGCAAAGGCTGCGACCATTGTAACAATTCCGGCTATCGCGGACGCATTCCGATATTTGAAGTCATGTGCGTCAAGAGCCGCGACATGAAACGCGCGATCACGGAGGGCGGCACCGAAGTTCAAGTGCAACAAATCGCCAAGCGCGAAGGCACGCGCACGCTCGCCGACGAGGCCATCGATTTGGTGAATCTGGGCATCACGTCGCTCGACGAAGCCCTGAAACACATCATGGTCGATTAGTTAGATTATTGTTCTGCACGGCCGCCCGTTGCGCTTTGCGGCGAACGCGGCGGTATGCAAACCACATGATAAAACTTACAATGCCGGCGATGGCGAACCAGACGAGTTTGTCCTCCCAGCGGGTCACGACGTCGCGAAAGCGATTGCCGAGATAAAACGCGAGGCCGCACCAGGGTAAAATATATATAGTCGATCCGAATATTAATAAACCGTAGGCGCGGCGTCTGGGAATTCCGTATCCTCCCGCGAGCATTGGAATTAATATTCCCGCGCCCGCCACGTACCTTCCAAATAGTAACGAAAGAGCGGGCCATTTCTTAAGTATCGCGCGAGCCGTCGCGCGAAGCGGACGCAACGGACGAAACAGTCTTTTTGTAAAGGATGCCGCGACGCCGCTCCGGCGCCCCAATTCATATAAAAAGAGATCGCCGGCAATCATGCCGGCCGTCGCAAACGCGAGCGTCAACGGCGCATTTCCGTTCGCGAGTCCCACGGCCGTGCATACGGCGCCGACGACGAGCGGCAGGCCGCTTCGGTCGAACGTGGCGGCTACAAAAGCCGCGAAGGGTCCGAGATGTTCTGCGAGTTCGGCGGGATCGATGGGCATGATCGAATCGTTCGTTACTTCGTGCAGCGGCGCCCGCGTCTCCTTTCAGTTAAATTTATGATTCGAGCGGATTGATGGATTCGGGAAACGGGAACGGCGGAACGCTCGGCGCGTGCCAGGCCAGCTCGTCGAGCGTTCCGGCGCGCGCGCTCGCGAGGAAGTCTTTCATATCATTCGCGAGCGGAGCGGTGATGGTGACCGGTTGCTTGTGAATCGGATGCGTGAGCGTAATTGTATTCGCGTGCAGCGCTTGTCGGCCGAGTTTTAGTTTCTTTTTTGCATCATCCGAGAGCGAACCGTCGATGTAATCCGTAAAAAAACGTTCGCTCGGACCATATAACTTATCGCCGACAATCGGGTGTCCGATCGAAGCGAGGTGCACGCGTATTTGATGCTGTCTTCCCGTCTGCGGTTTGCACAAAACAAGCGTAAAACCGGGGACGCGGTCAATGGCTTCGTAGCGGGTGAGCGCGTGGACGCCGCCGGTGCGAACGCATGCCATTTTCACGCGAACCGCGGAACTGTAGTCTCGGTCCATCGCGCGATCGATGATGCCATTGTCATTTTTTAATTCGCCTTCGACGATTGCGAGATATTGTTTATCGACCTGGCGGTCCTCGAATTGTTTACCGAGTACGTGGCGCACGAGTTCGTTTTTCGAACAAACGAGGGCGCCCGAGGTTTCCCGGTCGATCCGATGACACAAATGTGGAATGATATCTTTTTCGGGGTCGTCGTTTCTGTATCGATCGGTGAGAATTGAAATCACCGTTCCATACAAATACCGGCCGGCCGGATGCGAAACCATGAACGGCGGCTTGTTCACCGCGACGATCCACGAATCTTCGTAAACCGTCTCCAATTCCGATTCTAACAATTTCAAATCTTCCGGCGGTGGAAGAATCGGAACCGGCGTCAGTACGAAAACGCGCGTCCCGGCGCGCAATTTTATCGACGGTTTGTCGACCGTCTCCGGTTTCGCGTCCGGCTCGGGCGCCGCGACCGAGATCTTTCCCTCGGAGAGCATTTTTTGTATTCCGGTGCGCGAGCGCCACGGCAGTTTTGTTACTAAAAACTGGTCGAGGCGGCGTCCCGCGTCCGGCGAAAAAACTGTGAATTCGAGCCTCTCGGGCCCGTGGGAGAGCCATGGGTTCGGCGGGAGCGGCACGGGTTTATATACAAAAATTCAAGGGGCGGAAAATCCAATCCATGGGCCGAAAACACAAACGGCCCGGCAATGCGCCAGGCCGCTTCGACTCGCCCGCTGACTTGATTCGCCAGTCGGCGCGAATATTCTTAATACTAAGAAAGACCCTGCGCGCGACGACGGCGGAACCTCTGGGCTTTCTGAATTGTACGAATGCGCTCGCGCTCCTCGCGGCGGCGTTTCTCAGTCGGCTTTTCGTAGTAAGCAGCCTTCTTGGCCAAACGAAAGACTCCGGCATAATTGCATTGACGCTTGAAACGGCGGAGGGCCGAATCGAGCGATTCACTTGGGCGGACCAATATTTTGATCGACACGCAGTTGCTCCTGGTAGCGGTGATGTTTTGGGTTTGGGATTAGGAATTCGCCACCGAGCGATCGATCGGCGAAAAAGGGCGCAAAGAATAGTCCGGTGGATTCGGAAACGCGAGAGGACAAAGGTCAGGCGTACCTCGTCATCGGCAGAGTAAAGGTTCACAATGTGCGCCCATGGGCTACCCGGCCGGCGAACACGATCAACCACGATTCAGTGGTGCCGCACGCGTCGAAGGGGTCCTCGAACGCGTTGTTTTTCAGAATGACGAAAAGGGTTTTGCGATCGTCGAGGTTGTGAGTCGAGATGGCTCAAAACACATGGTGAAAGGGAGTCTCCTTGGCGCTCGGCTTGGCGAAACCATCCGAGTGGTGGGCGATCGTGAGGAGCATCCGCGCTTTGGTACTCAAATTCGTGCGAAGTCCGTTGAGGTCGTTCTGCCGGCAACCGACGCTGGAGTTCGCGCGTATCTCGGTTCGGGTCTCATCAAAGGCGTTGGCCCCGAGCTCGCGACGCGCATCGTGGATGAACTTGGCGCGGGAGTGATCGAGATCATTGAAAAGGATCCGCGACAACTTCGTCGCGTCCCGGGCATCGGCAAGAAGAAACTCGAGTCAATTGTTAGTTCGATCGCTAAACAAAAAGGACTGCGCGAATTTGTATCTTTCCTCGCGGGGAGCGGAGTCAGCGCGCGCGCGGCCCAACGAATCTGGGGTCACTACGGAAGCGACGCGCTGCGGCTCGTGCGCGAGAATCCGTATCGTTTGGCTAGTGAAGTGTGGGGATTTGGTTTTCGCAAAGCCGACGAGATCGCGGGAAAACTCGGATTGCCGAAGGACTCGATCGAGCGGGCGCGCGCGGGTCTTTCTTATTGTTTGAGCGAAGCGGCGGGCGCCGGACATACATGCGTTCCGCGCGAACATTTGATATTAAAGACCGAGCAATTATTACAAGCCGAGGGCGCTCCCGTCCGGGCGGCGCTGGAAGGCCTCGAAAAGGAGAAGGGCGTTTTTAGCGAACCGAGCGCGACCGCCGCGGTCGAGGAGAACGTCGACAATTTATTTGAGTATCTTCCGCATCTCCTCGCGGCCGAGCGAATTGTTGCAAAGCAAATCTTAAGATTATTGGCCGCCAAGGCGCCGCCGCCGCTCGCGTCGCTCGCCGCGGTCGACGCGACCGCGCGCAATATTAAATTTCAATTGCATGCGCAGCAGCGCGAGGCGGTCGCGTCGGCATTGCAGGAAAGAATATTAGTGATAACCGGAGGGCCGGGCGTGGGAAAAACGACGATCACGAGGCTGATCGTCGAAATCGCGAACGCCAGAGGGCATGTCGTATTGTTAGCATCTCCGACAGGGAGGGCCGCGAGACGGTTGTCGGAAGCGACGGGCAGGGAGGCCTCGACGCTTCACCGATTATTAGAATTCAATCCGAAGACGGGAAGATTTGCAAAGAACGAAAACAATCCGTTGATGGCGCGAATGGTCATCGTCGACGAGTCGTCGATGCTCGACATCGCGCTCGCGGCGCATTTGTTAAGAGCGGTCGAACCGCCGACTCGAATCGTGTTCGTCGGCGACGCGAATCAGCTTCCGTCGGTCGGTCCGGGGAATTTCTTACAGGACCTGATCGACAGCGGTTGCCCAAGAGTTATTAAATTAACGAAAGTGTTCCGGCAGGGCGCCGCGTCGGGGATCGTCGAAGGCGCGCACCGGATATTGGAAGGAGAGGCGCCCGAGTTTACAAATCAACCGACCGACGGAGGCGGCGATCTGTTCTTCATCGAGCGCGAGGATCCGCTCGAAGTGTTAAAAACCGTGCTTCACGTGGCGACGGAGCGGATTCCGCAGCGATTCGGTCTCGATCCGCGCGCCGAAATACAAATTATCGCGCCGATGTACCGCGGCGACGCGGGAGTGGATCGTTTAAATCGCGAAATGCGTCAGAAACTGAACGCGACCGGCCCCGCCATCGGCAGCGGCGACCGAATGTATCGATTGGGCGACCGCGTGATGGTGACGCGCAACGACATCAACCGCGACATTTTCAACGGCGACGTTGGACGAATCACGGACATACAATTCAGCCAGGGATCCGTTTCCGTGAATTTCGGCGATCGAACTGTACAATTTACAGAAGCGCAGTTCGGAGACATCGTCCCGGCGTACGCGATCAGCGTGCATCGATCGCAGGGAAGCGAATATCCGGCGGTCGTGATTCCGATGGTGACGCAGCATTTTGTAATGTTGCGGCGACCACTTTTGTATACGGCGGTGACGCGCGCGAAACGCGTTTGCGTTATTGTAGGTTCGCGGCGCGCGCTCGGAATCGCCGTTCAGGAAGCGCGGCTCGAAGAGCGATTCTCATTATTAAAAGAACGGCTGTCGCCGCCGCGCGAAACGGCGGCCGCGACGTGAATTAAATTGTTAAGAATTTAAACACCGATTTAATGTTTCAAGCGCTTCATCGCAAAACCAGCGGTATTCTTCCGGAAGACTCCCGCAGATCGCCTCGATATGCGGTTTTTTCTCGCGCGCGAGGCGGCGCATTTCGGCGGCGTCGCCTTCGCGAATCCTGTCCGCGAGGTTATCATAATTATCCGCCAATTTTACAATTCTTGCCTTGAGCGGCGCGGCGAGGACTTGTTGCATGAAGCGCTCCTCGCGTTCGATTTCAGGAAGGCGCGTATCTTTAGTAAGCGCGGCGACGAGATCGGCGACCTCGCGGCCGAAATGCTCGGAAATCTCGTCGAAATCGGTGCGCGTGTCTTCGATGGTGTCGTGGAGGATGGCGGCGGCGAGCGTCGCTTCGTCGGTGATCCCGAGTCGCAACGTCAGCGTTGCGAATATCCGCAGCGGATGCACGACGTACGGAACCCGACTGCGTTTGCGGAAATGGCCCTCATGGCGCAAGAGCGCAAATTCAATCGCATTCGGGACAATCTGCAATGCAGGCCGCGGCATGGACATGAATGCATCATCCACGGCTTTACGCGTTCCGAAAAGCTCCATTCGTAGCGCCGTTGTCGACGCGGCGATCGGAGGACTCCGGTTGTGCGCTAGTTTTGTCCGACAAAGAACTTCCGTGAGTACCACCGTGAACTTATTAGCCCTTCCCCTGTTGGTTTTTTCTTTATTACAGAACGCGGCGGAAGTTTCCCCGAAGACGCCGCAGCCGCTCGGCCAGATGCCGAACTTCACATTGCCGTCCGCGCGCGAGTTGCGATTGATATCAAAAAGCGACTTCGCCGGAAAAGTAGTATTGCTCGAAATCTGGCGGACGAACTGCCCGCGCTGCCAGCGCGAGGCGGACTACATTGCTCAACTCCGCAAGAAATATAACGAAAAGAATTTTGAAGTTCTTTGCGTCGCCGACGAGGACTTCGATCCGAAATCGGAACCGGTCGCGCGTGTGCTCGATTTCGCGAAAGAGCATCATTTCGACCATCCGATCGCGCTGAACGACGGCGGCGAATTTCACTCCGCATATTATCAAAAAATGCGCGGAACGCCGAGCGCCTATTTGATACATCGTAACGGAGAGACGGATTTCATCGGCGAGGATCCCGCGCGGCCTGAGATGAGATCCGATCTGGAACATTATATTGAAAAATGCATCGCCGAACCGGCTCCCGCGGCGGCGCCCTCGCCAATTGTTGTAAAATCGATTCCCGACTTTACGTTAATTTCCACGCGCGGCGGCGCGATCAAGTCGGGCGATCTTCGAGGCAACCCCGCGATCGTTGCAATTCTGACGCCGCGGCTGACGCCGCGATACGGCCCGACGCTTTCCACGCTTGCTACAAAATACGGCGCGCTCGGCCTTCGCGTGATCGGCGTCACGTTCGGCGCCAATCGCGATATTGTAAATATAATGGAACAGTTGCGTCCGGGATACGAACTCGCGATTCCGGACGCGCACGCGCAGGAAGCGCTCGTCAACGGCGATCTGCTGCCGAAGTTTTTGTTTATCACGGCCGACGGCAAAATACTCAAATCGATCAATACAATTTACGGCCGCGAAGCCGGGATCGAGTCCAGCGTTTTCGATCGTTATGCGGCGCTCCTCGTCGGCAAGGACGTCAAACTTCCCGAACTCGTCGACGCCAACGCGGGCTATTCGAAACTCGGATATCATCATCCCGAACTCGGATTCGGATTCGACCCGCCACAAAACTACAGATCCGCCACGTCCGAAGACGGCTCGAAGATTCGTTACATTGGCGCGACGACGCAAGAATTTAAAGTATCGCTCGAACAGCGATACGGCGTCGACGCCGCGAGCGCCGAACGCATCGCGGACGTCCTGGGCCAGGGCGTCGAAGGGCGCCGCATCGATTCCCGGGCGTGGCAGGAATTGAACGGATTTAAAGCATACATCGTTCGCGAATCGTGGAATTCGCCGCTCGGAAGCGTGCGCGCGGTTCGCGTCCTGATGCCCGCGGCGATGGGAATATATGTAGTCACCGCGTCGGCGCCGGACGGCGACTTCTCGAAGGACGCGGATATATTACAAAAAGCGCTCTTTTCGTTTCACCCCGGACCGTCCGGGCGAAATTAACAAAACGGCGCAATTGTAGTTGTCGGCCGCGGCGGCGCCGGGCCCGGTCGCGGCCGTCGATTCGCGAAAAACAAAGGTGCCGCCTCGCGCGCGGCGCGCGCGACCGTTACGCTTGAGCGGACGAGCCGCCGCCATGTCCGCCGAAACCGTCCCTCCCGCGCCGTCGCCCTCCCACGGACCGATCGAACTCACGCCCATCGAGCGCCGCGTTCTCGGCGTATTGATAGAAAAAGGACTGACGACTCCCGAGCAGTATCCGCTCACGCTGAACGCGCTCGTGAACGGATGCAACCAAAAGAGCAACCGCGATCCAATTGTTAATTATGACGAAGTGCAGGTCGACTCCGCGCTTCAATTGTTAATTAGAAAGGGCCTCGCCGCGAACGCGACCGGATTCAGCGGCCGCGCCGAACGTTTTAGTTCACAGATGGGAAAAATGTATGAATTGCGAACGGTTGAGATCGCGGTCATCGGCGAATTGATGCTTCGCGGCGCGCAGACCGAGGGGGAGCTGCGCATCCGGGCGAGCCGCATGCGTCCGATCGAGGATCTTCCCGCGCTCCACGAGATACTAACAAAACTTCGCGCGGCGACGCCGCCGTTTATCGTTCGTTTGACGCCCGAGGGACACTCGCGCGGCGTTCGCCACACGCATACATTTTATATGTCGGGCGAAATGAAGCGTATTATTAGTGAAGAGGCGACGCGCGCGCCGGACGCGGGGGAGACTGCCTTCGAAATCGCGCCGCCGCCGCCGGACGTTCTCGCCGAATTGCGCGCGCAAATCGCGTCGTTGGAGGCGCGCATCGCCGCGTTGGAGCGCAAATCGGCAGGCCAATAACAAATCGCACAATTGTTTTTCTCAAATCCCGCGAACGAACCGGCCGCGCACCGCACTCACCTCGACAATGTGCGCAATGCCGGGCAAACCGACGCGGAGCTCGCGACGGCGGCTGTTCGCGGCGAGCGGGCGTCTTTCGAGGCGCTCGTCGACCGTTATCTGCCGAGGGTGCGGGCTTTTTTATTTAAACTTCCGGGCGCCGGGCCCGATCCCGACGATCTTACGCAGGAGACGTTCGTGATCGTCGTGCGTTCGCTCGCGCAACTCCGCGAACCCGAGCACGTGAGCGCTTGGATTCTTGGCATTGCGTTTCGAGTTTACAAAACGCGTAATCGTAAATTTAAGGAAGACACGGACGGCGAACTCGATAATCGGCGGAATCACAATCGTTCCGATCCGCCGAACGACGCGATCACGCGGGAAGAGCGCGGTTTCGTCGAATCGGCGATCGCGCGGCTGCCCGACCGTCATCGCGACGTTTTTTTGTTAAGACACGTCGAAGAAATGGGCGCCGTCGACGCCGCGCGTATTCTTAGCATTCCGGAAGGCAGCGTCCGACGACTGGATTTCGAGGCGCGCGGACTGCTGCGCGAATGGCTGGCTCCGCGGATCGCGAATGAAGCGGAGGAACGAAAATGAGCGGGGACCTTCTCTATCGTTATATGAACGAACGCCGCGCCGCCGCGCTGCCGCCGCCGCGCGCCGGGTTGCGCGACGCGATTCTCGAAGAGTACGATTCGACCGCGCCCGCGCGCCCGTCGCGACGGATGATACAACTGGTCGCCGCCGCCGCGGCGGCCTCGGCGATCGCCGGAATCTTATTTATATGGAATTCTAAATTATCGCAAATTGCGAGGGTCGAAGCGCCGCGCGTCGCCGCGCTCGAGATTGGTCCAAAACCGCCGGCTTCCGAAGACGCGCTCTTGCAGAGCATTTTGTTAAATGCGCGCGTCGCCGCTGTGAAAACGACGCTCGACGCGATGCGGAGAAACGCGCCGATCGCCGCGCCCGATCTTAAGAAAAATTCGCGAACGATCGCAGGCGTCGCCGCACTCACGGGACAACCCATCGAGCCTGTTTACCGGCTCGTCGCGGCGCGAATGTTCGAAAAAATTGATAAAACGGCCGCGCTCGACCGATATCGAGAATTATTAAAAGAATATCCACAAGGCCCCGCCTGCGCCGTCGCAAAAGACCGCATACAAGCGTTGACACCTTAATTATAATACCATGAATCGATTCATCTATAGTTTGGCAATTCTCTCGCTCGCGGGCGCTCCATTGGCCCATTCGAATGTTCCCGAGCCCCGTCCAATGCAGCAAGGCGGTGAAGAACTAAAGAATTGGGTCATCGCCACGGCGATCGTTTCGGTGAACCCCGATTTTGGCTCGAGCACCGATTTGATGGAACTCTTGTCGAATCATGCATTATTAGCTTCGGTTCATCATGAATTGAAGCCGGCGCCGGTGGATGGCGAGCGAAAGCTTATTTACGTTCAGGCCGCGACCGTCATGGAAGGAGTCGTGAGCATTCAAACAATCGCACCCAATGAAAACGGAGCGAAAGTCGGACTCGATCAGTTACTAAAAAAACTTCCCGAATTCGAACCTGCGCAGGCCGCGTCCCTCCGCCGACGTCTGGAATCCAGCGAGAAAGAACTTAAACATTGTCAGGCGGCGCTGGCCGACGCCGCGGCCCGGCGCGAGAAATTCATCGACGAACACGGCACGCTTCCCGTCGGCGAATTGCGCGCTCACGCCAACGACGAATTATTACAAAGGAGCCGTGAATTGGACGAAACGCGGTTTCGCGTCGCCACGGAATCTTCGATGCGCGATATGTTAAAACAAATGCTCGTCAACGAACCGGCGTTGTTCGAAACCCGGAGGACGATCCCCAATTCGCGCAGGATTTTGTTAGAACAACAGATTCAGGCGATCAGTCAAATATCAATTTCGCCGCTAACGGAAAAATATCCGAATGTCGATATTAGACAGTTGCTGAGCGATCAGCAGCAGTGGGTCGCGAATATCGAAAAGCAACTAACCGACGCGACGCTCACCGATACTGTAATTATAGAAAAAACCGACAACGCGCGCCGTGCTGAGATTGAAAGACAAATTTTCGATGGCGACCGCGCACTCGCCGAAGCAAAGACTAATGAAACCGTGCTCGCCGCGCGCGTCGCCGTGCTGCGCGACGAAGCGGCAAAGTTACATAAACTCGCGATCGAGTACGACGCCATTAACGAAGAATGGGATCGCGAGATGCAGAATCTCGAGGAAGCCCGCGCGGCACATAAAAGCGCCAAGACCGACGCGAGAAGTATTATTCAAGGAACCTGGCTTAAAGTAATTTCGGGCCCGACGGTGAAAGCTTACTAAATTTCGGATTTAGCGCGCGATTCGAGATCCTGCCAGCGCGCGTACAATTGATGGATTTTCAGGTCGAGTTGCCTGCGCGAACGCGCGAATTCCTCGAGTTTGTTCTCGCGTTTTATGTAAAGTTCCGGATCCGCGAGATTCGCGTCGATTGTTGTCATTTCGGCTTCGGCGGCCGCGATTTCCGAAGGCAGGCTTTCGAGTTCTTTGCGCTCTTTCCAGGTCAACTTAACAGATACTTCGGCGGGAGCGGCTGCCGGTTTTTGTATTGTGGACTTGGCGACCGCGGATTGCGCGTCGCGCTCGTCCGCCAGTTTCGCGAGCAGAGCGCCGAGATCGCCTTCGTGCATGCGCGCGCGGCCCGAGCCGTCGAGATATAATATTTGAGTCGCGACGCGGTCGAGAAAATAACGATCGTGGCTGACGACAAGCACGGCGCCCTGAAACGCGATCAGCGCTTCCTCGAGCGCGCGCAACGTCGACAAATCGAGATCATTTGTAGGTTCGTCGAGCGCGAGCACGTTGCCGCCGACTAATAATAATTTTCCGAGCAGCACGCGATTCCGTTCGCCGCCCGAGAGTTTTCCGACGAGCGAGAATTTTATCGATCCGGGAAATAACAATTGATCGAGAAAACTCTCGATTCGCACGACGCGGTCGCCGACTTTCACGACGTCGTTCTGCCCCGCGATCTCCTGGATAATTGTTTTCTCGGGATCGAGATCCGATCGCTGCTGATCGATGATGGCAACTTTGGCCGACGGACCGAATTCGACGGTGCCCGCGTCGGGCGCGAGCAAACCGGAGCAAATTTTCAGTAATGTTGTTTTTCCGGCGCCGTTCGGTCCGACGATCCCGAGCCGCGTTCCCGGACCGATTTCGAGATCGAGCGGTTCGAGAATGACGCGGTCGCCGTATTTTTTCGAAACTTTAGTTAATTTGATGGCGCGATTTCCGAGTTTTGGCCCGGGCGGAATTGTAAACATCAATTCCGCGACCGCGTCGGCCGGCGCCCCCGAAACGATTTGTTGATATCGGCGGATGCGCGCTTTCGCCTTCGTCGTCCGCGCGGGCGGGCCCCGCCGCATCCATTCCGTTTCGCGACGTAACAAATTGAGCCGCGAGCGTTCCGCGCGCTCCTCCGCGCCGACGCGCGCGGCGCGCGCGACGAGATAATCTCCATATCCGCCTTCATAACTAAAAGTTTCGCCGCGATCCATCTCGATCATTCGGTGTACGACGCGATCGAGAAAATAACGATCGTGCGTCACCATCAAAAGAGGCGTGTCGGTTTCTAATAAAAAATCCTCGAGCCAGTCGGTCACGACGGCGTCGAGATGGTTCGTCGGTTCGTCCAAAAGCAATAAATCCGGGCCGCTTAACAATAATTGAGCCAGCGCGACGCGGCGTTTTTCGCCGCCGGAGAGCTTCTCGCAGCGCGCGTCGGGATCGGCGAGGCCAAGATTATGAATGATTTCCTCGACGCGGTGCTCCACGTCGTGTCCGCCGAGCAAATGTAAACGATCCTCGAGGCGCGTTTGACGCGCGAGCAGCGTTTCCATGCGCGGAATTGCGAGATCGGATTTTGATAGTTCCACGTGAACGCGGTCGAGTTCGTCGAGAAGATCCTGTCGCCCCTCGAGCCCGAGATGCACGGTTTCGCGAATTGTTAAATTCGGATCGAGCTCGGGTTCCTGTTCCAAATATCCGATCTGCAAGTTTTTCTTAGTAATACGTTCGCCGGAGTCGGGCGGCTCGACGCCGGCCAGAATCTTGAGCAAAGTCGATTTTCCGCAGCCGTTTCGGCCGAGCAGCCCGACCCGTTCGCCCTCTTCGACGGATATCGTGAGGCCTGACAGAAGAGCCTTATGCCCGTAGGATTTATGTATATTTCTGCCGGTGAGGAGCGCCATTTTGCGCGAACAGGATAGCAAAATCCTTGCGTCCGGAAAACCCGCGAGGTGAGACTGGCGGGATTCCGTATCTCCAAGAACCATGAAACACCTCGCACTCACGTCCAGTTTGTTAGTTTTTGCGCTCGCTTTGGCCCCCGTCGCGCGGGCGCAAGGGCTCGAAATTTCTTACAAAAAAATGACGCTCGAGAACGGGCTTCAGGTGCTGGTCCACGAAGACCACTCCGACCCGATCGCGGCGGTTTATGTTAGTTATCACGTCGGCAGCGCGCGCGAGGAACCGGGCCGCTCGGGGTTCGCGCATCTCTTCGAACATATGTTATTTCAAGGATCGCAGCACGTCGGCGACGACCAACACTTCAAAATGGTCAGCGAAGCCGGCGGCACGCTGAACGGCACTACAAATCTCGACAGAACGTTATATTTTGAATCGTTGCCGTCGAATCATCTCGAACTCGCGCTCTGGCTCGAAGCCGACCGCATGGGTTTCCTTCTGCCGGCCGTGACGCAGGACAAATTGGATAATCAGCGCGACGTTGTTAAGAATGAGCGGCGCCAGAATTATGAAAATCGACCGTACGCGCAGGGCGAAGGCGCGCTCGTGGCGGCGATGTATCCTCCCGACCATCCTTACAGTTGGGTGACGATCGGATCGATGAAGGATCTGTCGGCGGCGAGTCTCGAAGATGTACATAATTTTTTCCGACGCTGGTACGGTCCGAACAATGCAACGTTGGCGATCGGCGGCGACGTCGATACGGAAAAAACGTTTGAATTAGTTAAGAAGTATTTCAGCGGTATTCCGCGCGGTCCGAGAGTCGATCCGCCCGCTCCGCGCGCGGCGAAACTCGAACAATCGAAGCGAATTGTCATGGAAGACGAAGTCAAACTTCCGCAAGTGGTGCTCTCGTGGCCAACTGTAGAAAAGCGCCACGCGGATGACGCGGCGCTCACATTATTAGGATCCGTGCTTTCGCAGGGAAAGGGCTCGGTGCTCGAGAAAGCGCTGCGCATGGACGAAAACCTCGTCCGCAATGTTTCCGCGAATCACGAAAGCGCGGAAGTCGCGGGACATTTCTCGATCAGCATGACGGCCGCGCCGGGCGTTTCGCTCGATTCGCTCGAAGCGAAAGCCGCGCAATTATTACAAAACCTCGCGGCCAAGGGCGTCGACGCGGAACAATTACAAAGAATCAAAACGCGCCTCGAAACGAATCTCGTGCGGCGCATGGAATCGGTCAGCCAGAAGACCAGCTCGATCTGCGTCGGCAATATGTTTACAGGCAATCCGAACGATGCCGCGGATGAATTGAAGAAAGCGCTGGCCGTGACGCCGGAGCAAATCGCTTCGGTGTTGAATCATTATATTATCAACAAGCCGAATATTGTATTATCCGTGGTTCCGAAAGGTAAAATCGAATTGGCCGCGACGGGCAAGAGCGTCGATCAGCAGGAATTGGAGGCGAAACTCGATCGAAAAACGAAACCGGGCGACGGTCCGCGGCCGACGATTCGGACTCCGCAGATTTGGCACGACGCGCTCGCGAATGGCGTCAAAGTTTCGGGAACGAAATATACAGAAGTTCCGCTGACGACGCTTTCGCTTTCGGTGCCGGCGGGACACCTTCGCGAGTCCATGGATCAATTGGGCCTTGCGTCGCTCGCGGCCGCGTGCATGAACGAAGGCACGAAGAAATTGAATACATTACAATTTTCCGAGGCTGTCGACGCGCTCGGCGCGACGTTAAATATCAATTCCGACGACGAGGATATTATCATTACACTCAGCGTATTGAACAAAAACCTCGCGCCGGCGGTCGCGCTGATGAAGGACGTCCTCCTCGAGCCGCGATTCGACGATAAAGACTTCGCCCGTTTGAAGAAACAGCGGATCTTAGCCATCGAGTCGCGCGGCGAGAATATCGGGCGCATCGCCGGCGCCGTCTGGCAAAGACTACAATACGGCGACACGCTGATGGGCGCGTCCGCGCAGGGCACCAAGGAAACTGTAAACAAGCTCACGATCGACGACGTGCGTAAATTTCATCGCGAACACGTCGTTCCGGCGGGCGCGCGCCTGAATTTTGTCGGCGAACTCGACGCCGCCGCGATTCACGGACTCTTCGACGACATTACTACCAATTGGAAGGGCGGCGCGTCGTCGGAGCCGGTTGCGATCTCCAACGCGAACGCATCTTCGGGCGGAAATAAATTATATCTCGTCGACAAGCCGGGCGCCGCGCAGTCCGAAATTCGCATCGGACACCAGGGCGTCGCGTTGAACGATCCCGACCATTTTCCGCTCACAGTGTTAAATTATGTATTGGGCGGCGCTTTTACGAGCCGCATCAATATGAATTTGCGCGAGGCGAAAGGCTACACATACGGCGCGCGCTCGAATTTCGAGGGCGCGCTCAAGTCGGGTTTGTTCACGGCGAGCGCCGGCGTGCACACGAAATTTACAAAAGAGTCGGTGATCGAATTCATGAAGGAATTGAAGAATATTCTAAATGGAATCACCGACGAAGAACTCGCGTTTGCCAAGAACGCGCTCGCGCAGAGTCTGGCGCTTCAGTTCGAAGCCTCGAACGCGCGTCTGGGGATGGTTAATAATATCAGCAAATTCGGATTCAAAGATACGTATCCGAGCGACCGCCTCGTGCAGCTCGAAAAACTCACGACGGCCGACATCAGGGCGCTCGCGGAGAAATATCTACATCCCGATCAAATGACCATTCTCGTCGTCGGCGACAAGAGTTTGATACTGAAAGGACTGCAGGAACTCGGTTACGGCGACGTCGCCGAACTCGACATCGACGGCGCGCGAAAGTAAACAAATCGCAGCGATAATCCAAGGCCGGCCGCAAGCCGGCCTTTTTTGTTGTTAACTTACAAAATACGCGCGAATGCTTATTTTTGTTTAGGATCCTTCGCCGGATCTTTGGCCGGTCCCGCAGGCTGGGGCGCCGCGGGCAGCAGGTGAATGCCGATCGCGCCCATTCCCTGCCCGGCGAAACGCGCATAAATCCATCGGGGCGCGCCGTCGGCGGCCTCGAGAAACTTAAATTTAGTATTTCCTTCCGCCTCAATCTTCCAAGCGGCTGCCGTCGCCGTTTTTATTAGGAGTTCCTTGATCGCGGCGGAGTCGGAATTCGCCGCAATTGTCATTTTGAGTTCCTGCGGATTTTTTTTCTTAGTATCTGTCTTCGGCGCCGCCGGTTTCGGAGTTGTAGTTTTCGGCGGAGGTTTGGGGGCGTCGCCGGGTTTTCCCTTCGCCGGTTCGGGGGGCGTCGGCGCCGCTCCGGTGCCGTCCGCTGCTTCGTCGCCTTCGGGAACTCGCGGGCGTCCAATTTTCGCCGCGCCGCCGACGACGAGCGAGGCCTTTCCAACGGGGCCCTGGGGCTCGAATGTTATAGAAAATGCGGAGCTTTTAATATCTTTGGGGATCGTCGCCCAAACCTGCGCTCCGAGCGCGGTCCAATGGTTGCTTTTAATTATTAGATCGCTTGCATTTTTAATAATCGTTTCGGCGCCGTCGGAACTCGCGTCGAGCCCGGCTTGCGACATGGCCTCGGCGACGAGGCGCGCGAGTTCAGAATTATCCGATTCAGTCGTGGCTCCGGTGTGCCAATCGAAGATGCGTACAATCTTCTTCGCCGGCGCATCCGCCGGCCCGTCCTTGGGTTTTGCAACGGCTTCGACGGTCAGTTCGACCACTTCGCTGACGGTCGAAATTGTATAAAAGTCGACGTGCGCCTCGGGCGACGTCGCTTTTTGCATAAGAAGGCAAAGGTGAAGAATAGCTAACATTGGATTGCCTCCACGGGTCGATCATTGTCGCCGGCCGGCACGAACGCACAAGACGCGCCGTTTAATTTTCTTGATTCGAATTGTCCGTGGGACATCTTGGCTCGTTACAGGAGTACGAAATGAGCAACGCGATGAACTCTGGCGAGAACCCGGAAACGAGCGAAAACGCGAGCGCCGCAACGGCGGAGACGCCACCGGATCCGGCGAAGCAGCGGAACGCGGGCACGGCCGCCCGCTTGGAGATCGCCGGCGACGGCGGGGCTCTGCGGCTTTCGGACATTCTTAATGAAGAGCTTTTCAGTATTCACGGACCGGCCGGCGCGGCGGATCTCTCTTCGATCGTCGACGAAAACGAGCGACGGCTGAAAATAATAACTAAATTTCACGAATACAATCGTCGAAGCCCGCGCACGGCGCTCTGTCTTTCCGGCGGCGGCATCCGAAGCGCGACGTTTTGTCTCGGCGTTCTTCAGGGGCTCGCGACGCGAAAGTTATTATTACAATTTGATTATTTGTCGACGGTTTCGGGCGGCGGTTATATCGGAAGCTGGCTCTCGAAATGGATGCAGTTGGATCCGCGCGGCGTCGACGAAGTCGAAAGAAGCCTCGGAAAATTTAACAGAAAGGAAGCCATAAATCCGGAGCAGAAACCCATCGCGTTCGTTCGCAACTACGGCAATTTTCTGATCCCGCGGCTCGGATTGTTTTCCGCGGACGCGTTTGCGGGATTGAGCGCGACGATCCGGAATATGATTATTAATTGGCTCGTGTTGCTGCCGGTTCTCATGGCCGCGCTGCTCCTGCCTAATATTCTTTATGAGGCGTTGATGGCGCTCGCGGCGCCCGGCGGAAATGTTTCGAGCGTTTGGGAGGCGATCGCGCCGTTGGGAGCGTGGCTCGCCGGGATTGTCGCGCTTGTTTTTTTATTAGTTTTTCTTCCGAGCCATTCGAAGGTTCAACGTCAATTCGGCGACAGGCAATTTTTACTAAGAATCATGCTGCCGCTGTCGGCGACCATTATTCTTTGCATGGTATTCGAAGTCATTTCGCTGGGAAATCCCAATTCCTTTTTTCACGCGCTCGTTCGACAACTATGGGGCAACGAGTTCCTCGTATTTGTCATTCCGGCGCTGGCGGTGCATATTATTGCATTTTTCATATCGAAAGCGTTCGGGTCCGCGGCGACAACCTTGAATTTTATTGCATTTTGCATTTCGGGCATTTTCACGGGCGCGCTCACGTGGACGGCCACGACCCTGGTTCCCCCGATTATTAATGATGAGCACGGCGGCGTCTTGTGCGAGCTTCTGGGCCTTCAACCGCGGCAGAATCTTCGTTTGTATACATGCGTGTTTCCGACGGTCATGGCGATCGAATTCTGGCTCGCGTACACCGTCTATATTTTGGTCAACGATTTAAGGAATCATAAACACTCGCAGACCGACCGCGAATGGTGGGCGCGCGCGGGCGGCTGGATGGTCGCGATCGCATTCGTTTGGACGATCGGCGCGGGGATCGCCGTCTTCCACGACGAAATCTTCGATCGAATGAATATATTAACGAAAACGACGATCGGTGCCGTCGGCGGAATGGCCGGAATCGCGACGACGATTCTCGGATTTAGCAAGAAAACGTCGGCGAAGGGAGGTAAACAATCCAAATCGATCCTTGCGCCGGCTCACAAGATACTAACGATCGTGGGAGTTCTGTTTCTTGTAACGATTCTTGCGGCGCTGTCGCACGCGATCGGCGAATGGGCCCACGCGGAGTTTTGGAATGGCGACAGCGGCGATCACGCGGGGCTTGGATTGATATATTTAATGATCGTAGGCACAATGCTAATATTATCGCTCGCCGTGAGTTTTGTCGTCGGCGTCAATCGTTATTCATTACATTCGGTCTACGGCATGCGGTTGGGTCGCGCATTCCTCGGCGCGTCGAACAATGAACGCAAAGCGGACGTATTCACGAATTTCGATCCCGACGATAATATTGATTTCTCGAAAATCTGGCCCGGTACGGTTTCCGCGGAGTGCAATCGCTCGAAACGCCCGTTTCATATCATAAATACCGCGCTGAATGTTCGAATTCTGGACGACGACGAACTGTCGTGGCAGCAGCGAAAGGCCGCATCGTTTACAATGAGCCCATTGCATTGCGGCAGCCATTGGATCGGATATCGGGAAACAAAAAACTACGGATCGAAAGATGGCATTTCGCTCGCACGCGCGATGACCATTTCGGGCGCGGCGGCGAGCCCCAACATGGGTTATCACTCCTCGCCAACGGTTACATTCCTCCTGACTCTTTTTAATATTCGCCTCGGCTCGTGGCTTCCGAATCCCGGAACAGCGGCCTTGCCGCGACAGAATCGCCATGAACCTAAATTTCCATTATCTATAATATTCCGCGAATTATTCGGACTCACGAGCCGGAAAGACAAATATATTTACCTTTCCGACGGAGGGCATTTCGAAAACCTCGGTCTTTACGAAATGGCGCTGCGCCGCTGCGCGAAAATCGTCGTCGTCGACTCCGGGGAGGACGGCGGCCGCCAGTTCGAGGATCTCGGCAACGCGATTCGTAAGATTCGCGTCGATCTCGGAATTGTAATCGAATTCGAAGGTATCAATTTCGACGCGGGCGGCGCGGCCGGCAAGATCGACGCGAAGTCCACGAGGTGCGCGATCGGTAAAATTCACTATTCATCGATCGACGGTCCCGATGCGACGGAAGGAACGATCATTTATATCAAGCCGACGCTGCACGGCGCGGAGTCGCCGGACGTGCTCAATTATTGGAAACAATTCCCCGACTTTCCGCACCAGTCGACCGCCGACCAGTTTTTCGACGAACCTCAATTTGAAAGCTATAGAAAACTCGGCAAAAAAACCGTCGACGAAATCTGCGGAGATGTCGACGGAGTCTGGACGATCGACGCGCTGCAACAGGCCGCGAATCAATATATCAAAAACAAACAGAGCCCGGCGGTCCGGGCTCTGTAGTAACAAAATTAATATTTAACGATCGACCGACGGGCGCGGTCCGTCCTGCGGCGGCATCGGCGGGCCTCCGGGTCCTCCGAAACCGCCCTGTCCGTTCGGTTGTCGTCCGGGACCGCGACGCCTGCTTCCGCCGCCATTGCCCGGGCGCGGTTGACCGCCGCCAAATCCGCCGGGACCCGGCTGCGGGCCGCGTGGATTGTTATTATTCATATTCGGCCCGTTCGGCGGCCCTTGCGGACCGCTTTCGGATCGAACTTGCGACTGTGCCTGCGGCTGTTGCCCCTGGTTTTGTAGTATTCGATCGAGATTTTCGGCGGCCTTCATTAACATTTCCGCGTGGCGGCGCAGATCGTCGCGAATATGAGCAAGCTTCTGCCTGCCGGCTTCGCCTTCGCGGAGAATCCCTTCGATCACTTGCGGCGGCGGAAGCGGCGGGGGCATCGGCGGACGCATTCCCTCGGGTGGATTTCCGCCCTGCGCACCCGGACCAAAGCCCTGCGGCGGTCCCTGATTTCGATTCGGCGGACCATCGAAACCACCATGATCGGGTCCACGATTCTGCCAAGGTTGCGTCTGCTCCCGAGGCGGACCGCCGGGGCCACGCGGGTTCGTCGGTCCCTGCGGCGCGCCTTGAAATCTTGGCTGCGTCGGACGCTGCGAACGTCGGCCGCCTCCTCCTCGCGGAACGCCCTGCGAAACCCCTTCGTCGCCACCAACCTGCGGCGGCGGTTGGGGAGGGCCTTGCGGTTGCTGCCACGCGCCGCCCTGCTGCTGCGGCAGCGCGAGAATTGTTAATAAACCAACGGTCGCAAACGGAATTTGTAAATTCATTGGAATTTTCAAGTTGTAGATCGGCACCGCATTTAAACGTCGAGCGCGGGAGTCCTGCTTACCGTGAAACTGTTTTTTCGGAGGGGGGTTCGAAGAATTTGCTCCGGAAAGCCTTCTGCGCGTCGGTGACCTTCTCCAAGTCGAGAAAGCCGCCGGGCGCCGGACGTTCGTCGGGCGTGCGATTCATCTTGAGTCCCATCGGTTCGAGGAACGCGTCGAGATCCGGAAACTCGGGGCCATTGATATATTTACTAAAAAAATCCGCGGCGTCGACGCCCGTGGCGCTTTTAACGATTTCGGGAAGTTCGTCTTCGCCGTAGCCCTTTCCTTTATTTACGTAATTTTCCATCATATAACGAAGGACGTCGGTGAGGCCCTTTTTGCCATCCGTTTCCTTATGAATGAACAAATCGAGCGCGAAACACGTGACCGCGCCCCGTTCGTACACGCCGACTTGGATTTCCATCAATCCGCCGAATCCGCTGATGGCCGTCGACGACCATTTATGTGAAATCGCCGTGATTGCCCTGCGTTCTGACTTGCGAGTGGTCGCGTGAATCATCGCGTTTTTCTGCGACATTTCCGCGAAGAACTTTTCCGGCGTTTCGATTTCGGCCTGCGTTAACAATAAAAACGACATGTATTCCGTGCCGCCTTCGTTCAACCAGATGGTGCCGGTGTCGAGAGGTTTTGTATAATCCGGCTTTTGTAACTTATCGACGTGGATGCGCTCGGCGTTCCAGAGGTGAAAATATTCGTGCGCGAGGACGTGTTTGATTTCGTCCTTTGGAATTATGCCCGGGAGGAGAATCAACGTCGAAAATGTATGTTCGAGCCCGCCGCCGGCGACGTTCTCGTTCGAAAATGACAGTAAAAACGCATAGTGATCGTATGGCAACGATCCCATCATCCGTTTGCCGGCCCGCGAAATCTGCTCGCACGTTTCCTTCATATTCTTCAAATCGCCTTCGCTCTTTCCGTAGCATGCGACGGTGTGCGGCACGCCGTCGACGGCGTAATCTGAAACTAATAACTTTGGCGACATCAAAAACGGCGAATCCTCCAATCGATAATAATTCGGCGCTTCGTACGCGCCGTTCTTGTTCTTTGGCATCGGCGACGCGACGTTCCAACTCTCGGGAATGCTGAGCGTGACTTCCGTCGGGCGGTCGAGCAGCCCGGCCACGAATCCGAATAGCGACGTGGAATTAATAAATGCATATTTCTTCGTGATGCGGTTCGCCTCCATGTCGAGAGGGTTGATATCAAATCCGCCCGGCGACGAGTGTCGCGCAATATAATGAATCACGACGCGTTTTGAATTTCCGGGATCGATAATCCAATGCCGCGGCTCCTCGACTTCCTTCACGACGAGAGGGTGCCCCGCGTCGTCTTCCGCGTCGATGTCCTCGATGAATTGTGCAAATTCGACGAGGTGATATCCGCCGGGAGTCCAGCGGGGGATCCAAAATTCGAACGGCGCCGTATTGGTTAATTGTACGCCCATCCAGACGCTCCACTCTTTTTTCTTATCATCCATCGCGACGCGATAACGAATCGTCTCGCTCCACTGACCGGGGAGTTCGACCGCGACTCGTTGTCTGACGGCCGGTTTGCTCGCGGGCGCGGCGGGCGCCGCCGGTTCCTGCGCGAGGAAAAGTAATGTTAACGAAAGGAACGCGTTTATCATGCTCGTGTTGTATTTAAGTTAATATTAGCGAACGGAGGAATTCGGGCTCCGCGGAGAGAAAAAACGCGCGGAGCGGCGTCGTTTTGTCGGAGGTGTTACGCGGGCACGGCGCGCTCCGCCACTCCCGATTCCGCGGGCACGAGTTCGCGATAGGCGACGGCGGCCGCGAGCGACACCACTGCCATCGATACGAATACGCCCACGAAACAGAAGAGGATGCCGACGATCAGCACGCCGACGCCGGTGATGCCCAATAGTAATAACTGGAGGAAATGCCCATTTGACGATTCGAACGAGTCCTGAAGACATTCGAATCCGCCGCGCCGCGGCCGGTCGGCAAGGTGCAGATACCACAGATAAAATTTTATATGAATAAAGACGCCGAGCGGCGGAAAACAGTAAGTGAACAACGCGACGACGTATAACAATTCGCCGAGCAGCGCGTCCTTGAAAGAATCGAAACCATTAAAAAACCGGCCGAATTCGACGCGTTTTCCGTCGACACGGTCGAGGGCGCATCGATAGATTCCGAGCGTCACGGGCGCCGATATTAAGAATGGAATCGGGCACGCGCAAATTAACAAAAAGCCGACGACGATTTGTAATATCATCGTCATGTCGAGCAGTCGCATCGCCGTCCCGAAGCAGCGCCCGATCGAAAGATCGGGATTCGGCGAGCGAACGGGCGGCCCGATGCTTTCCTGATGGATCGCAAACAGGGTTTCCGGCCCATAGCCCGTGGATGGTCCGGAAATCGGCGTGTTCGCACCGGGCGGACTACCGAAAACACCCGACAATTCCTGCAGCGTCGCGGCCGGCACCCAGAGGCCGGAATGATCGCGTTCAACCGCCATATTCGCGGCAATTCTCCCTTCCTGCGCCCATTGGATAAGTACGTCGAGCGCCACGGGTCCAAATTCGCGGCCATCGAGGCCGCGAACGCGATAATGTGACATTTAGGGGAGACTCGTGGGCGCCATGGTCGCGTGAGATTACCAAACGCGCAATTTCCGGGCAACGCGCACGCTTGCGTTAACTGATTCCGGCCGTCGCGCGTCTTCAAGTCAGAGGTAAATCCGATGATCCGAACCACTACATCACTAATTATTCTATTCGTGGCCGCGGGCGCGGCATTCGCGCTCGCTGACGACGCGCGACGCGATTCACATTATACAGTTCACGAATGGGGAACATTTACATCGCTCGCCGGAAGCAACGGCCGCCAGATCGTCGGCATCACGCACGACGACGAGCCGCTCCCGAAGTTCGTTTATCATTATGATCAGCAGGAAAAGGGCTTCGAGGGCGTATCGATAAAAATGGAAACGCCGGTTATTTATTTTTACAGCAAGACCGACCGCACGGTGAACGTCGAGGTCGATTTTCCGAAAGGCGTTTTGACGCAATGGTATCCTCATATTCGAATGCTCGCGCCCGCGGCGGGACCGGCCGCGCCGGAACTCAAGAACGGTAAACTCGGCTGGGGTGAAATTTATATATTTCCGCCCGACGCGGCGCTCGACAAACTACCGAAGACCGGGCCGAAGGAAATATGGAATTTTGCGCGCGCGACAGATGCTAACGTTGTGCGCGTCTGCGGTCCGAGATCGATGAAAACGGACAACCTGAAGGAGGATCCGAGCGAACATGAAAAGTTTCTTTTCTATCGCGGCCTCGGCAATTTCGAACTGCCGCTTTTCGCAAATATTAACGATAGTGGAGTTGTTACAGTTACAAATCGCGGAAAGGACGCGCTTGAAGGGACCATATACCTTCGCGTCGAAGACGGGCGGATTTATATAAATGACGCCGGCGCCGTTCCCGGCGGCGACACGATCAACATGCCGGTCGAATTTCCCGAATCGACGGTCGCCGTCGCCATGGACGCGGTGGCCAAGCGGCTCGTGGCCGCGGGATTATTCGAAAAAGAGGCGCGCGCGATGGTGAACACGTGGAAACATAGCTATTTTGAGACTCCCGGTTTCCGCATTCTTTATATCGTTCCGCGCGCGCTGACCGATCAGATATTACCGTTGAAACTCGATCCGGCGCCGGAGCAACTCACGCGAGTGCTCGTCGGAAGATATGATATATTAACTCCACAATCGGAGAAAAAAGCCGCCGAGGAAATCAAGCGCGTCAAGACTGCCAAGGAGGCCGGCATGGCGCTCGGCCGATTCGCCGAACCGGTGATTCATTATATTCAAGAGACGACAAAAGACGATTCGGTGCGCGCCATGGCGGGCGAATTGATTGAAATGTACAAAAATGAAAAGTAAGATCGGGCCGACGTGAACTCGAACGAGGGACCGACGGCGGCGCTCGCCGCGAGGGCGGCCCGGGGCGACCGGGCCGCCTTCGATGCATTATTAGCGTTACATGGACGGGCGATGCTCGCTGTGGCGCGCGCGCACGCGCCGACGCCCGCGGACGCCGAGGAGGTTTTTCAAGAATCGGCGATGCGCGCGTGGAGTGAATTGAAGCAATTGACAAATCCGGAAAAATTCCTCGCATGGACCTGTTCGATTATACAAAACGCGGCGCGCGACCGCGGACGCCGCGCGAAGTTGCGCGCGGCCGCGCCGCTGCCGGAACTCCCCGCCCCTACGGAGGAGCCGAGCGAAGGCAAACGGCGCGCGATTCTGCAGGCGGTCGAATCGCTGGAGCCCGCGCAGCGTGAAGTGATCGAATTGTTCTATTTCGGAGGACTCACCTATCGTGAAATTTCCGAACTTATCGGAAAAAGCGTTCCAACTGTTAATTTAAGACTCGCCGACGCCCGCGACGCGCTGCGTGGACGGCTCCATAACCATGCGGATGTGATATGAACCGCGAAACCATACAATACTATCTGGACGGCGAAATGGACGCCGCGGAACGCGCCGCGTTCGAAGCCGTGATCGCGCGCGATCCGGCGCTGCGCGCGGAAGTCGATCGTTATCGATCGCTCGACGCGGACTTGCGGACGGCGTACGCGCCGGCGGGCGGCGAAGCGGAACGCGCGATCGCGAATCTTAATATTCACGAAAACATCCGGCCGTTCAAACGCGATCCGCGCAAAGTCGTCATCGGACTCGGCGCGCTCGCCGCCGTTTTCGTAGCCGGCGTGTCGATCGGCTTGCTCTGGGCGCCCGCGATTCGCGAAACGCCGCCCGAAACAGGCAAAATATTAAAAACGAAGGCGCCGGACATTGTAAATATTGGAATGTTAACCATTGCGACGGGGCCGTGTTCGTTCAATTTTGGAAAAGGCGAGGCGCGCGCCGCGGTCGCCGGCGATTTTATACAAAAGGGCGCGGAACTCGCCGTACCGGCGGGCGCGCGCGCGGCGTGCGTCTCGACGGACGGTTCGGAATTGTATTTCGATCGCGATTCGTCCGCCGTGTGGGACGACGCGCGTTCGTTAATATTAACGAGCGGGCGCGTTTTCGCGAGAATCGCCGGCGGACGTCCGTTTACAATTCGCGCGGGCGGGGCGGAGATGCTCGCGCAACCGGGAAGTGTACAAATCGAAAATCACGGCGGCGCCGCGGAGTTCATGGTCTATTCCGGCGGTGCCGTCATCGACGGCCTCGGGAAGCCGTTTATGTTAAAACCGGGCGGCCGCGCGCTCGCCGCGAAAGGCTCGGTCATGCCCGACGAATCGGGCGACGATTTGTTATTTTCGAGAGCCTGGGCGCTCGAAATCGACGCCGCCGCGGGCGGACGCGACGCTGCGATCGTTAGTGACTTGGGCGCGATGCTCGACCGACTCGGTCAATCGAAAATGCCGTCGGATATTTATAGTAAAGCGTTCAACGAGGCCGCCGCGGCTTGCAAAACGGCGGTCGCGCGATTCTTTACAAGCGACGACGCAATCCTTCATGCCGAATTGCGCCGCGGCGCCGCGCGCCTGCTCGCCGAAATCGCCGACGAGGGGCTAGCCCCGGTTCTGAGCCGCGGCACGGCCGATTCGGAGTTCGAAATTCGAAAGACGTGCGTCGGCGGGCTCAAATCGATTGCTAGTAAAACAAAGGGCTTCGATCCTTCGAAATACATCGATCGGAAAGCGCTCGAGGACGACGGCGGTCCGAAGAAAGTCTTTAAATAGATCCGTCGCGAATTTTCGCGGCGCGCCGCGGCGAGGCGCGGCATAGGCTGATGCGCATGAAACTCGCCGCCGTTTTATGTTTAAATTTAATTCTCGCGGCTTCCTGCGCGGCGCGCGAAGCGGCGCCGATGGATTCGGAATTGCGGGAAATCGCGCTGGCGGAGGACGCCCGGAATTTCGGCGCCGCCGCCTCGGGTGCGCGCTCGGCGCGGTCCGACGTGCGCGCGCGCGCGGCGAAAGCGCTTGGACGTATTGGTAACAAAGACGCGATTTCGATATTACAAATCATGGCGGGAGACCGCGACGAACGGGTGGCGACCGAAGCGCTCTTTGCGTGGGGATTGCTCGGCGGCACGGGCGTCGCGGCGGGCGGAGTTTTTGATAATTTACAAAAAAATCCGTCCGAGTCGGTGCGCGCCGCGGCGGTCGAGGCGCTCGGTCGGTCTTCGGATGCGGCAAATGTGCGTAAAATTTCCGACGAATGCCTCGGCGACGCGAGCGCGCGCGTGCGGGGCGAGGCGGCGATTGCAATATTCCGATTATATCAAAAAATCGGCAAACCGCCCCAGGCGGACGAACAGTCGGCGGTCAACGACGCGGCCGTGCGGCTCGCGCGCGCCGCGCTGCGCGAAAAAAATGACGACGTCCGCTGGAAGCAGGCGTATGCGCTCCAGAATTTACGACAAGCGGACGTGTACCCGGCTTTATTAACATTATCGAAAAATACAAATCCGCTTGCGCGGTTGTTCGCGGTTCGCGCGCTCGGCAAACGCCGCGGCGACGACGATAATAAACAATCCGAAGAATTCGATCAGGCGATCGTCCGACTGCTCCGCGATCCCGACGCGCGGGTGGCGGCCGAGGCCGCGCTCGCGATTACACAGAAAAATGCGACGGCCGACATGATTGTGAACCTTCTCGTATTGCAAAATCGCGCGGAATATTTCGTCCGCCGCGCGATGTTCAAGGCCGCGCGGAATTTCGGCGACCGGCAAATCGAATTATTTAACAAAACGGCCGGGGAGACTTCGCCGATGGCGCGTGGCGAGCGCGCAATGCTAAGAAAATTGAGTCCGGATGAGTATGCTAAATTATTAAACGATCCGGAGCCGATCGTGCGCGAAAAAGCAGTCGACGCGATTGCCGAATTGCCGTCCGGCGCCGCGCTGCCGCTTCTTAAGAACGCTCTCGAGGATCTTAATTATAGGGTTGCCGCCGCGGCCGCCGCCGCGCTCGGAAAAATCGCCGAACCGGCGGCGCATCGTTTATTATTAAGAGCCCTCGCGCATCCGCGCGGACTCGTACGCGAAAACGCGGCCGGGTCGCTTGAGGAACACGCGGGACGGGCCGGCTGGGACATGGAGCTGACCGTCCGCGAATTATTAAAGTCCGCCTCGACCGCGCGCGGCGACGATCTCGCGGAATCGCTGTCGGGAATCATCTCGGCGATCGAAGCGGTTGAGAAAGCCCGGCGGACGGACGGAAAAAGTAAGATTAACGAAAACGACGAATCGGAACGCGAACTTCGCGCGCGAATTCGAGTCGTGCTGCTCGACGCGCTCTCGGATCCGGATGTTACAGTTCGCGCGAAGGCGGAAAGCGCGTGGAAAACGCTCCTGTCGGCCGAACCAATTCCATCCATTTTGATTCCCGCCGCGCCGTCGCCGTCGATTCCAGGCGTCAACGCGGATCCTTTCCTGCGCGCGCCGAAAATTCGTATATTTACCAATCGCGGGTCGTTCGACGCGGAGTTATTTCACGACGACGCGCCGGTTCACGCCGAGAATATGTTACAATTGACCGAAGCCGGACATTACAATAAAACAGTCTGGCACCGCGCCGAAATGAACTTCGTCGTGCAGGGGGGCGATCACCTCGGCGACGGCACCGGCGCCCGCGCCGTCTGGGGCGGAACGTTGCGCGACGAAATCAATCAAAAACACTTTGTCCGCGGAACCATCGGCATGCCGAAGAGTAACATTAACGATAGCGGCGGCTGCCAGATCTTTATTACACATATTCCGACGCCGCACCTCGACGGCCGCTACACGGCGTTTGGACAAGTAACGACAGGCCTCGAAATCGTCGACTCCCTCGAAGCGGGCGACCTCATCGACCACATCGAAATCCTCGACTCCGGCCGATGACCGAGTGACGCCGGCCTTCGCCGAAACGGGGAGCGAAACCCGGCTAAGTTGCGGGGGGTTCGAATGCCGAAAGAGAGACGGTCGTGGCGGACCGTTCCCAAAGCTTTCGGGAGTCTTGCCTTTGCGTACTTTTGTCCCAGTTATCGTTTTACTAGGTCTTTCTGCTTCGATCCCGCTCGCGCATGAGTGGGTGATCAACCGTCAACAGCGTTTTCGCATCGAGGAAGAGAGCCAAATCCAGTCGTTGCGCCGTCAACTCGACGACGCCAATGCGGAGCTTTCCGATCTAAAGAACCTGAAGGCGCGCGCGCCCGAGCAGGCCGAGAAACTCCACGCCCTTGAGGCGACGCTCGCGAAAATGGGGACGCGCCTCACGGACTTCGACGTGCGCGTGGATTCGTCGATCAAGCAACTTTCGCAGCTCCACGAAACGACGAGCAAACTCGAAGATCGAAGCCGCGAAGGCGCGGTTCGCGAAGCGACCCAAGAGGCGAAGCGCGCGGTCGAGGCCGTGCAGGCGGATGTTAAGACTAAAATCGAAACCGTCGAAGGCCGTTTTCGCGACGACATCAAGCGCCTTGAACAAATACAACAAACGCCGCGCAACGAACGCGATATCGATTCGATGGCGCAGTCGATGCTCGCGCCCATCGTGCAACTGAACGGCGAAGATACAGTTGGAAGCGGCGTGTTGATATATTCGCAAAAAGATGGTAATAATAAAACCGTCACGCTCGTCCTGTCGTCCTACCACGTCGTACGGAACATCCTCGCCGAAACCGGCGACGCGAACAAAGACAAGGGAATCCGGCTTAATTTATATGTCGATGGAACGACCGCGCAGGAAGTCGCCGACATGGTCGCGCACGACGAAGACCGCGATCTCGTATTGTTAAAAATGCGCGGCGAACGGATCTGTAAATCCGTCGCGCGGCTTTTCCGTCCCGAAAACGCGCCGGCAATTTCGGTGTTTTCGCCCATTTACGCGGTCGGTTGTCCGCTTGGCAACGATCCGATTCCGACCGGCGGCGAAATCGCGAGTCTTAAGAATAGTGTAAATAATAGAAACTACTGGATGATCAACGCGCCGACGTACTTCGGCAATTCCGGCGGCGGCGTATTTTTAGCAAAGTCGCACGAACTCATCGGAATATTTTCAAAAATATATACACACGGAACCGGGCGACCGACCGTGATTCCGCACATGGGCCTCGTGACGCCGATCGATTCCGTGGGGGAGTTTCTCGAAAAGAACGGATACGGTTTCGCCGTCAAGGCGCCGAGCGCGCCGGCGGCGGAAACGAGTAATAATAAAGAAAGCGGCGCCGCGGTCTCGAAGAAATAGTAAAAAGTTAGTTCGGGCGCCGTTCAACGAATGCTTACATTCACGGCCGCGCGCTCCGGCGCGGCGCCCGCCCCGGCCGTTTCATTAAAATAAATAATCGCGTCGCGGCCCTTCACGCCCGCGCCCGCGAGCGACCGGGTGCGCCCGCCTTCCGCGCGCGGCGCCACACGCGACGGCGGCCCGCACGCCGCGCCGTCGCGGCCGAGCGGAATCGCATAAATAAACGATTCGCCGTTGGGGTCGTCGTCGGACTCGAATACAACCATTCCGCCGTCCGCGTCGCATGCGATCGAAATCGGACCGCCGCGGCAGCGGGCTTCCGGAATTACATTTACGGACTCGCAGCGAATTCCCGCGCCCGCCGCCTCGAATTTGATAATATGTAATTCCTTCCGGGCGCCGTTCGCCGATTTGCACAGCGCCGCCGCGAACCACGCGCCCGTCATGCCGTCGACGGCCGCGGCGCCCAATTGAATAATGTTAGGATAATCGCCGTCGAACGGCGCGTGCGCCTTTTCGATATTTTGCGAATTCTTGGCAAATGCGAATCGTAATGTTTCGTCGCCGCCGTCCGACCGCCCGATCCAAACGGCCGCTCCGCCTCCGAACCAGGAGGAGTCCGGCATGCAACATAACAAATTTGCCGCCTCGTCCCACGGCGATACGAGAATCGGTATTTGTCCGGCAAATGTCATATAAACTCCCGAATTCTCCGCCGAACGTCGTATTGTGCATATCCAGGATCGCGCGCTTTCTGGCGCAGTGCCGCGCGCGGCCGTTTCGGCCAGCGCCGCCCCTTGTCGCTCGCTTACAATAATTCTTTTCTCGCGCGCGCCGCCCGCGCAACCGGCCGCGAATGCGACGACAAGCGCCGGAGCCGCGAAAAACTTAATATTCATGCGAGAGATTCGAAACCGCGCACGCGCGCCGCGAGTTTTCCGCAATATTCAATTCCGTCGACGGTGCGCGAACCGTACCACGCAAGGTACTGGCCGTCGCAGAGCATGACGCGTTTCGTCGGCAATTGTACAATCGCGGCGATTTCCGTCGCGTGTTGCGCTACAAACTCAAACGGCTCGTTCGGCAACAAGACCACTTCGAGTCCCTGTTCGCGCCGCGCCGCCTCCAGTTCTTCTTTTGTAATTTTAGGATAACGCTCGGGACGCGATGCGTAAATATTATCGAAACCCGACAGCTCGAGCATGTCGTGCATGAACGTGTCCGCGTTCAATGTCATGAAAGGCGCTTTCCATATCAAACAGGCTGCGCGGATCTTTTTATTCGTTATCGCCGCGGCCCGCGCCGCCGCCACGCGCCTTTCGATCTCCGACGCGACTCCGTCCGCTTCCGATTCGCAGCCCGTCGCCGCGCCGATGTCGCGCATCATCGCGGCCGTGTCGATTACTTTTCTTGGAAATGTATTCAAAACGGGAATTCCCCGCGCGCGAATTTCATCATAATCTTCGACGCGATTTTCCTCTTCATTCATGATCACGAGATCCGCGTTCAATGAATAAATCGCCTCGAGATCGGGAAGTTTGCTGCCGCCGACCTTCGTAATATTCTCGACCGCCTCGAACGGATGGACACAATATTCGGTAACGCCGACGACGCGCGGACCCGCGCCGATTGTAAATAACGCTTCCGTGATGGACGGACAAAGCGAAATAATACGATTCGGACGCGCCATGTTCGGTTCCATTGATTATTGCGACAACGGCGCATGCGACCATGCCCCGCCGTCTTTCTTAAAATAAACAAAGTCGATTTCGGGATCGTGATAGAGAGCGCCGATCCAGTTTCCGTCGACCGCGCGTTGAATCCAGCGCCGGCGGACCTCGAAGCTCTTTTGTACATTTAAATCGTACGCCATTATATAGTTCGGGTTCACATGATTCCGCGTGGGAACGACGTCCGACCAAAAACAAAGCGTGTCGCCGCCGCCTTCAATTGTAATAATACTGACGCCGTCGCTGTGGCCGCCGATTTGATGAATCGTGATTCCCTCGTCGATTTTTAACGTTTCGGAATCGAATGTATCCAATAGCCCGCCATTTAGCAAGATTTCCGCATCGTCCGGCCGATAGCTCGCGCGCCGCGCCGAATCGCGCGCGAGGCTGACCTCCAGTTCGATTTTCGGTATCCAATGGCGCGCGTTTACAAATTCGGGAGCCGCCGCGTCGCATCGAATCGCGGCGCCGGCGTGATCCAGATGAAAATGCGTCAAAACGACGCACCGGATCTTGCCGGGCTCCATTCCAGCCTGCTCGAGCGAATTTAATATATTTCTCGACTCGTCGATTTGATATATCTTGCGCGCGCGCGCGTCCCACCGTCCGCCGATTCCGGGTTCTATTAAAATCGGGCCGCACTTCGCGCCTTCGACCAGCAGCGGCCGCGTCGCGATCGGAACTGTATAATCATTCGAACGGGGCGGCTCGAGTTTTTCCCAGATCACGCGCGGCACGATGCCGAACATGGCGCCGCCGTCGAGTCGAAAATCGCGGTCGCGCAATCCGGTGACGCGATAGCGGCCGATTGTTAACGTGCGCATGATCGCGCCAACATATCAAAATCCCGCGCGGCCGCAAGACGGCCGCGGCGGCGCGGGCGGCGGTTACTTCTCCGTTACCGCCACGATACGATTCCGTCCCTCGTTCTTCGCGCGGTACAGCGCTTGATCGGCTTTCTTTAATAAGTCTCCGCTCTGCGTTCCGTGTTCGGGGAACCATGCGGCGCCCGCGCTGAATGTTAATTGACGCAGGAATCCGCCGTCTTCCGATCGCAGTTCGATATGTAGTGTCGTCCGAATATTATCAAGATGCGCCAGTGCGTCTTCCTTCTTGTCGAAAACCATCCCGAGCAGCAATTCCTCGCCGCCGAGACGTCCCGCGACGTCGCCCGGACTCGTGCACGCGCGCAAGTGCGCGGAGAGTTCGCGGAGAACGCGGTCGCCGGCGGGGTGTCCGAGTTCGTCGTTGACCTGTTTGAAATGATCGATATCCAGAATTGCAACGAGCACGCCGCGATCCTGGTCCTTCGTCGATTGTATCAAATCGTCGACCGCGATCAACGACGCCGAGCGATTTAACAATTCAGTCAACGGATCCGCGTCGAGGCGTCGGCGCAGCGCGCGGTGGCGGCGGAGTTGTGTATCGATCGTTTCGACGAGTTCGTCCGGAGCGAACGGTTTTGTAAGAAAGTCGTCGGCTCCCGCGCGAATCGCGGCGCGGCGGTCGCGGCGCTCGGTGCGGCCCGTGCAAAAAACGATTGGTAACAATTCGTGTCGCGCGTCGGAGCGGATGATGCGGGCGAGATCGTGTCCGTTGACCTGCGGCAGATCCCAATCTAACAATAAAACTTCGGGGCGGAAATCGCTCAATTCCTCGAGCAGGCGCTCCGGTCTCGAAATGACGCGAACGGTGTGTCCGACGGGTTTTAGGATCTCCTCGATCGCACGCATGTAGTCGGCGTCGTCTTCGACACTAAGAATACGGGATTTTAAGAATCCGTCGTCCATCGTATCCGGCCGCAGCACCGATTTCAGTTCGAACGCGCGATGGATCATCCGGTGCGCGCGCGACGGCGACATTTTCAGTAAATTAAATTGTGAATTTCCTTCTGTAAATAATATTCGTAAACACGGCGCGGCCGGCGCATCCGCGATCGTACGGCAAAGCGAGTAGCCGTCGCCCGCGGCATTCACATCGATTAATGCGAGCGCAGCGCCCGAACATTGCGTTGGCGCCAATTCAGGCGCGACAAATCTTGCTTCAAATCCGGTCGCCGTCAATTCCTGCTTGAGCGCGTTCACCATGGACGATTCGCGGTTTGCTACAATACAGCCGATGCCGCGCCGCATTTCGCGATCCGGAGACGGAATCGGCGTCGACGGCAATGGCGGCGCGGTTGTCGCGGGTTGAATCGGCGAGGCGGGACGCCCGAGAGCGACGGCTTCGTTCTCGAAACTTTCCGTTAGTTTGTCCAGAAGCGCCGGCAGTTCGGCCGGAATGGTAGTAACATTCGATAATAAACGTTCGGATTCGCGTGCGATCGTTCCGCTCTTCGGAAATCCTAATAATCCGGCGCTTCCCGCGAGTTTATGAAAGGCAACTCTCAATTGATCGAGCGCGCGCGCGTCGGAGCCGGCCTCCGAGTACAGCCGCCTCAGCTCCGCGACACGTTGGGTTCGCGCCGACGCAAAGTCTTGTTGTAATTGCTGAAGTGCGGGCGGAACGGAGTATGTTTCATTCATGTTGATTTGCCTGCTTTGCACACGTCTTCTGATTGTTTAAAATCGAGCGAATCCTTCCCGCGAACGATTTGATATCGAATGGTTTCGACAATACGTCGACCGCGCCCATCGCGCGTAATTGTTGAATTTCTTCCTCACCGTCTCGCGCCGAGAGAAATGCGATCGGCGTCGTGTCGCCGCCCGGGAGTTCCCGCAATTTGTTATAAGTTTCAACGCCGCTCATGCCCGGCATGCATACATCCAGGATGACCATGGCCGGCCGGTCCGCCGCGAACAATTCGACGGCCTCGGCGCCCGACGAGGCCGAGATTACAGTAAAACTCCCGAATTGCGCGAGCGATATATTAATTATCGTTCGCATCAATTCGTCGTCGTCGCAAATGAGTATTCTCTCTCCTGTTTCCACGATTTTTTTGATCGACCACGCGCGCCTCTCCAATCGCGCAATGGTCTCCGCTTGTATTCGACCAACTCACGGCGTCCAACTGAATCGAACGCGCCGCGGAAACGTTTTCCGCCGGCGGCGTTGCTGAGATTCGTGCGGAAAGAAATTCCGCAATGCGCAACGCGGCCTGCGCAGCGGACGCTGCGATTAACTCATCTTCAAAATATTCCGGGAAATCACGATCCGCTGAATTTCGCTCGTGCCCTCGCCGATCGTGCAGAGTTTTGCATCGCGCCAATACCGTTCGACGGGGTATTCCTGAGAATAGCCGTTTCCGCCGAATATTTGTATTGATTCGTAGGTCGCGCGCATCGCGACTTCCGATGCATACAATTTTGCCATCGCGCTTTCTTTACCAAAAGGCAATCCGGCATCCTTCAATCGCGCCGCGTGATATACCAAATGTCGCGCCGCCTCGATTTCTGTGGCCATCGTCGCAATCTTAAATGCCACGGCTTGCTGTTCGGAGAGCGGTTTTCCGAACGCGATTCTTTGTTTCGAATAATTAACAGCATGATCGAGCGCGCCTTCCGCGATTCCGAGCGCGAGCGCGCCGATCGAAATGCGACCGCCCTCCAGCGTTTTCATAAATGTTTTGAATCCGTCGCCTTCCGGGCCGACCATGTTTTCGGCGGGAAGTTCGCAATCGTCGAATACTAACGATCCCCAATCGGATCCGCGCATGCCGAGTTTCTCCTCGCCTTTTTCAATAAAAAATCCCCTGGTCGTCCGCGGCATCACGAACGCGGAAATTCCCCGCACGCCGAGCGATTTGTCGGTGACGGCGGTGCAAATGAACGTATCCGCGAAATTCGCATTTGTAATAAAACATTTCCGGCCGTTCAGAATATAACGATCGCCCTTTTTTGCCGCGGTCGTTTTCGTACCGCCCGCGTCGGATCCCGCGCCGGGTTCGGTGAGTCCGTACGCGCCGAGGACGCGGCCGCTCGCGAGGTCGGGCACGAAGGTTTTCTTTAAATTATCATTTCCCCACGCGAAGATCGGATATGTGCCGAGCGACGTGTGCGCCGCGAGCGTCAACGCGGTGCTCGCGCACGATTTTGCGAATTCCTCGATGACGAGCGCGTACGACAGGGTCCCGAGACCGGCGCCGCCGTATTCTTCGCCGATCGGAATACCACAAATCCCGAGATCGGCCATTTTTTTCCAGTTTTCGACGGGAAACCGGCAGTTCTTATCAATTTCGCGCGCGATGGGCGCGACTTCGTCTTGCACGAACTTTCGCACGGTCTCGACGAGCATCTTTTGCTCGTCGGTGAGATCGAGTCCGGTGGTCATCGCGGTTGTCGACGGTTGGGAAGCCATGTTGCGTTAATTAATAAATTAATATTTCTTAATCTTCGTCGGCGGAGAATTCTTCGATGGTGATGTTTTCGCGGGGTTGCGCCGTTCGCTTGGCGATTTTTGTAACATAATGAATCAGCGGCTTGCGTTCGGCTTCGGCGGACGCGTCGTCATCTTGATATTCGCGCGTGCGGCCCGCGGCGAGCCATTCGAGGAGCGCTTTCTTCGAAAACCTCCATTCGCGGCCGACTTTTCGCCCGGGCAAATCCTCCGACTTGAGAACTTTGGCGAATGTTTTTGTAGAAATACCGAGAAACGCCGCAGCCTCCTCGAATCCCAGCACTTCGCGCGGAGTCACGCCCATTTCGGATGCGGCGATTGGATCGTTTGGATCCGGGGATGATTCTTGCATTTGCGTCCGGTGCGCGATTGTTTATGAAAAATATACTTTGGGTATTCTTAATGATTTGCCGCGGCGCGCCTGCGTCCGACTTCGCTTTCGATATATTCCGCGATCTCGTCGGTCGTGCTTCCGGGGCCGAAGAGGCGCGCGAACCCGAGAGTCCGCAGCGATTCGACGTCTTCTTTTGGAATAATCCCGCCGCCCGTCAATACGACGTTTTCGGCGCCTCGGCTTCGGAGCAGCTCGGCGATTTTTGGAAAAAGAGTCATATGCGCTCCCGAGAGAATCGAGAGCCCGACGGCATCGACGTCTTCCTGAATCGCGGCCTCGACGATCGATTCGGGAGTCTGGTGGAGTCCGGTGTAAATCACCTCCATGCCGCGATCGCGCAGCGCGCTCGCGACGACTTTTGCGCCGCGATCGTGGCCGTCGAGGCCGGGCTTCGCGACCAAGACACGAATTTTTTCGGAGGTCATATCGCCAAGGTATCAGATCGGCGCCGCATCGTCGATGCTAAGAATATTTCAAAACGCCGGTTCGACGGGAGCGCCGAATTCGCCGCGCAGGACGTCCGCAATTTCGCCCAACGTTGCATAACTGCGCGCGGCCTCGACGAATCGCGGCATGAGGTTTTCGCCGTTTTTCGCCGCGGCGCGCACGCCGTCGAGCGCTTTCTTGACGCGCGCGGCGTCGCGGCGCTCGCGCAGTTTTCTTAAATTATCAGATGAAATCTCGTCGACTTTCGGATCGATCTTTAAGACTGGAATTTCGATCTTCTCGTCCTCCTCGACGAAGCGATTGATGCCGACGATGGTCTTGCGGCCGTCCTCGACGGCTTTTTGATAGGCGGTCGACGATCTGTGAATTTCGCGCTGGACCCAGCCCTCTTTTGTAGCGTTTACCATGCCGCCGCGTTCGGCGATCCGTTTAAAATAAACATTGGCGGCGGCTTCGAGGCGGTCGGTCATCGCTTCGATAAAATAACTTCCGCCGAGCGGATCCACGACGTGCGCGACTTCCGTTTCGTACGCGAGCACTTGTTGCGTTCGCAGAGCAATTTTTACGGATTTTTCGGTCGGCAGCGCCAGCGTTTCGTCCATCGAATTGGTATGAAGCGACTGCGTGCCGCCGAGGACGGCCGCGAGCGCCTGATACGCCACGCGAACAATATTATTTTCGGGCTGTTGCGCGGTTAACGAAACGCCGGCCGTCTGCGCGTGCGTTCTAACCAATAACGAGCGCGGATCCTTCGCGCCGTATTTTTCCTTTAGCGTTTTCGCCCAGATGCGGCGCGCGGCGCGGAATTTTGCAATTTCCTCGAAAAAATCGAGATGCACATCCCAAAAGAAACTCAGCCGCGGCGCGAATTCGTCGACGTTCATCCCGCGCGCGATGCCTCGTTCGATATATTCAAAACCGTTTGCTAACGTAAATGCCAGTTCCTGCGCGGCCGTCGAACCGGCTTCGCGGATATGATATCCGCTGATCGAAATCGTGTTCCATTGTTGCACTTCCTTCGCGCCGAATTCCATCGTATCTATAACAATCCGGAGCGCGTGGTCGATCGGCACGAGCCATGCGTGCTGCGCCTGAAATTCTTTAAGAATATCGTTTTGTATCGTTCCGCGCAGTTTCGAAGGATGCACGCCCTGTTTTTCGGCGGCGGCGATGAAAAACGACCAGACGATCGCGGCGGGGCCGTTGATCGTCATCGATACAGAAACTTTATCGAGAGGAATTCCGGAAAATAAGGTTTCCATGTCGGCGAGGGACGAAATCGCGACGCCGCACCGTCCGACTTCGCCGCGCGAGCGCGCGTGGTCGCTGTCGTAGCCCATCAGCGTCGGAAAATCGAATGCAACAGATAATCCCGTCTGGCCGTGTTCCAACAAAAAGTGATAGCGCTCGTTCGTGTCTTTCGCGGTGCCGAATCCGGCGAACTGTCGCATCGTCCAGAGTTTTCCGCGATAAAGATTCGGATGGATGCCGCGCGTATACGGATATTCGCCGGGAAAACCCAATTTATCGTCATAACCGCCGCCGTTGAGATCGGGCGAATTTTGCGGAGTATAACAAATATCCAACGGATCGCCCGAAATCGTCGTGAACTCGCGGGCGTCCTCGCGCGACTTCGCCGCGGAAGCCTTTTTATTATAAACTTCGTTGGATTTCTTAAATGATTCAGATGGCATGTTTTAAGGAATTTTTAATTAAATTAACAACTTCCGCGGCGATCGCATAGGGCGGCCGCCGGCGGTCGAGTTCGCGGGTGATGTAGTCTTGAAATCCGGATTTCTCAAATAAGAGCAGCGCCAGCTCCTCCTCGATCGCGCGCCGCACCTGCGCTTCGCGCCGTTCGCGACGGCGCGCGGCGAGATCGCCGGCCGCCTCGCGCGCCGATTTGTAATTTTCGATTCGCAGAACGAGTTCCGCGATGCCGCGCCGCTCCGTCGCGACGCATTGCACGACCGGAGGACGCCACGCGTCGCGCCGCGCGCGCAATTCGAGCATTTGTTCGATGTCGTCGACCAGACGGTCGGCGGCGGGGTGGTCGGATTTATTAACTACAAAAATATCCGCGATTTCCATCAATCCCGCTTTCATCGCCTGCACCGAGTCGCCGCCGCCGGGATATAATATTACCAATACTACGTCCGACGCGGTCATCACGTCGTGTTCCGCCTGGCCAACGCCGACGGTTTCGATCATGATTTGTTTATAACCAAAAGCATCGAGAAGATCCGCGGCGTCGACGGTCGCGCGCGCGAGGCCGCCGAGCGAACCGCGCGTCGCCATCGAGCGGACGAAAATGTTGGAATCGTCCTCCGTGCAGCGCATGCGAATCCGATCCCCGAGAAGAGCGCCGCCGGTAAACGGGCTCGTCGGGTCGATGGCGAGGACCGCGACCGAATCGCCTGCGGCGCGGAACGCCGCGGCGAGGCCATCGACAATCGTCGATTTTCCGGCGCCGGGCGGGCCCGTGACGCCGATCCGAAATCCGCGCCCTGTCGAGCCGTAAATCGCGTCGAGCGTCTCGGCGAAACCCGGCGAGCGATTCTCCGCGCGCGTGATGAGGCGCGCGAGCGCGCGCCGGTCGCCGCTTCGAAATCGTTCGACGAGGGAATCCATGTCAATTCTTAAGTCTATGCGACCGGCGTTCGAAAGCTACTTTTTCACGGCGCGGCAGCGCGCCAGCACGTACTTCGCCTTGGCGGACTGAATGGAGTCGAATCCGCGCGTCGATTGTGTATATAATAATTCGGCGCGAACGTCTTCGGCGTTTTGTAGTATAGGAAACGCGTCGGCGGGGGCGACGACGAGCCGGCTTTCGGAAGGGGATTCCATGAGGATATCGAGCAGTTCGTTCATATTATTCGCGATCGGCCCGCCGCCGATATAGTAACGATCCAAGCCTCCGCGGCCGATCTTGAACCAGGCGATTTCCAAACCGGCGTGCTGCGTTCTTATATATTCGGCGAGGTCGCGTTCGACGAGGCTGTTCCGTCGAAGAGTCTCGGCGCCGGTCGATATATATATTGAAATCGCGATTGCGAACAGCGCCAGCGCGCGCTCGAGCGCGGGCGCGCCGGTCCTGCCGTTCAGTATTAATAAATATCCGGAGGCGAGGAGCGCGAGGCCCAGCGCCAGTCCGAACGGTAATTCCGCGGCGGAACGAATCGTCGCAAAAGGCAGGAAACGGCTCACGACGAGGGCGGTGCCGACAATCGTACATAATCCGCCGAGGATCCAGACGTGCGCGAATCTCGTAATCTTCGCGATCGTAGCAATCGCGTTATTCTTCAATTCATCGAAACCGCGCGAAAGCGCATCCCCGATCAGCAGCGCGCCGAACGGAAGCGCGGGGAGGATATAATAATTTCGGCGCGAAAGACTCGCCGTCATGATCGCGAAGATTGTTATGAAACAAATCGTAATAAATCGCAGTTCCCTGTCCTCGCGAAACCGCGCGAAACCGCGGGCGAGCGCGAACGGCACGAGAAGCGTCCACGGCGCGAGCATCGCGGGCAGCATGTAAACATAAAAAAAAATGCCGTCCTTCGAATGGTCGAACGGATCGGCGGCGCGCACGAAGTTTTCATACCAAACGCGCTCGAGCAGATCCCAATTTCCTGTTTTGTAGTAAACAACGAGGAATGGAAAAAAGTAAATAGCCGCCGCGAACGCGAGTCCGGCTGCGATCGATAATATTGTTTTCGAATCCGCTCGAAGCCGATTGCGATCGAAAAGGATTTCTGAAGAAATATCAAAAAAACCGATCGCGAGCGGAAGAACGACGGCCGGCAAACCCTTCGCCTGCCCGCCGATTCCGAGCATTCCGAAGAAAAGTAAACATTTCCAGAGCGCGGGCGCCGCGCGATACGAGCGGTACGCCGCGACGGCCGCGATAACAAAAAACAAGTTCAACGCGTCCGCCGTCGCCGCGCGCGACCACTCGATGAACGACTGCGACGTCGCGAGGACGATCGCCGCGAGCAATCCCGCGCGGGTCCCGAAGTTCCGCGCGCCGAGTCTAAAAGTAATATAAATCGCGCCGAGCGAGGCGAGCACGCCCGGCAGCCGCGCCGTCCATTCGTTCAGCTCGCCGAAAATTTTCGCTGATATTACAATAATCCAATAGGACAGAAACGGTTTGTCGTTATAGGGCGCGCCGTCCATTTCCATAGTCAGCCAGTCGCCCGACGCGAGCATGTGTTTTGATATAAACAGCCAGCGGCTTTCCGCGCCGTGCGCCGGCAGGAATCCGAGTCTTAACAACAGCGCGGCCGCGCCCGCAAACAATACCAATATCTCAAACAAATATTTTCGATCTCGGACGCTTGCGGTCGGCGCGGTTTCCATCGGAAGTGGATGCACCGTACCGCGCGGCGCCGACTTGCTCCAGTCGGAGACCGTCCATAATTTGCGTAAATCGTTGAAGACCCGACTTTTAAGCGGCGATCGTGACGTACGGCCCGGATCTAATGAGTCCAACTGTTCTATTTTCACTCTGGCAGGCTTCTCACTTTGCCCCTAGAGTGGGTCCGCGGCACACGCTGCACGCATAAAATTTAGAAAACGAGAACCAAACAAAAAGCTTCGATTCCCTTCCATTCGCGCAGCCGCGTGAACAAACCTTCGAAAATCAACTACTCAACATGAGCATCAATACTACAAAAATTGCTTTCGTAGGCGCCGCGGCGCTCGCGATCACGTCGTTGTTCAATTCTCAATTATTTGCGTACGGCGACACGCCGCCGCCGCAGTGGTCGGAAGGCACGCCGTGTTTCACCGAATTTCACGTTGTGCCGGGCCAACAGCTCTGCTTCAACGTTTCCGCGTTCGATTTCAACGGCGCGGCGCTGCTGCTGCAGTGGAACGACGTGCCGTTCAACGCGACGACCAATCCGCCGGCGCCACTTGCCGGTAACGGCAGTGTCTCGACGCAATTCTGCTGGACGGCCGGACCCCAGGATATTGGTATGAATTTTCTGGTGATTTTCACGGCGAGCTACATCAGCACGGCGCCGCTCCCGGATGCGAAATGTGATATTACTATTATCGTCGATCCGGACCTTTCCGCGACGGTCACGTCGTTCACCGGCGGCGCGGCTTTCATCGGCGGCCCGATCAAGATCAATTGGGAGACTTCCTCCGAGATCGATAATGCTTATTTTAATATTTATAGATCCGAGACGACGTTCGGCAACGCCATCAAAGTAAATCAATCGCCGATCATGGCGACGGGCGGCCCCGCGATGCCCGCGAGCTACAGCCAGATCGATCGCCGCGTCACGAATGGCGCCCGATATGGCTATTGGCTCGAGTCGATCGACATCTACGGCGAATCGCAGCTCTTCGGACCGATTTTCGTCGTGGCTCGCTAATTATCCGCAGTTTCGTTTAATTATAATCGAGGCGGCGCCCCAGGGTGCCGCCTCGGGTGTTTTTGGGAACCGCGATCGGACGCTGCCATCGCCGGGCCGTACGGCGATTCGCGGACGCCGGCGGAGCAGAAAGTTGCAAATGCATACCGACGGCTTACACTTTTGTCCACACATACGATTGTGTGAACCCAAGTCGGCCAATGGCAACAAATCTCGATATTGACGATCGGATCATCGTGGAAGCGCAGGTCCTTGGAAAACACAAGTCCAAGAAGGACGCGGTGACGGCGGCGCTTCTCGAATACATTCAGCATCGCCGGCAGCAGGAAGTGCTTACATTTGCGGGAAAAGTCGAATTCCACCCTGACTTCGATCACAAAAAACTTCGACGCAAACGGTGAACGTCCTCGTCGATACTACAATTTGGTCCGTCGTTCTGCGTCGTTCGCCCGCGAATCTTGGAGTGAGCGATCTCGCGATCCGGAGCGCGTGGCAAAACCTCGTAACCGGAGGCCAGATTCTATTATTAGGAATCATCCGCCAGGAGATTCTCTCTGGCGTCGCCGATCCCAAGGTTTTCATAAAACTACGAAACGCCCTCAACGCATTCCCCGACGAAACAATATTAACGATCGATCACATTCGCGCCGCGGAGATGTATAATTTGTGCCGTGCGAAAGGCGTGCAGGGCTCGACGGTCGACATGCTGATCTGCGCCGTGGCCGAACGGTCGTCGGCGCCCATTTTCACTACAGATATGGATTTTCGCGCTTATGCGAAACAGATTCCCGTGAAGATTCTGGAATATCGTTAGATAATATGGTTCCAACCCCGGCCGCCGACACGCTCATTAATAATAAACGACCTTGTCGACCGTTGCCGCCGACTGAACGATAATAAACATTTGGACGTCCGTCGAAATCCGCATGGCGAATTCAGGCGGCTACTTTAGGGAATTCTGCGTTCGCGAGAACGTCGACCGGAGAAATCTACAACATTCATATACGATCCTTGTCTCGCGGTACAGATGTATCACTTATCTTGAGAAATCCCCGCATCGATTCAACCGCTCGTTCTGGAATCAGCATCATTTGTCCTTCATGAAAGTAGAACTGGATTTTCTGTCCACGCGACAATTCAAGCTTTTCCCGAATTTCTTTCGGGATTACAATTTGAAACTTCGACGAAATCTTAACTATTTTCATGGTTCCTCGACTTACTTCAAATACCCTCTCGCGATCACGAGCCGTTGAATGTCCGTCACGCCTTCGTAAATTTCGGTGATACGGGCGTCGCGATAATAACGTTCGACGGCGAAGTCTTTTGTATAACCGGCGCCGCCGTAGATTTGTACAGTTTCGTCGGCGGCGCGGTTGCAGGCGCGCGAAGCGAAGAGTTTTGCCATTGAGGCTTCGCGGGAGCAGGGCAGGCCGCGGTCGCGCAGCCACGCCGCGCGATGTGTTAATAATCGTCCCGCGTCGAGATCGGTTGCCATATCCGCGATTTTCCATTGAATCGCTTGGAACTCGCCGATCGGCTGCTCGAATTGTTTTCTTTCTTTTGCATATTTGATCGAGGCCTCGAGACACGCGCGGTGGATTCCTAATGATTGCGACGCGATGCCGATGCGGCCGCCGTCGAGCGTGTCCATCGCGATCTTGAATCCGTCGCCGGGTCCGCCGAGGCGGTTCGCGTCGGGCACTTCCAAATCTTCACAAATAATTTCGACCGTCGACGACGAACGGATTCCGCATTTCTCTTCCTGCTTGCCGACTTTGAATCCCTTCGACGCGGTTTCGACGACGAATGCCGTGATCCCCTTCGCTTTGGAAACAGTAGTATCCGTCCGCGCGAATATTATCATTAGTCCCGCGCGATCGCCGCTCGTGATCCAGATTTTTGTACCATTCAGAATCCAGCGGTCGCCTTTCTTTTCGGCCTTTAATCTTAAATTCGCCGAATCGCTGCCCGCCTGCGGTTCCGTCAGCGCGTAGGCGCCGAGCGCTTCGCCGCTCGCGAGGCGCGGCAGGTATTTTTTCTTTAGTTCATCCGTTCCAAACTTAAGAATCGGACCGCCGAGAAGCGAATTGTGAACAGAAAGCGTCACGCCGACCGACGCGTCCGCGCGGTTGATCTCCTCGAGGACGATGGACAACGCTAAATTTCCGAGGCCGGCGCCTCCATACAATTCGGGTATCGTGATTCCCATCAATTGCATTTCGGCGCAACGCTTGATGATCTCCGTCGGAAACTCATGATTCGCGTCGCGCGCGGCGGCGCCGGGCGTAATTTCATGATCGCTAAAGTCGCGCACGGAGTCGCGCAACATTTTTAGCTCTTCTGAAAGTTCAAAATCGGGAGCGTCGTGGGTGACGGTGGACATGTTGAAATTGCTTAATACAAAACAGTTAAAATAATAATTTATTTTGCCTGCCCGCCGGTCCAATCGTAAAATCCGCGACCGCACTTTCGGCCGACAAGACCGGCCGCGACCATGCGCTTCAGCAGCGGACACGGGCGATACTTCGGATCGCCGAATCCGTCGTGCAAAACATTCAGAATCGCGAGACAGGTGTCGAGGCCGATAAAGTCGGCGAGCATCAGCGGGCCCATCGGATGATTCATGCCGAGTTTCATGACATTATCGATGCCGTCGCGCGACGCGACGCCCTCGAATAATGCAAAAATCGCTTCATTAATCATCGGCATCAGCACGCGATTGCTCACAAAACCAGGAAAATCGTTCGCCGCGACCGGCGTCTTTCCTAACAATTCGACGGCCGCGAGCACGGAGGCCGTCGTTTCGTCGCTCGTCTCCTGTCCGCGGATCACCTCGACGAGCTGCATGACGGGAACGGGATTCATGAAATGCATCCCGATTACTTGTTTCGGCCTTTTTGTAGCCGCGCCGAGCACCGTGATCGAAATCGACGACGTGTTCGAAGCTAAAATTGCATGCGGCGGCGCGATCGCGTCGAGTTTCGCGAAACAGTCTTTCTTTATTTTTTCGTCTTCGAGAATCGCTTCAATGACGAGATCGCAATCTTTAATGTTATCATAAAGCGTCGATCCCGCGACGCGCGCGAGCGTTTTGTCGGCGTCTTCCTGCGACAGCGCGCCTTTCTTTACAATTCTCGCGAGAGAGTTTTTGATAGTATCCCTGCCGCGCGCGACGAATTCTTCTTTTGTATCAATCAAAACGACGGAAACGCCCTTCGCGGCGAAGACCTGCGCGATGCCGGAGCCCATTTGGCCGGCGCCGAGGACGGCGATCTTGTTAAGAATATTTGCCATTGTCGATTTTAGTTATTTGTTTCGAAGGCTGGATGCTATCGCGACGAGAATCACGACGATCAAAATGATGACGGCGCCGATGATCGCGAACAAGATAACACCTCCGCCCATGCATATAAACGTTTACAAACGCTCCACCGACATCGCGACCGCGTTGCCGCCGCCGAGGCACAGCGCGGCGAGGCCGCGTTTTTTGTTACGGTCTTCGAGCGCGTGCAGCAAGGTTACCAAAATCCGCGCGCCGGACGCGCCGATCGGATGTCCGAGCGCGACGGCGCCGCCGCGGACGTTAATTCTTTCCGAATCGAGCGACATCGCCTTGCGAAGCGCGCACGCGGCCGAACTGAATGCTTCGTTAATTTCAATCAAATCGAACGCATCGGTCGTCAGTCCGGTTTTTTTGCACAAATTGCCGATCGCGATCTCGGGCGCGAGCATCACCCACTCGGGCGCGAGACCGCCGGTCGCGTAGCCGGTAATTTTAGCGAGCGGTTTCAAACCCAACTTCTTCGCGCGCGCTTCGCTCATGACAACGAGCGCCGCGGCGCCGTCGTTGATGGTGGATGCGTTGCCCGCGGTCACGGTTCCTTTTTCTTTACGAAACGCCGGCCGCAGTTTTGCGAGCGATTCCATCGTCGCATCGGCGCGCGGGCCCTCGTCTTTATTGATAATTATCGGATCGCCTTTCCGCTGCGGAATCATAACATTAACGATCTCGCGCGCGAATTCGTTCTTCGCCCACGCGGCCACGGCGCGCTTGTGCGACTCCGCCGCGAACGCGTCCTGCTCTTCGCGCGAAATGTTATATTTATCGGCGGCCTTCTCGCCGGTTTCGCCCATGTGAAAATTATTATAAATATCCCAAAGCCCGTCGTTCACCATCGAATCGATCAATTCGGCGTGGCCAAGCCGCGCGCCGGCGCGCGCCGAAGGTATTAGATACGGCACGTTGGTCATCGATTCCATGCCGCCCGCGACGATGATTTCCGCGTCGCCCGCGCGAATGGCCTGCGCCGCGAGCATGACGGATTTCAGACCCGAGCCGCAAACTTTATTGACCGTGAACGCGCCCACCGAATCCGGGATTCCGGCGCCGCGCAGCGCCTGTCGCGCGGGGTTTTGTCCGAGGCCGGCCTGCAGAACATTTCCCATGATGACTTCCTCGACGTCGCCCGGTTGGATGCCCGCGCGGCGGAGCGCGTCTTTTATAACAATAGCTCCAAGTTCGGGCGCGCGGAGCGGCGTGAGTGCGCCCTGAAATTTGCCAATGGCGGTGCGGCAGGCGGAGACGATGACGGCGTCGGTCATGGGAGGTTCGTTGGATATTGCAATGCGGTGACCTCGAAGAGTAACCGATCGAGTTGGCGTCAGCGAGCGCCGGGCGACGCCAACGGGAATACACGTGCGCGAGCGGGGATCGGTAAACTTGTAAAGCCATGTCCAAGACCGCCTTGATGTTTGCGATCGGCCTGATGTTAGGCATTGGCGTGGGGTGTCTCCTCGGCACGGTCGCGTTCCGCGGCGAGCAGAGTTTACAAAAAGACGCCGCTGACCAGCCGGCGGGCGGACCGTCGGGGCGCGCGGCGGATCGTCCCGTCGCGACGGCGAACGGACCCGATCATGAACAAAAATCGGAAATAACAAATATGCCCGCGGTGGCGGCGGCCGCCGGACGCGAGGGCGCGCCGCGCGAGAAAACGGCGGGAGCGTCGATACTTAAAGAGAAAGGCAACGGTAAAGTTTCAGGAAAAGTAATTGATATTAATAATCAGCCGGTCGCCGACGTTTTAATTACAATAAAAGGCTGGGGAATGCCCATTTCCGGAAAAACGAACGATGCGTACGCGTCGCCGCGTTCGCTCGACGACGCCATCCGCGACGCGACGCGCAATTTCGAACGCGATGAGAGCGTGACGTGGCGCGCGAAGACCGGCGCCGGCGGCGCGTTTTTGTTCGATTCGCTCCCCGACGATCGTTTTGCGGTTTACGCGCGGAAGACCGGGTTCGAAATCGAGGCCAAAAACGAGGCGCGCACGCAATTGCGCGTCGGCGCGGACGTAACTTTTATCGCCGTTGAATTGATAGAAGTCCCAGTTGTTGTAAGAATGCCGGACGGGAGCGCGCCGGCCGGGGCGAAGATCAACGGATATCGCGACGAGAACGGATCGAGCCGGTCGTTTTATGAATATTGGACACCGGACGCGCCGACGTTGAAGGCCATTCCCGGATCTTACTATTTGGGAGCGTCGATCGACGCGGGCCGCGATCGCGACGCGCTGAGCGCCGAGGGAAAGAGATTCTTGTTCGAATCCGGCAAGCCGCCCGCGCCCGTCGTGCTCGAACTGCGCGAACAGTTAAAAATAACAGGACGGTTTATTTATGAAGATCCGGACGAGCGGCACAGCGCGATCGTACACATCGCGCCGCACTCGAAGGAGAACGACGCGGATCCGCAGCGGATCAAGCTCGGCGGAAAAACGACCAACGGTTCGGAGGAATACGTCTTTAATAATATGAAGGCGGGAATTTACGATCTCGGCGTCTGCCGCGACTGGCGCGAATCGGTGGTGTTTTCGGCGACTGTAAATATTACAAATCATTCCGTCAATCAGGATTTGAGAATTCCCGCGATGCGCGCGCAGGATTGTTTTATTGTAAAAGCGACGGATCAGAAAGGCGGCGCCGTCATGGGGCTTGTCTTTAATTTTCAAGGATATGCCGGCGCGGAATACATGAATGAACGGGCGTCCGCGGTGATGAAGTCCGGCGGCGAATATTGGCTTCGAATGCCGGCCGCGGCGGGCCCGGCGATTTCGGACCAGAGCCGGCGGGGGATTTCATTACAAATACAATCGCCGACGCACGGAACATTAACGATTCCGCTCGAACCCGCGCAGCGCGAAGCAACGGTCGTGTTTCAGGATCCGGCGACGCTGCGGGTGCAAGTATCGCAAACCGCCGGCAGCGGCGTCGAAGGCGCGCTGTCCGTACGCATTCGCGATTCTAAAGGATTTGGCTTCGGATTTCGCGACGTCGATGCCGACGGCGTGGCGGAAATTTTTCCGATCGTTCCCGGAGAATACAAATTGGAATTGTTAGTTCGCGGCGGCGGCAGCGGGCGCGAAAATCAGTCGATGCAGGCTGCGTCGACGTCCGTATCCATACAATCGGGACAAAACAACGCGACGTTGACCTGTCCGGCCGTCTGTAGTTTTATATTAAGAGTGCCGGACTCGAAAATCGGCGATTGGGTCGACTTGAATTCCGCCGACGGAAAAGTATTAACGGGCACGCTGCGCTGCAAAGTCGCCGAAGGCTCGATGGTACAGTTCCAAAATATCCCGAACGGCGATTATAGAATTTCGCACCACACGACGAACGGCACGCGGCGCGAAATGTCCGTACGGCTCCCCGTGAACGGCGAAATTACGCTTCAGCCGAATTGACAGGCGGCGGTTTTCAATCCCCGCCGATCTCCATCCTAAAATTCTTACGTATCTGTAAACGCCACGGTTTCATGACGTCCGCCTGCTCCGCGTAATCGGGCCATTTTTCGACGGCGGCGCGGACTTCATTTATAATTGTTTCGGCGCGGCCGCGCTTCATCATCGCTTGTTTCGCGCACGCGCGGAAATCGGCCGTCGTGAAATTGTCGCGTTTGCCGTTCAGTGTCATTTGATGATTCGCGGTCCATGTGCCCGCGGGATTATAACTATACGTCATGTCGTACGCGGGCGAGAGCGACCACGTTCCGTTCTTATCCATTAGAAACGCGATATTCTTCACGTGGTCGTCCTGATTGCGGCAGATGATATTAAAAACCATGCGCCGGAATTGTTCTTCGACTGCTCCCATCGGTAGTTTTAAACTTCTCACTGTCATCAGCGCCTGTTCATACGAATAAGCGCCGGGTTGATTGAAATCGAAATGCGCGATGGCGCAAAGCGATTGCATATGTAGCTTTTCGCCGGTTTCGAGGCGGTCGAATCGCCGTGTCATGAAGTGCCGCCGCCCGCTCTCCTCGAGAAGCCGGCACTCGCTCATGTCGACGCCCGCCGCTTTCGCCATCAACGAATAGGCATATTCGATCGCGCCGTAACCTTTGGGATCCTCGAGTTCCTTATCTTTATTTCCGGCGACGCCGTCGAATTTTAATAACCAATATTCGAAGCCCTTCCCGGCCTCGACCTGTCCCGACCGTACTTCATTCGTTTTCCGATTCCATGCAATCACGGCCTTTGCCCGCGCGCCCGCGGCCGATGTGCCGACGCGCAATATATCGTTTAGCGCGGTTTTCCGTTCGGCGCCGGCAAATGTAGTCTTCAAATCGCGCCGTCGGCTCAACACTTCCGACGCGAGTTTCACGAGCGAGTCGATTTCGATTTTTTTCGCGCGCTGCGGCCGCGGTCCGAGCACGGGCGCGAATTCGAGCGCGCCCATTCCGCGGGCTCCAATATAACAAAGACGCTCCACGGAATTGAAGCTTTCGGGCGTCCGTCCCTGTGTCGCGAGCCATGCGTTGATGAGTGCATTTCCGAATCGGTCGGGAAGCGAATCCGCCAGCAACCCCGGCAATCCGTGAAACGCGGCGGGCGGCAATTCCGGAAATGTATATATACGATCGCCGAGCGGCATCGCCACCGGCGATACTTCAATTCCACTCTTGGCGAACGCCGGATCATACTGAAACGAAGCGGCCGCGCCCGCGTCGTCGAGCGAAACGGCACCGATCTCCCGGCCCCAGAGCCGCACTTCCGCGAGCGTTATCATTTATTATCTCCCCAACTCCATTTTCCGGCCGAAGGGCCGGACGGTTTTTTCGCAGAGGCGCGCATGCGCGTGCGGCCGCGAAGTTTCAATTGTGCGATCGGGCTCGGCGGCGGTTCGGCGACGATCATGTCGAATCGATCGAGCATGTCGAGCGCGCGGCAGACGCGGATCAACGCCGACAGATGCGCGGCGACGCTTCCCGATTCGAGCCGCTCCAGCGTCCGCTTCGAAATCCCGGCCTGCTCGGCCAATTCCGCTTGCGTCAAATTGTGTTCGAGCCGGATGCGCGCGAATCGTTCGCCCAGCTCGCGGAGAATTGCGTCATCTGTGGCTTGCTTTGTGATCTTCATAACGCGCCAAATATGGCGAGTAATCGTCGAAAAGTCAATGAATTCGCCAGAATCGTCGAATTATCTTCAATGCTGGTTGTCGTCACTACTGGCGAATCCGGCAACATCGCGCCGGCGGCTACGGAAGGCGCCGGACCCAGGACACAGACCGATTTGTTAACTAATTTTTCCGAGCCCGCCTTTCGCCCCGCCGTCGCGCTGGCTCATCTGTTGTAATAACAATGCGGTGATCACGCCTCCGATCCCGCCGCCGCCGTCGCCGCCCGCGACAATGTCGGGCGTGATGCGCAGTCCTTTTTCGGCAATTTTATCAATAACTTGCACGAGCGCGAGGCCGCCCGGCCCGAGCGCGGCCGTTTGTTCATGATACGCGACGCCCTGCGCGCGTCCCTGCAGTTCTGTAACATGCGCCGCCGCTTCGCCGGTTTTTCTTGTATAATCCGCGTCGCCCTCGCCCTGTTTCATTTTGGCTTTCGCGTGGCGCTCGGCAATTGTAATACCCGTTTCCGCTTTAATTAAAGCATCCTGCTGGTCGGCCTCGGCCTTTTTTCTTTCGAATGCGATGCGCTTTTCCTCGGCCGCCTGTTGCGCTTCGTACATCGACTGGCGAACTTCGGCGAGGTTCTTTTCCTGCGTGGTTTTCATCAGCGCCTCGGGCAGGTGGATATTGGTTATCATTACAGATACGACCTCGACGCGGTACTGGCTCAAATCGTCGCGCACGGCGTCCTCGGCCGCTTTTTGCTCGACCGCGCGGTTTTGTTGATAACTGATCGCCGGCGATTTGGATACTTGCGCTCGGAAAATGCCGTCGATCTGCGGGTGAATAACGTTGCGTTCGAGTTCCTCGACGGAGCCGAGTTTCGACACGACGTACGGCGCATGCTCCGGAAGAATGCGATACTGGCAGCGAACTTCGACGCGCATCTCGAATCCGTCGTGGGAGACGACGACGAACGGATCGAAATTGTTATTTGTACCGTTCGCGGCCCATTCGACCGAACGCGTCGTCGTCGGCACGATGACCACGCTGTACGCGAGCGGATTTAAATTATATTTTCCGGGACCGAGCGTCGTTTGTTGTATTCCGCGATAACCCTCGGGAACGACGTGGCGCTGTCGCGCGCGCTGCGCGAGGCGCGCTTCCTCGGGATCCGTCGTTCCTTTCGAAATCGGTTCGTCGCCTTCGAACAATTCCGCCGGATCCTTTCCGATGTTACTGATCAATACGCCGACTTCGCCCTGCTTCACGACGGTCTGCGGCTTCATGACGACATCGAACAGAAGCGGATTGATATAATACTGCCCCGGCGAAAGCACGACTTCCTGCGGTCCGCGCGTGCCTCCGAGATCGAGATAACGCTGGCCGTTTTGAAAGTTCTGAATTTCCTTAACATCCGGCGTCCTCGCGACGACGTCGCCTTTCGGCATCGGCGCGCCCGCTTTGGATTCGACGACGCCGACTTCGTTTTCGCGCATCGAGATCGCGTCGCGAATCTCCACCCGGAACATATCTGTAAATATATTATATGTTCCCGGCCGGAGAAAATCGATCTGCGGACCCTTTTGGCCGCCCATTCTTAAGAATTCCTCGGCTTTCTGAAAATTATCATGTCCGGCGATGCTGTGGCCGAGGAGCTGGCCCTGATCGAGCGGCGCGCCGTCGGCGGCCGTTACGATGCCGATGCGGCCCTGCGGAACGACGGTTTTTTGTATCTTATCGACATCGAAAAGAAATGGATGTATCTTATAAGTTCCGGGAGTCAGAAATCGTAGTTGCTTGCCGCGGATTCCGCCGGAATCCAAGAAAGCCGTGGGATTCTGAAAATTAAAGTGCTGTCCGCCGGCCTTGTCCTCGGCAAAAATGCGATCCGACGGAAGCGGTTCGCCGTCGATGGCGGTGACCACGGCGAGTTCGTCGGAATTGACGGCGACGAAGTTCTCTTTCTTAATCACCCGGACGATTGGATATAATACAAAATGGAGTCCCGGCCCGAGATAACCCGACTGAATGCCGACTTCGTCGGTGGTCGCGAATACGCGCCCCGTCGCGAGCGCTTTGCCCAAAAACCGGCGCTCCAGAATTGCAATTTGCGTCGGCCCGACATTAACGATCGTTTTTAATGAAAAGAAAAATAAAATAAAGAAAACGACGACGGCTGGAATCAGCCAGGCGAGATTCTGTTCGATGTAGGGCGGCACGTTCGCTCCGTTGAATTGAGATCTTTGCGCGGATCTTACCGGCGCACAGTTCGCGTCCGCGCAAAAATCCTTCCAGCGAAATCCGAAAATTTGTCCGGCGATGCCGGCGCGGTCAACCGTTGAAGTCGTAAATATACGAAAGTCGCTGTTTTGCCACGATCAGATACTTCAGTCGCGCGAGGATTGCGAGCGGATCGTCGTCGCCTTGAAGATCGATCCCGCGGATTTTGGGTTCTTCGACTACAAAAAACCGCCGGTTCTTATCATTAATTTCGTAGGATCCCGGCCGGACTTCGCCCGCAATTTCAAAATTAACCGATCCGACATGAAACGCGCGGATCGAAATGAGCGCCCGCGACTCCGCCTCGGACAATTTTTTTAAGTAGAAATCGCCGGCGTCGAGAAATTCGTGCGCGAGTACGACGCGCTCCATGTTTACCAAAATACGCGGCGTTCGAATTTCGTTGCGGCTTCGGAGGTCGATGAGCGTCGCCTCGCGTACACTAATAAAATTCTGACGATACTGATCGAGGTGATCGCTAAGCCGCTTTGTTTTGTTATCCACGGACCCCTTGATCAAGAAGGCATCGGTCAATAGCAGATCGGTAACGATGGCTGGTCTGGGCATGGCTCGTGCCATTCTTATCGGCAGGCGACCCGGATCCGCTCGAATTTCACGGTGAACGGGTACGCGCCGTTCGATTCCAACAAATGGCGGGCTAGACTGCGAGCCGCCCGCGGGCCTCGCCGACCAAATATAACGATCCCGTGATGACGACCAGCCCCGTCGCGCCCGCGGCGGTCCGCGCCGCCGGGAGCGCATCGTCGAGCGACAGCGAAATGCAATGATCCATGCCCGCGGCCTTCGCGGCGCGGTCCATTTCGTCGGGAAGCGCCGCGCGCGGCGATTTTGTCCGCGTGATAATACAAATATCCACGCGCCCGGCGACCGCCGCGAACAATCGTTGCAGATCTTTATCGCGCGAAGCGCCGAAGACGACGACGCGCGGACGTCCCGGAAAGGACTCGTCAATACTATCAAAAAGCAAAGTTAAAGATTCCGAAGTGTGGGCGCCGTCGAGTATGATCGGAGGCGCGTCGCCAAAGACTTCAAATCGACCGGGCACGCGGAGATCGCCCGCGCCCGCGGGAGCGCCTTCAAGCGCCGCGCGCGCGTTGTGAACAATTCCGCGCGATTCGAGATCGTCGACCATCGCGACTGCGAGCGCGAGATTCTCGATTTGATATCGGGCGCGTCCCGGAAGCCGAATATCTGTATAAACCCGCCGCACGGTTTCGACGTCGACAAGAAACCCCCCCTCGTCCGCGCGCACGTGTCGCGCGGAGAATTCGCGTCCTAACACAAGCACCGGCGCGCCGCATTCGGCGGCCGTGCGAGCGATCGCGCGACCTTGCGGAGTTTGCGGATTTGTTACAGAGAACAACGGCACGCCTCGCCGCGCGATCGCGGCTTTTTCCGTCGCAATTTCGACGAGCGTTTTTCCAAGCACTTCCGTGTGTTCGAGTCCAAGCGCCGTCACCGCCGTCGAAATCTTGACATCGATGCCATTCGTAGAATCGAGGCGGCCGCCGAGTCCGGTTTCGAGCACGGCGAATTCGACGCCCCGCCGCTCGAAACAAAGAATCGCCGCGGCCGTTAATATATCAAAAAACGTGGCCTTCGATTCTTCAACGAAAGGTTCGGTCGCCAAAACGGCTTCATACAATTGCGACCCCTCGATCGGCTGGCCGTCGATCGCGACACGTTCCTCGAGTCGCTGCAAATGCGGCGAAATAAATCGTCCCGTGCGCGCGCCCGCGCGGCGAAGAAACGCGTCGACAAACCAAGTCGTGGAACCTTTGCCTTTCGTGCCCGCGATGTGAATGCACTGAAGCTTCTTTTCCGGATGGCAGAGGCGTTCCAGAAGCAATTTGATCGGACTTAAATCAAACGTCGCGCCCCGTCGGTCCAATTGCTCGTAATTCGTCCGCGTCCGCAAAAACGCAAGCGCGCGCTCGCCCGGGTCGGTCACGTCGAGAGGTTCGGTCACGAGGAGGCGGAGTAAATTATTAAGATATTTCTGGAAGCTCGTTTTTCGGTAACCTAAAATAACTCGCGCTTCGATTATTAAACTATGAAAACTCCGATTATAAAAACTTTTGCGGCTTCCGGCGTTGTCGTTTTCGCGATTTCGTGCGCGGCGACTCCACCATGGCGCGATCCCGTTGCGTCCGGCGGATCTGTTGAAACGGCGCTCGTCGAATGGCGCGACGCCGCCGGCGCAATGGATCCAGGCGCGGCGACCGCGCGCGGCGACCACCGGTTCGATTCCCAACTCGACCCGACGACGCCACAATTCATCGCGCGCGTGCGCGAGTTATTAAATCGCGCAAAACAGGATTTGGATGCTCTCGAGGGAATCGATCTTTCGCCCAACGCGGCCGCCGATCGCGCGCTGCTGCTTTTGCGCGTCGAGGCGGACTTGCTCGCGATCGACAAAATTCGGCCGTTCGAGCGCGATCCGCTCTGGACGTTACAAATCGTTTCGCGCGCGCTGACGTCCATCGAAAACTGTCCCGACCTTGCTCCCGCCGAGCGAATCGCCGCGTTTACAAATAGGCTCGCGGGGATTCCGGCTTATTTGCAACAATCGCGCGCGGGGATGTACTCGCCATCGCAAGTCCACGCGGAGACCGCGCTTGAACTTGTCGACGCGCTCGATTCCTATCTTGCGGAAGGGGATCTCGGCCAACGTTTGCAATCGAACGCGAATGTTGCATTCGCCGAAAATATCAATTCCGCGCGCGCGGCCGTCGAATCGCATCGCAAATGGTTGTTGGGCGTCGTCGCGGTTGCGCCGGGAGGCTGGCATCACCGCATGGGTCGGGCGAATTTCAGCGCATTCGTGCACGCGGAAAGCGGCCTGTCGATGAGCGCCGAACAGATCGCCGAGTTGGGCGAGCGCGAACTCGAAGGCGCGCGAAAGCAGTTCCTTATTTATGCAAAAGCGGCCTGTCCGCAGGCGGCGACGCCGGATGACGCCGCAAACGCGGCACTTGCTCGCGTTTCCGACACACGAGCGATCGACGGCGCCGGTCTCCAACCGATTGGTAAGAATGCAATCGACGAAGCGCGCGAACTGAGCGCGGGCGGCGCGTTTGCTACATATCCGAGCGGTTTTGCCGTGACGGCAAACGCGAGCCGGGCGCGCCACGGGAGCGCGCTTACCGGCGGTGAAATTTGTATTGGTAAGAATGCTTCGAATGCAACATTCGAAGTTGCGGCGCCGCTCGATCGCATGGGAATCGGCGACCGAACTTCCTGGTTTTCAACACTGACGCCGCTTCGACTTCGGCTTGCCGCGCTCGAAGAATTGGCTCCCGGAAAGGGTCTTGCGCGCGCGGCGCGCGCACAGAACAGCTCGGCGATCCGGCGCGACGTCGCGTTGGCGGCTTGGGACCTTGGATGGGGCGACTATGCACGGCGAAATGCCGCTGAACCGATGGAAACGCTCGAACAAGTCGTCATGGCGCACGAGGACATGCTGGTCGCCATGCGCGCAATCGCCGCCGCGCGAATTCACGGAGGCTCCATGAGCATTTCCGAGGCGACGGACCTTTTCCGCCGCCGGTGCTTCCTCGATGGCGCGGTTGCCACACGCGAAGCACGACGATGCGCAGTCGAACCGTCGCTCGCGCTCGAACTCGTCGGCCGCGTTGAAATCGAGGAGATCGTCGACCAATTGCATCAACGCAAAGCCCTCTCGCGAATGACGATAAACAACTTGTTATTACAAAAAGGCGCGCTGCCGCTTCCGGTGCTGCGATCGCTTGTTTTGTAACCAACGAATAAGAACATTCAGTTGCCCGGCGTCCTTCCGCCGATATAGACGGGAGGGCGACGTGCGATGCATGCACTCAATCATCGAATAAAAGTCTTTGTATTCACCGAACGCGGTGGAGAAATACAATATTTAATGTTGCGGCACCAGCCGCGATTCGAGACGACGTGGGGACCGGTCGTCGGTCCGATTTTGCCGTCTGAAAACTTGGAAACCGCCGCGTGCCGCCGCGTTCGCGATGAAGTTGGATTCGAACGTCCGCTCAATCTTGTGGATTTGCATACGCCCGAACGCTGGTGCCTCCCCGATGAGCAAGTTATCGAATGGATTTATGGTTATGCCGTCGATCCCGGCGTTGAAATTCGAAAAGTCGCGCGCGACGTGAGCGACCTGCGCTGGGACGATTTCGACCGCGCGTTTCGCTCGATGGAACTGACCGGAAATCGAGATGCGATTCTCCGTCTGCACCTGACGTTGACTAAATAAACGATTGGTAGTGGGTTCATTTTACGATTCGAGTGCAGGCAAGACGCGGACAAATGAACCCACTACGAACGATTTGTGGAATTGCGTATTGTGGATTTGCATAGGGCGCGCGCGTCCGCCATGCTGCGCGCATGAAGCCTGTGATTGGTATCAATGGCGACGTCAAGTGCGACCCCGAACTCGCCGTTCGCCTGAAATGTAATTATATCGATGCCGTGCGCAGGGCGGGAGGCGTTCCGATCGTTCTGCCCGCCGGTTCGCCGGAGGACGTGCCGTATTTATTAGATCGCGTCGACGCGGTGATTCTGACGGGCGGCGGCGACATCGACGTGCGATCGCTCGGGATCGACCTGCATCCGACCGTCGAATTGATGAATCCGCGAAGACAACAATTCGATTGGACGCTGACGCAGGCGGTGCTCGAGCGGCCGATGCCCGCGCTCGGCATTTGTCTCGGAATGCAAATGATGGCGGTCGTGGCTGGGGGAAAGCTTCATCAACATTTGCCCGAAGCTGGAATCAAGAAAGGTTTGAATCATCGCGAGAACCACGACGTCGAATTATCGGTAAACTCGAGATTGCATTCGATTCTTGGAAGAAAGAAAATTAACGTCGTTTCGCATCATCATCAGGGAATCGCGGCGCCGCCGGAATTGTTCAGTGCGTGCGCGTACGCGCCCGACGGCGTGCTCGAAGCATTCGAAGCGACGGGCGACCGATTTGTCGTCGGCGTTCAATGGCATCCGGAGCGCGATCCGGACTCGGAGCAAACATTGGCAATCTTTCGAGCGCTCGTCGACGCGGCCCGGAAAAGTAAATGAAGGAAGAATTACCAAAGGCCATGCGCGCGATCCAAACGCCGCTCGGGAAATGTAAAATTTACTTTGGCGCGGGAATCTTAAGCAAAATAGGCGCGCTCGATTGTATCCGATCGACGCGCGCGGCCGGAATCGTTTTTGATTCCAATACAAAACGGTTGTTCGCGCGCAAAATTAAATTATCAAAGAATACGCGGGCCTGCGATTTCGCGTTTCCGGCGGGCGAAACCAACAAAAACCTCGAAACCGCCGGGCGGATTCTCGAATTCTTTGCATCGAGCGGCCTCGACCGTTCGTCGGTCGTCGTCGCAGTGGGCGGCGGCGTCACGACGGACCTCGGCGGATTTGTAGCGTCCGTTTTCATGCGCGGAATTTCGTGGATCGCCGTGCCGACGACGTTGCTCGGCATGGTCGACGCGGCGATCGGCGGCAAGACGGGCGTCGATTTAACATCTGGGAAAAACCTCGCGGGCACGTTTCATCCGCCGCGCGCGGTCGTCATCGATCCCGATGCTTTACAAACGCTCGGCCGTCGCGACCGCGCGGGCGGAATCGCGGAAATGATTAAGATCGCGCTCGCCTGCGACGCGAAACTGTATAATAAACTCTACAAATCGCGCGGCGAATGGTTAACTTGTAATCCGCGCAAGCTCGAACCGCTCATCCGCGCGGCGATTCATGCAAAAGCGCGTCTCGTCGAACTCGATGAACGCGACACCGGCGCGCGCCTCGCATTGAATCTCGGCCATACAACCGGGCACGCGCTCGAAGCGGCGACAAATTATAAATATTTTCACCACGGCGAAGCGGTTGCAATTGGACTTCGCGTCGCGATGGATCTCGCGAGCGCGCTCGGCATGCTCGCGCCCGCGACGCGCGAACGAACGATACAATTACTCCGCGATTGCGGTCTGCCGATTGCGATTCCCCGGAAACTTACAAATGCGCGCATCCTCGCCGCCATGCGATTTGATAAAAAAAGCTCGGGCGGCCGCATCCGATTCATTCTCCCCGTCGACGGCCACGCGACGCGGGCGGAGTTTATAGATAAAACCGGGATCGTTTTGGCGCTCGACGCCGCGCGTGAACGTTAGTAAATTTTTTCTTACTTTTTCGCCGGATCGTAGCGCGGCGGCGGGAGATTTCGCGCGCTTTCAAAATACTTTTTCATGACTTCGGCCGCCGGTTTTCCGCGCGGCGAGTAACTCTTGTCGTTCGGGCCGCCGTCGTCGTAAAAATCGAAGAAATATGCGCCGGCGAGAAATGTGGGTTTGCCAAATACTTTGGCGAACGCTTCATAACATCTTTTTTGAATGTCGAGATCCAGCCGATCGTTCATTTTATAATTCCACGGATCCGTGTTGGTTCCGCGAATGGAAAAATAACCGACTTCCGTAAAAACGAGGTTGCGTTTTTGTTCTTCGGAAAATTCATTTAACTTATGAAAAAAGGGCATCCACGCTTCCGCGATTTGATCGACGGTCGCGTCCGGATCCTTTGTTAGCGAATTGTACGCCGTCAATCCTACAAAATCGAGCTCGTCGATGATTCCCAATACATCATAGTGATCCCAGTTCGCGCTGTACGTCAATCTTCCGCCGAATCGGGAGCGGACGGATCTTACAATTCGCCGCCATCCGTCGGTATCGCTTTCATGCTCGAATCCCTCGAGTTTGATCAATTCGCTGCCGATCGAATATGCGTCGGCGCCGAGCGATTCCGCGAGATCGGCGTGTCGTAATATAAATTGTCCGTAGTTTTCGAAGAATCCCTCGCGATTCGTCGGGCGCAGATTTCCGCGCCAGTCGTCGGGCCCCGGATGCCACGGCAGAACGATCGGAATTAACAATACGCGGAGGCCGAGATCCTTCGCCTGTTTGATCGTGCGCGCGAGCACTTCGTCGGACGGCGAGCGGTTGTCGCCTTTGAACGATTGATTACATTTCTGTTCGATATCGATACTGTCCATTCGATTGATAATCCAAACGAAAAGTAACGATACCCATGTCGCGCCGTGATCCTTAATTTCCTTCAATCGCGGACCATAATCAAAGTCCGGCTCTTTTGAATATAAAGGAAGCGCGATGCCGCATTGAAAACCGAGCGGAACCTTCGCGCGGCGCGAGTGCGGATTCGCGAATAGGGCGGCGGCCGTGCGAAAGCGTTCGTCGCTCGCGGCAGGGCCGCGCGTCAGATCGAGGAGCGCGTCGCCGGTTCTTAACAATTCTTCGTTGATCGATTTTCGCGTGCCGTCGGCGCCGACGGTGAAGAGTTCGCCGCGCAATTCATCATAATCGGCGGGACGTGAGAGGTCGGGGTGCAGCACGAAGCGTTTGCCAACCACCAACTGTTTCAAATGCTCACGGGCCATCGTCGCGGCGGTTTCTTTTTCGAAAGGATTTAGATTCGCCCCAACTCCCGAGAGTCGGAGGTTGTGCCCGTCCTCGAGTTTTACGAGATCCACCGCGAGAGCGTCCGTGACGCCGACTTCATGCGGCACGAGATCCTCGGGGTGCGCAATGCGCGGCCCGGCGTACGACGTGGACTGCGAGCACGATCCCGGATTCAGCGCCCAAAAGAGGCCAAGCGCGGTGATGACCAGGGCAAGCACTGGAACTGTGTATTGCGTCGGTTTCACGGATTCGCTGGATTCGTGGCGGGGTGGCCTGGAAAACCTAACTTAGCAATTGGTTTCGCGAGTTGGTACGCGCGTCCTCCACGACGCGTGTGCGCGCGCGTTCGGATCCGAGTTTCGCGCGGTTTCGCAGGCAAAAATTTTCATTTTTGCCAAAAGCTCGCCCCTCCCTTCGCGATGCGATAACCTCCGAAAGTTTCGACCGCGGTCCTTGGTTCACCGGCAGACGGCGGCGGCGATTCCCGAACTCCAAACGATTCTCGAAACCACCGCATGCCCAAACGCACCGACATCGAATCGATTTTAATCATCGGTTCGGGGCCTATTGTGATCGGCCAGGCTTGTGAATTTGATTATTCGGGCACGCAGGCTTGCAAGGCGCTGCGCGAAGAGGGATACCGGGTTTTATTAGTAAACTCGAATCCCGCGACCATCATGACCGATCCCGAAATGGCGGATCGGACGTACATCGAGCCGATCACGCCCGAGGCGGTCGAAAAAATATTAGCTAAAGAAAAGCCGCACGCGCTGCTGCCAACGCTCGGCGGACAGACGGGCTTGAACACTGCAATTAGATTATACGAAAACGGCGCGCTCGAACGCCACAACGTCAAAATGATCGGCGCCAATTACGAGGCGATCCGAAAAGGCGAGGACCGAGATCTGTTCCGCGCGTCGATGTTAAAGATAGGGCTCGAAGTTCCGAGGAGCGGCATCGCGCATTCGCTCGACGAAGCGCGCGCGGCGCTCGCGGACATCGGCCTTCCGTGCGTCATCCGCCCCGGTTACACGCTCGGCGGCGCGGGCGGCGGCATTGCTTATAATGTCGAGGAATTCGAAATGATCGCGGAGCGCGGACTTTCATTATCGATGAAGTCCGAAATATTAGTAGAACAATCGATCGCGGGCTGGAAGGAATTCGAAATGGAAGTGATGCGCGATCGTAAAGATAACGTCGTGATCGTCTGTTCGATCGAGAACTTCGATCCGATGGGCGTGCACACGGGCGACTCGATTACAGTTGCGCCGGCGCAAACGCTGACGGATCGCGAATATCAACGAATGCGCAACGCGTCGATTGCGATTATTCGCGAAATCGGCGTCGAAACCGGCGGATCGAATATACAATTCGCCGTTGAGCCGACGACGGGACGCATGGTGATTATTGAAATGAATCCGCGCGTTTCGCGAAGTTCGGCGCTCGCCTCGAAAGCGACCGGTTATCCGATCGCCCGCGTCGCGGCGAAACTGGCGATCGGTTACACGCTCGACGAAATTCCGAACGACATCACGAAAGATACAAAAGCGAGTTTCGAACCGACGATCGACTACGTTGTTACAAAAATTCCCAGATTTGCATTCGAGAAGTTTCCGGGAAGCGACGCGACGCTGACGACGCAAATGAAAAGCGTCGGCGAAGTGATGGCGATCGGCCGCACATTCTCCGAATCGTTCCAAAAAGCGCTGCGCGGCCTCGAAACGGGACGCGCCGGTTTCGGGCTCGACCGCAAGGATTTGTATCTTTCCGGCGAAATGCCGCCGCGCGACGAAATATTAACAAAACTGCGGACTCCGAACGCCGACCGCGTCGCGTACCTTCGTTATGCGTTGCGCGCGGGCTTGAGTGTCGAGGAAATCGCGGATATTACCAAAATCGACCCGTGGTTCCTGCGGCCGCTCGCGGAATTCATTACATTCGAAGATGTCATGATCGAAGCCGGCAAGCGCGGCGGCGACGGGCTCACTTCGGAGTTGATACGTAACGCGAAACGCCGCGGTTACAGCGACCGGCAGCTCGCGACGGTTTTTAAGAAAGACGAAGTCGAGATCCGCGCGATTCGTAAACAATTCGGGATCGTGCCGGATTATAAGCTCGTCGACACCTGCGCCGCGGAATTCATGGCGAAGACTCCGTATTATTATTCGACGTACGACGGGCAGGACGAATCGAAAATTACAAATCGCAAAAAAGTCGTGATTCTCGGCGGCGGCCCGAACCGCATCGGACAGGGCATCGAGTTCGATTATTGTTGCGTTCACGCCGCGTACGCGATGCGCGAGCTCGACATCGAATCGATCATGGTCAATTCGAATCCGGAGACGGTTTCGACGGATTTTGACACTTCGGATTTGTTATTTTTCGAACCGCTCACGACGGAGGACGTGCTCAACATCGTCGAGCGCGAAAAACCGTTCGGCGTGATTGTACAATTCGGCGGACAGACGCCGCTCAACCTCGCGCGATCGCTGCACGACGCGGGCGCGCCGCTCATCGGGACGAGCGTCGAGTCGATCGAGCGCGCCGAAGACCGCGAACTCTTCGCGAAAATGCTGAAGAAACTTAAACTTCAGTGTCCCGACAACGGTATTGCGGCAACGCGCGCCGAGGCTCGCCGGATCGCGAAACGTTTGGGATTCCCCGTGCTCGTGCGCCCGAGTTACGTGCTCGGCGGACGCGCGATGCGTATTGTATATAACGATTCCGAATTGGATAAAAGCCTCGAGGACGCGATCGAGGCCGCGCCCGACAAGCCGATATTAGTAGATAAATTTTTGGAAGACGCGATCGAAGTCGACGTCGACTGCATCTCCGACGGCGAGACGGCCGTGATCGGCGGCATCATGGAACACATCGAGGAAGCGGGCATTCACTCGGGCGATTCGACGTGCGCGATTCCTCCGTTTTCGCTCGGCCGCGAGATTTGCGATGAAATCCGGAAAGCTACATTTGCGATGGCGAAGGAACTGAACGTCATCGGATTGATGAATGTACAATATGCCGTCAAGGACAATCGATTATTTGTATTGGAAGTGAATCCGCGCGCGTCGCGGACGGTTCCGTATGTATCCAAAGCGATCGGGGTTCCGCTCGCGAAACTCGCCGCGAAAATCATGGTCGGCAAGAAATTGAAGGAACTCGGATTCACGCAGGAGATCATTCCGCGCCACGTCAGCGTCAAGATGCCCGTGTTCCCATTTGTTAAATTCCCCGGCGTCGATACGATTCTCGGCCCCGAAATGAAATCGACGGGCGAAGTGATGGGCATCGACCACGAGTTCGGCCTCGCGTTCGCAAAAGCGGCGATGGGCGCGGGATTACAATTGCCGAAACACGGCCGCGTGTTCTTATCTGTAAAAGACGCCGACAAGCGCAAGGCGCTGCCGATCGCGCGGAATTTTGTAGATTTGGGATTCCAACTCGTCGCCACCGAGGGAACTTACAACGCGCTGCGCTCGGCGGGCATCGAGTGCGAACGCGTCAATAAAGTGCATGAGGGGCGCCCGAACGTCCTCGATCTCCTCGCGAACCGCGATTTATCGTTAGTTATCAATACGCCCCACGGCCAGGCGCCCCGCGCCGACGACGTCCGCATTCGTTCGCGCGCCGTCCAATTGGGCGTGCCCGTGATTACTACATTATCGGGCGCGCAGGCCGCCGTGAGCGGGATCGGCGCGCTGAAGCGCCGGAATTACGACGTGATCGCGCTGCAGGATTGGATGGCCGAGGCGAAAGCTAACAAATAGCCGTCGCGCCTTCGTTGTTTTATTATTTCGCGACGACCGGCGTCGCGAGTTTCGGCCGCCGAACTGTAAATTTACTTTCGAAGATCCATTGATCGGCGCCGTCGCCCGGAAGCGTCTGCCCGGCGCGGTGGTTGCGTTCGGCGGGTATCCACGAAAAGTACGTCGTGACGACGAGCGGCGACAATTCCATGTCGTATAGAAATTTATAAATATTCTCCCGCCCGACGGTCGTTCCGTTCAGAAACGAAACGCTAATTTCAGTGTCGACGAAACCGGTGCCGCTGCCTTTCGTGCTGGGAATGACCTTCGGATCCTTGATTCTTGCATTGATGCATTGCCGTGTCACGTATTGCGACGCATTTTGTCCTGGATCCTCGTCCGCTTTCGCGAAGGGGTCGTCCTCCACTTGCTTCATATAATTCTGAAGCTGATCCGCCCGTTGCAGAAATTCTTGTAACGAATCGGATTTCGCCGGATCATTAGCATTGCGCGGCACGCTCTCGGCCACCGAGATCGTGCTTTGAAGATCGGCGCGCATTCCAGCCTGCCAGTAAAGGAGGCCTCCGAGTACGGCGGAAACGCCGAATCCGCCGAAGATCACCCATTTGATAGGATCGGGGTCGTTCCAAAGATCGCGAATGATGCTCATGTTTATATATTAATTAAATATGAATATTTATGATAATTATTGTTTCTTTTCGTTCGATGGGGCGTCGGACTGATCTTTGGTGAGATCGACTTTGATGATCAACGATTCCCACGTCGTCCCGACGCCGTCGGGCACGGGAGTCGAACTCCCTTCGGTCGTGTCGATGCACCATTTGTTCGATTTCAGGCGTTTGCGAAATTCGGCGCACCGGTCGGCGCAACTGATCGCTTCGCCGAGAAATGTAATTGTAAATTTAATATCGACGCCCTGACTGTTCGAATTCCGCAAATCCGTCTGCGCCGACAGGCGGTCGACGACATACGCGCCCATGTCGTCCTGATATCGCTTCATGACGCTGAAAATGCGCTGCACGGCTTCGAACGCCGACTGCGGTTTTGTAAACGACGAGCCGCCGGCGCCGTAGAGATTCTTTAGATTTCTGAGTTCGGTCTCTGCCCAGCTATTGTAAAGTTTAATTTTCTTGGACGGCGGATCCTTTTCGTATTTTTTGATAACGTCTTTCTTCAAGCTCGGCCGGCCGGCGATGACGGCCTCGGCCACCTGCACTTCCGAAACGATCTGCTGTTTTTTCGAATCGATCTCGCGGAACATATAAATATTCTCGAGCAGCAGCGTGAACGCAATCGTTGCCGCGATCGCCGCCATCGGTATTTTTAATGATTCGAGTTTCTTCGAAAACCTTAATTCTTCCTGCCGGAAATTCGTTTTTGTAGCATCCACGCCGAGGCCTTTCAGCGCGGCGCCGAGCGCGATCGCGGATTTTCTGCGAACGTCGGGATCGGCTGGAGCGCCCGCGACTTCCGCAAAAAAGTCGACTTCGCGAGAGGGAACCTGAAGCGCTTCGCCAAGCGCTTCGACGAGTCCCGGCGTTGCGGCGCCTTCGCCGCAAACGAGCACTTCCTTCGGACCGTTTCGCGCTTCAGCGGTCGCGGTTCGAAGCGCTTCGCGCTGCAATCTCTTAACAAATTCGTCGCGGCGGTCGGCCACGAGCGAAGCCTCGAGTTCGGCCGGACTCTTTTCCAATTCTCCGCGCGGCGACGGATCTTGATAAGGAGCCACGAGATCGGCCGCCTTCTCCGAATTGTTAACTTCCGCGACTTTCCCCGCCGCATCGCCCTCGGCAATGCCAAGATCCTTGGCGACGGCAAGCTCGAAACTCGCGAGTCCCGAACGCATCGATCGCACGGCGCGCAGGCGCTGTTCTTCGATTAATAATACCAATGTGTCCGTGTGGCCGACGTGGACGATCAGCGCCGAATCGATCTGGCTCACGATTCCCGTGGCGAGCGCGGCGTTGTAAAGAGTGAGCGCGTCGAGATCGACGTACATCGGATCGAACCCGCCGCGATCGAGCGCCTCGATCTGTTGTTTTAATAACTTTTTCGGAGCCGCGGCCACGATCATGTCGGTGGCGACTTTGTGTTCGCCGATCGTGATGTGTTCGATCACGACATCGTCGATATTTAATTGATGAAAATGGCCTTCGCTTTCGAATTTCAATACTTTTTCGATCGCGTCGTCGCCGGTGAACGGCAGTTGTAAATTTCTAAAAACGGCCTCCGACGACGCGACCGCGAGCGTGAGCGGCTCGCGCGGCGCGCGCACTTTTTTGAGCGCCGTCGACGCCGCGACGGACGTGGGCGCGATCGGATCCTCGCCCTCTTCGGCGCGTTTGATTTCGCCGACCTCGGCGGAAACGACTCTCCAGCGTTTTGAAGTTCCATCGATCACGATGGCCGCGAAACGATCGCCGGATATGTGAATTGCAGCAGCCTTTGCCATATTAATTAAAAAGAGAAATGATCCGTTTGTTTATGATTGTCCGCGGGCGGCAATGTTAACTGTTTTTTTCGATTAATGATTTTTTTCGCCGGAGGCGTTATCGCCCGGGCGCGATTCGATGGCCGCGAACGCCGGAGCCCGGTCGAGCAGCGCATAATATCGCTTTTGCCGGTCCGGCGGCAGGATCGCGCACAGCTCCGCGTCGATGGTGCGGCCGAGATCGGTCAGTTCCTTTTCAGCCGCTTCCGCGGCGCGTCCTTCGATCTCGCGGCGCCGATCCTGGTATTTGTGAAGAATGGCGCGAACGAATTTGCGATCGCCTTCCGGCAGACCAAAGTCGCGAACGAAGCGGTCTTCGAATTCCGGTAGCGTTCCTTGGTCGCGAGAGTCCGTTGCGCCCGTCGCTTTCAAAACGGCGAGCGTCGCGAGCGATCCCGCGGCCGCCGACAGGATCGTCGCGGCAAGGAAAAGACGGATTTCGGAAATCATTTGTAAATTTAAGAAAACGCCCGGCCGCTCGCGGAATTTCGGCGTCCGTTCGGCGCGTTATTTCTTGGGACGCGGCGCGCGGTTGATACGCGATCCGCCGTAATTCATGCGCTTCGCCGCGCGGTCGGCATTCATTCCCGCCGGCGCCGCCGCATTCACGACCGATCCGTCGTTTCCGCGCATCAGTTCGATGCGTTCCTCGACCTCGCGCTCGGAAGCCGCGTTCAACGTGCCGTCGGAAGACCGCGGCGCCGCCAAATAAAGCGCGCTCACGCACGCAATCACGCCGGCCGCGACGGCCACGATCCGCATCGTCCGCAAACTTATCAAATAACGAGTCGCGGTCGCGCCTTCGTCGTTTCGATGAATTCGATCGAAAACACGATCTGTAAAATCTACAGAAACTGCCGCCGCCGGAGCGGGCGGTTCCAGCCATCGCGAAATGGAGCGCAATCCCGCGACCTCGTCGCGGCACGGCTGACAATTTAACAGATGTTCGCGGACCGCTTCGGCCTCGCTTCGGCCGAGTTCGCCGTCGTGAAACGCGGAGAGTTTGGATTTTATTTGTGAGCAGCGCATTGGATGATTCTTTAAAAAATAAATTCTTTTAATTATTCCGATTGTTCGGAATCCTGGGATTTGTTCTTCTTGAGGCTCGGCACCAGTTTTTCCATCGCGTTCTTGAATCGCATCCGCGCGCGGAAAAGCCTCGACATTACAGTTCCGACGGAGACGCCGAGGATTTCGGCGATTTCGCGGTATTCGAGATTTTCATATTCGCGGAGGACCAGCACGTTTCTGAACAGCGGCGGCACTCGTTCGAGCGCGCGGCGCGCGATGACCTTCAATTCTTCCAATTCGGCGGCGCGGTCGGGGCGGTCGTTCGCGCCGAGTTGCACCGGTTCGATAATGGTTATATCGGCGGGCTCGCGCAGCCGGCGGCGTTTCCGCGCTTCATAAGCATCGTTTGCGACGTTGCTCGCGACGCGATAGAGCCATGTATAAAATTGCGAATCGCCGCGAAATGTATCGATTTTTCTGTATGCTTTGACGAACGCTTCCTGCGAGGCGTCCTCGGCGTCGTCGGTGTCGCGCAACAATCGGAAACAGAGCGCGTGCACTCGCTGTTTATAACGATCGACGATGACGCGAAATGCCGCCTCGCGCGCCGCGTGATCCTCGACGTCGCGAACGATCATTACCAATTCGAGATCCGATCGCTCGTCGAGCGGCGTGTCGTTTGGATTTTCGTGACCCAAAGGACTCGATTGAGGACTGAATTTCGCTGGTTTACCGAAGGAATCGGATTTCGCGGGCATGCGGAGAATCGGCGACGGGTGGGTCGCCGGTGCTAAAGATACGAGCCTGGGAAGCGCGGACATGCCGCAAGGATGGACGTCCGCGCTGGCGCGCTATTCCCAACCGATACGGAAAACCGGAGAAACGTGCCAAGGACCACGTCGGGTCAAGCAATCCTGTCGTCCGAGTCGATGCGGTCCTATGAGTGAAAACGGGGACCAAAATATACAGATCGCCGCGCGAACTTCGAGGCGCACGTGGGAGCGCGATCCTCGTTTGGCGATTGCGTCGGGCGTGGATCGGCCGCGAGACTGGACGCGGCTCTGCGAATCGTCGATTGCACGCGGTTCGCGCCCCGAGGCGGTGATGGCGTTCAAGAACGCAGATGCCGCCGATCATCCGCGACTCCGAAACGCGTTGGAAGATCGCTTCGGCGCGGAGATTCTTCGCGAATTGCCAAAATTGCCATTTGCGGGACTCAAGACCCCGTGGCGCGATATGTGGGAATTCCCGTGGCGCGGCGGAGCCGGTTTTTCCTTTGTCGCGGGAACGCTTTTCTTTTTTGTAACAGCGAAATTGTTAGGTCCGGTCGGCATCGCGCTCGGATCGGCCGCGCTGCTTTTTCATCATACAACAATTCTGCGCGCGAGTCTGAATGGTAATGAAGAACCGCCGTACCCCGCGGATTTTCCGGCGTTTACATTTGGAGTGTTAGTATTGCCGACGGCGATCATCGTTGCATTCGCGCCGATGCTGTTCGCGTTCGCGATGGCATTCGGCGTCTCGCCCGTTCAGGCCGGCGGCGCGCTTCTAACAATTTCGGCGTGGGCGCCGTTTTTCGCGCTCGCCGGACTCGCGCTCGCGGCGCCCGCCGTGCTGATCGCCATTGCGTGGGAATATTATCATTCGATCGACGCGTTCCGCCCCTCGATTTTCGCCGCGCCGTTGGTCAAACGCCCGCTCGACGCGGGCGTCGTTATCTTATTTTATCTATTGGCGAACGCCGCGGCGTGCGCGCTGCTCGCGAGTTCTATCAAAACCAATATTTTGCTTTTCGTTCCGTATGTGGCGACCGCGCAATTGTTATTAAGCTTTTCGGCGCGCCGCGCCGCGCTGTTCGCGAGGGTGTCGGGCGTTTTCCCGCGTTTTGAAACGTGCTGAAGGCCTCGTGCGCGCGAGGACACAAAATTCTCTGGCGGAATCCGCGCGGATACACGTCTAATCCTACGCCGCGTCGCCGCATTGCGACAGGACGCCAAAATCCGATGTTAAAAATCCAAATTACGCTTCCGATCGCGCTTCTCGCCCTCGCCGGCGTTTGCGACGCGCAGGACAGCCGGCCCGCGCGACTGCCGCAGCGGATTCTTTATATCGGCGATTCCGGATCGCCGAGAGCGAAGGCGTTCAATGAGTTTCTCGGCGAAACTTTCAGTAAAGTCGCCGTCGAGGATCGCGCAAATTACAAATCCGGCGACGCGGACGCATTCGACGTCGTTTTATTAGATTGGCCGCAGACGCCGATGACGCCCGGCGCGGAAAACAGTTTTCCGCCGAAGATTTCGCCGATCGGGAATCGCGCGAATTGGAACAAACCGATGGTGCTGCTCGGCAGCGCCGGACTTATGTTATCTTGCGTTTGGGGATTGAAGGCCGGGGCCGGCTGAACCTGCCTCGAACCACTCGCGTACGGGTTACGCGAACACGAAATTTTCACGACGCCGCGAAAAGTTGATATTACTAAAACGACGATGCACGCGACGCCCGAATCCTGGAAAGATTCGATCAAAAGCGAGCAGATCGCGGTACTTCCGATCGCGAAGCCGAATGTACATATTTCAATGCCCGGCTGGTGCACGGGCGGGTCGCTGCTCGAAGGCGCTCCCGAAGTCGAGGTTTTTTGTACAGGCATCAATTCCAAACTTCCGTCGCACGCGGGACTCTGGCGCGAAGGGCAATTTTTACATTTCGGTTTCGAGCCGTCGCCCGCGGAATTGAACGACGCGGGACAGTCGATGTTAGTAAATTCGATCGTTTATATTTCGCGTTTTGGTAACGATCGCGCAATTGGTAATTATCAATCGCCGTTTCTTCGCGGCGGTTCGAGCACGCCGCGGTCTTCGGTCGAACACTTTATTCTCGTCGAGAAACCCGAAAAGTTCCTTGTCGACGCGTTTTTGGATCCGGCACTCGCGGAAAAAATAATGAGTTTGTCGCTCGAAAAGCGGCGCGAATGGTTCGCGGCGGAGCGCGCGTTTCTCCATCCGGGAGGCGGACCGGAGCGGACGCTCACAATCGACGAAGACGTAAAAGTCTTCGGAATTGGATTCGACAGCCGCGAATTCATAACAAAAGCAATTGTCGCGTTGGAATCGGCCGATGGGCCGACAAAATTGCGCGCGGCCCGGCTTCTCGATCGTTATGTAGACGACGGGCCGCACCCGACACAAAAATCTAATAAAGACGCTTGGACTAAATGGTATGAAGAGAACGCGCCCGCGCTCTTTTTTAGCGAAGTTTGCGGTTATAAATGGCTCGTCGATCCGCTCGCGAAGGAGCGCAAAATTTCGACGGCCGAGTTGCGCGGCTCGAAACGCGCCGATCGTTAAATTTAATTATTGACGAATCAACTTCCGGCTTTCTTTTCCGGAGGTTGCCCCGCGTCGTCGAGGTGCTGGAAGTTATGTCCCATTTTTTCTTTCTTAGTTTTTAAGTAACGAATATTTCGCGAATTCGGCGCGACTTCGATCGGCAATTGTTCGACGATTTCGAGGCCGAATGCGCTCAAACCCGCGAGTTTTTTCGGATTATTAGTCAACAATTGCATCCGCGTGACGCCGAGATCGGCGAGAATCTGCGCGCCGATGCCGTATTCGCGCATGTCGGGCGGAAAACCGAGCGCTTCGTTCGCCTGCACGGTGTCGAGGCCGCCGTCCTGAAGTTTGTAAGCTTTTAACTTATGCGCGAGGCCGATGCCGCGCCCCTCGTGGCCTCGCATGTATACCAATACGCCGCGGCCTTTGTCGCGGATGTATTGTAATGCCGTTTGCAATTGCGCGCCGCAATCGCAGCGCATCGAACCGAAAACGTCGCCCGTGAGGCATTCGCTGTGGACGCGCACGGGAATCGGTTCTGTAATTTTATGAAAATTTCCGTTCGGCTCCGGATCGGAAAACCCGAGCGTGATCGCGAGATGTTCGCTGCCGTCGACGTCGCAACGATACAAATGAATTCTGAAGTCGTCCTTGTCCGACGGCGAAAACCGCGACGGCAGCGGCACGGATGTTTCGATTCGTGTTATTAATTTTTCGCGCTCGCGGCGGAATCGTATCAAATCCTCGATCGAGCCGATTTTTAACTTATATTTTTCGGCGAATTTCTCGAGATCGGGCAGCCGCGCCGGTTCGTCGTCCTCCTCGCGAAGAATTTCACAAATAACTCCCGCCGGGCGCAGACCCGCGAGCCGCGCCAAATCTACAATTGCCTCCGTGTGTCCGGGGCGCACGAGCACGCCGCCTTCGCGCGCGCGCAGCGGATGCACGTGCCCGGGACGCACCAAATCCTCGGGGCGGCAGTCGGCGCGGATCGCCGTCGCGACCGTATGCGCGCGTTCGCGCGCGGAAATGCCCGTCGTGACGCCTTCACGCGCATCGATCGTTACAGTAAATCCGGTGCCGCGGCGCGTCGTGTTAATTACAGTTTGCGGATGCAACTGAAGCTGGCGGCACATTTCAGGCGCGAGCGCGAGGCAGATTTCGCCGGCCGCGCGGCGCGCCATGAATTGTATGATCTCCGGCGTGACGCGCTCGGCGGCGATCGCGATGTCGCCTTCGTTCTCGCGGCGCGGATCGTCGACGACGACGATCATTTTTCCCGCGCGAAGGTCGGCTATCAGTTCGTTAATGCTGGCGAAAGCCATTGTTAAATTAAATAATGCGCTATTCGAGAGTGGTGTGCCAGTGCGCCATCGACTTTTCGTCGCGCTTCAGTCGCGACATCAGTTCGGGCACGATGCCGTCGAGCAACAATTGCAACGCGAGCTCGAATACGGTGCCGAGTGGCGCGGCGCGCGCGCGTTCGTCGAGCGGGATATGTAATATCTTGCCTTGTGTAATATTCGATCCGGCGGCGGTGATTACAATGATGGGCACGCGTGAAGCGGCCATTCTTTTATAAATTGCAAGAATCGACGGCGTGCGCATCGAGCCCGAGCATACGACGACGATATCATTAGCATTCGGACGCGGCGTCGCCGATTCGCCGGCCATGTAGGCCTCGAGATCGAGCTGGCGCAGACGGATCACAAATCCGCGCGCCACGAGCCCGGTACGCCCCGCGCCCACAAAAAAAATCCGCCGCGCGCCGACGAGCCCCGAAACGAGCGCGGCCGGTTCCGATGGATCCATGGCGAGCACGGCCGACGAAGCGGCCTCGGCGAGTGCGCGCACAGTGTTCAGCATGTCTTTAGATTAACCCAAAATCCGCGAAAACCGTCCCGACCGTCTCGAAACATCAATACAAATCGGGGCGCCGCGACTTTTCGCACGGAATCAACCGCCGAAGTGCGCGCTGGCGGTCAAAATCCACATCGGCGACGAGGAGTTCGTCTGCGGGGCCGGCTTCGGCCGCGATTTCGCCAAATGCGTCGGCGACGAGCGACCGGCCGGGGAAATGTAGCGTATTGCCAAGCGGTCCCGTCTCGGACCCCGTGCGATTGATGCCGATGTACGCGCATTGGTTTTCGACCGCGCGCCCGGCGATCAGCGCGCGAAATTGTAACATTCGCTCGCCGGCCCATTGCGCGGGCACGACGACGACGTCGGCTTGATTCGTAAATGCGCCGCGGCAGATTTCCGGAAAACGCAAATCATAACAAATAACCGCCGAGACCCGCCCCGCGGACGTCTCGACGACGGCGGGCGCGCTCGCGCCGGCCTGAAACAGCGAGTCCTCTCTCGTCGGAAGAAACAAATGCGTCTTCGCGTATTTATATATGACTTCGCCGCCGTCGACAACGTGCGCGGAATTGTAAGGTTTCTCGATGCCGGAGCGCGCGAGCGCCGAACCGACGATTACAATTCCAAGCTGTTTTGATAATTTACAAATTGCATCGAGCGCGCGCTCCGATGCTTCGACGGCGCGTTCGGCGGCGCCGAATGCAAAGGATGTCGGCCACATTTCCGGCAATCCGATAAGTTTAACATTCGCCGCGGCGGCGCGGCGCAACGCGTCCTCGACGATCGCGAGGTTTCCGGCGGCGTCCGCGGGAATGGGCGAGAACTGGAAGGCGGCGATTCGCATGACGGGCGAAATGTTACCATGCGCGCCGCCGCCGACCGAAAAGCCGTCGCGCGCGCGAGCGAAGCACCGTACCTTTCGGCCTCCGTCGAAAGCGAAATTCCCCGCAGGCGCATCCGATGAAACCAGCCCATCGCAACGCATTCGTACTATTCATACCGTTTTTATTTGTAGCTTTCGCGCGCGCGCAGACGCCCGCCTCGGCTCCGGCGACGCTACCGGCGATCGACTCCGGGGCGGCCGCGTGGGTCGACCGCGTTTATGATTTGAAGCATCTCGATTTCGATCTTTGGTTCGATCTCGAAAAACGCACCGTGCGCGGAACCGTCGCGCAAACGCTCGCGCCGATTTGTAATGGAGTGAAAGAATTGCCTTTCGACGCCGAGGAAATGCGCATTCTGCGCGCGACTGTCGACGGAGGCGAAGTTTCGCTTCGGACGACGGATAAAAAAGTATATTTACAGTTACGCGAACCGGCGAAGGCGGGCGCCGACCTTAAAGTTACATTACAATACGAGGCGTGGCCGACGACGGGCTTGCACTGGGGCGCGCCCGAGCCCGGCTACGAATCGAAATGGTATCAATGCTATTCGCAGGGCGAAGGCGAGGATAATCATCATTGGATTCCGCTTCATGATTATCCGAACGACCGCGCGACTTGGGATTGCACGCTGCACGTCGCGAACGGTTATGTCGCCGTCGCAAACGGAGCCGCGTCGCCGCCCGTCGACGATCCCGGAGGCAAAACGCGCGCATTTCACTATTCGCTCGAACAACCGAATGTAACTTATCTTATTTCGGTGGCGATCGGACCGTGGGAGCGGTTCGAGGACCGCTGGAACGACGTCGCCGTCGAATATTATGTCGCGCGCGGCGTCGGCGAGGAGCGCGCGCGGCGGTCGTTCGGGAAAACGCCCGCGATGATCGACTTTTTTAGTAGTTGGACCGGCGTGCCGTATCCTTATGTTAAATATTCGCAAACGGCGGTGGAGGAGTTCGTCGTCGGCGGCATGGAAAACGTCTCGGCGACGACGCAGACGGACACCACGCTCCACGACGCACGCTCGCATCTCGAACGCGATTCCGACGGACTCGTGGCGCACGAACTCGTGCATCAGTGGTGGGGGGATTTGTTAACTTGCAATGGCTGGCGGCATCTGTGGCTCAACGAGGGCTTTGCTACTTATTTTACCGCGCTGTGGTTCGAACACGAAAAAGGGCTCGACGGCTATCGTTTATATATGGACGGCCAGCGCTCGGGATTTCTCGCGGCCGATCCGGTCGATGCGCCGAGGCCGATGGTGACATCGCCGTGGGCGCGCCGCGGCGACGGCGCGAACGCGCACGTTTATACGAAAGGTTCGAGCGTTTTGCATATGTTACGATTCGTCGTCGGCGACGAATTGTTTCAAAAATCGCTGTCCGCTTACGCCAAAAAACATGCATTACAATTGGTCGAAACGCGCGATCTCGAACGCGTCGTCGCCGACGTGACGGGGCGCGGATTGGAGTGGTTCTGGCAGGAATGGGTATACATGCAAGGCGCTCCGGCGCTCGAGATTTCACAATCGTACGATTCGGAAAAGAAAATGAGCGAAATCGTCGTGAAACAAACGCAAAAAATCTCCGCGACGACGCCGATCTTTAAAATGCCCGTCGATGTATTGTTAGGTTACGCGGACGGCCGCACCGATCTGCGGCGCGTGTGGATCGACGCGGCGGAAAATAAGTTTAATTTTAGTGTTCCCGAACGGCCGGCATTTATAAATTTTGACGAAGGCTCGTGGTTGACGGCGCGCGTCACTTTCGAAAAGCCGGTCGCCGAACTCGCGGCGCAGGCGGAACTCGATCCGGACGTCGTCGCGCGGCGCCGCGCGTGTCAACAAATCGGAACGAAACTCGCGTCGGCCGACGAAGCGACGGCGCCGCTCGCGGTCGCCGCGCTCGTGAAAAAGTTAAAATCGAAAGATCATTATGAAGTCGCCGCCGCCGCAGCAGCGGCGCTCAAAAATAAAGACTCGAAGGAATCGCGGGAGGCGCTGACGGCAGCGCTCAAGGCGACGGAACCCTCCGTGCGCCGGTCGGCCGCCGATTCGCTCGGAGGCATCGTTAAAGACAAGGATATTACAATTTGCGAGGAACTGAAGCGCGTTGCGGTCTCGGATCGCGCGTACGGCGTGCAGTCGGCCGCGACGCGCGCGCTGACTACAATTTTGGGCGCCGAGTCGTTTGATTTCGCGAAAGAAATGACACAATTCGCAAGCGAACGCGACGCCGTGCGGATCGCCGCGCTCGATTGTTTACAACAATTGGATCCGGCGCGCGCGCTCCCGGCGCTGCTCGAAGCCGCGAAAGCGGGAAATAGTTATGAGTTGCGTTCGAGCGTTTTGAGTACGCTCTCTTCGCTGCAACGGGACGAAAAACGCGGCGCGAAACTCACCGCCGCCGACCGCGAGTCGATTCTCGCCGCGACGCGCGAAGCGGCGAAAAGTAATTATTATAGATTGCGGACGTCGGCGATCGCATGGCTCGGACGATTCGATGTTTCAAGCACCGGCGCCGACCTCGATCGCATCATAAAAGAAGCGCGCGACGCGCGCGACAAGCGGGCCGCCGAGGGCGCGCAGCGCGAGCAGAAAGCGCGGACGCCCAAGCAACCGTAAATTTGTTAATTTAATATTACTTTTCGGACGGACGGCTCGCGAGATCGGGGTCGATCTTCGTCAATTCGCTCTCGAGTTTCTCGCGCAGATCCGCGCGCTTCTCCTCGTCGAGCGTCCAGCGCATGGAGCGCAGCGTCATCGCGGGCGTGTGGCTGAGGCCGTCCTCGACCTCGCCGATTTGTGGTTTTCGCGCGAACGCGGCGGCGAGGTCCGCGACGGCCGCGTCGAGATTTCCGACTTCGAGCTCGACGCGCGCGCGTCCGGCGAGAGCGAGCGATATGTAATGTTCGGACGATTCATGATAATCCGGCACGAGTTGCGCGCTCTTTTCGAATAGTGCAATCGCCCGTCCGTAAGCCCCGTTGGACTCCGCGTCGCGTCCGCCCTTTTTATAATATTCGGCGGCGGTGATGCTCGCGAAACCGGAGAACCAGTGCGCGGCGCCGCTGCCCGGAGTTTTCTTTACCATTTCCGAATAAGTAGTCTCGAGCGCGTCGAGGCCGCGATCCTCGAGAATGCGCGCGCGCAGCCGCTCGTGGAGCGCGGCGGCGTCCGGAAATTTATGTAGTCCTTTCTCTAATATTGAATATCCGACCTCGACGGCGTCGAGCCAAAATAACAAATCGACGTGTTGCGCGAATGTGTCGGCAACCGCGAGCGGGTGCGCTTCCGCGACGCTGTACGCGACGTGCGCGTCGGAAAGCCACTGCGCGGGCCATTCTTTATTAGCGTTCTGATCGGCCGCGATGCGCGTGTACATCGTCCGCGCGAACATCGCGAGACCGTTGAATGTATTCTTACTAAACGCGTCGGCGAGAAGTCCCGGCAGCGCTTTCCGGAGTTCGGCTTCGATGGACTCGGGATGATTTTGATAATTCGCGACGAGCGCGCGGAGCAAATGATACTGTTCGGAGTCGGCGCCGAGTTTGCGCGCCTGATCCAGCGCGGCGCCCGCGTCGGCGAGGAGATATCCGGGGTCCTTCCCCGCCGCCATCCGGTTTTCGGCGAATTGTAATGTTAACGACGCCAGCTTCGTTGCCAGCGCGGGATCCTTGGATTCCTTCAATTGCGCCGCGCATTTTTGTATTTGCGTGTCCAACTCGTCCGCGTCGGGCGCGGCGGCGGCCGGCGCCGGCTTCTTCAATTGTTCGAACCACGCGTTTGTATTGATAATATTCGATTTCGACGAAAGCGCCTTGAATACGGTCGTCACCCAGCGCGCCCGCGCACTGTCCTTCGATAGTCTTGTAAGCACCGTGACGAGGGCGTCGCGTTCCTCGCCCGACTTCGCGCGCCGGAGGGCTTCTACTAATAATGAAACCGAATGCGGCGTCGCGCGCGCGACGAGCGCCTTGCGCGCGAGCGCGGCGACCGTTTCGTTGGAATCATAAACTCCCAAACGTATCAAATCCGTCGCGTCGCCGCTCTTCGAGTTCAACGCGGATTCCAGCAGCGATTTTCGTTTGTTTATATCGCCTTGAATATAATCTCTCTCCGCCGCCTCGCGATCCTTCACATCGACGCCAGCCGCAGAGGACGGCTCCGCCTTCGGCGCCGCGGACGCGGCATTGTCGCGAAGCGCCTTGACGACGGGCGACGCGTCGAAATTAAGAAAACAGTCGAATAGTATCTTTCCGTCGTCTGAAACGCCGATGTGGCGCGGCGCGACGCGCTGGTTTTTGAAATATTTATCGAAAACGCGCGGTTCGAGTTCGATATGTTCGCCGCACGTGACGCGGCCGAATCGCGGACACGGTATGCGTTTGCCGGAATCATCATAATCGCGCGCGTTGTGGCGATCCACGGAAACGATCAATGGAATATAAACATTTGCGAGCTTGGCGAATTCCGCGGTCCGGTAGCGAATTCCCGCATAATTTTCGCTCGCGGCCTCGCCGTCCATATTGACGCATATTAACAATGGACGACCCGTCGCGAACGACAACGCGAGCGCGTCGTCGTAGTTGCGTTGCCATTCCACGAGCGGCGGCTGTTTCCAATTGGCCGCGCGCGGAGCCGCCCACGATTCGCGTTGCGCGAAAACGGCGGGCGCGAATATTAGTAAAAAACAAAAAACGAACGGGAAACGCTTGATCATGGCATGGTACCGGACGGCAAATCCGGCCGCGTCCGCCGCGGCCCGCGACAATGGTATCAAAAAACCGGCGTGGGTGGCATAAAATGGACGGCTTCATGAACGAGGAACGCGACCCGCGGTTTCGCAGAGACCCGCTCGAACAGCGGGCGCAGATCATTTCAATTGTCGGAATTGTTGCGTTTCTAATTTGGAATCTGCCGCGAACGCTTGCGGTGATTTCAAACATTCCCGGTCTGGCGCAGATCGAGGGGGCCGTCGTCCATATGGGCTCGCTCGAGTGGCGCGGAATCAATCCGTATCCCGATCCGTTAAATGATAAAAACATTTCGTTTTTGTATGGTCCGTTGGGGCCCCAAATTCTGGGTCTCGCTTGGTTGATCGGCGGCGGGTCCTTCGTTCTGCCGCGCGCCGTGAGCACGATCGCGATGTTCGCGACGGGCGCCGTGCTCGGCCGATTCGTCGGGCATCGGCGCGGTTGGCTCGCGGGAGTCTGGGCGACGGCGGCGAGTATTGCAATATTATCAACTTTCTCGGGGTTCTTTTCGCTCGCGCGCATCGACAGTCTGAGTAATTTGTTTATTATCCTATCCATCACATTCGGCATCGATTACGTCGAAAAGCGCGCGGATTTGCGTCCGGCGGCGGCGGCGATGGCGTGCGCCCTCTTGTGCCGGCAGACCGCGGTCGTGCCGCTTTTGTTATTAACATTTACGGTTTGGTGGCGCCGCGGATTCGGCAACGCCGCGCGCTATGCGCTCGTTCCATTGTTTATTTTCGCGCTGACGGCGATCGCTTACCATCTCGCGTCCGGCGGATGGAGTTCGAAATATATCTTTTCGCCCGGACAGCACGCGTGGGCGTTCACCGAACTCGCGCAGACGATGCGGCGGTTGTTCATTTCGCCCGAAATGTGGTTTTTCTGGATATTATTTATTTTCGGATTTCGCGCCGTCCCGACGTGGTGGGCGATCGTCTGGTGTCCGATATTCTTATTAACAATTGCGCATTCGAGCCGCTGGGCCGCGCTCACGATTTCGCTCGCGCCCTCGCTGCTCATGGCGGTGCCGATGGCCGCGTGCGCCGCCGTGCGGGAACGGCGCCGCGCCGCGCCCGTACGCTGGATTGTACAGTTGTCATTTATAGCGTTTCCCGTCGCGCTGTTTTTTGTCAAGCTCCCGCCGTGGGGCTGCGAGAATTTAATCAATGCGCGCGTAGCGCGACGTGCCGTCGAAGAGGTCGCGGCGCATCCGGGGCGCGTCCTCGTGAATGGTTATCAGGATTATGCGCTGCTTGCGGGCGCGGGCGAACTCGACGACGTGCATTCGGCGCTCGGGCCGGACACCGCGGGCGATCCGGCGCTGGACTTTATAAATAATAATCTCAAACGTAAACGTTATTCGATTCTACTGCTCAAGATCGGCGAACTCCGCGGACAGGCCGATAGTATATTAAATATCCGGCCTTCGACGGCCGACGGTTTGCGGAGATGCGCCGCTTCGATCGAACATAATTACCATCGTGTCGAAGGTGATTTCGGCGCCGCGGACGCGTTCGTCCCGAATTGACGGCCCCGATGCAACAAAAACACGAAAACGCGCTCCCCGCGCTCGCATTCTGCGCATGCACGCTGATCTGGAGCTCGACCTGGCTCGCGATCAAGATCGGTAATGATGACTTGCCGCCGATGAACGGCGCCGCGCTGCGGTTTCTTGTCGCCACCGCGATATTATTAATTATCCAATCGGTTTGTCGCATTTCGATGCCGCGCGGCGCGAGGCAGTGGGGTGTCGTCGCTTTCGTCGGCGTCGTCCTCGTCGGTTTCGATTACGGATTGATATACTGGGCCGAGCAATTTCTGCCGACGGGATTGACGAGCGTCTTGTTCGCAACCATGCCATTGTTTACATTGGCGCTGGCGCGGTTCATGGGACTCGAGAAACTTACAATTCGAAAAACCGCGGGAATTCTCCTGGCCATCGCGGGCGTGGGCATGCTCTCGCGCGAAAGACTACAAATGGATCCGGACGCGCTTCCGGCGGCGGCGGGCGTCCTCGGCGCCGCGCTCTGCTCGGCGGCGACGACGACGGTTACTAAAAAGTTCGGCAAGGATCTTCACCCGGTTTCTTTAAATGGATGGTCGGCGGCCGTCGGCGCTCTAATATTATATACCGCCGCGTTCGTTCACGGCGAAGGCGTGCGATTTCCGCAGTCGTTCCGCGGTTGGCTCGCCGTTTCGTATCTTGCCGTCTTCGGAAGCGTCATCGCATTTTTATTATATTTCTGGCTTTTGCGGCGATGGGATTCCACGCGCTGCGGCATGGTCAGCGTGCTCACGCCGGTGCTCGCGATCGTGATCGGCGCGGCCGTCGCAGGCGAGAAAATTACAATTTGGCTGCTCGTCGGGGGCGCGTGCGTGCTCGCGGGGGTTTTTATAGCGATGAGACCGACGATAAAATTGCGTTAAATAGCAGTTTAAACGTCGCGTCGGTCTGCGCGCGGTGCTGGACGCGCAATCCAAACAATACGATCTTTCCTTTCCCCATTCCGATCTCGACCGCGCCCGCGGCGCCGCGAAGTTTCTCCTCGCCCTTGATGTATCCGGAAAGTAACAGATCGCCCTCTGCCGGGAACCGCGCGATCACGTTTCTATCGAATTTAATATTCGGCGGACTCGTCTTGAACGCGACATTCGAGGAGAAAAATCCGGCCGCCTCGTCCGGCATGCCGAACGCGATCGGATTATTATTCGACAATTTAATTTTTATTAATGAACCGGGACAGCTGAAGTCTTCGCGCTTCGCGCCCTTCAAGACATTCGTCACGGGCAGGTCCATCCGGTCGATCAGAAAATCGCAACTGGTTCCGAGCCCGATGAGCGTGCCGCCGCGTTCGACAAACGCTTTTAATTGTTTAATTCCGTCGGCGCCGATGCCTCCGCGGAATTCCTTGGGAAAAGGCATTCGCCCGGGTTTGGTCTCGCTTTTCGGTCCGCCGTCCCAAAGCACTTCCGGCGAGCTCTCGGGAATAATAAATGTATCGAGCATCGGGAGCAGCCGCGCGAGATCTTCATTATGAATCATCTGCGGCTTCCAAACATAACGATCGACCACGTAATACGTCCAGCCCTTGTCGATTGACGGATCGTACGATTCATATATTCCCGTCTTGACGCCGCGCAGTTTTTGAGTCAAGTGATCGTCCACCTCGTCCACCGCGCCCGTTTCGATTTCATAACCTTCGTGGATCCATGAGGCCTCGGCCGATTTTACTAAAAATGCTCCGGCGGGGAGCGATCGGCCATCCTTTGTTTTTAGCGATACGGTCGACCGGCCGAGCCAGTTGCGCTCCGCGATCGCGCGCCCGGCGGCGCGAAAGGCGTCATTTGACCGCGCGTCGATCGCTACATATTTTGCGGCTGCCGGGTCCGTCGCGTTTAGGACTTTTGGAAACGGCAATTTATCTAATATATTACCTTTCGGCGGAACGGTTTCCGGAAAATCGACGCGCTCGCACGCGACGCCCATCAACCGCGAGAGCGTCCAACCTGTAATATCATAGGGCCGCTGCGCGGCCGCCAAGTCGGGATAATGTTGATCTTCGAGCATGTCGCGGAGATAGGGGCCGAACGGCTGGTCGAGTCTCGCTACAAATGTGCCCGGCGCGAATTGATAATGATCGAACGTCCACGGTTCTGTTAATTGTTCGACGCGGACGCCCGCGAGCATGAGCATTTCGACCATGCGCAGGCGCGCGGCGGCGTCTCCCGCGCCCGCCGGCATCGCGTACGCGCCGATGCGTCCGTTCGCGCGCCCTTTCGCGACGGCCGCGGCGGACATTTGATAACTATTCCAGAGAATGTCCTCGCGCTTGTCGGCGGCGAGCTTCAACGTCGTATAGGTTGCGATTTTTTGATAATCACAAATGTCGCGAACGTGCCAGGTGCCGCCGTTCCACGGATTCGGATAACGCGCGCTCGGCTCGCCGAAACTTACAATTCCGCCGCCGGGTTCGATTTCGGACGCGTCGACTTTCAATGGAAACGCAAGATTCGCGCTCGCGCATTCTGTTAATATACCGATCGCGTTGTGCCACCACGGCGCGCGGCTGAGGCCGCCCTCCCACCAACCCTGAAAATAAGAATCGTGGGTCACGCCCGCCTTGCCGGCCGTTTCGAGATCATAAGCAATCGCCTGGCCGAACAGATTCGCGCCGCGCCAGACGAGCGGATGCACCGCCCGATTTAACGGATCGCCGAACGGCGGCACGAAAAACCGCGCGCCGCGCGCACCCATTTGATGATGATCGACGAGCACGTGCGGGCGCCACGATTTGTATAATACATTCGATATATTGCGCGTTTCAGCGAGATTGAACGCGAACCAGTCGCGGTTGTCGTCGTGGCCGGCGATATAATGATATAAATACGGCATCGGCGCCCCCTCGTTCTCCGTGCCCGCCGTTTTTTCGACCCAACTCGCGACAAGTTCCTGTCCGTCCGGATTCACCGACGGAACGATTAATAATATCAAATGTTCGAACACTTTGTCGCGATCGAACGGCAGGTTCTTGTTCGCGACAATTTCATACACGAGTTCCGAAGCCATTTGCGACGCCGCGACTTCGTCGGAGTGAATGCCGCACGTGATCATAACAGTTATTTTTCCGTCTTTCGCGATCGCGCGCGCCTCCTCCGGATTTGTATGATCCGCCTCGATGAGTTTCGACGCGGATTCTTTCCATGCGGCCGCGTTTTCAAGATTCTTCGGATCGGACAGCACGAGCATCCAATGAATCAGGCCCTGCGTCGTGCGCCCCATGTTTTCCATTTGTATCCATTTCGATTTCTTGGAAAGCTCGATCCAATAGTCTTGCGCTTTTGTATACAGCGCGAGTTTTCCGTCGGCGCCCATCGGATACCCAAAAAACGCCTCCGGGCTCGGAACCGAGGCGGGCGATTCCTGCATCGCGGGCGCGAAAGCAAGAATGAAAGACGCGACAATCGTCATGGTCGGCATAGGGCTCCATCGTATGCTCCTTTCCATGACATCGCGACTCCTGCCGACGCTTCTCCTCGCATGCTTTCCAATGTTGACTCAAGGCACCGAAACGAAACCCGCGAGCGCGCCGGTCGCGCGGCCGTTCAGCGAGATAGCTAATTTACCAAAGGCCGCGGCGGGCGCGATGCGCGTTTATTTGATGCGACACGGCGAATCCATCGCCAACGCGACGGGCGACGATCCGAAATTGACCGACGCGCAGAAAGATAAATTATCAGAAAAAGGCGGAAGGCAGGCGGCCGCGCTCGGTGCCGCGTTAAAGCCGCTCGCGCCGCGAAAAATTATACATTCCCCGGCGGTTCGCGCGCGCGAGACGGCCGAAATTATTGCAAAAACCGTCGACGCGAAATCGCCGCCGACGCTTAATATATCAAAAGCGTTCGGCCCGATCGAAACGGGCAAGTCCGCGACCGTCGGAAAATCCGCGTTGCAACTTCTCGTCGAATCGTGGAAAGCGGGTGTCGATGCAAAACTCGAAGGCGGCGAGGACATGGCGACCGTGGCCGCGCGCGTCAAGAAGGGACTCGCGGAAGCGTTCGCGGCGAACGGCGACGGCGGCCCTTTATTTATTGTTTCGCACGGCGAGGTCTCGATCTCCGTTCTTTGCGATTACGATTTGAAAAGAACGCTCGCGTCTTTATTAACATTTAGATTCGCGAACGCGGGAATGCTGGCTCTCGACGTTGCAAAGGACGGAACTCCGCGCGTCATCGGATATTTCGCGGACGTGAAGTAGCGGAATCCGCCGCAAGACCGACGGCCCTTTCCCGCCCGACGTGGAAGTTTGCTATACTGTTGCCGGGCCGAACTTCCAGCTGACAAACTCAAGAGGCATTCATGCGCGCTAGCGCACTATTTATCTGCGGCGTTTTGCTACTCACCGCCGCAGGAGGCGTTTGGTATTTAGCGATATCGCCGCAAACAACCGGTAATCAGGCAATTGCATCGTCAGGTCCGGCCACCGCTCCGGCAGGCGATCGGTCGCTGGCGGGAGTTCCAAACGCGGGGAGCAACTCGAGAGAGAGGGCCGCGACCGTTGCCGCCGTTCGAAATGATGAGCCCGGCGAACCCAATCGTGTTGCCGCGAGCGACGGCGAAACCAAAGCCGCCAAGCCGAAAGTAGAACACTTCACCACGGTCATGGGACAGGTCATGGACTTCTCGGGTGCGCCCGCGCCCGGCGCGGGAATTCGACTTGTCGGTAAGAAAGGAACGGGTTTTCTTCCGGAGCCCGATGCCGTGACCGACGATAACGGTAAATTTTCGGCAAAAATTAAATTTAATTATAAGAAAAAAGAAATGCGCGTTCGCATTTCCCGCAAGGACCGCCTGGCAATCGTCGTCGACAATCTCGAATTGAAGCGCGACGAATCGAAGGATCTCGGAATATTACAGTTCGACGCGGTCGGATCGCTCGAAGTCGCGGTCGTCGATTCTCAAAATCGCCCCGTTCCGAACGCGCAGGTGCATTTGAAAACGATCAAGTCGGAAACCCCCGACGAAAACGCCGAAGCGGATTTCATACGAATACGAAATCAGGGAAACAACGATCCCGGACAGATGATGGAACGCGCGTCGTCGATGATGCAGGGCGAGCGAACGACGAACGAGCAGGGAATTGCAACTTTTGCCGCGGTTGCGCCGGGACATGTTAGCATTTCCGTGAATCTCGCGGGCATGGGCGACTTTGGCGGATTCGGAAACCGTAATAAGAAAAATAATAATAATAATGAGAAGGAAACCGAGAACAGTTCCCCGCTCGCCTTGGACGCTTCATCCGTCGCGCCGCACCCTATCGAACCGAAGGAAGTCCGGATCATCGCCGGACGAAAAGAGATAATTGAATTCGCGGTATCCGGCGTCGGCGTTTTAACCGGCCGCGCCATGGTGCACGGGCAGGGACTCGCGAACGAATGGCTCGGTTTGCACCTCGCGTCGATGTCGGGCAGCGTCGCCGCGAATTTCGCGCCGCACGTCCGGACGCAGACCGACGCCGCGGGAAAGTTTACGTTTCCCGGAGTGACGCCGGGCGAATATGTAGTAAAGCACGGCGATCCGGGGCCGGGCATGAGCCTCGAAAAAATGTCCGATCCCGATCAGATGTTTGAAGCCAGCATGGAAATCGCGGGCTCGATGTTCGGCGGCGGCGGAGACCACCAAAAGGACCTCGCGAGATCTGTAACCATTCGCGAAGGCAATAATCAGGCGGACGTCGATTTCGGCGGATCGCAGATCGACGTATTTGTAACCGATGCCGACGGCGGCGAGCCGCTTCCCAATGCCACCGTTCGCATCTTCGATCGCGACGATTCGCCGCCACACGATTCGTCGGATCCGATACTAAAAGAAACGCTCGGCTACGCGAACGCAAAATTAATAAGCTCGTTCATGCCGCGTTCGGACGGAAAACGGCCGGTGCGATTGAAAGCCGCCGCCGACTCGAAAGGCCGGGCGGAGTTTACAAATCTGGAAGGCGGAAAGTTTCGTATCATCGCCCGGGTGCCGGGGCATCCGCCTTCGTTGCCGTCGGATTTTCAGCTGCTCGACGGCGAATCGCGGCGGGTTATCGTTAAAGTTCCAAAAGGCGTCGGCATCGTAGGAACTGTAAACGATCGCAGCGGAAACGCGCTCCCCGAAGCGACGGTTTGGGAAGTGAACGATCGCGAATTGGAGCCGGGATTTCCGGATCTTATTCTTAGTAGCGCCGTATCGACGCGGACGAACGAGAAAGGTATATTTAAGTTTGAAGGTCTCGATGCGGGCGGACACAAGCTCGTAGCGAGCGCGCGCGGATACGCGCCCGCGCTCGAGAGCGCCAACGCGCCCTCGGAGGGCACGCAGTTCTTTTTGGATAAATGCGGAACGATACGATTGCGCGTGATGCGCGACGGGAAACCCGTCAAGAATGCAATTGTATCATTGGACAAATCGGCGAAGGACGCGCCGATTCCGCCGGAGGTCTGGACCGCGCTCGGAATGCAGGATTTGATGAATCTGCAAAACCACATGGACGCCACCGACGAGAACGGTTATGCAAGATTAAAGAACGTGCCGCCCGGCGACTGGCCCGTCGCTGTTCGAATGATGGGCCGCGGCGCGCCGCCGACGCCCGTGTCCGCGGCTCCGGATTCGGCCGAATCGGGACAGAACGGCGGAAATGTTAAGAGCCCGTTTTCGGGGACGCGCAGTATTAAGGTTCGCGTGTCGCCCGACACCGAAGCGACCGCGTTGCTCGATTTGAAAGACTAGAAGTGGGCTCAAAAGACTGAGTGCAAAGCGGCCGCATTTGCGGCAGAATCGGCGCACTTTACAATGCGCCAATCCATCGCTTTCGTTTATACGCTTCGAGACGTCCCCGCCGACGCGGAGGTCGTGAGCCATCGGCTGCTCGCGCGCGCCGGTTATATACAAAAACTGGCCGCCGGAGTTTACAGTTACACTCCGTCCATGGCGCGCGTATTACAGAAAGTTTCGAATATCGTGCGTGAGGAAATGAACCGGCAGGGCGCGCAGGAATGCGTGATGCCGATCATCCAACCGAAGGAAATCTGGGAGGAAAGCGGGCGGTGGGAACGCTACCAAAAAGGCGGGCAGCTATTTACGCTTGTGGATCATAAAGGATCCGAAATGTGCCTCGTGCCGACGGCCGAGGAGGCGTTCACGACCATGGTAAAAAGGGCGGTGACGAGCTACCGCCAGTTGCCGCTGAATTTGTATCAATTGCACACGAAATTTCGCGACGAAATCCGGCCGCGATTCGGATTGATGCGCGGCCGCGAATTTATTATGAAAGATGCATATTCGTTCGATATCGACGACGAGGGCATGCGCGCCGCGTACGCCAAAATGCGTATTGCTTATCAACGCATTTTCGAACGATGCGGTTTGAAATATACAATTGTGCAGGCCGACGCGGGCGCGATCGGAGGTTCGGCGACCGAGGAATTCATGGTCAACGCCGACACGGGCGAAGACACCATTCTCGTGTCGGAGGACGGTTCGTACGCGGCGAATGTCGAAAAAGCCGAATCGTTAATTCCGGCGGGCGAGGCCGGCGGCGAGGCGAAACCGATGCATTTGGAACACACGCCCGGCGACAAATCGGTGGATCAATTATCCAAACGTTTCAATCTCGCGCCGTCGCGGATGATTAAAACAATTCTGTTCCGCGCCGTGTTCGCGGAGAGCGAAGAAACCGTGGCCGTGCTCATGCGCGGCGATCTGGATGTTAATGAAGTAAAAGTAGCAAACGCGGTGGGCGCGATCGCGGTCGACCTCGCGGACGACGCGCGCGTGCGCGCCGCGACGGGCGCCGAACCGGGATTCGCCGGTCCCGTGGACATGAAAGCCGGCGTCAAAGTGCTCGCGGACATTTCATGCAAGCCGATGACTAATTTTTTGTGCGGAGCTAACAAATCGGATTATCATCTTTTGGATGTTAATTTCGGACGCGATCTTCCGGTTCCCGATTATAAAGAACTTCGGCGCGCGCGCGCCGGCGATATGTGTATTGATGCAAAGCGCGGAAAATTGATAGAAACGCGCGGTATCGAAGTCGGGCATATCTTTCAATTGGGTACTAAATATTCGAGCGCGATGGGCGCGCGGTTCGCGGACGAGGAAGGCAAGGAACGTCCCTTCGTCATGGGTTGTTACGGTATTGGCGTGTCGCGCGTCGCGGCCGCCGCGGTCGAACAGAATCATGATAAAGATGGAATTGTATGGCCCGCGCCGATCGCGCCGTGGCAGGTGCACGTCGTATGTGTAAATTCCGGCGATTTATTAATGAAACAGGCGGGCGATCAGTGCGAATCGGCGCTCGAAGGCGCCGGTATTGAAGTGTTGTATGACGATCGCGCGAACGTTTCGCCCGGCGTGAAGTTTAAAGATAGCGACCTCATCGGCCTTCCCATTCGCGTTGTGGCAGGTCGCGACGTGAAGGACGGCATCGTCGAAGTCCGCACGCGCCGAACCGGCGAGGCGGCAAAAGTGAAAATCGCCGACGTAGTCGCCGAAGTTCGAAAGCGGCTCGAATAGCGCGCGATCCAAGCCGACAACCCGTTCCCTTTCAACCCTTTAAGCGCGTTCCGCTTCGGTCGACGGAGCGTTCGACGTCCTGAATGGACTGCTGCGAACCATCGCATCGCGTCGCCTGGGGCCGTCGCCGCGTACAAAACGCGATGGACACAGGGGACAAATGGACGAGAATCGTCGATGTCCGCGTATTCGGTGTCCGTACCACCGCAAACACCGTTTCATACAAACAATGATCACGAAACTCACTTTAATTGGCAGTGTCGCCGCGATCGCGGCCGCCTGTCTCGCCAATGCCGACGGCACACTCAAAGTCGGCGACAAGATTCCCAACAGTAAACTAAACGAAATCGTTTGGAACTGGGACGGCGCCGAAAGTATTAATGAATATCTCGGCGAGCCGATCTTAGTAGACTTCTGGGGGAAGAACTGAGGAGGATGTGTCGGCGGGAGCGTGCCTCACGCCATCAAAATGCTCGATAAGTATGAGAGCCAGGGCCTCCACGTATTGTTAGTGGAGCTGCAGGATCACAAGCGCGATGAAATTGTACCATTCATGGCGCAGGCCTGGACCGGAAAGGTCCCGATGGGCGTCCTCGGAGCGGGTTCGCCGTTCCGGCTCGCTGGCAATGGACTTCCTCAAACCGCATTGGTCGGCGTCGATGGCTCCATCGTCTGGACGCTCGACGGCGGCGGCTCCTGCGAAAAGAATATCGAAGAACAACTCGCGAAAATGCATCAAGTGAAGCCGCTGGACGGCGCCTTGAAGGGAGTTACTAAAGATCTGAATTCCCGCAATTTCGGCAAGGTCGTAACGGCTGCGCGCGGAATTGCCGAGAAAGGACCGAACGACAAAGCTAAGGAAAGCGCGGCATCGCTCGTCGAACAGTTAACAAAAACTGTGGACGCGCGTTTCGCGATGTCCAAGCGAATGGTCGACGCGGGCCGTCCGCAGAAAGCGCTGAATTTACTAAAGCAACTTTCCAAGCAGGTTGCCGGCGATAAGGACTGGACCGACAAAGTCGCCGCGCAGGTCAAGGAAATCGAATCCGGTTCGAAAGACGACCTTGCCGCGGACAAAGTTGTTACAGAATCCGAAGAACTAATGAAAGACAAAGGCGGTCGCGTTACGGCGGCCACGAAGCTCGCGGACGTTCTCAAGAAGTATCCTTCCGTCAAAGTTGCAAAACTTGCGGAAGATCTAAAGAAAGCCGCGGAAAGCAAAGGAGCCCTTCGCTAAAGTCCGACTCCTTTCAAACGAAATCCCGGCGTGACGAACGCCGGGATTTTTTGTTTATGGCGAACGTTTGGTTCTTGCAAAGGTAAGAATGCGCATTCCCCGGCTCACGTATGTTCTCTCGATCGCCGTCGTCGCGACGGCGCTTTATGTATATTGGCCGCCGTCGGGAGCGGTGTTGAAAACGCGAAAAGCAAAGTCCGATTTGCGCGCGCTCGCCGGGGCCGTTCAAGAATATTACAATCGGAATCGCGAACTGCCGGATTCGCTGGACGCGCTTTTTGCGGAAATCGAGACCTCCCTTCCTTTCGGAGTCGACGAATCGGATCTCCGGGACCCGTGGAACAATCCTTATGATTATAATCGGAATCCCGACGGCCGATCCTTCGAATTGATCTGTTATGGCGCCGACGGCGCCGCGGGTGGAAGGGGCGAAAGCGCCGATATTGTAGAATCCGCAACTGTCATCGACATGCCCGCTTCGGCGACGCGCTCCGCCTCCCGTCCGAAATAATTTAACTAATTATTCGCCGAGCTCCCGTCGCGGGGTTTATTTAACAAAGCGCGCGTTTCAATATATTCGCGAATCGCCTGATGAACTCGCGCGATCCGTTGGGCTTGTCCTTCCGTCGAATATAAACACATTTTCTTTTCGATCGGAATCGGCAGCGAGAGAATCGTCTCCTCCGCGATCTCGATCGCACGCGACTCGCGCGGTTCGCCGACGTTCGGCCCGCAGAGCGGCAGCACTTTTTTGCTGCATAATTCATAAAACGCCGCTTCGAGCTTCAGTTTCCATTCTTTATTTTCGCAGTCCGTAAGCGGCGTCTCGTCGGCGATGCTGACCGTTCCGACGCGGTAGGGCTTGCCGTTGCACTCCGACTCCAATCGCGCGCGCGCCTCTCCGTTCAGTAATAATAAAAATCGCCCGTCCGGAAGTTCGTTATATTTAACGATCGAGCCGATGCACACCGTCGGGTAGACGGGCGGCCGACCTTCATAATCCGTTTCCCAACCGGGCCGGAAAACCGCCATTGCGAATCTTCGATTTCCCGCAAGCGCGTCGCGAATCAGCGCGCGATAGCGCATTTCGAAAATATGCAACGGCAGCGCCCGCCCCGGAAAGAAGAGGGGAATATTGAGCGGGAAAATCGGTATTTGTAACGTTGAGTCCGGCATGCCGGGGGCGGCGACGCGATCGCGAGACGCACCAAAGTGTACAACCTTTGGAGGGAACTCTGTGGAAGCCATCGATGGGTCTCGTTTCGCGCTTGTCGTCGACTTCTAATCCAGAACGCCCGCAAAACAACGGCGGGCGGAACGCAATTTCATCCGCTACTCTTTTCGCGCCCATGACCCAGCCCAAAACCATCGGCGAATTACGCCGCGCCGGATACGAAACGCGTTCGGTCCGCGACGAAATGCGACACAACCTCCTCCGGATGCTCCGCGAAAAGACGCCGCGTTGGTCGGGGATTGTCGGCTACGACGCCACAGTTTTGCCGAACATCGAAAATGCAATTCTGGCAAAGCAGGACTTCATTCTGCTCGGTCTCCGCGGCCAGGCCAAGACTCGCATTCTGCGGCAATTGATACAATTTTTGGATGAAACAATTCCGGCGCTCGACGGCGCGGCATTGAACGACGACCCCTTCGCGCCCGTCAGCGCGGAAGGCCGCAGAATCGTCGCCGAAAAAGGCGACGACGCGCCGATTTGTTGGATTCCGCGCGAGCAGCGTTACCGCGAAAAACTCGCGACGCCCGATGTAACCATTGCCGATTTGATCGGCGACATCGATCCGATCAAAGCCGCCGCGCGCGGTCTCTCCTATGCCGACGAAGGCGCGATTCATTATGGTATCATTCCGAGGACCAATCGCGGAATCTTTGCAATCAACGAACTGCCCGACCTGCAGCCGCGCATCCAAGTCGGATTATTAAATATACTCGAAGAGCGCGATTTTCAAATTCGCGGATTTCCGATCCGTCTGCCGCTCGATATCATGATGGTGTTCGCGGCAAATCCGGAGGATTATACAAATCGAGGAAATATCATAACTCCGCTGCGCGACCGCATCGCCGCGCAGATATTGACGCATTATCCGAAGACCGTCGACGAGGGAATGCTTATCACCGCGCAGGAGGCGTGGACCGACCGCGGGCCGTCGCCGAAAATTAACATTCCTTCGTTTTTGCGCGAGACCGTCGAGCGCGTCGCGTTCGAGGCGCGCGCGAGCGAATTTGTCAATCAATCCTCGGGCGTTTCGGCGCGCCTCACGATCGCGCTGCTCGAACAGATCGTTAGTAATGCCGAACGGCGCGCGGCGCGGCTCGGATTGGCGACCGAGACGGCGCGCGTTTGCGATTTGTTAGCATCCGCGCCCGCCGTTTCGGGAAAAGTGGAATTAGTATACGAAGGCGAGCGCGAGGGCGTCGAAGTCGTGGCGAATCGACTGATCGGCCTCGGGTTGAAAGCTACATTTGATCAGTTCTTTCCCGACGCGCTGCGTTCGAAACCTACAAAAAAACAGGCGCACGGCGCGGACGCGCCGCCGGCGGGCGACGGCAGCGTGTTCAAGCCCGTGCAGGATTGGTTCGGCGCCGGAAATACGATTGTCATCGACGACAATCAGGATTCAGTATCGTTACAAAAAATGCTCGTGAAGATTCCCGGCCTCGAGAGACTGACAAAAGAATATTTAACGAAACTCCGCGACGACGAATCGGCGGCGGCCATGGAATTCGTCCTCGAGGGACTGCATCAGAATTCGGTCCTTGCGCGGACGCTGCTCGACGGATCGCTCACGTACGGCGACATGGTGCGTTCGATGCTCGAAGGCATGGAATTCAAAAAACCGCGCAAATCGTAATAGTAGTAACGTCAAATTAACTATTCGTCGCCGTCGTCCGCCTCGGAGTGCGGCCGCGCGCCCTCGCTCCACTGTTCTGGCGGCGGTTCGAGTTCCGAAAGAATTTCCAAATACGACGCGACGCGCGTCCGCGCGATTTCGCCGGTGTCGACGGCCGCGAGCACGCCGCAGCCCTCGTCGCCCGAGTGCTGGCAATTATTAAATTTGCATCTTTCGAGCAGCGGATCGAGGTCCGGAAAACAATGGCGAAGCGAACCGCGGTGCACGCCCCATGGAATAAAATTACGAATCCCCGGCGTGTCGATCAAATCGCCGCCGTCGGGCATATGTAATAATTCGACCGACGTCGTCGTGTGGCGCCCCTGTTTCCATTTCCATGATAAGTGTCCGATCGGACGATCCGCGCTCGGAATTAATATATTGATGATCGACGATTTGCCGACGCCCGAGAGTCCGGTAAGAACGCACGATTTGCCGCGGACGGCCGCGCGCAGCTCGTCGACGCCCGCGCCGGTTTTCATTGATGTTACAATACACACGCAGCGCGCTTTTCGATAAGTGTCGCAAATGCGCTCGATGTCGCCCGGCCGGGCTTCGTCGCTTTTGTTTAATATAACGATTCCCGCGACGTCGTTCGCCGTCGCGGCGGCGAGCACGCGGTCGACGAACGTCGACGAAAACGTGGGTTTGCCGAGCGATCCGATCGCCGCGACGCAGTCGATGTTGGCTGCGATGACCTGCGCGTGCGGCGTCTCGCCGCCCGCGCGCCGAATTAATTGTGATTTTCGCGGCGCGACTTCCGCAATTGTTAAATCATCGCCCGTCCCCTCGACGCGCACGAAATCGCCGACGGCGACCGGCCGCGTCGACCATGTCGATTCTTGAAATAAATTGCCGCGCAACTGCGCGTACACGGATCGCCCGCCCGTTTCGACGAGCGCTCCACGCGCGTCCACGCGCAGGACGAGGGCTTGAGTCAAATGCGGAGTCGCAACAAAAAAAACGAAAAAATCAAATTAAGTATCCGTCGATGCGCGGCGCGATTGTTATGATTCGTCCGTGAACGAACCACCGCCGATCACATCGCGGCGCAATCCTATCATTCAGCAGTTCCGGCGCGCGCAGGAAGGCGCGGAGCCGGAGTATTTCGTCGTCGAGGGATTGCGCGTCGCCGAGGAGGCGGTGCGCGCCGGCGCGCCGATCGAGATCGCGCTCGCGACGCCGGATGCCGTCGCGGGAGATCGCGGCGCCGCGTTGCTCGACGCGCTGCGCGCCAAAAAAATCGACGTCCGCATCGTCGAATCGGGCGTCCTCGACGCGGCGAGCGCCACGCGCGCGCCGCAGGGGCTCGTCGCGCTCGTGCGGCGCGAGTCGAAAACGCCCGACGAGATCTTTAAGAAAAAACCGATATTTATAGTGATTGCCGCGGGCGTATCGGATCCCGGCAATCTCGGAACATTGTTAAGAACCGCCGATGCCGCCGGTGCGGGCGGATTTATAGTATCGCGCGATTCCGTCTCGCCGTGGAACGACAAGGCGCTCCGCGCGTCGGCCGGATCCATCTTTCATATTCCGATCGCGGCGAACGTGATATTTAAGGATATCGCGGCTTCGGCGCGCGCGCACGAAACGCGGCTCGTCGCGACCGCGTCCGTCGGGGGCGAAATATATCATAAAACGAATCTGCGTCCGCCGATCGCGCTCGTTTTCGGCAACGAAGGCGGCGGTGTCGCCGACAATGTGCGCGCTTTATGTGAAATTACAGTTCGAATTCCGATCAAGGGAATGGCCGAATCGTTAAACGTCGCGGCGGCTGGCGCGATTTTATGTTTTGAAGTCGCGCGCCAGCGCGGGAGCGGCGCATGAGCGGTATGCCGCGCATTCCGAATTGCGAACGTTGCGGAAAACGCCTCGTGACGGTCACGCTCGGCGACGTCACCGACGGGGTTCGCGAAAATTATAAGATTTGCTCCGATTGCTGGACTTCGCTGTGCGATGCGTGTCCGCGATCCAACAAAACCGACGAGGACGCGATGGCAAACTGGGTGCTCGACCGGTTGCGCGACGAACGCATTTTAAAGAATACGAATTCCGGCGGAGGCGCCCCGGCAAAATGAATAATTTACAAAAAAACGGCGCACCGACGGCTCCGACGCGCTGGTTATTAGTGCATTTAATCGCGTGCGGCGCGTCGACGGTGGCCGTCGAAGTCTGCGCGTTCCGGCTGCTCGCGCCGTCGTTCGGGTCGACGCAGTTTATTACAACCAACGTCCTCGGCGTCGTGCTCGCGAGCCTCGCCGCCGGCTATTGGATCGGCGGACGAACGGCCGACCGGCGGCCGTCGGAAAAGTTATTATATTCAATCTCGCTCGTCGCGGCGGTGTTATTGATAATATTACCTTTCGTCGCCGACCCCGTGCTCGCCGCGGCGCGCCCGGCGATTTCGAATCAAAACGCGTCGCTCTTCGTTGGGACGCTCGCGGCGATGTTACTGATCTTCGGCGCGCCGATGTTTCTGTTAGGAATGGTCTCGCCGTTCACGATTCGGCTCCTCGCGCGCGGCGACGCGAGCGCGGGGTCGCGCGGCGGCCTCGTTTTCGCGCTTTCGACAGTCGGAAGCATCGCGGGCGCCTATTTGCCGGCATTATTAACAATTCCGCTGATGGGAACGCGAGGATCGATACAACTTTTCGGCGCGCTCGTGCTGGCAAGCGCCGCCGCGGGATTGTTTTTCGCGCGCGCGCGCGCCGCGTCGGGCGGCGCGGCGATGATTATGATCGCGCCGATTGTTATGATGCTGTTCCCGCAGCGGCGCGCGCTCGCTCCGAACGTGATCGAGGAGCGCGAAACGGCGTACCACGTCGTGCGCGTCGTTCGCGACGATCGCGAAAAGCGCAATTTGTTAGAAATGAACGAGGGTCTTTCCTATCATTCCATACAATACGACGATCGCCGGATTTCGCCGGGCGAGTGGGGATACTTTCTGTTACTTCCGGACATCGCGCGGCCCCGGAATGGCGCGGAGAAGCCAAAATTGGATATATGTATTGTCGGGCTTGCGGCCGGCACGATCGCGACGCAGCTCCAAATGTCGTTCGGCGACGAATACGGACTCCACATCGACGGCGTCGAGATCGACGGGGAAATCGTCGAACTCGGGCGCCGCTTTTTCGGTCTCGACGAGCGGTTTCTTAGTATTTTCATCGAAGACGGGCGCACGTTTCTCGCGCGAACCGATCGTAAATATGATATTATCATCGGCGACGCGTACCGGCAGCCGTACATTCCCGCGCACCTCGTGACGCGCGAGTATTTCGAAATAGTAAAGAGCCATCTGAAACCGGGCGGCGTGTGCGCCGTCAACGCCGGAGCGCCGAACGCGAATTCGATCGCCCTCCGCGGAATTCAAAACGCGCTCGTGGCGGCATTCGGAAGCAGCTCGCGCACGGGCGGCGTCGGACGATTTGAAGTTATCAATACCGACGTGCCATTTAATAATTATATCTTCTTCGCGAGCGACGGTCCGATCCGCCCGCGGTTGGAGGCCTCCCATCGCGCCGATCTCGCGCTCCACAAACGGGCGGCATTGTATACATGGACCGCGCTCTCGGCGGATCCATCCGCGCCGACGTTCACCGACGACCGGTCGCCCGTGGAATGGTATACGGATTTGAGTATATTGCAGATCGCGATGCGCTGAGCGGGTTGCGGTCTATAATTATAATTTAACGATTTCCATTCCCGCGCCGCGCCATAGCAGCGGCAGATCACGGTGGTCGGTTTCGAGTTCGCGCCACACGCCCCCGTCGATTCTGTATTGATAACAAACGCGGCGCGCGCGGTCGGCGGCGCGCCGGATGTCGAGCGTCGCCGATTTTAACAATCCATCGTCGATAGTATACATCATGCATTCTTCGACTCGGTGCGCGCCCTCGTCGAGGCGCAGCGTGCGGAGCAGCGGCATGAGTCCGCCGGGCGACTCGATGAACAGTTGCTTTCCGACCGCGGCCGGAATGATTACTTCCTCTTCGTCCGCGCGAAGAATTTTTAACTCAAGTACCGACCAATCCGCGGCGACTCCAATTGCGCAGCGAAATCCCCGGGGGGATTGTCCGGCGGGAGTCCGTGTGATTTCGATTCTCCGGCCGAACGTACGCGTCGTCCGAATTTCCAATGTTTCCGTCGCGACCGGGGACTCGCTCGCGCGGATTTGATAGGTTTCACGCGCAAGGACGCGCACTTCTCCGCGCGGCGGAGTGGCGCACGCGGGCGCCGCGGTCAGAAGTAAACTAATAAAACGAAGCGCCGGTTGCCGCATTATGCGCGCTCGATGCTAACGATCGCGTTGTAATCGGGCTCGCCGGAGATCGGATCCGCGCGGCGGCTGATCAGTACATTCGCCTCCGGCCATTGCGCGACCAAATTGCCCGCCGCGACGTCGGCGATGCGGGCCACTCCGCGCATCTCTCCCGTCGCGGATTTTAATAAAACACGTTCTCCGTTCTTGATATTCAGTTTCCGCGCGTCGCCTTCGTTTATAAACACTTCGTCGCGCGAAATCGATCCGGTCAGCGGATCCTTCGTTCCAAACGTAATGGAATTGAATTGCTTGCCCCTTCGCGTCGATAGGTAAAATTTACCATCCGGCACGGCGACGTCGGGCATTTTAACAATTCTAAATTCCGCGCGATCCGCGGGCATTCCTTCGAATCGCCCTCCCGCGCAGAGCATCGGACCGCCCCATTGCACCCAGTCGCCGGCTTTCTTTAAATTCTCGATTCCTTTATAAAGCGGCACGACGCGCGCGATTTCCTCGCGAATCTGCATCGTATTTTCATAATGAAGCGATTGCTTCAATTCGGGCCGCGCGCGCATCGCGATCAACGCCGGAATTTCCCATTCGGGTTTTGCCTCGCCGATGCGGGGACCCGGAATTTCTGGCGAGAAGCGGATGCGCCGCTCGGTGTTCGTCGACGTCACGCCGCCCGCGTGTTCGTAGCGCGTTTGCGCGGGAAGTAACAAAACAGACTCCCCCGGATCGAGCAGCGTGGAAGTGTTAATTACAATATCCTGATGGATGCGCGTCCGCACGAGCGACATCGCGTGTTCGACAAATTTTGGATCCGGCATCGTCGCGAACAGATTGCCGCCCACCGAGTATAACATATCAATTTCGCCGCGCCCGCAGGCCTCGACGAGTTCGGGCGTTCGGAAACCGTGCCACGCCGGAACCCGCGCGCCCCACGTTTCCGACATTTTTGCGGCCGTCGTTTCATTAATAATGCCGAGTCCCGGAAGTTTCGACGGATCCACGGCCATTTCGCCGCCGCCCTGCACGCCGCTGTGTCCGCGAATCGGCATGATCCCGCACTTTTCGCGCCCGATCATGCCGCGCGACAATACAACATTAATCAACGCCATGACATTTTGAACGCCGAAACGGTGTTGCGTCAATCCCATCGAATAACACCACACCGAAGTGCGCGCTTTGGAATAGATATCTACAAAACGCATGATCTCGTCGCGCGTGGCGCCGGCGCTCTCCGCGATCGAATTCCACGACAGATCCTTAATATATAATTCGATCGATTCGAAGTCCGAAGTATGCTGCTCGACAAACTCGCGATCGACCGCGCCGCGCTCAAGCAGTCCTTTCAACACGCCGTTCAAAAACGCGATGTCGCCGCCGACGCGAACTTGAAAGAAGTCGTCCTGTAGTTTCGTTCCAAAGAGCGCGGACTTCGGCAGCGACGGCACCCAGTAGCGCTCGAGACCCGGCTCGCGGTACGGATTAATAACAACAATTCGAGTTCCCCGATCTTTCGCCACCGCCATGTACTTCGTCGAGACCGGCTGATTGTTAGCGAGATCGGTTCCAACCAAAACTAATAAATCCGTGCCGATAAAATCCGAAAGAGAACATGTCGGCGCGCCGATGCCGATCATATCTTTCAGCGCGGCGACGCTCGCGGCGTGGCAAAGTCGCGCGCAGAGGTCGACGTGATTGCTTCCGAGCAGGCGCGCCGATTTTTGAAATATATAATACGCTTCATTTGTAATTCCGCGCGACGTCGCGAAAAAGCCGAGCCGCTCCGGCGCCGTGCGCGTGATCGCGAACGCCGCGGCGTCGAGCGCCTCGTCCCAACTGATCCGCCGGAAGCCGCGTTCGCCTTTCTTCCAAATATAAGGATGCGGCACGCGGCCTAATTGTTGTAATTCCTCATTTGTTAATTGTCGCAATCGCGCGACGTCCTCGACCGCGCGATCCGTAAACGCCGGCATCGTGTTCAACCGCAGAAGGCGCAGCCGCGTTGTACACAAATGCACGCCTTCGATGACGTCGTCGCGCAGGCCGCGCGGCCCAAGCGAGCAGCCGTCGCAAACCCCATCGCGCAAAATCCGCCACGCGTATCCGAGGTTGTCGCGATTCTCGAACGCGACGCGCGCGACCTCGCGAATGTGGCGCGGCTTCTCCGACAAGAGGCCGAACGGAATCGCGTTGCGCCAGCCGGTGTGCGTCTTCGACATTTCAAATCGAAGTATGCGCGCCGCAACGGCAAACTCAATCGCAATGCCGCCGCGATCGGCCTTCCAAAGATCGCGAACTTTCGGCGCGCGCCGCGTCCAACACGCGTACGATGAAACAAGCAATCATGACCGAAACGAATGTCCCAAAGCGGACAATTGTCCCAAAACCGCTCACGCGAAATTTACATATCCAAGCGCGGCGGCCGAGATTTCAATCGATCGGCGGGCCGGTCGGCCTCGCAATATTATTAATGACGGCCGTCTCCGTCGCGCTCTTTGGATATGTAGCATGGCAAAAGTATGGAACCGTCGTCAGGAAAGTGTTCGCGACGAATGTGTCGAGTTCGTTCAAGTCCCGCGCCGATTACTTTAAATCGCGCCTCGACGCCATCGATTCGGCGGGCGCGAAGCGGCGGTTCGGGTTCTTTTCGTTATCGACGAATCCGCGCGTTTTGAAAGTATATCATGACGGCGATTCGTTGGTAATCGACGCGTCGGACGCGCGCGATTTTCACGGCTCGATCGAAGCGGCAAGAACAATCCCGGCTTTCGGAGCCGCCGGCGCCGATGTCGAGAAATTGATAATTAAACTTTCGCCGCCGCGCGACAATGCGAAGCTCGCCGGTTTGCTCAAGGAAATTTTTATTAAAGTTCTCGACGGCGCCGAGGAAAATCTCGTCGACAAAGCGTTGGGAAATATCAGCGAAATCACGATGAACGATCTGCCGGACGACAAATAGATAGTCGAACATTGCGTGGGCGATCTCTTTTCGAAACTGTATGAACCCGATCCGATCGAGCCGGCCCCGCGCGAGGCGCCGCTCGCCGAACGAATGCGGCCGCGCACGCTCGACGAGTTCGTTGGCCAACGCCACGTCCTCGGCCCCGATCGATTATTAAGAAAACAGATCGAGGACGGCGCGATCGGAAGTGTTATTTTGTGGGGCCCGCCCGGGACCGGCAAAACGACGCTCGCACGTTTGATCGCCGCGGTAACGAAAGGGCGATTTGTACCATTTTCGGCGGTGCTCTCCGGAATCAAGGAAGTAAAAGAAGTCATGTCGGAGGCGGCGCGCGAACGCAAGCGCGGCGGCGCGGCAACTATAGTTTTTATCGATGAAATACACAGATTCAACCGCGCGCAACAGGACGCGTTCTTGCCGCACGTCGAGCGCGGCGACGTCGTGCTGATCGGCGCGACCACGGAAAATCCGAGCTTCGAAGTCGTCGGCGCCCTGCTCTCGCGCTCGAAAGTCGTCGTGATGGAACCGTTGTCGGTCGAGGATTTGATAATTATACAAAAACGCGCTCTGGACGACCGGGAACGGGGTCTCGGCAATCGCGAAATCGTCGCGGCCGACGACGTGTTGGAGCAAATCGCGCACTTCGCGAGCGGCGACGCGCGGCGCGCGCTGACCGTGCTCGAGACGGCGTCGGCATTCGCTAAATTAAACGATGCGGAAAAAGCCGAAATCACCGCCGCATCCGTGCGCGAGGCGACGCAACGGAAAACGTTATTATACGATCGGAGCGGAGAGGAACATTATAATTTAATTTCGGCATTGCACAAGTCCGTGCGCGAGAGCGATCCCGACGCTTCCGCGTACTGGTGTTTGCGAATGATCGAGAGCGGCGAGGACGCGCTATTTATAGCAAGGCGATTGGTAAGAATGGCGAGCGAAGACATCGGCCTCGCCGATCCGGCGGCGCTGGCCGTCGCATTGCACGCGAAAGAGGCGTTTGATTTTCTCGGCGTTCCCGAAGGCCATCTGGCGCTCGTCGAAGCCGCGATTTATCTCGCACTCGCGCCGAAAAGTAATGCGGCCTACTCGGCGCATAATAAAATTCTGGAAGACTTACAAAACATCGCCGCGGATCCCGTGCCGCTGCACTTGAGAAACGCGCCCACAAAATTGATGAAAGAATCCGGATACGGCGATGGTTACAAATACGCGCACGATTTCGAGGGGGGCGTCGGCGGAATGGACTGCCTGCCCGACCGCATTAAGAATAAACAATATTATCAACCGACGGATCGCGGTCTCGAAAGAAAATTACGCGAACGAATCGCCGAAATCGAACGGCTCCGCGCGCAGAATCGTCCGAAGAACGGCCCCTGAAAGCTCCGCCCCCCGGAAAGATCTCAAAAAAGCGCGTTGTGAGCGCATGCCGCAATCGTATAATCGCAACGCCATGATCCGACACATCCTTTTTCAATGCATTTTTCCCGTATTTGTCGTGTTCGCCATCGCGCCGGTAAAACAAGAAAAAAAACCGGCGACCGCGCCCACCGAAATAACAAATAAAAAACCAACGTCGCTCACGCCCGCCGCGCGCGAAGATGAGGACTGGTGGAAGGAGCGATTTAAACAAACGAACGAAATTGTAAAGAAAGGCGAGGCCGAACTTCTCTTTATCGGCGATTCCATCACTCAGGGATGGGAGGGCGAAGGCGCCGACGCGTGGAAAAAATATTATGGCAATCGAAAAGCGGTAAACCTCGGCTTCAGCGGCGACCGCACGCAGCACGTTCTATGGCGCATCGACCACGGAAATGTCGACGGCGTGAAACCGAAGGCGGCCGTGATCATGATCGGCACAAATAACTCGAACGGCAACGATAACACCGACAAAGAGATCGCAGCCGGCATCGCCGAAATTGTAAATAAGCTGCAGCGCCGCCTGCCGAATATGAAGATTTTACTGCTCGCGGTCTTCCCGCGCTCCGAAAAGCCCGACGCGCAACGCGGCAAGATCGACAAAGCAAATGCCATCATTCAACTTCTCGACGACGGCAAAACCGTCCACTATCTTGATATCGGAAAGAAATTCATGAACGCGGACGGTTCGATATCAAAGGACATCATGCCAGATTATTTGCATTTATCGAAGAAAGGATACGAAATCTGGGCCGACGCGATCGAGACGAAGCTCAAGGAGCTTCTGAAATAGTTGTTAGGGATAGCCGAGGCACTTTTAGTTAATAAAGACTAATAGTAATCACGTCAAAGCGGTCGGCGGGCTCCGCGGCGCGCGCGTACCCGCGCAAGCGCGGCCACACCGCGCGTCCCGCGACCGCCTCGCCCCCCGACGCTAATTTTCCTTCTTTTATTATCCCCCCGCTGTGCGCTCGATTGGTTGGGTCGCGACGAGCACTGCCGAGCCGCCGACCCAACCTGTCGAGCGCACAACTCGCCGCCCGCGCAGGGCACGCGGCGCGCGCAGCGCAAGCGCCCAGCGGCGCTGGAGCGTTTCCTTTTCAATCGAGAATCGGCCGAATCTTAACGTTTCTGAAATAGATATCTCCGCCCTCGGACTGTAAGCAAATTTTTCCGGGGACCTCGTCGCACCAATGGGCGATGTTTTGAATTTCGCCGTTGACGACGAATTTGAGTTCGCCGTGGTTCATTGTGATTTCGTAAAGATTCCACTGGCCGGCGGGTTTTTCGTTACATGGTAACAATTTTACCGTATGTCGTCCTTCCGTGCGCGCCGGATCGGTCATCATCGGGAATTCGTCGATGTTCCAGATGTCGCCCGCGTTTCGATGTAACAATTGTGCTTCGATGCTCTTCGGCCAGACTTTATCTTCGCCGACCATCCGGTTGAGAACGCCGGAATTGCCGGGTCGCGCCGGGTCGAACTTCCATTCGACCGTGAGAGAATAATTTGTATAATCCGCGGTTGTGCGGATGTAACCGGCGGGCTCGCCTTTGCAATGAATCGTGCCGTCGACGACCGACCAGACGTCCTCGAGCTTCAATCTTGGATTTGTTAAATGATATGTCCAGCCGCTGAAATCGCGGCCGTTGAATAACGATATTTCATCGCCGAGTTTCGGCGGCGCGGCGCGGTCCGTTAATAAAAACTCGGCGAGATCGGCGATTTGGGCGGGTTCGAGGCCGAGTGCGACGCCCTCGGGCATCGCGGAGATCTTTTGCATGTCGCGTTCGGCAATGTCGGCTCTCGCGATCACGTGGCGCTGTCCCTGCGTATCTTTAATTACAACAGTTTCGCCGTCGGCGATGATAAATCCGGCGATTGTTTGGTTATTTTTTAGAGTAAGAATCCAAGTTTCATAACCATGGGCGATGCCCGCGCTCGGATTGAGTATCGCGTCGAGCAACGCGGGTTTTTGATATTTCGTGCGGATCTGCGATAAATCCGGCCCGATGTCGCCGCCGCGACCGAAGTACGTGTGGCATTTCGAGCATTGCGCGACGTCGCTAAAAAAGATTTTCTGACCGCCGCGCGGCGTGCCGGAAATCTTTGCAAGATCCTCGATTGGCGGCAGCGTCTTTCCGGAAACGAGTTTCTTCGGAAACCATGCGCCCGCGAGCGCGCGAACGGACAAGTCCGGATTGTTATATATATTTTCGGCGGCGATTTTCTTTAGATTCTTGGAGAGCGCGCCCTTCGACGCGAGGCGAATGAGAAACTGACCGCCCTCCGCGTCGGCGGCGAGTTTCGCTACCGCTGTCGCACGCGCGTCCTCGGTCGCCGCGGCGTCCAGCGCGGCTTTCTCGAGCGCAAGGAGCGGGCCGCGATCCGGCGGCGTTTCTGTATAAATTTCGAATTTTATGGAAGTCGTGTGACCGCCATTCTGCTTCGCGCCGCCGTCGTCGGGCGCGGCTTGAACTGATAATTTAGTATAACCCTCCGGAAGGCGAAATCCGATTTCGGAATTCGCGTGCGTTCCAACGCCGGAATATTCTTTGCCATCCACGCGCATCGGCCCGCCTTCGCAGCTTTTATTAATATTAACATTTCCCCATCCCGCGGCGGCGCTGAACCATGCGATTTCGGAGAGTTTCAACGCGCCTTTCGGTCCTGTCAGCGTCGGTTCGACCCAATCGGCCCAATCGCACGAGTTTCCGTTTCCGCCGTCATTCACCACCAGCCAGACGGACGTCGCATTTGTTATATCAACTTCCACCGGATGCAGGCCGGCGCGGATGAGTTCGCTCTTATAAACGATCTTTGCGTTGGTTCGATTTCCGGTCGTGAGCTGCGCGCCGAGGCCGTATTCGCGCCAATCGTTTGTATCGCGATTTTGCATCCACCAGGACGCGTAACCGCGCGTGTCCTCCGGTCCGCCGAGCGCAATTTGTAACATCGCTTCCGCCGCTTCGCGCGATTTGATAAATGCGAGCCCGTCGATCGCCTCGCGGCGAGCCGCGGGCGCGAGCGTTGCGTTCATGGCGCGGGCCGCGAACGCCGTCGCGGCGGAACTCGGATGGAGTCTCCACGCAATCTTAGCAAAACGGTCGCTCCATTTTTCCGGGACGTCGCCGAGTTTCTCCGCGAGCATCGCCAGCGCGGCGTCCTCTTTTCCCGAGCATGCGACGCCGAACGCCTCCAATTCGAAGCGATCCGCGGGGTTGAGCTGCCGGGCTAATGTAAATAATATATTCTTGGTGCTCTCGAACGACGCGTCGCGAAGCACGACGGCAGCCTCCCTGCGAACCGCGGGCGAGGCGTCGTTCGAGAGTTTTTCAATCGTACTCATCGGATCGATTCCGGAGGCGCGGAGAGCGCGAAACGCGGCGATCCGTATATTTACGTTTGTATTGGATAATTCATTTTCGACAGACTGGCGACCCTGCGGAGCGACCCGTGCGAGCAGAAACAGCGCGCGCGACCGCTCCTCCGCCGATCCGGAACTCGCGAATTGTTGCAATGCCGGCAGCGCGCGTTCGCCCATGGCGGCGAGTCCGGTAAATGCAAGATTTCGAACGGAAGGCGCCGGCGAACGCAGCGCTTCGAGCAATCCGGGAATATCCCTAAAATTATAATTCGGTTTCGCGGATTTGTATCCTTTAGGCGCGATTCTAACGATCTTTCCGTAAGCCTTCTGATCGCCGGCCGCATGGCCGCCGACGCCCGGATCCCACCAATCCGCGACGTAAATCGCGCCGTCGGGCCCGACCGCGACGTCGCTCGGACGGAACCAGCTCTTTTTGGGATCCTTATTATTCTCCGAAGGCGTAATTAATATTTTTTGTTCGAGTTTGTATCCGGCGCCGTCCGCGGCCGGCATGTGCGCATAAACTACATTTCGACCGGCGTCGCAATTAAGAACCGCGCCGCGAAGCGCCGGCATGAGCGATCCTTCATAAATCGCGACGCCCGTCGGGCCGCCCGCGCCATTGATACAACCAGCCGGCATCACGCCGGGGTCGTCCTGATGCCAGTGCGCGACGGGCGTCGACTGGCCTGGCCGGCGGTCGGCCGACCAATATCGTGATCCGTCGGACGAGAAGTAACCATAATTTCCGCCCTCCATCACCCAGACGGTACGGCAACCCTGATTGCCGTCATCGTCGTTATCCGATAGGTACATATTCCCGAACGAATCGATCGCGACTTCATAATTATTCCTAAAATTATGAGCAAGCGGAGCGAGTCCGGTGCCGGCCGCATCGATGCGAAACACGAGTCCGCCGGTCCAAACGCGGCCGTCGTCGCTCACGAGTCCAGGCTTATTATCGACAACCTCGGCGCCGCCGCCGTTATAAATACTTCCGCTCCGAAGATGCCAATTATTCTTATCGACCACCATGTGCGGACCGGCGTTGCCAACCGAGCAATATAATCTTCCGTCGGGCCCGGGCGTGAACGAATGGAGTCCGTGGTCGTGGTCGAATCCTCCGAATCCGGTCAATAACACTTCGCGCTGGTCCGGCTTGTCGTCGCCGTCGGAATCGGTGTATAAAATCGCGTTCGGAGAACATGAAACTAATATTCGGTTTCCTTGTATACAAATGCCGAGCGGCGCCACGAGGCCCTTTTCCTGAACAAATACTTTTGAAGAATCGCAAACGCCGTCGCCGTCGGTGTCTTCGAGAATCATGACGCGATCGCCCTCGGGATGGCGCCGTCCGGGGTTGCGCCCCTCCCACGTTCGATAATTAACAGCTTCCGTAACCCAAATGCGGCCGCGCGCATCGATGTCCATCGCCGTCGGATTATATAATTGCGGCGACTCGGCCCACAGCGTCACTTCGAGGCCGTCGGGAACCGTGAACTGATCTGTTATATCTTTTGGATTCTTATCGTTGTTTTTTTGTTGAATCGCGGCGGCGGGAGAAATCGCGAGCGCGGCGATCGCAACAAGTATCGGCAGGGCTGCCGTGAATATCGTTCGGGCATTGTGCATCCGCGCATGTTAGCCGCCGTGCGCGGAACGCGCGAGTCACTCGATCGCGATCTCGTCGACGAAAATCCAGCTCTTGCCGCCGGCACCCGGATGTCCGGGCGGACACACGCCGCGATTGACGGCGACAACTTTAATAAAACGCGCGGAGAACGGCGCCCCGTCGTATGCGCACTCGCGGGAGAGCGGGCCCTGCCCCCCGGCGGCGTCGATTTTTAATTTATATATCGATCGATAATTCTGTCCGTCGTCGCTAATAAAATACTCAACGCCGGTCGGAAGGAATATCCAAGACGATTCATAATGAAGCCAGCCGCTCGAAAGTTTATGTATCTCGCGCTTCGCGCCGAGGTCGACCACGGCCTCGAAATCGGTTCCTTCAAATCCCTGCCAGTCGCCGAAACTTCTCGCATCGCCCCGCACGCCGTCGACGAGGCCCTGTTCGCCGCCGGCAGTATACAAAGGACTGAACGGATATTTGTATATAACTTTCTTGTCGTATGGAAGTTTTATGAAGCGGGCGGACTCAACATAACTCGGATTCACGCCGTCGCGCGCGGCGATAACGCGGATTTCGCAGCTTGACGAAATCTCGAACGGAGCTTCATAATGATTCGACGCAATTGTCGGCACACTTCCGTCGGTTGTATAATAAATATTCGTAGCCGGTTCGAACACCGAGATCTCGACTTTGAGGTTATCTATAAAAGATCGGGCCTTACTTATGAATACGGGATTCATCGCGAGCGCGTAATTCGTCGCGGAGACCGGACGTTCCGCCGCGCCGGACCCCCATTTTTTGTTAGGTTCCGCGCCCATGGAATATTCGATAACGCCGCCGGCCATGATCTCGTCGTGGCGGAGAAACGAGCGTGCGAACGGCTCCCGGTTGAGTTTTGCGGATTGAATATATTGATTCGCCGGCGATTTCTCGTCGGTCCTTATTGTAAATTTCTTTCCGTTTCGCAAATGTAATTTAATATTTGCGAACGAAGGTCCGACGACGGCGTACTCCGGCCGGCCCGGCACCACGGGATACATTCCGATGCTGCTCAATACGTACCACGCCGACATCTGGCCGCAGTCGTCGTTGCCACAAATACCGTCGCGCGCGTTATTGTAGAATTGCGAGCGGATTTGATGGACGCGGCGCTGCGATCGCCAGGGTTCGCCGGCATAATGATATAAATAAGCCGTGTGATGGCTCGGCTCGTTTCCGTGCGCGTACTCGCCGATGAGGCCGCTGATGTCGACTTGCTGCCGGCCGGTCAGCACCGGCTGCGTATTGAATAATAATTCCAATTTATTAATAAACGCCGCGTCGCCGCCCTGAAGCGCGATCAGGCCGGAAATGTCGTGCGGCGCGAAAAAGGAGTATTGCCACGAGTTCGCCTCCGTAAAATAACCGCTGACTTCATTCGGATCGAACGGCGACACCCACGCGCCGGACTTCTTCGCGCGCATGAATCCCGTCGACGGGTCGAAATTATTAATATAACTTTTCGCGCGGCGCCTGAATTCCAGCACGTCGGCGGCCGCGTCGAGAGAGCGCGCGAATTCCGAAATGCACCAATCGTCATACGCGTATTCGAGAGCCTTCGAAACGCCTTCGTTCTCGCGGTCCACGGGAATATAACCGTTGGCTTTATAATATTTGAGTCCGAGCCGGTCTTCGAGCGCGCTTTTCTTCATGGCCTCGAACGCGAGTTTTTCGTCGAATCCTCGAAGGCCTTTTTGCCAAGCGTCGACGATCACGGGAATTGAATGGTAACCGATCATACAATTCGTTTCGTTCGCCGCGAGTTCCCAGACGGGGAGCGTGCCGCTTTCCTTATATTTTAATAAAAGACTACGGATAAAATCGACGTCGCGTTCGGGATCGACGATCGTCAATAACGGATGCAGCGCGCGAAAGGTGTCCCACAGCGAAAAAACGTGATAAACGGGCCGCGGCGATTCATGAATTTTATGATCCATTCCAGGATAACGGCCGTCGACATCCGATAACAGATTCGGCGCGATCATTACATGATAAAAAGCTGTATAAAACGTCCGCGACAGTTCGTCGGTCCCGTGAACCTCGATTCGCGAAAGCGCGGCGGACCATTTTTCGAATGTTTGTAATTGGATCTTAACAAAATCAAAATCGGGAATTTCCGCATCGAGATTCGCCCGCGCGCCTTCGATATTGACATACGACAGACCAACTTTTACAAATATCGCCTCGTCCGCGTCGACGGAAAATTGGAGCGCGCCTTTCACCGAATTGCCACCGGCCGAATTCACGCCGCGCCGCTCTTCACCGTTCGCCCAAATTCGATAATTATCAAATGGATTCGAAAATCGGGCGACGAAATATACAATTTGATTCTCCGCCCAGCCCTTTGAACGCCGGAAACCGGCGATTTCGGTATTATTAATTACACTGAGCAGACTGTCCGAAGTCACGTCTCCGATCCCATGAGTGAGATCGAATAAAATGGTTGCTTCGGAAGTTTTTTTATTAAATCGATAACGGTGCATTCCGCATCGATCGGACGCCGTCAATGCCGCACGCACTCCGCTATCCGTTAAATCCACTTCATAAAAGCCCGGACGCGCGACTTCCGAATTATGATCAAACCTCGACCGATAACCCGAACCCGGCTTATTCTCGTCGCCGGCGTTCCATTTTACATTTCCGACGGTTGGCATCACCAGAATATCGCCCATGTCGGCGCAGCCGGTGCCGCTCAAGTGCGTATGGCTGAATCCAACAATTGTAGGATTCGAACTGTGATATCCTGAACAATTCTCCCAACCGCTGTCGCGCGTGTCGGGGCTCAATTGTACCATTCCAAAAGGCGCCGTCGCGCCCGGAAACGTGTGCCCGAATCCGGCGGTGCCGATGAACGGATCTACATAATCCACCGGCATGGACTGAACGGCGTTCTGCGCCGCTCCTCCGCGGAAAAGCGCGAGCAGGCAAATCATTATGAAAACGAGATTCCCGCCGGTTCGAATCATAAAATTATCTATTCTTAGAGCGTCCAGCCGGAACGATAATTCTGGCGGAGCATCCCGTTCGCCGCTTCGGAATTCTTAATTTTGAACGATTCCGCGTCCCATTCGAGTCTGGTCCCCGTGCGGAACGCGACGGCGCCGAGCAGCACGGTCTCGGTCAGCGGGCCGGAATAATTAAAATTACAACTCGTCGTTCCGCGATTCTTGCAAGCCTCGATCCATTCGCGATGATGCCCGACGGAATCGGGAATCCAGGGCTTCGGCCGTTCGATCGCTTTCGCGCCGGGAATCAATTCATGATTATCATAATTAGCGATTACATTTCCGCGTTCGCCGATAAACAAAACGCCGTTGATCCATTTTTCGAGATTCAGCGTCTTTAATATTTCCGGCCTGTGATGGCCGTCGTACCATGTGAAATTCACCGGCGGCAGATTTTCGCGTTCCGGAAATGTATAACTAATTTTCAACCGGTCGGGCGCCGTCTCGGGATCCGGCGCGGGGCCCTCGGCCTCGATTGTCTTCGGGTATTTTAATTGTAATGCCCAAAACGCCAGATCCATATAATGGCACGCCATGTCGCCGAGCGTGCCGTTGCCGAATGCCCACCAGCGACGCCAACCCGCGGGGTGGAACGACGGATCGTAAGATTGCTCCTCTGCGGGCCCGAGCCACAGATCGTAATGTAAATGATTCGGCGGCGGCACGCGCTCCTTGGCTCTTTCGCCCTTCGACCAGTTCGTTCCATTTACAAAAACGTGGCACTCCTTGACGTCGCCGATCGCTTTTGATTGTATCAATTCGACGACGCGGCGGAAATTGGCGTGGTCGTGGATTTGCGTTCCCATCTGCGTCACGGCGCCATATTTGCGCGCGAGTTCCGTAAGGGTGCGCACTTCATGTACATTGTGCGCGAGCGGTTTTTCACAATAAACGTCGAGACCGCGGCGCAGTCCCGCGGCGGCCGCGGGAGCGTGCGTGTGGTCGGGCGTGCTGACGACGATCGCGTCGAGCGATTGTAATAATACTAATTCGCGAAAATCTACAAATCGCTTCGCGTTCGGAAATTCCTTCGCCGCGCCCGCGAGATTGTTTTCGTCGACGTCGCAGATCGCGACGATGTTTTCGCCGGCGACGCCGTGTAAATTATCATTTCCCCGGCCGCCGACGCCGATGACGCCAATATTAAGTTTATCGTTTAATGTTAAAATCCGCCGCCGGGGGTTGGTTTGGCACGCGGGAATCCAGGTTGCGGCAGCGGCCGCGGCGGCATATCCGAGGAATTCACGTCGGGACGCGCGATGAGTCATTCGCACAGTTTCGCGCGAACCCGAAAAAATGAAAGCGGTTTTTGACGCCGCCCGCCGATTGTTACTTTCGCTCGACGATCACCGACTCGGCCGAACTACGGAAATCATCACAATAACGGTCGAATTCGGGCGCGGCGCCGAACATCTGTAATTCTACAATTCCTTTCGGCGTGCTCACGAACAGCCGGAGGCCGCGGCACCGTCCGCCGGTTCCGTCCCATTCGTCCGAGAGCAGCAGCGCGCCGTTTTGGAGCCGCTCCTCCGATTTGACTTGGTAGTTGCGCGCGGCGGCCGCGATCGATTCGCGGACGCGCGAGAGGCCGTTGTTGCCGGGTTCGCTTTCATACAAATGCGATCGAACGCGCGCGCTGTCGCCGCCGACATATTCGATATGCGCGTCGCCGGTCGGCGCTGTTTGTTTAAATCCGTTCGGCAATGAGAACGCGAATCCCGTCGATTCGTCGCGGATCAGTTGTTTCAACGTGATCGCCGCTCTCGATGCCGGCGGAGTAGTCATAAGAATCTGAGCATAACGTTCGAGAACTTCGCCCTCGATTCCTTCGTTTCCATAGAGCGTGGAAATCCGCTTCACGAAATTACCCTCGCGATCGATAAGTAATATTTGCGGAAGTCGCGTGGCGTCGAGCGCGGTATACGTTCGCGCGTCGGGCGCCGCGATTTTAACAGATGGACAAAGACGCGAAGCCGATTCCGCCGCGTTTTCAAAATCGGCGAACGCCACGGCGACGATTCTTATCTTATCGCCGTGCTTTTTTTCCAATTTTTCGATCGACGGCGCGATTCGGTCCATCAACGGACCCGGCATCCAAGTCACGAGGATGGTGGGTTTATCTTTGAATTCAACCGAACGGATGACGCCGCCCGCGTATGCTAACAATGAGAAAGCCGGCAATTTCGCAGGAACGACAGTTCCCCGCCCGGTCTGCGATCGCGTCTCCGCGAGCATGCTCTCAATTTTAGCGTGCGTCGCAACCGTGTTTGCGGGCGAAAGCGGGTCGAGCCCCAAGAACTCCATTTTGCCGCTTCTTGATATCAAGAACGCGCTCGGCGTTCCTTTAATTTTAGAATAAAAAGTGTTATGAAATTCGCCGCCGTCGTTCAGCGCGATTGGATGTTCATAATTTTTTCTTGTAGCGTCCGCGAGCGCGCGCGCGAACGGATCGTCGCCCCCGGCGAGCTCGTCATAAACAGTAATGATCTCGAATCTCGAATTTGTGTACTTCGCCCGGAGATCGTTGATCGCATGCGCTTCGGCCGCGCAACGCGCACAGGAAGTGCGGGCAATTTCAAGATAGACAACCTTGTCACCATGCGCTTCGGCGGTCACGACGGACGTGGCGCGCGCGGACGGAAGCAGGAATTCGACGCGGTCGCCCTGGAAGGGGAGGATCCACAGAATGAACGGGGCTATGGTGAGCATGGTGGGTGCCATGGCGCTATCGGCATTTTGCGATGTCTATTTGAAGCGAATCGCGAATGGCGGCGGCACACGCCCCTATTGGGTGGGACGGGATCGTCGCGGAGCCATTGCCGCCGGGTTACTCTGCCTGGCTCATGATTGCGTTCAGCAACCTCACAAAACAGTTCGGCCGGCAGGTCCTTTTTCTCGATGCGTCCTTCCAACTAAACGCCGGCGAAAAAGTCGGCCTCGTCGGTCCTAACGGCGCCGGGAAGACTACAATTTTTCGGCTGATCACCGGCGATGAAACGGCCGACGACGGCGTCATTTCGGTGCCGAAGAAACTTAGTATTGGTTATTTTAAACAAGAAACGCACGACATGTCGGGGCGCACCGTCCTCGAGGAGACGATCGCGGGGAGCGGCCGTCTCGGCGATCTGCATCATGAGTTGACGGAACTCGAACACGCGATGACCGATCCCGATCGCGCCGACGAAATGGATACAATTCTCGAGCGATTCGGCGAGGTGCAGGGCGAATATCAACAATCGGGCGGTTATGAAATCGAGGCGCGCGCCCGCGAAATATTGCATGGACTCGGATTCGAGGATTCGCGCGTCGATTCGGACGTCGCCGAACTTTCGGGCGGTTGGAAAATGCGCGTTTCGATGGCGAAAGTATTATTAGGAAAGCCCGATGTGTTATTATTGGACGAACCGACGAACCACCTCGACATCGAATCCATTTTGTGGCTCGAGGGGTTTATTAAGAATACGAAATCGGCGCTTTTGATGACGTGCCACGACCGCGACTTTATGAACCGCGTGGTCGATAAAATTGTTGAAATCGACGCCGGACAGCTTGTTACTTATTCGGGCGATTATGATTTTTACACGCGCGAACGCGAATTGCGCTCGGCGCAGCAGGAGGCGGCTTACGCGCGCCAGCAGGCGATGCTCGCGAAAGAACAGCGGTTTATTGATCGATTCGAAAAACACGCGGCGAAAGCGGCGCAAGTGCAAAGCCGGATCAAGAAGCTCGATAAGATAGAAAAGGTCGAACCGCCGAAGCGGCGCGTCGTCGTTCCGTTCGAATTTAAGAAACCGCCGCGTTCGGGCGACGACGTCGCGAAAATCCTCGGAGTCACTAAGAAATTCGGCGAGCGCTCGATTTATAATAATTTCGATTTCGAAATTCACCGCGGCGAGCGCTGGTGCGTCATGGGCGTCAACGGCGCCGGAAAATCCACATTGTTAAAAATGGTCGTTGGCGTCCTGAAGCCCGATGCGGGACAGATCAAGCTCGGCGCGAGCCTCAAGATGGGTTATTTCGCGCAGGACTCGCTGGAATTATTAAATCCCGAATTCACGGTTAATGAACAAATCGAGCACGATTTTCCGCTGGAAACGATCAGCGCGCGCCGGAGCCTCCTCGGCGCGTTTCAATTCTCGGGCGACGATATCGAAAAACCGATTCATATACTTTCGGGCGGCGAAAAATCGCGGCTGGTACTCGCGCGAATGTTATTCGATCCGCCGAATTTTCTCGTTCTCGACGAGCCGACGAACCACCTCGATTTACTAACGAAAGAAATGTTAGTAAAAACACTGTCGGATTTCGAAGGTTCGATGCTGTTCGTTTCGCACGATCGCACGTTTCTCCGCGGCATCGCGAATCGCGTCCTCGATTTGAGCGGCGATACGGCCAAGAACGCTACAGTTCCCGTCCGCGGCCCGGTGCCGTTCACGGATTCGTATAAAGCGTGGGTCGAATACACCGGCGAGGAAGCGCCCGGCGTGCACGCGTAGAAAATTAAATTTAACGAAAATTCAGCGCCACGATCCGAACGCGTCGGGCAGAACGACGCGCGGCGCGCGCCCCCGGTCGGCCGCGTCCAGATGCAATAAGAACAATCCGATCCCGGCGGCGCCCTGCGCGAAGCCGGTTTGCGCAAGTATCAAATCGGGCTTGATTCGGTGTTCCGCCTGCGGAAAGCGGAGCCCCCGCGCGTCGCGCAGGCCACGATGTAACAAATCGTCGGCGAGCACCCGCGCCTTCGATTCTTCCGGGCCTCTCTTATCGCCGCCGGACGCATACATTAGAAATTCTCCGATTCCCGCCGAACCGCAACATTGGCTGACATTATTCCAAAAGCCCGTCGTCCTCGCCGCGGGGATTCCGCTGCGGAGAATCGTCCATGAACACTTCGACGCGATATTGCGCCACCGGTTGTCGCCCGTAATATCGTTTAATAAATAAAACAACCGCGCCGTCCCGGCCGGTCCGTGGCAATATCCTAAATAATAACGATCCAATCCGTCGGGATCGGCGTGAAACAAGCGGAATCCGTCGTCCGAAATATCCGCCGCGGATTCGATATATTGCGCGCCTGCGAGCGCCGCGTCGAGGTATTCCTTACGATTCATATTTTGATATAATCGCGCGAGAAAAAATGCGACTCCCGCGGTGCCGTGGGAAAAATTCGGCATGTTTCTCTTGTAGCTCGGTTCGATGTCCCACCACGAACCGGTTTTCGCGCGGTGCGCGCGAGAGAGGAGGCTCTTCGCAGCCGTTTCGGCGGCGGGAAGCGTTTTTGTATCATTCAATCTCGCGTTCGCGTAAATAAGAAACAACCCGATTCCGGCCCTGCCCGCGATGATATCATTTACAATTCCCGCTTTGTCGTCGTCCAACGATTGAACAATAAGATCGACGGCGCGTTCCGCGGCCCTTTTGTAAGATTCATCGCCCGTCGCGGCGAAGACTTCCAAAAAAGCGACGCCTTCTCCCGCGACGCCCGTGTACAACCCCGCGCCCTCTCCCGACGCGCGGGCGGGCAGCGCCGCCGCCATCGCGTCGGCCGCGCGCCGAGCGATCGTTAGATATTCGCGTTCGCCGGTCGATTCGTATAATTCAACAAAAAACAACGCGATGCCCGCCGTTCCGCTATATAAACTATCGCCCGCCGTTTTCGGATCCTCAGGATCGGCCGCCCATCGTAATCCATTCGCGTCCTCCACGGCCGCCGAGCGAAGCCAGCGCCCGATATCCCGCGCCGCGGCGAGATACGGCCCGTCCTTTCGCGCGGGCGCGGCGCACGCCGCGGCGAATATTAAATTTAATAAAACAGGCAAAACTACAGATCGAATTCGATTTCCGCTTTGCATCGGACCGTCGATTCTCCGTGACGATCGCGCGGCGTCCAGAGAGTGAACGCGGCGGATTTGGCCATTCACAACGACGGGCGCGACTCGCGATTGCTTCTTGCCGCCTCGATTTTCTGCTCACGGTTCGTCCGGCCCCATGAGTTTTCACTCGACACGCGCCGTGCGATCGCTTGCGCCATCGGGAGTTACGACGCGATCTTCCGAAACGCGAGGGCGTTCGCGAATTTTCGCGAATCGACGCCAAAACTCCGCCGAACATTTCGACCGCGTGGATCCATCCAACGGGCATCCCAGTGCGATTCCCTACGGTTCAGGGCTTCGCAATGCGGAGTACCGCGGGCCGGCGCAAGCCGGCTCGCGATTTTTTGTAGCAACGCGTCCGCCAAAGCGATCGATTTGTTAACGATCGATCGCCGCTGTTTACTATCAATAACTCGGCGCGGGCGATTCGAATCGCTCACAATTCGCAGGCGCGTCGCTTCCGGGACTATTTGAGACTTCCAAAGATTCGCCTTCGAGGAGTACGCCCATCCAGCCGCAAAAGTGTTGGCGAGCGCGGCGGGGATCGAACCCGTAACCTCCGGATCGACAGTCCGGTGCTCTAACCAATTGAGCTACGCGCCCGCACTTTTGGGCCGGAGAAGCTAACGGCCTAAGGGCGGACTGTCAAAAAGGACATTGGGTACCCGACCGTTTCCGGTGTCCTCCGCGCGCCTCGATGCATTCACCGGCTGCCGCGGGTGTCGTTTTCATGACCTCCCGCCGACGGATCATCGTTATTGTTTTCGCCCTTCCTTTGTCCGACGCACCGCAGAGCCACGAACCTCGTCATCACGCGCCGCCGATTCGTCTGATCGGCTGCCGTCAGCACAACTTAAAGAATATTAATGTAAATTTTGTCCGCGGATCATGGACTTCGATTTCGGGAGTCTCCGGCTCGGGCAAGAGTTCGCTCGCGTTCGACACGCTCTACGCGGAAGGCCAGCGCCGCTATGTCGAGTCGTTCAGCGCGTATGCGCGGCAGTTTCTCGATCGCATGGCGCGGCCGCTGCTCGACGACGTCGAAGGAATCCCTCCCGCGATCGCGATCGCGCAGGGCAACGACGTGCGGACCGCGCGTTCCACGGTCGCTACAGTTACGGAACTCGGCGATTATTTAAAAATCGTGTTCGCGCGGCTCGGCACGCGACATTGTGACAAATGCGACCGCCCCATACGGCGGCGCGCGCCGCAGGACGTCGTCGACGAAATCATTCATAAATATACTAAAAACGACGAGCCGCAGGCGATGATCGCATTCGAGCCGCCGAACGCGGCGTCGATGGAAATCGGCGATTTTAAACAATCGATGCAACGAAAGGGATTCGTACGCGTCCTCGTCGGCGGCGCGGTCGAGCGCCTCGAATCGTTAAAAACTAATAATACATCCGGCGTCGCCGTTCTCGTGGACCGCGTCGCGCTCTCGGCGCGCACCCGCGGCCGCGCGATCGACGCGCTCGAACAGGCGTTCGCGAACGGCGCCGGACGCGCGGCCATACAAATCGGCGATTCGCCGGAATTATTAAGATTCGACAACGCGCTGCGCTGTCCGTATTGCGATTTGAAGTTTTCGGAGCCGACAGTCGGACAATTTTCATTCAATCATCCGTCCGGGGCCTGTCCCGCATGTTCGGGATTCGGGCGAACGCTAAAGATCGACATAAATTTACTAATACCCGATCCGCGAAAATCGCTCGGCGACGGCGCGATCAAGCCGTGGACCACTCCGGCGACCGCGTGGGAGCGGCGCGAATTGAAAAAATGGTGCGCCGAGCGGGGCGTGCCGTTCGATATTCCTTATGAAGCGCTTTCCGACGCTCATAAACAATGGATCTGGGAGGGCGAGCCGGGAGGATTTGATAAAAAAGTCTGGTTCGGCATCGACGGTTGGTTCGCATGGCTCGAAACGCGAACGTATAAAATGCACGTTCGCGTATTGTTATCGCGTTACAGAAGCGCGCGCGTTTGCGAAGCCTGCGGCGGCACGCGTTTCCGGCCGGAGGTTTTAAAAGTAAGAGTCGAAAATCTATCGATCGCCGATTTATATAAAAAGCCGCTCGACGAACTCCGCTCGTGGTTCGAAAATTATAAACCACCCGTCGCGCGCGCGTCCGCCGTCGAAGTCGTGCTCGGCGAAATCCGCGCGCGCCTCGGCTATTTGTGCGAAGTCGGGCTCGGATACTTAACATTGGACCGGCAGTCGCGCACGCTTTCGGGCGGCGAAATGCAAAGAGTCAATTTAACGACCGCCGTCGGATCGCGCCTCGTAAACGCGCTGTTCGTCCTCGATGAGCCGAGCGTCGGACTGCACCCGCGCGACAACGATCGTTTAATTCACATATTGCGCAGTCTGGTGTCGCTCGGAAACACCGTGGTCGTCGTCGAACATGACCCGGCAATTTTATTAGCTTCCGACGAACTCATCGATATGGGGCCGGGGGCGGGCGCGGCCGGCGGACTTATTCTTTATCAAGGTCCGCCGCGCAAAGCGGCGGCGAACGCGGAGTCGGTGACGGGCGCGTGGTTCGGAGGCCGCAGGAGCATGCCGCGCCGCGAAGTCCGGCGCAAAGGCAACGGCGCATTTTTAACTATTGTCGGCGCGCGCGAACATAATTTACAAAATGTTACCATTGAAGTGCCCGCCGGAATGTTTACAGTCATCACCGGCGTTTCCGGCTCGGGAAAATCGACGCTCGTCGAGGAAATATTATATCGAAAATGGAAGCGATTTCGCGGAGAACCGTGCGACGAACCGGGCGACTGCGACCGCGTCGACGGATTTGAACAATTCGAAGATCTCATATTCGTCGACACCGCCTCGCTCGGTCGAACGTCGAAAAGTATTGTTGCAACCGCGTGCGGCGCTTATGACGGCATCCGCAAGGCGCTCGCGGATCTGCCGGAGGCGAAAATGCAACGATTCTCGCCGGGGACGTTTTCATTCAATACAACCGGCGGCCGCTGTGAAACCTGCGAAGGCGCGGGTTTCGAGCGCGTCGAAATGCAATTTCTGGCCGACGTCGATCTGCCATGTTCGGAATGCGGCGGCGAGCGGTTTCGTCCGGAAGTCCGCCGGGTCAAATTGCGCGGCAAGACCATCGGCGAAATATTAAATTTAACGGTCGACGAGGCCTCGCGGTTTTTTTCGGGCGACGGCGCGGGCATCGCGCGCAAGTTCGCGCCCGTGATCGCTGTCGGATTAGGATATTTAAGAATAGGACAGGGCGTTTCGACGCTTTCGGGCGGCGAGGCGCAACGATTGAAGCTCGCGACCTCGATCGCGGACGACTTCGAGCGCGAACATCCCGGCAAACGCCACGATAAAGGTTCGCTCTTTTTGTTCGATGAGCCGACGACCGGTCTTCATCTCGAAGACGTCGCGACATTGCTAAGAACCCTCGATCACCTCGTTGACTTCGGTCACACGATTATTGCCATCGAGCACCACCTCGATTTCATCGCGTACGCCGACCACGTCATCGACATCGGGCCGGAGGCGGGGGCCGGAGGCGGTCGTGTCATTGCGCAGGGGACACCCGAAGATGTCGCGGCGAATGCGGATTCCATCACCGGCCGCTATTTAGTTGGGGCGCTAAAAAAGGAACAACCGCGCGTCCACGGACCGTCGTAACTTCACCCTTGTCCAGTCCATTCCGCCGATACCCCGTTCGGCGGCCGCCGGACCAGCGCCGCGATTTCGCATTGTTAATGATCTAACAAAGCGCGGAAACCGCGACCCGGCCCTCCGACCCCGTTCGAGACCGTTCGCGGTGCGGACGCAATATGGAGGACCCCCCGTTGGATACAGCAATTAACCGTGCAGGTCAGAAGGAATCGTTAATCATTCAACAGCGCCAGATCGATCACGTCCGGCACGCGTTGAAGGGATTGCATATTACTAGTTATTTTCCGAGACCTTGGCCGGACGGAGATCATTCGAGCGGCAAGTGTGCGATTGACATTCTCTATCCGCCACACGCCGACGAAACGAACGACGGAACCACGCGCAAAATTAAGGTTCTGAAAGGAACGCTTATCATTCGCCCGGTGAACGCGCCGAACGACGCCTGCTGGGTGTGGGGCGAATCGACGGGTGGACACGTACTCGGCCACAAGCCGGCGTAGCACTTCCACTCGCGCCAGCCAATTGTAATGTACCCGTTTCCGCGCATGCGGAACACGGGACGGGGTTATACTGTCATTCACGAATGGCGCGCCTTCCAAGTATTCACCGAGCCGCGGCACTTTTTGTAGCATTCTCTCTTTCGGGGCATGTCGCGTTCGCGCAACAAAGTCGGCCGGGAACGCGAGTTGGCGCAACAGACAGTGTTGGTGGAACAGACAGTGTTGGTGGGAGAAGCAAGGGACCGATTTTGCGCGGCGAAATCGTCGTGCCAAATCTTGACGATAACAATGGAAACGGTGTCGCCGATTTCTTGGACGAAATTCCAAAGAATCCCGCGGAAAGTCCGGAATTTACAAAAATACAAATAGACGCACGGGATGCGGCGTCGATTTCATTTCGAGTCGCAAGCACACAATTCGACGGCGATCTCTGGCGCGAACTTGTCCGCGCTTTTATCATTAACGACGACGGCACATCGGCGCGTATCCCCGAAAAGGGCGCTCTCGATTTGCAGGCCGGACAGGGAAAGTCCGATTTATCTATTTATTTCGAAGTCGGTGATTTCGCAGGCGGCGGCCGGCCGAAAATGGTTACGGGCGCGATCGGAATTCATCCGTCGCTCACGAATAATAATTCTCATCGGGAAGTAATCTTTGAATTCCCCGTCGCGCCATTCTTAGTATCCTGCTGCCTCGATCCCGCGGAATCCGTCCATGTCGTAAAAACTAAGATTACAGAGCGATTTGTAACTGATTTGGACAAGGCGCTGGCGGGAACGGGCGCGAGACTCGAGGCGTTCGAGGACAAGGATCTGCCGAATCATGATATTTGGATGCAGGACGCGGTTGAGATCGGTTACGCGGCCGGGCCGCGCGGTTTTGTCAATTTTGCATTGGCGGGCAATCGCGGCAAAAAGCTCGACGAGCTCTTCGAGAAAAAGTATCTAACAAAAAAACGCGCGACGATTCGCAAGGCCAGGTTTCGCGGCGACGCGATGCAGTGGATCGATTGGTATGGAAATCTCGAAGCGAGTCCGCCCGCGCGCGTGGACGGAAAAAATTATCCATTTGGCCGCGTGTACGCGGGCACGCAGGGCGAGCGCGCGCAGAATCCGGATATTATTAAATTTATAGAAGAGCAATGCGCGCAGGGTCCCGTCGCGTGGGTCGACACGTCGTGGCTCGTGATCGGACACGTCGATGAAATTGTATCATGGGTGCCGGCGCGCGCGGGAACTCCCTATCGAATGCTCGTCGCGAGTCCGAAACTCGCGGTGGCATTACTACAAAAAGCCGAAAAAGATTCTCCGGGCGGCGTTATTCATCGCGGCATCGGCGGCAAGGACGCGTCGTCGGCGGAGCGGCCGGTCGCAGGCATTCTAAACGATGCGGCATTTATGCAAAAACAACTCGATTTACAAACGAAAATCGACGGTATCGTCAAATTATTACAAAAGGACCTCGGCGTGGCCGACGGTGACGTCGTTCCGATGCCGGTGCTTTTCAATGATTCGCTGAAGGAATATAAGAATCGATTCGTCGCGGAGACGCCCGATATTGTAAATTCACTCCTCGTCGGCTCGCGTTTGATCGTTCCCGATCCGCACGCGCCGCTCGTGAACGGAAAAGATATATTTCTCGAATATATGCGATCGAAACTCGAACCGCTCGGTTGCGACGTGCGCCCGATCGACGACGATGTTCCTTATCATCGATGGCTCGGCGAAGTGCATTGCGGCACGAACGCGACGCGCGCGCCGCGGACGGATATAAAATAATCCATGGCATTCGACTCGCACGGTTCGCGCGGATCCGCCGGTTGGATCGTCATCCACAACGCGCATCATCATAATTTGCGCGGAATTGATATATCTATTCCGCGCGACAAATTTATTGTAATCACCGGGCCGAGCGGTTCGGGCAAGAGCACGCTCGCGTTCGATGTGCTTTTCGCGGAAGGGCAGCGGCGGTATCTCGACACGCTTTCGCCGCACGCGCGACAATTCGTAAAGCAACTCGAAAAGCCCGCGGTCGACCGCATCGACGGACTGCCGCCCGCCATTGCGATCGAACAGCGCACGACGCGCGGCGGCGCGAATTCGACGGTCGCGACGATGACCGAAATCTGGCATTTGTTACGATTGCTTTTTGCAAAAATCGGCGAGCGGCATTGCCACAAATGCCGGCGCAAGCTGCGGGCCGCGTCGCCGCAGAAAATCGCCGACGAAATATTAACAAGATTCGAAAATCGTAAAGTCGCGCTTTTGGCGACCGTCGTGCGCGGCCGCAAGGGATTCCATTCGGAGATTTTTACTAAATTATCAAAATGGGGAATCAACCGGGCGAGAGTCGACGGCGAATGGACGCGCGTCGCGCCAGGAATCCAGCTCGACCGCTATCGTGAGCATACGATTGAAGCCGTTGTCGCCGAATTGCCACAAAAAAAATCCGCCGGCACCATCGAAGCTTATATTAAACGCGCGGGCTCGCTCGGCGGCGGCGCCGTCACCGTCGTGCCGTGCGACGCGCGCGGCCATCCCGTGCGTTCGGAGGAATTCACGGCGGGCAGCGAACTCGCGTGTCCGAATTGTGGCATCGGTTACAACGAACCGGATCCGCGCGAGTTTTCGTTTAATTCAAAGATCGGCGCGTGTCCCGATTGCGAAGGCCGCGGGTTTTCGGATGTCTTCGCGCACGAACGCATCGTTCCGGATGCGGCGCTTTCGCTTGCCGAGGGCGCGATCGCGCCGCTGCGCCACGATCCTTTCGGTAAGAACGCGGTCGCGGTGTTCGCGCGGCGTGCGCACGAGGTCGTCGGCGTCGATATTAACAAACCGTGGCACGCGATTCCGGCGAAGGATCGATTACATATATTACAGGGCGACGAATCTTTTGAAGGAATCGTGCCCCGGCTGAAAGCCGAATTGGAGAAAGGCTCGTGGGGATTGAAAAATTATCAAGCGGAAGTGCTTTGTAACGAATGCGGCGGAACGCGTCTGCGCGGTGAATCGCGCGGCGTGCTGATCGATCACGAATCGATCGCTAACATCGCCGCGCGGACCGTGACCGAGGCCAAGGAATGGATACAACAATTAAAACTCGACGGCCGCGCCGCGACGATCGCGCGCGAGATTCTGCGGGCGCTGATTCCTAAATTCGAATTTCTTGAGCAGGTCGGCCTCGGATATTTATCATTGGACCGGCGCGGCGACTCGCTTTCGGGCGGCGAGGCGCAGCGAATCCGTCTCGCGGCGTCGCTCGGATCGGCGCTCACGGGGTGTTTATATGTATTGGACGAACCGACCATCGGCCTCCACCCGCGCGATAATCGTAAATTATTAGATACGCTCCGCGATTTGCGAAATCGCGGCAATTCGGTCGTCGTCGTCGAACACGATGAAGAGACGATTCTCGGCGCGGATCACGTGATCGATCTCGGTCCCGGCGCGGGGCGCCACGGCGGAAAAATTGTAGCGATGGGTACGCCCAAGGAAATCGCGGCGCATCCCGAATCCTCGACCGGGCGCGCGCTCGCGGGCGAGCAGCGCCGCCGCGTCAACCCGCGCCCGTGGACCGATCCTAAACATTGGATTTCAATCAAGGGCGCGAAAATACATAATTTACATAATGTAAATTCCAAATTCCCGATCGGGCGGTTGACGGTCGTGACCGGCGTATCGGGATCCGGCAAGAGCACGCTGGTCCGCGATTGTTTATATGAAGGATTGCGCCGCCGGTTCGAAGGGCGGTCGATTTCGCACGCCGAGATGGACTCGATCACGGGATTTGAAACATTAAAGAAAGCCGCCGAAGTCGATCAAGCGCCGATCGGAAGGACGCCGCGCTCGGTGCCGGCTTCATACGTCGGGTTCCTCGATGAAATTCGCAAATGTTTTGCATTAACGAATGAGGCGCGCGCGCGCGGATACACAGCGTCGCGATTTTCATTCAACGTCGGCGGCGGCCGCTGCGAGCCGTGCGGCGGACAGGGGGAAGTCACGCTCGAATTGTCATTTTTGCCCGAGGCGCGCGTTCCGTGCGAATCGTGCGAAGGACGCAGATATAACGATGAAACGCTCGCGGTTACTTATAAAGGGCTCGACATCGCGCAGGTGCTCGGGCTCAGCGTGTCCGACGCGCGCGAGGCGTTCGATGCCGTGCCGGCGATCGCGCGGCCGCTCGAAATGCTCGAGCAGGTCGGATTAGGATATTTAACATTGGGCCAGCCCTCCAATACGCTTTCGGGCGGCGAAGCGCAGAGAATCAAACTCGTGGAGGAACTCGCGAAGGGTTCCGAGGCCGGAAAAGCATTATTCATATTGGACGAACCGACCACCGGATTGAGCCTCGTGGATACGACCAAATTGATCGATCTGCTGCACCGGTTCGTCGACCGCGGCGACACGCTCGTCGTGATCGAGCACAATTTAGAGATCATTCGCGAAGCGGATTATATTATCGATCTCGGGCCCGAAGGCGGCGGCGCCGGAGGGAAAATCGTCGCCGAAGGACCGTGGGCGGAAATTATTAAAAACCACAAAAAACATCCCGAGTCGTGGACGCTTAAGGAAATGTTAGCGGATCGGTTTCTAACTTAAATTCGGTCGCGGCCGGCGCATCAATTTCCGGACGAAGTAATTGTAAAATAGTCCGCCCACGCGGTCCATGCGGCGCGAACGGGCGCGGGCATTTCGGACTGATCGCCGAAAATGGACTTCCAGATGATTTCATTCAATTCGATTTCGGGGGCCGCGTCCCCGACCGCGAGGTTGAATTCCGCGCAGCGATCCTGGCCGTACGCGCCCGCCACGTTCATTTCATTAATACTAATTTCAGGCGTCAACGCCGTGTAAGTCTCGAAATCCGGACGATTCGTAAACGATCTCCACATCGGCATCGCGGCCGCGTCGAATTGCGACATCGGAGGCATTCGAAGAATCAATTCGATCGTCCGAAGAAACGAACTCGTGGAATATAACGTTGAATCTGTAAATTTACGTTTCGCGTACGGCGAAATTGCAAATGCAATCATCCGGTGCGCGTCGACGTGGTCGGGCCCGTTCTGGGCGTCGTCCTCAAGGACGAAAATCGCGGTGTCTTTCCAGAATTGCGAATGGGAAACGGTTTCTACAATTTGACCGAGCGCGAGATCGTTGTCGGCGACCATCGCCCGCGGCGTCGGGTGGCCCTTGGCGGTTCCCGCCGTGTGGTCGTTCGGGAGCCGGATAATTTGTAACTGCGGCATCGTTCCCGATTTTTTGAATTCCGCGAATTCTCCAATATATGCTTTCGCGCGATCGACGTCTTTGTATGCGAGATCCCATCCGCGATACTCCGGACAAATATGATTTTGAAGCGCGGGGACGGTGGTCGTCACCGGACCGCCCGCTTTTCCGGGATTGACTACAAATTCGCCGTACGAACGATACGTAATATTTGACCGCGCGGCAAGATCCCACAGATAACCGCCCCGCGGCTTGACGAGCGCCGCGAGGCCTTCGCCTTCGAATGTATACCCATGGCCTCCTCCCGGACCGTAAATCGTATGCCACATCTTTTCCGTAAAATCGGTCGCGTACGCGCCCGTCGACCATTGGTGTCCGCCCGCGCTCACTTCGGCGTCGGCATATGTATTGTCGAGCAATACAAATTTTTCCGCGAGCGCATGATGATTGGGCGCCACGTCGGGCCCGAAAAGTTGTAATCGCGCGTCGCCATTGCCGCGCGGCTCGGCGCCGAGAACCTGATCGTAGGTCCGGTTTTCTTTAATAATATAGATCACGTGTTCGATCGGCGACGAATCGCCGGCCTTCGCCGGAATCGAACTATCGACGCCCGGATGATGATGCTCGGCGTGGTCCGCGCGATAGGGCGAATTATGAATGGTCTGCAACGTCATGGCGGCGAGGCCGTCGCCCGAGGGCAGCGGCAACATCGCGAGCGTTCCTTTCATTAAGGATCCGACCCAGCCGTCCTGGCCTTTGGCATTCTTCGCACGCATGGGGGAGAGCGGCCCGTCCGGGTTCGCATGCGACGAAAGACCCTTGCCGGAAAGTATCAATAACGAATTCGTTTTCTTAATATAACGAACGTCGGTCGGATACCAGCCGGTCGGCACGAATCCCTCGACTTGCGAAAGACTGTTGCCGTCGTCGTCACGGTCGCCGGGGGAGTCGTTCTTTTTTGATAATTGAACGATCGCGACCGAATTATTATCGGCGTTGGCGACGGCGAAGGACGGCCGATCGCCGTCGACGCCCAGCATCGCGACGGCGTTGGGCGTGCTCCCCGGCGGCGATTGCGGGGCCAGCGACATCTGTAATCTTTCGAGAACTCGATACTTATCGAGATCCACCACCGCCACGGAATTGTCGTTCGCGCACGCGACGGCCACGCGCCCGTCGGGAAGTTCACAAATCGCGTTCGGATGCGGTCCGACGCCGAGCCGCGCCAAAATATGAAAATCCGATTTGTCTAGAACTAACAATTCGCCCGCGCCCCAAAGACTGACGAAAATGCGGGCGTTGTCGCGCGATACTTTACATGTGTAAGGATAGCCCGCGACGGCGGCGCTCTTCCCGGCCAGCCCCGTCTTCAAATCGATTTCGACAATTCTGCCCGATAACTGCAATACGGCGTAGGCGTGCGCGTCGCCCGAATCTGTATCGAATCCGCCGAGGAACTCCGACTCTTTCTCCTTCGGCAGTCGGAGGTTCCAGTCGCGTTCTTTGGTCAAATCGCCGGTAATGCGGTCGACGCCGTAGACATGCATGACGTCGTCGCCGGCCCCGGATAATAAATATCTGTTCCCGTGATCGATAAATTTTCCGCCGAGCCAGGCGCGTCGAATCTTTGTTTTCGATTTTATTTCAAAATCGTCCAATCCAACAATTGCAACGCCCTGTTCGGAGGCGCCCGAAAATACGATGGCCGCGAATTTCTCCTGCGGATCGACGTCGATCGCCATGGGGAAATCGGCGATTTCGAGCTGGCGCCCCTCCGGCGTCAAATGCCAGCCGTTCGGCAGCACGGTCGCGCCCCGCGACGTCGGACCGGGAATGCGAAACGGATCGCGCGACCTCGATGCCGGCGCTTCCGCGCACGCCGCGCAAAGAATGGATGACATTAATATAAGGAAAACATGAAGAATGCGAAACTCATCATGTTTGTCCGCCGGACAGCCTGCGTCGAAAAAGTGCTTCACGTTCTGCGAATTGTTTCAAATCGGGGTGCAGAAGCGTATCAAACATTCCGGAATTGACAACAGGCGGGCCTTCCGCCGCGGCGGATTGGTAAATTCGCTCCATATCTGTAACATAGTCGTCGAACGCGCGCGGGCGCGCGACGCGAAGGCGCATCTCGGCGAGTTTTCCAGGATTCACGATCAATGATAAGAATATTTTCGCGAGCGCAGCGCTGTCGCCGGCCGGAAACAGCATAGTCGAGTCGTCCGCGCGTTCGCGGTAGGCGCCGAGATCCGTGGCGACCACGGGATGGCCGAGCGCCCGCGATTCGTCGAACGTCAATCCATACGTTTCGAACGTTAAACTTGGGAACACGGAGATGTGCATCGGCGTCGCGATCAATTCCTCCCACTCGAAGCGGCCGTGAAACCGCACGGGCGCCCCGCGGGCGAGCGCGCGGCAGCGTTCCTCGTATTGTATATTATCAAATTTTCCAAATATATCCAATTCGACGAGGCCTCGACCGGCGGCTTTCACCGCTTCGATCGCGACATGGGCGCCTTTTCGTTCCATTTGCATTCCCCACGTTGCCACGCGCAGCGGCGGCGGCTCGGGAGCGGGCGTGCCGCCCGGCAGATCGGCGACGGGTGCGAGCGGAACGAGCGAAAACATGCTTTCGGGCAATTGATGATATTTCGCGAGCCCCGACAACAAGGCTCTCGACGGCACGCATCGCGCGCGCGCGGTCGCGAGTTCGTTGAGGAAGTCTTTTCTTAATATATTAAATTCCGATTCCGGCGCGAGTGGAACGCTTGGCGCGACCGTCGAGGCGCACGGGACGCAATCTTTATAATTCGGCATGAGATCGCACACGGTTTTTCCCCCGTTCGGAGCCCGGAATCCGATGAGGCATGTCGTGGCGAAATCGTGAAGAGTATAAACCGACGGGATTCCTTGAAGCGCCGCCTGCCACGCGAGATCTCGCGTCAATCGGATGAAGTGATGTATATGAACGATGTCCGGCTTCGTTTCTTTAAGAATCGCCGCGAACGCGAGCGAAACGCCGGGATGATACGTTTTCTCCCATCTGTCAAAATACAGATCGTCGCGGTGAATTCTATAAACGACGGCCTCCGCCCGCGCGCGCTTCTCGACGGCGACGTTGTCCCTCGGTTCGAACGTTCCGCATACAACAAGTACGCGATGGCCGCGCGCGGTCAGTCCGGCCGCCAGTCTCTCGACTCCGCGCTCGGTTCCCGCTGCGATTTCCGGCGGATAACCGTGCGACACGAGCAATATCTTCATTTTTTAGGCGTCGGATCGGCGCCCGGTTGATTTGTAAGATCCGCCGACACGCGCTCGATGTCCTGCGGTGTTCCCGCATCGTGCCAGTATTCGCGAATCGGAAACGCCGTCACGGTTTCGCCGCCCGCGATCAATTTTTGTATCATCGTCGTCATGTCGATATAAGTATTGCGCGGAACGTCGCGGAAGACCGCCGGCGAAATGATATAAACGCCGGCGTTGATCCAGTTGCGCGATCTCGGTTTTTCGATCATATCGATAATACTAAAATCGCTCAGCCGCGCGACCCCGAACGGACACTCGGTGATATGCGAAACGACGGCCACGGTCATGGCGGCGCCGGATTCGTAGTGATGGCGCGCCATGGCGCGGAGATTGAGTTTAGTAATCACGTCCGCGTTGATGACGCAAACCGGGCCCTGCGGAACCGGATCGAGGAGACTGAGGGCGCCCGCCGTCCCGAGGCGTTTGTCTTCATGTATATAGCGCGCGCTGATGCCGTACCGCGCGCCGCAGCCGACATGGGCTTCGATTTTCGCGCCAAGATAATTAACAGCGATGGCTACTTGTTGTATATTATTTCGCGCCAGATATAACAATACGTGCTCGATCATGGCGCGCCCCGCCACCGGAATGAGCGGTTTGGGCACGGCGCCGGTCATCGGGCCCATGCGACTTCCGAGGCCTCCCGCCATGACCACGGCCGTCGCCGGAAGCGCGGATTCGTTCATATAACTCACGCGCGCTTCCGCGATTGTATTATTAGAATCCAAGACGACGGACATGCCCGTCGGCGGCGGCGCGTCCGCGCCGCAAATACTAAATTCTTTATTTGCGATGTGCGCGGCGGATTCCGAAGGAGAGAGATCGCGCAGCAGCGCCATGCGAATTTCGATGTCGCGCACGAATCCGACGGGCTGCCCGTTTTCGCCTCGAATGAGTATGAATTCGCTTTTCAGGCGATCGAGCTGCGCCGCGGCTTCTGAAATTGTAGTAAACGCGGAGGCCGTCCGTTCCAACAGTTCCGCGCCGGTGAAGGATATCAATGGATCATTCATGGCGTCATCGCGGCGCGGCGCCGGCGTTGAGATTTGATATATATCGTTTCGGATCGAGGCGATTCGTACTGTGGAGCAACGCCCACCAGGGTTCGTGATAAACGGGCGGACGCTCCTCGAACCAGAGTCTGAACGATATGAGTACTTCGTCCCACGTCACGCGTCCGTCGAGCACGGCGTCGAGCATGATGCTCGGAATTCTAATTTTAAGATTCCAGTCGGGAATTTCTCCGAGGCCCGTTTCCGCGGGGATTCTTGTCGTGTCGACATATGCTACAAAACCGTGCGCGCCGCGAACATCGAATATAACTTTATAGTTCGCCGCTTTCGCGAGGTCGGCCCGTTCCTGTAGCAGCGTCCTGAAACGCGCGAAAAAACGGTCGGCGAGGCCGGGTTCGGAATCGGTTTCCGCGGCGCGCGCCGCGCGTACTTCCGTTTGAAGCTCCCTCGCGTGCTCGCGAACGATTTCAAAATGCCGCGACCAGTCCGGAGCGGGCATCGAACGCAACAATCCGGCCGCCGCGCTCCATGTGTCGCCCGGGTTCATGTCGAGGCATTGAATCGCCGCGCCTCCGTGCGATCTTGGCGAAGCGGCTTCGAGCGCCGCCCGCGCCTGCGCCGGAGAATTGATATTATTGATATCGTTCATCCACCACTGTTCGGTCGAAGGTAAACAATAACCGGCGGCGAACGGAACGGCGATGCGCGGACGCAAGCGCGCGGCGCGGTCGACAAAATACTTCAAATGCCCCGCGCGCCGCTCCGCGCACAGGCGCAATTTTTCGTCGGAGGCGAGCTCATAACAAGTAGGAAATTGTATCGCGCCCGAGTAGGGGATCAACGCCACGTCGATGTTATAATTCTTTCCGATCGTATCGAGCGTCGTGTCGAAGAGTTTACAATCATTCATATCAAAAAGCGTCGTTTCGTCGTCGCGTACCATCAATGCCGAATCGTCCCACGGGAGATCCGTGCGGAAACACTCCAGAAGCGCGCCGTGCCACGCGAAGGGTTCGCGAATCGCCATTCGCCGGATATTAACAAAACCCAATTCGCCAAGAATGCGATCGAGCGAATCTGTAGTATACGCCGGAATTAGAATTTCAGTAGCTTTTGGAAGTTTTGCAAGCGTCTTTGGATCGCAATGATCCGGGTGATCGTGCGATAAGTAAACACCATCGATCTTTCCGAGGTCGGGGAGTTTTTTCGCAAGCGGTGGAAAATGCCACCAGGAATTGAAATACGCCGGATCCTCCAGCCAAGGATCGAGCACGAGTTTGGACCCGCTTTTCAGGGTGACCAACGCAGCCGCGTGTCCTAACGTCGTCAGATTCATGCTCGGGTCAATGGAGGGATTGGGACGGCATCGTAGCACGACGCATTCCATCGGCCGCGCTCACGGCCCGGTTTGAGTTCGCCATCTCCGAAAAAGCAACTTCCTAAATATCTCCCGATTTTTCGAGAATTCAACTTCAAACAATTCGACCGACAAACGCAAATAACATTTCGGCCGGCGGGTAATTGTTGTTATGCGGGCCGAACGTCCGGCCCAAATCCTCTTACCTGGGGCATTGCGACGAAATCGAATCCACTAGAAATCACCGTGTCGGCTGGGTAGGTTTCCCGAATCAGTTTCACTGCGGCAGAGTGCAAAGCCTGCGCCGAGCGTCGCTTATCAATTCGAATTCGAGTCAAGTTTAGCTATTAAACATCAAACTCGACCACAATTGGTAGGTTGCGCGCGACAAATACGACTGCAATTCAAAAAAATGCTTGCAGACGTGCATGAATATCACTCCAATTCGCTGCGATTCTGAACATCGTTGTTCCGAACCACACATATTTTTAATCTTTTACATTGCTTCGACGTATCCACGCCGCAGCGGAGTTCTGGATTAGAAATATTAAATTTATGGTCTACCCCCGAGTCCACCCACGGAGGGCTCCCGAAATGAATTTGAGGATATCCGCCGTCACTACGGCCACGGTCCTCGCGCTCGCCCCTTTTGCGCTTGCTATTAATAATGACGATGATTCGCAACAAAAGCGGATCAAAGAGCTCGAGCGGCAGGTCGAGGAATTAACGCGAACTGTTAAAGGCCTGCAGGAGCAGCAGACACGAACGCCGTCAAATGACGATTTGGATCGTGCCATTGCGGATCTTGCAAATCGCATCGAAACGAGAGTCGGTTTGGCTCCAAAGGGCGGCCAAAATGTCTCGGCCCCTGACGTTCGGGGAATCAAACTGTCGTTTGAGGACCGGATGCGAGCTGAGTTCTATAGCGATCGCACGTTTGGTGCGCGCAAGAACGACCCCATCAGCCCAAGTCCGTTGAACACCAGCATCAGCCCGATGGCACCATCCGGCACGGTGCTTGGATCGTTCCTCGGAACACCACCGAACTTCAACGCAGAGCAGCTCGACGACGCGAGCCGTCTCTTAAATCGCGTTCGTATGAACATCGATGTCGATGTTGATGACAAACTCGACGCGTTCTTCCAGCTCCAACACTCGCAGTCCATGGGTACTGCGCTTGGCGCGTCTGCAGGCGTCGGCGGCTCCTTGCTTCCGAACGCGCCCAACACGGCCCTCGTGTCACCGGTTCCTCCCGGTGCGATCGGCGAGCCCGTCAGTGCGGCGGCTTCCGCGGGTGCAATTGCGTTCAAGCAGGCGTACGTGCGCTTCAAACAAGTCTACAAAGACGTGGATATAACACTTGGCCGATTCAATCTGGATCTCGGTAAGGGAAGAATTCTCTCATCCGCGGATTGGGACAACGTCGGTCGCGCGTTCGACGGTATGCGAGTCGACTGGACAAACAATGACATCAGCGTTTCCGCCTTCGCAACGAAAGTTGTTCAGGGTGGACTCGATTTCCAGAGTCAAGACACGAATTTCCTCGGCGGTTGGGTCAAACTGAATCCCGCCAAAGATGTCCACCTGACTCCATACACTCTATGGGTTGACAACAATACAACGACCGACATGGTGATGGTTGGAAAGCCGTGGACGATTGGTGTACTCGCCGACGTGGAAGTTCAGGGTGGACTGAAGTTCAACGGTGAAGCGGGTCTCCAGCAAGACCACAACCGGCCCAACACACCGATTCAAGGTGCGAAAAACGTCGATTTTGGTGAAGCATACTACTTCGCGATTGGCGGTGAGTACGAACTCAACATCGATGGCAAAGAGAAATACAAGCCGAAAGTTGGCATCGAGTACACAGAAGGATCGAAGCTGTTTAACGATCTTTATGGTGCGCGACATGGCCTGTACGGATTGGGCGATTTTGTCACCACGATGAACAACCTCCGTCAATGGAAGGTGTACGCCGGTATCACACCAACACAGGATCTCGATGTAGTCGCGTCCTACTACTTCATGCGCCTGACACGAGACGCTGGAGAAGGTGTACTCGGTGTTCCGCACTTGAGTCAAAACCTTGGTCAAGAGTTCGATCTCGAAGTACACCACAAGTGTTCAAAGAACCTGAACGTCAGCGCGGGTTGGTCGCACTTCTTTAACGGTAATGCGTTCCAAGATGCTGCGTTCGATCCAGGTGCGGCGTATGCCACGGCACTCAGCCAAGCGGCATACACGCGCAAAGACGCGGACACAATCTTCGTTTCCGTCGAAGTCAAGTTCTAAACGAATCGTTGATCGACCGGTCCAATTGCGGGCCGGTCGATCCATTTGTGCAAGACTTGAAAAAGCACGACTTTAGGAAGAACGACACCTTGCCGAAAAGACCTGCTCGAAATCGATCCCGATCAAAGTGTAAAACCCCGAATTGCTCATCCCCGGCAATTTCAGCCAAATCAAATAATTGGTTTGGTTTCATTAACTAAAACACCCTCCCAGCCCAGGAGAATTCAAATGAAACTCTGGCTAACCGCATTAACGGTTGCACTCGCAAGTCCCACAGTGCTGGCTGCAAGCCCCCTGATACTTGCCGCAGTCAACTTTGCCCCGCAGGGTCAGGGTTCCAATAGTACAGAAGTATCCACAGTGTCCTATGAACTGG
>JACQFD010000023.1 GCA_016200225.1 Planctomycetota bacterium
GACTTGAAAACACTGCTTGGCCTGGCTCGCCGCGGTCGCGAACGCCTGCGGCGACACCCTTCGATTCTGTGGGGACTCCTCGCAAAGGCGGGACTTTCCTTTTAGATGGAATGTTACTATATTATGCGAGAGTCTCTAGTAGAGCAGATCGAGATTGAAAAGAAACAGCGTTCGTCCGAGCGGCCGCCTCTGCTCGCGTCGCCGCTCAGCACTCCGCGAAATAACAAAGATAACAATCCCGCGACCGACAAGGAGACGGCGCTGTTGCAAGCGCTCGACGACGAGATCGCGCGACAATCGGATTTGAAACTACCGGGAATCGCCGCGCCGTATTACGTCGAGTACTGCGTCACGGATCGAACGGCACATGACGTGATTGCAACACAAGGTTCGCTCATTCGCTCGGAACCTACTAAAAATCGAACACTACAAACAGACGTTCGCGTCGGTTCCTATGAACTCGACAATTCGAACTTCACGGGGGCGGGCGGCGGCGGAGGCTTCGCTGGATTCGGCGGCGGCCGCAGACCGGGCGGCGGCGGAGCCGGAGGCGCGGCGGCGCTTCCCGTGGAAGATGATTATACTGCAATTCGACAGGCGGCATGGCTCGCAACCGACTCTGCATACAAGAATGCCGTCGAGACATTTACACAGAAAAGTTCCTATCTCGAGGGACGCGGAAAAGAACAGCGCCCGGCGGATTTTGCTAAGGCCGAGCCTGTGAAGGCCATGGGCGCGCCGACGACGCTCGAGTTCGACGCGGCACAGTGGGAAGAGCGCATGCGGCGCGTCTCCGCGCGATTCTTAAACTACAAAAATCTCGTGGATTCCGGAGCGGAAGTCCAAACCCACGCGGATAATGATACATTTTTCACGACGGAAGGGACGCGCGAACGCTTCGGCGCGCGCCGCGCGACACTACTATTGCACGCGGAGCAGATCGCGGAAGACGGCCAGCGCGTTTCCGATCGCACTGTATTTGTAGCCGAGACGGCGGCCGGACTGCCTTCCGAAGAGAAACTACTAATGGCGGTCGACGAGTTGGCAGCGCGCGTTGCCAAAATCGCCGGCGGAACTCGATTGAAGGAGTACTCCGGTCCTGTACTGTTCGACGGACTCGCGGCACCTCAGGTTTTCCAGACTCTGCTCGCGCGAGGCGTCGTCGCGCAGCCCGCCGAAGTGGGCGGCGGACGTCGCCGTTTTTCGGGCGGCGAATCTTTAGATAAGTTGATGGGCAAACGAATACTCCCCGCTTCGTTTCATGTCTGGGACGATCCGCGATCGTCTAAAATTAATGATGCATATCTCACCGGCAATTATAGTTTTGACGACGACGGCATCGCGCCGCAAAAAGTAGAAATCGTGACCGGCGGAAAACTCGTCGGCATGGTTTCCTCGCGCACGCCGACCGAACTCAATCCGACCTCGAATGGACACGGCCGCGGAGGTCGAGCTTCGATCGGTTGTATGTTCGTCGAATCGTCCGGGGGTCTGGCTGAGGACGCATTGAAACAAAAACTCATTGCGACTGCGAAAGATCAGGGCCTCAAATATGCAATTCGCGTCAGTTCGCTCGGCGGCAACGCGGGCGGCGGTCGCGGAGGCGCCGGACGCTTCGGCGGCGCGGGCGGAGGCGGAGGACGCGGCGGCCGACGCGGAGGCGCGGCGGGCGGCGGCGCGCCGGCGGCGGTCGGCGGACTCCAAGACCCGCTGGTTATTACTAAAATTTTCGTGGACGACGGACATGAAGAATACGTCCGCGCGTGCGAATTCGACTCCGTTTCTGTAAATTCACTGAAAGACATCGTCGCCGCGGGCAGCACGCTAAATGTTTGGAACGGCACCGGCGGCGCCGGCACCTCCGTCATCGCCCCCGCAATCGTCCTCGAAACTGTTAACATTTACGGAATCGAGTCCGAATCGGAAAAGAAGCCGGCGCTCCCGCCGCCTTCGTCGCGTTGATAAATTAAGTTTTACGGTTGTATCGTGATCGCGAGTCCCGTCGAACTCGCGAGGTGGTACTGCGCGATACTACAATCGTTTCCGGAGGCCGCGTCCTCGGCCCAGACGCATTGTGCATAAAAAGTCTGGCCCGCGAGCGTCGGATTGTTAGTAATCGGCGCGTTCGCGAAGCCCGATCCGGCGGAGTCGCTGAAAACGTCGAGCGTTAATATTTGCGTAGCGGCTTGGAAATCGACGTGGATTTTTAATAATAATCCGAACGGATCGGAGCCGGCGAGGTCCTGGCTGTCGGTGACGATTCCAGCTCCCAACGAATGCCGCGGCGCGTTCGCGCAGGTGAGCGCGAACGCGGGAGTATTTACTTTGGAATTGTATTCGCTCCCATGCCGAGAATTCCCGCGCAGCCGGGCGTCCCCGAACCGTAAAGTGCCGCGCCGGCCGGAGTATTCATAATATTTAATAGCGTCGAGACGCTGTTTGCAAAGTTCAGCGTCATGACGTCGGTCTTGCCGTCGCCGTTCACGTCGGCGGTCAGCAGGGCGCGGAAATTCGCGCCGACGACATAATTCGACGGAGTTGTAAATGTTCCAAATGCGTGGCTCAGCACGACCGCGATCTGATTGGAATAGTAAAGAGCGGAGGCGATATCCGGATTGCCATCCTGATTCAAGTCGCCCGCGGCGATCGACTGCGGACCGGGTCCGAGAACCATGGCGGTTGTCGCGCCGAATCCGCCCGTGCCGTTGCCGAACAGAACCGTACAATTCCCATTGTTAAAATTAACGACGGCGGCGTCGGCGTTTCCGTCGCTGTTCCAATCCTCGATCGCCGAACGCAGCGGCATCGCGCCGATTGAATAATTTAACGATGGACCGAACGCGCCGCCGCCGATTCCAAGATAGCGCGCGAGCGATCCCGCCGCCACCGAGGACGCGCCGCGCAAAACGACGATCATGTCGATCGTGCCGTCGGCATTCAAATCGCCCAATGTTAACGAAACGGGGCCTGTTCCGACGCTCATATTCGCCGCTGGGGCGAACGATCCCGCGCCGTTGCCGAAAAGAATGGATATATTATTTGAAGCGGCATTCGCCGTCGCGACATCGGGTTTACCGTCGCCGTTCGTGTCCGCGACCGCGATCGAATCCGGCCCGCTTCCGACCGGCGACGTCGAAGCTAACAAAAACCCGCCCGCCCCGTCGCCAAGATGCACCGAGGCGTCGTTCGTTATATTTGTAGTTATCAGATCGGGGCGCCCGTCGCCGTTCATATCCGCAAGCGCCCCCGCGGTTGCCGCATTCGCGACGGGCTTCAGCAACGCCGTCGGAAAACCGCCCGCCCCGTCGCCGCGCAGAATCGAAACGTCGCCCGAATTGTAATTTGCACTCGCGACGTCGGGTTTCGAATCATTATTAAGATCCGCGACGAGCAGGGCATCGGGGCCGTCGCCGACGAAATAGTTCGATGCGGCACCGAATCCGCCCGATCCGTTGTTGAGCATGACCGCGACCGCGTAGGCGGACATGGCCGCGACGACAATATCTACTTTTCCGTCGTTGTTAAGATCCGCAAATACCATAAAACGGGGTCCGCCGGACACCGGCAGCGACACCGCCGCGCCAAAATTGCCGCCGCCCGCGCCGGGCAGCAGCGACACATCGTCCGAAAAGTAATTTGCCGTCGCGATATCAACAATTCCGTCGGCGTTGGCGTCGCCGAACGCGATTCCGAGCGGTCCGACGCCGACCGCGAAACTCTGCGCGGCGCCAAACGCGCCGCCCGCGCCGGCGATTCGCACCGACGCGCCGGACGAAGCGTAGTCCGCGATTCCCAGGTCGAGCTTTCCGTCATTATTTATATCGGATATAGCTATAAATGCCGCGCTCGGGTCTACCGCATAGAGAATGGCGGGCGCGAAGGATCCGTTTCCAAAACCTAATAAAATGGATACTCCATTTGCGCCGAAACTCGCAACGGCGAGATCGGCCGCGCCGTCGCCGTTAAAGTCGGCCGACACGAGAGCCCGCGAACCGCCCGTGATGGCCGCCGTCGTTAATAATACATACACGCCGCCGCCGTTGCCGGCGAATATGCTAACATTATTCGAAGATGCATTCGCGACCAGCAGATCGGCCTTCGAATCGCCGTTGACATCCCCCATCGCGATCGACGTAGGCGAGGCGCCCGACGGCAGCGTTTCTCCGTTGTAAATCTGCGCTTCGGCGGCGCTTGCTAATAAAACAAATCCGAGAAGCGCGCATCGCAGAGTGCCGGGGGTCGAGTCCATGCGTCCATGATTCATGAAACGCGCGAATCCAGCCACGCCAAATCCCGCCGAATTCCGCGCCGCGAAGCCGACGCGCTCGGGGGCGAAATGCGCGCCCGGATTGCGGGAACGCGGGCGGTGTGATATCAAATAAAACTCGATGAAAGCGACAAAGACACAGTTCACCGGAACGATTCTCTCGGGCCACAAGGAGGCTGCCGTCGAAGTGCCGTTCGACCCGGCGAAAAAGTGGAACATCGCGACGGAATCGATACGTCCCGGCCGCCGCGGTTATCGCGTACACGGAGTTTTCGCCGGCGCGCCTTTTCAGAGTTTTATTGTAGCGCGATCCAAACGATTTTGGGTGCTGGTCGAGGAGAAATATCTAAAGATTTCGCGCGTGTCGGTCGGCGACACTGTCACGATTGCTATCGAACCGGATATCAATTAACGGCGCGTCCGCGTCGAATATCTCGAATATTTACAATTTCGCCAGCCGGTCCTGGATGCGATGCAATATATATCGCGCGGTCTCGAGTTTCGGGAACGCGAACTTCCGCGCGGTGACGCGAAGGTAGCTGCGATTCGTGTCGGCGGTGTTGACGACGATCGTGATGTGGCAATCGTCATATTTTCCCTCGACTGTCCGGATGTCGGGCTTGATCGCAACCGATTCCGTCGAAACGGACTTGAGTTCCTCCTTCGCGTTCTCGAAAACCACGTCCGGCGCAAGTTTGATCTCGGATTCAATTGTATCTTCCGAAATAACCGTTTCGTGTATAACAATTCCAGCCGCCACGCCGACCGCGACCGCCGCAACGACGCAGGAGTTTACAAGTACCGCCAGCATCGTCGCGGGTAAAATTACCAATCTCGATCCCTTGTACATCGAAGCACCTTTGGGCTAAAGAAATGAGGTTGAAGTATCGGGCGTTCAGTAGAAGTCGTATCATAAGTCTCTCGAGCACGCGCTCGCCATTCAAGATACTTATGAAACCACGTCTGGTTAGTAATGACACGTAGCAACAACGGGGAATGGTTGATATTCCCCAAAACATTCACAACTACGACAGTACGGTGACGATACAAGTGCCGAAATTTCTCCATCGCGCCGCGACGTTCCCCCTGCTCGGGAGGTATGATCGAATTCGAACGCTAAACGTGTGCAATTGTGTCATCGAGGGAATCGCGGGGCGCAAGTTCACCGCAACTTCGCAGTGGATGGGGTCCCGCGGACCGGACCGAAGGCGGCGCAAGATTTGCAAGATTCCGCGATGCGCGCGGCCGATGAGCGGTAGCCGGAATAGTGCGTTTCCTGGCGAACCGTGAGTTGTAGCCTGCACGCGACCCGCGTGTGTGCTGAATGGTCCTGGCATTAGTAGCGGATGCTCTAACGGATCATTGAATTAGGGTCGCGTGTATAGACTACACAGCCGCGCGCTCTTTTTTTCACGCCAAATTTAGTCGGGAAACTCATGATCGGGACGATCGCCGCAGACGATTCCCCGCGCCTTTCATCGGAGTATTGGCTGCCTTCAGAATTATCAATAAAACGCGAGAGGCGCTCCGCGGTTACTTCAAATCATAAGCATTGGCGTCGGTCGAATCTGAAAAGTCCCACCGCCGGATCCTCTTGCGGGGCCGAGGCGATACCCAATCGTAGTTATCCAAATGGATCTGAAAGTGTTTTTGTCGCCGGCCATTCGGGCCGGCCGAAGCTTCGTTAACTTTACAATGTTCTCCACCGTCGCATTCGCGGGCGCCGGCCATGCAAGCGTCGTCGCGAACGCCGCAAATCTCCCGACGAACGCCGCAAATACGTACAAACCGGCGAGCGGCATCACGTTTCAATGGATCGTTAATGGTTCGCCCGTCAACGCCCCCGCTTTTGTAAATATTCCGGGGCCGTCGAACAGCGCGGCGCAGAATACGATGTCGCGCCTGCAACTCACGCATGAGCTCGCGCTGGTCGTGTATCGCCGGGCGCTGCCGAACATGGCGGTCTCGCTGGTCGAGATCGGAGTCTGGAACGATCCCTTGATATGTACAAATCAACCGGGAGCCGGCGCGACGATTCCGTCGCAGACGCTTCCGAATCTTGATATTACAATTTCGGGCGGGTCGATGTATCCGCTCTTTCCGAAACTCACGTCGTGGCATCCCGTCGGGAATCCGCAGCACTTTCATCTACAATTAACAGATCCGACCTGGGCAAAAATCGCCGACGGCGCGGGATACGTGTGGCCCTTCCTCGCGACGACGTCCGCCGCAAATCCACAATTCAGCGATATCGTTCCGCTGTTTCCACCGAATCCCGGGAGCATCTGGAGCGACGTGGATCCGCTGTATCCGTCGCATACAAAACAACAACTCGACGAATTGGACACCGGCGGAACCTATTTTCCCGCATCGGGAAATCCGTGGGACGTGATGGGACCGGATGTTCAATATACACCGACGACCGGTTATCAGCCGGATTGGTACTGGTGCCACCTCGGCGCCTACTACGCGCGAAATGATATATCAGATATCCAGTACGTCATGCCGACAGTGTATCGACAGGCGGCCCGGCCGTGTCATTATTATGGTTTCAAGGACACCGGCGCGCAGTTATTCAACATGTCGAGGCCGGCGATCTGGGGCACGGACTTTCTCGGCCGCGTTCCGACGAAGCAGAATGATTTATATATTGCGCCGGTCGCCGACACGCACGGCTGGTGGGCCTACGATCATCAGCATGCGTCCACGCGGCGGATCTCGGAGTTCGCGCTCGCGACGGGGTCGCCATACGCGTGGAGCATGATGTTACATTACGGGCAACTCGCAAAATCCATGATGCGAACGGTCGATCCACAGCCGTTCGGTCCCGGATTCGCCAACACTCCGCGCGGCTACCTCGGCTGGCTCGAAATCGCGTATCGATGCGCGCGGCAGGACGCTACTTATGACATGAGTGTTTGTATCCGTTCGATGGAGGATTTTCTCGATCTGGGACATATACAAATATTCGGGTTGCCGTGGGGCATGCCCCAAGTCATGTGGGCGCAGATTAGCGATAAATGGATTCCGGGACACTACGCCGCGGCGTCGTTCGAGGACCTGCGCGCCGTGCCGATCCTGTTGCGGGCCGGTTATGATTATAATCGTCCGAAGTTAATGGCTGGCGCGATCGAGAAGTGCCAATGGTATACTACAATTGGATACACGAAGGGCACGGAGGGGCTGGGCGTCGGGATCAAACGTCTCGTCGATCCGCTCAATCCAAGCATTTTCGTCGACGCCGATTTATCTGGATACAACCGCGTGAGCGCGCTCGGACTCAGGCTCGCGAATCAATTTTTGCAATGTTATCCGATCCCCGGATTCGACGCGCATTTGTACTTAACGGTTTCGGACGCGATCGTCGCGGATGCGAAAGTGCAACCGGACTGGTCGGGCGATTTGTCCGCGTGGATGATGTGGCGGTAGTACTCCGGCAGACTCAGCGACTTCGGTTTGGCGGCTCTCGCGGGCGCATATGCGCAACCGCGGGAGCCGTCTTTTATTAAACTGTTCGTGTTGCAAGAATCGCGGCATGTGCCCGATGCCGCCCGATCGATTTTTTATCAATTCGTCGTCCGCGTACAGAATGGCGTGCGCGGCAATATTTATTGCAACCGCGATCCGCGGCGGCGACGCCGTGGAATTCAAAGAGTATAATTTAACATTAACGCTGCCGCCGATCGAGAATGCGACGACACAAATAAATCCGACCGAGGATTGCCGGCAGGTCTGGGAAGGGAGCATGGGCGGCTCGCGGATCAAAATTACATTTCTCGCGTTTCCGATGTCGAAATTTCACTTGATCAATCCCGACGACGCGCTCACGTTCGTCGTCGACAATCAAGTGAAGCTCGATCCCGCGCTGAAATTGTTAAAACGCGAAACGGTGATCGGGCCTTATGGTAGTGTTGCGCACGCTGGATTTTTGCATGCAACGATGAAGCGCAACGCGCCGTCGGGAATCGTGGACTCCGGTTACATGGCGCTCTGCGGCGCCGCGATCAATGATGCTTATGCCGTCGAAGTGTTCAGCACGCCGCCCGCGGACGCCGGGACGTCGGCGACCATCGCGAATTTTCTCAAGAAAGGAATTGTATATAATGGCAAAGTGTACGACTTGAAATGGACGGATCAGGAGGCGCTCGATCGCTGGAAACGCGACGTGCCTCCCGAAGTGAAGGGCGCGCCGGAGATCCGGCGGACGAAACATTATATTATATTCACGAATTCGTCGAGCGGCGAACTTTTCGCGAAAAAGATGGAGGAATGTTATGATACAATTCAGAAAATCTATCCGTTTCCGGAGACGCCGCCGCGGCGGCTGATGCCCGTATTTTTGTTTCGAACGTCCGATCAGTACAATTTATATTATTCGAAGATCGCGGGCGTCAGCGTCGAAGCCGCGTCAAAATCGAAAGGACACGCGTGGCGGGATTATTATGCAACGTCCTACGACGCTCCGAACGACCCCGTTCACATTCACGAGGCGACGCATCAGATTTTCATGAACCGCTTGTGGCTCTCCGGCGGCGGCAGTTGGTTTCAGGAAGGCGTCGCGGAATTCGTCACGACAAAACATAACGATCGCAACGACGCGTCGCGAATGGTAAAGAAACACCAGAGCCCGCCGCTGCCGGAATTTGTTAAGATTCAGAGTTTACTTTATTCGCCATCCGACGCGAAGCGCGAGGGCGACACGGGCGCGGCGCGTTACAAGGAGGCGGCGCTGTTGATCGAATTCTTTCACGAAGCTCCCGCGTTGAAAGCCAAGTTTCCGCAATTCCTCGCGGCGATCGGCAAACTGCTCCCGAACGACGCCGACGCGATCGACGCCGCGTTCAAGACTCTTTACAATACTTCGATCGCGGAAATGGACGCCGCGTATTTGAAGTATTGCGAATCCAGAAATTGATGTATCTCGTCACGGCTGTATCGTGATCGCAAGCCCCTTCGAACTTAACAAATCGAAAATCGCATGACTGCAATCGAATCCGTTGGCGGCATCTTCGATCCAAATGCTTTGCGCGTAAAACGTCTGTCCGATCAGCGTCGGATCGTTTGGAATCGGCGCGGCCGCCATGCCGATGCCGCCCGCGTCGCTCATAAAGTCCAGAGGTATGATCTGCGTCGCCGATAACAAATCGATATGTAACTTAATTCCGAGAGCGAGATACGGCGGATAGGAACCGTTGAAATCCGGACTATCGGCGACAATGCCGAGGCCGATCGTGGATTTTGGGACGTTCGTGCAAGTTAAACTAAAATTCGGAGAATTCACTTTCGGCGTCGCGTTCGCGCCCATCGCGAGCGCGCCGGAACAACCCCACGTGCCGGTTCCGTATTGTGATATTCCGGGCGCGGCCGGCCTTGAATTTAATATTACAGAAATTGTCCCGGCGATGCCGTCCGACGCCGCGAGATCGGGCTTGCCGTCTCCATTCAGATCGGCAATGGCGACGCGCGATGCGTTGATTCCCATGAGGCCGGGCGTCCCCGCGATTCCCGTGGAAAAGGATAATTCGGAGACGAATTTACCGTTCGCGCTTCCTAACAATATCGAGATATTATCCGTCGTGGGCGACGCCACCGCGATATCCTCCCGGCCGTCCTGATCCACGTCGCCGATCGCCGCGGAAGATTGCGTATGTCCAAAGTAATAACCCTCGCCCGTTCCGAAACCGCCGTTGCCGTCGCCGTTCATCGTTGCAACGCCGCCGCCGAAGCTATCTGTAATCACGATGTCCTGCGCGCCATCGCCGTTGAGATCGCCGATCGCGCCGAAATTCGGTTTGATAGAACCAAGAGAAAACGCCGCGGGCGCATATCCACCCGCGCCATTTCCTAATAATACAGTTACATTACTCGAGCCGCTCGAGCCCGGGACAACACATATAAAATCGGCAACGCCGTCGCCGTTGAGGTCGGCGATTTCGAGAGTTTGCGCGGCGAATCCCGGCGAAAACTGCACGGGCGCGGAAAATGTTCCATTTCCGATGCCGAACCACGCGGAAATTGTATTGTTAGAAGACAGCGCCGCGACATCGGGCACGCCGTCGCCGCTGAGGTCGCCGGTCGTCACGGCGCCGATGTAAATTCCGGGACCGGCATTGTATGAAATGTACGATCCAAAGGTTCCGTCGCCATTTCCAAGGAGTACATGGAAATCCGAACCGTTAATCGGACCCGATACAACATCGGGTTTGCCGTCTCCATTGAGATCCGGAGTCGCGATCGTATACGGAAACGGCCCCGTCGCGAACGCCATTGCGGCGGCGAAGGTTTCGTTTCCATTTCCTAATAATACGGATATACTACTATTGTTCGGATTTGGCACGGCGACATCGGGAATGCCGTCTCCGTTGAAATCGGAAATGGCAAAATCGACTCCCGTTGCATTTGGCGTCGCGAAATACGACGCTGCAGAAATAAACGATCCATTTCCGTTTCCTAATAATACAGTAATTCGGTTCGATCCCTGATCGGCGGCGACGAGGTCGCGTTTTCCGTCGCCATTGACGTCGGCAATCGTTACAGATTGCGGCGACGCGCCGGCCGGATACGAAACGCCGGCCGCCAGCGTGCCGAGTCCGCTTCCCATATAAACGAAAAACGTGCACGAATTCGAATGGACGGCCGCGACGTCGGCGTTGCCGTCGCCGTCCAAATCGGCGATCGCTACAGAAATTGGCCGGAATCCCGCGGCGTACGCCACGGCCGGCGCGAACGCGCCGCCGCCGGAATTGATAAGTAATGAAATATTATTACTTTTCGAATTCGCCGTTGCGATGTCGAATTTGCCATCGTTGTTAAAATCCGCGCTTGCGATGGAAATAGGCGACGTGCCGACGGCGGCGGGCGCGGGCGCGCCGAACGTCCCGTTGCCGTTTCCTAATAATACGGAAACGTTATTCGCGTTGAAATTCGAAGTGGCGACGTCGGCATTTCCGTCGCCGTCGAAGTCGCGGATAACTATTGAAGTCGGAGCGAGATCCGCGGGATAGGCGACGGCGGCCGCGAACGCGCCGGCACCCGAGCCTAAGAATATATTAACGTTATTCGCGCCGAAATCGGCCGTCGCGAGATCGGGCATCCCGTCCGCGTTGAGATCGCCGACGGCGACGGCGTACGGTTTGCTTCCGGACGGTACTGTAGTATACTGCACGGCGAGCGCGAATGTGCCATTTCCATTTCCTAAAAATATACAAACCGAGTTCGAGTTCGTTGTTACAACAATATCGGGTTTTCCGTCCGCGTTGAGATCCGCGATCGCGACGGAGGTTTGCGTGGGGGCGGTGTAGAATACCGGCGCCGCGAACGCGCCGCCGCCAATGCCTAATAATACGGAAATGTAACTTGTATGGTTGTTTGCCGTCACGGCGTCGGGAATGCCGTCGCCGTTCAAGTCGGCGACCGCGACGGCAACCGGTAGCGTCGAAGGAAAACTTCCGGTCTGAAATTCCTGCTCCGGAAAGAGCGCACCCTGCGCTTGGGCGTTTGCGCACAGAAAGGACGCGGCGGCGCACGCGCCCATCGCGGAGATCAGCGCGGATCGCCGCGTCGGTATTTTTACTATGAAAACCACTGGAATGATTCCTTACAAATAGAAACTGAAGTGGCGCGGCCTGTCGATCGCGCGCACGTCGACTGCAATCGCCAAGCCACTGGAGCGCGGCCGAAGCCAGCGCGCGTTTCCGAACCTACTCCGCGGTTGACAACGCTGTCAAAAGTACTGAAATGGATCCATATGAATCCCATGCGACGATTCTTACTCTTAACATCCTTCCTCGCGGCGGCGTTGCCGTTCGCGATTCTTTGTTGTGCAAATTTAGGCGGTGGCCATCGGCGTGGATCGTTGGAAATTGTTCAAACCGAAGGCTGGCGCGAGGAGGACCGCGAATTCGTTCTCCACGGATCCATGAGTACGGAATGCGTACCCGAGACCGTCTTGCACGCGTTCATGCAAGCGTATCCGTCGCTCTTTCCGACCGCCGATTTGAGTCATCTCGGACTCATTCCCGATCCGGCGTTTGGTTGGCCGATCGGTTTCAGCCGTAGTAAACCTGCGCACCTTGGGGGACTGTCGTCGGTCGGTTTGAATTGTGCTTCGTGCCACGTCGGCGAAATCGAATTGCCGAGCGGCGGCGCGCCGGTGCGCGTCCTCGGTATGACCGCCGGATTCGACGCGGAAGCGTTTTTTAACACTCTCGTCGGTGCGACGTTTCAATCGGAATCGGCGGATCATATGAAGAAATTCCTCGCCGCGTATTTGGAACAATGCGATCCGCCGGCGAATGCAACAATTCGGAATACAAATATTAAGATTTTCGAAAGCCAGTGGGCGATTCAATCGCAACGTATCGCGGCCGCGATCGAAGCCGATCCGTCCGGCGCGGCGGGCGCGGGGCCGGGCGGATTGCAGGCGCTCGCGGGCGAGAGCTTGCAATTGAACGCGCAATTATTACAAAACGGCGCGGACCTCGCGAGACTCTCGGCGACGATGTTAAAGTTATTTCACAATATGCGCGCATCGCTGCATGTGCCGGACGAGATTCCGAGCCGGCTCCCCCCCGCTTCGGGACCGGGACGAAATGATGCATTCGGATTGTTATCGGCGGCGCTGTTCGGCAAAGCGCAACCGTTCGCTCCCGTGAAATACGGTCTCGTCTGGAACGTCGGACGCCGGCCGTGGGTCCACTGGGACGGCAACACGCGTTCGCCCATCTCGCGCAATATGCTCGCATCGCTCGGCCTCGGCGCGCCGCTCGTCGGCCGCAGCGCGCGGCTCGATTTTGCGTTATTACAAAAACAGACGGAGTTGACGGAGAAGATCGCGCCGCCGAAGTATCCGCTTTCGGTCGACCGCGCGGCGGCGCTGCGTGGAACTGTAATTTATAAGAATGCATGCGCCGATTGTCATAATAGTCCCGAAGGCGACGCGCGCTTGTATAGCGTTCCCGAAGTCGGCACCGATCCGCTGCGCGCGAACACGTTTACACAGACCGAGGCCGACCGGATCAATCATTTATTTTTGGAGATCGAAACGCCCGGCTACGTTCCGCCGCTGAAGCCCGGCCTTCGAAGTACACAGAAATACTTCGCGGCCAGTCTCGACGGCGTCTGGGCGCGCGCGCCGTATTTACACAACGGCTCGGTCCGGACGATGTGGGAATTGTTAACTCCCCCGCCGAAGCGGCAGTCCTCGTTCCACCGCGGATCGCGCGTTTACGACGAGCTCGACATGGGTCTGGCCGACGCCGGAACCTATCTGTTAGATATAAAAACGCCGGGCAACGGCAACGGCGGCCACGACTACGGAACGCAACTCGCCGATTCGCAAAAGCGCGATTTGATCGAATATTTGAAAACGCAGTAGTTCTGGCGATTTTTATTGTATCGGAATGCCAAGTCCGCGCGACGTCACAATATCATAAAGCGCCGGGCTGCACGTCTGGCCGTTCGCCGCGTTTTCGATAAATATACATTGAAACAGCGTCGTATAACCGTGGAGTCCCGGATCGTTTGGAATCGGAACGCCGAGATTCGCTTCGCCGTGGTGATTGGTATAAATGTCGAGAGCGAAAAGCCCCGGCGAATTGTAAGGATCGACGTGAATGAGCGCGTTGATGCCGAAGTAATCGACGCCGACCAGATCCCCGTTTTCGCCGAATAGCGCGACGCCGAGCGCGTCGGGCGGCGCATTTGTTACATAAATCGAAAAATTAGCGTTGCCAACCGTCGGCGTCGACGTCGCCGAGGCGCCGAGTCTGCCCGCGCAACCGGGCGTGCCCGTGCCGAAAATCGCCGGTCCGACCGCGTCGAAGCCGGAATTGATATAAATAGATAGTTTGGTCGAAACCGTCGCGATGTCGATCTTGCCGTCGGAATTGAAATCGGCCGTTTCGAGCCAGCGCGGCTGGCTGGATGTAAATTGTACGTTTGGATTGGATAATCCGCCGTCCGCGTTGCCGGGCACTAATAGTACAGTTTCCGCGATCAGATCGCCGAGGACGACGTCGAAATTTCCGTCGCGATCCGCGTCCGCGATCGAAATCGACGCCGCATTTGTTATCCCTACCGGCACGTCCGCGCCCTGCGAAAAAGCGCCGCCGCCCGTCCCGTGATACGCGCGGACAAAACCGCCGATCTGGTCTTGCCACCACACGACCGCGAAGTCGATCACGCCATCTTTATTAAAATCCTCCGCGGCGATATTGCGAACCTGCTTCTGCGTTCCGGAATACATATCAATAGTCACCGGCGCCGAGAAAGTGCCGTCGCCAACGCCCGGATACATCGTAACGATCGTAGTTAATATATCCGGAACGCCGTCCGAATTGAAGTCGGCGACTTCAATATTCACGGGACCCTGGATCGCCACGACGGGAGACGGCGCCGTTGTGAGCACGCCGCCATGATTAAGATAGACTTCGATGGTTCTCCTGCCCACGACGAGATCGGGCGTGCCGTCGAGATTGAGGTCCGCGATTCTCGGAATGCCGCGCTGGATCGTGCCGGGAGGCGGCGGCCCCGGGAGGACGTTTTGCGCAAATGTAAAATTACCGTCGCCCGCGCCAAAATATGTTTTTATCAATTGGGCGACCACCGAAACCGCGGCAAAGTCGGGCTTTCCGTCATTATTTAAATCGGCCACGGCGATGTTGCCCTGGCCCGCCCCGGGAGAAACGATGACGTCGGTGAATAGTTGGAAGCCTCCCGCGCCGTCTCCGAGAAAAACGGACACGTCGAGATTCTTATCGAGCATCACCAACAAATCGGGCGCGCCGTCTCCGTTCACGTCGGCCACGCGGAAGTCGTGCGCGCCGTTCGCGATGCTCAAATTATAAGATAAAACCGGAGGAGTGAGCACGGCGCCGTTGCCATCGCCGATTGCGATCTCGAACGCCTTTGTCGTCAAATCGGCTTCGATAATATCGAGTTTCGAGTCATGATTGATGTCGCTAAACAAAGCACCGGCGGCGTAAAAGCCGGCATTCAATGAATACTGCCCGCCAACGAATCCGTTGGCGTCGAGAAATGTAACCAATGGCGACCATGGAGCGACGCCCGTGCTTGCCGTCAGCAAATCGGTAAATCCGTCGCGGTTGAAGTCGCCGGCATCCATCGACACCGGCGTCGCGAGCGACGAAAAAGTAAGGATTGGCGAAAATTGTTGATTTCCACCGCCAATCGCGATCGTAAATGTCGAATTCCAGATCGGCGAAATGGACTTTATAATTATTAAATCGACGACGTTGAACCCCATATAAACATTCGCCGAAATAAAATCGGCGTTGCCGTCGGCGTTCACGTCGCCCGCGAAAAGATTGGCCGGACCGAGATCCACAGTATAGGCGGTCGCGGCGCCGACGCCGGCCGCCGTACTATATAAAATGGAAGCCGTATTTCCCGGAATATAAGGAATCGCCCCCGCCAAACTCCCCGGAACGAACGCGATGTTCGAATATTTATTAGCAACGGCGATGTCGGCGAAACCGTTATTATCGAAGTCGGCGGTGGCGGCCTCCGCGGGAAACGTCCCGCCGTTCGCCGTCACCGTTCCCGCGGAAACGCCTCCGCCCGCATTATAAGTAATGCCGACATTGGCGCCGACCATGAGCAAATGCGTCGTCACCGTGTCGAGCAATCCGTCGGCGTTCATATTTACCAAATCGATCGAAGAAATATTCGCCATGGGCAGCGCGTTCGTCAATGAAGTCGGAAACGCGCCGCTTCCATTATTGAATAATATAACAAACGCGCCGGCCGATCCCGCGACGCCGCTCACGATGTCGAGGGCGCCGTCATTATTCATATCGCCGATCGAAAGCGGCGAGACTCCCGAACCTTGCGCATAATTCGACGCGGGCGCGAATCCGCCGGACGCGAGCGCGAGCAAAACCGCGACGCGATGCGCACCCGATGCGTCCACGGTTGTCGCCGCGAAGTCCGCGCGGCCGTCCTGATTGAAATCCGCCGACGCCATCGCCAACGGCGAACCTCCGAGCGGATACTGCGCACCGGGGTACAAGTCTTGCGCGAAACCGGTCGATGCCGCGCTGCAAAATGCAACAATTACAAGTAACAGAGATCGAACCGTTTTGTTGTCCGTGTTGCGCATGGACAACACTGTCGTGCCGTCCCGAATTTCCCGCAACCGGAAAGTTCCGTAGTTTTGCCGCGCGAAGTGGGCGGCGATTTGGCTACGAAAGCGCCTTGGCGGAGATCGCTAAATTACAATTCGGCCGGCAAGTTTCAATGAGAACGCCCCCTCCAACAGCCTCTGCCGGATTATTACAAAATTGCAGTCCTTCGATCGTTAGCGTTTGTTGGACGCTCGATTGCCAATCTTAGAGATGCCGATTAAAGAGCGCCTCGCGCGAGCCTTTCGGTGGCGCGAGGAATTGTACAATTATTTTCAGTCGTTACCGGATTGTCCGCCGTTTGCGGTGAGCATCAACGCGGCGCGTGAATGGCGCCGCAAACGTCGAACAAAACTGCGGATTTCGGAAGCTTAGTAGCGTCCGCCGCCGCCGCCGGGCGTGCGTTCCTGGGCCTCGTTCACTTTGAGTGTTCGGCCGTCAAGGTCCTTGCCATTCATTGCCGCGATTGCAGCCTTCGCGTCGGCTTCCGAGCCCATTTCGATGAACGCGAAGCCCCTTGGGCGACCTGTTTCTCGATCGGTCGGGACGCTGACAGCCCTCACCGTGCGGCCGCCTCCAGAGAACGCCGCGCGAAGCGTGTCCTCGGTGGTGGTAAAGTTAAGATTGCCAACGTAGAGCCTGGTTGCCATAAATTTCGATTCGTGATTGAAGTAAAGAGTCAGTGTCGCGGCCGGAATGGCCGCGAACGCGACAGGGTATACGAATCTTTGCTTCAACGGAGCTGGAATCGCGAAATATTTTAATCGGGCCTCGGAAATCACTCTGAAACGGCGTTCGGGGTGAATCTGGATTTCACTGCGCGCACCGAGAAAGGGCGCACGTCCGGTCCGACGCGCGCGCGCCGGGCGGGGTCGTTTTATTACAGTTATTCCATGGGTTCGGCGACGACCGCGTGAAAACGGAATCCCTTTCATTGGCAATTTTCGCGGATTCGTGAACGATGATGGAGCGGTCGGCCACTCGAATTTCGTCGTTCGATCACCAATCACGAGGACACCATGCTTCCCCTGTTTGCAACATTGTTGTGGTTTCAAAGTCCAATGCCGTTCGAAGGCGCGGTGTTTCCAATCGGCGGGGCGCCAACCGACCATCTGACGCTGGTCGATCTTAATATTGACGGAAATGCCGATATTATCTGTTGGAATACTACATTTTCCGTGAAACTCGGCGCAACCGGGAGCATTTTCGCGCCGTCGACGGCAAATTACGGATCTTCCAACGCGCAGGGCGGCGTCGTCGTCGGGGATGTGACGGGCGACGGGCTTCCCGACGCGATCACGGCGCGCGCCGATACATTAAATAATAAATTTTACATTCAGACTTTTCCGAGCACGGGCGGCGGCAGTCTCGGCGCGCCGATCGAATCGTTTATTAGTAATTATTCGGGAACGACAAACTTGCAAATTTGGGCGGTCGGGGATTTTGATAACGATGGAAAGCTCGACGCGATCGGCATTCGTAATAAAAGTCTATTTCCGAATCCCGGCAATGTTACCGATCTCGTCGCGATGAAGGGAACGGGCGGCGGATTTTTTATATTGGCGGGCACGATGTCGATCGCGTATCCCGGGACGCCCGCGATGTTGCGCGACATGGACAACGACGGCAAACTCGACGTCGTCGCTCGCGGCGCCGGATCATTACAAATATTCAAAGGAACCGGCGCCGGCGCGTTCGCCGCGCCCACGACACTAACATTATCGAATACGCCGACGCGATTCCAGTTCGTCGACGTGACCGGCGACGGAATCGCCGACATCGCGAGTCTCGACACAACCAATAATTCTTTATACTATTCGCGCGGACTCGCCGGCGGCGGATTCGCGGCCGCCGCGCTCGTCGGATTTGTTACAACGCCCGACGACTTCGTCGCGACCGACGTCACCGGCGACGGCCGGCTCGATCTCGCCGTGGCGTCGCGCGCGACCGGAATTGTCACAATATATAAACAATCGCCGGTCGGAACGTTTACAACCCCGGTCACGTTCGCCGCGGGATCGCCCGACGCGATCGTCTCCTCCGATTTCGATCACGACGGCCGGATGGATCTCGTCGTTTCGCTTCCCGGCGCCGACGCGATCGTTTATTTTAGGAATCTCGGGAACAGTATATTTACATTTGGACCCGTGGCGGCCACCGGCCCGACACCGTACAGCGGCGCGTCGGGCGATATCGACGGAAACGGCCACGTCGACGTCGCGGTGGCCTGTTCGGGCGACGGCACATTTGAAACATTACTCGGCGACGGAAGCGGCGCGTTGAACGCCTCCGGATCGTTTACAATGGGATTCAATCCGTTGTCCATTAAACTCGCCGATTTGAACGGCGACGGAAAACTTGACGCCATCGTCCCGGTTTCTTTATTTAATGTTGGAACCTACAACGGCGTGACGATCCGGTTTGGCGACGGCGCGGGCGGCTTCGGCGCGGCCCAGCAACTTGCAACAACCGGACACCAGCCCAACGACGTTGCGGCGGGCGATCTGAACGGCGACGGAACGCCCGATCTCGCGATCTCGAACACCGCCGGCGACGTAACTGTAATATTAGGAATAGCCGGCGCAGGGCCGGCCGGGTCGCCGCCGAATTATTATAATGCCGGGACAAATTCCGCGAGAATTAACATTGCGTCCGTGACGGGCGACGCGTTTCCCGACGTGCTTCTCGCGCATTCGACCGTCGGCGCGGTATTGCTCGCCGGCAACGGCGCCGGCGGTCTCGGCGCGCCCGTAAGTATACAACTCGGCGCGGCGTCTCAAGCGGGCGCGTACGCGATCGCGATCGCGGACGCGAATCTCGACGGGCTTCCGGATTTATTAGGTTGTTCGAATTCGCTAAAAATCGCGATCGGACTCGCGGGCGGCGGCTTCGGCGCATCGGTAACGAAAACGATCGGCGGCGGCGGAACGGCGACGTCGATGGCGGTCGGCGACGCGACCGGCGACGGTTTCATGGACAGTGTCATGGGGCAGCCCGGCGGCGGCTCGGCCGATATGTTAGGTTTGATGCCGGGCGACGGCGCCGGAAACTTCGGACCCTACGCGGGTTTTATTAGCGATAAGGGTCCGTCGGCGGTCCTGCCCGCGGATACTAACGAAGACGGGCGACTCGATCTGGTCGCTGTATATTACAGTTCATCGCGCGTCACGGTTCATAAGAATATGATCGGAACGCCGTCGGCGATCTCGAGCTACGGAACCGGGACCCACGGCTGTTCCGGATTTATGACGCACAATGCGACGATGAACGCGATCGTCGGGAATCCTAATTTTACAATAACGGGCCTGCACGCGCCGCCAAACTCCCTCGGCGCGTTTGTCATCGTCGACGCGCAGGACGCCGCCGGTTCGACGCCCTTCGGTTTTCCTTTAATAACACATCTCGATTTCGCCGCCGCGACGCAATTATTTATATTCGACGTCGTCAGCGACGCGGGCGGCTCGAGTTTCGTCCCCGCCCCCGTCCCGAATCTGCCGACGCTCGCCGGACAATCCTTTTACGGCCAGTCGTATTGGGTGGAAGATATTACAAATGGACGCGCCTGCTCGCCGTCGACGTTTGAAATATTGAGTTCGCTGGGGTTGAAAATAACCATTCAGCCGTGAGCGTGGCGCGCGGACGCCGCTTATGCCGTGCGAATGTCGAAATCCGATGGATGCCGTCGGCGATTTCGTCGATGCGGGTTTGCATATTTTTATGTTAATACAAGGGTTCGCGGCGAGCTAGAATTGATATATGCGCCGGTCGACGAGTCCGTCCCACCACGTGGCGACTTGCTTTGTATTTGGTTTCACGAGGGAATCCTGGCCCGTTTCGATTTGTATTGACAACGTATCCTCGTCGAATGGTTTCTTTCCGTCGCGCAGCGTCGCGGTCGCCCACGCGGCGGCATCCGCGACATTAATATTAAACGGAAATCTTTGGTAGGGATCGCCTGACCGCGGAATCTCTTCGCTCGTGCGATCCGAAGCACGACTCATAATTGTAGAGATTGCGCGCCGATCTCCGAGATTCGCAAGCGCACGCATCATTTCAACTTGACCGAGAGCGGACACTTCGACCCGCAAATAGTTACAAATCCCGCGCGCGGAATCGGGAGTCTTTAGTATTCCGAGCGCCGCGACAAAGAATCTTCGCTCGAGTTCGCCCGTTTCATAGGGAAGTTCTAGCAACAATACCGGTCCCGCGGCGGAAACGCCGTGATCGGCGAGTACGCTCGCAGCCGACCAGCGAGCCCCTCCTTTGCCTTTGATGTAGTGTATAAGTCTCTCCATCGAATGCGCGTCTCCGAGTTTATCTAATATTCGAACGGCCTCGGATTGATGATCCTCATTGCCGTAATCTAAATATTCCTCCATCGCGCCGCGCACGCGCTCGGGCACGCCGTTGACCAACGTCGATCCAATCGGCCAATCCCCGGGACCTACGGCAAACAGGTTAAGACACAATTCCGTCGCGCGCTCCCGATCGAGCAGCATCAACGCGTCGAGGATCTGCGACTGCGACATCGAACCGGTCTCAACGTATGCCGGTCCAATGAGTCTTGTGATTGTATCAAAAGCGCGCGGATCGCCGTAAAGGCCAAGTCCCGCTGCGGCGTCAGCAGGCCGTCGCCCGTCGAGCCCTTTCATTAATGTATCAAAACCGCGCGGATCGCGCATCCGGCCAAGCGCCGCGTAAAACCACTCCTCCGATCCCGGCGACTCATTCCTTTCGAGTTGATAGATAATAATCGGGATGGCGTACCGATCTCCGAGTTCGCTCAAGACTTCGGCGGCGAATCCGCGAATATTACAATGCTCGTCGCTCTTGAGAACGCTTCGCAGACCTTCTAACAATTTCGAATCGCCCGTTCCCCGGCAGGCATAAACGGCGTCGCGTCGCTTTCCTAAATCCGCGCTTTTGAAGTCTTGCAATATTTTGGTCGCGTCGGTCCTCATCGACGCGCCCGACGGAATCGGCGCGACGGAACATCCCAAGGCCAGGATCGCAACGAGACAAAGCGCCGGGCGGTGCATCTAAATATTAAACACTCGCCGACGCGCGCCCGCCAAGATCCTTTCGCAAAATTATTTCCGCGCAGGGATCATTGGATCCTCCCACAAGTCACGTGAACGACGTCATGTTCAAGTCGACGATTTTGGAAGCCATTGCGATTACTTTCTCCGATAGCGCGCTTTCATGAACTGAATCCACTTCCCGTCGCCGCCCATCATTTTCGAAGAGAGCGTCCGTTCGGTCGGACTCAGGATTTCGATCGTGTCCTGGTATTTGATAATTTTACCATCTGTAAAATTGGGCCCCTCCGTATCGAGGAAAAGCAACTTCGAACTCGGGTCGAGCGCGCCGTTGTAAACCCACAAATGCGACGCCATGGTCACGACAAACGTTCCAACAAAACGATTCGTTCGCGGGTCGAAGCCAATTGTCATAATGGATTTCCACGAATCCTCCGCCGTTCCGCCGACGCACTCGGCAATAACCCACAAATCGCCAAACATGCGCACAACTTCGGTGCCGGGTGTCTTCACCGGCGGTTGATCGGGACCCATGTTGCACTCCGACTCGAACGTCCACTCGCCGACGAGTTGCTTCAGCCAAACGTGTTCATTGGTCGGTTCTTGATGCATCGTATTATATATGAAGTGATTGTTTAACTTCGATCGCGAACGGCCGGAACTTATTACAATTATTCCGGCGTCCGCCGGAATCGTCGTCCGCGTCCATCGAAAAACGCGGAGCGGCCGAGAGCATATCGCGGGGCGAAATTCGCGCAAGTCATTCGATCCGGCGCCCGCGAAGAGCATCCTCGCGCGCGCCGCAAGGCCATTTCTTGCGAATCACCGCGTGCGCGGGAGCGCGCTTGACGCCCATGCGCGCGTCGGGAGAACCGGCATTTCATTTGAGTAATTGGGGGCATCGCCGCGGAATTGTTACCGCGCGACACACAATCTCCCCTCCACGAGAGACACCATGTTTACAATTATCAATTTCCTCTCGGCGTCGCGCGCATACTTGACAAATCGTAAGATATGCTTCGCGGCGATCGCGATGGGCGCCGCCGTTTCGCCGGCGACGGCACAGAGCGTACTCTTTGATTTTAATAATGCTCCGAACCACACGTCGCTCCCGATCGATTTAACCGCGGGCGGAATCACAGCCCACTTCGCCGCCACGGGGCAGGGGTTTTCGATTCAAGACACGAGCGCTCCCGTCGTGCCGGTCGGCTTCACAGGCCGATTTATTTATCCAAACAGTATCTACGCCGCCGATCTGATCATTAGCTTCGATCATACACTTACGGATTTTTCAATATTATATTCCCCGCAGGAATTGGGTTGCGACGACTCGGCGACGATGCGCGTGACGGCGAGCATGAACGGCACGGTCGTGGGTTTCAATACAAAAACCGCGAGCAACCCGGGCACGTGGCCGGTCGACACGCTGAGTTGTAGTTTTCCGCACGGATTCAACAGCGTCGTGATTCATTACGATAAGAAACCGCCCACGTGCCAGGACTACGGCGTGATCTTTCTTTGCGATGACATGCGCGTGACGACGCATGGTACTAATTATGGCAGCGGCAGCACCGGCTGCAACGGCGCGCAGACGATGGTCGCGGAGACCGCCGTTTCGGTGAGCAAGCCGAATTTTACATTTGGCGCGACGAACTGTCCGCCGAATTCGCTCGGTTTGTTGCTTGTTACCAATGTTGCATTGATTCCTCCGCAGGATCCGTTTTTCGTTGGCGCGCTGCTCGACGTCGATCTCATCGCATCGTCGGAAAGTTATAATTATGACATGTTCAGCGACGCGACCGGATTTGGATCTGTAACGATCAGCGGACCCGTTCCGCCGACAATGGTGGGCAGGACGTTTTATGTTCAATCCCTTTGGGCGTGGCCGTTCACGACGGCATGCGATCAGGCGGGAAACTGGCATCACCCGTACGGGCTCAGTTCGACGAATGGTATCATTATAGTCATTCAGCCGTAAGCTTATTCGCGGTTGATAACTAATCGGCGGGGAGCCTGGGCTGCGGCGCAGCCCAGGCTTATTTATGAAATCGCTTTCGCGCAGACATCGGTGATGTATGAATTTCTCAATCACAATTTTGCCCGTGTTCTTATTATTGGTATTTCTGACGGCCGCGTCCCCCCGCGGCGGCGCGCAGGAGACGCCCGAATTCGGGCCGCCGGAGACGATCGCAGCGGGGGTGCTCGCGACGCAATTCGCCGATATAAATAATGATGGACGACTGGACCTCGTGTCGGGCGCGGGATGCCAACTCGCGATCGCGGGAGGCGGATTCGAAGCGATGTTACCATTCTCCCCGTCGCTCGGCCGGTTACAAATCGGAGATGTCGACGGCGACGGGCGCGTCGATCTCGTCGGCACACTGACGATGCAAACATTCGGAGTCCATTTCGGAGACGGGCTCGGGCACTTCTCGCCGGGAGGCGTTATTGCAACAATTCCGTCGACGCCCGCGGGCGCGCGGCTTCTGGATCTCGATGAAGACGGAGCGCTCGATTTATTCGTATGCGCGGCGCATTTCTCGGCATATTCCTATTCCGACGCGCGAAATTGGATATTCCGTGGAGACGGGCACGGAATATTTACAATAGTCTCCAACGCAGCCGCGTCGAATTTCGCGGTCGACTTCGGAGATTTCAACGCGGACGGGCATCTCGACTGGGTTGCGTCGTGGTGGAATCACGACGGCATCGAAGTCGACCTCGGCGACGGCGCCATGGGGGCTTCGCAAATTGTAAATTTTAACGCCGGACAATACGGAACCGTCGATGCGGCGATGGGCGACCTCGACGGAGACGGTCTCGGTGACATCGCGCTCGCCTTTCATGATTATTATATTCCCCCCGATCCCGATGCGATCGGAATTGTGTCGAACACCGGCTCGCTCCAATTGTGGCATCCCGCGGCGCCGCCGATGCATGTGACGATCCGCGACTTGAACGGCGATGGCATGCCGGAGTTGTTAACGAACGACGGATCGTCGGCGATGTTTGTAAATATTAATTTTGGGAATTTTGCATTTTCGCAGCCCTTGGCGCTCGCCGCGTGGCCGTTCGCCGGACTTGTCGACGCGGCCGACGCGAACGGCGACGGCAAACCGGACCTCGTGTTGTCTCAATTTGCGGCGCCGCCGAACGCCGGATCGACGTTCGTCCTTTCGAACGCGCTCGCGAAGCCGCTGCCGTGGATTCCTTATATTCATGATATTTCTCCCCGGGGCTCGCCCGTCGCGGCGATGCCCGCGCCAGCATTAACGATTCGCGGCGAGGGGCTCGCGGGCGTTTTTGTGGCAACGATCGGCGCGAATATTTATGAATGGAGTTCATTACAACCCGGCGGCGACGGAAATACGCTGGCCGTACGGCTCGTGCCTCCGCCCGCCGCGGGACCGGCGCTTGTTACAGTTGTAAATCCGGCGGGCGCCGCGGCGCCGTTGTCTATTCCGTTCTGGCGCGCGCCGCGGCCGGTAATGTATATGGATCCGCCGCAGCCCGCCGCCGGAAGGCCGGTGATTCTTTATTTTGCCGGTCCGCGCCCGGGCGACCTCGTGCTGTCCGCGGCCGGCGACTGTCTCGAATCGCTCGCACTGCCGCCTTATGTAACATTCGATATCGGCGGCTGCGGCGGCATCGAATGGCTGCCGTCGCCGCCTCCCATGAACGAGTCCGGTTGGACATCTCTGCAAACGATCGTGCCCGCGGATTTCCACGGTATTGCTTATATTCAATTCTGCGACGTCAACCTCGCGGCGCTGCGGAGCGGCATGCTTCCGCTCTTCACAAGCAATGTTCTCGCGCTCGCGCTTCCTTAATTTGCTAAACGCGGCGTTCGAATTCGCGCGCGGGCGATTTTGATAATGGCAAAAAACTCGACGCCGCGGCGTTGAAGCTCCGCCGGCAAAGACGGAACCGATCTCCCCGATTCGCGGTATTGTAAATATATAGACTGAGCCCCGGACGCCCGGGGCATGGTTCTCCCGGAGCCGTGAAGGGAATCGGTCGGCGTGTCCGGGGATCTTCCTTGGAATCCCCGCGAATCCGGGCTTTTCCCTGCGTCCCTGCGCAATTCAACTCCGTGGACGGGCGCAAGACGTTGGCTGCTAATGATCCTCTCCATCCCGAGACGATAGACATCGATCAAGTCCGCGCTCGCGTCCATGAAGAACATTCCACTCGCGCTTGGAGTATTGTTCTGGTTCTCAACGGTTACGTTCGGGATCTATGAACTTGCAGCCTATTCCAACGCGCCATGTCCCGAGCCCAAGGCGCCGGAGACCTGGCCGGCGGATGCATCCATCGTTCGAAATGCCGGAAAGGACACATTATTACTTTTCGCGCATCCGAAATGTCCATGTACGCGCGCCACGATGGGAGAACTCGCCATCCTGCTCACGCGCGCGCCCGATCGCTGTACTACGACAGTTTTATTTTATGCGCCCGATTCGGGCGGCGAAGATTGGTTAGATACAGATCTTTGGAGAGACGCTAAGAATATTCCCGGAGTGCGCGTAGTCGCGGATCGCGGAGGCGTCGAAGCGCGGCGGTTCCATGTCGAAACCTCGGGAGAGGCCTTGGTTTATGATAAGAACGGATCGTTAGTATTCTCCGGAGGAATCACGGCGTCGCGCGGACATGCGGGCGACAACCCGGGACGCGAGTCGATCGAACAATGGTTACTAAAAGGGCGCCGGCTGAGTCCCGACAATCCCGTTTTCGGTTGTTCGCTCCTCACTCCATGCGGCGAACAAAACACTAATAATCAAATATCCCGTTGACACCTCCCACGCACATGGACATTACTCTTAACGAAAAGACTGCCGTCCGCGCCGCGCAGATCCTCTCCGGCCATCAACGCGACATTCACACGCGCACGGATCGATTATTTGTATGGTTGATGTTGTTCCAATGGGTTGCCGGAATCGCCGCGGCGCTTTGGGTCTCGCCGCGGACGTGGACGGGCGCGATGAGCGAAATTCATCCGCATATCTGGGCTTCGGTCGTGATCGGCGGCGCGATCATTTCGGCGCCGGTCCTGCTGGGACTCATTCGTCCGGGCGCCCGTTCGACGCGGCACGCGATTGCCTGCGCCCAAATGTTAACATCGGCGCTGCTGATCCACCTCACGGGCGGCAGAATCGAAACGCACTTTCACGTATTTGGATCGCTCGCATTCTTAACATTTTACCGCGACTGGCAAGTGCTGATAACAGCCACGGTCATCGTTGCGACCGATCACTTTCTGCGCGGATTGCTGTGGCCGCAATCGGCTTACGGGGTTATTACAGTTAGCCAATTTCGATGGCTCGAACACGCGGGCTGGGTCATATTTGAAGATATCTTTTTATTAAACTTCTGCGTCAGCGCGACGCGCGAAATGCGCGCCATCGCCGAGAGACAGGCGAAGCTCGAGAGCGTCAATGAAATGGTGGAACACGCCGTCGTCGAGCGAACCGTCGAACTCGCGGAAGCTCGCGACAAGGCGCTCGTGGCCGCAAAAGTAAAATCCGAGTTCCTCGCGAATATGAGTCATGAAATCCGCACGCCGATGAACGGCGTGATCGGAATGACCGAAATTCTGCTTGAAAGTAAACTTTCGCCCGAACAGCGCGGCAACGCGGAGACGATCAAGAGCAGCGCCGACTCGCTGATGAGTATTATTAATGAAATTCTGGATCTATCTAAAATGGAAGCGGGCAAAATGACGCTTTCCATGTCGTCGTTCGACACGCGGACGCTGCTCGAGGAAGTCGCGGGAATGCTGGCGACGCCGGCTCAGAAAAAGGGCTTGGAAATACTCTCGGAAGTCCCCATGAATTTTCCGCAATCGCTCGTCGGAGACCCGGCGCGCGTGCGGCAGATACTTGTCAATTTAGTCGGCAATGCGATCAAATTTACAGAAAAAGGCGAAGTCGTAGTCTCCGCGGAAGTCCTCTCGGAGACGGAAACGACGGCAAAATTACAAATAACCGTCAGGGACACCGGCGTCGGCATCCCCGAGGACCGGCGCGACGCCATATTCGAAGCATTCACGCAGGCCGACGGATCGACGACGCGTCGATTCGGAGGCACCGGTCTCGGTTTGACGATTTCGAGACGCCTCGTCGATCTCATGGGAGGAACGATCAGCGTCGAGAGCCAGATCGGCGTCGGATCTCAGTTTTCAGTTATTATCGAGTTCGATAAAGGAAAACCGATTCCAGCGGAGGACTCGCGCGAGCCGGGCGATTTGTCGGGAATGCGAATACTCATTATCGACGACAATCATACAAATCGACGGATCCTGCGCGAACATCTCCGCGCTTGGAATTGTTATACGGACGAATCCACGAGCGGCGCCGACGGCATCGAAAAGCTGCGCTCCTCCGCGCGGAGTCCGTATCAAGTTGTATTGTTAGATATGCAAATGCCGCATATGGACGGATTCCGGACTGCCGAAATGATCAGCCGGGACCCGTCGCTGTCGGGAGTGGCGATTGTATTATTATCTTCCATGGGAGAGAGCTTCCCGGTCGACGAATTGGCAAAGCGCGGGATTGCCGCGTCCCTCATCAAACCCGTCCGGCGCGCGCAACTGCGGCAGGCGATTCTCGGCGTCATCGGAGCGGCGCTACCGATCGATGAAGATAACAAAAACGCAAACGTCGGCGGAACGACCGGCGCGACGCCGACGCGATCGCTTCGGATCCTGCTTGCGGAAGACAATCCGGTAAATCAAAAAGTCGCCATCGCCCACCTCCAGCGATTCGGCCACAGCGTTCATTGCGTCGCGAACGGACAGGACGCCGTCGGAAAATTCGCGGAAATGTCATTTGATATGATACTGATGGACGTCCAAATGCCGGTCATGGACGGATTGGCCGCCACTCAAAAAATCCGCGAACGCGAACGCCAGTTCGGCGGGCGCATTCCAATTATTGCATTGACCGCGCACGCAATGGAAGGCGATCGCGATCGTTGCTTTTCCTCGGGAATGGATGACTACCTTTCGAAACCGATCCAGGCGAAAGCGCTCAAGGAGTTGTTGGAACGCTGGACCCCCGCGGCGCCTCCCGCGCCCGCGACGCCAAATCCGGACTGAGAAGCGGTTTCATAAGATTCTCGAAACGCGCGCGGCTCGAGAGATTCATAAAACCACTTCCAGTTCACTTCGGAAGCGCCGCGCCTTTCAGTAATTGTTGTTTATGTATCGCCTCGGCGAAGAGTCTGCCGACGGCGCGGCAACCGGCGTCGGTGAAGTGATCTGTATCTTCCAGCGGATAGTATCCCTGCTTGCGCTCGAGTTCCGCGTCGATGTCGAACAGCGGCGACCGCGTCTCGCGCGCGACTTCGCGAATCATATCATTCATGGCGCGCAGCGCGTCGCGGGTCATCGCCCAGTCGGGCATGTAGAGCGCCGTTTGAGTTCCGTAGCGATGGTATTCCTCCTCCGGCTCGCCGCCCTTGAATCGAAACGCAAATGTAGCAAACGCGGGGATCGCGCCGGATGCCTTGACGGTCTTCTAGAACTGTAGTAATTCTTCGCGAAATTGCGCCAGGTGGCCCGGCAAAAGATATAAATTATTCTCGGCCTTTCCATCGTATACATATCCCGACTCGGCTTCGATCAAATCGCGTACTTCGACCATGCGCGCCGCGCGTTCCGGAGATCCGGGCGTGGCGCGCGCCGCCTCGCGCCGGATCGCCTGCGCCATCTCCGCCTGTTTCGATTGGAGCCCCAGTTGCGTTTCGAGGACGAGCCAGATCGAAGAATGCGATAACAATTCCGAAATCGGTCCCGTAATTTTTACAGGAGGACGCGTTCGCGGATCCAACCCGAGCGCCTGCCTCCTGCTCGCCATGAGATCGTTAATTAAATTGTACATAATAACGATATCCGGCAGATACTTGGCCAAATGCTGTTCATATCGAAGCGTGGCGCGATTGTCCGTCGCGCCGGGCAAGCCTCCGTTCATCACTTCGACGTGCCAGGGAACTCGCGCCGTCGACCGCAATTCCAACTCGAGAAACGCGGGGAACGTCGTCGAGTCGCTCGAACTCATCGAACCGAAACAGGTGGATCCGCCAATACAACAAATCCGAAAAGCGTCGGCGGGCTTCGGCTCGATCACCGGCTTCCCGCGGAAATCCTGCGCATTGATATGAATTGCTTTTCCCTGGATCTTGCCCGGGACGAAGTCGACCAGTTCGCCCGACTCGTCGACTTTGAATATTTGTATATTTTCTCCGAGACAGCGTTTTCGATAACTATCAAAATCCGTGGCCTCCGACTTCGCGACCACGATCGCTCGAGTTATCCATTCCGCCGCGGCAAGCGTCGCGACGGTCGCGCCAAGGGAGAGCAGCAGTTTTCTGACGACGGGCTTCATGAATTTGAGCGATGAACCATACGAGTCCCCTTTCATGACAATAACACTCTTAATCGATGTCCGCGCCCGCGGGGCGGCCGCAACCGGAATACGCATTCGGCATCGCGATACCCGTTCGCGAGGGGTTTCGCCATGCGGGCGGCGCTGTTTGGCCGCATCGTCCGGGCGACTTCGCGTGAAGTTGCCCCTCTTTTTTCTTGATCCCGCGCAATGTTTAATTATCAGATCGTCCCGAGCTTTTGATAAAGATCACGTCTCGAACTTCGCGGCGCTAAACGATCCGGCCGCCGCATTATTATAAATTTATAATAACTTATTTCTCACGCACCAGCTCGAAGTTTACATCGACGATCGTTTCCGCCGGGATTTCGACAATTTGAGATTCGATCGGTTTATAACCTTTAATCTTAAATACGCCCACGAGGTATTTTCCGGGCAAAGTTACGTTGACTCCGCACTTGCCATTTGCAGTCCAGATCCCGCTCTGCCGTCCCGAATGTCCCACGCTTTTTGCAAAGAGCGGCAATCTGGAATTTATCATTTCCGGTTGCCCCGGCGCGAGGGCGCGCACGCCGCAAGCGCGCTCAAGCGTTATTGTCGTGCGAAATGCATTCGGCGTCAATGAAACCGTCGTGCGCGTGAATTTATACGGATAACCGGTCGATTGCAGCGTTAGCGATCCTTCCGGCGCGCGAAATGTAAACAGACCCGACTTGGGATTGCGCGACGCGGATTCCGCCTGAGCGCTCGACTCGCCCTCGGGACAACGACTCCACCAAATCAAATCCACATCCGCGGCATCGACGCCGGCTTTATCGACGATGCGAATGCTAACATCAACCGGCTCGGGCACGCGTAGTTCGACGTTCGTCAATCCGGCCGGCGGAACGTCGACGACTTCACAAATTCCGAGCGGCTCGATTTGTAATTTATACTTATATGGTATCACGCCGTCGGCGTTCCAAAGATATATATTATCCCCCCTCGAAGGCATTTCCCTCAAAGCGATTTCTTTTTCGTCATCCTGTATATTTAAATAATCGCCGCGTACTCGCGCGATCTTCAATCGCACATTGGACTTCGCCCACGCGCGCGGCAACTGTAGTGTCCCCGCCAACTTCACGGGATCGCCGGACAATACCTTGGGAGCCTCGCGCAGTTTCATGGGAACGGATACACGCATGCCGGAATGCAGTTGAACATGTCCCGTCGCGAGAATCCGTTCCTCGTTCGTCGACGCGTCGGCCATCGCATACAATATATATTCGCCCTCGGGAATATCATTGATAATTATAGACTCCCTTCCGCCGCAGTCGATCATTGCAAAAAGCCGCTCCATCGACCGCGACTCGAAAGTACTCCAGTACTTGGGAGACTCGATATCGATTTCAAGCTGATTGGCGAAGCAGAGCCTTACAACCGATTCCGCGGGCGGTTTTGTTAAAAACTTCAACTCCAACGTCGCGGGTTTCGATCGCCACGATCTCCACAACACGCCTCCCGCGATCGCAATCGCGAACACAACAATAAGAACGGCGAGGCGCGGGAGTTGTTGTATATATCGCATGGTGTTATTACCGAAGAGTCGTCAGCAACGTCCCCCCAAGATCGCGCTTCATGTCGGACGGCGGCACCTTCAACTCGAATTCGGAGCCGCCGCGAACGATGCGCCATGTCACATCGTACGATTTCGCCAACGCGGACGCCCAGACGGCCTGCGACTCGTCAATTGTATGAAATGACTGCCCGTCGATCGCGACGACAAAGTCCCCCGTCCGAAGTCCAATTTTTGACATCAGTCCGTTCGGAGCCCCGAGGTGGACGCGGTAAGCATTCACGCCGTCGGGTCGAAAGACGATCGACGACGCCTCGGGAACGGATACGTCCATATACCCGCCATTATTATTAACATAAGCAATCCGATAACGGCCCGCGGGAAGGACGTCGAATTCGATGAACAGTCCGTCGCCGAGCGCGCGTGTTACAAATAACCAGGGCGCGTCGTCGTCGATTCGCCAGCACGTGACCGACGCGCCTGTCTCGCCGTTTGGAAATCGTATGCGCAGCGAATGTCCCGAGGGCATGGCTAATGAAACAGAATTGATGCCCGGCTCGAGCATTAGTTTTCGCTCCTCGACGGGAAATCGTTCGGCGGAATCGGAACTTCCGCGTCCCTTCGCCACGAAAATTACAGTTGCCGGACCGGCGCTCACGGGTCCGAGTTTTATTGTGCCATCGGACCGCAGATCCGACCAAATCGCTTCGTGCGATCCGTTTCCATCGTCCCTCAGACCGATGGATGGCGGCGCGAATCCCGACGAATCGCTCCATCCGATAACTGTTAGTTTGAGCCAGGCGGGCGTGGGAATTTGCACAGTCGCTTCGGTCTGACCGGCCGCGATCGCGACTCTGTGCGGCGGAAATGGAGGCGCCTGAATATTAAGAGTACGCGAAATCGCCGCGGGTATTTCTCCTCTGGGACCGAATGGCAGCCAGAATTTTCCGTGTCCCAAACAAACGGTGTCGAAATTTCGAATTCCCTGGTCAGGCCAATCGAAATACGCTCTCGAAATCGGTTGCTTCTCCGGGCCCGATAATGTCAGCCACAAACCGAATTCGCGAGGCACGGGAGGAAGCTGCAATTCGCACTCTACAAATCCTTCCGATACTACAATGGTTTTCCGCGATTCCACGGGACAGAGTTCGTTTCTCGCGACGGATACTACATAAGTTCCGGGATCCAGATCCATGAAGACAGCCGTGCCTTCGCCGCCGGCATCGACGGACTTCGTGAACTTCCCCTCGAGGGTCTTTGCATCGTGTACATCCGCGGAAACCGGTTCGATGGACACGACGGCGGCCGGCCAACGCTCGCCATTTGTAGTATTCACGGCCGCGCGGATCACGCCGCGCGCGCGCAACGCGACCGTTAATGTTTGAGAAGCGCGGTCTTCGCGAATATTCAAATCGACCGCTTCGGATGCTAATAAAATCGCGGATCCGTCGGTCTTGGAAAAACACCGCGCGATCGCCCGGACTCGAAATTCGCCCGGGGCGCGCCAGATTTTGGGCGAACCCGGCGTCCATTTTTCCCAATCCGTATCGTTGAATCCCCTGCGATCTCTACTAACAATAATTTCAGCCGCGGCCGGCGGCGCACCGTCCGGCGTCCTGATGTCGATCTGTACTTCGCCGAGCTTCTCGGCCACAAAGTCAACGATAGACTCCGAACCCGGACGGACGCTGGACGGAACGATGGCGCGGAGCGAAACGCCGTTTTGCAGCGCGCTCACGGACCAAAGATTATTATCCAAGGCGTCGAAGACATAATTACCATCAGACCCCGTCTGCACGGATCGTTTTTCGGTCGAGTTGGCGGGGCGCCGCCGCGGAATATGCGCAACGTCGGCGTAACTCGAGAAACCGAGACTCAGACTTAAATTAAAATTATCTTCAGAATAAACTTCCCGATAGCTGGGCGGCTCGTTTTCGACGATCGACGACGTCACGGTCACGCCGTCCACCGGTTTGCCCTCTTGATCGAGAACCCGGCCCCGAATCGATCCCTTTTCATTTGGATTTGAACTCCGCTTCGGTTTTTTTTCACCGATCGGCAATCTAAATATAACATTGACGTCCGCGTCCGTCCCAATTTCCCCGCGGCGCGCCGATTCGATATCGGAAACTCTCGCGGGGTTGGACGCCGACGCGGATTCGCAAGTGGACGAACCCGATATGACAAATTCCGCCTTTGCGAGGACTCCCGAGGGAAATGTAAAGAATACTAGACTTAATAATAGACCAAGCGCCAGGCCGGCCAATCCGCTGCTGGCCGCGAGCGCGGCCGGATGTTGAAAACGCATCGTGAGGTTCGTGTGAAGGTATTCCCGTTGTATACGCGGCGCGAGCGCGATTGTTTCTTTTTGCGCATGACGGGCGCGAATGCACGCGAATCGGGCGGTTGCGCGGAGCGGCGTATCGGGAACCCGCCGCAACGGCGGCATCGTTCAAAAGTCCCGTCGGATGCGCCGTCGATTTCGGTAATGACTACTTTTTTAGTTTCGAGACGAGCTCGTTATTGATTTTTCCGGAGGAATCTACAATTCCGTTCGATTTTAGACTTTCGATCACGCCGCTCGGAAACGCCGCGAGTTCCGCGGCGCAGGCCGGCAGGAAGTGTGTATTTTTTTGTATCGCCTGATGATGCTTGAAGCCCAGTCGGACGGCCTCGACGCGATAGTCGACCTGCACGTCCGCGTCGGAACCGATCACTAACTTTTCGGGCTCGCGCGAAACGATCCATACAGTTGCCTTTTTTCCGACGGGCGTCGCCACGGCGGTCATGCCGTCGCGTTCGGCCATGAATGAAAACTCTTTGGGAAGTTTAATGATCGTTTCGCCGTCCTTCACGCGCGTCGTCCCGCGAAAATAGACTCCGTCCTCCGGCCCCTCCTGCGAAACAAATACGATTTCCGTCGCGGGATCGGAGGGATTGGGAGATACGAAGTTCTTTTGACCGGTAACCATTAATTGCTGGCCCGTAATTCTTCCGGTTGAGCCGTTCAGCGAGATCGTCGCCGCGCCGTTCGCCGGATTGTGCAATATTAAATTACCGACGACGGACTCGTCGCCAAAAACTGTAACGATGGAATCGGACGGAACCTTTCCCGATATCAATTCGACGCCGCGGTTGGTCCCAATGGTAGTCTTCGCGCGCAGCGTCGCCGTCGAATTGATTGTTAGTGTGTCGCCCGCGGATGCGCCGATGACCGTCGCTTCGCGGCCGTCCGGAGCGACCGCGGACATCAGCGGTTTTGCGGCAGGTCTGCTTGCCGTGTCCTGCGCGGCGCGACCGCCGGAGAAGTAGTACAGGGCGGCGCCGTTTATTATTAATACACCGAGAACGCCAAATCGAATTGCGGACATTGGAACCTCCATTTGGAATTGTAATCGAATCGGACGCGGCATCCGACGCGGGACCGGACGGGGCTATTCCCGCGGATCAACACTTGACCGTCTTGCGTTTCTTGCCGAGGGATCCGCGTTTCCTCGCTTTTTGTATGTAATCGGGCGCGTACGGAACTTTGCACTCGGTGTTGCCCATGCCGACAACGATGGGTCCGAGTTTCTCCGCCGTTTGAAGCGCGGCGTCCGAAAGCGAACCCACATAACTCCCCACGGCGATCAGAAAACCGTTCATAACATATTGAACGCGGTCCGGCTGTCGGCGGATCGTTTCGCGAACGCGATCCATCAATTGTTTCAACTCCGCCATATTTAATTTCGCGTCGTCCGTCATCGCTACAATTCCGCTCAGCGTGGCCCAGCCCGTCGCCGCGATTTTCGCGTTCTTCGATTCGATCCACTCGAGCGCCAGCTCGCGCCCGTGGCCGCTCTCCGCCGCCACCCACGGAACTGTGTATTCGCTTAACATATTACAACTGGCTTTTTCCGCCCAATGCTTGAGATTCTTTTTGGTCATCTTGAAATCATCCGCGACGAGACCGGCCAGATACATCGCGTCGTAGATGCCCGTGTCATACAGATCGAGCGCCAGTTGATAATTCTTCCTTACGCGCTTCTGTATTTTCTTCAATTCCTCGATTTTGACTCCAAAAAAGGGCTCTTGAACGCCGTGGTTTTTCAGGACGTTTTTGTAAGCTTCCTTGCCCAGTGCTTTCAGTTCTTTAACAATTTCGTCGACAGTCATGATCGTTTCCTTTGGATTCGTCGGGGCGGACGCGCCGCGCGCGGGTCTCGGCCGAAGGCGCCGCGCGCGCCAAATGGACCACATCGTTCGCGTCCTGTAAATCGGAAAGTTCCGCGTCTCGGCGGCGCACTATTTACTAAAAGTGGCCGCTTGCGCCGCGCCCGCGTCCGCGGGAAAATTCCCGCCCATGTCGCACAATCTGGCGCGTCCGCTCGTTGCAACGATTACAATACTGCTGTCCGCTTGCGCCGGAATCGATGCAAGCGCGGCGGCAAAGGCGCAACCGCGCCCGCCACTCCATGACGAATTCCTCGACCACTTGGTCGGCGAATGGGAGTTGACGCGATCGGTGCGCGGCACGATTGCACACAACAGTGTCGCCGCGAACTGGATCCTCGGACATCAGTTCGTATGTTTACAAATGGTGGATGTACAAAAACCGCCGGCGTACGAAGCCATGGTCCTCATCGGTTATGATCAGGAGCGCTCGCAGTATGTCGCGCACTGGTGCGATTCGTATGGAGGCGCGTTCGCGGCGCTCGGCCGCGGCGTGCGAAATAACAATTCCATCGAGTTCCGATTCGAATATAAAGACGGGCCGTTTTACAATACATTTGCTTGGGACCCGAGGACCGACAGTTGGTTTTGCAAACTCGAAAACGGCGCCGCGGACGGCACGCGAAAACCGTTCGCCGAAGACCGCCTCGTCCGCCGTTGAAATTTTAGAGGGATTTGTCCTCGTCCGCCGGAATTCCGGCCACACATGCAGCGGAGCGCGGATTGGAAGTGCGTACGCAACCTTCTACGCAGAGACACCGCCATGCAACTCCACTCGAAAATCCCATCTTTGACAGCCATCGTTCTAGGTCTGGCGACGATCGCCTCGGCGCCGGCCGCGCGCGCACAACAATTCCAGCCCGGCGATATTTATATTAATTCGGCGTCCATCTCGGAGAGTCCGAATCCGTATCTTCCAATTTCGGCGATCGTTCGCGTCGATGGAATCTCCGGCGCCACTTCGATCATGAAACAATTCGTGTCGCCGACGGGACAGTATTCGAACATTGCATACGACGCGGTGCGCGACCGTCTCGTGTTTACTTATTTTTCCGGCGATTTGTACACGGCGTGGGGAATCACGGCCATGGACGCGGCGGGCAACGAAACGCTGATTCCGTTCGGACCACTGCCCTATGGTTATGCGGCCTATCTGGTCGCGCCTTCGTCGAACGGTAATATTTACGGCGTTCGCAACCTCGGAGGAGGTCCCACTCCCTACGTCTTCGACTTCGTCGACATCGCAAATATTACACATACGCTCATCGACGGTTCGACTGGTTTACAATTCTTCCTGACGACGCAGCCGCGTCACATGTTCTACGAACCGACGACGAATTCTTTATTTGTAACTTCTTTCGATTCGACTTCGACGTGCGGCTACACCCAGTCGACGGTCGTTCGCAAAATTCCGCTCAGCGCGGACGGCAGTACGGTCGTCGGCCCCGTCCAGTCGGTCACGGTTTGCGTGTCCGGAGAATTCTATGGAATGGTGCCGGTCGGCCTTTCACGCGGCGCCGGCACGTCGTTGAATCTCACGACGGCCGGATATATTAATGTAAACACGGCGATCTTTAGCATTGACCCCGCGACGCTCACGGCGACTCCGACCGCGCAGATTCTCGGAGATCCTCTCGATCCGATGGCTGATTCGGGGGGCGTGTATTCTCATATTTACAATAGAACCGCCATCTTGGACTCGTTCGGCGACCGGTTGCGCATGGGGTCGGCGGCGGGGATCTGGACGCTCACGCCGAGTACGTCCGACCCCATGGTTTCGAGTATCGGCGGCTCGGGCGAAGTTGTTACATTAACCGAGGTCGATTACGGCGGTCTCGGGCTACAATCGTATGGATCCGGCCTCGCCGGCTGCGACGGCCCCGAAGTATTGTATGGTTTGACGGCGCCAAAGGCGGGAAGTAACAGTTTCCGCTTTGCGTGCACGAATGCGCCGCCCAATTCGCTCGGACTCGTGATCGTGGGCGATGCGATCGATCAATTCGGATCCGATTATTTCGGAATCGGCATTCCGATTTATATTGATGTATTCATGACGACGCAGTTCATCCCCGTGGATATGTATAGCAATGCGTACGGCGATTCCGCGTCGGGCCCGCTTTCGATCGACGCGTCATTAGTAGGAATGGAATTCTACGCGGAGGCGATCTGGGCATGGACGACGTGTAGTCTCCCTCCGCTCGGACTCAGCGCTTCGAGCGGTTTGAAACTAACGATTCAATAGCGAACCGTCCGGCGCCCGCGGACCCCTCCGAACCCGGAAACGGCGGCGGGAGTCCGATGCGGCGCCGGATTTATTAATTAAAGAATCACGCGGGCTACGGCTACGGCTACGGCGCCTGGATCGTGATCGCGAGTCCGCGCGACGAGCTCATATTGTAAACATTGAATCCCGGCAGCGTGCAACTCGTCCAGACCCAGACCGCGCAGGCGAAAAATGTCCGGCCGATGAGGGTCGGATCGTTCGGAATCGGACTCGCCGCCGTTTGCGCGTACCCGGTTCCATCGCTATTGAAGTCGAAACTGTAAACTTCAGTCGCGAACGCGAAATCCACATGTAACAGAATGCCGAGACTGAATGGATCGCTCCCGGCGAGATCCTGCGAATTGGTCACAATTCCGAGTCCCAGCGAAAACGGCGGCGCGTTATTACAAGTAATCGCGAAATGCGGAGAATTAATCATCGGAGCGTGGGTGACGTCGAGCGTCTCGGTTCCCGCGCAACCGGCGGTGCCCGTGCCGTAGGAAACGGTCCCCGGATTGTTATCAATGTCGAAGACATAGGCTGCGCCGGAATGCGCGGCACTGTTGTCACCTTGGTTGCCATTCACACCAGTGGCGTTGCTGGCCTCGGAATACGCTCCGACCACCACTATGTCGCCTGATACCGCCACCGCTAGGCCGAAGTCGTCGGCCGCATTGGTATTCGATGCCTTCAAGTAAGCCTGCTGGGCCCATGTGGACCCGCTCCGCTTAAATACATAAGCTGCGCCAGAACTCGGGGCGCTATTGTTATTTTGATTTCCATTCACTCCGGTTGCACTACTACTTTCACCCTCTGCACCAACTACTACTGTGTCACCGGACACTGACACTGAAATGCCAAAGGCGCCACCTCCTCCAGCCAACCACGGCGTGTTCGAAGGTTTCAGGTACGCTTGCTGACTCCAGGCTGTTCCATTGCGCACGAACACGTAAGCAGCACCTGCATATGAAATACTATTATCGCTTTGATTTCCGTTCACGCCCGTTGCGTTGCTGTCCTCGGCATATGCTCCGACAACGACTGTGTCGCCCGATGCGGATACCGACAACGCAAAATAATCGTTTTGCCCGGTGTTCGAGGCCTTCAAGTAAGCCTGTTGGCTCCATGCCGTTCCAACCCGCACGAATACATAGGCAGCGCCGGAGTTAGGAGAACTCTTATTAGTCTGATCCCCGTTGACACCCGTGGCGTTGCTGGAATCGCCGTACGAACCGACTGCGACTGTGTCTCCCGACCCCGATACTGAATATCCAAAATGATAGTTCACATATGTATTCGAGGCTTTCAAGTAGGCCTGCTGGCTCCAGGTCGTGCCGCTGCGCACGAACACATAGGCCGCGCCGGAGGACAAGGTGCTGTTGTCGCTCTGGTCGCCATCTACACCTGTGGCATGGCTCGATTCATAGGGCGCGCCCACAGCTATCGTGTCTCCAGTCACCGACACCGATAGGCCAAATCGATCGCTCGTCCCGGTATTCGAGGCTTTCAAGTAGGCCTGCTGACTCCATGTCGTTCCGCTGCGCACGAACACATAGGCCGCACCGGAGTTGGTCGCAGAGTTGTTGTACTGGTCGTTGTTCACTCCAGTCGCGTAACTAGACTCGCCGGGAGCCCCAACAACTACTGTGTCACCCGATATCGATACCGAGTAGCCGAATTGATCGCCCGCATCGGTGTTCGATGCCTTCAAGTAGGCCTGCTGGCTCCAAGTCGTCCCGCTGCGTACGAACACGTAGACCGCGCCCGCGAAAAAAGACCCATTATTGCTCTGATCGCCATTTACTCCGGTTGCACTGCTTGTTTCTTGATAGGCAGCGACCACGACGGTGTTGCCCGATACGGATACCGAATTGCCGAAATAATCACCGGCCTCAGCATTCGAAGCCTTCAAATACGCCTGCTGCGCGACGGGGTCGATGGTGAGCGGATAGCGTGCGCCCCGTTCGTCCACCGTAAGTTGTAAATTCCCGTTAAGATTCTCGAACCGCGCGGGGAGATTTTTTCCGACGGCGTCGATAACAGTTACGCCCGAGTAGTCGAGCACGGATGTTTTGTTATTATTTACAAAACGGACATCGCGGCCGTTCGCCAGCACCTGCGGGCGCAAATCGCCGCGCACGGCAAGCGTAAAAGACAATAATCCTTCGACGTCCCCCGGGCGCTCTCGGATCGTGTAGCCGTGTTCGAGTCCGCGGACGTCGTTTTGATACCATTCGGTCAGGTTTTCGTCCCACACGCGATTCACGCGCACGCCTTCGGCGGCAAGTTTTGTAAAATTCGGCGCCGCTTTTTCGCGACCGGGCGAACCGTAGCCTTTGAGTTCGAGACCCCACGACCAATCGCCCCTGTCGGGTTTTGTTAAGAATCCTCGGCCGTCGAACTGCGTCGACCAATGTTGTCCGGTATTGTACAATCGATAGCCGCCTTCCGCGGGATAAGCGGCATCCCGGCGCGCAACGTACGCCGCGCGAATGCCCGACCAGTCGGAGGCTTCCATTCCAACCGGCGCGCTCTTTTTTGTAGTAACGGCCGCCGGTCTCGACTGCGGCCTATAGTTACTATTCCCCCCGTCGCCGTTCCGCGCCGCGGTCAACAGTGAAATTATTATAAACGCGAATCGAAGAATGGTCGGATGCGTCATGATGCAATGGTGTGTGCGAGAGCAGGGACGAAACGGCCGAAGCGAGGAGTCCTCCGTCGAGGCGCCTTAATTCGAACCGGGAGGCGTCTCGCCTGTCAAGATCGCCGATGCGAACGGAGATCCATGACGATGCGAATTCGACGTGAATGCGCGAGTCGTAGGGAAACTATTCGGGAATCCGCCGCCGCGGTCGGCGTCAAGGCTCACCGAGCATTCTCGCGATCCCGATTCCCGCTAACACTGTGAGCCGGGATTCGTTGAAAACTCTCGAACGATGCGTCGAGTCGTAATCGTAGCTAGCTCCGGAGTACTCCATGAAGTTCCCAATTGGCGCAGCGCTTTTCTATTGCATAATTTACAGTTCCGCGCCCGGCCAACAGTCGGCGCCCGAAAAACCACAAATCGCGTGGGAAACGGGCTACGATTCCGCGCTCGAGAAGGCAAAGAAAGAGAGCAAGCCGCTTTTCATTGCATTCATCATGGACAACGAACCCGCGAACGACGAGGTGGCTCAGACTCATTATACAGATCCTGAAGTCGTAACTTTAAGCCGGAAAATGGTCTGCTTGATCGGAAACATCGGCAGCCATGCGGCGAGCGGGCCCTGCCCAAAGTTTGGAACGATTACATGCGCGCAACATCAGGCGATCGAAAAAAAGGCCCGCGCCGCGTTTGTCCGACAGGAGGTCGTCCGCGCGCCGCAGCAGGTTTTTTGTAATTCCGCCGCGCACGAATTATTTAGAAAAGTTTATTTAATCGCCAAAGGCGAGCTGAAAAAATCCATGGCGCTCGCAACCGCGAACCAAACGAACGGAGCGGCCATGGGCGACGTCGCCGCGGCCGAAAAAGCGCGCATCGACAAACTTCTAAAGGATATCGACAGCGGGAATTCCGAAGTACGCGAAGTCGCGTTTCGAGAACTCGCGATCGCCGCGGATCCCCGCGCGATTCCTGCAATTATACTAAAAGCAAAACCCGGAAACGAGGAAAGCGCGCGAATCTCAGCCATCAAGGCGCTCGGCGCGAAAGGAAATTATGCGGCCGTCAAACCCATCGTCGAGTTGTTAAAAGATGTAAAGAAAAACGTCGTGGTGGCGGCGATCGCCGCGCTCGAGAATATCGAACTCCCGGACCCCGTGCCCGATTTATTAGCATTATACAAAAGCGAAGGGAACGATAGTGTTCGCGGACGAACGATTCGCGCGATTACGAAATGTCTGCCCGAGAGTCTCGAGGTCGAGAAGACTTGTCTTGCTGGATTCGGATTTGGAGCGTCCGCTCAAATGTGCGCTTCCTCCCTGCTGGCGGCGGCATCGCTAAAGCCAAATGTAAAAATTATCGCGGCCGTCAAAGTCATGGCGGACTCGAAAAACATGTCGATTCGTGGAATTGCCGTCTAGACGCTCGGCCACACGCGCGACGCTTCGCTTGTTACTTATCTTGAGAAACTTTCGAAGGAGGACAAAGCTCCCGAAATCCGCGACCTCGCGGCGAAGGCGGCGCAATACGCGGGCGGCGCGAAGATGAACGACTACGACAATCTCGTCTCTTCGTTCAATACCGATTATGAACGTTAAAGTTCGTTTCATAAGGTTCTCGACGAACGAGCGCGGTCCGCGGCCTTGATTTTTTTCCGGCGCAACGCATACATCGGCATGTCTATTCTTCGCGGATTCTCGGACGAAATCGCGTCGGTTGTCGATCGCGCCGGTCCGGCTGTTCTACATCTTCGAGCTTTGCGCGGTGGCGGATTGGCAACGGGCTCGGGCGTACTCATCACGCCGGACGGTTTTGCAGTTACAAATTATCACGTCGTGCGCGGCGCCACCGGCGTGGAGTGCGCGATGGAGAACGGCCACTCCGCGATCGCGGATGTCGTCGGCGTCGATCCTGCCACGGACTTGGGAGTTCTCCGAATTCCCGCGGCGGCCTCCGCGAATTTTATACACGCCGAACTCGCGGATTCGAACGCAGTGCGGGTTGGAGACTTTGCAATTGCCGTCGGCTCGCCGTTCGGATTAGTAAAAACCGTCACGGCGGGAATCGTTAGTGCGCTCGGACGGCGCTTGATGGGAGAGAGCGGACGCGCGATCGAAGGCATCCTTCAAACGGACGCGCCGCTCAATCCCGGCAACTCGGGCGGGCCATTATTTAATTACGAAGGCGGGATTATTGGAATCAACACCGCGATCGTTTCCGGCCAGGGTGTCTGCTTTGCAATTCCATCGAATACGGTTCGATTTGTTATTTCCGAAATATTATTACATGGCCGGGTGCGGCGGGCGTTTCTCGGCATCGCGGCGGAAGAAGTGTTGCTTTCCGCCAGGCTCGCTCGCGACTGCGGACTCGCGAGTTCGCGCGGCGTCTTGATTCGCGAAATCGAGTCCGGCGGACCCGCGGCGGATGCGGGGCTCGCACGCGGAGACGTTATTGTTCATTTGGGTGAACATAACATTTCCTCGGTCTCCGATCTGCATCGCGCGCTCGACGCCAATGCCATCGGTTCGAACTTAACAATTCATTTCATCCGCTCGGGCGGAAAAATCGGGCGCGAAGTCCGACCCGCCGAAACGCGCATCGCGGCGTGACGACGTGGGCATCGCGGAATTGCGGTCCGCGGCGGTCCGAATTCCTTAGCAAGAGCGCGGACCGAAATTCGATTGAATCGTCGAGGAAATTGTAGGCTGGAGTCAAATTTCATGGATTTTCTTCTTGACCGGTTCGAGATTCCGTCAAGGATCGCGCGTGAAGCCTCGAACTCTTGGGACTACTAACAAAGGATAAACCAATGACTACTATTCGAAAGGAAGCGGGAACCCTCAGCGTTGCCGAGCAGAATACTTATATCAATGCAATAAAACACATGCTCGCCACTCCGAGCAATCCATACGGAAAACTCGTTTCGATCCACGGCAACATGATGCACAACATGCACGGGATGAATGCCGTCGGCACGCAACGATTCTTGTCATGGCACCGTGCGTATTTACTGCATTTCGAAAAAAAGTTGCACGCGATCGACTCGAATGCATTCATTCCGTATTGGGACTGGACCAAGCACAAAGCCGTGCCCGCGTGGATGAATGCATTCACGCCAACTGTAAAGATTCCGGGAACCGGGGCCGTCATCGTCAAACGGAATACTTCAATTCCGGCGATTATTAATATTTCCTCGATCATGGCCCTGACTAACTATACGGATTTCACGGATCAGCTCGAGAACGGACCACACGGAGAAGTTCACATGGAAGTGGGCGTGGTGAATGGACACGCGGAAGCGATGGCAAAGATTATGGTGTCTCCCTCCGATCCTATCTTTTGGATGCACCATGCTCAGATCGATCGCATTTGGAGCCAGTGGCAAACGAATCATCCAAGTGAAAACCCAACGCTGGCCGGTTCAGATGCCGTGATGGACCCGTGGTCGGAGACCGCGACTCAACTCAAATCCATCGCCGCGCTGCACTATTCGTACGCTTAATTAAGAAAGTCCGGCTCCGGCCGCCTGTGAATTGTAATTATCGCGGCGGCGGCGATTCGTTCTCGAACTGACTTATTTTCCGGGGCATCAGTACCCGACAAGGACATCGTAAGCATTCGTCGAAACGAATGCCGACGTCGAACCATCGAATACGATGCTCTGGAAATAGAAGTGGCGCGCCGCGAGCGTCACGTCGTTCGGGATGGCAACGGGAATCGACGGAGACGGGCTCGCCGTATTAATAATATAATCGGCGGCGGCCCAGATCGTGTCGCCGGGCAGGCCGTAAAGCCCAAGATCCAGCGGCAGAGGAATTCCGGCCCAATTATTGTTCGATTCGCCGGCCCACGTCCAGACGAGCGATCCCGGCGCGAATGGTTGTATCTGGAACGTCAGTGTCTGGCCGATCGAGGGCCATGACGCCGGGTCCCATTGTAAAGTCTGCGCGCCGGCCGGCGATCCGTACGAAACGGGCGAAGTATAAAAATCGTATCCGTTCGAGATCGTGCCGGTTCCGGCCGTCGACGTGATCGTAATGTCGACCCAGCCCACTTTGGCCGTGCTCGGAAGATTCGCCGTGATTTGCGAATCGTTATTTACCGTGAATCCGGCCGCGACGCCTCCGAAACTGACGCCGCTCGCTCCCGTAAATCCGTAACCATTAATAATAATTCCGGCGGCGCCGCCGTTCGCGCCGTGGTTGGGATTGACACTACTAATGACGACCGGGTTGGGACGCGCAAGAAAACTGTGCGTTTCGCCGTTCTGCGTCCCGGTTCCAATGATCCACCCCGAATCGTTGATTTGTTTCACCGTGAGCTGATCCCAGCCTTCGCCGCTGCCGTCGAGCAGGTCGGCGAGATTGCTCATGGTCCCGTTTTGATATAAAAACGCGCCAATTTGGGCGCCGTACGCATTGGTAATATTACCGGCGACGACTCCGGAACTGTTAATTGAGACTCCTCTTGTAAAATACGGCGCGAACGTGCCGAGATCCTGCATGACGCCTCCAGTATACAAAAATGCGTGCTGCGATCCGTCGGCCCCCGTGGAATAACCGGTGACCTGCCCGGAATTATTAAGACTAAACGCCTCCGTGTACGTTTTCAGACCGCCGCCGATGTTGCCAAGATCTGTAATGACGCCGCCCGAGCTCAGGAATGCGTGTTCGACGCCATAGACATACTTGCCGTACTGCCAGTAATACCCGAGGGATCCCACGAATTGGTTGCTGTCGTTGATGCAGGCGGCCCGATCGACGGCCAGCGCGCTGAACGCGCCATTAATATAACTAAAGCCCTGGCCGCCGCCGTCGCCGTTGACCGCGCGGCCGACGATGTTCCCCGAACTGTTAATGGAATATCCCTCCGAAGATCCGCCGTCGATGCTTCCGAGTTTCTTAATAACTCCGTTTGTATAACGAACCGCGTAGTAGCCGGGGCCGTACGCCGTGCACGACACCTGTCCATTATTATTAATCGCCACGCCGTCCGAACCGTAAAGAGAGCCGAGCATGCCCAGATCCTGGAACGTTCCGTTCGAAGTTTGATATATAAACGCGTGGAGGATGCCCGTGTTGGGATTATAAGAGTAGCCCGTGATCTTTCCGTTTCCGCTGATGCCGTAGGCCTCGGCGTTTTGCAACTGGCTGATCGAATTGAGATCGAAAATATTGTAAGTATTCGCCCCGGACATCGCCGGGCGGGCGTTCAACGCGCAGGGCCACAGAACCAGAAGGGACGCGATACAGAGACCGGATTTTGCAAGCATGGGAAACCACCTCGTCGAACATTGAAATCGGTCGCCGCCGCCCGTGCGGGTCGGGCGATGGCAAACCGGCGGATATTCTTAACATTAGACATCCGTTGCGAACACTGTCAACGGACCATCCGAAAGAATGCGCGGCTCCGAGGGGTACGGTCGCCCCGAAAATCTTCGGCCCCGGCGGCGGGTGTAGCGCATTGCTTTTCACTCCGCTCGCGCGCGGTCCGATCGCACCCGGCCGACCGACGCCGCTTCCACTTGCGCCGCGAAATTCGATTACGGTCGCCGCCGCGCCGGCTCGCGATGGAAATCCATCGATCGTTGTATGTAAAGCACGCGCCGCCAACGGTAAATTCATTTGCGGCCGACCGATCGACAAACCGCCGGAATCCTCCGGGCGCGTTAAAGTTTAAGTAATATTAATTTTAAAGTCTTTCATAATCAATCCGATCGCTAACATCCCATGATGCGCGCCACCCTCTTCGAATTTCGAAATCGATTTTGGTTCATTGGCGCCGTGTTCGGCGCCGGTTTCTCGATCCCCCGCGGCGCCGACAACGTCGCGGCGATCGCGATCGCGCGCGCCGCGGGATTTCAGCCCGATTCGCACGCGTTCGACATCGCCGTTCGATCGATGTTCGCATTCGGCGCATTGTTAGCGATCGCGTGCGGCGCGCTCCGAACGTGGGCGTCCGCCTATCTCACGAGCAATGTCATTCACGATCATGCGATTCGTAGCGAGACCATCGTTGCCGACGGACCCTATCGCCGCGTTCGCAACCCGCTTTATCTTGCATTAATATTACTTGCGACCGGATTCGCCCTCCTTGCGGGTCCGATCGGAGCCGTTGTCATCGTGTTGGGAATTGTTATTATCGTCGCGCGTCTGATCGGCCGCGAGGAGGCGGAACTCGCGAAAGAGCGGGGCGCGCAGTTTGAAGCTTTTTGTAATGTCGTTCCCCGGATCGTGCCCGCGGTTTTCCCGCGGCTGCCCGCATCCGGCGCCAAGCCGAAATGGGGCCAGGCATTCCTCGGCGAATTGTTCATTTGGGGGTTCGCATGCGGCCTGACGGCGTTTGTGATCACGCTGGATGCGACATGGATACTCGGATTCAGCATCGCCGGTTTCGCCGCGTACTTCATACAATTATGGTTCGCGCGAAAACGCAAGGCCTGATCCGACGCGGCGCGGGCCTGAGCGCTTCGCTCTGCTCGCCGCACCCGGCGGCGAATGCGCTTTATTTTACTGTAGTGAACCTCGACGCGGCGTTCGCGCGCGCGAAGTCGCTCGAATGTTTATCAAGAGAAATGGTCCACGGCGTCGCGGGCGGACAGATCAGCGTGCGCCCATTGGGGCGAACGTTTATTTTACGCGGAGGACCCGTGGATGAACCCCGTATGCTTCGTCGAAGCCGGAACCATCTATCCCGGATCGTTCGCGCCGCGCGTTCGAGCGCGTCCGCGAACTCCCGCGCGCGCCCATGTCAAAATTAAAGAAATCCATTGTAATAATTCCATCGGAACGCCTGCTGCGGCGTCTGCGCGCGATCTGTCTGCCTCTACCCGAGGCGGCCGAAACTGTAAAATGGGGCAATCCTACATTTGTCGCGGGAAAAAAAGCGTTCGCGGTGCTCGATCGTTATCATGAGCGCCGGTGCATCGCGTTTTGCGTTCCTTCGGAAACTCAACGATTACTGATCAAACGCCCGGGGTACTTTCCCGCGCCGTATGCAGCCAAGTACGGGTGGGTTTGTCTCGACGCGGAGGGACGCGTGCATTGGGCGGAGGTTTCCCGATTAATATTAATAAGCTATCGAATCGTCGCGTTGAAACGAATGATAAATTGTCTCGACGCTCGTTCCGGGGCTCCGCGGAAATCTAAAGAATAGAAGCCGACGCGCGCAGCTCTTCGAGTCGAACGCCTGTGTCGAACGATCCACATCGTCGTGTGGCGCTCTCAAATGGCAAACGGCTCGTCCCAGAGTCTTCCGACCGCCGGACGCGCGAATGGAGCGTGAGCCGAATGGATCGTCCCGCGAATTTTCTTAACAAAATCGTGGCGCAGTCCGGAAACCCCCATAGAATCGTCGCAGCCCCCGAGAACCCCGGATTCCCCCCGGCAATTCTCCGCCGCGACGAGCCGTCGTCCCAGTTCCACACTCGGTGTTCAATTATGATTAATATTAAAAATCATTCGGGTCGGCGTTCGTTAAATTTACATATCCGCGCGCTGCCGGCGTTGCGGAGGATTTCGCAAGTGTGCGTTGGACTCGCGGCGCTGGTATCTTCCGCCGCGGCGCTGATTCCTACTGCCGCAGCGCAAACACCGAATCTAAGCCCGATTGCCGATTATTTTGGCGCGCCGGACAGCATCAGCGGACTCGACTCGTTCGCGATCGCGGACATGAATAACGATGGCAGACCGGACTTCATCGAATCGATCTCACATTACATTTCGGGGCCGTGCTCGCCCCAGCAAGGACAAATTACAATTCGATACGGGCCGTCCAACTTCGGTTTTACCGCTCCGGCGGTTCTGACGTCGCAGGACAGTGCGTACATTCGAAAACCGTGCGTCGCGGATCTAAATAATGACGGCGCGCTCGATATTGTGGCGCTTTACAGTATTAACAGCGCTACAATTCCAGAATCGTCGGGGATCGCGATATTGTTGGGTGGAACATTTAATAGTTTTACGCTCCATGCGCCGCTCGTCTTCGTCAACGACTCGAAAAGCGACTTTGCGCAGACGCTGAACGTCGTCGATATCAATCAAGATGGAGTCCCGGACGCCCTCGTGGGGTTCGATCACATCGTTCCGAACGGCACAATGCCCAAGTCCGCGGCAAGCTGGTTTGATATCTATTCCGGAATGGCCGACGGAACGTTTACATCGCCCGTTCACGTTTCCTTGACGAACATCGAATCCTTCGCCGCGATCGCGGCCGACTGGAACGGCGACGGGCGGACGGATGTCGCTCAAATTAGTTATTATTCCGATCTGATCGGAATCGTTCATAATACCGGAGGCGTCCTCGCGGAATCTCAGTTATTAAATTATGTAACCAAACCGATGTCGGTCTCGACGGGCGATCTGAATGCGGATGGATTCGCCGACATCGTCGCGGGCGGATATGTCATGGATCTTGCGGTCGGACTCGGGGGCGCGGGCGGGTTGTCCGCGACTCCGGTTCATTATGAAGAAGTCATGGGAGAAGCCCGAGGCCTTGGGCTCGCGGACATGAATAATGACGCGAAGCTCGACGCGGCGATTGTTGATTACTCTTGTTATGCATCCTATCCCACGGCGGCGAGACTACTGATCGGAACAGGCGACGGATCCTTTGGTTCCGGCGGCTCCGCGGCGCTCCCGGGATTTGTATTCTTCGACGGATTTGCGTTCGCCGACTTGAATCAGGACGGATTTGCGGACGTACTCACGAACGGGGGCTCCGGCACCGCGGGCAACGCGAGTTTTCCGAAGAATACGACGCATTTATCATTATATATGAATTCGCTTGGAACGCCGCCGCCGCCCCCATCGGCGCCGCCGCACGGCACTCCCGGAATTTCGACCATTCAACCGTCCGTGATACAATTCGGCGCGGACGATCTTATTACTATTTCCGGAAGCGGGTTCGATCCGGCCTGCGCCGTCTCCGTGAAACCGTCCATGATCCCGGGAGCCGCGGCCGTATCCGCGGCCTCGAATTTATTCGTATCATCCGGGCTTCTTTTGGTAAAATTGCCGGCGGTGGGAATCGGAAGAGTCGACGTCATCGTTACAAATCCGGACGGCGGAACCGTCGAGGGTTTCGGATCGATTTACGTCGCCCCCAAATTATATCAAAAAGACCGCTTCTCGGGATCCATCGCGTGGCCCGGCGATCAGGACGCGCTCATCGTCGATGGCGTCGCCGGAATGAAGATCGACGTGGCCGCGAGCGTCGGAACGCGCGATCCGATTGTTCCAGTGTTGCGCGTCGCCGACGCTTCGATGCATACAATTCTCAGCACGAGTTCGCTCGAAAGCGGATATCAGCCCGAATTCGTTAATATTAACAATAGTAAGGTGTCGATACGCGGTTTTCCGCTGCCTTCGACGGGCCGCGCCTATGTGCAAATCGCCTCGGCAAACGGAAAGACCGGAAACTATTCGATTGCATACTCCGAGAATTTCGACTCGAAGCGCCTTCGAATGCAAATCTCCCCCAAGTCCGCGATTCCCGACGCGAACGGCGGCGTTATTATTAAGTTCTCGGCGCGCGCGGCTTCCATCGTTTCGGGAAATATAACTACTAAAAAACCGACCGTGCTCGCCGCCGATCGGGTGACTCTCGAGGGTCCCGGCGCGGTCCAACCGTCGTTCGAAAATTGTGTTTCGGAAGCGGCGGCCGGATGCGCCATCCGGCTCAGGAATTATGTCGTGTCGGCCACGGGCGATTATTATCTTACGATCGATCCTGCGAGCGGACCCGGCGGCTCGTTTACAGGATTGTTTACTATCAATCCGCCGAAGCACAAGGCGGCGTCATACTCCGAAGGATGGTGATCGCGGCTGTCGATCATTAAGAATCTCCGGCGACGGGGATTTGCCGGCGCGAGCGGTTCAGGCGATTGACATTTGCGCGCGGCGGGCTTCGGACGCCGGGCAGTTGAATCCCCCGACCTGCCACCCGCGCGCAAGTGGGTCCGTGAAATTTGCGCTTCAATACGCGCAATGTTTCCACTAAGTCTATTGTTCATTCTTAAGGGACACCGCTCTTGCGCAATCACATCGCCCCCATCGATAATAACAATAAAACATAATGAGTATTAACATGTTGAAGCGCACGCTTGGCAAGTCAAATCTGGAAGTATCCGCTCTCGGCCTCGGCTGCATGGGAATGAGTTTTTCGTATGGTCCGCCCGCGGACAAGCAGGAGATGATCGCCCTGCTTCGCGCGGCCGTGGAACGCGGCGTCACGTTTTTCGATACGGCCGAAGTGTATGGTCCGTTCGCGAACGAAGAACTGCTCGGCGAAGCGCTCGCGCCTTTTCGCGGAAAAGTAGTAATCGCCACCAAATTCGGATTTGCGCTCGATCCTAACGGCGGGCCGAAATGGATCGGATTGGACAGTCGTCCGGAGCATATCAAACAGGTGGCCGAGGGTTCGCTCAAGCGTCTCAAGACCGACGTCATCGATTTATTTTATCAACATCGTATCGATCCAAATGTACCAATCGAAGACGTGGCGGGAGCGGTGAAGGATCTGATTCGTCAGGGTAAAGTTAAACATTTCGGCCTATCCGAGGCCGCGGCGCCGACGATTCGCCGCGCACATGCGATTCAACCGGTGACCGCGGTCCAGAGTGAATATTCATTGTGGACTCGAGGTCCCGAAACGGATGTGTTGCCAACGCTCGAGGAACTCGGCATCGGCTTCGTTCCCTACAGTCCGCTCGGCAGGGGATTCCTCACCGGCAAAATAAACGAAAACACTTCATTTGATAATACTGATTTTCGCAAATCGCTTCCGCGTTTCGCGCCCGACGCCATGCGCGCGAATCAGGCGCTTGTCGATCTCCTCGCGCGGATCGGCGCCCGCAAGCGCGCTACAACTGCACAAATCGCGCTCGCGTGGCTGCTCGGACAAAAGCCTTGGATTGTACCAATTCCCGGCACGACGAAATTGTTACGTCTCGAAGAGAACATCGGCGCCGCCGCGATCGAACTCACCGCGGAGGATCTCCGCGAAATTAACAATGCAGCCTCGAAGATCAGTGTACAAGGCGCCCGTTATCCCGAGCACTTGGAGCGATTGACGGGGCGGTGAGTTAAGAATCGTGCCAGCGGTTTTTTTTAATGAATGAAGGATCATATGGAGTAGGAGAAAACCTCGTCACGTCGGCGTTTACTGATCAGCACTGGCCGCGACTCTCCATATTGATTGACGGCGCCGCCACGCGAGCCCATTCCATCGATGCGTATCATTGCCGGCGATGCATGGTTATCATCGGAACGCAACGCCACTGGAGGCCCGCATGAACTCCCTCATTCGCTCTCTTGCCCATTCGCTCACGTTTACAATTCTCGCGGCATCCGTGCAGGCACAGGCGCCGAAAGAAACGAAGTTTGCGCCGCCCGTGCGACTGAAATCGGGCGACGCGTTCATGGGCGGCGGCCGGCTTTATCCGTCGCCCGTTTTTAAGGATATGAACGGCGACGGCCTGCCCGATGTGGTCATCGGCGATTTGTTCGGGCGCATCACCGTGTCGCTGCGACTGCCCGGAAAGGATCCGCGCGCGTTCGCCGCGGAAACGGAATTGATGGCGGCGGATGGCAAGCGGCTCGATTTTCACAATTGGTGATGCATCGGCATGAGTCCACAGTTTGTGGATTTCAATGCCGATGGAAAACTCGACATCGTCGCGGGCATTTTCGATGGATCGCCACATGTAGCATTCGGGTCGGACAAGGGATTTCTGCAGCCCGCGCAGATCCTCGACGCGAGCGGCGCGCGCATTGTTTTGAATGCGTTTTGGAATTTCGACACGAAGAAATGGGATGAAACGAAACGTTATGATCTGGAAGATGCTAAGAATGGACATCTGACGTCGGCAGTGGCTTTCGACTGGAACGGCGACGGCGTTTTCGATTTGTTACTTGGCGATCACAAGAGCGGCCGCGTTTATCGGCGCATGAACGAGGGAACGAACGCCAAACCGGCGTTCGCTACTAAAAACATCCCGTTGCTTGCTGGAGATAAAGAATTCGACGTTCCCGGAACGGTCGCGACCATTCGCGTCATCGACTGGAACGGCGACGGTCTCGCGGATCTTATTGTTAGCGGAATGGGTGAATCGTTTCAAGGCGGCGGCGGCGGCGTTTATTTGTATATAAATACTGGGAGCAAGACATCGCCGGTGTTCGCCGAAGCGCAGACATTAATTAAACCGGGACGCTTTCCCGGCGCGAACGCGCCCGAGTGCGCGGACTCCGGGTACTATGTCGATGCGGCCGACTATGACGGAGACGGCGATCTCGATCTGATCGTCGGAGGCTACTCGCACTGGCAGGCGGCGCAACCCGAGTTGACAGATGCGCAAAAGGCGCGCGCAAAAGAACTACAAAATCAAATGAAGACGTCCGATGCATCTCAAACAAAACTGATGGACGAATTGGAAAAAGCCACGCGCGGTCTCGCCGAAGCGGAAGCTACAAAAAAGCAAGAAGAGTTTTGGGCATCGCACAAGGAAGAGTATGCCGCACAGAACAAACAGCGCGTGGCAATCGCAAAAGAGTTGGATGCGCTCAAGCCCGGCCCCAAGCGCGAATCGTTCGTTTGGTTATATGAGAATTTGTCGGAGCACACGGCGAAACCTGCGACGGGCAGATAACGCCGTCATTCAAATTCCATCGGCGACACGGGACCCAATTGTAATGACCGACGCGCAAAAACACACGCTTGCCGGAATCATCGGAGTCGACAGTTCGGAATCTGTCAATGCTTTGATACAAATCATTGCGTGCATTCCTTAAAAATGGCGCTTGCCAACGACTGGGCGAATGGAGGTAAATCCTCTCGTGCGATCGACAGAAATTCGGGCGGCAGATTCAGCAGTGTATTCATAATGCCCGATATGCCGTAACTTTTGTAGCGATGGACGATGTCGTCGGCAACATTAATTACATCCGCCAGCGTGAAGTCGCCGGTGTTCATTTCTTTATGATGCTCGGAAAGGGTCTGGGAAACGCGAGGTCCAAGTCCCCAGCGTTCAACGATGAGAGCGGAAACGTCTCCGTGGTGAAATCCGTAGTTATCAATTTCTGCAGACACGAGACTGGCGCCGGCAAGCGGCGACGTATAAGTCAACTCGACGTAACGGTCGTGGAATGTTGCATAGAGCGCGACGCGTCCCACATCGTGAAAAAGCGCGCAAGTCGCCACCATCGAATCGTCGACATTCGCCGGCAGTCGAACATGCATTGCCAACTGGCGTGCGACGATTGCAGTGACAACACCGTGTTTCTGAACATCGAAAACATTTACGTCCGGCGGACCCGAAAGGTCTGCATAAGATTTGAGCAGACACGCTTCGGAAGCTACTATTCCGAGCTTTCGAACTCCGAGCATGGAAGCCGCGTGGAGTATACTATCGCAGTGGGCGCGAAGACCGTAGCGAACGGAATTAATAAGTTTAAGACATAACCCGGAAACGAAAGCGTCGCGTTCCAGTAACTTCGCGATCTCGCCGATGGAGGCCGATCCCTGCAGCATTTCATTGAGCTCGAGTACAACCGACGGCACCGGCGGGATCTCGACATCGCGCGCGACACGCTCGAGCGCTTCCGCGTTGAATTTATGATTCGCCTCGCGGCCAACCAGCGGTACTCTTTTTGTAGTTATTGACATTCCTTGCGTCGTCAAACATAACAACTAAATCGCGGCAGGCTGGTCGATTCGCGTCAACCAGCCCGCCGCCGAGGTCAAGAGTCCTGAAATACAGATGTATATGTGCCGTCAACTGCGAGCACTCCCGCGACAACCCACGATCCGCGGGAGTTCCTTTCGCGACCGGCGACGAAGAATCCAGAAGTGGTTTCATAAGTATCTCGAAGTGCGAGCGCAGCGCGAGAGACTTATGAAACTACGTCCAATGACTCGACAACCGACTATCGGATTTGCCTCTTCACAGATGTAGAGTGTTCTTAGGCTACGCAAACGAGTAGCCTCTGTGAGTAACTCAACCAGGTATATTATTTATTAGAATCGATCGGTTTCAGTTTCGATTCGGAATTCGTGCCGGACATCGCGTCGGAGACGAACTGCGGCATTACAATTGCCAGAATTGCAACGGCATTCGCGCGGTTTCGCGCTCCGAGAATTCGAAGCGCAGACTTCACATGGCGGTTCACCGTCCAAACGGAAATCCCGAGCATTTTCGCAATTTCCTTATCTTCAAATCCGCGAATGATCCAATATGCCACCTCTCGCTCCCGCAAAGAAAACTTGCGAAGGAACGATATCATAGGTGTATTTCCGGGCGCTGCGTGTAACAAAACATAACTGGGGGTTGGAATTGCATCCCTCCACGGGAACGGAACATGAGCAAATAATTGAAGCAACTGTCGGGGGCGCTTTGCCTGATCCAAGAGCGAACTTGAGCCCGATTCCTACGCGCCCCCACTGAGACTGTTTCGCGACGATGCCGTGGCCATTTCTTGTTAAATCGTCGCGGGCGTCTCTAAATGTAATACAAGTTACATTTAGACATTCCCGGCGGGGATATTAACAAAATTCACGCGCGCATGTCGCGGTCGATTCTCGCCTCCATCGAATCCATTGCGTGTCTCGAATGCAGGCGAGAAAAACACCGGGCCACATAATACACGACAATGCACGGACGAAAATTTTCTCGAAAAATATTTTCTCTCCTAAGTGGGCTATCGACAGCCGATTACAAAATGCACAATTTCGACTCCGACGAGGTTCGACGAGGGTCTCGCGAGTTTCGGGAGCGTTTTTCGTCCAAATGGGCGACGGTTTGCGTTCAATTCCCAAATATCCCAAAACCCCCGGCGGCTCTCGCGACCATGCACGCGCCGCGCGGGGCGTCGGAAATATCGTTAAACTTCGCCGTTTCCATTCGAGCCAAGTTTACTAAAAGTGGTTTCATGCGTCCATCGAGCTGCGCGCCATACGGAATTTTGCAATCAAGGGATGTATAATATTCACTAAATTGCAAGAAAAACGCGCGCGTTATGCGCTACGCTAATGATGTCCGACAATGACGGCGGCTATCCCGAATAACAAATAAAGGGGCGATGCGGCAATGTCAAATGCTACAGTTACGGGGGTGGCCACCGCGGCAAGAATAACCTTGCCGGCGGGCGCTCCACGCCTTGGAACGTGGCCCCGCGCAACGCCGTGCACACGGGCTTTATTTTCATAATCAGGCAAATCACCAATTTCGAGCCATCCGGCTTCATCGAGCTCGGAATTTCCTGTGAATTCCGCGGTCGTGTTCCATGCGGGCAATTCCAGTCGCGAAGACCAAATAGGAAAGTCGCTTTTTGAATCATCCGCTTTTTCGTACGTTCCGTCGGGCGTACCGATGCTGACTACAGTTTTCCAATGGTGCGTGTCGGGATGCATGTCGACTTGCTGCGCGCGCTCCTCGCCAACGACATCGTGATGATACAGATCGCCACCGTAGATCACGTCGAACGACTTGAGCTGCGTGTCTTCGATCTCCACGGCGGCGAGTTCCGGCGGACTGCGCCGCACGCGTTCCCACATCCAATACGTGCATCCGGGTAGGAACATTATAATACACAGTACGCCGGAGAGTCGAGTAAGAGATCGCGCCATGGGTCCATACTAGTGAATGCGCACTCAGGTGCAACGAATATGAGCAGCTATTGCGTCCCGATGCGCGCCTGTGTGAAATTTCGCGGAACGATCGATGATGTGTGTCGACCACTGCCATTGAGTGGAAGCCTCTCCTGCTACTGCCTTACGCCGAGAGATTTATAATAATCGATCTGTCAATTCCAAGTTGTCGCGCTTTCCACATTTTCGCGTATTGATATCATCCACTTTCGAGCGCAAGTTCGATAATTCATCGATGCTCACGTGGCCGAATCGATGAAGTCGTGATGAAGGGGTCGCGGCCAATACATTTGCCCCAGCCTCTCCGCGTTTGCGTTTCAAGGGGTCGTCTTGCGCCAACGATTCGAACGCGTCCAACGCCGACATCCGCACACGTCGTCCGTTCGCGCGCGGACGCGGATTCGCGAGATGCTGCGGGAAGCGATATTCTCCATCGGCGCGTTCTCCAATTCCGCCTCCCGCGTTCCCGCGTCTTGACGGATTGCGGCGCGACGCGGATGCTAGTAAACGTGGACTGGAATAAACATCCAATTTCGACGGTTCGACTGCCGAAAAAAAATTAACACACTACCATTCATGAATTTCATTAAAATCGAAAAATCGGTTCGCCGGCCGCTGTGGATTGCCTTGGTAGCCGCGGTGGTATTGAGCGGCGCATTTCTCCACTAAGATAGAAAATCGTATAAAATAACCGGCCAGTCCGCCCATCCATTATCCACACTTCCATGCCGGTTGATTCGAAGACTTTGCCGAGTCCGCACTCCGGGTGGCGACGCGCACTCCGCAGGGTCCTTGCCGTGTTCGCCGGACTGCTCTTCGCGATTTTGGCAGTTGAGGGAACATTACAAATCCTCGCCTATATCAAATCTTTCGAGACGGCCAGGAGGCTTCAAAGTACAAATCCACAGGGATTGCCGACGGTCGTATTCGTCGGAGATTCGAATATATATGGATTATATTTCGAGAAGGAGCAGACGCTTCCCGCGGCCGTGGCGCGCCTCTCGATGCAGAACGGTTCGCCCGGCGTTCATTGTATCAATTTCGGAGTTCCGGGGTCGCCGTCGTGGGTCGTGCTCGATCAACTGCGCCGGACGATTTCCCTGAAGCCCGCCGCCATCGTGGCGCGCTGCGGAATTAACAATTTGTCGGTCATGTCCGCCGACGAAGGCTTCGGCATTTTCGAAAATCTAAGAATTGTAAAAGCCGCCCGCCAGCTTTTGTTTAATTGGAAATATCGAAACGCGAGAAGTTTCGCCGTCCGCGACGACGCCGAAGGCGCGGATTCCGGCAATCGCGGACTTGTGATGGAGACCGGCGATCGAAAAATTTGCTGGGTGCCTCCGCGCGACGGCGAGTCGACTCCCGTGGAAATGATAAAAGTGAAGGGCGCGCATCCTTACGAGGATCTCAAGCCGCGTCTCCGGAGCGATCTAAAGAAAATGGCGGACCTCGCGTCCGATAATAATATTAAACTCATATTTGCGGGTTATCTGGCATCGGCCGACACCGGTTTTCGCGACGTCCGCGACGTGACGCGCACGTTCGACGGTTATCGCGATGCGATCTATATCGATTGCGCGAGCGTCATTCCCCAAGTTCTCGGGCTCGGAGATCGCGCCCATGCGGACGTGCGCATCACCGAGCGCGTCCACGCTTTGAGAAGTCTTATATTAACAAATGACCGGCACCCGACGCCGTTTGGCTACGAAGTCGAGGCGCACATGATTACAAATGCGCTCGTGGACGCCGGAGTTTCCGGCGTCGCGAGTGTCGAGAATGCGGTGGACTTCCTGAAAAAAGAAAAAATTAATATTCCTTTTCTCGGGCGTTCGCCAGGCCGCGAGCTTGCCTATAATTACAAAGGCAATCCCGGCGATCGCATCACGCTGGTCTTCGGCGAACCCGGGTCGAGTTTCCACGACAGCATCGACCTGCCGTTCAACATCCATCCGATTCTAAATAAAATCGGCGCCGCGACCTCCGCGCGGATGTCCGCCACGGCGGGCGCCGACGGAGGGGCGAAAATCGAAGTGCCGATTCCGACGATCCCGAGCCTCAAGAGCGCTCGCAAAGTCGCCTGCATCGTCGAACGCGGCGGCCGCGGCGGCGCGGCGCAAATATTATTATCGAGAGTGCTCGATTTCGAGCCCGGGAAGTGATTGAATTGAATATTACTTATAACAAGCGATTCCAACCGCCGGACAAATCGCCGGCCGGCGCGCCGTCTGCATTTTTGACCCTTGGGCAACAATTTAACTTTATTCAACGAACCCAAGGTGGGGCGCGTTACTGTGGAGTTTTATGCGAAGGAGTTTCGTAAACATTACTATTAGTATGCTTCGCGCCGCTGCGATTACCCTTACACTCGCGCTTGGACTGCCGGCGACGCGATGTACGGATGTCATGGATCCAAAACAGTCCGGTCCGCAGTCGAAAGCTATAGATCCTGTCGAAGAAGAGTACAAAGCGCTGTGCGCGGAATTATTAAGACCACCCCCCATGTCCGCGCCCGCGAACGATGAAGAGCGCATCAAGTACATTGGTCTTGGGTACCGGCGGGTGTACGAGATGGCGGCGAAGTTCGTCGATCTTGCGCGTCGAAATCCCGGACACCCGCTCGCGCTCGACGCACTGACGAAGGCTGTCTGGCAGGTCAATACAACTCCGTGGCCCGTCGAGAACATCGGTCACGACGCCGCGCGCGCGCAAGCGTTCGAGTTGCTCCAGCGCGATCATATACAAAGCAGCCGGCTCGCTACTATTTGCGGGCGCATCGGCAACGGTTTCGCGAAGGAATATGACAATTTCTACCGCGCGATACTCTTAAAGAATCCCCACCGCGACGTGCGGGGAGCGGCGTGTGTGTGGCTCGCGCACTTCATAAGTATCAGAATGCAAAAAGTGGATCTCTGCAGAGAGAGTGCGGTTTCCGCGGCCGATTTTTCGGCACTCTATGGTAAGGAATATCTCGACGGACTGCTCGCGCGCGATCGCGTCGATGTTGAACGCGAAATAGTGGAATTGCTCGACATGGCGCAGAAGTCGTACGCCGACGTCGTACTCCCGGACGGCGCAACCGTCGCCGTTCGCGCCCGCGCGGAATTGTATGAATTACAGAATCTTAGTGTCGGAAAGCGGGCGCCGGATATCGAAGGGATAGACCAGGACGGCGTGCAATTCAAACTGAGCGATTACCGCGGAAATGTTATATTCCTCGATTTCTGGAGTTACGTCTGACTCACCTGAAAGGCGCAATGGCCACACGAGCGGTCGCTCGTGAAGAACTTGAAAGGACGCCCGTTCGTACTTCTTGGCGTGCATGTCGGCGGTACAAGTGTACAAAAATTGAAGGAAATTGTAACAAAGGAGGGTCTGACATGGCGCTCGTTCTCCGACAACGGAACGGCCGGCGCGGGCCGGATCGCGCGCGCATGGAATCATTCCATGACGCCGACTTTTTTTCTGATCGACCGCGAAGGGATCATTCGTAACAAATGGGCAGGTCCCCCGGGCGCGGAAATCGTCGATGCCGCAGTCACAAAACTGGTCGCGGCGGCGGAGGCGGCGTCGAGGCCCGCGAAATAACTTGGAAGTGGTTTCATGAGTCTCTCGAGATACTTATGAAACCACTTCTAGTTTTTTCGTTTCCGTCAATTCTACGCCATCAACAAAGTGGCGTGGAATTGACGGATACTAATTGTCGCTCAGGGCTGAACCGTGAGTTCCGCGGCCGATGAACTGCTAAGATTATAAATATTGCCGTTGCCGAGGATACAACTACTCTCGAGCCAGAGCGCCTGAGCGTAGTACTTGTTGCCGACGAGGGCCGGATTGTTGGGAACGGGCGTCGTTACAAATCCGTATCCGCTGCCGTCCGAGTACATATCGAAATTGTACACTTCCGTCGCCGCGTTGAAGTCGATCAGCATTCTCAGGCCGATTCCAAACTCGTCGCTGCCGCTGTAGTTGGGTGAATCGGTAATGAGCAGGAGACCGAGCGCATACCCGGGCGGTTTGGTCTGACTGAATCCAAAATATGCATTTCCGATCTCGGGCGCTCCCGATGTATGCAATATCCCGGGTCCATTACAACCATTCGTACCCGTGCCGTAATACTGAACGCCCTTCGGCATCAGCGAGTATACAAAAGCAACTCCGCGGCCGTAGGGTGTGCCCGTCCAACTCGCCGAAGGAGCACCGACGATGAGGTCGGGAATGCCGTCCTGATCGAGGTCGAGTCCGCCGCTGACGGAATGGCCAAGTTCACTTTGATAATAACCTTCGGTAATATGAAAGATCGGAGTGCCGTTCACGCCGCTCACAACATCTACATATCCGTAGCCGAAGTTTTGTAAATTGGCGTCCATCGGCGCGCCGACCGCATAGTCGGGACGTCCGTCCTGGTTCACATCGCCGACACTGGCGACGGCCGTACCGGTCTGGCTCCACGCCTGGCCCATATAATGATGAAGCGTCGCGCCGGTGTGGCCGGAGATTGCATACACGCCGCCGGCGTCCGTGCCGTTTATATTATTTTCACCATTTGCGCCGACGAGGGCGTCGACGTAACCGTCGAGATCCATGTCGCCGCCGGAAGCGACGGAGGAGCCGGCAAAATCATTATTCAATGTTCCAACCGCGAGCGTCGTCCAAATACTACCATTCGAACCCGAGACGATGTACGCCGCTCCCTGGCCGGAATTTTTGCCCGGACAGCCGACCATCACGTCGCGCTTGCCGTCGCCCGTCCAGTCTGTGTGCGCCATTGCGACCGACTTTCCAAAGTAAGAATTGGCGGCGCTGACGGTCGAAGTGAATAATTTAACTCCGGTGAAGCCCGAATAGGCCGCTACATATCCGGCGCCGTTGCCATAAATATTCGAATTCGGGGCGCCTGCGACCACGTCGCCGTGGCCGTCATTATTAAGATCGTCGCCGCCGTCCACCGCGTATCCGAGATTGTCCGAAACCTGGACTCCGCTCTGTGTGAACAGCGTCGAAAAGTTAAGTCCCGAGAGAACCTTAATAGTACCCGCGGAGGGCACGCCGTTCCCGAGCTGGGGCGCGCCGACTACAATATCGACGCGACCGTCGCCGTTGACGTCGCCGGCCGTCGACACGGAGAATCCATAATTATCGCCGAACGCGGTTCCGTATGTCGACGAGATCAACGAACCCGTCTTGCCCGAGTAGACATTGACGCGTCCCGCGAAATCATCATAAAAAAGTATTCCCAGGAAAAAATAACTATGCGTCGCGTAGGGAGCTCCCACGACGTAGTCGGGAGTGCCGTCGCCGTCGATGTCGGCAATCATCTTTACAGATGTCCCGAGGCACTCGCCGCTGACAACTCCCACGGATTCGCCAAGTTTATTCAAACCTGAATTATTATCAATCCACGTGTCCACAATACCCGTCTGTTCGCCGTTGTACGTGAAAATCGCCGTGGGACGGCCGACGAGCAGCCCCGACCAGGTCGGGTCGATGTGCGCCGCGCCCGCGAGCGAGCGACCGAGGGAATCGCCGGCCGCGCCGGAAATCGTGCCTCGAATTGTGCCATTCGCCGCGAAGGTTTGTACATATCCGGCGCCGGAATTTCCGTAGGGCGCGCCGACTGCATAAGCAGACTGGCCGAACAGCGACGGACTCTTAAAGATACTGACGGCGAGTCCGAAATCGTCGCCCGCCGCGACGCCGACGTGATTATAGATCGAAGCGCCGGTCTTGCCGTTGCAAACAATCGCGCGGCCCGTGGAACTGTTATATCCGGGCGCGCCGGCGATGTAGTCCGCGAATCCATCGCCTGTGATGTCGGCGACGAATGCAACCGAATAGCCGAGCATTTCGCTGGCGTTCACGCCGTTGCGCGTGGAAACGAGCGTGTGCGCGGCGCTCGTCGAATAAACGTCGATGCGACCCGTATCTGTAAAGAGACCGTTGTAATGGGGCGAACCGACGAGTACATCAAAGAAACTATTGGTTGTTTTGTAACCTCCGGCGAGCGACCAGCCGAAGTGTTGTCCGGCTTGGACTCCCATATATTCAAAAAGCTGCGTCGCGGCTGAATTGTAAAGATACGCGGATCCGGCGCCCGAGCCTCCGGCGTTGGTGCGGTAGGGGGCGCCGACGATGAAGTTCAGTCCGCCCGCCGGCGCGATCGAAAATCCAAATTCGTCGCCCGCCGCCGCGCCTTGGATATATTTAAAAGAACCGAGCGATTTTCCGGAGTAAAGTTTAACATATCCGGTCTTCGCATTATTATTAATCGTAGCCATCGGCGCGCCGACCGCGAAGTCCGGCACGCCGTCGCCGTCGAGGTCGCCGACGCCGGCCACGGAATATCCAAATTGTTCGCCCGTGCTGTCGCCGTCGATCACTCTGAGGAGCGACATATATCCGCCGCTCATAACTTCCACAGCGCCGGCGTTGGCGCCGCCGGCGTTGGAGCTGGGACACCCGACCACAATGTCGTCGATGCCATCGCCGTCGACATCGCCGATGACAGCCACGGACTGACCGAAGGCGGCGCCATTCGTGGCTCCCGTGTAATTTATTATCTGGTTTTGAGCTCTCGAAGTTCCGACAAAGCTCAGTAGTAAGAATGGAGAAAGGAGATATTTGAGTGTTGTATACATGGTTTGCTTGGAGTTAGGCACTCTTCACAGCTGCAGGGGCCGGAGCGGTGTGTTACAGGCGATCTCGAGTGGCAGGCTCCGTGCATGTTGGCAGAGGGGCATATTGGCCGAGGGGCACATTCGCAGAGAGGGGGCGGACAAACCATCGGGACGAACTTCACGCCCTATCTTTTAAAAGCGTCATTTTCTTTCCGATGCCGATCGCGCCGCATCCACGCCAAGACGACGGCGGCGGGAAATTGCTTTGAGAGCGAATCTCGATCGTTTTCGGTCGTGGACAGAGCGTTTTATTAGTGACGAAGGATTGAATTTCAAAAGTGGTTTCATAAGTATCCCGAGAATCTTATAAAACCATCTCCAGTACTCCCTGATCTGGCGCCCCCTACCAGATCCCTACCATGTGTAGCCATTGACACCACCAGCCGCGCCATCCGTCGCCACGTCGAACCAAGCGTCCATTAGCTCGAACCAGTTGTCGACTTTGTGATTTCCCGGAACAGCTCCGTCACTGCACCATTCGTATCGACCGTAGGCATTGCGCTTCGCTTCGACGCGAAGTGGGCTGTACCAACTTGTACTCTCCCAATAACTTTTTCCGCCGCGCGTCTGCCTGTCTCCTTCGGGGAAGACCAGATACAAACCATGTCTGCCGGGAGTGAATCCAGAGTAGTGCGCGAAGCCGCAGGAGTTAGCGACGACCGCGTCTACTGCTTCGACTGCACGCATCGCTAGTGCCCGAGCCTCGACGCTGAATCCGTTATCTCCAACAATGCGCTCGCACAGGTTCGCAACATCCACATACGGCATCGTGAGATCGGCGTCGCGTTCGGGCCACACATACACATAGGTTCTTGCGTCGAGACCCGAACCGCGGAGGGCCATCAGTTCAGTCTTGGATCCGTCTTTCCATAAACAGCGTGCAAGCGCGTCGACGCACAGTTTCGCATTGGCAACCGCAGAAAGGTCGAACGAGCCAAAGCACTGTAGATCGCGTTCGAGGCCCTGGTCGCCGGAGCGCCCCTCTTGAATCTGTCGTCGCACCTCTTCAACGATGAGCGCGGAGAACTTGCGCGCGTCGAGCGAACTCTCGCATTCGAAAGCAACAGTACCGGATTCTTCCGGGTGCGGACGGAAGTGAGCGAAGATGTCTTCGTAGGGCCAGGAATTGGACACAGATGCCGAAGCGAGCAGAAAATCCGCTCCGAATTTTCCGGGCCGACGACGCCACTGATAGGCGTTTTCAATCCCGGCCATCAGACATGCATCAAATCCGAGGATGTCAACGGATTCATCTTCCGTTAGTACATCCGTGAACTCTGCTGTGAAGAGCTGATCTCCACCGTTCGTCTCGTCAGGGCAACATCGGGGCCCCTCACCGTGACTAGCGAGGCACAACGCATAGTGGCGCGCAGGATAGTGGCGCTTGCCGAATCGCACGAAGTTGCGCAGTACAGTTGCGTCTCCTGTATCGAGCTCGACCGTCGAGTTAACAGTTAGTCCAGGGAGTTCGGGCTCTCCGTCTATTCGCTCGGCAATGCCGCCAGTCAGGCGATACAAGCGCGTATCCGCGAAGTCCTCGCCTAGTGCCGCCGCATCGGTGGAGTACTTTGGAGAGCGGTCGATCAAGAGCAGTACTTCGAGACTTTGAACACCTTTCAATCCGCGTCGGATGGCGCGCACATCGCGCATGAAGTCGCGCTCCCAATCGTTGTCGACCGCACCGTAGAGCAAGAATGTCCAGTCTCTAGTGGGCGTTTGTTCGTCGATTGCGTTGGACTTACACGATAGAGGTGCGCAGAGCAGGAGGCTGAGGAGCAGACACTTCATAACGGTTCCCTAGGTTAGCACGAGCGTGGCGGGGACCGCGAGTGCGATTGAAGGGTTCCGGGCACGCGAGGATCTTGATCACTAACAAAGCAGAAGGACGAGTTTTTGGGAGAGACCAGACGGTCGTGGCGTGTTAATTTCGGCGAATTGTGTCAACGCGCGATCGTCGCGTCGCAATGAATACTCCATGAAACACCTTTCACTTATATTATTAATTCTGGCCCTCGTGGGCCGGCCTTGGATCGCCGTAGAGCAGGGCGCGTCCAAACCCGCAAAGGAAACCGCCCTCAAGCTCGGCAACTTTTCCGTCAGCCTCACCGTCAAGGATCTCGCGGCCTCCCGCGCATTCTATGAGAAACTCGGATTCCATTCCGTTTTAGGCGACGGCAAGAAATGGCTCATCCTACAGAACGACTCGAGCACTATTGGTATATTTCAGGGATTGTTCGAAAAGAACGTTCTAACATTTAACCCCGGCTGGGATCGCAACATGGCGACGCTTCCCGCATTCGACGACGTGCGCGACATTCAAAAAGTACTAAAGAGCCGCGGCATCGCGCCGACGCCCGAAGCCGACGAATCGAGCACCGGCCCGGCGAGCATGATGATTACAGATCCCGACGGCAACACGATCCTGATCGACCAACACGTACCGAAGCCGAAGAAACAGAAATAATGGTTCCGGACGGCTCGCCCGGCCTTCTTATAACAATTCTTTGGCCGGAAACTCGGATCGGAAGGTTGTATACCGTTCGCTAGCCGCCTGTGACCTAACGGCACTGTGTGATTGCGAGCGCCGCTGCCGCGGCAAGCTTGTGTTTTGCCTGCCAAGGCGGCCCGATCGATCGGCCCATCGCGTGTAGGACAGTGTCGATATCTTCGCGGCCGAGCGCCACTGCCGCGTCGCGGAACACGCGCTCTCGATCATACCAATGTACCGACCATCCGCGCGCCTCGGCTGCTGTGGCAAGCGACTCGCGATACATGACAGAGTCGGCAACATTCGCCGCGCGAGTATCAGTAATCCGTTCTTCGGTCGTCGGCGGAAGCTGTGGACAAACGCGAATTGTAATATTAGCTATCGGTACGGGTACTGTCGCGGCCAGTGCCTCAAGGCTCTCGCGCGCACCGCGTGCGGCGGATTCACGTACTCGTTCGACAAGCGCCACGGCGTCGGCCAGCGAAATTGGGCGCGCCCATGCGCTATTCAAGTAACGACCCACTGCCCACGACCCCTCGTGATGATACGGATGCGTCGGCAGACCGCGAGTGAGTTCGATGTGCCGACGATCGAGCAACTCACCGTCGTTCGCGATAGTAACGAGTACCGCTGAATTACTGTGTTCGGCGACGCCGACGACTGCGGCCCGCTGCGTGCGTCTTTTCGTCATGTTGACCGAGTTTTGGCGTGCGCCATGTTTTGTAAGGTGCCATTGGTAGCGTTTGATTTGTCCGTTGCGACGGCAACACGATCCTGATCGACCAACACGTGCCGAAGCCAAAGAAACAGAAATAATGGTTGCAGGCGACCTGCCCACATAGCTAGAAGTGGTTTCATAAGTATCTCGAATCGCGAGCGCGAGCAATCGTCGGCCAGCGCAAGGCGACTCGCCAAGGACGAGGCAACGATGCGATGGACGACGAGGGCCGCGTGCGGCTCGAGAGATTTATGAAACCGCTTCCAAGAACAGACGTTTTGTTGCATTTGGTAGTAGCACCAAACGCCAAAATCTCCGCACCGATCGAAGGTGGGCTTACGAATATCGCTGATTTTCTGTCGCGAAAGAGATCTACTAGTAACGACTTAGTACTCGGATTAGCCGCGGATTTGTGTTGAGGCCGAGTGCCGTCGTCATTGGCCGGCAAGCGGTTGCCAAAGTTCTACTTTGTTTCCTTCTGGATCGATGACCCAGGCAAACTTCCCGTACTCGGACTCGTCAATCTTCTCGAGTACATTGCAGCCTTCTTCCTTCAAGACCTTGACCAAGGCGTGGAGGTCGTCTACTCGGTAGTTGACCATGAAGGTAGCCGAGCTCGGAGCAAAATGATTACTTTCTTGCGGATCGATTAACCAGGCAGTTGTGCCTGCGACCGGCTTGCCCTCCGAGTCGGTCCAATCGAAGGCGGCTCCGCCCCAGACTTGGACATCGATTCCGAGGTGACGCTTGTACCAAGCCTGTAGTGCTGGAGCGTTTTTGGCTTTGAAGAAAATGCCGCCAATGCCAGTGACTCGCTTCATAGAATCTCCGAGGTCGGGTAGTGGTGTGGAAGAGTGTGTTTTCTGGAACCTGGTGAATATTGATTTGAGCCGCGCCCTAACGATTCTGCCGAGCGAAGCTGTCCGTTACATGCTGCTGTTAAGTTGCAATCGATCATTTATGTTCAACTGCGGACTTGATATCGTTTAGGTCTTGCAAGAGGGCCTTTTTCACCACTCCCTTGAACAGAAGCAGCATTGTGACCGACATTAATTTTGCAACCATAGTTTGAGGCTTGGACTCATGAGCCTCAGACAAGGTCATGCCACCACTGCTCTCTGAAATTCGTTTGGTGGTCAAGAATACAAATCCACCATCTTCTGCTCTGGTTTTGTAGAATTCGTTCTCGGCAGCATCCGTGATCCACTTTTCCACGGAAGCTGGCTTGCCGAATAGGATTCGGGTCTCCCGCCACTTTAGTCCGACGAGCCCGTTCGCCGGTTTTTCGAGAACCTCAATGTTTTCGATTCCGCTGATGATCTCCGCGGCGTTCTCGATGTTGGTGATTGCGGCCCAGATCGCCGCCTTGGATCCGTCGATGGTTACTTGTGCTACAACGATCATAGTGTTGCTACTAGGGTTCGAGCGATGGTCTTATAGTACATGGGCAACACGGGGCTTCGATTTCAGGGGTCACACGCGTCCGCCGGTCGATCGTGAATTCGGCAGGTTCGCCGAACTCGACGGAGCTGCCGTGCGGGTCAGTGTACCGCCGCGCGTGTCCGGGCTTCAAGCTGACGGAGTTCTCTTCGGAGCATCCACTTGTGCCCGCGAAAATCCACCGTGGAGACTAACAAAGCACTCCGGCGCATTGAAGAACATCGACGACCGCGTCGCCCGTACAACGATCGCTAATATTCTCCCTCGCAACGGAATCGAGCCCGCCCCCGAACGAGCGCGTCCGACTTCGTGGAAGACATTCTTGAAGTCGCATGAATTTCGCTCATTTCCGGTCGCGGACGAGGGCTATTAGTAACGATTCAGCACTTGGACAGTGCGCCATTCCCGCCACCGCCGATTCAAATTTCATGTGCGGGATCTGTGAGTTCCAGCGCGACAGACGAAATGTTTTATTAGCAATTGAACTCTTGGACCCCACGGGCGTCACGGAGGCGGTACGAACAGAGACTCAACCCACGAATGAATACGAAAATGCCAGCGACACCAATGAACCCAGTCGCAATCATTGCCACGGGCCACGACGCCACCTGAAGGCGTGCAATGGAAAGAAATGTTGCCAATCCGGGGATCAAGACCAAAGTCGAACAATTTACAATTATTGGCACAACGCCAGACATCGCCCCAATCCACGGCGAAACGACGCCAACGGCGGTTCCTTCAGTTGATTTAACTATACAAGGGAATTTTAATAGATGCAATACGTAGGTAATGCAATATATTAGCAAGCAGAATATTAGCGCAGGTCCAACAATACCAACATATTCGTTCTTGATCTCGAATCCAATAAATGATGACGTTCCACTCCGCACCTTGTCGGCATGGTGAGCAATTGTCCATCGTTGTGCGCCTTGAATGCTCAAGCCCCGCACTTCATTCCAATTCGACTCAATCGCCGGGAAAATCCGACGAATCCAGTCGGAACTCAAACGAGGGTCGACTCTTGTCGTCGTGAATGTAACTTCGACGCTTGTAATTTTCTCGGATGTCGTCGACATGCCGTGCTCGATGTCTGTTGCAGTCGTTATGTTAGTAAACTCGATTCGCGCGCTGCCTTGATCCCCGCCATTAGGCCATGCTTGCGGAACGAAATCAGTTAACAATGGATCGGACGTCACAATCGTAAATACCGAAGAGGATCCCTCCAGGACAACGCCATCATTGAGTGGTTTAATATCCTCAACAATTTCCACCGGTACAGGGCTCGCCGCCAGCGCTGACTCGACGTCCGCGATCCGCATGCGCATCGAATCGACTTTGGAAGGAAAGTTTATAACGTGTACAAACTTACTGCCGAGCTCGCGCGACAGTAATGGATTCTTTGGATCTCCGAGAATCCCAGCGTCAACGTGAATATTCGCGCGAAACGTCTTGGCAAGTTCTGCCGCGATTCTCTCCTCAATCGGCTCCGCGTTGCTTTCGAGAATCGGAGGCAAAATTCTGGCCAGCTCACGAGGTTCCGAGATGATTTTTTGTAGTGTCTTAAGTTGACCCGATAGCTCCGGCGCATCGGTCCAAGACTCAAGGACTAGATAGAGGACAATTCCACTTACTAATAAAATGGAGAAATGGATGAGGCGAACGTGCTCCAACTGATCGAATAATATGTGAGCATTCGAACCTTCGGCGGGCGCTGTCGATTTCATAGTCCGACAATCTTCTTGAGGGGGATTCTACTGTATGATGAGTACGCGGACGGTGCGCGGAGGGGTTTTTCCAATATAAACATTACCACCCGCGCTCGTGCCCTTGTTCGCGTGTATAGTAATGGGCCCCGTAACCGTAGCAAACGTGGTCGAACCGCCGTTGATGGAGATCTCGCCAATCGTTCTTGGAACTCCCGCTGGAAATTCAAAGAGAGTTGGATCAAACGTCCCTGCCCACGACGCGGCTGAGCCCGTCCAATTTACAAGTATGATCGCCACGTTTCCTTGCGAGTCTTTCCACGCGGAATGTAGAACCTTCGAAACAGAAAATGACTGCGGACCGTATGCAAAATGAGCCGCTGCCGACACCTCGACACCAGGAAAATAATAAACTGGGTATTGCGGATTTCCTTTCAAACACGCGGACGTCGGATTAACCGTCTGCTCCACTTCCGACGAAGTATAGGAAACATGAAGGGGCCGGAGCATTTTTCCTGAAAGTAACCATGGACCGGCGAATGATGGCGCAATCGATTGATACAGTGTCGCAAGCATGCTCATGATCGTCAGGCCCGTTTGATTGGGATCGACCAGGGGATTCACCGTAAGGTTTCCACCGGCATTCAACGAGACCATGGGCCAGTCTGTATCAATAATTTCAGTAAGAAGACTCGAACGCGCTCCATTGATGAACATACAAGAATGGCAGTAACAGAAAAGATTCGTCCACTCTTGAGCGGTCATTCCATACTGAAACCCTGTAATCGGATCCCAGAACGTGGGGTTGGTCGCAAGCCCGAGACTTGAGAACGGAACTCCAAGCGGCGTGTCCGGCTGCCATTCATGATAGACAGTGTTCCATAACGGCGCGGACCAATCGGTAGTAATCGGCGGAGCACCGCTGGGACCAAGATTGAGGTCTTCCGCCAGAGTCATATGGCCGGGCATCCAGTCGTATCCATGGCCAACGAAATCGAAGTGGCTTGTTAGATACTCCTCGGCGGCTTCGCTTGTAATTATAACATTTGGGTCCGTGCCGCCGGGGGGAGCAAACGGGCTGAGGGACTGAAGTCTCGATCTTGTGTAATCAATGAGCGCGACTTTTCCCTGTTCATAATAATTGCCACCATTCGCAATATGCTGGGGCGGCAATCCGGGTGGATCATAACTAAGTTCAGTTCCGGATCCCGAGAGAATATCGAGGTAGACGCCCGAGAACCCAATATTTGTACCAATGAGCGGCGAAATCACATTATCAGTGAACCACGTATGTGCCAGCGGAACTCCAAGATCAATGTCCGCTACACCGCTTCCACCGTTTGGCTGTCCGTACTTATCAAATCCTTCGATGATCGGGGGAAAGACGCCCATCGTAAACCAGTTGGATGATTTGTCCATGATGCCGGGAATTGTGTACGCTTCGGTGTAAATACCAAGACTTCGAGCCGCAGCCAAGACCGGAGTCACGCCGCTGTCGATTGAATTTGGGACGGGATAATCGGGATTCGCCGTTGCAACACCTCCCGTCAAGTACGCCTGCCAGTGCATAAATGTATCATTTGCATTTGTATAAGGGTTCGTAAGACCCACTTGCCACGCCCTTGTGATATCGAGAAAGCGCTGGTACAGCGCAATGCCAGATTTCAACGGTTGGAGCTGATTGTGAAATGCAATAATCGCGGGTCCCTTGGACTTGCCTAAATTTGTATTCACACTTAGCTTCGGACCCGCCATCCCGCTTGAATCTACAAAGCTGCGATAATACAAACACGCATCATACCAAAAGGCGTCGTCCTTTGCCAGGAGCGCCCCGAGAGTGACTGGGTAGGGACTGAGAAACTCGTTTGAGAACTGCGACGGAACTCCAGCAATTGTAGCGTACGGTGGAAAGCTCGTCGCCCGCCAACCGAATCGAAGGACCGTGCCTCCGCCTTGCTTTACGGAAGTGTAGCGAAATGTTTTATAATATCCAGTCGTATCCTCGCTCCCCATGTAAAGCATCTTACGAAATCCGGATCCAGCCGCCGGGTCGGCAACATAAAGGGCGGCGAATTGAAGGGTCTGGCCGCTCGATCCGCCGTTCGCTCCGTCGGGATGATTATAAAATATATCCAGTCCTGCGGAGTTGCCAACGGCCAGAAAATATTGGAGTGGTAAATTCGAACTTGGAAGTGTGATCAGCACATTCTCGGGAATCAACAAGCGAGCGCGCTTCTGTGCATTGAGAAGTGTCTCGCCGGCCACCGGCACTATGGGCGGATTGAAATAAACTATCGGAAAATCAATTTCATCAATACTTGACGGAAGGGTGCCGGGAGGTCCGCCGGGCGGAGGAGGCACGCGGGTGACCTGGCACCGCCAGTGAGAAACATTGTCGGTCATTCCTAAATATACTTGCAGGACTACACGCAATGCATTGGATCCATTAATTGGAACCGGATCCCAGACAAACGCACGTGCCGGCTGACCGTTGGGCCCAAGCGAGTTGTAAGCTGTAAATGCCGACGCGGTCAGGATACTACTCGGTGAAACTACAAATGTATTTGGAGGCGACGATGCAAAACTACCGCGAACCTCCCATAGACGTCCGTCTTTTCCGACGCCAATCGGATCATTCACAAATGTAAACGCCCCGCCTTCAAAATGAATCAACGAATCCAGTCGCACTCCAGTCGTAGCATCGGGTTGAAAGTTGAGCTGAATCTTCTGTCCACTGAGACTTGTCGGGAGCGAAATGGGGCCCGCGAGGACAATCGGTGGCGACTGCGCGCGTAGTCTTGTTGACATTATCACAATCATGAAGACTGTGAACAGTGCAACAACTGAGTTTCGCGCCGCAGGGCAACGCAGCGTGGATGCCAAAATTAAACGAACGGACAGCGGGAGCTTCATATTTAATCACCGTATGAAAGGACCACTTGACTTCAAATTCCGGACGACAATCCTACGCGTGCGATGTGCCCAAGTCATCCATCGATTGCTCCCGAATCCCCCATCCAAGTTGCAGAATGGCCATCGAAGAGGACGTACGCAATGTTCAAGGAATGATTTGATGTTCAGATAGCGTCGCTCGCGTTCGACGTCGCGGACGGCGGAGTTGAGAAGGACGAGTGACGACTCGCGGCCGGCTGAATTGATACAAATGGACGCGTCGCACTCATCTTCTTGCGAGGCATGACAGAGAAACCGGCCCGTGAATCAGAGAATTTCTCCCACAACGATCCATCGCGGTCATCGTCGAAGCTCAAAATGGAAACCCGCCGCGAGATCCTACCTAATAGCCTTGGCGCGATTGGCACCTACGGTTGCGCTTCGTCAATCTTTACTTATCTGCAGAATTCAAAGCCCGCGTCACGGCCGGAGGATTTGTTAGATCGCGCAATTGCGCTTGAGCGATTATATTCTTAATATGTGAGGCGGTTATTAATGACTGAGTTTTTGGATACTGCGGCCACGATCGCGAACGCGCCGCCCCTGCCGCGCCTATGCCCAAAATCGCGCGAACGCCGCCGCGACGCGCAACGGCCAAACACTGCGAATACGGCGGCAATTCAAACGAACACACCCGCGTCCCGGTCGCTCACCGCAACTACAATTCGAATCCCCGCGTGACTACAAAAGCGTTTCGAATTAGATACTTTGGCTCACCGATCGAATTTTCGTGCGCCAATTCCCCGCGCTCCTGCTCGCAAAACGAGTCTATTTGAAACATTCGCTTTTATTGCACACTACGGGCCCCGGTGCCGTGCAATGTTTGGTCATGCAACCTTTGCCACGACTAGGGGGCAGAATCGAAACCGTCAGCCAACCTTCTTTTGTTACTTTTGCGACTTTGCATCGAGAAAGTCGTTTACCATAGGGACGAGGACGATGACGGACATTCGCTTCGTCAGCGCGACGTGTGTCGTGTTGGGCAATATGGCCAATCTCGATTCCGAGCGCGGACGCATGTCGCCGAAAACCTCGCCGCCCTTCAGACGGAACATTTCCGAGATGTGATCGAGCCGGACGCCGTCGGCATCGCCGTGGATAAAAAACATCGGTGCTTTGGTGGCCTTGAGCTTGTCGGCGCCGAAGTCGTACGGCTTCAAGTCCATCGCCATGACGCGCTTTATGAAATTCGGGAACGCGTCGGGCGTCGGGCTGAGTCTCTTGTACTCGGCTTCGGCGGGAGAGCCTTTGAGCACCTCTCCCGTGATTAGCGGAAACATGTCGCGCGCTTCCTTGACCCAGCCGTCGTGGCGGAACACGCCCGAAATGCTGACAACCTTACGCACTTTTTCTGGATGTCGGATCGCGCACTGCATCGCGACGCCGCCGCCCATACTGTAACCGATGACGTCCGCGCTAGCGATTTTGAGATAATCGAGCAGCGCAGCCACATCGTCGGCGAGGTTTTCATAGCTGAAATCGCGTTCGATATCGGCGGTGCGCCCGTGGCCCTGCATTTCGAGGGCAATCACTTTCCGCGTTTTGGAGAGTTCGCCGATCCACTCGGGCAAGTTCCTCGAAATTGTCCCGAACCCGCCGTGGAGCAACACCACAGGATCGCCGCTTCCGTGGACTTCATAGTACATTTTGAGTCCGTTGACCGGCGCGTAACCCGTAGTTGGTTTTTGCTGCGCTGAGCCGATACCCGACAGAAGCATCATTAAGATAACGGTTGTAGTCTTCATCCTTGCCATTCTAGCACGAGAGTTGAAGTTGAATGAGCAACGGGACGATCGCGACCCATGACCCCCAGCCTCAGTCGCGCCAACGATTGCGCCGTGCTTATCTTTTCGAGTGAAAGCCAACGCGTCGCCGCTGATTTTCCTGTTGCTACTGTCAGTATTACTCTTGGGGGCTTCGTCAACCGCCGCCATCAGCACACGATCGAATATCTACTCGAGGAGAACCGCATGCTGCGCGCGAAGCTCGGCCGCCGAAAGTTATGTTTTACGGTCGAGGAGCGCGTGATGTTACCCCTCCACGTTCGCTGAATTGTAATGCCATCGCGGAGTGCTGGGTGAAATCTATAAAAAAGGAATGTTTAAATCGCTTGATCTTGTTTGGACAACACTCGCTCGACAACTCAATCCGCGAATACATTAAACATTACCATTTCGAAACGAATCATCATGGCCGAGAAATTTGACGGTTTTGTTGCATTTCGCTGCACCGCTAAACGCCGAAAATTCGTTGCCGATCCATGTCTCGGGTGCGATTTCAGCCGAGCGCCGCCCGCAAGAACCGCGTTTTATTAGCAACCGGATAATTGGATGGCACGAGGGCAGTCTGTTGGCATCGCGCGTTTGGAATTTGCATGTCGCGCACCGTTCCGAAGAGCAGGTTCTGCTCGGTGAAATTGCGATTGACACTGATTGCATATCCAGTATATCTTCCGGTGGCACACTCTAAATCAAAAAGCTTCCGCCGTGCGCCCCCCGCCTGTTTGCACGATTCCTGCCTGCAATCGCCATGAGCGAGGGACGGGCTTTTGCCTGCACATCTTCGTTACTCCATGACCGCTCCTACCACGATTCTTGAGGACCTTCGGCGTCGCATCGACGCTGTGGAGTCGGGTTCTCGCGGCGCAGCGACACGAGCGCATATCACAACTGGAATTATAATAATTGACGCCGCGCTTCCATGCGGAGGACTTCCCCCGGGATCCTTGGTGGAACTTTTTGATGCTAACGATACACCTTGCGGCGCGACGACATTGGCGTGTCTTTTCGCGAAGGCGGCCGCCGGCGACGCGGGTTGGATTGCATGGATCGATACCAATGATTTGTATCCTCCCGCGGCGGTGGCAATGGGAATAGATCCGTCGCGATTACTTATCATTTCGACGCACAACCCTTCAGATGCTTTATGGGCTTTCGAGCAGGCCATTCGCTCGAATGCAATCGCGGCATCGATATTAACGTTGTCGCGCGTTCCTTTGGCCATCACGCGTCGATTGCAACTGGCCGCCGAAACAGGCGGCGGCATTGGCTTTTTAATACGTCCCGATCACGAGGCATCGCAACCCTCGGCGGCGGCCGCGCGGATTCGCGTGGCGCCATATATTAACGATACGCGCGAAGCCATTCCCGACGAAACAGATTTCAGCCCCCTTCTTCCGTCTCGAAAATTTAAAATTACAATTCTCAAAATCCGGGGAGGTTTTCCATCGGACTCCGTGTTCGTGGATATCAACGATGCGAACGGTTTTGTGCATAGTGCTGCCGCGCATCGCGACTGATCGCATCGCGCGAACCGATCGCCGCTTCCGGCGCCAACCGCTGGTTCTTGTTACAGAAACACGCGGAACCCGGCGGGTCGCGGAGATATCCGTTGAAGCCGAAAGCGCGGGCGCGCGTCGGGGAATGACCCTCGCGCAAGCACGCGCGATCGCACCCGGTTTGCTTTATTTACCTTATCGTCCCGAGGATGACACGCGTGAATTGGAGGCCATCGCCACCATCCTCTCTCGGTATTCGCCGATCATTGGTATTTATGATGCGAAAACATTAGCAATCGATATGTCCGGCTGCGAAGCCCTATTTGATAACTTCCAAACTCTCGCGAAGAAAGTTGTACGCGACATTCTGAAACGCGGTTTCCGGGTGCGGGCCGTGTTCGCCTCCACGCCCACCGCCGCGCGTGCGCTCGCGCTATCCATAAAGTCTGACTCGACGGACTCGAAAAATAATAATTCCGACGTTCCCTCGATCGAGCCGGACTGTGAACTCGAATCGCTCGCGCGGATTCCGCCCGCTTATTTAGGTATTTCGCCGGAAGCGGAAAAAAAACTCTCCGCTCTCGGAATTACAACGATCGAACAATTGGTATATTTGCCTCGCGGCGCGCTAACGGCACGCGTCGGGGCCGGAGTATTGTTACAAATTGATCGTGCGCTCGGAAGAGTTGCCGATCCAATCGCGCCATTTCATGCGATCGGGCTCCCCGCTGAACGGATCGAGCCGCCGGTGCCCGTTTCGCAGTGGCAAATGGTAATGTTTCTATTAAGAAGGCTCGCCGATGGCATCGCGGCGCAATTGGAGGCGGGAATGCTTGGAGCGAGGGCGGTCGAGTGCAACATTGGGCGGCCGGAGGGAATGAAGGAGACATTTACCATTTCGCTTTCGGAACCACGACGCGCCCGCGCATGGTTATTCTCATTATTAAAGACGCGATTCGAGCGCATCGACCTCGGAGTTGAAATTGAATCCTTGGAATTGCGAGTCACGAGCGCCGAACCTTTACAATATTCAGAACCGGCACTTTTTAACAATCTCGAACCGGCCGCGCGCTCGGATTTGCGCGGGTTGTTCGACCGGCTGTCCGCACGGCTGGGTGAACGGGCTGTCGGCATGATCGATCTCAAGGAAGACTACAGGCCGGAATATAATTATACTATTTCGGCGCCGCGCATGAAGTCGCCGCCGCTCTCTGAAAGGGTGCGGCATGATTTGCAATACTCCCAACGAGTGCGGCCCCTTTGTATTTACAAATCTCCCGTCCCGGTGGAAATCAAATTAAATGAAACCGGCGATCCCGCTTCTTTTATAATGAACGGCCGCGTTCATGAAATCACGCGATCGACCGGTCCCGAGGCGATCGAATCGGGATGGTGGGATGGGAACCATTGCAGTCGTTACTATTGGATCGTGGAATGCGCTGACGGTGCCCGTTATTGGATATATTCCAGCGCGACTGGAGAATCCGCGCATCTCCATGGTGTTTTTTGTTAATACAGTCGTCTCCACGCGAACTTCGCTGCGATGAATAATGTTCTTAAACATGGCGGTTACGCGGAGCTTCGTTGCAAGACTACCTTTTCGTTTTTGCGTGGAGCGTCGCAGCCCGAGGAGCTTGTCGCGCGGGCGCGGGAGATCGGCCTCGCCGGACTCGCGATCACGGACATCGCGAGCGTCGCCGGCGTGGTGCGCGCGCACGTCGCGGCAAGGGAAGCAAATCTACAACTAAGGATCGGCGCCGAAATCACGCCACGCGATGCGCCGCCGCTTATTTTGTTATCAAAGAGTCGCGCCGGCTATGCCAACCTTTGCCGCCTCCTGACGACCGGACGCCGCCGCGCCCCGAAGGGAGAATATTCACTTTCACTTGAAGACGTGCTCGCCCACGCCGAAGGATTATTAGCTATTGTGGCGCCCGATTTACAACATATCAAAAAGGATCTGTTTTCGAGTTCCATCGAACCCCTGCAAGCCGCGTTCGGCGACAATCTATACTTCAATTTGGAATTCCATCTATTGCCGGGTGATCTCCCGCTCTGTAAAGCCGTCGATGAAGCTTCAAGAAAATATCAAGTTTCGACCGTCGTCACCAATAACGCGCATTATCATGATCGAACGCGAAAGCAGCTTCACGATGTTTTTGTGGCGATTCGTGAAAAGGCAACGGTCGCCGAAGCGGGCTATCATTTATTTCAAAATTCCGAATACGGGCTTCGATCGCCCGATGAACAGAAACAGCATTTTAACCGAATTCTAGGGACGCGGGGCGAGACCGCCGTCGCACGTACCGTGGAGGCCGCGTCGCGGTGTCAATTCTCGTTGGATGAGCTTCGCTACGAATATCCCGATGAAGTCGTGCCCGAGGGCGAATCGCCGAAAACGTACCTTCGCAGAATTACTTATGACGGGGCGGCGACCCATTACCCGCAAGGCATTCCCGAAAAAATAGTTCAAACGATCGAACATGAACTCTCGCTGATCGCGGATCTCCATTTTGAATCTTACTTTTTAACAGTTTACGATATTGTAAAATATGCGCGTTCGCGCGGCATTCTATGCCAGGGAAGAGGCTCCGCCGCGAATTCCGCTGTTTGTTACTGTATCGGAGTCACCTCGGTCGATCCCTTGCACACCGAATTGTTATTTGAACGATTTTTATCCAAGGAGCGCAACGAACCTCCCGATATTGACATTGATTTCGAGCACGAGCGCCGCGAGGAAGTGATTCAATATGTATATGAAAAATACGGCCGCGAACGCGCCGGCATCGCGGCGGAAGTGATTTGTTATCGGGGCCGCAGCGCCGTCCGCGATGTTGGCAGGGCGATGGGGCTGTCGTTTGATCAAGTTGACGGACTGGCGAAGGCGCTCGATCATTACGATACCGCCGCGATCCAGGAATCGCATCTTGCCGAGGCGGGACTATCGTCTCGGAATGTTACCGTTAGAAAAGTGATCGATTTCGTCTCGCGGATTCACGATTTTCCGCGCCATCTCTCGCAACACGTCGGCGGATTTGTCATATCGCGCGCCCCCCTTTGCGAACTCGTCCCGATTGAAAACGCGGCCATGGAGGGTCGCACCGTCGTCGAGTGGGATAAGGATGATCTTGACGCGCTCGGTTTTGTCAAAGTTGATTTATTAGCATTGGGAATCTTGACCGCCACGCGGAAGTGTTTTGATCTGGTCTCGAAATATTATGATACGGACCTGACGCTGGCGACCATCCCGGCGGAGAACCCGGAAACTTATGAAATGCTTTGCCACGCCGATGCCGTGGGTGTTTTTCAAGTTGAAAGCCGCGCCCAGCGCGCGATGCTACCGCGTCTTCAGCCGCGCCGCTTTTATGATTTAGTTATCGAAATTGCAATTGTAAGACCGGGACCGATTCAAGGGGGAATGGTCCATCCCTATCTTCGCCGCCGCGCGGGCGAGGAACCCTATGATACGAATGAATTTCCGGGGCTGCGTTCCATTCTGGAGCGAACTTATGGCGTGCCGCTGTTTCAAGAGCAAGTGATGCGTATCGCGGTCGTGGGTGCTGGATTTTCACCGGGCGAGGCGGATCGTTTACGTCGCGCGATGGGAGCTTGGAAAAAAAGAGGGGTCTTGGAAAAGTTTTATCATAAATTTATCGATGGAATGTTAGTTAATCAATATCCGCGCGAATTCGCTGAACGGGTTTTTGATCAAATCCGGGGTTTTGGCGAGTATGGTTTTCCCGAGAGCCACGCCGCGTCGTTCGCGCTCATTGCATACGCGACATCCTATCTGAAGCGCTTTTACCCGGCCGCCTTCACCGCCGCATTATTAAATAGTCAGCCGATGGGCTTTTACGCTCCGGCGCAACTCGTGCGCGATGCCCGCGAACATGGCGTTGAAGTCCGCGCGATCGATATTAACTCCAGCAACTACGATTGTTCGTTGGAGAATATTATGAATCAACGATCCTGCCATGCCCAAGGCAACGCGCGTCCGGAACAATGGGGAGAGCACGGCCCCGCGCTAAGACTTGGATTTCGGCTCATCGACAATCTGGAGCGCGCCGCCGCGGAACGAATTGTATCTTCACGCGACCTCGGTGGATGCTATAAATCTGTCGATGACTGCGCGCTTCGTGCACAATTAAATAAAAAAGCGGTCGAGGCGCTGGTGGCCGCCGACGCGTTTGGATCCATGGGAATTGCACGACGGCAAGCCATGTGGCAAGCCCTTGGAGTAACGAAGAAGCCGCCGCTTTTTGAATCCATGGAATTGAATACAACAATTCCCGAACTTCCGCCGATCCATGAATCCGAACAAGTGGCGCGCGATTATGAAAGCACGGGCCTTTCGTTGCGTCGCCACCCCATGGCGTTCGTGCGTCCCGAATTGGAAGGCATGGGAGTCCGCCCCGCGTATGACCTTTTAACCTTTTCCGTTGGCACGGAAATCACGGTCGCTGGAATTGTAGTAACTCGCCAGCGTCCCGAAACGGCGTCGGGAATCGTATTTATATCGATCGAGGACGAAACGGGATCCGCGCAACTCATTGTATTTCCAAAAATCTTTGATCGCGATCGCGTTGCGGCGCGATCGTCCACGGCGATCATCGCCCTCGGTTCGCTGGAGCGGCAGGGAGAGGTCGTACACCTAAAAGTAATAAAACTATGGCCGCTTGAAGAACTACAACAATTGAATTCCACGTCCAGGGATTTTCACTAAAGAGCGACCTCGTCACGTCCAGCGCACCCAATCCCCCGCGCCCGGCAATGGATCTGCCAACCGCGCGCCCTTGGAACGGCCCGCGGAGGGGATGGATGCGGACGATCCGCTCTTGCGTCCATCGCCGCCGCCCGCGTCCGCGTCACGCAGATTGTCGAGTTATTACAGTTGGCGCCGCGACGCCTGCGCGCGATTCTCGGCGAAACGCTAACGATTGCGATTGGAGGGGCGGAACAAGATATTTACCAATGCAGCCGGGAAATCCATGGTTGGCCGGGATTTCAACATCGTCACGCTCCGCCGAACACGAGCCGATCCCCGACACCGAATTGTTTGAAGCGGTCCAAGCGAAAATTAACAAACGCTCGACCCGGCAACGCCACCGAAACGCCACCTGCCCCCGAACGCGTTGCTCGCCGGAATTGTAAAATGCGCCGTCTGCGGATCACGCATGGGCGCGGTGACGAAAGTGAAGGACGGGCGATTGTGGGTTTACTACGTCTGCGCGAAGCTACAAAAACTTGGCGCCGCCGCGCGCCGGGGAAGTAGAGTCCGCGCGGGCGATCTCGAAAACGGCGTGATGGAACAGTTGCGCGCGTTAGCCGACAAGCCCGACTCCAACCCGCTCCGCGCCGCGATCCAACAATTCGTTTTCATCGCCGACGCGCTTGCGACCGAGGAACAGTAAACGGCCGTGCGCTCGATCCTCGCCGAAGTCCGCGTCGATGCGCCGAAGCAGGCCGTAAAGCTAACATTCTACCACGTAGCGAACGCGCCCGAATCGCAGCCCGCGTGAACCAGCCGACCGTCGAATTCCGGTTGACCGTCTCAACCAAGGGCCGAAAACGCCCAGTGAACACGCCCGTGGTCCAACATGAAGCGAAGGAAACGCAACCGTCGCGCCGAGACCGCCAAGCCGCGTTGGCCGTCTGGATCGAGCGCCAAATTGAGGACGGGAATATTAAGAATTATGCCGAAGGCGCAAGCGTGCTTGGGGTGAGCAGAACGAGGGTAACGCTCGTTCTGCGGTTGTTACATATGTCCGGGGAGGCGCAAGAATCGATAGCGGCTGCCCATTTTCTTCGACGTAAACACTTCAAATAAGCCGACCTGCATCAGGTCGTGCGAGATCGGTCAAGGCTCAAAGCATTCCTCAAAATCGACGAATTGCACAGATCTCGAATGGCGCAATTTCCTCGACAAATCAAGACTTACGTCACGGAACAACCTCTTGGCAACTAATGTCAACGTGAGACGAGCCGTTTAAGGGGCACGCAATACTCCAATTGCTCGCGAGAAACGTGATCGCGAAAATTTTACTTGAAACGACTCATGCGACGATAGAATCGCGGCAGGTCGCTGCGCCTTTGGGACGGTAATCCAAAGGTGCGAGGTGATGGTCTTCTACCCCCGCTTAAGGATAACGAATGTTACTGCGAAACATTTCGGAGAAAGCTTTTCAGGCAATTTTTCTCCTCTCGATTACTTGTGTTTTTTGCGCGGCGGTTTCAGCAATGCAATCATCACCACCTTGCAGTGGCGTACCCATTTCACCGCCTGGATCGACAAACCCTTCCAATTGTTCCGCCGTTTCTTGGGATCGTAATGTAGCGAACGAATCCTGTGCGATTACAATTATGGTTCGTTGTGATGGCGGTATCGAATGTACATATACCTCCAATCGTCCATGCGGCAATACTGGTTCAGTTTCAGTAGTTTGTGGTCAATATAGGTTTTCTATCCAAAGCACTGGAAGTTGGGGAACAGCCACTTGCGACTCTGTTACTTTTACAGTCGTTCCCGTTTAGAGGAATATTAAACATGCGTCGCTCTAACTTGGTATTTTTACTGCTTTCTTTATTGCCACTATCAATATTAATAAACTCATGCTCCGATGCCTCGGCCGCGCATCCACCGCAGAATCAATTGAGTACAATCCGAAAAATCAGACCGTCCCCAGATGGCTCCGCAATCTTTCAGGTGGACATTGTGTCCGTGGGTGGTGAACGGCTCATTGTCTGTGCAAGTGCAGCGACGAATGAGGATGGAAAAGTGGACCTCGGTAGATCTACTTACTTAGCATCAAAGCAAGCCACAGAACCAGTGTTCCTAAGCGCTGGCAAATGGCTATCAATTGTGTACCCTAAGAATCCGGTTGGCAGCGCGTGGACAAATGTTGATTCAAGTGGTGGAATTGACATCAACATTATAGAGAATTCAGGCAAGTAGCCTGAGGCTTCAATTTTCAAAGTTCGATAGTTTGTAATCCGAGAGTCCGCAGTAGTGCGAACTAATTTTCACGCGGAAATCCACGAATGTCCCCGGAAAGTCCCAAGAACAAGGAGACATCCTTATCAAGCCCAACCGAACAGAGCGCGTTACAGCCCAATGATGGGATCGGTATCGCATTCTCAGGCGGCGGATTTCGAGCAGCACTTTTTCACATTGGAGTAATACGAGCTTTAAAGGACGCAGGCCTACTCGGCGCAGACTCAAAAATATCACACGTCACCGGCTCTTCTGGTGGTAGCATTGTTGCAACGCATTTGGCGTTAAATTGGGAAGAGTATACAAATGAAAAGACGCGGCTAGATCTGGCAACACGCGATATTATTAAATTCACTCAGAGCGACATCCGCAGTACGGTGCTCTTTCAGATCCCGCTCTTTGCGACTCTCGCCGTACTCCAGCTCGCATTCGCAAAGTTCCTCTTTTTATTAATTAAACTTAAAATCTCTTATGATGCAATATCGCACTGGCACCATAAGTTAGACCGCTTCGTCAACAGTACGCGTTTATTAATGAGGCAATATGATATATTCCTCCGCGCAACCAGCGACCGAAAGCGCACTTGGATCGAGAGAATCTTCAAGTTTCCTTGGAAGCAAAAATCGCTTTTTCTCGAAGATCTAAAGACGCAGCGTGCTGCAGCGTACTCCAGTTCGGGAAAGGCACCTCCAGAGTTGCTAATTCTTGGGTCAAACATTAGCAAAGGGTCCCTTTGTGCGTTTTCCGAGCGGGGATTTCAAACATTCGATGATTCCGGCATTGCCCCCTGCGGCGCAAGCATCCTTCCAATTTCCGAGTGCCTCGCAGCATCCTCGGCATTTCCAGGAATTTTCTCACCGGTGTTCATTCGCGGTTCGCGAATCGGGATGGAGGGGGATGTTGTGGATACACACGCCGTCGCTGATGCTGGGATCATTGACAATCTCGCAGACTTCCCATTTGTGGGAACATATGGAAAAAAAGATGCCGAGCGGCGAATCTTGCCTGATGTCGGTCATTTGATTGTAAGCAACGCGTCTTTGGTTCCACCCAAAGTAACTAGGAAATTTATTTGGAGACTGCCTTTGATTTCGGTCTTAAGAACGGTCGACATAATGCAAGCTACTGAGAGTCTGCGCCAAGAGGAACTCCTACGGAAGAGCATGTCCGCAAAGCGAATAGTAGTAAGCATTCACGAACAGCCAGAAGTAGAATCGCTCGTGATTTTGCGTCCAGAGATAAGTGGTACCCTAAAGAATCTGAGGACCGATTTAGACAAATTCAGTAATCTGGAAGTCTGCCGACTCATCGAGCATGGATATCAAATGGCGTCCAGCAAATTAGTTCAAAACCAGATGGCGTTGGTTGAAAATTTCGATGGCGGGATGGAGCGAATTAAAAATTCACTTAAAGGAATCTATCCGTCGAAGGTTCTAACTACAGAAATCGAGCGAAATATACTGATGGGAGGCAGTAAACGCAATTTTTTCTCGCTAAGAATGCTCGGATTCTACTTGACTTTGACAGTCTTGATCGGTGGCGCTATCTGCATTTCATACAACTACTACTTAACGCGCCCAAATGCAGTTATAGATACTTGGAAGAAGGATGTGTCTGCCCTTGTTCTGGAGGTCTCAGGTAATCCGGCCGCCGAATTTGGCCCCATCGCTACACCAGTGACACGCATTCAACAGAAGCCCGATGTAAATGAACCTCACTATGGAGGATTTGATATCATTGACGATACACGAATATTTGATTATAGAAAGTGTTTTGATAAACTCGACGGAAAGTACAATGTCTATACAAAACGCATTTTGAGCTTGCACAGAAAAAAAAATGACCAGTCTATCACTATTCGTTTCAAGACGGATGGGGAAGAGGTTATTCCGCATCTTAATCCTAAAAATTCCTGCAAGAGTGCGGTTGCAATGCGCTCCGTCGAGTGGAAATTCAAATCGAGTTCCCAAATCCTGCCGGGCATCGCCCCGGAGCCACTCGTCGTGCATGATTTTATAATTAATGTTGAAAATTGCCGCGACAATTTTAACATTGGGGTCGATGCCCGTCGTGCATACACATCGCAACTAATACAACCCGAAAACCTCGGCGTAGTCGCGACTCCCCTCTCGAACGATGTGCCACGCATTCGAATCTTGACATTATTTCCCGACGATCACCCAGCCCGTAATTTTGCATGCTTTCGAAAAAGGGTTGACGACGATTCGCTAGATCCATATGAATTTGGTCCATTATACTTGGAAGACCCTGACGGGAAGTGGTTTGTGTGGGAAATACAAAAACCAAATCCGAATTATAATTATCGAATTAAGTGGTTATGGCGTAACTAGCAGGCCTGTGCAAAACCGATAATAACTCGAATTCGGAGTCGTTTTTGATTGAAACGCAAGGGCGCCACGATTTCGGGGGCGGCTGATAAATACTTCGCCATCATTTATCTTAACTGATTCGTGAATGTTGTGTACA
>JACQFD010000024.1 GCA_016200225.1 Planctomycetota bacterium
CGACTTGAAAACACTGCTTGGCCTGGCTCGCCGCGGTCGCGAACGCCTGCGGCGACACCCTTCGATTCTGTGGGGACTCCTCGCAAAGGCGGGACTTTCCTTTTAGATGGAATGTTACTATATTATGCGAGAGTCTCTAGTTCCTTTCATAAACGGTAATGAGTCGAATGCCCCCATGCACGTCGACCGGTTTCTTCGCGCGCGCGCGAAAGTACGGATTGCGCGACATCCATTGTACATATTCACGTTCGAAGTTTCGCGACGGATTCGGACGGATGTAATTTGGCGCAATTGTAATGATTTGCGGATAGGCTTTTGTCATTTCTTGAAACCCCAATTCGGTGTATCCGACGTCGACCATCGTGACGTCCCCCGCGGACGCATCCCGATCGAGCACGAACCGCTCCGGTTTCATTTGATATAATTTCCATCGAATCAGCGGCGGCGGAAAATCGTCCACGACGCCGCCAAACCATACGAATGCGAGTTTTGGATCGATGAAGCCGCACGCCTCCGTTATCACGAGATCCTCGTCGTCGTGGCCGTGATCGTTACGAAACGCCGAGTAGGGACTCGTCCAAATTGGAATCCTGCTCGCGATCCGTTCGACGCCGAATTGTGATATCGCGCCGCCCGCCGAAACCAGTCTTAACATTGCATCGGCGCCGATCCCGCGCAGCAGGAATATGCATGCAAGCGTCGCAACGGATACGATCAAGGCGGCGTGTCACGGAGAATCTGGCGAGGAATTCCGCGCAAAACGCGCCGCCGAGCGGCCACAGAAATACGAGACCCGGAATCAAGTAGCGATCCGTGCGCGCCGGCGCGATAACAAATACGATCGTGTGTCCCAATGTCGCAATCAGAACAATTCTGAATCGAACGTCATGAAAGCGACGCGCGGCCAGGACCGAGCCGAACAGTTGCAAAAGAAAAGACGGAAGCGAAATGCAAGCCGCGAAACACAAATATAATAATACGCTTGCGGGCGAAATGTTCGCTTCCACATTCGCGATCGCCAGAAGTTCGGCGGCATTGTATCGATGCATCGCGCCATAGTCGGCTCCGGCGGGAAATGGATAATAAAACCACGAGAAGAGCACTCCCGCCGCCCCGAATACAAAACCGGCGACGAATCCAATCGTAACTCACGATTCGGGCGCTCCGCGCATCAGCCGCCGCACGAGCGGTTCGAGAGCGAGTCCCGAGACACACGCGATGACCAATACGATTCCATAATTATATTTTACAAGTACATTCAGGCCGGCCAGAATCCCGGCGACGACCGACCACCACCATCGGCCGCTATCGATGGTCCAGAAAAGGAATTGAACTGTAAGAACGCCCGTAATACCAAAAATAATCGTCCAGAATTCCGCGGCATCCGCGCGATCGCTCGAAACGAGGCGCCGGGCGATCCGGGTCGACGACCAAATGCCGATAAAAGCAATCGCCGCCGTCGCGATCCGCGGCGAATCGTGTCCGGAACCGTTCAGTAGAAACCCGAGACTCATTCCCATTCGTGAAATCGGCGGATAAATATCGAACCCTACGAATTCGTTCCAGTAGGTCGCCAGATCCATATCCTATAACAATCTCGCATAACGCAGCGCCGCCATCGAATGGCGAACCTCGTCCCACGAAGGACGGTTCATTTCGTGGATCCCTAATATTACAATAATGAACCCGCCTCCGAGGAGCAGGCAAGCGATCCATCGTAAGTATTTCATTTTGGGGCGCGAAAAAGGGGACGGCCCCCTTTTCTCCCGCCATTCGCTTAATTAATAATCGTCACGGCCATCCCGCGCGAACTGATAAGTCCGTAGGCCGACGCATTGTTACAGTCGGATCCGTCGGCCGGGCTTCCCGCGAAAACCGCCTGGACGTAATACGTACTTCCGACAAGGAGCGGATTATTAGGAATCGCCGCGACCGTGACGGCCGAACCCTGCGAATCGCTGTGGAAATCGAAGGCCAGGACGTCGGTCGATAATAACAAATCGACGTGCATCAGGAACCCGAGGAAAAACGTATCCGTTCCCGCCATGTCGGCGGCATTGCCCGCGATGCCGAGGCCGAGCGAGTTGCGCGGCGCATTACTACAGATGATCGGCCACGCCGGAGTATTTATTTTGGGCGGCAGCGCGGCCGTCAGGCCGAGGCGCCCGAGACAGCCCGCCGTGCCGGTGCCGTATTCGGAAATTTGAGCGGCGGCCGTCAATTGATTCATCATGACGCGGACGCGATTGCCGACGTTGTCCAAGCCGGACGTGGCAATATCCGCCGCGCCGTCCGCGTTCAGATCGGCGGCGACGAGATGCGTCGAATACGGATTTGCATAAACCCATTTATTAAGAAACGGAAAACATTGGATGCATCCGATTGTAACTAATCCGCCCGAACCGCCCACGACGGCGATGTCCGTCATTCCGTCGAGATCGAAGTCCAGAGCGACGATATCCGTCGGCGTGGGATTATTCGAAAGGGACGTCGTAGTCGTACTATAAATGAACGCCGGCGCGAACGCGTTCGGCCCCGTCATCAAATTCCACGATATCGAGCCGACGTAATTCGCGCAGGCGATATCGGGCATTCCGTCGCCGTTCAAATCCTGAATCGCGATCGCGTTCGGGCTGTTTCCAACAATTAAATGATTCATTTTTGTAAAATGACCCAGTCCGTCGCCCGCATACAGATACATATCGGACGAAGCATAAGCCGCGCCCGCCGCGTCGGGAATTCCGTCGAGATTGAGATCGCCAAGAGTTACATAAATTAACTTCTCGGCCTGCGCCGAAACGATCGGCGCCCCGAGGCCGCCGGAACCGTTGTTGATCAATGCTCCGAGGCCGTTCGCGCTCTGCAGCGCGGCGACGACGTCGGGTTTGCCGTCGGAATTGATATCTCCAACCGCGATCGAAACGGGCGACGCGCCGGCGATATTAACAGTTGTCGAGGTCGGGAAACCGCCGAGGCCGTCTCCGTAACGGATCGAAATCCGGTGCGCCGTCGAGCTGCCCGTGACGATGTCGAGCTTCGCATCATGATTCATATCCGCCATTTTCGCCGAATCGGGCGCATTTCCGGCGGAAACGATAACTTCGTTTCCAAGCGCGCCCGTCCCGTTTCCTTTATATATGGAAAAGTCGGCGGTCGTATTGTTTAATGTTATAATATCGACGAAACCGTCGCGATCGACGTCGCCGGCCATGATCGCGACCGGATTTCCGTGCGGCGTCTTGCTCGAGGGAAACGTCACGCCCGATCCCGATTTATTATAAAATATGGCGAAATTGTTTTGAGAGTTGCTTCCGACGACGATGTCGGCGAGTCCGTCCAGATTCAAATCTCCGACATAAGTAATCGTCGGCGACGGGTTCACGCCGATGAAATCAACTGTTGTAAACGTGCCGGAAGGCGTTCCATGCACGATCGAAATCTCGTCCAAATTCATAACCGGCGCCACCAGATCGATCACGCCGTCGCCGGTGACGTCGCCGATCGCAAATCGTATCGAACCGAATCCGCTGTACGCGACGCTGGGAACAAACGTCGCGTCGCCGTGTCCCATCATGACGCGCGCTTCATAATTAAAATTCGAATATATCAAATCGAGTTTTCCGTCTCCGTTGAGGTCGAGGGCATAGCGATCGTACGGCTGCGCGCCGAGCGCGTCGGAGTATACTTGTAACAAATTTCCCCCGCCGGTATTCTTATAAACCTGCAGCTGGCCCGCGAGACTACACATGCAGGCGTCGGGGATTCCGTCCATGTTGAAATCGGCCGCAATGATCGATTTTGAAGCCGGTATGCCGGCGGTTTTTAATATACTCGTAAACCCGCCCGCGCCGTTTCCGATTAACACTGCAATTTCTCCGGTGGTGTCGAACGCGGTGACGAAGTCCAACTGGCCGTCCTGATTGAAGTCGGCGAGCGCGACCGACGTCGTCGTGGATTGCATAACCGTATAAACCGGCATTTGATAAGGCGTCCCGTTCCAAAGCGCGGTTGCAAAAAGGTAATTGGTGCCGATCGAAGCCGCGACGTCCTCGTGCCCGTCATTATTTAAATCGCCGACGGTCAGATCGGATATACCATAAAAAATAAACGGCGTCTTCGTACCCTTCGTCTGCCAGGGCGCGACGAGATCGTTATAATGATAAAACAGATCTCCGTTTAAATTAAAAATTAACAGATCCGGAAGCGAATCGTTATCTACCTTTCCCCGCGCGATGAACGACACGCCGTTTGGCTCGGGGTTCTGAATTCCCTGGAAAACCGGACCCTTGTTTTGTGCATGCAGAACACTTGTCCATAACGCGAACGACGCGATGCAGGCGGCGATGGTGCGATTCATGGGGATAGGTTACCGCCGCCGCTTGACTTCGCGCAACGGACGGAACGCTTCATCCGCGCGCGCGTCCGGCCGGTGCCCGAGGAAATAGTTGGACCACGCGGCCGGCCGTGCGCGTTCTTATGGGTAATGGACGCGGAACTCACAGCATCGCACTCGACCCGGAACGCGGGAACGATCCGCGGATCTGTTATGTCCGAGCCGGAGGCGGCGCTTGTCGAGCGGGCGCGCGGCGACCGCGAAGCGTTCGGCGAACTTTACCGTTTGCACGCGCCCGCGATCTTTAATTATCTTCGACGCCGCGCGGGAAATGTCAATGTCGCCGAGGATCTCACGGCACAGGCGTTTTTAAAAGCTCTTTCGAAAATGCATCGATTCCGCGCCGAGGGCATTCCGTTCCGTTTTTGGATCTATCGTATCGCGACCAATCTCGCGAACTCGAACGCGCGGCGCGAACGGTGGCGGCGCGCGATTTTTGGATCGAACAAAAACGATTTTACAACCATTGCGGGGGCGCCGCCCGTCCCCGCGAGCGCCGCGGCCGAGGCCGATGCGCGCCGCATGCTCGCGGGACTCGCGCCCGACGACCAGACATTATTAATATTACGATACGTCGAGGAATTCACGATCGACGAAGTCGCTAATATTCTTCGGTGCCCCGCCGGCACCGTCCAATCCCGCGCCGCCCGCGCCCGCGAGCGGCTCAAACGAATACTCCAATCCAAACAAACCTCATGAACGACGAACCCGAAATCCAAATGTTAAAAAACCTCGACGGTAAAGATTCCAACGATAACAATCGGCCTTTGAAAATGGAGGAGTCCGTCTGGCAGCGCGTCGAACGGCGCGCGGGCAGGCGAAAATTTATCATTCGCACGTTCGCGATCGCGGCCGTGATGCTTCTCGTCGTCGGCGTGACCTTCGGCGCGGTGGCGATCAGTTCCGGAAAGTCACTCGATGAGATTTGTCACGATGTCCACGCGCATCTCCGCGCGTTCCATCAATTCCTGTACGATATGTTTCATTAAGAATCACATCGAGAGCAGAATATTACGAATCTTCCACGGCTCGACGCCGATCGCGAGTCTACCTTCCTTGATCTCGAGAACTTTAATGATGTTTCCGAGAAAATCCGTCTCGACGGCGTATTTGAAAGGAAGGCCGAGCTCGACGACGGCGTCGGTTTGTTTACCTTGATTCTCTATCATTCGCAGTTCGCATTTTCTAAAAGAAACGTTCCGAAACGCGGATAACTGTACATTGTCGGGAGTAATGTTAATAAAACTCTTCGACGCGGGCCACGCGCCCTGGCTCGGACTCTTTACGACGGCGTGCGTCGGCCGCGCGAACGCCGCGGCGGCGCGCAAACGCTCCGCGTTGCTCATCACTCCGTCGTGCGGATACAACGCATGGCGGTATTCCACATAAACCGGCCAGCCGTATTCGCGCGTGAAATGCGACTCCCACTCGCGCATCAGTAAATTAGCAAATATATTACCGGGATGCTTTCTAAAGAATTGCGTGCCCGGATGTAAATATAACAATCCTCGGTCCTTCGCCTGCAAATCCACAAATGTCAGCGCGTGGAACCAGTCCTTTTTCGTCTCCTCGACCGCCAGCGGATAGTCGCGGATCACCTGCGCGGGCTCGAACGCGAGCGCGAGCGACGCCCAGTATCCATTGTATATATCGGGCGGCGAACCATCCGAGTGCGGCGGCACGCGCGCGAGCACGCGCGTGCAAATTTCGACGAACGGCGAGCCGGCCGTCAGCGAAACGCGCGTTTCGAATGTTAAATATTGCCAATGGTGCTGCGCGCGCACGGTCGCGCGGACCGGGCCGCTCTCCGTCCAGTCGATTTGTGCCTTCGACGCCGCGCTATCGTAGCCGGCGGGCGGATTCGGCGTTAATGATAAATTAGGATTCGGCCGTCCCGTGAAATGCGGAAACGCGCCGGTCTTGCCGTCGAGGAATTCCGCGCCGGTTTTCTTTAATATAAGACTCGCGACCGCGCCGCTGTTCGGATCGATCACGACGCGGATGTGTTCATTTTCGAGCGTGAACGCGGCCGCGTCGATTTTTAATGTTGTCGCCGGCGGCGCGGTCTCCGCCTCTGGAAAATCTAAATAATACGTTTCGTAACCGGCCGACGGCACCGTTCCGGGCAGGAATGCCATTTCAAGCGCCGTGAATGCTCCGATCTCGTCTTTCGAACTCGCTACTATTTGCGCCGGCAGCGCGCTTCCCGCGCGATCCTTAATCATCGGCGCGTGCGTTTTGCCAGAACCTAATAATCGATTCGGATGGAACCGGCCCGTCGTCGCGAGATCGCCGCGGCTCCAGCCGAGCGGATTGAAGAGCGTCACCGCGAGTGCGCCCTTCTTGCCTTTCGTCGAATTGATACGATCGGCCAACACGTCCAGTTCGGTCTGCAACATTGCATTTCCCTGCTGTTGCGCCGCGTCGAGATGATTATAACCGATCGCCCCCCACGTGAAATTATGCAAATCTTCGATGCGTTCGAGCGGCGCCATCCGGTCGCCCTGCCAGCGCGACGATTCGCAAAGTCCAACGTCGTGGCTTTGTGATACTAACAACTCTTTCCAGGCTCCTTCGATTTCCTTCTGCCGCGAAACGGAACCGACGGACCCAACGGCCGTATCAAACAATTCCGCCGCGAGCAAAATCCCCTCGACTTTGCGATCAAAAATGCGTACTTGATCGCCGCCGAGGCCCCATGTTAACGATTTGTTCCATGCGTCAAGCGGGAACATGACCGTTTCGTCGGCTTTCGCTCCGTATTTATCCAAATATTCGCGCATCGTTACAAATTCGACCGGATATTGTTTCGCGAGGGATTGATATTTTTCGGGCGCGCTTTCGTAGGCCGGATGTTCGTGCGATTCCCAACCAAATTCCTCCCATGTAAACAATAACGGTTTGCCGCGCGCCGCGAGCGACTTAAACACTGGCGACTCGGTCAGCGTTTTCATGTCGGGCGGAAGCCCAAATAGCGAGTTCTTCGGAACGCTAAGAATCGTGCTGCCGTCGATGCCTTTCCATGCGATGACGTTGAATTCCGTGACGGGACATCCCGCGCGCCCCCACGTGTCGAGTTGCGCGAGACTCGCGTATTTGAAACCCGCGAGTTTCGCGATTTGTGGTATTTGCGGATGTGTAAATTCCTCCTCCTCGAGGAATGTAACCATTTCGTATCCTAATGATTTGCGGATCGCCTCACGGCCGACGACGATTTGTCTAATATTCGATTCGCCGCCGATCGACGTCCCCATCGGCTGCCCGTACGTGCCGCCGATCAATTCTACTTTTCCGGCGGCGAGATATTTTTTCAAGCGATCTGTAACTTCCGGAAACTTTTCCGCCATGAATTCGTAGGCGCGCGCGTCGAGATTCAAACATGTCTTCGCGTGCGGCTCGCGGTCGGCCATTTCCATCGCGTCGGTCACCGACAGCACGCACGACTCGATGCCGAGCTGCCAACCGATGCCCGTGTAACTCCAATGATTACAAATCGTCAGGCACACGCCGCCTTCGCGCGCGGCGCCGAACGATTTTAACAATTGTGGGCCGGCGAGCCAGACGGCGACGCCGTTTACAATTCCAATCTTTATAAATCCACGGCGCGTGGGATCGATCGGAGGACTCGCGGAATTATTCTTAGTTTTCTCGTTCATGTCGCGGCTCGCGTGATTTTTGCGGTGAATTTCGAGCGGTCGCCGTTATCCTGCGTGCGTTCGGCGTCCGGAACGCTCGAACAGCGTATCCGCGCGACGGTTTCGCGATTGAACGAATCTCCGCGCGGTGCAGGATGCTGGGCCGATCCACTCCTGACAACATCGCAATACATGCTTGCAGTCCGCGACTTAGTTAAGATTTATCCCGGCCCCGTCGCAGCGCTTCAGGGCGTCACGCTCGAAATTCCCGCGGGAATGTTTGGTTTGCTCGGCCCGAACGGCGCCGGCAAATCGACGTTTATGAAAGTCCTAGCGGGGCTGCTGGAACCGACATCCGGCGCCGTCTCGCTCGACGGCGACGACGTCCTCGCCGATCCGCGACGCCTGTGGCCGCGCCTCGGTTATCTGCCGCAGGAGTTTGGTTTTTATCCGCACCTGACCGGCCGCGCGATGCTCGAACATTTGTTAAAATTGAAAGGCGTCGACGCGCCGGGCGGACTCGCCAATTACGCGTCCGAACTGCTCGAAAAAGTAAATTTAACGTTCGCCGCGAAAAGAAAAGTTAAAGGATGGTCCGGCGGCATGCGCCAGCGCCTCGGCATCGCGCAGGCGATCGCCGGAAATCCGCGGCTGCTGATCGTCGACGAGCCGACGGCGGGACTCGACCCCGAGGAGCGCCAGCGTTTCTATCAATTACTCGGCGAAATGGCGCAGGATCGAATTGTAATATTATCGACGCACATCGTCGAGGACGTCGCGGTGTTGTGTCCGCGATTCGCCGTCATTCGCGCCGGCCGCCTACTCGCCGACACGTCGCCGCGCGACGCGCGCGCCGCGATCGACGGTAAAATTTATGAAGGCCGCGCGACGGCCGCCGAAGCCGCGCAATGGAAGCGTTCGCGTGTCGTGACGCAGGCGTACCTCGTCGAGGGACAGCACCGCGTTCGTATATATGAACAAAACGGCGCCGCGCCCCCGGGATTCGAACCGGTCGTGCCGACGCTCGAGGACGCCTATCTCGTATTGATGCGAACGGGCGGAACTGTAGCATCGATCGGAGGCGCCAAATGAGCGCGCGGCGAATTCTCGCTGTCTTCTGGCTCGATTTTACATTTCAACTCAAGCGGCCGCTTTTCTGGTTTTTAATTATCATAACCGCGCTGCTCGCGCTCGGGCTCGCGTCGGGCAACGCGCGCGTCGCGACCGGCGACAGTTCGGTCGGAGGAAAAAAGGCGTTTCTCACGTCCGAATTCGCGGTAACGATCTCGCTCACGGTCGAAGTATTCTTAATTTATATGTTCTTCACCGCGGTCGCCGCGGGCATGTCGCTGATCCGCGACGAGGAATTGAAAGTCGGCGATTTATTGCATTCGAGCCCGTTGCGTCCCGCCGAATATGTATTCGCAAAATTCGCGGCCGCCCTCGGCATGATCTTCGTCGCGCTGGCGGCGAATGTATTATTATCGATGCTGTTCAATCAGGGGCTGCCGCGCGACGACGCGAACGAAGTGCGCGGCCCGTTCATGTTATCGGCGTACGCGCGGCCGGTTTTGTATATGATCGCGCCGTTTTTGATATTTTTTGCCGGGACGAGCTTCGCGATCGGCGCGCTCACGAAACGGCCGATATTGGTATTCATCCTGCCGGTCGCGTTTCTGTTATTTTGCGGATTCTTTCTTTGGACGTGGTCGCCGACGTGGCTCGATCCGCGCATCAACGACGCGCTCTGTCTCGCGGAGCCGTCGGGTTTTCGCTGGCTCAACGAAACGTTTCTCCGCAACGACCGCGGATCGGATTATTATAATTTACAACCGGTCGGGTACACGCCGGCGTTCATCGCGACGCGCATCCTCTTCGCATGCATCGGATTCGGCGCGGTCGCGTTCACGTCGCTGCGGTTCGCGCGCTCGCTCCGTGGATCGAAAATGACTCAAAAACGCGCGGCCGCGGCCCGCGAGGCGGCCGAACATACTACAACCGCGGGCGAACCCGCCGCCGCGGACGCGCGCGCGACCGTCGGGAATATAACGATTCGGGCGCCCGGATTTTTGCGCGGCGCGATCGAGGTCGCGCGCATCGAAACGCGCGCGCTGCTGCGCCAGCCGGGAATGTATCTGTTCGTTCCATTGATATTATTACAAGTCATCGAAAACGCGCTGTTCGCGCAGGGGCCGTTCGAGACCGAATTGCTCGCGACGCCCGGCGCGCTGGCGACGCGGTCGGTGACGACGCTGACGGCGTTCGGATGCTTATTATTACTTTTCTACACCGTCGAATCGCTCGAGCGCGACCGGACGACCGGAATCGGAAGTCTTCTGCGCGCCTCGTCGGCGGGGACGGCATCGTTATTATTCGGAAAAGCGCTCGCCAACAGTTTCATCGCCATCGCGGTGCTGGGCGCCGGATTTGTAGCTTGTATCGGATATTTACTTTATCAGGGAACCGTTCCGATCGCGATCTGGCCGTTCGCTCTCGTGTGGGGATTATTTGTAATCCCAACATTTATACTCTGGACATCGTTTATAACGGCCGTCGACTCGCTCGTGCGCAATCGTTATGCATCGTACGCGGTCGCGCTCGCCGCGCTCGCCGGCACGGGCTGGGTCGCCATTCAGGGCAACATGACGTGGGCGTGGAACTGGCCGCTCTGGGGCGCGATGCTCTGGAGCGATCTAAGCGTTTTCGAAATCGATCGAATGGCCATTCTTATGAATCGCCTCGGCGTCCTCGCGGCCGCCGGATTCTTTATTTATGTCGCCGTGCGTTTTTCGCCGCGCACGGAGCGCGATTCGATCCGCACGATGCAGCGGCTCGCGCCCTCGCGATTGTTTAAGAGTTCGTGGCGCCTGCTGCTCGCGGCCGCGCCCGCGGTTTTCGCAGGAGTCTGGCTTTATACAGAAGTGCGCGCGGGATTTCAGGGATCGCTTGCTACTAAAAAAATGGAGGATTACTGGCGGCGCAATTTATCAACATGGAACAACGCGCCCGAGCCCGACGCCGTCGCGCTCGACCTGAGCCTCGATCTCGATCCGGAAAAACGACACTTCAAGAGCGTCGGAACGTATGAATTTGTCAATACGATCTGGGAGAAACCGTTGAAACAATTCGCGCTCACCGCGGGCGAGCATTGGACAACTGTAAAATGGAAACTGAACGGCGAATCGTATCAACCGGAGGACCGCAGCGGATTATGGGTGTTCACGCCCGCGAAGCCGCTCGCGAAGGGCGAACATATTAATGTTGGATTCGAATGCGAGGGAATATTCCCGCGCGGCATCACGCGGAACGGCGGCGGCAACGGATACTTTATATTAAAAAGCGGCGTCGTATTGATGAATTTCGCGCCCGACGTGACTCCAACGATCGGTTTCATCCGCGGCGCGGGCCCCGCGGAGGCGACCCACGCGCCGCAGCCGCGCGAATTTCCGGACGATTATTGGGAAGGGATCACCGAGGCCGCCTTCGGCAGCAACGTCCCCCTCGACTGCCGCGTGCGCATCAGCGGCCCCGCGGAATATACTTATAATTCGGTCGGAACGTTAAAGAGCGACAATGTTATAGATGGCCGCCGAACCGTTGTTTGGGAAACCGAACACCCCGTGATGGCGATGAACGTCGTCGCGGGAAAATGGGAGGTGCGCCGCAAGGACGGCGTCGCGCTTTATTATGATCCGCGCCATCCGTGGAACGTCGACGAAATGTTCGAAACGCTCGTCGCCGCGCGGAAATATTATTCAGAATGGTTCCGGCCCTATCCGTGGAACGAATTGAAAATTAGCGAATTCCCCGGACTCTCGGGCTACGCGCAGGGTTTTCCGACGAATATAACATTTTCCGAATCGATCGGCTTTTTAACAAAAAGCGACGCAAAGACACAATTGGCCTCGATGGTGACGGCGCACGAATCCGCGCACCAGTGGTGGGGCAACATCGTGCAACCCGGCGAGGGACGGAACGGAAACTTATTATCCGAAGGCATGGCGCATTTCTCGACCATGATGCTGCTCGAACAAATCCACGGCGAACGCGGCCGCCGCGAATTCGCGAAACGCATCGAGGAACGCTACGGCCGCTCGCGCCGCCCCGACGCGGAAAAGCCATTAATACAATTGGACGGAAGCAAGGACGGCGACACGACGCTTTGGTACGACAAAGGCGGCTGGGCGTTCTGGATGTTACAACAAACCATGGGCCGCGACGCGAACTTGAAGGCGTTGAAGGCGTTTATCTTGCAATACGAAAAAGGCCCGGATCACCCGGTATTGCAGGATTTTATTTTATCGTTGCGCCCGTTCGCGCCTGACAAAGACGCGTATGATGAATGTGTAAATCAGTGGTTCAAAAAAGTTGTATTGCCCGAATATCAATTTTTGAATGTTATCAAAAAGAAATCGGAAGGCGCGGACGGCGGCTGGACCGTGACGGCGACACTCCAGAATTTAGGAACCGGCCAATTTGAAGTCGGCGTCGCATCGGTCATCGGCGAGCGTTTTGCCGAAGACGCGGAGGAAGGGGTCGTGACAGCATCAAGGAAGAAACAGGATTGGCGCGAATCGAAGATTAAGATAAAGATCGGCGCGGGCGAGTCGAAAGAAATTGTTATTAAATCGGATTTCGAACCGGAGCGAGTCGTCGTGGATCCGGATATACAATTATTACAATTGAGACGAAATCGAGCGTTGTATAGGTTTTAATTCAATGCGTGCGGCGGGTCCGCGGCGCGCTCGCTCCAGGCGTCAAGTCAGTATGATTATCGACCTGGAGTGATATCAAATAGGTTATTGCGGGCGGCGGGTCCGCGGCGCGGCGCAGCGGCGATGCTCCGGCCACGCCCTGTCGCGACCAACCCGCCAGCGAGACCCACACGCTCGACGCGACGGGGCGTCGCCTTCGCCGCCGCTGTCTTGCGCCACGAACCCGCCGCCCGCCAGTACTAACGATGGCACGTACGCTAATAAAAGCGCGGCTGCTCGGCCGTCGCGGCGCGCGCGTGCCCGCGCAAGCGCGGCCACACCGCGCGTCGCGCGACCGCCTCGCCGTCAGTGATCCCGGCCAAATGACATGAGCAGGTTTTTGTAAATATTGATAATTAATCGCGTGAGTACGTCCGTTCATTGAATTTGAATTGCGAGGCCGGTCGAACTGCTCAGGCCAAAGGCCGAACCGCTGCAGTCGCAGCCGCTCGATTCAACGAATATCGCCTGCGCGAAATAAGTGAGACCCTGGAGCGATGGATTATTCGGTATCGGCGCCGCGGTAAAGGCGGCGCCGGCCGTATCGCTAATAATATTAAATGCAAGAATATCTGTTGAAAGGACGGGGTTTAGGTGAATTTTGATGCCGACACCAAAATAATCGTTGCCAGCGATATCGATTACATTCATGACGAGAAGGAGGCCGAGCGAACTCGGCGTCGCGTTGGAGGCCACCATGCCGAAATGCGTATTTCCCGCGGCGGGAATGGAATTGCCATTCATCGCGATAGTGCCGGCGCACGAGGGCGTTCCAGTGCCAAAGTGTGACAGGCCAGCGGGCGTCGTTAATTGATTCGTCTGGACCATGATATAATTGCCGCCCCAATTGTTAACTCCCGTGGCGGTTCGGACGATATCGAGCCGGCCGTCTTTATTAACATCGGTCAATACAAATACGCCGACGCCCGCATAGGTTTCCGGCGCGGACCAGCCGCCGAGTCCATCGCCACGAAATAAACAAAGGCCCCCGGGGTCGTCCGACATGATGATTGTGTCAACATTTCCGTCGCCCGTCAGATCGCCGACGGCAAATCGAAGCGGCAACGTCAGTGGCAAATTCGTGAATACCGCGGTTCCAAGTGACCCTGTACCGTCGCCGGGAAGCCAGCCCATATAGCCACCGCTGTTGATCGCTAACAATCCAACATCCAGATTCCCATCTTTCTGCAGGTCTCCAGCAGCGGTGTCTACTAAATTCGTAGAGCCCGAAAGCGGCACAATCGAAGGAGTACCGAAGAAGCCCTGTCCGTCGCCGAGCGCCGTAAAGCAAGATGAGACAATGTACAAAACATCGAGATTTCCGTCGTTGTTGAGATCCGCAAGGCGAATGGCACGGGCAACTCCGTTCGCAGGGAGCTGCCAGTTGAGATACAACGAGCCGGTTCCATTGTTTAATAAAGCGCTGACACCGGTTATTGCGTACGTGTGCGCCGCAACCAGATCCGCGACGCCATCATTATTAAGATCACCTGCGGCGGCGAGCATTGGAGACGGCGCGACTGCAACAAATGTTGGATTGCCAAAATTGCCAATGCCATCGCCGGTGATCACTATTATTTCATTCGCGGGGGAACTCGCAGGAAAAGCCGCGTCGAGGATCCCGTCTTGATTAAAATCCGCGATGGCCGGGGGCCCGAGGTTTCCAGCACCGATCGTTAGTGTCGAAGCCGCGAGGAAGCCGCCGACAGAATCACCCAATAGCACATCGAATGACGGGTTTCCCAATGCGGTAGCAATTATATCCGGCGATCCGTCCGCGTCGATGTCCGCAACGCGGATATCATTTAACTTTAGATTCGTAGTATATGCTTTGGCGGCACCGAAGCTCGCGGGACCATCCGCTAGAAAAATACTTACGGTTCCGATTCCCGTCACCGAAGCAGCCGTCGCAGCGGCGGCAAGATCGGGCCTCCCATCATTATTGAAATCTCCCGCGGCAAGCGATGCAAATAATGAATAACCCGGAAATTCCTTGGAAGTGGGAAAGGACCCCGAACCGTCACCGAGAAACAGAGTAATATTATTACTCTGCTGCGCACAGACCGCGAGATCGGTAATATTGTCTCCGTTGAAGTCGCCCTTCACAAGCGAAGTGGGGATCGCCCCCGCGGAAAGTGTCTGACTCAGCGCAAAACTGTGCGGACCATTGATCAAAATTGAAACTCCGCCGCCCTCGTTTACGACCGCACAATCCAAGTAACCGTCCCCGTTCATATCAGCCAGGACCGGCTCCTCCGGCTTCGTGCCAACTATATATTTAGCAATGGCACCGAAAGCGCCTCCGCCGAGTCCGAACAGGACGGCAATCTGATTCGATGTCGGGCCACTCGCAGGGCCGTGCAGCGCGACAACCATGTCTTGTATTCCGTCATTATTTAGATCGCCAATCGCGGGCATCCACGGAGACGTATTTGGTCCAGTATACATTCCAAAATAAGTCGCGTAGCTTCCATTCGCGTTTTGTAGCAAAACCGCGACGGTGTTTGAATATTGACATCCGACGACAATATCCACTTTTCCGTTGCCGTCCAAATCTCCAATGCCTGCGCACCGCGCGCCGGCGGCGGTTGGCTGCGAGATGGATGTAAAAGTGCCATCGCCCAATCCTAACATTATAGAAACGGAATCTTGATGAAGGCCGTTCGCGACAACAGCATCCGCCAAACCGTCGCCGTTTATGTCGCCCACAACAACAGAGTATGGAGCCTCCACGCCCGTCGTGAAAATCTGGGGTCCAAATCCCCCTGCGCCATCGCCAAGAAACACGGACATTCCGGAGGCCCATCCGTTCGGCGCTCCTCCGTTTGCAACAATAACATCCTGCTTTCCATCCAAATTGAAATCTACAATTGCAACCGAACGCGGCGCCCGCTGTCCGATGCCCGGAACAAGGAGGGTATCGCTAAAGATCGGCGGATTCTGAATCGTTGCGGGCATCAGAATGGCCACAACGCAAAGAAGTGCTGGGAGCGCCATGAAAAACCTCTGTCGAGACTATATCGCGAATGGAAACCGGGGGCTAGGATTAATTTCCCTACGCCAAGAGCTAAAGCTAATAAAGTGGATCCGTCTCCTTTTTTTTCCTTCTGAGTTCCACGCGGAGACGCGGAGGGCAGAGAGAACGCGGAGAAAACCAGAACGTACATTTGTAAAAATAGAGGCGGGAACGGAACGGACGTTTTATTAATGGCGACGTCGTTGAATACAACGATTACGCTACTGATCTTCGTACCGAAACCACGCCTTTCCGGTGTGGGCGTTCACACACATATCGAGGTCCGCATCCAGGGCCCATGTTGGATTGAATGTGCTTGTATACACATTTCCCGCGATTTCACGACGTGTCTCGTGCAGCAGTTCTGAATATATCAACACGGGCCCAGTGATTTTTATATCATGTTTTTCCGCGAAATCCTTGATCGTGGTGCCTTGCATCGCGGCAAAGCGACACCACGACTCCGTGGCGTCCGCGGGTTCAATAACTTTACGTTTGCTGTCCGGGACTTCGGCGAGTTTATATAATATCAGATTTCCCCTCTTGGGTATTCCCAAATCAAATTTGACTTCGGCACCGGCGCGGCGCACTTTGATTCCTTCATAGTATTGCCCGAAAGCCAAGTACTCCGGATTTTCAAGTTTACGCGTTTCGCGCACTTTGAGATCCAACTCCAAGTACGTCGAACCGAGCCGGCCTTTGATCCACTCTCTTGCCAATTCAATTGCATTAGGTTTGGAATTGGCATTTGAACTATTGTTAGTCGCGGCTCCCTGTTTTTCAAACGGCGCCGGAGTTGACGGATCGCAATCGATCAAATGATCTTTAGTATCGACTTGCCGCGCGGCCAACACGGGCATGACACCGGCGGCGGCGACGGTCGTTTCGGATTTTGCCCCTGCTCCGCTCTTACTCAAGCCCGATGGGGCGATCGAATCCTTCGGCGCGTCTCCCTGGTGGCTGACGCACGCCATTCCCAATAATACACCACACAAGAATATTGTTCTAATTCCTGACGGAATCTGAATTATTCGATTGTATCCCGCGACCTGAGCGTGCGTTTTTGTAAAGGTTTGATTCATATATATGAGTTTTCGATTTGGAGTATTTACAAAACTCTTTCGCATTAGGGACCGCTGAATTGGCAAGATCGCACGCATCCTGCGAGATAAATGGCTGCGACGTTCATTAGCATCCTCCCCGCGCCGCGGTCCGTCAAGACGTGGGAATCGCGCGCGCCGCGAATCCACCGCCGCGCGTTTGCCGCACGCGCCAGTCGACATGCTAACAAGTCGAACAGATTAAGAAAGTGCGGCTGTCCCTCTCTTCTCAGCATCATCGCGACCCACACGCCAGCGCGTGGCACATGCTCGACGCCGCTTTTCAGAGTTCCGCGCGGAGACGCGGAGGCCAGAGAGAACGCGGAGAAAACCAAAGATACAATTGTGAGTTCCGGTTTTCTCCGCGTCTCCGCGTGCAGGTCTTCTCTCCGCGTCTCCGCGTGGATTTCTGACTCCGAAAAACATTACAATTGAATTGCGTGCCGGCGCGGGCTCTCCGCGTCTCCGCGTGAATTCTGAGTGAAGTGGACCAGCCCCCCTTTTTTCATATATCGCTACCATTCCTATCGTTAGTGTCGAATTGGAGCCCGCGAGGCGGTCGCGGGACGCGCGGTGTGGCCGAGAGCCGCGCAGCGGTCTCGGGCACGCGCGCGCCGCGACGGCCGAGAGCGGCATCCAGATCGTTAATATAAGACTGGAGTATTTACAAATGCGCCAATACGCGGGGCGGGGGCGCGGCCCAAGACGGCGGCGGCAAGGCGGCGCCCCGTCGCGTCGAGCACGCGTCTCGCGCTGGCGTGTTGGTCGCGACAGGGCGCGGCCGCAGACGCCGACGCGCCGGGCCGCGTACTCGCCCCGCGTTTATTGACCTCTTCGTTAATTTAACAATCTACTTACCGATCTTACTCTCAATCCTCCGATCCGGCACTAACCAAATCCCCGCGACAACAACATAAATCGCGCACGCCACCCATGGTTCGAAAAACGCCGCTCCAATTGCAACAATATACAATCCCACGGAAATTTTGCCTTTAAAATCGCGCCCGAGGGCGATCGCCAGCAGCGATTCGCGACCGTGAATCGCGAGCAGCGCGCGCGTTAACAAATAATAAGCGATGCCCGACATGAGCAATACGACGCCGTACGCGGCGACCGGCCATTTGCTAAAATTATATTCCCCCATCCATGCGGTTCCGAAGGGAATGAGCGAAAGCCAGAATAATAAATGCAGGTTCGCCCACAAAACGCGGCCGTCCACGTGCTGCGCCGCTTGAATTAAATGATGATGATTGTTCCAATAAATTCCGAGAAAAACGAAACTTAATAAATAACTCGAAAACACCGGCAGCAGCGGGCGCAGCGCGGCGAAATCGTCGCTTTTTGGAACTTTCAATTCGAGCACCATGATCGTGATGAGGATCGCGATCACGCCGTCGCTGAACGCTTCGAGGCGCCCTTTGCTCATGGGTTGATCGCGGCGCGGGCGCGCGCGGCCGCTTCGCGGAGTGCTTTGGACATGTTGCGCGTCATATTCGGGCGACGCCCCGCGATTTCCATCAAAAATGCCGCATAATGGATACAAAGATCGGCGGCCGTCCGCCGTGTTGATTGCGCGCCGACGCGCGCGTTCGAACGAGATAATATAACAATACAATGATCACCACGCTTCCCCTGCTCTTCGCCTCGACGTTGTTGTTGCAAGGAAATCCCGCCGGCTCGCCGCTCACGGGCGTCGAGCGCACGGCGCATTTTGAAATTCATTTTCGCCCCGGTTCGCGCGCGGAGGCGTCGGCCGATCGCGTCGCCGTCGTCGCGGAGGAGGATCTCGCGAAAATTCTGCGCGAACTCGAAATGAAAGAATTTAAGAAAACGATCCGTCTTTATCTTTATGACGACGTGCCCGAACTACAAAAAATCACCGGATCGCCATCGGCCGGTTATTCGATAACATTGGAATCGCATGTCCCGCACGATAACGATCAAACGCGGCTGCACGAACTCGTCCACGTCGTCGCGGAGCAATTTAACGAAAAGGGTTTCGAGGCGCGCAACATGTTCGCGGCCGAGGGGCTCGCGAACGCCGTTCTGCGATTTGTACACGGCGTTTCGGTCGACGCGGTCGCGGCGTATTATAAAAATCATAAGGAACTCCCGCCGCTCGCGGAACTCCTCGAGACGCAGGATTTTTATGCATGGCTCAAGGCGCATCCGGGAATCGATGGTTACGACATCGGCGGCAGTTTCTTTAGATTTCTGCTCGACAAGTACGGCGCGGCCAAAGTGCGGCAATATTATAAAGGCGCGCCGTTCAAGGAATCCTTCGGCGCGGATGTTACAACTGTCGAAAAGGCGTGGCACGCGCGGCTCGACAAATTTCAGATCCGTCCCGGCGTCGAGGATTTGTTAAAAGAGCGGTTCCATCCGCCGACTCCCGCCGAAAAAAATCCGCGCGAAGCGAAACTTAATGATACAATTCTCGGCCCGGCGTCCGCATGGAAGGATTTGTCGGGCGCGGCGCTCGCGGCGGGCGCGCCCGGCGCGTGGGAGGCGCCGAATCATAAGAGTCTTCTGCTGACGGGTGTGAAAAGCGAGGGCGATTGGTGCGTCGTCGCGATCGGTAATGATAATGTTAGCGATGCCATCGTCCGCTGCCGCGCGGAGGCGCTCGACAGTTGTTATGGAGTGCAATTGCAACTCGGCCCGAAATGCCAGGCGCTGCTGTTGCGCGGCCAGGGATGTTTTATTTATAATGAAGCAAGCGGAGTCGCTTTCAATCCAAAGATACAATTGGCCGACAAACCGGTCGAGATCGTCCTGCGGCGCGTCAGCGGCCGCGCCAGTGTCTGGATCGACGGCGTGCTCGCGGCCGAGGCCGATATCGACCCCGCGGCCGCCGCCCCCGGCGTGGGTTCCGTCGGCGGCAAAGCTCGTTTTTCACAAATCGCCATTCGAAAACTTCAAAAATAACAGGTTGGATTTCAGCTTCCGCTCAGGTTGCGCGTTAGAATGGCCGCGACGCAACCATGGCCCGAATATTAGTAATCGAAGACGAGGAGCGCCTCGCGCGTTCGCTAACTGTTGGATTGCGCGACGAGGGCTACGTGGTCGACCGCGCGCCCGACGGCGAGGAGGGTCTCTGGTTCGCGAATTCGGGCAGCCACGACGCAATCATTCTCGATCTTCGCATTCCCAAGATCGGCGGCCTCGAAGTCTGCGGTCGCATCCGCGCCAAAGGCACAAAAACGCCGATCATAATATTAACCGCGTGCGACGCCACGCAGGACGTGGTCGCCGGCCTCGACGCGGGTGCCGACGATTATTTAACAAAACCGTTTCAATTCGCCGAACTCGTCGCGCGGCTGCGCGCCCTGCTCCGCCGCGGCTCGGCGGGCACCGCCGCAATCTTAAGAATCGCCGATCTCGAACTCGACACGGCCGCGCGCACCGCGCGCCGGGGCGGCCGCGAAATTCCGCTCAGTAATCTCGAATTTCGCCTTTTGGAATATTTATTTTTACACGCCGGAACTGTTATAAGCCGCGTCCGGCTCGCGTCCGCGCTCTGGGACGACGAACTGGGTCCCGAGTCGAACGTTTTGGAAGTGCTTGTGTCGAATCTGCGCCGCAAAATCGACGGCCCGGGCATGGCGCCGCTCATCCACACGCGCCGCGGCGCCGGCTACGTGCTCTGCGCGGAACATTAATTAATATAACTGATAATGTTATCGATTCGCGCGAGTCTCACGTCGTGGTTCGTCGGTCTGACGTTCGTGCTATTGGTTACATTTTCGTCGCTGCTTTATATAAGCGTCAGCGGAATGCTGATGGCCGCGGTCGACGGCATTTTGCGGACGCGCGCGCAGGCCGTCGCGGCGTTTTGCGATTGGGAGGAGGGGCAGGCCGGCGTCGAATTCGAAATTCCGCGCGACAACGCGGCCGGCCTCGTCGGACTCGCGCCCGGCCGCGCGTTCGAGATATTTACACTTCCAGAATTAAAATTATTATACCGTTCCGGCGAAACGGCCGGTCTTCCGGAGCGGCCGGACTTTACAAATGTCGACAACGGCGCGCGCGCCCGATTTGATACTTTGGCGGGCTCGCCGCCGCGAAGAATAATCACGGCGAGTTATCATCACGACGCCCTGCCGGCGGCGGATCGCGAGCCTGCACGGCGCGCGTTCGACGTCGGCATACGTGTCGCCGACAGTCTCGCGCCGTACGAGGAGCAGCGTTCGCGCGTCGCGTGGGCAATTGTAATTTTAACCGCGCTCTCCACGCTCGTCGTCGTGGCGTTCGGATTATTTATATCAAAAAGATTCGTAAAACCGCTCCGCGAACTCGGCGCGGCCGCGGCGGCCATCCGGGACAGCGGAAACACTACCATTCCGCGCCGCGGCAACCGCGACGAAGTCGACGTTCTCGCGGCCGCGCTCGAATCCTCGTTCGCCGCGCTGCAGGAGAGTCTTTCACAACAAAAACGATTCACGGCGAACGCCGCGCACGAACTGCGCAATCCGATTTCCGTCATCCGCAGCGCCGCCGAAGTGGCGCTCCGCAATCCGCGGACGGAGGACCAGTATCGCGAGTTTTTCACAGATGTTGTCGAGACGGCCGATCGCATGGGAAGCGTCGTCGAGGCCTTATTGTTACTTGCGCGCATCGACGCCGGCGCCGCCGATCGCGCATTCGCGCCCGTCGAATTATTACAACTGTCGCGCGATTGTATAAATTCACAGAAAACCGGGCGCGAACGGTTGCGCGTCGAGGGCGGCGAACCCGCATCCGTGAACGGCGACGCGCGATTGCTGGCGATACTTATTAATAACTTAATTTCGAACGCGCTTCGTTATTCTAATAAAAGCGAACCGATCGTCGTTTCGGTCGCGCGCGGCGCGGACGGAACTGTAATATTATCCGTTCGCGACCGCGGCCCCGGCGTGCCGCCCGCCGAATCGGAACGCGTCTTCGAGCGCTTCCACCGATTGGAATCCACCGATTCGACGGCCACCGGCGCCGGCCTCGGCCTCGCCATCGTGCGAGAGATTGCGCGGGCGCATGGAGCGGTTTGCAATTTGGAGAGTTCGGGAGAGGGGACGCTCGTTTCTGTAGTGTTTGGAAGGGTGTAAGGCCCGTTCCAATGAGCGGCACTGGAGAAACAAAGGTCGGACACACGGTCCGGTCTGGCGTCCCGATTCTTACCGGGTAGAGTCATGTTGGATGGCGATGACGCATCTCCGATCAAAGGAACTTCCCGAGCAACAGGCCATGCAAAATTATCGCGGAAATCGATTGCTTTGTAATACTTTTCCTTTGGTTGCTTTATAACAATGGAGTTTTTTTAGCTTAATTATCGGATTTCTAATAACAGTATCTTGGAGAGCCGAACCCCCAATCCACGTGCCGGTTTTTCGTAGGTGGATATCAAGTCTGCGAACGATGGTTAAAGGACAGGGACGGCCGCAACCTCTCCGACGACGACATCGAACATTACCAAAAAGTCGTCGTCGACTTAAAAGTAACCATCCGCCCCATGTCCGAAATCGACAAAGTCATCGAAAAACACGGCGGCTGGCCGGGCGCGTTTGTGACAGATACGAAAGCAGCATCGCCCGCTGATACTTCGAATACTTTTTCCCGAGTCGCGGAAACGCCCCCGCCGTATAAAACAAAATGAAAATTCCAATACTAATCAAAATCTAAGGAGCAATTTTTGGCAATTGGCAGCGCGAATCCATGGCCGCCGACTCGATTCAGAAGATTTGTTCGATTCGTAGGATCGAGCACGTCGCCGGTGGAGATTGTTACTGACGCTGGCCACGTGTTTGCTAAGGTTCTCGGGAATCCTGAAGGGTCACACGCGCTCGCATGCGAATTTGTAGGAACTCAACTCGCGCGCTGGATCGGACTTGCGACATTTGACTTTGCAATCATGAATATTGCCCGCGACGACGAAATTCCGCTGCGAAATGGACGGCGCGCGTTGCCCGGCCCTGCGTTCGTAACAAAAAAGATTCGCGGCCACGCTTGGGGCGGCACCAGTCGCGAACTTGAGAAAACCGAAAACGTCGCGGATTTGGTATCACTAATTATTCTTGATACGTGGTTACAAAACCCCGACCGCCATCCCCGTCGGCCGCAAAGAACCGGCGCAGGAGCGGGCAGGCGGCCTAATCGAGACAATGTATTCTTAACTTCGGAAAAGGCTGCAAAAGGCCACGTCAGATTGATTGCGATGGACTTTACACATTGCATCACCGTCGGACGCGACCTCAGCCCCAAGATTGCCCACATTGACGAAATCCAGGATGACGGTGTGTACGGGCTGTTTGACGAATTCACTCCTTATCTAAAGCGCGCGCATGAGCGAAGGCAACGGGAGAATTCGTACTGTTTTTGGTTCCGGATCGTTTGATAACGACGCGGTGAAACTCGCAAAAGATGCACTCGCCAAGCGTCTTGTTACAGACAGGGAACGCTTTCGAACTATTGATGACTTGCACGCATTCATAGCATCGCGTGGAAACGAATTACTAATTACTATGCCAAGGCCGATGCGAGTGGACGACCCAGATAAGGAGATTGACGCGCTTTTCAGTGAGCTTGTTGGCGAGACAAAGCGAAAGGCGACGGTAGCGATGAATATTCACGAGCTTGACGATACATTTCAGTCGTTGTGCTCCAAAGGTAAGGCGGAAATCAGCCGGCGGGTCCCGATCCCATTCCTTACAAATCGCGACTTTGTTGCTTCGTATGCATTCCGAAATGGTGTCCAGAATTTTGTTAGATCTTTTGCATTCGGCGAGGACGCCCGCGAAGCCGAGTCGCGGGCCTCGCGATTTGCGTTCGAAGGCAGTCTCATCATGCGACATCCAGAGTCGGTCGGCGGTAAAGCAAAAGTAATTATCGTTTCGGCGAGCCTGTCGACAATCAAAACGCGGGTTGTCGAGAGCGCACTTTCTCCGATGTTCGAAGACTTCGAGATTTCATTTATTACAAATGAACACGTGCCGTCCTACGCGCGCGAAGTCGAACAACAAGCTCACTAACAAAAAAAAGAAGCCGTGGATATTGGAGCCCGAAGGCTCTCACGGCACGTGGCAGAATTTTGTCCGCAGCGACACAGGGGTATCGGCGAAAACGCGAGCTTGCGCAAGCAGGCGTTATTCGCAGACTCGATTGTCAAGCCTGGCGCGACACTTTAATATTTTCCTATTACCGAATGCTTCAGTATGTTACGAGCGAATTGGCAAATCAGAGCGTTGTCCTCTACACTAAGAATATGAAACCGACGAAGGCGAAGAAAATGACCCGGCACCGCGACCCCATCGTCGAAGAGACGCGGGCGATTCGCGCGGAGTTATTTCGCAAGGCGGGCGGCTCCGTGGAACAATTTATCAAATGGATCCGGGAGTGTGAAAAGCGCTCGAATGCCAAGTTTGTTGATTTGGGGCGAAGTGCGTCCGGTCGAAAGATTTCGCGAAAGACTAATGGCAACAAATAGATTATTTACCATTTTTTATTGATAATAATTGGCGAGTATTTAGCGTTTCGTGGCGGCAGGCAGCCGGGAATTTGCGCACCTTTGTGGACGAAATTTACTTGTAGCCAATGGCGCGGGGCGCATTACGTTGGAGGTCCAAGCCTATCCGGTTCGAAATGAACGAACGCGCGACGTTATGACGTTCATATCGGGTGAAAAGCGCTTAATCGTCTGTAAAATAATACGTTAGGCTTGCGCAATTCCAACCCATTTGCGGGATCATTTCTGTTGCGCCCGTCTTGATCCTTGTTGTGCCGCACACGCGATTAATAATAAAAAATGCCGCGGATATGTGGGCCCGAAGGCTCTCACGCCACGGGGCCGAATTTTGTCCGTTGCTCGATCATTATTATAGGCGACCTGAGAAATCGCAAAGTGATTCGATCGCTCGCACGCCGCGCCTCGCGCGCATTTTTTTTCGGAAAAACCTTGCATACTGGTTTGATATCCAGTATCTTTCCATCCATGTCATCAGGTTCCCGCAAACGGCCAAAGCGCGTAACTCCCGCGGCAATTCCGTCCGCGCACCGCTCGAGACAGCATCAACAAAAACAACAGCGTCCACAGCCTGGCATGCTGACGCATCGGCAGCGCGAGGTGTTCGAGTATTTAAAACGGTGCGTCGCCGAGCGCGGGTTCCCTCCAACTGTCGCGGAAACGGCGCATTATTTCGGGATGCGCTCGCAGAACGCGGCGGCGCAGCATTTGCGACTGATTGCGCAGAAGGGTTTTATCGAAATCGAGCCGGGGCGCTCGCGCGGGATTCGCATCATGGACCGTGATGCTATCTATAAAGATGCCATCCATAGGGATGCTATCGATAGAGAGACCGCCGGCGCGGAAGAGGGCGTGAAAAAGGATGTTGTTAAAATATCCGAACATAATACAAAAAGCGATCTTACAAAAATCAGCGATCCTACAAAAACTCAGGCGCGCGAGCGCAGTATGATCGTGCGCGAGCGCAATGCGATTCCGATCGTCGGCCGCGTGGCAGCCGGCGCGCCGATTCTCGCCGAGGAAAATCACGACGGAACCTTTCTTATCGATCGCGAAGCGTTCGCGCGGCGGATCGATTATTTGCTTCGAGTCTCCGGCGACTCGATGATCGGGGCGGGCATTCAGAACGGCGATTTCGTGGCGGTCCACCGAACCCCCGAGGCGCGCGACGGCGAAATCGCCGTCGTCCGCGTCGGCGGCGACAGTTCGGGCGAAGTCACGGTGAAACGCATCCGCCGCCGCGGCGAAATATTAACATTAATTCCCGAAAATCCGCGGTTGCGTCCCGTCGACATTTCCCTGAAGGAGGAGTCGGTCTCGATCGAGGGCGTGGTCGTCGGTCTGATCCGCACGCGGATCGATGGAAATTAAAATATTAAAATCGCAATATTATTATCATTATACTTACATTATAAATTTCACCTTTTCTGCCATTGTATTTTTATATCCGCGGATGCCGGCATGCTTGCGGAGTTGCGCCGTCGTCTTCGCGCGTTTGCGTTCTCTACAGTTGCACTTTTGAGAGCCTTGGGTTTTGTTGTTGCCGGCCAACTCACCCGGGCGCTGCCTGCCTCATAGAAGTGATTTCATAAGTCTCTCGCGCTGCGCGCGGCCGCGCCGCCGCGCCGCCAGTGATCCCCGCCACATGACACAAACACCCAACTTTTTATAACATTTATAATCCCCCCGCTGTGCGCTCGATGGGTTGGGTCGCGGCGAGTTGCGCAGGCGAATGTTTAGATTGCAAACGCTCCGCGTTTGCAATCTAAACATTCGACGAGCACTTCCATGAGAAGGCCTCTGTGTCAAGGCCGCTGGTGCGGTTTTCCAATCTTTACATCCGACCGATCCGCCTCGCTTCCATTCGCACTCGTTGTTGAGCCCGCTTCTGGGGCCCGGTGCATGCTGA
>JACQFD010000025.1 GCA_016200225.1 Planctomycetota bacterium
AAATTTGCGGAGAAGGCTTAAAATATATTGTTTTCGTCCGGCGCCGATTGGGCCTTGGATGTGTCGTGGTGCATTCATCCCCACAATTTCCGCGATTCAAGAAGTCGCGCAACCATGGTTTCGTCGGACGCATTCGAACGACGCCGCTGCCAAGAACACTTGGCCGCCACCTCCGAGTGCTTATGTTCCGTGCGATAATCTCAATTTGAAAGACGAGTCAACCTTAACATTGATCGCCCCGCCCGGATGTTAACGCGCCGTCAACTATTGAACAATTGTAATCGCGAGACCGTCGGAGGAGCTGAGCTGATAGGGGGACGGTGCGCACGGACCCGCCGTCCAATACCAGATCGCCTCGGCATAGTAAGTTTTCCCTACGAGCGTCGGGTCCGCCGGAATCGGCGCGAGGGCGGAGCCATTTCCTTGGGAATCGGCGGTGAAATCGAGCGTGTAGATTTCCTGCGCGGAAAATAAGTCTACAAGTAACAGGATTCCCAGGCCGAAGGGATCGTTTCCCGGATTTTGCTCCGAATCGGCGACGAGGCCGAGGCCAAGTGCGTCCGGAGGCGCGTGAGTACAGGTCAGGCGAAATCCCGGATTATTTATTTTCGGAACCGACGTCGCGCCCATCGCGTGGGCTCCGAGGCAGCCGGGCGTGCCCGATCCGTATGGAGCGACGCCCTTCGGAATGGATAGATTTAACAAAATGAACATCGACGGGTTTTCGGCGTCGGGAATACCAAAATCTACTAATCCGTCGCCGTCAAAATCACCGGTCGCGACAGTGTATGCCCATTTCGCGTTGAATTCCCGTCCGGCCGCGAAGGCGCCGCCGCCGAGGCCGCAGTTCACGTTGATCGTATCTGAATACTCCGTCGATACGATATCGACGATGCCGTCGGAGTTAACATCCAATGCGTCGACCGACATCTTGCCGGAAGTGTAGTCTTGAATCGTTGAACTTTGCGAAAAGCTTCCGTGTCCAAGATTTGTAAATATTGAAATTGTTCCGACGATATCGTTTCCAGTGAGAATATCCAGATTTCCATCCCCCGAGATGTCGTGGATGGCGAGGGCTCTTGGATACAAATCCGCCGCATAAATCTGCGGCGCACCGAACCCGCCCGCTCCATTTCCGAGGGCGACAGCAACGGTGACGGTCGAGGTTGTACGGGTATAAATAATATCAAGTTTACCGTCGCCGGAGACGTCCGAAAATGCAAGATTCGCCGGAATATCTCCGATCGCCCACGAAAATGGAATGTTGTATCCGCCGCCCGGCGCGCCGAGGCGCGTCGTAAGACTATAATCGGAATTGGCGGTTCCAATATCTAATTTTCCATCGCCGTTGAGGTCGCCGACGGCGACCCATTTTGGATGGGATCCCATCGATAACAAAAGTGGCGGCGAAAAACCGCCCAAACCGTCGCCGCGGAGAAATGTGATCGTTGAATCGCCGTTGTTGGCCGTTACGACGTCGGTCTTTCCGTCATTGTTAAGATCCGCCGCGACGAGGGCCGTGGGGCCATTTCCGACGGCGTACACGGACGCCGGGCCGAAGTTGCCCCCGCCAATTCCTAATAAAACGGACACCGAGGCGGTTTGCGTATGTGTTGTTATCAAATCGGGTCGCCCGTCGAGATTCAGATCGGCGGCGGCCGCGTAGGATCCCTTCGCGACGTTTTGAAACTCGCGCGGCGCGGCAAGTTCTCCCGTCTGATCGCCGAGGAGAATTATAAGTCCGACGCCCTGAACTGAGACGTCGGGCCAACCGTCGTTGTTGGCATCGAAGACGTGAAGGTCGGTGGGGCCGTCGCCGGCGAGGTAGGTCGCCGCGACACTAAAATGAAAGGCGCCGTCCCCTAACATTAATAATAGCTTTCCAAATATGTACGAATAATAGTCCGACACGAAGACATCGGGTGCTCCGTCGGCATTCATGTCGACGGCCGCCGCGCCCCACGGCGCCATTCCCGCGTCATCGACGCCGGCAAGAACGAGCGCCCCGGTACCATCGCCACGAAAACTACTGATTTTTCCGGGAAAGGAGTCATGCGGGACCGCGAGGTCGATCGAGCCGTCGCTGTCAAAATCTGAGAGCGCGAGGTTGGCGGCGGCGGAATCCATTTGAAACGTGCCGACCGGAATTGTATCTTTCCACGCGAGAGAACCGGCGCCATTGCCAAGGAGAACTGTCAGATCATTAGAGTTCTTATTGACCGTAATAATATCGATATTGCCGTCGTGATTCAGGTCCGCCGCGGCGAGATCCATCGGTTTGTTCCCGACCGGAAAAGTAGTGAACGGAAAGAATCCCCCGGTGCCGTCATTGATAAATAAAACCACGACGTTCGAAACGGCGTCTACGAGAATGACGTCGGGCTTTCCGTCGAGATTCATGTCGGCGGCGACTGCGGCGGCGGCCGCGTTCGTCGACCAAAACGAAAGCGGCGGCGCGAAGCCGCCGGCGCCGTCGCCATAAAAGACATAAAGTAAATTCGGACTTACCGACGGCACGGCCGCGTCAAGTTTCGAATCGCCATTGAAATCGGCGACCGCCAGGCCGCGATGTTGCACGCCGGAATTGATCGAAGGAAATTTACTAAATTCACCGGCGCCGTTTCCAATGTACATCAAAATACAATTCGACCAAGTCTCGACCAGACCGTCCGTGATGCCGTCACCGTTGAAATCGGCGAACGCGTCCGACTTCGCGTAGTTACAGGATGGCGACCAGTAGGCTTGTCCCGGTAGCAGCGGCGGAGACTGAGCCGAAGCGAACGGCGTGGCGCAGGCGAGATAACAAACGGCCGTCATCAAACAGCCGGCCGAACGACGAACGTTTACATTAATCATGATCCACTCCAAGAGAAGTCTGAAATCGCGCCGGGCCGCGCAATCGGGTAAATTCAATTTCAATACCGAATCGAACGCCTGTCAAGGGGCTGCCGTTTAGCGATGCCGGTGCTAACTTTAATGGCCGACCGATTCGGCGTTCCGGCATACTACAGGCGCCTTCCGCGCGACACACTGAAAGAGGAACGAACGGAATGTCATTAATAACTAATATCCTGAACCCAATTCGATCTTCCTGGGCGCTGGTCAGGGAGCACAAACGCAGCTATATCATCTTCAACATTCTGTATTACGGACTGATTCTTATCTTTATGGGCGTCACCGCAATGAATCGTAGTTTACAGAATGCATTGGATCGCTCCGCGCATGAGAGTCTTGCCGGCGGATCGCTGGCAATGGTGAGCGAGGCATATGCGCATGCTGAAGTACTCAAGGCGATTGCCTTGACTTTTGTTATTAACTTGTTTTTTGGTAGTGTAGCCATTATTACCTTTCCATCGATGATCGTCCCGTTTAGCGGACTCTTGGTCGGCGTGTTTCGCGCCATTTTGTGGGGAGTGCTTTTCTCTCCCGGCCATCCCGATAAGCAACACATCGATGTCCCGCATTCGCTAACTATGATTATCGAGGGCCAGGCTTATGTTCTGGTCATGTTGGCAGCAGGGCTGCATGGACGCGCTTTCCTGTTCCCAAAAAGCGCTGGCGTCATCGGCCACTGGCATGGCTATGTCGAAGGTTTCAAACAGACGGGAAGAATTTACTTCCTCGTTGTCCCGATACTACTTGTAGCGGCGGTTTACGAAGCAATCGAAGTCATCTGGATGGTACAAATAAAGGGAGTGTGAGCAATCGAGCGCCAACCTGCATTGTTCTTCGTAACAAAACCGTTTCGTCCACGATGCGCGATGTTCGGAAACGTGGCGAATTGTACTACTTCAGTTCGAGCGGGCGAAATCGCTTCATACGACGCGGGTCCATCGGTCCAAGTCCGATCCCCGATCCGGTATTGTTACCGCGGCGCCCACCCGAAGTTGGACATTGACCTCCGCGACTCGCCGGCACTTGGACGCCGCCGATGAGAGGAAGGGGAGATCGGACGAGCATTCCAGCGGATTATCCGTTGAACCGACTACTCTCTATCATTAATATTCGCACGATATGGACGATCGCACACTCCTTCGGCATGCCTTGGCCACGCTGGCTTATCGCGGTGGAAAAGCGATTCGGGATGTTCCCGGATCGTTTGCAACTTTTGATGGCGCCGGAAAAGCGCCGATCCAGATTCTTAGTCATATTTCCGATCTCTCGGATTGGGCGCTCTCCATGGCGCGCGGCGAGCAGAAATGGATTTCGGCGACGCCGTTGGATTGGAACGCGGAAGCGGCGCGATTTCACAAATCGCTCGAAGCCTTTGATACATTTCTCGCGTCGACGTCGCCGATACAGGCCGAAATAACAAAATTACTACAAGGGCCCGTCGCGGACGCGCTCACGCATGTGGGACAGCTCGCGATGCTTCGCCGGATGGCGGGATGTCCGGCTAGGGGCGAAAACTACTTCGCCGCGGATGTTACAATTGGCCGCGTCGGCGCGGATCAGCCGCCGCCGCGCGCGCCGTTCAAGGCGTGATTTAGTCAGCATGCGCAATTTACATTTAACGCGAACGCCATGAAAATTAGCTTCGAACCCAAAGAACCCGTCACCGACGCAGCTTGCAAGAAGGCCACGGGCAAAACGCTCGCCGAATGGTTCAAACAATTGGACAATGGTGGCTACCTTGAGAAAGGTCGTCGCGAATCCGTCAGTTTTTTATATGAGCAATGCAATAAAAACATCTGGTGGTCGGTGACGATCGCGGTGGAGTTCGAAAAGAGCAAAAATATTAAGAAAAAAGACGGCCGCTACGAAGGCTATGGAATTTGCGCCACAAAAACGATCGCCGCGCCCGTCGAAAAGATTTATAAAGCGTTGACCGACCCGAAAGCGATGAGCGCATGGCTCGGCCCGAAAGTTGTCGCGACTCCAAAGGACGGCGGAAAATTTACATGCGGCGACGGCGAATCGGGCGAATATTTGCGTTGCCGCGAAAATAAAGACTTGCGGTTCACGTGGAATCACAAGAATGCGACCGCGCCGACGCTCGTGGATGTTATCTTTCAAGAAAAAGGCGAAAAGACAACTGTAATGTTCAATCACTCGCGCATCCAAACCCGCGCGGAAGCCGACGGTCTGCACGCGGGCTGGGGCGCGGCGCTCGATCGATTGAAGGGGATGTTGGAGAAAAGTTGATCTAAATGGCCGGAAGAGCTGGCGCTCTGCTCACATATCTTTGTATAAAACAATGGGTTACGTCAGAATGAGTAAAATTGCTCATCGGCTGAGTAAATTTGCTCGATCAATGCCATGGTGATAGAATGCCAGCCAACATGCTCGAACGCGCGGCCGTTAACGAAGTTATTATAGCTTTTGAACGCACAGAGCCGCTATTGCAGGTCCTCGTCGGCCCGCGGCAGGTCGGAAAAACTACTGTAGCAACACAGGTTGAGGCAAAGCTTCAATGGCCAAGTCACTTTGCGTCGGCGGATTCTGCGCGCCCGCATCCGCCGGAATGGATAGAAACACAGTGGCGAATCGCCAAATCGAAATCTGCAAGCGGCAGCGCGCGCGTATTATTAATAATCGACGAAATACAAAAAATTCCACAATGGAGCGAAGTCATCAAACGGCTCTGGGACGACGAAGTGAGGCAGCATGGAAATCTTAAGGTTCTCCTCCTCGGATCTTCGGTGCTGCTCGTACAGCGGGGATTGACGGAAAGCCTCGCCGGCAGGTTTTTTCTTCATCATTGTACGCATTGGTCCTGGCCTGAATGTCGCGCGGCATTCGGTTTCAATCTCGAACAATGGATATATTTCGGCGGTTATCCGGGCGCCGCGTCATTTATTAACGATGAGCCGACTTGGAAGCGCTATATATCCGATTCGCTCATTGAAACGGTGATTGCCCGCGATGTATTGCAACTTCAAACCGTTACAAAACCGGCGCTGCTCCGACATCTTTTTGGATTGGCGGCCCAGTTTCCGGCGCAAATATTGTCATATAACAAAATGCTGGGGCAGTTGCACGACGCGGGAAATACGGTGACGCTTGCAAATTATTTACGTCTGCTGGAAACGGCATTTTTATCGAGCGGATTGGAACTTTACTCAAAGGGCCAAATGCGCAAACGGGGAAGCAGCCCAAAACTCGTTCATTGGAATAACGCGCTTGTGAGCGCGCAGTCGATTCGCAATTTCGAACAAGCATTCGCGGACGGCCCATGGTGGGGTCGACTCGTTGAAAATGCAGTCGGCGCTCATTTGTTAAATCATCTCCCGGCGCCGATGTGGAACATATCCTACTGGCGCGACGGCGACGCCGAAGTGGACTTTATTGTTAGTCGCGGCTCGCAAACGTGGGCCGTCGAAGTCAAGAGCGGGCGCGAAAAGAGATTCGATGGACTCGCCGCATTTCGCAAGCGATACCCGAAGTCGAAGACTTGGATTGTCGGTCCAAGCGGAATTCCGCTCGCGGAATTTTTTGAGCGAAATCCCGCCGGGTGGTTTGAGTAAGAGGTGATATTGTTATAACGAAATCGCCACCGCGGTCCAGGCAAACAAGAACGTGAGCGCATGGAGAATGAATGATTCGGTCATAAGTAATGATTCTCGCGCCCGTTCCGCCTTGACCGCGACAAAATCCGACGACAGCGTCGAGATCTCGTGCCAAAGTCTCTGGATTTCGAAGTCTAATACAAATATATTAAATACCGATAATATAAATATTCCAGCCGCCAGCGCGGAGAGCAGAAGTGTTAACTTGAGACGCAATGCGAGCGGCCGATCGATTCCTATAATTAATACGACGAACGAAAGAAGAAAAAGCACGCCGTCGAAGAGCGACTGAAGCTCCAAATCATGAAGAGACAATGCCGTCGTTCCGGCGGCGGCCATTAATATAAACATGATCGCGATCCCGCCCGAAACCCGAGCTTGCTGGAGGCGAGCGTGAATGGAGTTCTCGATAGGCATGTGTCGCGCGCCGGCTCTACGGGCGCCGCGCGCGAAAAGTTTCGGGCCTCCGTCATTCGTTGATGCATGCGCTTCGCCCAAATTGGCCCCGAATCGCTCCGCGCGGGATTGTTACGATAGAACCGTGCCTCGCACTCCCGCCGCCTCGCTGCCGACGAATGCAACATTTGCGGAGCACGACGCTTTCATGCGGCGCATCGCGGCGGGTTTATTAAAAAACGAACACGACGCCGACGACGCGGCGCAGGACGCGTGGGTCGCGGCGCTCGGCTCGCGCGAAAGCAACACTACACTTCGCGCGTGGCTCGCGAACGTAACAAAAAACTTCGCATTTAGAATAATCCGGGATCGGTCGCGCCGCGCGCGGCGCGAGGAGGCGGTTGCGCGTCCGGAGGCGACGGCGACGGTGGCCGAAATCGTCGAGCGCGAACGCGCGAGACAACAAATCCTCGCCGCCGTGCTCGCGCTCGAGGAACCTTACAAAACTGCCGTATTATTACGATATTTCGAAAATCTGCCGCCTCGTGAAATCGCGAAACGCACCGGCGAACCGATTGGTACAGTAAAAACGCGCCTGAAACGCGGACTCGGAGACTTGCGATCCAGCGTGACAACGACGCTCGGCGCGGGTTGGGCGGGCTGGTGTTTACAAATCGTGCGCGCGGCTCCGTCGGCGGGCGCGATCTACGCGCCGGCGGCTGGAAATTCTATCATTTATATTACGCTGTTGATTATGAGTAAAAAAACAATTCTCGCCGCCGTTGCGATCGCGGCCGCCATGCTCGGCGGCGCCGCGTTGATGCAATATAAATATTCACCGGAGCCACCGCCGCGCACGTTGGAGACGCCGCCGGTGGCTTCGGCGCCCGAGCGCCCGCGCGAGACGCACTCGCAACCGAGCGCGGCCATTGCAACCAATCCGGCGCCGAAACCGGCGCCGCGCGTCGCCGTCGCGGCGCCCGATGCCGAAATAAAGAATAAATTGGAGATTCGCGGCCGCGTTGTCGACGAAGCCGGGGCGCCGCTCGCGGGTTGGAATGTTTATCAGGGCGCGATGCCGCTTCGAACGGGACGCGCAGGTCCTCCAATTATAACAGACGACAACGGCGCCTTTCATTTCACCGCCGCCGAAGCGGCGCCCCGCTGGATCAAAGTTTATGATCCGAAGAGCAAGACGATCGACGTGCCCGAAGGCGTCGCCGAAGATGTTATTCCCGGCGGGCCGGAAGTATTGATTACTGTTTCGAACGCGGCGCGCGCGAGCTGTTATATCGTCGGCCGGCTGGTCGTGCCCGGCTCGCCGCCAATCGACGCGAAATCGATATTCATTCACGAGGGATCTCAAACGGGCAGCCATTTTGCGCATTCACCCCGAGTCGACGCGGAGAAATTCACATTTCGCGACGGACCCTGCCCGCCGCATCTGTATGAAGTCGAAATCAACGTGGCCGGATTCGGAAATTGGAGAAGCGGAAAGAAACGCCTCAAACCGAATGAAACGTGGGATCTTGGCGATATTACTTTTGCGAATCCGGGAAAACTTAACATTACCGCTCGTCGCGACACCGGCGAAATCGAGAGCGTGCCACTGACGATGTATGCAGTGCCGGCGGATCGGGACCCGGCGACGCGCCGCCCCGACAATACGCTTAAATTCGATTTGGATCGTTATGAATCGCCGCCGCTCGCGCCCGGAAAATATATATTAATATGGGAAGCGGATTCCATCGCGAGAGAGTCGACGGCCGTCGAAGTACGCTCCGACGAAACCGGAACATATCCAATCACGACGCATCCGGGGTTTCGGTGCTACGTTTCGTTAAGAATAAAGAAACCAACGCCGGTCGTTGCGTCGGTTACTTTACTGTTTCACGGCGCATATGGAGATATAAATTATGCGTCGAGCATTCCGCCGTCCGCCGTGGAATATTCATTCGCGCCGATGCTGCGGTCCGGCGTTTATGACCTATCAATCACGACCGGCGCGGAATTGACGGGATCGACTCGATTTGAACTGACGGGCCCGGGCGACCCGGAAAAACCCGTCGTCGTCGAACTTCGGAAATAGTAATCCGTTACTTCTTCGGATAATCCACGTTCGCCTTCACTTCAGCGATTTGTAAATTATGGCGTTTGTTGTGCAACGCGACGACGAGCAGCCTCTGATAGGAGTTCATCGTCGAAAAGAACGGATGTTCGACGAAGTGCGCGCGGAGCAGCGCGTCCTTGCTCTCGGCGATCTTTAATGATGCCGCGCGCGCCGTTTTATAACGTTTCGCCGCATCCGCGAGCGCGAGTTTGCCCTCGGGCGCGACTTCCGCGGGCGCCTTCACTTTAAAGTCGCGGTTGAGCAGCATGGTTTCGAGCATTTCCGTGTTCGCGATTTTCTTATCTTTCCAATCGGCGTCGGGTTTTTCTTTCAATGACTTTTCCACGTCGGCCGCGCTCTTTTCCTCGACAATAATAATATGTTCGACGACTTCGCCGACCGACCATTTGTCGGCCGCGGGTTTGAATTTCCACTGAGCTTCGCTGATTCCGTCGATCGAGTCGAGCGTTTGTTTTTCGGCTTCGGCGAAATGTTTTAATAACTTTTCCCGCTGCTTCGCGCCGATGCGGCCGTCGGACGGCGCGGACGCGGGCTGGCTTTCGGCGTCCTTTTTCGCGGGGCGCGTTTGTCCGGCGCCGTCGCTCTGAAATGCGACGGATCCGAGCGAAATGGATGTTAATAACAATAGCGGCAGCGTTAATTTAAGAAAAATCATTGAAATTTGCCGAAATTTCGGCGAAGAGGTTTGAATCAGGAATTATCAATTGTTTTCGCGGCGCCGGCGGGAACGCCAAACAGCCATCGTATCAATACGACGGCCGCGGCTCCGCCGGCCAGTTGCGCGGCGACGAATCCCGGCGCATCGGCGGCGCGAATGCCCGCGAACGTATTTGTAGCCGTGCGCGCAAACGTGACCGCCGGGTTTGCAAAAGATGTCGACGACGTGAACCAATAAGCCGCCGTAATATAACCTGCAACCGCGAAGGGCAGGTGCGGCCGCGCAAAGCGGGAGCAGCCGTGAATGACGAGGAGCAGGCCAAATGTTGCGATCGATTCGGCGAACATCAAGGAAAACCCCGCGCGCGCGTGCGTCGAGGGCGAAATCGGCGGTTCGTCGAACATGGCATTGGCCGCGGCGACGCCCGCCAGGGCGCCGATGAATTGAGATATTAAGTATCCAGGGACTTCGCGCCACGGACGGCAGCCAAGGCACGCGTCGGCAACTGTAACGAGCGGATTCAGGTGCGCGCCCGAAACGCCGCCAAATGTAGTAATGATCGCGAGCAGCGCGGCGCCCGTGGCGATGGAATTTGCAAGCAGCGCAACGGCCATATTTCCGCCCGCGAGTCGTTCGCCCATGATGCCCGAACCGACGACGGCCGCGAGGAGCATGGCCGTGCCGACGCCCTCGGCCGCCATTCGCCGCGAATACGAAATGCCGCCGCCGGCGGCGCCTTTATCTATGATATCCACCCGAAATCGTTAATATATCCAATCAACGCGCGGGTTCCGATTGTTTATGAAGCCAGTCCATGATTCTCCGTTCGATTTCGTCGCGCGCTTCGCGAAATATAACAAGTTGCTCCTCGAGCGGGCCGGCGGCGGACGCGGGATCCTCGAGCGGCCAGAACTCGCGCGTGACGACGCCGGGAAATGTCGTCGGGCAGCTATCGTTCGCGCCGCCGCAGACAATGATTAAATGCCGGACAGGCGCGCGACCCAGAAACGCGGCGACGCCTTTCGGCCGCTGGCCCGCGAGATCGATGCCGCGTTCGGCCATCACTCGAATCGCGAGCGGATGAATTTCACTTTTCGGTTCGGTGCCCGCGCTGCGCGAATCATAACGATCGCCGGCGCGCGCCCGCAGAATCGCCTCCGCCATCTGGCTGCGGCACGAATTACCCGTGCAAAGGAATAGTACGATCGGATTGGACATGGCGGATCTATTGATTATTTAACAACTGGAACATGTCCCAGAATCGCGCGGCTCGTCATTCGGATTCATACAACAACCCTCCACGGCGTCGGCGAGCGTGCGCAGCGTTTTTGTTAAATCGGCGCGCCGAACTTTATAAGAGACCGTGCGTCCGGTCTTGGCGGATTCGAGAGCGCCCGCTTGTTCGAGCATCGCGAGATGCCTCGACACGACGGAAAAATCGACGGAACAACACTCCGCGACTTCGCTGACCGTGCAGGCGCGGCCGCACTTCAAGAGACACGCGAGCAACGAAACCCGCGTGGGGTCGCACAACGCCTTGAACAACGCCGGATCTAATAATTGATCGATGGGAGCCCGGCGCGCGGAGGCCTGTTTTGGAGAAACCGCGCGTTTCCGGCCCGCGGTCAATCGCTTGTTCAATTGCGTCATTATGCAAGTGTAAGCAACGCCGCCGGCAAGTTCAAGCGTTCATTTGCCCGCATCGAATGGCGCGGGCAAAGTCGCCGGATCTCAACGCGGCTGCGACGCCGTCGCACCCTTCCGTATTACTAATATATGTTGACGCGAACCCTGATCCTCCGCGGAATCGGAGGTCCGCCATCGGCTCGTCGGCGACGATTGTTCTAATACTAATGATAGCGTGATGTCGCCCGGCGGCGGATTCGGGAGCGGCGCGTCGTCGAGATAGATTCGATAACATCGATAACTTCCGCTCGCGGGCGCGCTCGCGGGCGGGTGCAATTCCTCGGGCTCGATCTGCCGCAAACCGTACGCGGCCCCGGCATCGCGGTTTTCAAAAAGTGTAATTATTGGAAACGGCGCATTGTCGCCATTATAAGAAAAATATAACATGAGTAAACGCTGGTCCTGATCGGCGGCGTAACTCGCGGCCGCGAGCGTGATCCGATGCCGCGGAGCCTCGGGAATCGGATTGTAATATGCAACGTTGATCGGCGTCGCCTCCGCGGGAATTTGCGCGACATCATAAACGAAAGATTTGCGGCGATAAACGACGAGCGAGGCGCCTTTTGCAAACGGCATGGGTTCGCCGGCCCGCTGAAACCGCGCCGCCGGTCCGTCAATCAGCGGCGCGATGATTTCCTCGATCGTTGCGTTATAATGTTCGCCGTCTTCGCTCGGCACGACGAACGCTTCGGCATAATTTATATTAGATCGAAGCGAATGTAAATTTTCGCCGCCCGGCGCCGCCGGCAGGTCCTGCATCGAAAATACCGACCACTTTTTCCCGCGGCGAAGCGCCTCGAGGCGCAGGCTGTGGCTTTGAAAATACGGGCCCTCCATAAATAAATATACGAATGCGTCGTTCGTCAAATCGAGCGATTCGAGACGGTCGTCGAGTTGTAAAATCCACGATTGCCAGCGCGTTTCTTTATGATCTTCGCCGGTAATTCCGAGATACGCGTCGCGGTGGTTCCAGAGCGGGAACTGATCGGCGAACGGGCCGTATTCCGCGCTGGTCGCGTTGTCCGTCGGAAAAGTAAATGTAAGCGCGACGAGATGATGCGCGCCCATTCCAAATGTTATTATTGTGAAAATCCAGGCCAGCGCGCCCGGAGCCGCCGCGCAGGCCCGCGCCATGGCGATTGCGATCATTCCGAGAGCGGGAAGAAGCAGGAGTCCGCCCGTCCGTTGAAACGCAAGCAATACGAAAAGGTAAGATATGGCGAATGCAAAAAACAGTCTGGCGATGATCGGCGAGAAAATAACTTTTCTTCGGTGGGCGCACGCGGTTGCGTACGCAATCGCCGCGACGCCGAGCGCGGGAAATCCGGGACCGTCGATCACGGTCCATTTTAATAAATAAGCCGCGTTTTCGAAACTGAGAAGCGCGCCATCGCCGGCGAATTGCGCGCCGCGGTCTCCGTATGTAACGCTAAATATATAATGATAGAGTTCGCGGATGTTCGGCAAGTACCAAGTGGCGGAAATGGCGGCGGCGACCAGAAGCATTTGTAAAAAGTGCTTTCGGCGCGGACCGACGGGCTCGGCGCGCAGCACGTCGACCGCTTCTATCAAAAAAGGACCGACGAGGTACACGGGCGAGCAGGCGCGCGTCAGAGCGGCGAGACCCGCGGCGCAACCCGCGGCGAGCGATTCCCGCCGCTTGAGAAATCCGTCGGTTGTTAATAAAAATGCCCACGTCGCCGCGACCATGGCCGCGAGGGGATATTCGAATAAAAACACGCGCGACTGATTGAGCGCGACCGGAAATGTAGCGACGAGAAACGCGGCGAGATAGGGAGCGGCGCGCGCCGGACCGCGCTCCGAGGGGTAAAGCCGGCGAACGATACAAATTATCGACCAGACAAGAATAAATGTAAAGATCGGCAATAACAGATCCGCCGCGAGGCGCGATTCGCCCGTCGCGAACATAATCAATGCCGCGAGCGCCGGAACGAGCGGCGTGTGCGTTCCCGACGTGTGCACCCACGCATTCGCGAATCCGAGAACGCCGTGTTCGGTAATCGCGCGTTTTATTAATATTGCATTGCCAAGATAATTCGCGCTGTCCCAAATGAGCGGCTGTTCGAGCGCTCCCTCGCGCCGCATTGCTAAATAATTGAATCCCGCGAGCAGTATTGTAAATATAAGACTGAAAGCGAGCGGCCCGCGTCGGTCGCGCGCGGAGTTTGTTACAGATTCCAGGGGTGAAGTCGTCAATGGGTGCGGCGAACGCGAAACGAAGGTTCCGTTAAAAATCCGAACGCCGAATGTAGGACAGGCATTGCGACGCAACCAATACTTTCGGGGGGTGCCGGCCGGCGACTTGATGCGCGGCCTCGCGGCGCCCGGACGTCAGGCGCTCCAGACGATGATTTTTCCCCCGTCCACTCGCGGAAATATGATATCTCCCGGTCGCGCGCTGAAATCGCGGCTGGTCAGCAGGTGAAGAACCACGGATCCAAACCTAGCAACCACGACACGCGTGGGGCCCATGTTTTCGACGACTTCCACGGTCGCGGGCGATTCGCCGCCGGTCGGCGCGATGTGCTCGGGGCGAATTCCGAGGAGCGCGCTCGCGGGGGCGGGATGCTTAATATTACAAATGGGCGTGCCGTCCGCGCAACGCCACAAATCGCCCGAGGCAACCGCGGATATCAAATTAATCGGCGGCGAACCGAGCTGCCGCGCGACTTCCGGACTCGCCGGCGCGAAATAAACATTTTCGGGCGCGCCGATTTGTAGAATTCTGCCGGCGATAAGTACAATAATCCGATCGGCCATGCTCAACGCCTCCGACGGATCGTGCGTCACCCAAAGTACGGGCGCGCCGAGACCGCGGGCGAGTTCCCGCAACTCGACGCGCAGTTCCTCGCGCAGTTTGGCGTCGAGATTGGTCAGCGGTTCGTCCATTAAGAATAACGAGGGCCTCCGGACGATTGCGCGGCCGATCGCGACGCGCTGCATTTCTCCGCCGGAAAGTTGACGCGCGGGCCGGTCGAGCAGGCGTTCGATATGTAACATCGACGCGGCTTTCGCCACGCGATCCTTAATATCACTTTCGCCGAGTCCGCGTTCCGGCGCGCGCAGCGGAAACTCGAGATTCGCGCGCACGGTCTTTCCCGGATATAAAGAAAAATTTTGGAACACGAGCGCCACGTCGCGCGCCGCCGGAGGCAACGAAAGGGCGTCGGCGCCGTTCATTATAATATTTCCCGCATCCGGAGTTTCGAGGCCGGCGATCGTCCGCAGAAGCGTGGTTTTCCCGGCGCCCGTCGGACCGAGGACGACGGTGAATTCGCCCGCGGAGACATCGAACTGGACGCCGTCGAGAACGCGGCGTCCGCCGTACGATTTTTGTAAATTACTAATGCGCAGGACGGGATCCTTCATGAAACTCTCCGCCCGTCGGCCGCGTTAAAGATACAAATGGAGGCCGGATCGAAAGTTAAATATACTGATTCGCCGGCTGCGCCGCGCCCGCCGGGATCGTGGCGCGCGACGACGCGCCCGAACGCGCAATCGATATGATAGAAACGCGCCGAGCCCGCGAACGCGTCGACCGCGATGCGCCCGGCGAGATCGCCGCTTGCGGTAGCGCCCATGCCGCACCGCACGCCCTCGGGCCGGACGCCGAGCCAGGCCGGACCGGCGAAATTCATATTTGGAATGATTAATTTAATATTTCCGCCGCGCGGCGCGAACGCGCGAGCGCCGCCGTTCGAGATCACTTCGCCTTCGATGAGATTCATGCCCGGGCTTCCCACGAACCGCGCCGTGAAAATCGACGACGGCCGGAGATACATTTCCGAGGGCGCTCCGATTTGTAATATTTCTCCCGCGTTCATAACAATAACGCGATCGGCGAGGCGCATGGCCTCGTCCTGATCGTGAGTAACATAAATCGTGGCGACGCGCGCCTCGATTTGGCGCGCGCGGATGAATTCGCACAATTGCGCGCGCAACTCCGCGTCGAGCGTTCCGAGCGGCTCGTCCATGAGCCAGACAGCCGGCTTTCGTATCATTGCGCGCGCGAGCGCGACGCGCTGCTGATCGCCGCCGGGGAGTTCGCGCGGACGGCGATTTAATAAGTTCGAAATGCAAAGACGCTCCGCGATTTCCGCGACCGCCGCGATTCGTTCCGCGCGCGCGACGCCCGTGCACGCGAGCGGAAATGCAATATTCTCCGCGACGCTCATGTGCGGATACAATGCATAGAATTGGAATACGAATCCGACGTCGCGCCGCGACGGCGGAAGATGAGTGACGTCGGCGCCGTTTAATAATATTTTTCCCGACGTCGGCGTTTCGAGTCCGGCGATCATTCTCAATGTCGTCGTCTTTCCGCATCCCGACGGTCCGAGTAGAACTGTAAATTCACCCGCCGCGATGTCGAGATCGAAACGGCGCACGGCCGCGGTGCCGTCGGGCCATGTCTTTTCGAGCGCGCGGATCTGTATAAAACTCACGGCCGCCGTCCGGGCAGGTGCGCGAGAATGTTCTGTAATATTGCAAATCCAGCCGTCATAAAGAATCCGATTTGCATGCCGGCCTGCCACCACGGCTGAACCATCACGGCCACGCCGGCCGCCATGCCGGCGAGCGCCGCCGTTTCGAGCGATCTTAACTTTGCGATCATTGCTTGATCGTGCCGAACGTCATGCCGCGGAGCAGATTCTTGCGCGTGCAGATTGTAAATATTATAATCGGCGCGACGAACACGAGCGCGCCGGCCGCGATCTGCGGCCACGGCATGCCGTCGATGTTGCCCTGCAGTCCCGCGAAATAGGCGGGGACGGTGATCGCTCCCGAACTGTTCAATGTCATCGCGAATCCATATTCATTCCACGCGGAAATGATACAAAAAACCGCGGTGACCGCCATGCCCGTGCGCGCCTCCGGAAGCACGACGCGCAGGAACGCCTGCCAGCGCGTGTAGCCGTCGACGAGCGCCGCCTCCTCGAACGCGCGCGGAATTTCATCCAAGAATCCTTTCATTAACCATACGGACAATGAAAGATTGAATATTGTATATAATAATATCAATCCCGCGTGCGTACCCTGCAAATCGAGTTCGCGATACATCATGAGCACGGGCACGACCACCGCCAGCGGCGGCAAGAATCGCGTCGATAATATAAAGAATAACCAATCGCCCGAGCCGGGAATGCGAAACCTGCTGAAACCGTATGCGCACGCGGTTCCGAGCGCGAGCGAAGCGATCGTCGACAACACTCCGATAATAATACTATTCGCGAGATAATGCCAAAAACTCGCCTGCGCGCCCGCGTGCACGGCCGCGAGATCGCGCCACGCCTCGGCGGTCGCCTCGAATGTTATACTCGCGGGGTCCGCGGGCGCGGTCGGCGCCGGGACGACTTTGGCATGCAGGCTGATCGTATCCGCGCGGTGCTTCATCGACGAAAGCACGACCCACAATAACGGCAGCGTCGCGACCGCGCCGTATCCTATAATTATCAAAAATCGTAAATATTTCACGGCGCGCCCTCCGAGCTCCGCAGCCGATCGAGCTGGCGCGTGAAGACCGTCGCGAGCGCGACGACGACCACGAGCACGACGCATGCGAAGGCCGCGCCGAGGCCGACTTTTCCGTCGCGAAAAACGATTTGATATATTAACGTCGACACGGTCTGCGTCGACGAATCGTTCGGCCCCGTCACCGCCATCACGAGGTCGAATTGTTTCAAGGCGTCGGTCGCGCGAAAAAGCACGGCGAGCGCGAGCACGGGGGCGGCCATCGGAAGTGTAATTTTAAAGAAAACCCTCAGGCGTCCGGCGCGGTCGATTTCCGCGGCTTCATAAATCGACGGCGGAATCGCGCCGAGCCCCGCGAGCGAAATGAGCATCATGAACGGCGTCCACATCCAGATATCGATCGCGAGAATCGACCAGAATTTAAGATCTCGATCGGTCGTCCACTGCGGCTGCGGAAGCCCGAGCCAGCCGAGCGTTTGATTAACGATCCCATAATTACCATTTAATATTAAATTCCAAAACAACCCGATCACCGCGGGCGAGAGCATCATCGGCACGAGGAGCGCCGTCACGACGGCCTGTTTTCCGCGAAACGCGCGCTGTAGCGCGAGCGCGACGGAGAATCCGAGCAGGAGTTCCGCGCCGACCGCGCATGTTACAAAAAGCGCCGTGCGCCGCAGCGCGCCCGCGAATTGCGGATCCGCGAACACGCGCCCGTAGTTCGCGCCGCCGACGGTTCGCGAACCGGAGCCGACGAGTTCCGCGTTCGTAAACGAAAGAACAATATTATATAATAGCGGAAATACGTTAAATGTAATTAGAAGCAACAGCACGGGGGCGACGAGCGCCCACTTCATGCCGCCGTCTGTTTTCGCCATTCGCCGTGCGCGCGACGGGTTACTTTAACAATCCCGCTTCTGTTAATATCCGTTCTTTCTCTTCGGCCAGCTTCGCGAGCGCCTGCGCCGTCGGCATTTCGCCGTCGACGGCCATGCCTACATATCGCTGCGTGGCCGCGAGCAATTCGTTATAAACCGGGACGTTCCAGAAATCGCGCATGGTCTCGACCGAATCCGCGAACGGGCCGTTGTAGGGCGTTTGCGCCCGGAACGCGGTGCTTTTTAACACTTCCGTATTTGCAGTAAACCCCGCCGGTTTTGTTATCCATTTTTCCTGAATTTTGCGCTGCGAAAACCACGCGATGAATTTCTTCGCGAGTTCCTGCTGTTCCGGAGGGATTTTTGTAGATATGGACATTCCCTGGCCGCCGAGGGACGCGACGCGCTTGCCGTCCTTGCCCGGCACGACGGCAAAACCGACGCGTTCGCCGAATTGTTTATAAATTCCGGGAAAGAACGCGAAATAATTCAAAATCATCGCCGTCGATCCGTTTGTAAACGATTCGAGGACCTGTCCATAATTTAAACGTTCCGCGCCCTTCGGTCCGAGTTTCGTCAAGTCGCGGAAGAAATCGACGGCGGCCGCGCTCGCGGGCGTGTCGAGAAATCCCTTCACATTATTATTCTCCTCGGAGTGCCAGCGGCCGCCGAATGCCCATAATAAATTCTGCACGCCCATCGTGAGTCCGTCGTATTCGCGGTCGCTCGGCATCGCGCAACCGTAACGTTTCTGATCCGGCCGGTGGAAGAATTCGGCCGTTTGTTTGAACTCGTCCCACGTCGCGGGCACGGCGAGTTCGCGGCCGTATTTTTTCTTAAATTGTACTCTCTCCGCCGCGTCGTCGAACCAATCTTTACGATAGGCGACGCCGACCGCGTCGGTTTCGCACGGCGCGGCGAACCACCGGCCGCTTCCCTCGGGATATTCACATAAATATTTCGCCGCGCGCGGATGAATTGTATTCAAATCGACGACGGATTTGAACCAATCCGTCAAATCGACGAATAATCCCTTTGTCGCTCCGCGCCCGATCCATTGGCTGTCGCCGACGACGATATCAAATCGTGTCCGCGCGCCGCCGAACTCGAGAAAGACTTTATCTTGATACGAACTGAGCGGAATCTGTTCGACGTTGACGGCGATGCCCGTTTCCGCCTGAAACTCCTTTCCGAGTTCGGCGAGCCCGTCGGCGGGCGCCCATTGAAACCACCAAATAACGATGGATTTCGCGCTCTTGTCAGCGGCTGCGTCGCCGGGTTTTTCTTTATTTTCTTTATTGCATGAAGAAACGGCGCCGAGCAGCGCGCCGAGAATCAAGAGTAAATAACAATTGCGGCGGAACGCGGTTGGCATGGTCATTGGGATGAATGTTGTTGTAATTTTTGATTCTGAATCATCGCGATCAGGGTTCGCGCGGCGGTTTCGGCGAACTCCGGATCGTTTATATGTAAATTCAGCGCGCGGACGGGCACGGCGCCGGCGGTTTCGCGCATGCCTTCCAGCAACGCCGTGCGCGCGGCCGGATCGTTAAAATGCCGCCCTTCGCGGTCGTAGTCGGAGATGCCGCGCTCCGGAAATAATATTTCGACGGGGCCGCGGGCGGCGGCGGTTTTGGCTCCGATTTCGCGCCCGAGCGCGCGGCATTCGTCGGACGTCGTCCGCATTAATGTCACATTCATGTTGTGTTGATACAATTGTCGCCCGCGGAATCGTTGCGGCACGCTCTCCATTCCGTGAAAATTAACCATGTCGAGCGCGCCCGCCGACACGACCTGCGGAATTCCGCGCGCGCCGGCGGCCGTGAGTCTCGTCGGGCCAGCCGACAAGAAACCGCCCACGAGTTCGTCTGCCAATTCTGTAGTTGTTATATCCAATACTCCCGCGAGCATTCCTCCCGCCGCGAGCGATTCGAGCGTGCGGCCGCCCGCGCCCGTCGCGTGGAATACTAATACTTCAAATCCGCCTTCCTCGAGCACGGCCCGCGCGCGCTCCACGCACGGCGTCGTGACGCCGAACATGCTCGCGGCCACGAGCGGCCGATCGTTAGCGTTCGCGCGCAGCGCGCCCGCGCGCGACATGCCCGCCATCGCCTGCGCCGCGCGCGCGAGAACCGCGCGGGAGACGCGGTTAAGTCCAGATATATCAACAACGGCGTTCAACATAAATATATCAGAACCGCCGACGAAATGCGATACTTGTCCCGACGCGAGCGTGCTGATCATTAACTTTGGAACGCCGATCGGCAGCGCGCGCATCGCGGCGGTCGCGATCGTCGTCCCGGCGCCTCCGCCGAGGCCGATCACGCCGTCGACATCGCCGTTTTTATAAAATTTACTGATCAACGCCTCCGCGCCGCGCGCCGCGGCGTCGACGGCGAGGCCGCGGTCGTTTTTTTGTTGCAACGTCGCGAGACTCGCGCCCGCCGCCGCGAACACCTGCTCGCGCGCGACGTCCGCCCGTCCGACGGGCGCGCCAAGGCAACCCGCGTCGACGACGCGCACGTCGACGCCCGCGTTCCCGAGCTCGTCGCGCAGAAAGGCGGCCTCCGCTCCTTTTGTATCAAGTGTTGCGATGAGAAAAACCGGCATGGGGACGACGCGGCGCAGGATAACAGATAATTCCGAAGCGCACGAGGTTGACCTGCGGGCGATTTCGCCGTTTTCTAGGGGCGATGATTCGGATCGCCCAACGCATCGCGCTTTTTGTTACAGTTAACATTTGCGTTTTTGCCGGCGCCGCCATGGCGCAGGACGCGCCGTTGCGCATTTTCCTTCGCGGCGGGCCCAAGACTCACGGTCCCGGCCAGCACGACCATCCGCGTTTTGTTGAAGACTGGAAAACCGTCCTCGCGAACCGGGGCGCTGTCGCCGACGGCGCGCTGCGTTTTCCGACGGCGGCCGAACTGGAGCGCACCGACGTGCTCGTACTTTTCGCGGCCGAAGGCGCGACGATCGAAGGCGACGAACGCGCGCGGCTCGACGTGTTTTTGAAGCGCGGCGGCGGAATTGTAGCAATCCACGACGCGGTGTGCGGCACCAGTCCGCAATGGTTCAAAACGGTGGCGGGCGGCGCGTGGGAGCACGGACACTCCAAATGGCTTGAGGGCGAGGTTGATTTATATATTAAGGATCGCGAACATCCGATCACGCGCGGCGCGGAGAATTTTAGATTCAAGGACGAGATTTATTATGATTTGCATCTCGATCCGGCGGCGCGCGTGCTCGCGGCCGGTTTTCACACGCCGTTCGACATCACGCCCCAGATGTGGGTTTATGAGAAAGATAACTATCGCGCATTCGTGTCGATCCAAGGGCATGAATTCGAATCGTTCTCGCACCCGGCGTGGCGAACATTACTGTTGCGCGGCATCGCGTGGGCCGGCAAACGCGACGTCGGATTATTGTTAAAAACGGGCGAGGCCGAGGCTCTCGCGTATCCGCCGGGAGGTCCCACGGCGCCGTCGGAGGCCGCCGCGAAAATTGTAGTACACCCCGATTTTAACATTTCGCTCGTCGCGGCCGAACCGCTCATCGCCAAACCGATTTCGATCGATTGGGATGCTAAGAAAAGAATGTGGGTCGCGCTGACGTTCGGTTATCCCGAAAAAGAAAAGTTTTCGAAGATTCCGCCGCGGGACGAAATTGCGATATTACAAGACTCCAAGGGCGACGGCGCGATGGACAAAAAAATTATCTTTTATAAGGGCCTCGATCTCGTCACGAGCCTCGTTCATTATAAAGACGGCGTTATTGTTACGGCATCGCCGGATATCTATTTTCTGCGCGACACCGACGGCGACGATGTATGCGATAAAAAAGAAACATTATTTACGGGATTCGGCTACGGCGACACGCACGCCGTCGTCAGCAACATGCGGTGGGGGATGGACGGATGGATTTACGCGACGCAGGGCTACAGCGGCGGCGCGTCGGATCATATCAAAAACGCCGCAGGTCACGATTTCGGCAGGATCGGAAACGGTTTGTTTCGATTCAAGCCCGACGGCAGCGCGATCAAAATGGTAAGTTCGTACGGATCGAACACGTGGGGCTGCGATTTCGACGACGACGGCGAATTATTCTTTACAATGGCGAACGGCGCGCACATCCGGCACGTCGTCATGAATGATAAGGATCTCGACGCCGCGCGGATGCCGGGGCTCGAGAGCTGGACCGACATCGCCGACCACGATCGAATTGTAACATTAATTCCGCACACCGACGCGCCCTATGCACAGATCGATTTCGTCGGCGGTTTCACGGCGGCGGCGGGATGCACTATTTACAACGGCGGCGCGTGGCCGGCGGAATGGAATCATTCGCATTTTGTGACGGAGCCGACGGTGCATATCGTCCACCACGACGTCCTCGCGCCGAAGGGAGTTACATATTCCGCGACGAAACCTCGCGAAGCCGAATTCATCGCCGGCCGCGATTTGTGGTTTCGCCCCGTCCACTCGCGCGTCGGTCCCGACGGCGCATTGTATATTCTGGATTTTTATAATCAGGCCGTCGTTCATAACGATACGCGCGGCCCGCAACACGGCCCGACGAACGCCGCCGTGCGCCCCGACCGCGACCACACGCACGGCAGAATCTGGCGCGTGCAACATAAAAATGCGACGGCGCTTCCGGAGGTTTCGCTCTCGAATGCTAATATGACCGAACTGGCGGCGGCGCTCGAACACCCCAATGGTTGGGTTCGCGGAACGGCGCAGAGGCTAATAATCGAGCAGCGCGACTCCCGAATCGTCGATTCTTTACAAAAGATCGCCCGCGAATCCAGACATTCGTACGCGCGCATTCTCTCCGCGTGGACGATCGCGGATCTGCGTGGCCCGATGTTCGGGAAAAATGAAATCGCATTATTCGAACATTTGATCGAAGACGCGGAGCCGGGTGTGCGGACGGCTGCATTACAAATCAGCCGAATGGCGAATACGAGTACTGCCAAGGAACCTCTCGCGGGCGCGGTCTACGCTCTGATCGATGACAAGAATCCGCGCGTCCGATTCATGGCGTATGAAGCGCTGGCAACGCTCGGGTTTCCGTCATCGGCGCAGAATGAATATTATAATAAACTCGCGAACGGATGGAAGAACTCTGAAGATGTTTACTTACGTTCGGCGATTCTGCGCATCGGGACCAATGAATTGATGAGTTTCATTGCAACCATTCAGGAGACGGAGGATTTCAACCCGCCGATGGATCTCGTTACGGCATCCGTACGAAACTGGATGCAACGCACGCGCCGGGAAGGCGACGTGGCGTCCACGATGGTCAGACTCATCGGCTCGCGGCCGCTCGCGAAGACTAACTATATTCGCGCAATTCTTGATACTACAGAAAAAGAGGCGCGAGCCGACGTGCATGCGGATCCCAAGCACTGGCCCGCGCAAATTGTCGGCAAACTGTTATCCAATCCGGATCCGTTGATCACGGGGCCGGTGCTCTCTCTACTCGGACGTTACAATTTGGTCGATGACTTTGCAAATGACGTCGAGAATGCGGCGACGCGATTGATGGAATCGTTAAGAAACGAAAAAACTCCGGAAGCGGCGCGCGTGCGGGCGTTTTCGATTTTAGTGAATATAACACTACACCGCGACGCGGCGATCGAATCGGCGGCGACGCTGCTCTCCGCGTCCTCGAAACCGGAGTCGCAGCTTGCGGTACTCGAACAGATCGCGCGCGGAGGTTACGAATCGGCGGGCGGGATACTGTGCGATGCCGTCGTTTCGCTGACGGGCGCCGTCCGCGACCGTGCTTTTGATATATTAGTCGAACGTAAAATCTGGTCATTACAAATGATCGAGCGCATCGAAAACGGCGACGTCGCGCCCGCCGCGCTCGGCCCGCATAAAATACATAAACTAAGATCCAACCCCGACGCGGCCGTGGCCGCGCGCGCGGTCTCGGCGTTCGAAAAAATCATGGGTCCCGAAAACAGAAAAGTCGACGAAACCGTGGCGCGCATTCTGCCCGAAGTCGATCGACCGGGCGACGCTGCGAACGGAAAATTAGTATTTACAAAAAACTGCGCGGTCTGCCACACGGCATTCGGCGAAGGTGGAAAAGTCGGCCCCGAAATCAGCGGCATCGGCACGCACGGCGCGCGAACTCTGTTGCCTACAATTCTGGATCCGAATCGCGAGGTCGAGCCGGCCTACTCCGAATGGATCGCGTGGCGGCGCGACGGGCGTTCGGTCGCGGGCGTGCTCGTGCGCGAGTCCGAGCGATCCGTAATGTTGCGTTCGAGCGCCGGCGAATTTGATATTCCGCGCGACGAATTGTCCGATTTAAAGAATACGGGCCGCTCGCCGATGCCCGGCGGATTCGAGGCGCTCGGCGCGGCGAATCTGCGCGATTTGATCACTTACCTTTCCGGCGGTTATTCGGGTTTTCGCGTTCTGAATATTCGAAAGGTCGCGACTTCGAACACCCACGCGGGACTTTATGATACAAAACGCGACCCGAAACCGATGACGTTTCGAAAATATGGAATTGTGGATTTGAAGGGCGTTCCATTCGAAATTCTCGACCCCGTGCGCAGCGACAGCGGTAATAATTGTATTGTGTTGAAGGGCGGGCAGGTCGCCGACTGGGAGTCGAAAAAGTTAAAACCACAAAAAGTCGAGATTGCGGCGGGATTTCCGATTGTTAAAGTTCACGTGATCGGCGGCATCGGCGCGTGGGCGTATCCGACGTCGAATGCCATCAAACCGATTCTCAAATGGACGTGGAAGTACGCCGACGGGACGACGGAGGAGACGATACTAAAAAACGGCGTCGAATTCGCGGACTGGATCGGGCACTTCGACGTTCCGGGCTCCGAATACGTCGACGAACTGTTAAAATCCGACTCGTGGGGCCAGGTGCGCCGCCACGCGGTCGCGCCAAAACAACAAAAAGTCGTCGATTCGATCGTCCTCGAAAGTTATGACAACGAACTCGCGCCGACGTTGATCGCGCTCACGGCGGAACTACCGGGCGCGTCCGCGAAACCGGTCGCAACCGCGCCGCCACCGCCTCCTCTTGATTTATTTATTTTCGGAGGCGGATCGAGCCACGATTTCGATCATTGGTTTCGCGACGCCGATCTCGCGACGCTGCGCGCCGCCGGAATTGTAAGTTCGGATTACGGCGACCGGCCGTCCGAATTGACGCCGCGGCTCGAACAGTTGAAAACGCTCGTGCTCTGCGCGAACCAACCGCTCGCGGATCCGGCGTTTCGCGCGGGATTTCAACAATTCATCGCGCGCGGCGCCGGCCTCGTGATTTTGCATCCGTCGAATTGGTATAATTGGAGCGACTGGCCGGAATTTAATAAAAACCTGGTCGGCGGCGGCGCGCGCGGCCACGAAGCGCTCGGCGAATTCGAGGTCCGCGTCGTGAAACCCGATCATCCGATCGCGAAAGACGTGCCCGCGACGTTCCGCATCACCGATGAGTTATATCAATTCAACCGCGACGCCGCGGGCGCGGAAATCGAAGTGATCGCGATCGGAAAATCGTTAAAATCCGGCGCCGAATTTCCCGTCGTCTGGACGGTCGCGCGTGCAGTCGGACGGACGGCGTGCGTGACGCTTGGCCACGACGGATCCGCGCACGAACTGCCCGCGTTTAAAACTATATTAACCAATGCCGCGAAATGGGCCGGCAATCCATAATTCAAAATAAATTGAATAAACGAACATAGTTAATAATGAAAAACAATTCATCCAATGCGCCGCACCTCCAGCGTGCCAATATACTGAAACGATTTCGCGAACAGATCGCCCGCGGCGTGCCGATCATCGGGGGCGGCGCCGGCACGGGGATTTCAGCGAAAAGCGAGGAAGCCGGCGGCATCGATTTATTGATTGTTTATAATTCCGGACGTTACAGAATGGCGGGTCGCGGTTCGACGGCGGGATTGATGCCCTACGGCAACGCGAATCAGATCGTCAAAGAAATGGCGTACGAGATTCTTCCGGTTGTAAAAAAAACGCCGGTGCTCGCCGGCGTATGCGGCACGGATCCGTTCATAATTCCGCGGCTTTTTCTTCGCGAATTAAAAGAATTGGGATACGCGGGAATACAAAACTTTCCAACCGTCGGGCTCATCGAGGGCGAATTGCGCGCGACGCTCGAGGAAACCGGAATGGGTTTCAGTCTCGAAGTCGATTGCGTCGCGCTCGCTCATAAAATGGATTTGTTAACGACGCCGTACGCGTTCAATGTTAACGAAGCGACGGCGATGGCGAAAGCCGGCGCGGACATCGTCGTGGCGCACATGGGCTGCACGAGCGGCGGCTCGATCGGCGCGAAAAGCGTAAAATCGCTCGACGACTGCGTCGGATGGATACAACAGATCGTCGACGCGGCGAAACGCGTCCGAAAAGATATTATATGTCTGTGCCACGGCGGACCGATTGCGATGCCATCCGACGCCCAATATATTATCGATCGCGTCGCCGGCATCGACGGTTTTTACGGCGCGAGTTCGACGGAACGCCTGCCCGTGGAAATCGCGATTCGCAAACAAATCGAATCGTTCAAATCGATCCGGCTGCCGCGCCGTTCGCCGAAGAAATGATTTTTACATAAAATATTATTTATATGTGCGCCGAACACTTCCTCAAATTTGTCACGTCCGCCGAGGCGAAAGTGGAATTGTTGCCTTGGGGGCCGCACGAGTGGTTCTCGCGGCCGGACTTGACCGGCGCGAAACAGATACAAGTCGTGCGCGTCACGATGCCGCCGGGCAAAGCCCACGCGTTTCACCGGCATCCTTGCATGGAGGAAGTGTTATATTACATTTCCGGGAAGGCGGAACAGTGGGTGGGCCGCGAAAAAAGAATCGTTCGCGCTGGCGAGACCGCGTTCGTGCCGATAAACGAAGTTCACGGAACTTATAATATATTTAACGATCCGCTCGTTTTTCTTGCGATTCTGTCTCCGGCCGAATTCGACGGCCCCGCGCTGATCGACGTGTCGATGGACGAGCCGTGGCGTTCGATTCGAAGTGGTTAGGGCAAAGGCGCGGCGCTCGAAGGGTGCCGGCATTGGAGCTTTGGATCCGCCGGGCGTGAAATCGCGGTGATTGGAAATAGGACCTTGGCAATTTTCGGCGCGTCGGTGATCCTATTGAATTCACCCCCCGCGAATGGGCACGCACCCCTTCGGCGGACCTGGCCGAACCCGCATCCATTGGAACCTCAACGATGAAATCTTTAATCGAACTATCAGTTATGTTCACGGCGCTTTCGGGCGCGGCGTTCAGCCAGTCGACGGTATTAACGATTGCCGCGCCGTCCGGATCGTCAACATTCGGACAATCGACCGCGATCGTGGGCGACGTCAACGGCGACGGCGTTAAAGATATCATCGTCGGCGACGCCGCTTACAATTCCTTCACGGGACGCGTAAATGTATATTCCGGCGCGACGGGCGGATTGATATATACTTATCAATCCGGATCGTTGGGATATTCTTTCGGCAAATCGGTGGCCGGCGTCGGAGATATCAATTTGGACGGACGCGACGATTTTATCGTGGGCGCGCCCCAGGACCAGTGCGATTGCGCGTTCCTCGGAGGTTTTGCAAGAGTATATTCCGGCATCAACGGATCCTTAATATATCAATTGTCGTGGGGGAGCGAGTCGTGGGCCGGTTGGGCCGTTTCGGCGGCCGGCGACGCCAATGCCGACGGCGTGCCGGACTTTATGATAGGAATTCCCGGATTCCCGATCTGGTCGACCGGCACCGGTCGCGCAACGGTGCGATCCGGCGCCGACTCGTCCGTACTTTATTTATTTTCAGGCGCGGCGTCGGGCGATTTCTTCGGCGGGGCGGTTTCGGCGGCCGGCGACGTCGACCTCGACGGGCGGATCGATTTCGCGGTGGGCTCGCCGCAATCGCTGTTGCCGCCGTACGGAAAAGGTTATGTTTCGGTTTACTCCGGAGCGACCGGTTCGTTAATATATACAAAAATCGGCGATGCGGCGGGAGATGCGCTCGGTTATAACGTCGCTTCCGCGGGCGACGTCGATCGCGACGGACGCCCGGATTTGCTCGTCGGCGCGCCCGGCGCGGCCGCGTGGGCGGGGAAAGTTAAGATCCTCTCCGGCGCGACGGGAAACACGATTACTACATTTAACGGCATGGCCGCGGGCGACGCACTCGGACTTTCGATCGCCGGTTGCGGCGACAGCGATCTCGACGGTTACGCCGACTTCGCGATCGGTTCGCCGTTCGCGCAGGTTGGGATTCACCCCGCGGCCGGAAGAGTCGACGTGATTTCCGGGCGGCTGATGAATACTAAATATTCAATCACCGGAACTGTAAACAACGACGGATTTGGAGCCGAAATCGACGGCGGCGCGGATATTAATTTAGATTCGTTTCCGGAATTGCTCGTCGGCAATCCATCGAATGCGGGAGCCGCGGGCGCAACGGTTATTTCGCTCGTTCCAGTCGGACTGTCCGAATACAGTTTCGGAACGCCGGGATGCAACGGTTTTCACCGAATGCTCGCGGATTCGGTGCCGAATATAGGTAATAATACATTTGGCATCGTTTGCGATCACGCGCCGCAGTCGTCGCTCGGACTCCTCATTATCACCAACGAGCAGGACATTCCCGGGACGGATGTGTTTAGTCTCGGAATTCTCATGCATTGCGGTTTCGTGAACGCCACCGAACTGTTCGCTTTCGATATTTATAGCGATGATCACGGGTTCGGACTCGCGACCGCGTCGATTCCCAATAATCCAAATCTGATCGGAAATCACTATTACGGCCAGTCGGTCTGGGCCTTCCCCGCTCCGTGCGGCATCAACCCGTTCGGTCTCAGCAGTTCGCGCGGATTGGCGATCACGATTCAGTAAGGTGCCGCGCGACAATTGAAGCATCGACCGCTCGCGGCCTGTATTGTAATATCATCGATCGCCGGCTGCCGCACGCCGGTTGGAAGTTATCTTGAAGACCGCGTAAACGACACGCTCGACGTCGTGCCGATAACAGTTTCGTTCGGACCGGGGCTCTTCGCGGGCGTCCAGGCGACGCCGTTTTTCGGTACAGGATTCGGCGTCGCGAAGGAATGGTTACGATTCGGATGGTTGAAGACGAAAAGTTATAATGCGGAGACACGGCTCGATTTGCAGAGAATGTTCCTGGCATCGTCGGGATTCACCGGCGGAACGCTGCTCGCATGGGCGCACGTGGTCGAAGTCGCGAATGCGGCCGCGGACGGTGGCACGACGTCGGCGCTCAACGCCGGAAATTCGCTATTGTTTATACCGATGATTCCGTTTCATCTCGGCGATCATCCATATTTCGACGCGGTTTCCAGTCTTAATATCGAGGTCGACTTGCACGTGGCCATCATCGGCGTCCACGTGGGCATTTCGCCGGTCAATGCCGTCGACTGGCTGCTTGGCTGGTTCTCGATCGATTTTGCCGGCGACGATATGAATCTTCGGTTTCCGCGCGAAGCGAAAATCATCGAAAAGGCAATCGATAAAGAAAGCCCCGCGCCGCGCGGCAACGAATAAACTGTCAGGCCATTTTTGATAATTTAACGACGGTGTTCCAGTTGCGCGTCGTCGCGCGGACGTCAAATGTATCTTCGATGAATTTATTAGGAAACCCGGGGCGGCCGTCGATGCGCCGGGCAATCGTATAGAATTCTCGACCGGAGACGCGAATGACTTCGACGTCTTTTCTGGGCGAAACGAGCGGGAGTTTGGATACTTTAGGAGGCGCACCGGAGATAAAAGTAATATATGGTTTCGGCGCATTGTCTTCGTTATATTTAATGAACGGTTCGATCGCGGCGATGGCGCGCATTTCGTCGGCCGTGCGCAGGAATATTTCGATGCGATGGCCGAGCGTTCTTTGCAATCCCGCCTCGATCCGCGCGGCCAGCGCGCTCTCGTCCCGCGCATCCGCGTCGAAAAGCACGTTTCCGCTTTGTATATACGTAACGACGTTCTCGAATCTTAACGATCGAAACGCGCCCGCAAGCGCCTCCATTTTAATGATCTTCTGTCCCGCAACATTGATGCCGCGCAACAGTGCGACGTGGCGGTGCTCGTCGATTTTCGCATTCGCGAGTTTTTTTAACATAATTCGGAAGGGCGGGGTCAAGTGTAACGAAACCGCGAGCGTCGCGCGATGGCGACGCGTTCGGAAAATTCGTGGCCGGACGCGGAATCGCGCCGCGGGCGGATGCCGTTTGCACCTTCGGTCATTTCAGCCGGCCGAGGCCAAATAGCGAAAGAAGTCATCATGACGCCAAAACATTCGCTTCCATCGTTCTTGAATAATATTATTGATGATAGAACATACCAAAAGTGGCTGCATCGAAAAGCCGCCGCGCACGTAAAGCGCGACCGCTCTCGAGATCCGAGTTGTAATATTTCCGAATATAAAGGTGCGATTCACGCCGCCGTGAAAGAGTCCAACGGCAACGACCATTACACGGGAGAACCGCTCGCATGGGACCAGATCAGTAAGTATAATAATGAAGAGTCAAAGCGACGCCGCCATGAATACAAAGCGGAATTCGCAATGCTTCCTACGGTCGATCACATCGCCGCGGGCGCCAAAAAAGCGACGTTCTGCATTTGTAGTTGGCGGACCAACGATGCGAAGAACGATCTTTCGCGCGACGAGTTTTATAAATTATGCGCGAAAGTGCTGAAACACGCGGGGTATCGCGTCGAAAGGGCTCTCGTTAATTGTTGATATTATAATCATTTCGCCGCGCCTCAATCCATGTGCGCGACCACGCGTTCGTCGCCCATTTGTAATTTTGGAGTCAGGCGCTGGACGACTTTCGCGCCGGCCATCGACAGAACGCTAATGAAACTCTTCTTCACGACGCGCGACCCGAAGTCGACGGGCGCCCACGTCTGCGGTCCGCGCATTCCCTGCGCGCGACGGTAGAGCATGTTCTGTTCGGTGACGAGCCACTCCGAATAAAGCGCGTACATCGCGAGGAGGGGGCGCTTCAGCCATTTGTTACGAACGGTCCGGCGCGCAAGCGGCATCAATTTGGGATGGCGCACGAGCAGCGGAAACCATTTGTGTAAATTCTCCACGGCGCATTTGTCGGGGATGTCGATGCTCGCCGTTCTATTAAATTGCGACGGAAAATTGTCATATTCCGCGACGGCGATTCCCATGTTGCGCGTGATTTCGTTAATTTCAAATTCGGGATAGGGTTGGACGATCGAGCAGAGCGGGTGGTCGACTTTGCATTCGATGTTCAATTGTATCGTCGCGAAGTCGTCTTCGAGCGTGCCGCCCGGCGCGCCGAGCATATTTAACGATCCAAGCCGGATGCCGTGTTTTTTGATCCAACCGGCCGCGTCGGTCAGATGTTTGCGATCCGTGTTTTTGCGAAAAATAGTATTTCGAATATAATCGTTCGCGGCTTCGAACGCGATGCGCGCGTATACGCAGCCCGCGTGTTTCAATTGTTTAATATGTTCTTCTTTCGTCATATTCGCCATCAAGATGGCGTCGAAGGGGACTCCGACCTCCTTCGGCCAACGTTCGGAGAATTCCGCCAGCCAGTCGCCGCGAACATTAAATATATCGTCGACGAAGTGTACAAATTGCAGCGGGTATTTTTCGCGCAACTGTTGCACTTCCGCGATCACGTGACTCACGGAGCGTTTGCGCACGTATTCGCTGAGGCGCGCTTCGTATATTTTGCCGCGCCAGACGTGGTGGAAACAAAAACTACAACTCATCGGACAGCCGCGCTGCGTCGAAATGACTTTTCGCGGACTGTTTCTGTAAAGAGGCTCGGCGTCGTATATCACCGAACGGTCGGGGATGCCGATCGAGTCGAGATCCTTTATGAGCGGCCGGAGCGGATTTTTGTGTAGTGTTCCGTCGGCGTCGGCCCACGCGAGGTTTTGTATCGAATGCCAGTCGCCGCCCTTTTCGAGCGTATTTAACAATTCGACGAGCGCGCCTTCGCCTTCGCCGAGACAGATCGCGTCGACGCCCGGCTGTTTCGCCGAATCGGGCACGAATGTGACATGCGGCCCGCCGAGCAATGTAAAGAATTGAAACTTTGATTTTAAGTATCGATTTAAGCTAAAGATCGGGACGTGATTTCCCGTCATGATCGAGAACGTCACTACGTGCGGCGCGTACTCGCGAATTTTCCGCAGCCAATGCGGATCCGGGAGACAAATCGCCTTCATGTCGTGCCCGGCGTCCTTCACGACGCGGCTCAGGACCATCGGGCCGAGCATTTCCTGCGGCAGAGTTCGAGTGATGTGGAGTACACGCATGATGCAAATCAATTGGTCCGAGGAAGTGGATCCAGTCGACACACGATTCGAGCCGCCGCGTGCTGACGCGACGCTTCGAAGGATCTGTCCATCGACAACTGTCAAATCGAGTGCCCGGCAGGCGACATGTACAACCAACAGATCCCGCCCGCGGCACTCGGGCAAGCGGCCCACCCCGCGCCTTAATAAACATCAAGGCCTTGGACATTCAGATCGGACGCGCCGCCGCGTTATTTTTGCATCCGATTTGAATCGCGCGGGCTCATAGGGTTTCACAGCCGTGGCAACGAGCAATCCATCTCCGCCAATGCCGTCGAATGCCGACTTCGCCGAGCAGGATTCGTGCATGCGCGCAATCGCTTTCGGATTATTAAGAAACGTCGACGACGCGGACGACGCCGCTCAGGACGCGTGGCTGGCGGCGGTCGCCGAGCCGGAATCGAAAATAAACATTCGCCGGTGGCTGGCAAATGTAACAAAACACTTCGCCATTCGAAAATTAAGATCCGACGCGAGGATCCGATCGCGCGAAACCAGGGCCGCGCGCGCCGACTCCGTTCCTTCGATCGCTACAATTATCGAACGCGAGGAGGCGCGGCAACGAATCCTCGCCGCCATTCTGAATCTCGAGGAACCATACAAAACGGCGATATTGTTCCGTTATTTTGAAAATCTGCCGCCGCGCGAAATCGCGGCCCGACTCGGAACGCCGGTCGAAACGGTAAAGTCCCGGCTGAATCGCGGACTCGCACAATTACGCAATAGTCTCTCGAAAACGCTTGGGATCGCGTGGGCCGACTGGTGTTTACAAATAGCCGAAGCGGGCCCGTCGGCGACCGCCGGTTTGTCGGCGGCGTCCGGCCATTCCTACATTTACTATTTATTGTTTATCATGAGCAAAAAAGTCCTCGTATCTTCGGCGGCCGTCGCGCTCGCGATTCTCGCATGCTGTTTATTGTATTTTGGACCGCCGTTGCGAGAAACCGGATCCGACGTCTCGAAAGATACAAAACAGATCGCCATCGCTTCGCTGCCGTCCTCAAAAAATACAGATATTCATATCGATAAATCCGCGGCCGCGTCGAGGACCTCCATCGCCACAACCGGGAGTTCGCCGTCCAACGCCGACGCGGATTTCGCTTCGCTCGTGATTCGTGTACTTTGCGACGATCGCGCGCTGCCGGGAGTGACCGCCACCGTCGCGTGCTGGGGGGAATCCGAAGCGCTGCTGAACGCGCGCACGGTCGTCACCGATGCCGCCGGAAGAGCGCAATTGTTACATCTGGCGCCGGGTAATGTATCCGTGAAAACCGCGCTTGGCGCATCCGGGTACATCGAGCTTGTTCGCGGTCGCGAGAACACGCTGGATATTAAAATAGAAAGGGGCGTTTCCGTCCCCGGTCGAGTTGTTCATTCAAACGATGAGCCCGTGCCCGGCGCATCTGTACTGTCGGAAGACGGACTAACTGTTGCGATCGCGGACAAAGCGGGACGATTTCTAATTGAATGCATCGCGGTGAATTCGAGTCTCATTGCGATCGCGCACGGCTATGCATGTTCGACGCGGACAGTCATACATAATCGGCGAAGTGACGATCCGCCGATCAAACTCGTGCTTTCGGGCCCGGGTTGCACGCTCTCCGGATCTGTAATTGATGGGGCCGGGCAGCCTGTTCGGGGATGCTCCGTGATGTTAATAAAGAAGTTTACAGAAACCGATCCTGACAATATTCAAGGCAATCGAGCGGAGTCGCGCCGAATCATGCTTCGCACGGACGAGAACGGCTCGTTCATGACGGATAGTCTCGCGCAAGGTTCTATAACGTTGTGCGCCCGCGCCGCCGGGTACGCGCCGTCGAAAAAGAAGATTCGGATAAGTAACGATTCGCCGACGCGATGCGACATCGTGTTGGAAATCGGTTGCGTCGTGGAGGGCTCCGTATTTACAAAAAAAGGCGAGCCGGTCGCCGGGGCCAGCGTGGGGGTCGATCCCTACTGGATTGGCGAGGCTCCCGTCGCGTCGTCCGACGTGAATGGTAAGTTTAAACTGACGGGAGTTCCCGCCGGCGTCGTTAAATTAAATGCGACCGATCATCGCGGAGGCAACGCCGATAAAACCGTAACATTAGGAATCGGCGCGAATTATTTGTGGGAAGTCGTACTCTCCCGAGGCCCCGAAATCTCCGGTCAAGTCGTCGATGAATCCGGAAAACCGCTGCCCGGACTCTTTATCATTGTTCCAACGAATAAAGATGGAAATCTCTGGGCCAGCGACGCTGTCACCGATTCCGCTGGAAAGTTTATATTGCCGCATTGCGCCCCCGGTCCGAATCGAGTGGAAGTCCGGGGAGACCAGTGGTCGCCGCTATCGTTTATGATCGCGAAAGATAATATTTATCCCGACATGGCGGATACTATTATTGTCGTGCCCGCCGCGGCGGTTCCGAGCGCGTTTTTCGACGGCAAAATTGTGGACGAAAGCGGCGTTTCCGTGGCGGGGGCGCGCATTTGGATCCGGGAATCCACAAGCGATTACGGTCCAACGTTTCCGGTCGAAGCGGAGACGGGTCGGTTTCACGCAGGTCCGCTCAAGAGCGGCGATTATGCAATAATAGTCATCACGCCCGGGCGACCGACTGTGAATCTCGGACGCAAATCCGCGCGTCCGCATGATATTACAGATCTTGGATCCATCATTGTCGAACACGGTGGGCAATTGCGCGTGCTCGTGAACGATAAGAATGGAAAACTGGTTGGTTTTTCCGTGATTTGTAATATTATCGATAAAGATGGTGTCCGTAAATTCACGACGAACCGGGACAAGAACGGATATTACATTTCCGAGCCGCTCGCGCGCGGCAACTATCGCGTCAGCGTCGAGTGGAGCGTCAACGGCATCGACAAACCGCGCGCCGAAACGTGGGTCGACGTCCGAAGCGGCGCCGTCGCGGATGTTACAATTCAGCTCGATCCGTAATCGGCGGGGCGATTTACTCCGCAATCATTGACTTTTCAGGCGTCGCCTCGGGCGGCTCGGGACGCTCGATCTCGGTCGGCCGCCGGCCGGCGGCGGCTTCGCGATCGAGGATCGCGAGCGTGTGATCATACAGTTCTTCGACTTGGTCGCGGCTGTTCGCGATCGCGGTCATGCCGAGTTTTCCGTATTGGGAAACGGCGCCGATCAAATGAAACAATACGCCGGATTCGCTGCGGTGATTGTAGTGAAGCTTGTCCAGCGTTAATATATCAATAATGTCCTCGGGCAGCAGTCCGCGATAATCCGGCGAACTTAAATTATCCGTCGCTTTATAATATTTCGCCTGGCCGGATTGCGAATAGAACAATCCCGTTCCCGGATCGAGCTGGCCGCCGGTGAGGAATTGTAATGCAAGAAACGGATGCGTCGTGCCGCCCATGCGAAGATTGATTTCGAGCGCGCACATGTTCCAATCGCGGCGGTCGTTCTCGCGCCAGACGAGAAAATCGACGCCGAAACGGCTCATGACGCCGTGGCGCGCGAGCACGTCGCCGACGCGCGCGCCGGCGTTTTGTATACGAATTCGATACTGATCCTGCGCCGGAAACGTGCACCCGAGAAAAACCTGTCCGCCCGGGCCGCCGAGAATTTGATCGTGCGTCGAAATAATCGAAACTTCCTGCTTCGGACTCACGCGAACCTGCGCGCTGGGCGATCGTTTTTCGTTCGCTTCGACGAATTCTTCGGCGATGCCGCCCATTTTAGTAAATTTACCGAAATACGAATCGTACGATTCGGTTTTTACGGCAAATTCGACGGCATCGAGCGCGCGCCGCATGGAATCTTTATCTTTGCGCTCGGGATAACGAAAAAGCGCGTTGCCCTCGCCGCTGAAACTTTCATTTAATTTAACGACTGCGCGCTTCGCCTCGGGCCGTTTGCCGCGGATGTCGGCGAGCGCTTCGACGACCTCGTCGGTCGATTTTAAATCTTCGGCGCCTTCGGGAAGGGGAATTTCGGCCTCGCGAAAAACTTTGCGGCTGCCGCTCTTCGTCCCCAAATCGCACAATTGCGGATCGACGCCGTTCATCGGAATTCCAAGCAGCGCCGAGAGCCGCCGTTCGAGCGGCGTCGAATTGAATACTGTTAAATACGCGCGATTCTTATCATCGATGCCGTCGCGGATTCGCTGGATCAGGCGCGGGCGCTCGAGAATTTTCTCGGTCAGCGAACGCGGCGACGCGTCGTACGCGCACAGGAGCGTGAGGCGCGCGCGCGCGTGGCTCGCCGGGATGCCCGCGAGAAACTGAAAGTAATATTCCAGAATCATCGGATGAACGGGCTGCGATGTTACGTAAACCATCCGCGCCCTCGGATTGCGCAGGCGTATCAGTAAAAATAACAATCTTTCTTCATAAAACGACGCGCCGGCGATTTTTTGCAATTCCGACTGGTCGAGCGTCAGCGACGGAACGACGACGGATGTGTAGGCTTCTTCGTCGCGCGACATCACGGTCTGCCACATGACCTGCAGTCGCGGTTTCAGCGCCTGAAATGACGCCATCTCCTCTTCGAGGGACATCTGCCAGGGAAACGGAGGCTCGACGGAGGACATGGGGGGCGCGGTCCGCCCGGCAGTCAATCGCGGCGCGCGCGGAACTTTATCAAATATACCAAACGGCGACGCCTCGTGCGACGCGGAATCGAACGCGCGGACGCGGCCGTTATTCTTTGTGTTTTCGTGGCGCGACGACCGGGCTGTCGATCAGTTTTTGAATGTTTGGATTAGCCTGCTCACGCATCCACGACTCCAAAATCGCATGCGCGCCGGGCTCCCGCGACAATTTGAGTCCCTGCGCGAGCGCCCAGCGGACTCCGTTGTTCGTCGTGGAATCGGAAAGCAGCGCCGCGACGTCCTCCAACGTTCGATCGCTTGCGTTGGCGGCAACGGCGCGCCCGGCGAAGACTCGGACCTCTTCGGAGCAACCGTCTCGAAGTGCAATATTAGAAATCAGAAATTCCTCGACAACGAGTTCGCCCAACGGGAGCGCGGCGATCGATTCGCTGCACGCATCGACGTCGAGCGGACACAATCCGGCGGCGACATCGCGAACAAAATCGACAAGCGATGGCGAGAGGCGCCCGTCCGGATTTTTTAGTAATTTTTCCGCCGATGCGAGACGCAATTCGGCCGACGCTAATTGTAATGTTCGCGCATTGCGCGCCGTCGGCGCCGCACGGAGCGCGAGGGGTCGAACATGGTTAACAATCTGTTCGGTGCGCGCCGGCTCGTCCGTTAATTGTAATGTTTGCGCGCCGGGCTCTACAACTTTGTACTCTTGATTGGGTATCAGTGAAACTGTGTCGTCGGCCGAAATTTGAACGGCGCTTCCGCCTGTGCCTGAGAGTGAAAATGCCACTGCCGCGGTGGCGAGTACAGCCACCGCGACAGTGAAGATGATGCGCGAGCGCTTCCGCAGATTTGCTGAGTGTCGGACGCGAAGCGCTCGCGCAAGGAAGAGATCGTCCGGTACTCGCTTCAACACGTCTCTAGTTCTCGTACCCTACCGGCGGCACATACGGAGCACCCACCGCAACACCCTTCAGGTCGAAGTAGGCAGCCTGAAGGATGTTCACCGCGAATCCCGTATTGTGGATTCCGCCGCTATTATCATTCTTGTTAAAGTCATAGTCATACGCAGCCTTGTAGAGCTGCTCCCACCGAGCCTGCTGAGTCGGCGTGAGTGCATCCCAGTCGGTCTGTTGCGTAGTACCGGCACCCGCAGGTCCGGGGAAAGTTCGCGATGTACCAGCCGCGTTCACATAGGAGACCTTGCTGCCGAACGACAGTGTGTAGGGTCCGCCGCCGATTCCCTTGGGAAGGGCCGCGTCGTTGACGCCGGCAAGTACCTCGGTCAACAGTTGGGCCGCGATTCCGGCGACTTCCTTCTGGACAGTCTCGGTCACGCCATTCCCGTCATAGTCGGCCCGAGCAGTGAACTCGAAGTCCGGACTCGCCGGGTGGCACTGTGCACACGCGTTGGTGTGGTACTTCGGAACAGAGGTAATCGTCCAGCTGGTCGCCTGAGTCGTAGCATTGAAATTCGCCGCGGCCGTCACGGTCAAACTGTATCCGCTGTTCACGGAATTAATAACATAAGTGCCGGCATCGGAACCATTGGCAAGTGTGAGCTTGTCGCCGACAACGACCCATGTCAGGAAACTTGCTCCAGTCGAAACGGTGAACAACTTGGTACCCGCGGTCACGACGCCACCTGTATGTGTGGTCTCGTTTGCGACGAGTTTATTGTTGCCTTGTCCGTCTCCGCCCTGCGACATGTTCCAAGTGTGACTGCCCAAAGCCTGATACCCTGACTGTCCAGAGGTTGGCGCGGCATTCATGTGACATGTGATGCAACGCGCGTTCTCAGTCTGGCCGGGGACGATGAACTTACTATCGAGTCCATGCGGCGCGGATTTGTAGTTCCAACCCGGATAACGAACCGCGTTCGCCATCGTTAACATTTCCGCCGCGGTGCTATCGTGTGGCGCAACGCGAGTCGCCATGAAGCCTGTGCCAGGGGTGTAGTCCGTAGTATCTTTTCGACTCTGGTGGCACATGAAACATGCCGCTGCGCGACCTGCTTCGACCACTGTGCCGTCCATGAACTTCACTTGACCGATCAGACGGAGTTGTTGGCTTGAGCCACCTTCCGGTGTGCCCTCCGTAGGCTTGTGCGGATTGTGACACACGGCGCAGGACTGTGCGCGACGCTGCTCTTCCGGAACCGGTGGCAGTCCCGAAGGATCATTTGAAGAGAATACTTTGCGCGGCGCCGGGAGCGCTGCGCGAATCTTCATAGCCTCCACGGATCCCGACGCCTCGTGACATGGGATGCATGAAGAGTTGCCGCCTGGAGATACTACAACTTTCGCGTGTGCCGACAGATCCCACTGTGTCGGAAAACTGTGGCAGCGCGCGCAGACGCCTTCGTCATAACTCTTGCGAATACCCTTGGTGTCACCAATGTGCTGGCTGCCCGGTCCATGGCAGGCCTCGCATTGAACATTTGTAAACGCAGCGACGTCCGGGTGGTTATTCTTAAGATCGTCCCAAGTCAGGCCGACATGGTTGAAATTCGCGACAGTTGCGCGATCGTCGAATCCCGCGTTCGAATAACTACCGGTCGAAGTGCTCGTGGAAGCGACAAGCGTGGTGAATGGTTGCGATGCATCGAACTGATTGGAGTAGCTGGTGCCAACACCTGTGTTGTGGAAACTGGTGAAAGTATTAATATCGCGCCAGTCTTCCTTGGCTTGAAACGCCGGCCAATCCGCGTCGGCTGGATCCATGGCTTCCTTGAGTACTCGAGAGTGCAGTGTTCCCTGCCACTCTTCTCGCATGTTCTCGAGGAAATTGATACTGCCTCCGTGGCACGAACCACACTGGCCTTTCGCGGGATCCGGAGCCGTTCCCACGATTGTACCCACGCCGACATACTGTCCAACTGTAATGAAGAACGAGTAGTTATCGACGGTCGAACCGATGCCTCGAACGAGCACTACCGTGTACTGTCCGAGTTTCGTCGGAACAAAGAAAGGAGTCTGTTCCGTTGTCGACGAACCGAGTGCTGTCTTGTCGGGACGCGAGAGTGAAACCGAAGCGCCGGATGGATCGGTAACGTCCCAGTTCCAGTAGTCGGCGACCCACGCCTGATAGTCGAAGCCATTGGTCTTCGGACTGGTGTTGTCGCTCGCGTGTACCCAGAGAGTACCCGCGCTCCAGTACCACGATCCGGGAGTCGCCTCGACGAGTGCGACGGATGTCACTTGGACGATGGGCTTTGTCTTCTCGCGCATCGAGCGAACGGTGGCCGCCTCGGCAATCTTGTAAGTGTACGTTTGTCCCGCTTCGAGAGCGAATGAAGAGGCGGACTCTTGCTTGCGGAATCCACCGCCGCTCAGGAACACCGGATCGCCCACCGCGACATTGTCAGTGCCATTGTTGGCCTGTCCGCAGCTCATGGTGACATCGTCCGAATCGGACACATCATCTGTAGTCGGAGCGGTGCCGACGTCGTCGGTGACCTTGATGTTGAATTGATAACGTCCCATCGCGGCGCTTCGAATTCCAAGAGTGCTTGGCTCGAGCGGAATAGGCAACAATGCTGGCAACTTGGGAGTTGTAAATGTGATCGTATTTGTAGTCGCGCCTGCGAGAGGCATTGCGGCCGGCGCGCCTGTCCATGAATAGGTCAATGCGCCCGTGGTAGTCCCGATGACGAGCGCGACAAGCGAATTGTTCGTTCCGTAACCGAGGAAGTACGGGAACTCATTCAGAATCGTCCAGCTCGCGGGCGTGGAACCGATGAAAGCCATCGGGCTATTCACTATCAGCGCGGTATTGCTGCTGACTTTATTAATTCTGTAAAAACCGTAGTCGACGCCGTCCAAAATAAACAATGTGTCGCCCGGTGCGACGCCCGATGCGATGAAGTTGGAGCCGCCCGTAATAGTAAAGTTCTTCGTTCCGGCCGCGGACGCGCCGCCTGTGGACGCCGTCTGCGACGCGCGGAACTTGCCCGCGCGGACGATGAACGGCCTGACGTGAACAGTAGCATTCGAAGTCGAGGACTCCGCGCCGTTTGAAACCGTCAATTGAAATGTCAAATCGCCGCTGACTCCGGGGGCGGTGAATGTCGGCGCGCCGGCAGTATTGTTAGAAAGGGCGACGGCCGGACCGCCGGTTTGCGTCCAAGAGAACGTCAGCGGTTTTCCGTTTTTATCATACGACGCGGTTGCATCGAGCCGGACGACGCCGCCGGGCGCGGCTTTCGCGGCTTGTCCCGCGGTGGCTATAACATTTGGCGATGTGACAGGCGGAGGAGCGGGCTTCGCGGCGGTGCCGCCTCCGCCCCCGCCGCAAGCGAACAATGCCAACGCTGCAAGACCCGATGATAAGAATAGACGGGAGTTTATGTTAAATTTAGCAATCACGACAGGTGCTCCTATTCAATAAGGCGTCGAGAACGCCCGGACATCATTGTAATAATTAGCTGGTTTCGGAGTTGAATAGCTTGTAATTGGTCAAGATCCGTGCCGCGATCGGCCGCTCGTCGATGGGAATCGTTTTCCACGAGTCCTTGAAACATAAGAGGTTATGAAAGACGCCTCCCGTCGCACTTTGCGATGTTTCGGGAGGCGCCATTGACCTGTGTCATACGTGTGTCACGAAGCGCAACGACTCCGGACACATCGGTCTCGCCGCGCGGCGAAGCACTATCGAACGTTTTGTTTATATCGATCCTGATAGAACTTCGTGATCTTCGCGCGGCTATCGGCGCCCATGTCGGTCGGCCACGCGCTGCCCGAATCTTTTAGTGTACTTTCGATAAATTTTGAGACTTCCGGATTCGATTTCGCGAGATCCCGCGCCTGTTTCAGGAAATCTCCATAAAACGTGCGCGCCACTTCCGCGAAACCCTCCCATTGCGCGAACGACGGACCCATCATCGCCGAACCCATGCGCGCCTGGCGTCCATCGCGGTGCCATAGGAAATACCACGTCCACTCGATCGGGTCGTCGAACGGACTTTGTGTAATAAGTCCCGATTCCGCAAGTTTATCCATAATTTTGGTTCCCGGCTCGCCGAATCTGTTATTCCACAATTCGACGGCCGTGTCGTATTGTTTAAAATGGCCGTCGACCCACGCGGGCGAATGGCAATTTAAACAAATGCTCTGCATGTTCACTCTGTTGACTTCCCAATCTTCGGGATGTACGGAAACGGGCGGCCGGCAATTCCACGCGATGCGCTGAGCAGTATTGTGAGTCATCGGTTGATCGGGCGACGCGCTCATGTGACAGGTCGCGCACGTCGGCGCGGCGCTGTAATCGACCCCGACGACCCACTTTTTCTTATCGAGTTTCATCAATCCCTGGCTCAGCGCATTGTTAAATGCGACGCCATGTTTGCTTTCTTCATAAATGCCTTCCTGCGGATGGTCCGGTCCGGTGTGGCACTTTCCGCACGCTTCGGGCCGCCGCGCCATCGATATATCAAATCGGTGTCTCGAATGGCACGCGGTGCACGCGCCGCGCGAACCGTCGGGGTTGATGCGGCCCATGCCGGTATTCGGCCACGCGCCCTCGGCGAACATGGGTTTGCCGTCGGATTCTTTAAGGATCTTTCCTTTATCATCCATTTGAAAATCAATCTTAACACCATGGCATTTCTGGCAGCCGACCGCCGCGGTGCCCTTGCCTTGCAACTTTTCCGCGAGCAGCGCGTCGATCGAACCGTCGACGTCGGCCGCGCGCGCGTGCGAGCTTTTCGAAAATTCATCGGCGATCTTTTCGTGACATCGCCCGCAGTCTTTCGGAGTGACAATGGTAGCGATCAGGCGTCCGTTGTGTTTCCACGCGTCGATGTCCTTTTCCTCGGCCTTGTGGCATTCGTAACATCCGATGCCGACTTCGCCATGGCGGCTGCCGATCCATTGGTTAACAATTGCGGGAGTCTTTTCCTTGTGGCAATTATAACATCCGGTGCTTTCTTCCGAAAGCAACATTTCCGGCTCGGGTTTGAACCGCTGCTTGCCGCCTTCGACCCAGGCGACGATCAGCAGGGATCCCAGAAACACAATCGCCAGAATGGATACGATGATTTTCTTTGCGTCGATGGACATGATGATGTTCCGAAAGTTTAATAAAATTTATGTTATATATTATAGTAAGAAATGAACGGGAACGCCGCGGTCACGCGATGGCCTCCCAAATCGTGAGCGCGATCAGCGTCGCGAATCCGATAATTCCGAGGAATATGGATATTTCGCTGTTCGGCCGTTTGCGGCGAATCGCCGCGTCGATGAACGGCCAGAAAAACAGCACGGCTCCCGCCATGCCGGTCGTGACGACGGCCGTTTCGAGACCGGTTAATTTTAGCCATCGGAATGTAAAGAAAAAATACCACTCCGGTTTGATGTGCATCGGCGGATTCAATGGATCGGCGCGCTCCGCGAGACCGGCGGGGAAGGCGCACGCAAGCGTATTCAATACAATCGTGATCGTTAAGAAAACGAGGCACTCCGTCAGCATGTGATCCGGAAAGAACGGAAACGATTTTCGGTCCGCGGCGCGCTTCGAATCGACTTGCGCGACGCCGTGGAGACGCACGAGAAATATATGCGAACAAAGTATCAAGAAAAGCGCCGTCGGCAGAATGCCGATGTGTAATACAAAGAATCGCGTCAGCGTGTTGTCCGAAATGTTATCGCCGCCGCGCAGTAGCGACGCGAGATATTTGCCGATGAGCGGCGTCGCGGCCGTCAGATTGCCCGCGACCGTCGCGCCCCAATAGGATAATTGTTCGTATACGAGCGAATATCCGGTGAATCCGAAGAATAGTGTAATTCCGAGAATCGCGACGCCCGCCATCCACGTGAATTCGCGCGGTTTTCTGTAAGTTCCGGTGAAATAGACGCGCATCACATGTAATATTACAGATGCGATCATCAAATGCGAAGACCATCGGTGCATGCTGCGGATCCACCAACCGAAGGTCACTTCCTCGGTGATCCTTTTTACGGAATCGTAGGCCCGGTCGGGCGACGGAACATAATAAAATGTCAATAAGATCCCCGTCGTGACCTGCACGAGAAATAAATAAAGCGGCGTGCCCCCGAGCGCGAACCACCAACGCTTCAAATGTCCCGGTATCGGTTCGTTCAATCCCTCGACGAGGCCCTCGGATCGGATCGGAAGCCGCTCGGCGAAGAAACCCTTTTTTACAGTTCCTGCGGCCCCGGGCTCGCTTCCCGCGTGATTCGTAGTATGCACGGTCAGCCCTCCGTCAATGTAATATAAAGAGCGCTATCCACGGGTTGAATTTCATATTTCGCGAGGCGCTGGCCGGCTTTCGCGGGCGGACCCGAAATGGCGACGCCGTTCACGTCGAAAACGCCGTTGTGGCACGGACAAATGAACTGTTTGGAGGATTCGTTCCAATGCACTTTGCAGCCGAGATGCGGGCAGACGTCCGAAAGCGCAGTGAATTGTTCCCCTGTATTCGTAATAACTACTTTTCGGCCGTCGGGAGAATTGTAAATTTTGCTCGTGCCGGCGGGAATGTCGTGGACGCCGCCCGCGTAGGCTTTCCAAATCCTGGGCTTGCGATTCGGCGTCAAATATCGGAGCGCGTGCACCGCGGCCGTTCCATAGGATGCGGCGAGTCCGCCGATCATGATAATCCATGTCATCATTCCGCGCCGCGTCGGCTTTGGATTCGTAATATTTAGATCACTTGAGTTTGTCATGAATCGCCTCGAGGTCTTTGTCCGCCTGATCAAATATCGACTCGGCGTAGGGGAAATTGTGCGCGGCGTGGCCGAGTTTCACTAATGCAAGATTGGCTTCGACAGTCTTAATAAGCGTCGCCGCGGCATTTTTATTTGTATCGGCGCCCTTGTACGCGTCGAAGCTCTTGCGCGCTTCCTCGAGTTTCGCCGCGATCTCGCCGCCGCGTTCGGAACCGAAGGATTTCCAGCCTTCGAGAATGTCGCCGAAACCTTTGTCGTGGCATTGATCGCAGGACTTCGCGTCGGCGGTTAATACTAATTCTCCGCCGTTGTGCTTGAGCGTCATGTGGCATGCGAGGCAGCCCGCGCGAACCTTAAACATGGGGCTCTTGATCGCCTCGACCTCGTGCGCGCCCGTGCCCGCGAACATCTTGCGTTGATTTGTATGATGATTCGGATGGCAGGTCTCGCAGGAAGTCTCTTTTTCGACCCAGTCCTTTTCCAATGAATGCCGGATCTCAAGATGGCAATCCTGACAATCGATCGTCATTTCGCGGACGTGTTTTTGATGGATGAATTCCTTGTCGCCGATCCGCGAAAGATTATCCAGCGAATTGTGACATTGCATGCAGCGTTGCTTCGGCGCGTGTCCGGTGCCGCCGTTCAGCCCCGCGTGACAACTCTTACAATCGACCGGAGACTTCTCGATTTTCTTATGATCGAACGTGCCGCCGTCGATCTTAACAATTCCGGGCGCCTCGTGGCAAAGTGTACATTTCGAACGCTCGGGAGGCGCGTCCGATCTCAAATGGCAGAGCGTGCACGCGTCGCGATTCACCGTCATGTGTTCGTCGCGGAGTATTTGTGTATGACAACTCGCGCACGTCAAAAAAGATGTAAACTGCGCGGCCGGCGTGCTCGCGACGCCCGCTTTCGCCGCGGCGGCGGCGAGGTGTTTCTCATGATTAAACTTGGATTTAAATTTAGAATTCTGCGCCGTCGGAATCAGGCCTTCGAGCGAATGACATCCGGAGCGCATGCATGACTCGTCGCGGATATGTGCAAACGGTTTCGGGCCCTGCGTCCCCGTGAAATATAAAGCAACCTGCGAAATCGCCGCAATTTTGCCGGAGATGAATCCCTCCATTCCGGGCGGGAAGTGGCACGCGATGCATGTAACATTTTTGTGCGATCCCTTCTTCCACGAATCGTAATAAGGCTGCATGTAATGGCAGCTCGTACAGAACTCCGGGCGCGACGAGTACATCATCAATCCGCCGGCGCCGGCCGAAAGGACCACCGTCGCGCCCAGCGCGATTTTCAGCGCATGAATGGTAAATATTGCCCCGCACACCCATCCAAAGATGCGCGCAACGAGGCGCTTCCTGGGCATCGCCGGTTTGGTGTCCGCGGGTTTATTCATGATCGGTTATTGTTAGAATAATAAAACGAAAGCCTGGCGACGCGCGCCAGGCGCCGGAAACTTATAATGTTCGGCCGCGACGCGCGCGGCCGGAGAGTCCATTCCCAACCCTATATATTATTTCTTTTCCTTTTCGGGATTCTTGTGCGCGATTTCCTTATAAAACTTCTGGAAATCGAATTCCTTATAATTTGGGGAATCTTTGTTATGGCACTTGATGCAGGTCTTCTCGTCGGGAATGATAATACCTGCTTTTTTGCCCAGATCGCGGCTCTTGGCGTGAACGTCTTCTTTGTGATATTCGCTGCCGGGACCGTGGCATGCTTCGCAGCCGATGCCTTCGGTTTTCTTAAACGTCGCTGCGAATTCCTCGGTTTTCGAACCGTAACCGGTGGAGTGGCATTTCATGCATTGATCGCTCTTCTGCGGATCTTCGATCTTTAACTTTTCGCCGATGGCTTTCGCTTCGGGCGACGCGAGCACTTCATAAGCTTTCGCGTGCTTGGTCTTTTTCCAGACCATGTACGCCTCGCCGGTCGTTTTCTTAATATGGCAAAGTTTGCACTTGTCGACGCCGATGTATTGCCGCACGTCCGCGGGTTTGGAATCCTGGCCCGACAGATAAATGCATGCATTAGCATTGGCCGGCCTTGTCTGCGCCGTCGCGAAGGCAATTCCGGCCGCGATGGTAATAATTCCGAGGATGCGCCTTGTTAACATGATATTGACCAATAAGTTTAGTGATGGCAGATAGTACAATTCTCGCCGTTGTCGGCGTGAATTAATAGATTCGGCAGGTGGCACGACCGGCAATCGGCATTCGGACCGGGGTGCGGAGGAGGAGGACGGTGCGGCGCCGACAGATGGGCCGGCGTCGATTTGTGACATGCCGAACAACCGTTCGCGCTGAGTGGTTCATGACAGGAAAAACAGTGCGCGGAAAATGTGCCGCCCCACGCGCCGAGGTGGTTCGAAGGACGCACTTCCGAGTGGCATCGTATGCAACTATCTTCGCGATGGCACGTCCCGCACGCCTCGCGGTCGAGTTCGGCCTCGCCCGCGTGGCCGCGCTGCCGCCAGAATTCATTATGATTCGCCGGCGGCGTTTCCGCGTGGCAACGCTCGCACGAATGATCCGATTGGGGACCGTGGCAAATTAAACATTTCCCTTCGGCGAGCGCGTCGGATGAGCCGCGCACGTCGCGTCCGTGAAGTTTAAGAAACGCCGCGTTGTGCGACGGCGGCCGCGCGTCCTCTCGAATATTATTATGACAACTCGCGCAGTCGGTCTTGCGGCCCTCTTTCGCATGACACGCGATGCACGCGTCCATTTTTACAATAACCGATTCGTCGAGATCGGTGGATTGTTCGACGTCGCCGTGGCAGTCGGCGCATTTATACATTTTCGCGACGTGCGTCTTGTGCGAAAACTTCAAATCGACGAGTTTGTTCCATTCCGGAAACTTCAATTCGGTCGACGCTACAATTACTTTTTCGAAATCCTTCGGCGTCTTGTCCGGCTTGATGTCGTGGCATGTGATGCACACGTCGCGGCTCGGCATTCCCGCGCGGTCCTCGGATTCCGCGTCCGAGTGGCACGCCTCGCAGGTCATTTCCTTTTTGATATGTGTGGCGTGCGAGAACGGTATGTCGCGCTTGCGGCCCGCCACGAGATTGACGATCACGCACCCCGCGCACAGCGCCGTGCTGAGGCAGGTGACGATAATGAGCAGGGTTCGGAGTCGCATTAGAATCGAATGATAAGATTAAAATCCGCGACGTGATACTCGCCGAGCGAGTCGGACTCGAAACGGTAACCCGCACCGATGGAAATCCGTTCGGATAATTTAACTTTTCCGCGGAGCGCATATTCGCGGCTGCGGAAACGCTCTTCGCCGAGAATATAATCGAGGCGATATAACGTATAATCGGTCGATGCTTCAATTCGGGCGGTCTTGCCGAAACGTTTTTCGATGCTCACACCGCCGCCGCCGGTGTTGACACTGTTGCCGTCGAAGAGGTCGCCCCGGACGGAAACGGCCACGTCTTCGATCGGAAACGGATCGAGCGTCAGCACGGCGTACACCTGATCGAATTCATGATTAAAGAGTCCCTCGCTGGTGCCTTCGAGCAGCCGCCGGATGCGGTACCCGGCGCCGAGCTCGGCCGGTTTGAAAAGCGTTTTTGATGCATTCAACCGGCCTTCCAGATATGGATGATAATTGCCGAGGACGCCAACCATCGGCGAAAACTCGGTCGCCGGAAGATCTGTAAAATCGTTTTGGCGGAGAATTTCGCCGCTCGCGCGGAAACCCGCGTCGCTGTCCGCGTAATTCAAACTGAAGTTTTCGCGGCGCTCCTTCGTGTCGAGCATCGAGTACGAGCCGCGCGCCGTCAGCGTTTTAAGCGGATGCCATTCGGCGCCGAAAACGCTCAGCAATTCTTCGACGCGATCGGGCAACCCTGCGATTTGCCGTCGGTCGCGCATGTAAATTTCGTCGATTGTAAATGTTAACGTTTTCGACGCGTGCAGTTTGACGCCCGTGCCCGCGACGACGTCGCCCTCGGCCGAAGCTTCATAAAAATGCACGGGGACGCCGCCGTAGAACGTGAACGATGCGGGGCCGACGCGCTTCGTCTCGAGGTACGCGCCGTCGAAGCGAATCCCTTCTTCGCGCCAGAGCATCTGCCGGCCGACGCGGACGTTTGACAACGGACCGCCCGGGTTTGCCTCGGCGAACGCTTCATAAAGATAACTATGGAATCTTGAATTAAAGGTTTCCGAGAGACCGAAAAACGGACTTCCGTTCTGTGGAAAATCATTAACATCCAGAATCGCCGAACCCGAGAGTCGGAAATGGAGCCCTTCTTTACCGATATTGGGAATTGTCAAGTCGAGGCCGAGCGAACCGAAAACGTCCTGATCCTTGACCCCGGTCGGACTGCTGCGCAATCGATAGCGCAAATCGAAATATCCGTCGAGTTTCATGCCCGCGACCTTGGCCGCGGGAGATTTGTCGGTCTTTGCTCCGTCGTCAGTTTTTATGTCGGCGGCTGCGGGGCGCGATGGCGCGGACTCGGGCGTTGCGGGCGCCGTTTGCTGTTTCTCAATTTTTGCATCCTGTCCAAGCGCAACGCCGACCCACACGCAGGTCGAAGCGATTATTAATGAAAAGCGAGTGTTGCGCGGTCGCATGCGTTAAGACCCTCTTTGAATCGGGGATTCGAAGGTCCTTTCCATTCGGAGTTTATTATTAAAAATGAATGCGAAATCCAGAACAAAATCGAAATGATAATGAAACGATTCGGATCGGGAGCGATTTCGCGAAGTTTGTTCCGCGAGCCGCCGGCCAATCGAACCGTCCGTGAATTGAGCTATCGCAAGGTCCGTACCGTTTGGGCCGTACTCGGAATCGTCGAATTAACAGTAAATTGGTGCTCATTCAAAACGGATCGTGGGGAGTCAGCGACATGCTCAATGGTGCAGGGGGTGACAGGGCGACGCTCGGCATCGCGGCGATCCGGCCGCGGCGCGCGATGGCAAAATCGAGGCTTCCGCGCTCCGCGGAATTGTTAAGAGTCGGCGCGGGACTCACGCGCGCGGGGGTCGACTGTTTTTCTTAAATAATCAAAAACGCCGAGTCTACTTTCCGGCCTGCAGCGCCAATTGCTCGAGTCTCAACGCTTCGCGCGCTTCATTCGAAACGGAAAATGTGTCGCGGATGTCGTCTTTGTTAACTTTATCGTTATCGTTGTTTTTAGTAGTCTTCGCGGTCGGATCGACCGCGGTGGCGCGAATGAGGACTTGAATCGCGCCGGCATTCGAGCAGGAATTGGAACCGCAGCAGGAAACGGACATGGTGCACTCCGTGAATGATCGTGAACCCCAACTTCAACGAATGAGCATCGGGCAGGGCGATGACGTCGCTTGAGCGCCCGCTCCGGGGCCGCATCGAATCGATACAATCGACGTGGAAGAAATTTCCGCATGCTAATTTTATTTCTTTTTCCGCGGCTCGTCGGCGCGGAGCGTTCGAAGTTCCGCGACCGGACAGTCGGGACCCGGAATTAAATATTCATCGGGTCGCAGAATTCCGTCTTTTCGGAGATTGTTTAAATTGTATTCCCGAATGTCTCCGTTCGCGAACAAAACTACAGTAACGAATTGATGATTTGGCGTGGGATCCGTTGGATCCAAGGCAAATTGATTATCATCGGCGACGAGAGCCTGCGCGCTTGGATTTTTATCAATATCGGGATACGTCTCGAGATCCCGGCCGGCGTAGCCGGTGTATGTGCCGTCGACTGCGTCCCAATCGTCGAACCAATTCGAAGGTCTGCGACCTCGGATACCCGTTAACAATTGGTGGCGAATTCCCGGGCAGGTGAACCGCTTTGCAAACGTATCATCTTGCACGGTCGGGTCCACGCGCCACAAAGATAAGAAAAACTTGACGCCGGATTCCTTGGGCCAGTCGCGGAATCGCAACTTGTATTGTATTAAATCTTTATACAATTCGCTTAAGTTAGCCCTGCAGGCCTCCACGTTCGCTTTGTCGATCGCCCCCGGAATTTTCTGGACGTACACCGCAAAAACAAGCACGGGAATCAAGAACAGAGCCAATATCACAATGGCTCCAATAATAACTATTTGTTCCGAATACTTGGCGCCCATATTATTTATAATGTCAATCGAAGAACGCGAAGATGTCGCGATCGCCGCGAGGCGAAACGAAATGGTAGCGATTGCGCGATTCGAGGTTGCAAGAAAAGACGGCCGGTCGTGGTCCGCCATTGACGTCGCTTGCGACACTGGAGACACCGCGTCGCCGTGACTCTCCGCCCCCTGTCGTGCGCGATCGCGATTATTTTCATACTCCCACGTTGGAGCGCGATGCCGTCGACGCAAGGAGGCGAGATCGCGCAATCCACGGCCTCGAGTCAAGCCGCGTCGAAGCCAAAATCATTTATTATCGTGGATGAACCCGTCTACGCACTTTGCGATATGCTAAGATTCGCGCGCGGTCGGCGGTCTGACACGGTTCCTAATGATACGGGCATTATCTTCAAGTCAATCCTTGATAAGTTAGATGGGTTCCAGCTTCCATCCGACGATGCCGTGGATGCCTGCAGCTCGTATGCTTGGTATTATCGGAATACAGAATATGATATGTGGCCGCTTGACCGATCGTTGCACGGCGACGTGCCGGGGGAAAAATACACAGAAATTCGGAGTGCGTTGCAAAGACTAGCGAAGGTTATTGATATTGATGCATGGTGGAAGCGCGAAGAACAAACCCGCAACTCGATACGCAAAGTATACGAAACCGCGTTGGGCACGTCCGATCCTCCCAAGGATCAGTCAGATTATCTCCGCATGCCGATTCCGAGCGTCGTCATTCGATTTACATATTTCCGCGAACGATACAGTGGAGCGTGGTGTCGCGGAATCAACATGGCGGGGGACGCGACGTTTATTGAAGTTACTCCGGTCGAACAGCCATCAGACGTCGGACAGATGTTACGGTATAGTATTGGACATTCAATCATAGATCGGTTTGCTCCAGAAGCTGTAAAGAAGCGCTCGACGTTGATGAGTTTCCTGGTATCGCACTCCCGGTTGTGGGGCGAGAATGTAATGCAGTATCGTGATCCGAATTGTGCACTCTCCGAGCAGACCCTTCTCGCGATAGAAGGCCGCTACCAGTTGAAACACTTCGGCAAAGAGCAGGCCAGGCGGGATATGTCCTATCGAGTACACGAGGGGCTCGTCCTTTCGCCGCTCATCGAACCGTTGTTCGAACAATTCGAAATTCATCCGGAGAAGTGGCCGACATTTGGAGACTTCGCCCCGCAACTATACTTGCTTCTTCAGGAGAAGGTGTACTCCGGAGTCGATTGGTCGGAATTGTACATTAATAATGATAATGACAAGATTGAGTCTTCCGAGCTTGCTCGCGACGTCATGCGGGCGTGCGAGAATTTTAGCTTCCCACAACGGAACGAATCGTCGCCGCCGGAGTTTCAGAGATTGACCGATTCATTTCTCTCGGCCATCGCGGTGAATTGGGGGGCCATGGCGCCGGCGAGCCGCCCCGCGACGACGGCCGGGAGCCGTCCGAACGCGGATACGGCCGTGCAAATTTATATTATCGAAAAAGGGGACGACCTGCCGCTCGGCGTGAGATCGCCCGTTCGTTTCGAGAAAGGCGGGTGGATCGTTAACGATTCGTCGACGGAGCCGGGCGACGACACTCCAAAGAAACTAAAAATTGAAAACGCAATAATGAAAGGCGGTTTTGTCGCCGCCGGGCGGTTCCCAAAAAATTCGCCGGGCGCTCGGGATTGTATACTAGTCCATCCGCCCAAGTCCTGGCCCGACGGTTGGGGCGATTTATCCACAAACATTTTGACGGTGTCGCCGCTGCTTGTCGAACGCATGGATGCGACTAGTAATAGCAAGATGGAGGAAACGCGCACATGGCGGCCGGTCGCGGCAAGTCTGAAAACGATTAAACGAAAAAAGTGATTCTCCATTGCGCCTCGCGTATGGCCGCCATTCGCAAGAGACGACCGCGACTCAGCGGATCTTCCCATGGACTTGACGCGAGGTAGAGTTCTGGATAGTCTGGATAGATACGGTTCCTATAACGTGAACCGTCCCGAACCGAAATATGGTTACCCATCGCCGTACAACCTCGACTAAATCCGCCATTGGCGTTTTTAACGTTAAACAACACTTGAGCGAAATTCTCGACCGCGTCGAGAAAGGCGAGTCGATCGTGATTACGCGCCACGGCGGTCCTGTCGCGCGACTTGTGCCTTTCACGCAGCCGATCAATTACACAAGCGTTGTAGACGTAATTAATAATTTAAAGAAACTCCGCAAGGGAGTTCGCCTTCCCAAAGGTGTCACCATTCGACAGCTAATTGACGAAGGGCGGCCCTAGCATGCTTATCCTCGATTGTTCCGTTACAATTGCATGGTGTGTCGAGAGCGAAACAACGGCCTTTACCGAGGCGGTACTTGCCGCCGTTGCCCGGGATGGAGCCGTGGCACCCGGCCTTTGGGCGATCGAAGTCGCGAATGTGTTGTCCATCCACGAAAGGCGAAAGATACTAACAAACGACAAAGTCAGGCGATTTCGTGAAATTCTCGCGAAATTTAATATTCAATTGGAGCATCACACGCGCGAACGCATGCTTTTCGAAGTGTTGGATTTGAGCCGAAAGCTCGGATTGTCAGCGTATGACGCAACCTATCTCGATCTTGCAATGCAGCTTCGATTACCTCTTGCTACGCTGGATCGTCCGCTCTTGGAGGCGGCAAAAAAAGTAAATGTCGAAATATTTCACGCCGCCGCCGAATGATCCGATATCGTTCAATACACGCTATAATTAGTGATTGGTTCGCTCCGAAAATATTACCATAGAAGCGCCAATCTGGAAGTGTTATCACAAGCATCTCGCAGAGCGAGCTCGAGAGACTTATGAAACCACTTCTAATCACTCAACTTCGAACGTCGCCGTCGCCCGTTTGCCGGCGACAATGGTAACATGCTGTTCGATCGGCTCGCGGTCGGGGATTTCGAGGCGGACGATGAGTTCACCGGTTGGAAATCCGTGTTCGGCGCTGACGCGATAGTCGAGGCCGCTTAAAGTATAAAGAGTTTTCCCGGCCGTATTTTTAATAATAATTTTCGAACGTTCGGCCATGTCCAATTGCGCCTCGGTCGCGGCCGGACCTGAGAATTCGAGTTTTATTAAAGTGCTATTTATCTTGATTCGAAGCGTTCCCGCCGCCGAGATTTCGGGATCGCATAGGACTTCGTTCGCGCCGACGGTGATTACAGTTTCATGCGTCACTGCCCACTTCGCGGCGTATATATATTCTCCGTACGGATCGGGCGTTCTGTAAACAGAGACGCGCCAGATTCCGGGCGCGACGCCTTCAATCTTAAATTGACCATTCGCGGCGACGGCGGTCTTGGGCGACGGATGGCCGGCCGTATTCATGGTATCGACGGGGTCGAGTCCGATCTCGAAACCGTCGAGCGCGACGCCCGCGGGCGCGTGTACGGTTCCGCGGACGGCCGTGCCGTGTCCGAGCGCGGTCGCGCGCGAAGCCGTGGCGTCCGCGACAATGGTAATATTAGGAATCCGTTCGGTGGCATATCCCTCGGCCGAAACGCGCAATTCATATTCGCCGGGACCCACTCCGTCGAATTGCGCGCGTCCGGGGATTCCGGGGCGTCCGTAGAACGAACGCAGACCGCGGACGAGCATCGCCGTGAATTTTAATAATGGTTTGCCCGTCGCGGCGTCCGTCACGGCGAGTTCGAGCGAGCCCGCGGGCGCGTCCGCGTCGTCGTTCTCGAATTCTAGTATTACATTTTCGGCGCCGGCGCTGATATTACCAATCGACGATTGAATCGATTCGAATTTGCCCGTCGTCGTCCGCCGCTGGTGCCTCGCGGTTATAGTAAATACGCCCTCCGGAACGCCTTTTAACTCGAACGATCCGTCCTCGCGCGCGGTCGTGTACGCGAGCGAGAAGTTCGGGTCGCGGGTCGTATTCTTTGGATCCGACACTTTAACAAAACTGCCGACGGCCGGGCCTCCGTCGTGGCGCAACGCGATTCCACGAATGGTCTTTGCCGGATTCATAATCAATTTTATTTGTTGGGTCTCACCGGCGCGCGCCTCGAACGACTCGGATTCGACGCGGGAAAAACCGTCCGCCTCCGCCATGACCGAGCGCGTTTCCGCGCTCTCCGCGCTTGACGAACTCCGAACGCTTAGATTTATTTTAGCTTTCCCGCCGGAATCCGTCACGCGCGTCGCGGTCATTGTCGCGGGACCGAACGGTATGATTTGCAACCCCGCTCCCGCGACGGGCCGGCCGTCCGCGCTTATAACAGTAACCTCGACGGTCATATCGGTTTTCTTCGGCGCATCCGGATCATGAGCAAGCCCGCGCGGAAGGACGAGATCGGGAGCGTCGGCGACCGTACCGGCGCGAATCTTAACATTCACTTCGTGACGCACGGGTTCCCGCGGCGGAATTGTATTGACCACCGGCGCGTCGAGATTCGTTCGAACTGTAACATCGGTCTCGTTCGTCGAACTCGCTTCAATGGTATTGATTTCATAGTGTCCGTCGGCGCTCGTCACGGCCATGGCGCCCGCGCCGGGCGCGATCTCGGGATCCACCCACGAACGTTTTTCGCCCGACCCGCGCGGAACGAAAACTGTAACTTTCTCGAACGGCGCGCTGTGTTCGTCGACGACTCTTCCGCGAACCGTCGCCGCGCGCATTAATCGTAATGTTTGTTCAACAGTGGAGCCCGCCGGCGCGGCGTCCACGTGCATTCCCATCGTTACATAACCCCGAGCCTCGACGGCGATCTCGCACGCCTTCGGTTTCTCGCCTTGGATACGCTTGATATCATTTTGAATTCCAGGCGCGTGCTCGAATATAAACGTTCCATCGGCGCCCGATTTCGTTTCTTTATAAATCCACGTTCCGAAAGGATTCATAATTACAGTTCCACGGATGTTGTTCCCACCCAGTCCTCCGGTATTCCAAAGAACGATGCGCGCGTCGGAGACCGGTTTTCCAGTTTCGTCGTCGAGCACGGACCCTGTCAGCGTCACGCCGCGATTCATGACGAAATCCTTCGATAATTTAAGGTCGCCTGAAAAAGGATTCCCATTTTCGGATATAACAAGTGGAGCATAACCTTCGGCCCGTACCATGTAGCGATCGGCCGACATTCCTATCGAACCCGTTACTTTCGAAACGGAAAGTAAATCATCAATTCGATAACTGCCATCCGCGGCCGACACGCCCTTTCGCTCGAAACCCGAGAATCCATGGAATACGCTTAATGTAATTTCCGCGCAGGCGATGGCGACGCCCGCTTCGTCGACGACGCGGCCTGTTTGCGACTGCGCGTGTTCGAGCCGGTATTGTTGTTCGACGTTGGGCGTCGCCGGATGAATAAGTTCGGGAGAAAAGCCCTTCGCTTCGATCAGTAGTATCAATCGCGATTCCCCCTCGAGGAGCGGAATTTCGAACGTCCCGTCGGCCGCGGAAACAGCGGCGCGCACATTGTTACGATTCATTTTCGCATCCGATGCCACGATCGCGCTTTTCGGCGGGCTTGGCGCCGCCGTGATTCTCGCGCCTGCAATGTTGTGGTTTTGTAAGTCTGCAATTCGTCCGTACACGCGCGGCACGTTCGCATTCGCCGGCAGTCGCTGCGGTTGCGATTCCGCGCCGTTCTTCTTCGCGGCGGATTCCTTTTCGTTAATAATTGTATTCGAGGGAACCGACGCGGCCGCGAGTCCTCCCGAGTCCGACGGTGGATTGTTTATAATAATTCCCGGCGAGTGAAGAACGCTCCAACCGATCCAGATTCCAAATATCAATAATGCCGCGACGGCGGCCGCCTGCATCCATGCTTTCATAAAGAGTACTCCCGCGCCCGCGGATGTGAATAAACTGGAACGTCCAATTTTAATAAAAGGAAGAAGCGAAACCGCCCATGCGTCGCGCCCGCCGGGCGTGCGCGCGTCGAGCGCCTCGCGAAGTTGTTCGGTCCCGCGGCGGATGCGCGTCCGCGCCGTTTCGACGGGAATTCCGAGTCGGCGCGCGACTTCGCGCGGCGGCAATTGTTCATAATAATGCAACAAAAGCGCCGATTGGTACGGTGCGTCGAGTTTTAACAATTCTTCGACCACGGCGCGGCGCGCCGACTCGCGCTCGGCGACGTCGACCACCGACGGAACGGTCTCGCGGCGAGCGGCCGCTTTTTCGCGCGCCGCGCGGTTGCGATCGCTACGAATCATCTGGCGCGCCGAATTTCTCAAAACGGCGGCCACCCAGTTGCGCAACGGCGTCCGCGGACCCGGCCCGCGCCGCAAAAACGAAAGCCACAATTCCTGCGCCGCGTCCTCCGCGCGGTGCGGATCTGTTATCAACGCGCGCGCCAGATCGCGGACAAAATCACCGTCGGCAAGGAGCGTTTTGGGATCCATTGGAGGCATTCGACGATACGAAATGCGGCGCGGCGCGGATTCGGTTCACCGCCGCGCGGGCCGCCAGCATACGGCGCCGGCCGCCCGACCGTCGAATTGTATATGGATTCGGGCGCGCCGCCGTCTCCGACGGCGCGAGGGTTCTTACTATTTCAGCGCGCCCTCCATCTGGACGACGTTCGAATTATTACGAATCTGCACGCGGCGCCCGGCGAGATCGCGCGCGTCGGCAACGCCATCGGGAAGCGGATCGCCGAGGGACGTGTCCGCGTGAAAATTAGTCTTGCCCTTTCCGGACGGAAGCGGTTGGAGCAGTCCGGCGCGCGTGAATTTATTTGTATTATTGCCCGTTTCGACCCAGACGATCGACGAGGCGTTGACCGGAAAACCCGAGCCCGCGACGTCGAAGATCGAACGACCGTCTTTACCGTTAAATTTAATGGTAACGGCGGCTTTCGCCGCGGACAGCGGCCCGGCCGACGCCGTCGGCGCGAGCGGAGCCTTTTCATTAAGATTCTTCACCGAACCTTTCGCCGCGGGCGCGGGAATGTCGCACCAAAGAATGACACGATTTGTCGAATCGCGAATCTGCGCCGTGCGGCCCGCCAGTGCCGACATATGCGGAACGCCGAGCTCCTTCGGCGCGTTATTCAAACCGGAAAGTAACAGTTGATTCTTCCCGTCGACTTTGGCGTCGAATGTGAGTCCCGCGACAAAGTTATAAATGGAACTCGTCGGCGTCGATTGTATGTAAAGGCCGTACGCGTTCTGGCCCAGAATCGGAAATTCGGCTCCGAGAATGCTCAATTCTTCGACGGATCCGGATTCATTAATTATCAATTTTGCCCGCGCATCGCCGGCGACCATCACCGCATTCTCGTCGCGTTGCATGTACATGGCGCCCTTCAGCGAGGGCGTTTTGTTTATAGCTCCCGCGACGAGCCTGGGCACATATCCGATCAGGGCGGTGACGTGCGCATTATTACGAATTTCCAACTTGCGGTCCGCGAGATCGTCGAGGGACGCGACGCCGAGCAGCGGATCGGGCTCTGCGCCTCCGTCGAGATTGAGATTCCAAAGTTGCGGTCCGCCCGGCTTCGGCGTATTTGTAGTCATCGTCCCGAGCGGGATGAATACCGAGGAGCCGGCCGCGTTCTCGAGAAATACTGAATATACAAATCCGCCGGTCGCCGGGAGTCCCTCGGCCGAGACGTCGAAAAGGTTCTTCGCGGCGCCTTTGTCGAGCGCGACGTGCCCGATCGCGTGCGAAAACGCGGGCAAAACCGGCGGGTGGAGCGCGCCGGTATTCTTAACATCCGCCCCCGCCGGGACGGAAAGGGCCAAATGAGCAAATGTAAACGCGGCGGCGAGCAAAGTTGCCATGGGAAGCCAAAGGTGGGAGAATCGCGTTGCGAACGAGAATCTTGAATAGGACACCATTTCTTGCTTTCCACCAACGGACGCCCTTTATTTCACAATCGTCCGACGGGCAATTGAAAAAAAAGCGGCGCGTTTGACGGCGCCGCTTTTTGTAGTAGCTCGATCTTCGCGATCAATTCAATTTCCGCCGGGCGCGTCCTGAATCTCAAAACGGACGCCTTGCGATCCCGCAATTCCCGCCGGATTACAGGAATTGAGCGTGATCACCATGGCCGAGTAGAAGGAAGCGACCAAATTCGGATTGTTAGGAATTGGAATCGCCGCCCAGCCGAATCCGAGGTCGTCGGCATACATGTCAAGGGCGAAGACTTCCGCGGCCGCGACGTCGACCCACAGCGTGACGCCCATGATGTCCGGGCCCGGTTCGAGGCCGTCGCCGCTCGCCGCGATCAGTAACGATAGACCGTTCGGCGCGATTCCGGTGCATGTGAATGCAAAATTCGCATTGGCAATATAAGGATCGGAATTGGAACTGATATGAATATTCCCGGCGCATGGGGGCGTCGCGTGGCCGAAATTCTCGAGCACCGTGGAGCTCGTCTCCTCGGCATCGGGAATCCCGTTCATATTGTGATCGATGCCCATGCGCTGGCCGGATCCTTTCGGCACGCCCATCATCGTTAGCGTTCCGCCGGCCTGCACTTTTGTAACAAGTTGCGACCATGAGAACGGGCCGTAACCGCCTTTGTCCGTCTGAAAATTTCCGAACATGGGAACGTAAAGGAGGCCGTGCAATTGTCCGTCGATCTTACCTTTCGCGATTACGTCGATCTCGCCCGCGTTCGCGCGCGAAAGTAACATGTTCACATCATTAGTAATCGAAGAAGTTGTTACGTTTGTCGATTTCGCGGTTCGCGAATATCCCGCGGCGGGCGGAGTATTCGTATCGATGCACATCATGAACGATGCGAGATCGCGTTTCGCGATCGTGTCCGTCGCCATCGCCCCGAACGTGGACGGATTGCCAAGGAACGCCTCCATCGTCGCAAATGTCCCGTCGTGCGCGAATCCGAATCCGGAGAGCGACGTCGCGCCGGGCGTATTATCAAAATTCATTTTCTGATACGACGTGCGAAGCTGGGGGACTTTCAATCCTTGCGGCTGGCTGAGAACTGTTAGATTAACGATCTTGCTTCCGGTGCCGAGCGGAAGGTGGTGGCAGTTGTTACATGTGCCGATCGTCGGCACGGTCGAATTCTTAAAGATATTCTTCCCATTATTCGGATCGCCGCCGTTGATCGTCGCGGGGAGCGATCGGTCGAGATTTAAATTCGGATTTGGCTCGAAATCGCACGTCATGATGAAATCGGTGAACGCCTGCATGTTCGCCGCCGACAACTGCGTTCCGCCCATCAGATTTTGAAATGCAATATTAAACGCGTTGAAGTCCGCGCGGTCGCCGCGCCAATGAAGCGGATTCGATCCCTGCGACAGTCCGCGAAGCGTTTGTGTAAACATGGGGCCCTTCATCGGATGCATCTTAATGATGCCGTAGGTATTCGACGGGTCCGGAATATCTATTTCCGGACCGCTCGGATCGCCGAGATCCCAATCTTCATGATCGGATTCCGCGTCGATGTGGCACGACGCGCATGACATCGTGCCGTTGCCGGATAACTTCGCATCGTATAAGAATCCCCGGCCATTCTTGATCGCGGCGGGCGTCGGATCGAAGGACCCGATCGCGAATTCGAGGCCCGTTGTGTCGTTGGCGGTATTAATAATCGAAACTGTATTTGTAATTCGATTTAATACATACAATCGACCGGCCGTCGGATGCATAGCGAGTCCGCGCGGGCCGCGCTTCGCGGCCGAATTTACCGTTGTCCCCGGGGTGACGCCGATTTCGATGCGCGACAGAATCGCGCCCGTCGCCGGATCCATCTTCGCGACGCGATCGGTGCCGAACGATGCAACATACATATACGTTCCGGTCGCGGGCGTGAATGCGACGTCGGTCGGCTGCGCGAGCGCGTTCGACTTGGCGGTCGGATTATTGGGATTTGTATAATCGATTCCGGGGTTGAGATCGAATTTCGCGACGGCTCCGCTCGTAATGGTAATCTTCGAAACCTGATTGTCGACGGCGTGTCCGCGCAGGTTCGGCTCGAAACGTATGACGTTGCGCGAGTCCGTGTTGGGAATATATAAATCTCCAGTTCCCGGACGCACCGAAACATTAAAATTAGTCGTTCCGACGCCCGTGAAATAGCGCGAAACCGTGTTCGTGGCGGTCGAAATTTCCGCGACGTCGTTGTCCGAAACCGTGTACGGAATCGAACCGGTCCACGCGGGATCCGTCGAACTGACGATGAGCGCCGTCTTGGGCGCCGCGCTAATATTAGGATTGGTCGGCGGCGGCGGCGCGGGCGCGAGGCTCGCGGGAATAATTGTTGTTTTATTGCCGGACATCGTGACGGCCGCGTACACGTGCAAACCATCGGCCGCGGCCGCCAGTCCGCGAGGTTGAACGCCAAGAATCGAAATTGTAGTGACAAGCGCGTGCGATGCGACGTCGTAGACGCGCACTTCGCGGCTGGCGGCGACGCTTACATACGCCCGCACGGGCGAGCCGGCAAACACGACGTCACAGGGCTCGTCTTTACAATTAATCGTGTCGGTCACGATTCCCGAGGCGATTGAAACGATGCTAATGCTATCCGACGCGTGGTTGACGACCCAGAGTTCGTCGGTGGTGCGCGGCCGCACGGAAACCGGCTCCATGCCGACCGGAATTTCACTTAATAAAACGGGATTCGACGCCGTTGTTGTATCAAATATCGAAAGGCGAGAATCCGGCGTGTTTACAACAAATAACTTCTTGCCGTCCGCCGAGACCGCGATCGGATGAATCTGCGGCGATTCGAAATTGAGAAACGTTCCGATATTCGTCGACGTGTCTTCGTCCTGACAATACGCCGCGGTCGACAAGGTCAGGGGCGCGGCAATACAAAGGATTTTTGATAAGAAGCGCATCGTCATAATTTGGGTAAAAAGAGGATTTATTTGTAAGTTATAATTGCACGTCGGCGGCGACGGTCGCCGCTTTCTCCGCCGTGAATTGTATATGTACTTTTCCGCTGCCGCGGACGATCCAGCGCGCGGTGACGCGGCCGAACGATGGAATTCCGTCATTTAATAATAATCGTCCGGGCTCGTGTTCGGCGAGACGCACTTCAGTTTTCTTGAAACGATCCGTGCCGATGCCGCCCGCGACCACTTCGACGCCGCTTCCCGAAATTGTTAATAAATCGGGCTCGCCCATTTCCTTGTTTGCCGCGATCGCGGATCGCGTCGGCATGCGATGCTTGTTTTTAACGGTAAAATTCACCGCGTGCAGTCCGTCGCCGAGTTTTTCGACGGACGTTTCTTCGACGACGACCTCCGGAAGCTGTTCGGCTTGATACAAAACGAAAATCGCGTTTCGATGTAACATTTCCTCGATCATGAATCCGGGCGGAACGCGGCCTGTCATTTTCCGGAACCCGCCGAGTTCGATTTCGCCATATTGCGGATGATTCACTTTGTGCCAATTTACAAATGTGCCGCCGGCCATCACCAATTCGTCGAATGTAAGATCGTCCTGCGTCGTCGAATCGTCGGCGGCCGGAGCGCGCCTCGGCGGCGTCGACGGTGGCGCGCCGGCGGCGGCGCCGCCGAACGCGGGTCCGCGCCGCGCCTCGTTATTTTGATATAACTGATCGTCGCTCCACATTTCATTTGTGATCGCGTATGCGCCGAGGCCCTCGTAGCCCCAGTTTACGAATCCGCCGTGAACTGTATATAAATCGCGGTGGATGATCATATAACGATAAAACGGGAGCATCTTTTCGCCGTTCAATCCGAGATCGTCGAACACCGAAATATCCGCGCGCGGATATTCGGGAACGTAGGCGGCTCCGGGACCGCGGAGTATCATGCCGCCGTTATTATGAAACGACTGGAATGCATGAATATTCGGGTGCCCCAATACAAAATTAGCGATGTTGCGCGGCTCCTCGTAGGAGAGCGGATAATCGCCCGCGCCAAATTGTATATAATTCGGCTGCCAGTCGGACGGCCAGTTGCGATTTAAATCATAACCGCCCGGTCCGTCTTCGTTAATATCGCCGTCGCCGTCGTTATCGATGCCCTCCTGGCCGAGCATGACGTAATCCCCCGTTTTCGGAGGCGCGACGCGGATCATTCTGCGCGCATCGTCGGGATCGACGCGGTAATCGCCCTTGCCCGGGACGTATTTCCGCATCGTTAACAATTCGCCGTCGCCGTCGATGTCGTCGGGGCCGTCCTCGTCAAAAAAGCCGTCGTGGTCGTTGTCGGTCGGCCGCTTGCCGCTGCGCGAAGACGACGGCGTGTTTGGCGCATGAAACCAATAATCGCGTCCGTCGGGATTCTGGCTCGGTAATATATAAAATACAGTTCGATCGACCGTCTCCTTGACAGACGGATTGTTATTGTAATTTTCGGTCAGATACCACGCGAGATAAACGCAGGCCTCGCCTCCCTGCACTTCGTTGCCGTGCACGTTGCCGTCGACCCACGTCGCGGGTTTTTCCTGCTCTTTTCCGGTCGCCGGGTTTTGTATCGTCATCACCCACATGTCGCGGCCTTCATAAGTCTTTCCGATCGATTGAATACTACATAAATCCGGATGCGCGACCGCGACCTTTTTTAATAATTCGCTCAATTCTTCATAATCGTAAAACCGGTTCCACGCGATTTCGACTTTGTGCGCGTTCGCGGACGGCGCGCGGCCCTGCGTTTGCGCCGCGACGACAATCGAAGGCGTGCGGACGGCGCCCGCGCACGACGCGAGCAGCGCGAAAACGGCGGAAATGTAAAATTTATTCATTGAATTTCTCCCGTGAAAACGGAGTCGGGTCCGAAAGGATAGTTAACTTCCAATTTTACTTTCGATCCGGGTTTGCCCTGCACGACCCACGTCCATTCGACGGGCGCGTCCTGCGGATCGAGATTACTAACCAAATATTGCGGCCGTCCGGCGACGATTTGTCCGCCATCGACGGTGAGGCGCACGCGAACGGGGCGCGTCGTGCCGGCGCGCCGCGCCATCGCGGAGAGCGCGGGGGCTTTTCCATCATTACGAATGGACGCCTTGAACGTCGCGAGGCCGTTTTTATTTTCTGTAAATTTCGCGGAAGCGATAACCACTTTTGGATAACACTCCGGAGCAATCGCTAACAAAAAATCCGTGTGCTTTTTTGTTATTTCGGCGAGATCGCCCGCCGGAGGATTGAACAGAACGCCGGGTTTCCAACCGCCGATCTCGGCGCCGATCGCTTTCAATTCCGGATTTTCGGCGGCTTTCCATTGTACAAATCCGTCGCCGTTCAATGTTTTATCGTTCCATTCGAGGCGCGCGCGCTCCGACTTCGAGCGGTCCTCGTCCTCGGGTTTATCTGTTGTCGTTTCGCGTCGCGGGCCGCGCGTCGGACGGCTCTGGGATTCGCCTTCGCCGGACGGCTTCGAAGCAGGTCCGCTCGCCGCGCGGGTTCCCGAAGGAGGCGTCCACACGCGGACGGCGAACGCCGGGAGCCCGCGATGAAAATACGCCCATTGGTGAATCGCGCCGTCGGAGGGCACGTCTTCGACGTCGCCCTCCGCGCCGACTTTTTCTTTATATATTTTCGCGGCGCGTTCATAAAGACTGCCGTCATCCTTAAGAATCGACGTCGGCGCGGCGCCGCCGCCTCCTCCCGCGCGTCCGCCCCGCCCGCCGCGACCGCCGCCGCCCGCGGCCGGCGCGGGCGTATCTGTTGCATCGTCCGCCGGCCCCGCCTCGGTTTTTGGAGCTTTGCGAACATTATCATGCAGTCCGTAAACGACGACCGCGGCGATATTCGTATGATTTAACAAAAAATCCGCGAGCGCGCGCGACTCGGGTTCCGAAACGGCGCTCGATCCCGTCGCGCGGTCGAATTCCTTCCATTGATAAGGAAAATTGCGGTCGATGCGCACGCCGCCGACGCCATCTTCGTTCCATTTGCCGTCGTGATCGTCGTCGACGCCCTCGGCGACGAGTTTGTGCGTTCCGCGCTCGCCCTTGGCCGAATCCGCCTTTCTAACAATTCGCGGATCCTTGGCATCGATGACGTATTCGCCCTTCGGATCCGGAAATCGCATCATTGTAATCCAGCCGTCGCCGTTGGCGTCGTCGGGCGGGTCTTCGTCGGTGCGGCGGTCGCGGTCGTCGTCGACGGGGCGCGCGTTCGCCGGATGCTCCATTTTGGGATTCGCGAACATGAATTTCGCGCCCTCGGGATTGAGCAACGGAATCATATAAAAACAATGTTCTTTTAACAATTGAGCGACGGCCGGATCCGCGTCGGCGCGCTCGAGAATTTGTGTAACATTCGCGAGCGCCGCCTCCACGCCGACTTGATGCGCGCCGTTGGCGCCGCCGAGAACGAGAACGGCCGATTTCTGACGTTCGTCGCCTTCTGTTAGCGTGACGCACCAGATCGAATCGCCGGCCAGCGTTTTGCCGATCGAATCGATTTTGGCGCGATTGCCGTGCTTTGCGACGGCGTCGCGCAGCGTCTGTTCCACGGCGGCCGGATTATGATAATTCGCGCCGCCCGACTGGAGCGCGAACAACGCTATTGATAGAAGGGGTGCTGGCATATTCGCAACGCTCAAGAGCGAAGGGGGGTGGGTTAACCCGCATTATTCATGAATTCCACGAATCTAGCCGCGCGGATTGTACCGAACTGCATCGTTGCTCCTCCGGCGAGACCGTACACGGTCGCGCCGTCGTCGCGCCTTGCATTCCGGTACAATCCGTCGGCCATCTTCGTAGACTTCATGAATAATGCGGGTGACGGGCCGGATTGTACGCCCCCCGCGCACCAAGGGTTCCGCGGATTTCGCGCGCAAAAACGGGCAATACTAATGTTTTCCGCCTCGCGTCGCGGGTTGCGTGGACAAAGGACTTCAACGAGTTTAGAATTCCGCCGTTCGACAGTTTTTTTCGACGTTCGGGCACCGAACCCGAGCGCGTTCGAGGTTGATCCATGAAGTTCTCCCTATTGAGTTTGGCCGGTCCCGCTCTGCTGTGCATTCCGGCGCTCTCCGTCCCCGCCGCGGCGCAAAGTAATGATCCGCCGCCGTGCGTCTTCTCCGGAATCACGACGCAGGATTTTGATTATAATCCCGACGATTACACGGCCGCGTTTGTCACGTGGGCCCCGGATATCTGCAGTATCCATTTGTCCATCGAAAAGATAAGTCCGTATTTTATCGGTAATTATTATCTCGTCCAACATTATTTGATGTATGGGACTTCGATTCTTGACGATCCGATCTTCGTCGACTGGCCGTTCTACGGACATAATTTACTGATCATGCCCGACGACATTCTCGGCCCCTTCGACGGCGGTTCGTCGGACATAGCGCCGCCCAACGATCCGAATCTCGTCGGCCAGACGTTTTATTTACAAGCGATCGCGGTGTTCATTACAACCGTGCATTTCCCGATCGAGCCCGAGTACGTGCTCCAGCAGGGAATCGCGCTGACGTTTAATTAGTATTTGGACGTTGAATCTTAGTTGAACAATGCCGCGAGCGCTTCGACGCGCTCGCGCCAGAATCGCTTCATTTCGGCGGCGGCTTTCGCGTCCTTCAGTTTATTGTGTTGAACGGACATTTGGCATTTGTTATCTCCTTTCGCGAGAAATCCGACCTCGAGATTGGCGCCGCCCGGCCAGTCGATTCGTAAATATTTGCCGGCCGTTTCCGAGCGAACGGCAAAATTCAGTCGAAGCCAAGTCCGGCTTTTCTTTACGTCTGTCCAGAATTTAGAAACTTCCGCGACAGGAGCGGGCAGCGTCTTGCTCACGCTGATCTGAAATCCTTTTTTCGTTTCATGGCGAATGCGGCGCCCGCGCGCCTGTTCGTAGCCGACGGTCACCATTTGCCGCCACCACGGCGGGAGTTGGTGGCGGGCTCCGAGGAAATCGGCAATTTCGCGGTGCGACATCTTCGCCGCGCCTGCTTTGTCGAGAATCCCGCACCATTCGTTCCAGTTCTTATCTGTAGCGTTCCGGAGCGCCTCGTCGCCGACGCGCAGTTGAATGGTCGAATTTAATGTTTTGGTTTTCATTTTTATTAATTATCTACTTTCCGGCGTCGGTGTCGTAAGCGGTCTTGAGCCATTTCTTCACTTCGCCGTCGATTTCGTCAATGGTAGCGATCGGAATGCGATGGGTGATGCGGTCTTTCTTCTCATAACCGCCGGTCGAGACGAGCCGCCCCGCGTGTTTCATCGCGCCGAGCGCGAAACCAATGTCGACGCGCGTCCTTGTCGACGGTTTTATTTGTGCAAATACATGATTGCGAAACAACGGAACGATCGTGGCGCACGGGCAGGCTTTGGCCTCCGCGCCGGCCGCGAGGCCCATTTTTAGTAATTTATCAAAAATGGGAACCAACAGCGGTTTCGATTCGAACATTTTGGCCACGAGATCCTCGGGATCATACAAATTCGGATTGCAACTCCTTCCGGCCGCCTCTTCGACGATCCAACTCGCGTAATTTGTAGTAATTGCGTGTTCGCGGGCGAGCCATGCGCGCCGTTCGGCGTCCGTGGCGGGGCCTTTTTTCTTAAGAATCGCCATCCAATCCTCGAGCGGCTTTCCAGTGCGCTCCTTGAGATTTCGAATCGACGAATCCCACATTTTGTAGGAAGGATGCAAACTATAGATGGATTTCATTTATGAGTTCCTCGGTTTTGCGATCGATTGGGATCCGCGCGAATTTCCCGGCCATCGTGCGCGAATGCCACGCGGTCGCGATCGCTTATGTGGGTCCATAAGAAACAAAACTGCACGCGAACATGACAAAGGATGAATCCCGACGGCGCAAGATGTGAGATCCGGCGCCTGGACGCTTGACGAATTTCGGAAATTGGCGCGCTCAAATCTCCCGCAACGTATGATAATCCTCAAGCATCAAAAGTGCCCGCACCCCCTGATTTGCGAAACACCCTATCGTTCGGCGGACCTCCGACGCACCCTTCTTCGGAGATCGACAGCCACATTTCGGGATGGGAGCGGCTTTTGTTGTTCGGAAGCGGTATGGCAAGGCTTCAGCCAACCAACTCCAGTCAAGTTTACTCGGTGACATTGGCATCCATGCCCAAGGGCCGTGTACGCTTTTTCCACTCAATCAACTTCGAATTCGTAGCCAAATCCCAGTTATCTGTAGACGCAAAATGACTCAACTATCCACCTCCCCACGGACGCGCATTGGCGGTGCTATTGTTACATCCGCTGTTGTATCCGCCATCGCGCTTTTCGCTCTCTCATGCCATCGAACGACGTCCGGCTTTTTCGCAGCCGGAGGGGGCGCCGGCGGCGGCGCGGCGGGCACCATCCAAAACGGCGGCAGCACCGTCGAAGTAACAAAACCGACAAGCCCGATTTTTGGCGGCAAGGTCGTCGGCGCTCCCGGCTCGGTCGACGTCGGCGAGACGATTACTCTTAAGATGCGCCCCGAGAAGGATCTTCCGGCTCCGCTGCCGGCGGGTTTTGTAGCGTTGGGGCCGTCCGTCGATATCACAAAAAATTCTGGTTATAACTTCTTAATTCCAGTGACGGCGACGTTGCCGTACAACGCGGCGCTGCTGCAGGCCGGCGACGAACCGCTCGCGATTTATTGGGATGAAGTTTATGGCCAATGGCTGCCCTGCGGCACCATTTCGATCGACGAAGTCGGCCACTTCATTTCGTTCTCAACGATTCACTGCACGAGTTTTATTATCGTCGGCGCGCCCGGCGTCACATCCGCCCTTCCGAGCGTCGACACGGGATTTGTCGCCGGCGTCGACAGCATGTTTCACCCGAACTTCGGCGCCTATGACAATCCGGGCGGAAGCTCGATCGGCATCGTGCTGTTCGCGGACTGGTATTTTAAATTTAAGAAAGCCTCCGACGGCAACGCGCTGCATGATAAGTATCGCCAGGGCGACCCGAATCTTTTCAAGGACGATGTCGTCGCCAAAGAATTGATCAATCGCGTATTTATTGCATCGAGCCAGATTTGGGCCGCGATTTGGGGCATGGGCAGCTGTCCGGCGACCTCGCCGACAACCGGTCTCGAAATAATCAATGCAATGGCGATTTCGAATATGCCGCAGGTCATGATGATTCGCGGCACCGCGGCGAGCGGAAAGAAATTCGCGAGCGCGGTCCTTGTTTACAAATTCGACGCGGGAACCGGCAAGTTCTCCATTTACGATCCGAACTTCCCGACGGAAGTCGTCACGTTGAACTACTCGACGGGGTCCGGTTTCAGTAATTATTCGAAAGCGCCGGCGTATCCCGGAACGATCGACGAGTATTGTTATGACGCGCTGTCGTCCTATCTGTATCCGTCGCAGTTCGAGCAGTACTACGACGCCGCCGAACAGGCGTTCACGAACGCCGGTCCGAGCACGTCGACGTCGAATATCGCGAACACGATCACGTTTATTACGATTGACGTCATCGCGCCGCTTCTCGACGCGAACGACGTCGCCACGATCACGGACTTTAATACTCCAGTGACCGTGAGCGGTCATGCGAATTCCGGCGCGATCAAGCCGAAGACGCTCGCTTATTACATTAACGGCGGCATGAAACACAAGACGCCGATCGACGCGAGCGGTAATTTTACATTCGACATTCAACAGGTCGATCTGCCGAACGCCATCAACGCACTCATGATGATCGCGACGGAGGATCCGCGCCAGGAATGGAACTCCCACTCGGGTTTCCGTTATATTAGCATCAAAAAGCAGGGCGTCGGATTCTTTAGCAATCTCGGATTCGAATCCTGCGATTTCACGTCGTGGACTCACGAATCGCACACCTGGCAGAACTCGACGCCGGGATCGTTCAATCCCGAGAAGAGCGCGATCGTAAACGCGGGCACCGATCCGATCGCGACGACACTACAACTCCCGTACGCGGGAACGTGCTGCTGCCGTGTAAACAATTCGGATAATAACTATCACATCAGTTCCGTGTCGCAGACGGCGGCCGTCCCGAATGTGGCGAACCCGCAATTACAATTCTACTGGGCCGCCGTGCTCGAAGATCCGAACCACGCTCCGCAGGATCAGCCGTACATGGACATCGTTGTTACAGATGATACGTCGTCGGCGATTTTGTATCAAAAGCACTTCTTCTCGAACGATCCGACGTATTCGGGCTGGATTCCGTTCAACGGCGGCTCTTGGAAAGCGATCGACTGGCAGGTCGTGTTCATTGACGTCACCGGCGCGCAGGGACACTCGGTCACCATCAAAGTCACCGGCGCGGACTGCGCGCTCGGCGGCCACGGCGGTTACACGTATGTCGACGGCGACGACACGGGCGTCATTTCGGCTCCTCCGTCAATTGTAACGAAGTAGTCGAATCTTAAGATTCGCGATCGCTGGCGGCCAAACGGCCGCCAGCGTCGTTTCCGGCCGGGTTTATTCGGGAAACAGTGTATTTGGACTTTTCCGCTTGCTCCGGTCGAGGGCCCGGACGTTCAATCGAAAGCCATGGTGCGAAAAACGCTCGTGCTTCTCTGCCTGTGCGCTCCGCCCGTGTTGTTACAGAACTCACCGCTTCCGGATTCGCGGCCTTCGCCCCCCGAGAGCCTGCGTTGTGAATATTTAGTAAATCCTGCAGCCGTACAATCGGCAACGCCGCGGTTTTTTTGGAAATTAAACGATCCGCGGCCGGGCGCGCGCCAGACGGCGTGGCAGATTCTCGTGGCGACATCGCCCGAAAAACTCGTCCCCGGACTGGCGGATCGATGGGACAGCGGAAAAGTGAACTCCGACGAAACTATACAAATCGAATACGCGGGAGCGCGGGTGCGATCGGGAGAGATTAATTATTGGAAAGCGCGGGTCTGGGACGCGGACGGAATGCCGTCGCCGTGGGGGGAGATTGCTACATTTCGCTTTGGATTATTAAAGCCGGAGGACTGGCGCGCGCGTTGGATCCGCCATGCGGAGCCCGCGCCGGATCGCGGGCGCGGCGACGGCGCGCTGCCGCCGGTATTGTTTAAAACTAATTTTATGCTCGAACGCAAGCCCGCGCGCGCGACGCTCTACGCCGCCGCGAGAGGTCTTTATGATATTAAGATAAACGGCCGCGAAATCGGCGTGCCCGAACTCGCTCCGGATTGGACGGATTATAATCAAACGATTCAGTATCGGGCGTTCGACGCGGCGCCGTTTCTTACGGTTGGCGAACAGAAAATAACCATTCTCGCGGGCGACGGCTGGTACAGCGGCCGCATCGGCATGGCCGAATCGTTCGCGCCGGGAAAAATCAAACGCGGGATCTACGGACGCCGGCCGGAAGCGATCGCGCAACTACAAATCGAGTTCGACGACGGCAAATCGATTGTTATCAAAACCGACGAACAGTGGAAATCCACGACCGAAGGGCCGTTCCGCTCGGCGGATCTGTTGGATGGGATCGTTTATGACGGGCGAAGGGAGGACGAACCGCCCGCCGCGTCGTGGCGGCCGGTCTTGGCCTCCGCCCCCGGCGGCGAAAAGCTTGTCGCGCAGCCGAACGAACCCGTCGATATCTTCGAATCGCGCGCGCCCGTTTCGCCGCCGCGAATGAAAGGCGATACTTATATTTACGATTTCGGCCAGAATCTCGTCGGAATCGTCGAAATCGCCGTTTCCGCGAAGAAAGGCGCCGGGATCGCCGTCCGCCACGGCGAGGCACTCGACGATTACGGTGAATTGTATACTGCGAACCTGCGCGGCGCGCCGCAGGTCGATCGTTATATCGCCGGCCGCGACGGCCCGAATCTGTTCCGCCCGAAATTTACATTTCACGGATTTCGTTATATTTCCATTTCGGGCTGCGACGCCCCGCCCGTTTCCGTCACGGCTCTCGCGATGCGTTCGAATGCGCGGGAGTCGTCGCATTTCGAATGTTCGAACGCAATATTAAATAAACTCTGGCGCAATATTCTCTGGACGCTCCGCGGCAACACGCTCGGCGTGCCGACCGACTGCCCGCAGCGCGACGAACGTCTCGGCTGGATGGGCGACATGCAGGCGTTTTCGCGCACGGCAATGTTACAAATGGATCTCGCGGCGTTTTTTACAAAATGGCTCGCGGACGTGCGCGAGGCGCAGGCGGCCGACGGCCGGTTTCCGGATTTCGCGCCGCATCCGTTCCAAAAGAACGATCAATTCGCGGGAACGCCGGCGTGGGGAGACGCCGGGGTGTTCGTGCCGTGGGATTGTTATATTTATTATGCGGACCGGCGGCTTCTTGAAGAACATTTCGACGCCGCGCGGCGGTGGATCGATTATATTTATGGTAAGAATGATAATAATTACCTCTGGCGCAACGGCCGCGGCAACGATTATGGAGACTGGCTGAACGCTTCGACGTTTTCGGCCGCCGCTCCGTCGGACGGCCCCGCCGCGATCCGCGGCGACATCGCGAAAGACGCGCTCGCATCCGCGTTTTTTGTACAATCGGCGCGGCTGGTCGCGAAAATGGCGGGCGCGCTCGGCCGGTCCGCGGACGAAAAGAAATATAAACAAATCGCGTCGCTCGCATTCGGCGCGTTCGTTAACGAATTCGTGCGCGACGACGGCCGGATCGCGAATCATACACAATCGGCCTACGCGCTCGCGCTGACGTTCCAACTGGTTCCCCCGGAATCGATGCCGAAAGTTAAAGAATCGCTCGCCGTATCGCTCGATGAATACAAGGGCCGCCTTTCGACCGGGATCCAGACGACGCACCGATTATTAATAGAATGTTCGCGAAACGGTTTTCATGAAAAAGCCGTCGAAATCGCGACGTCGCGCACGTTTCCGTCGTGGGGATACATGATCGACCACGGCGCGACCACGATTTGGGAGCGCTGGGACGGTTATGTCGCAGGGCGCGGATTTCAGGATCCCGGAATGAATTCGATGAATCATTATGCTCTGGGTTCCGTCGGACAATGGCTCATGAATTGTGTGCTCGGCATCGAACCGGACGAAAACGCCCCCGGGTTCAAGCATTTTAATATTCGTCCCGGACCGTCGGAGCGTCTCGATTGGGCCGGCGGTTATTACGATTCGATCCGCGGCCGCATTTCGGTGCGGTGGCGCATCGATGGCCGGCGATTCATTGCCGACGTCGTCGTCCCGGCCAACACGTCCGCGACGTTTTTTCAACCGGACGGCCCGGCGAGGCGCGAACTGGCGCCCGGAGCGCACCATTTGGAATTTGATTGGGATCGAAGAACGGTAAGATAATTGGTCTTTCCCGCTCCCGTCGCCTTGGCGGATATTCAATAGAAAATCACAACACCTCGATGGACTCCGCCATTTTTGTTAGAAATTTGACGAAGCGATTTAAAGACAAGGTCGCGGTCGATAATGTTACATTTCAAGTCGGCTACGGCGAATTCTTCGGTTTTCTCGGGCCGAACGGCGCCGGAAAGACGACGACGATCAAGATACTTTGCGGATTGATGAAAGCGGATTCGGGCGAAGCCCATGTCGCCGGATTGAACGTCCTCGACGACCCCCTCGCGGTGAAAGCCAAGATCGGCGTGCTGCCGGATGTTATCGATACATTCGACCGGCTCACCGGAAACGAACTCGCCGTCATGAGCGGTCTTTTGTATGGTTTGAAGGAGGACGAAGCGGCGCGGCGCGCGGGAGTGTTGTTCGAATTGATGGATTTGAAGAGGGAGGATCGCGAAAAACTCGTCATCGATTATTCGTTAGGAATGCGCAAGAAAGTCGGACTCGCGTGCGCTCTGATTCACGGGCCGAAAGTGTTATTTCTCGACGAACCCTTCAACGGCATCGATCCCGTCGCGACGGCGGCCGTGCAGCGTGTGTTACAGAATCTCGTCGCGCGCGGCGTCACGATTTTCTTTACATCGCACGTGCTCGAAGTCGTCGAAAAATTGTGCACGCGCGTTGGCATTATACAAAACGGAGGATTATTAGCGTGCGGCACCATCGCCGAGGTGGCGCAGTCGGCGGGAATGGCGCCCGGCTCGACTCTTTCGGATGTATTTAATAAAATTTTCGGCGCGCAGGCCGGCGAGGGCCGAGACCTCGACTGGGTGGCGGGTCTGCCGCCGGCGATCGAAAAAGAAACCGCGATACCGCCCGTCGCGGTTCCGCGTGCGGACGATGGCGCGGGCGCCGGAATCGCGGCCGAACGTCCGGAAGTATAAGTAATTATTAATTAGTAATATTTTTCAGTAATACTTATTGGGGCCGCCATGTGGACTCTTACAAGGATTCTCTGCCGCCTTCGGTGGAGATACATGTGGTCGACGTCGTGGAAACGCCGGATCGGCGTCATCGCGATGTTCGCGATGTCCATCATGTTCGCGATTTGGCTTTCGATATTGATGTATTTCGGCCTCCGCGCGGCATCGCCGGAATCGGAGAGCGCCCTGTTTCGCCGCGAGTGCCTCGTCGCCGGCGCGTTTATTATTTATGTCGGATGGATCTACTTCGGATCGTTCAACGATCTGTACGATCCTCAGAAACTGGCGACTTATCCGATACCGCCGAGGCGATTATTTACGTGCGCCTGCGCTTCGTCCATTCTCGGCGCGGCTCCGATTTTTATTATTGCAATGGTCGCCGGCACGACGGCCGCGATGGAGGGCGGTATTATAATAAAAATTGTCCGCGGCCTCTTCATCGTCGCGCTCGCGATGCATCTGATCATGCTCGGCCGCCTCGTCCGGCTCGTATTTTTACAAATATTGACGAGCCGGCGCTGGCGCGAGTTTTCGGGACTCCTCGGAATGCTCATGAGCGGCGTCATTTGGGTGGCGATGGCGAGCGGCTCGCGGTTGCAATCGAGCGAAACGTCGCAGGAGATCATTCGTTGGATTCACGGCATCGCGGCGGACGGAGATCTATCCATTTGGACTTGTTGGATTCCGGCCACTTGGTGGGCGTGGGCATTCAACATGGAGGGCGCGCTCGCGCCGGTCGGCGCGTTTTTATTTGTATTGTCGAGTATACTGATTGCGCGCGCCGGAGGCTGGTCGGAGGAGAAAATTGCATTTAGCGAGCCCGTTTTCGCCTACGCGCCGAAAAAAACCGCGCCGGGCGCGCCGCGACGGAGGTTTCTACGCGGTTGGCCTTCAGGATTCTTAAAATTCTTCGGGGGCGACATCGCCGCGGTTGTAAAGAAAGAGTTTTGTGTACTTGCGCGCGATCCGCTCGTCCGCATGCGATTCATGTCGACATTTTTTATGATCATCGTGATGGGAGTGATACCCATTCTGAGTCCGCGCCGTTCGATGTCGGCGGGCAGTTTCCCGCTCGGCGGAATTCTTGTATTCGCGCAGATCGCATTTTTATTTAATTTGTTCGGAACCGACGGCCTCTCGATTCGCGCGCTCTTCATTTCTCCGATGGACCGCGGCCGGATGCTGGTCGCAAAATCGCTGGCCTATGTCTTTCTGTTTATTCCGTTCAACCTCTCGGTGATTCTTGTGATCGGCCTTTTTTCCAAGCGCGCGGATCTGGCCGAGGAGATGGGATATCATATCTGTTATTTTTTGATAACTCTTTCGGCCGGGCACATTTTTTCGATATATTTTCCGACGCGGCTCGTGCAGGTCGGCAAGCGCGTGCAGCGCGATTCCGACGTGCATCCGATTTATCGCGCGTTGACGGGCATTTTCGCGCTCCTCACGACCGGCATCGCGGCCGCGCCGGTGATACTCGGCCGATATGTAGTGAGTCCGTTTTTCGATACAAAAGGAGAGATTATTATATTTATTATATCGACCGGTTATGCTTTGTTGTTATATTCCGTCTCGTTGAAGATCGCCGGCCTCCTGCTCGCGCGGCGCGAAGACAAACTCCTCGCATTCTTTTCGCAAAATAATTGAACCGGCCGACGGCCGCGGATTCGAATTTCGCACGCAATTTTTGGTACGCCCGGCAGGAATCGAACCTGCAACCCTCGGATTAGAAATCCGAAGCTCTATCCAGTTGAGCTACGGGCGCGCAACTTGCGGAAAGTGTCCGACGGTTAGCGTAACGTATCCCTGCGAGTTCACGCATGCCTTCCACCAATCGAACTGACGCGCTCGGCACCGTTGGCCACGGCGAGCGGATTCTTGTAGTCGACGACGAGAAATTGATTCGTTGGACGATCGCAAAGTCTTTTGGTGAAGCCGGGTACGCAATTGAAGAGGCATCAACTGGCGCGGAGGCGCTTGCGGCCGTGGAGCGCGAACTCCCCGATCTCGTGCTCCTCGACTTCAAACTGCCGGACCGCACAGGCGTTGAAATACTGCGGGAAATTCGGCGGGCGTCGCCCGAAGTCCCGGTGATTTTGATCACCGCATTCGGCACGCTCGAAGGCGCGGTTGCGGCCATGCGCGAGGGCGCGTACGACTACCGAAGCAAACCGTTTGAAATCGACGATTTGTTATTAACAGTTCGGCGCGCGCTCGAAGCTTCGGGCCTGCGCGACGAAGTGCGCGCGCTTCGCGAAGAAACGCGCCGCGCGACGGCGGGCGCCGGGCCCGAATTGGTGGCCGAGAGCGCGCCGATGAAAGAAGTGGTTCGTTTGATCGATCGCGTCGCCCAGTCCGAAGCCTCGACAATATTACTATTAGGCGAGAGCGGCGTCGGAAAAGGCGTGGTTGCACGCGTGCTCCACGACGCGAGCCGGAGATCGTCGAGATCGTTTCTTAATATTACATGTACGGCGCTGCCGGAAAATTTGTTAGAAAGCGAATTGTTTGGACACGAGCGCGGCGCGTTCACCGACGCAAGACAACAAAAACGCGGTTTGGTGGAGCTCGCGCAGGGCGGCTCGCTTTTTTTGGACGAAATCGGCGACTTGTCGCCGGCGCTTCAGGGAAAAATACTGAGATTTCTGGAAGCGAAGCAATTCCGGCGCGTCGGCGGAACGCGCGATATAACAGTAAGCGTGAGGATCATCGCCGCGACCAATCGCGATCTTTCGAAAGAAGTAAACGAAGGGCGGTTTCGCGAAGATCTGTTTTATCGGCTGAACGTCATTCCTATAAAAATTCCGCCGTTGCGCGAACGCCGGGAGGATCTGCGGCCGCTTGTCGAGCGGTTTATTACACATTTCGGGCGCGAGTTTAAGAAACATGTCCGCGGCTTCGACCCGGAGGCGCTCGACGTCATGGAATCGTATCATTGGCCGGGCAACGTCCGTCAGTTGCGAAACGCGATCGAGCGGTCGGTGTTGCTGGCCGATCATGATACTTTGTCGGTGGAGGATCTGCCGGTCGAAGTGCGCACGCCGCCTCCGGGCGGAGCCGTTCGCGGCGCGGCCCGGAATATTTATGAACTGCCGGCGGAGGGCGCGGAGTTCGATTTGCTCGAACGCGAATATGTACGTCAGGCGCTCGAGCGGACGAAAGGCAATCGATCGCGCGCGGCGCGATTATTAGGTATGAATCGCGATCAGATTCGATACCGGCTCGAAAAATTCGGATTCGAAAAAGTGGGCCAGCCTCCCAACGCGGAAGGCGATGCCATCAACGACGACGGCGAGGAAGCATGAGCTACAAAAACATTCTGGTGCCGACGGATTTTTCGATGGAATCCAAAGTGGCGTTCGAGCCCGCCTGCGAACTTGCAAAAGCGTCGGGCGGGCGGATTACATTTATAACGATCGCGCAGGAAGCTGTAAATTTAAGAATGGCCGTTCTCGCGAACTCGGCGATCGTGACTCCGGAGATCGACGAAGTCGCGAACGGGCTCGTGGAGAGCGCGCGGAAACGGCTGCTCGAAATTGCCGACGCGTTTCGCGCGCGCGTTCCGAATGTTAGCGTTGTCGCGGAGGAAGCGCTTTCGCCCGCGCGCGCAATCGTCGAATACGCCGACCGCGAGAAAATTGATATGATCGCGATGTCGCCCCACGGACACGGCGGTTTGAAGCGATTTTTGTTAGGAAGCGTCACCGAACGCGTCGTTCGCGAAGCGCACTGCGCGGTGTTGATCGTCCGGCGGCCGGTCGCCTGAACCGGATTCGAATCATTAACATCGCGGTTTTATAAATATGTCCGAAATCCGTCGAGACCCGATCACGGGACGCTGGGTGATTTTCGCCGTCGAGCGGGCCCAACGCCCGTCCGATTTTGCGCTCGAGGAACGCGAGCCGCCGGTCGTTAATTGTGCTTTTTGTGAAAATAACGAATCGCAGACGCCGCCGGAAATCCATGCGGATCGGCCTGCGCGTTCGGCGCCCAACGGCCCCGGCTGGCGCATGCGCGTCGTTCCTAACAAATATCCCGCGTTGCGCGTCGAGGGCGAACTCGCAAAGCAGGGCGACGGCGTCTACGACCGGATGGCGGGCGTCGGCGCGCACGAAGTTTTTATTGAAGGCGCCGCGCACGCGACTTCGGTGACCGCGCTGCCGCACGATATTTATCGTTCGACGATTTTCTCCTATCGAGACCGCCTCCGCGATTTAAAGAAAGACCGCCGGCTCGCGTACGCTTTAATATTTAAGAATGTCGGAGTCCGCGCCGGAGCTTCGATCGCTCACAATCACAGCCAGTTGATCGCGACTCCCGTCGTCCCCATTACCGTTCAGCAGGAAATGACGGGATCGAAGCGGTTCTTCGATTATCGCGGCCGGTGCATTTATTGTGATATTCTCCGGCAGGAGAAAGCGGAAAAATCCAGAATGATACTCGAGACTCCCGATTTTGCGGCGATCGTGCCTTACGCGGCGCGGTTTCCGTTCGAGATCTGGGTCGTTCCGACGCGGCATATGTCACATTTCGAGGACGCGTCGGATTCGGAACTCGAATCGCTCACGGACGGAATGTTATCTGTATTAAACAGGCTCGAACGCGCGCTCGGGGCGCCTCCTTACAATTACGTCATTCACACGTCTCCGTTCGTCGACGGGCATCTCGATTATTATCATTGGCACATCGAGATCATGCCCCGCGTCACCATGGCGGCCGGATTCGAGTGGGGGACGGGATTTTATATCAATCCCGTGCTGCCCGAGGAGGCCGCGAAGTTTTTGTGTAATGCCCGCCACGGGCAATAATTGCAATAACTTATTTTTTCAGTTGCGAAAGCGCCGCGGCGCAGAGTGCGCGCGCACCGGTTTCGATGGTCGGATGCATCGCCGGCGCGTACTGGCTCGAATGCAGCGACGGCAGCGGCTTGCCGGCGGCATCATATTCTTTAATTTTACTTTCGGGGACCGCGCCGAGCCATAACATGAAACAGGGAATATCATGATTCGGCAAACTGTAAAATCCAAAATCCTCGGCGCCGAGCACGGGCGACTGTTCGACGACGTTTCCGGCGCCGAATTGCTCCCGAAGCGCGGGCAGCGTTCTTGCAACGAGGTCCGGATGATTGAACGTCGAGGGAACGAATTCGTCCGGGTGCAAATCCACGACGGGCGCGAGTTCCTTCGGAAAACCGGCCGCCGCCGCGGTTCCCGCCGCGACGCGCTCGATGCCTTTTAATAATGTCTCGCGCGTTTTACTACTATAAGATCGGACGGTTAATTGTAACTTAACCTCGTCCGGAATAATATTATGTTTCGATCCTCCGTGGATCGAGCCGACGGTGATCACGGCGGGCTCGCCGGGAGCCGTTTCGCGGCTGACGATCGTTTGGAATGCAAGAATCATTTGCGACGAGAGCACGATCGGATCCTTGCACGACTGCGGATAGGCCCCGTGGCCTCCCGCGCCGCGAACTGTTATATCGACGGTATCCGCGTTCGCAAGCGCATAGCCGCTGACGAATCCTACTTTTCCGGCGGCCAGCGTCGAACTGCAGTGCAGCGCGAAGGCCGCGTCCGGTTTTGGAAACTTATCATATAATCCCGCGCGCAGCATGGCTTCGGCGCCGCCCGGCGCGCGTTCCTCGGACGGCTGCGCGACCAATATTACAGTTCCTTTCCAGTGCGCGCGCAACGCGGCGAGCGCGCGCGCAGCGCCGACGAGCGCGGTCATGTGCATGTCGTGGCCGCACGCGTGCATCACGGAGACCTGCGTGCCCGAGTCATTTGTTGTTTTCACCGCGCTCGCATAGGGAAGTCCGGTTTTCTCCTCGACCGGCAGCGCGTCCATGTCGGCGCGAACCAAGACGACCGGGCCCTCGCCGTTTCTTAAGATTCCAACGACTCCGTGGGATTTCCGCGCCGGATCGTTATATTTACCAAAATCGCGCGTTATTTCAAATCCCGCTTTTTCGAGTTCGCCCGCGACGCGCGCCGAAGTCCGCTCCTCGCAGTAGGAGAGTTCCGGATTCGTATGAAACTCGAGGTAGAGTTTTTCGAGCGACGCGCTCTCGCGGGCCACCGCCTCGGCGATCCGATCCTGCGGACGCGCCGCCGGGGAACAAATGGATACAATCGACAAAAATATTATAATTCCGGAAATCCGGCGCGCGTGCATCGTGAACATGCGCTCAACTTAATGAACGGCCGGCACAGGCGCAACTCCTCGCAGGAAACCATCGAATACCGCGACGTGATCCGCCTCGGCCTGTTCCATTTTCATTAGCAAAGGCGCCATGTGCGGACAGCCCGCGGCGCGCGCGAGTCGCGCCGCCGTCGCGTATTGTTCGACATTGACGCGTTCGAGCAACCATGCGCAAAACATCGGAAGTCGCCGGCCGCTCACAAAACATAACCTTTCGAGCGCGCTCCCGATCGCTAACATTCCAATTTCGTGAAGCGGCAGCGTTCCCGCGCCGAGTTCGTCGAGCATCGCGCCCAGTTTCGCGCGATGTTCCCATTCGTCGCGTTCAATATGAACAATCGCGTCGCGTTCTATAATATTTCGAACCGAGGCTGCGTGGCCGCGGTAAGCGATCGCCGCGCCGCGTTCGGCCGCGTGGGCTTTTTGTAAAATTCGAACGAGCGCGGCGCGCGCTTTCCGGCGATTCGCTTCCATGGGAAACGGAATCGCAAACGTTGTACCGCGCGTCCCGCGCGCCGGAGTCGAGGCGGCGCTTGCGTCTCCGCCGCTCGGGCGAAACGCGCCGCGGACGCGCGAGCGCGGACAAATCCTTCGGAGTGGGCGCCTTTCCCGAATGGCCGCAACCGCGGTAGGATGTCGAAATCGACGTCCGCAGACCCCCCTGAATCGAGGAATTCCATGCGTTTGACATTACAATTGACTCTGGGATCGTTATTATTAATAAACACCGCGGCGGCGCAGGAGAGTTATAAATTACCGCCCGACGACGTCGCGAAATTGATCGATTCGGCGGTGCCGCCGACAATGCACATGAGCCCGGATCGCGCGCATTTATTATTTCTCGAACGCGCGCCGCTTCCTTCTATTCAGGACATCTCGCGGCGAATGTTGAGACTGGCCGGGTCGCGCATCGATCCGGCGTGCAATGGCGCGTTCCGGACGCAATACGATCATACGATTTGGTACCGGCCTCTCGAGGATGCGGATAATAAACACAAGATCAAGATTACCGTTCCAAAGGGCGCCCGTATCGGCGGCGTTTCCTGGTCGCACGATTCCAAGAATTTCGTGTTTACGAACGCGACCGACGAAGGCACGGAATTATATGTATCATCCGTGGAACACCCCGACGCCCCGAGATTATTGACAAATCGATTGAATTCGGTCACGGGATCGCCGTTCGATTGGATGCCCGACGGCAAGTCCCTTTTATGTAAATTAGTCCCCGAAAAGCGCGGACCGGAGCCGGCGATCGCGCGCGTGCCCGGCGGGCCGACGATTCAGGAGACGTCCGGCAACAAATCGCCGGTGCGGACGTTTCAGGATTTATTAACAAACGCATCCGACGAGGCTCTTTATGAATATTACGCGACTTCGCAGCTCGCGTATGTTCCGATCGACGGCGGAGCCATTCGAAATGTCGGAGAATCGAGAATTTATATGAATGTCGAGCCGTCGCCCGACGGCAAACAAATCCTTTCGAACTCGATCCACCGCCCCTATTCGTACCTTTTCCCGGCAAACGAATTTCCAACGACGATTGAAGTGTTGGATTCGACGGGAAAACAAATATATCTCGTCGCGGAGGTTCCGATCGCGGAGAACATTCCGATCGAAGGCGTCCGAACGGGGCCGCGAAATTGTTCATGGAAAACCGGCGAGCCCGCGACGTTGCTTTGGGTCGAGGCGCTCGACGGCGGCGACCCGCGGACAAAAGCGGAGTATCGGGACAAGATAATTACACTTGCATCGCCGTTCGCGGGCGCGCCCGCGGAAATATTAAAAATCCAACAACGGCTCCGCGGCATCGGTTATATGCAGGATCCGAAACTGTTGACCGTGACCGATTACGACCGCGACAAGCGCTGGACGCGGACGCGAATATACAATACTGCCGATTCCAAGTCGAAACCCGTCGTTCTCGACGATCGCAGCCAGAACGATCGATATAAAGATCCGGGCGCCATCCTCACGCGGCCAGACTCGAGCGGCCGCCGCGTCGCGCTCGAACATGAAGGTTATATTTACAGATCCGGCGCGGGCGCGACGCCGAACGGCGAACGTCCGATGCTCTCGCGGCAGTCCGTCGGCGACGGAAAATTGGAGGAATTGTGGCGTTGCGAGGAGGGATGTTACGAATCCGTCGTCGACGTCGCGGCTTTCGGAGTTCATGGACAACTTTCGGTCATCACGAGACACGAAACGCCGACGATGCCGCCGAATTATCGCATGCGCGGCCTCGGCGTTTCCGGAAATAACATAAATCAAATTACAAACGACGCGGATCCCCAGCCGCAAATTCGAGGTATCAAAAAACAGCTCGTAAAATATAAACGTCCCGACGGCGTCGAGCTTTCGGCGACGTTGTACACACCGGCCGATTATAAGGAAGGGACGCGCCTGCCGCTCGTCGTCTGGGCGTATCCGCTCGAATTTAACGATGCGTCGACCGCCGGTCAGGTGAGCGGGAGTCCCAACCGATTCACGCGCATCGCTGGATTATCTCATTTAACATTTTTGACGCAGGGCTACGCCGTGATGGACAACGCGACGATGCCAATCGTCGGCGATCCCGAGACGATGAATGATACATTTATCGAGCAAGTTGTAGCATCCGCGAAAGCGGCGATCGACAAAGCGGTCGAGATGGGCGTGGCGGATCGCAACCGCGCCGGCGTGGGCGGCCACAGTTACGGCGCGTTCATGACGGCCAACCTGCTCGCGCACTGCGATTTGTTCAAAGCGGGATGCGCGCGAAGCGGCGCTTATAACAGAACGCTGACGCCGTTCGGTTTTCAATCGGAACGGCGCTCGCTCTGGGAAGCGCCGAAGATTTACAACGATTTGTCGCCGTTCATGTTTGCAAACAAAGTCAGCGCTCCTTTATTAATGATTCACGGCGAGGCCGACAGCAATCAGGGCACGTTTCCGATCCAGTCGCAGCGGATGTTCGCAGCGCTGAAAGGCAACGGCAAAACCGCGCGATTGGTATTATTACCGAACGAAGATCATGGTTACACTGCGCGCGAGTCAGTGATGCACGTGCAGGCTGAAATGATCGGTTGGTTCGATAAATATGTCAAAAACGCGCAACAGCACGGCGAATCGCGCGAAAAGTAAATTATCGATTCGGTTTCTTCGACCGCGACAGCGTCGACGTGAGCGGCGTCTGCTGCCGGGGCATCGTGATGGAAAAGACGGCGCCGCCGTTGCGATGATTTTCAACGCCGATCGTGCCGCCGTGGGCTTCCGTATTTTTGCGGCAAATCGCGAGTCCGAGGCCGGTGCCGCGCGCTTTTGTAGTAAAGAACGGATTGAAAATGCGCGCGACGTGCGGCTCGGGAACGCCCGGCCCGGAATCGTGTACTCGTATAATTGCAAATTCGCCCGAGGACTCGAATATAAGTTCGATCCGCCCCTGTCCGTCCGTCGCGTCGCAGGCGTTTTCGAGCAGATTCTGGAATACTTGATACAAAAGACGCTCGTCACAGTCGACGTGAATTTCGTCGACGCCGCTCGTCACGATTTCGATATTTTCAAATCGCGGATCTTCGCGGAGTATTCCAGCGAGCGACGTTATTAACGATCGCAATTCGCGTTTTTCGAAGACCGGATTTTCGGGACGGGCGAATCTTAGTAAATCGCGCACGGTCGCGTCGAGCCGTCGGATTTGCGTCGCCATACGGATGAGGATTTCGTGTCGCGGATCGCCGGTGTCGGTTTGTTTAATTAATATTTGCGACGCGCCGTGAATGCCCGCGAGCGGATTCTTTATTTCATGCGCGACGGTCGCCGCGAGTTCGCCGAGCATCGCGAGACTGCGCGCTCTCGACAACTCCTGTTCCACTTTCGCCTGTTCGCTGACGTCGCGCAGGATCGCGGTCCAACCGACGATTTCGCCTCTCGCGTCGCGGAGCGCCGAACGCGATAAAGATACAATTCGCTCCGCGCCGTGTTTCGTGACGCGCCGCGTGAGATGGTTTCTTAATGTTCCATGTTCGTTCGTGAGTTGTTCGAGGGATTCGAGCTCGCCCGAAGCCTTCAAATCCTCCGGTAGTAATAAATCATAATAAGCGCCGGTCGCCTCTTCGCGCGTGTAGCCGAACATTTCGGTCGCGCCGCGGTTCCAAAGGCGGATGCGGCGATTTCGGTCGATAAATAATATCGCATCGGGGGTCGCGTCGACGAGCGCTTCGAGCGCGATGGGCTCCGACCCGAGCGATCCGCCGATATTATCTAAAAAAAACCGCGCGCCCTGCGCGTCCGCGCCGCCGGTTTCGGAGAGGGGCGCGTTTGGATTGCGTCCGGGATCGGTAGTATCGGGCGAAGGGGACATCGGATCCAATAATTATATATTAATTTCAGAGGCCGCGCACGAGCCGCGCGTGATCCTGAAATATGCAACGTCCCACGACCGTTACAAGGCCCGCGGCCCGCGCATCGGCGGCGGCTTCCTCGTTTTCCGCGCCCTCCTGCATCCAGACGGCGCGCGCGTTCTTAATGATGGCGGCCCGGACCACGTCCGGCACGTGCCGCGGCGAGCGGAATATGTTAACGATATCGATCGCGCCCGGGACGTCCGCCAGTGTTTTATAACAAATCTTGCCGAGTCCGAGTTCGAGCCCCGGATTGACCGGAATGACGCGGTATCCGTTTTGTTGTAAATATTCCGCGATCCAGTGGCTCGGGCGCGCGGGATTCTTGGAAAAACCGACGACCGCGATGGTTTTCGATTCTTGAAGTAGCGCGCGCAGCGAGTTGTCGTCGGGGTTGGTCGTCATGCGAGCGTCTCCGCGGTCTGCAATCTAAAGATTTCGAATCCAAATATTACGATAACGGACGGGGTTGCCGTGGTCTTGTAACAACAACGGTTCCTTTGCCGCGTGCGGAACGTACTTGCCGACCGCGCGGTGCGCCGTGGCGCCGATGAACTCGTCCGCGTGATGCACGACGACGCCGTTGTGGAGGACCGTCGCGCGCCCGGGGGCCGTTACCTTTTCGCCGTCGAATCGCGGCGCATTGAATATAATATCATAAACCTGCCATTCGCCCGGCTTGCGGCATGCGTTGACGAGCGGCGGAAGCTGGCCGTACATCGCCGCGGCCTGTCCGTCGGCGTAGGTTTCGTTTTGATAAGAATCGAGAACTTGTATTTCGTAACGGCCCATTAAGTAAACTCCGCTGTTGCCGCGTCCCTGAGAATCGCCCTCGGGTTTCGACGGCGACGCCCATTCGACGTGGAGTTGACAATCGCCGAACGCGTCTTTTGTATGAATATCGCCGGTGCCGTTCACGGTCATCACGCCGTTTTCGACCGCCCACTTCGCGTCGCCGTTCGCCGCGCTCCATTTTGATAGTTCCTTTCCGTCGAAAAGTACAATTGCGTCGGAGGGCGCCGCGGACGCGTCGCCGGGCGTTATAACAGGTGGACGCGGCCGTTTCGAATCGTGCACGCGCCACTTGCCGTCGGGGAGCATCGGCGTGTCGTCGTAACCGACCTTGTGATCCTGCGCGGCCGACGCGTGGAGAATGCCGCCCGCGAGCAGCGCGGGAATCGAAATAATTAGAATAAGCGCTATATTGTGCCGGAGCGTGTTCATGAGCGATATAAATTATTGAATGCCGAAGAATCCAAACGATTGCGGACGGATGATCGTTAAATTTAATGAAAGAATTCCCGTCTCTCCCGTTCGTCCTGAAAATTAATTATCAAATCCGTCGATTGGTCGGGGTGACAGGACTTGAACCTGCGGCCTGAGCGTCCCAAACGCTCCGCTCTAGCCATCTGAGCTACACCCCGTCGATGGGCTCACAGATTACCGAATTTTCTCTCGCGAGACACCGCCCCTGGGACGCCAGGCACGCGATCGGCGCGCTGCGCGCCTCGAAGGTTGATTGACCGCGAGGCGTGGAATCGCGATTCTCGTCTCACCTGAAACCCATTTCGTAGCTCAATGAAAATTCTCGTAGTCGGCGGTGGCGGCCGCGAACACGCCCTGTGCTGGAAAATTGCCAAGTCGCCGAAGGTGAAGCATCTCTTTTGCGCGCCGGGCAACGCCGGCATCGCCCAAGTTGCGCAGTGCGTGCCGATTTCCGCCCGCGATATTGCGCAAATCGCCGACTTCGCCGTGCGCGAAAAAATCGATCTCGTCGTGGTCGGTCCCGAGGAGCCGCTCTGCGCCGGTCTCGCCGATTTATTACAAAAACGCGAAATCCGCTGTTTCGGTCCGTCGGCCGCGGCCGCCGAAATCGAGGGTTCGAAGGTTTTTTGTAAAGATCTGCTCCGCCGCCATCGCGTTCCGACGCCCGGATTCCAAACATTCAACGATACAAATCAGGCGATCGCTTTTCTCGAAGCTCAGGACGAATTTCCGATCGTCGTGAAGGCCTCCGGTCTCGCGGCCGGCAAAGGCGTCACGATTTGTAATGATCGAAACGAAGCAAAGCTGCTTGTAAAGAAAATGCTCGAACTGCGCTCGCTCGGCGACGCGGGATCGCAAATCGTGATCGAGGAATTCGTCAAGGGCTCGGAGATTTCCGTGCTCGCGCTGACCGACGGCAATGCGATATTGCCGCTCGAACCGGCGCGCGATCATAAACGTTTGAAGGACGGCGACGCGGGTCCCAACACCGGCGGCATGGGCGTCATTTGTCCGGTTCCGACGCCCCATCGCTTTCGTTTACAAATCGAACAACAAATCCTGCTTCCGGTCGTCCACGCGATGAATCGCGAGAATCGTAAATTCAAGGGCGTCCTCTATGCGGGGCTCATCCTGAGTCCGAAGGGTCCGATGGTGCTCGAATTTAACTGTAGATTCGGCGATCCCGAGGCGCAGGGAATATTATTAAGATTCGCCGATGATATTGTTCCGTATCTCGAGGCCGTGGCCGACGGCACGCTCGAAAAATGCGAGGGGCCGCGTTTCGATCCGCGCGTTTCCGTCACGGTCGTCGCCGCGTCTCCCGGTTATCCCGACAATCCCGAGACAGGCCTTCCGATCGCCGGACTCCAATCGATCGACGAGGACGACACGCTGCGTGTTTTCCACGCGGGGACAAAGTTGAGCGAAGGAAAATTTGTAACAACCGGCGGCCGCGTGCTCGCCGTCTCCGCGCTCGGCGCCGATCTGATGGAAGCGCGCGCGCGCGCGTACGACGCGATGGATGCAATCAAATTCGTCGGAAAACAGATCCGCCGCGATATTGGTATACGCGAATTGGCGGACGCAACGTAAGCATCCTATTATCTGGCGATCCGCCGACATGAAAAAAGCCCGCGAGATCTTTATAGAACTCCTCCGAAAGGACGGTCTGCGCCTCACGCGGCAGCGCGAAGCATTATTAAATGCGGTTTTTTCGACGCATCGCCATTTCAGCGCGGAAGAGTTGTATCGCGATCTCGAAAAAGACGGCCACGGCGTCTCGATCGCCACGATTTACCGATCGTTAACTTTGTTGGTCGAAGGCGGGCTCATTCAGGGACTCGACGTCGGCAACGGACGCGTTTTGTATGAACACACGCTCGGCCACCAGCACCACGATCACATGGTTTGCATGGATTGCGGCAAAATAACAGAATTCGTTTCGCCTGAAATCGAGGAACTTCAAGATGAGGCGGCGCGCGCCCACAAATTTAAGGTAACGGCGCACTCGCTGAAACTTTTCGGCTACTGTTCCAATTGCAGTAAAAAACATCCCGACGCGCGCGCGACGCCGGCGCCGCAGACGCGCTCGGGATCGTGACGGAGAATTGTAGTCATCCTTTAATGCAAACGATCTGCCGCAGCGTATGCGTTATGTCGACGAGGTCGCGCTGCGCGGCCATGACGCGGTCGATGTTTTTATAAGCCATCGGAGTTTCGTCGATCACGCCCTCGTCTTTTCGGCATTCGACTCCTTTTGTAGCTTCCTCGTGCTCCGCGACCGTGAAACGGCGGCGCGCCTCCTTTCGCGACATCGCGCGGCCCGCGCCGTGGCTGCAACTTTCATAACTATAGGGATTGCCGAGGCCGCGCACGATGAAGGATCGCGCGCCCATGCTGCCGGGGATGATTCCGGCCTCGCCCGCGCCCGCGCGGACGGCGCCTTTTCTTGTAATATACATTTCGCGGCCGAAATGACGCTCGCGGCGGACATAATTATGATGACAATTCACCGTCGTCAGGCGCGCCTCGAACGGCGGCAGCGACGGATCGTCGCGCATGGTTTTTAGTATATTTTCCATCATCAATTCGCGATTCAAAGCCGCGAACTCCTGCGCCCATTCGACGGCTTCGACGTAATCGTTAAAATGCGCGTTTCCCTCCCTGAAATACGCGAGGTCCACATCGGGCAGATGTTGCAGATGTTTTTCCATGTCGCGCTTCGCGAGTTCGATAAAATACGTACCGATGCGATTGCCGATGCCGCGCGAACCGCTGTGCAGCATGACCCAGACACATTCCGCCTCGTCGAGGCAGATTTCAATAAAATGATTGCCGGTTCCGAGCGTTCCCAGATGTTGTATCGTCCGGCCTTCGCGGATCGCGGGATGTTTTTGTATAATGTTACTAAAAGCCGGCTCCATCGCATTCCACGCCGCGATGCTCGCCTCCGGGGGATTTGTCCACGAGCCGGGATCACGTTTGCCGGGTTTGCGCCCGTGCGGCACGGCGCGCTCGAGCGACGACCGGAGATTTTTTAACGAATCGGGCAGTTGCCCTGAATTTAACGATGTGCGCACCGCCATCATGCCGCAGCCGATGTCGACGCCGACGGCCGCCGGAATGATCGCGTTTATCGTTGGAATGACACTGCCGACGGTCGCGCCGATTCCAAAATGAACATCCGGCATCGCCGCGACGTGGCCGCCCAGAATCGGCAAATTTGCTACATTTTTCAACTGTTGCAACGCTTCCGCCTCGATTTCGACGCCCTCGATCCACGCGTGGATCGGGACGCCCTCGTGATCGTTTATGATCGTCGGGCGAGCCGACATTGGTTAATTACCTTTTCGAGCCTGATCGACCAGATTCTTAATGATACGAAAACCCGTTCCGTCGTCGCGTTCCGGCCTCCGCGTCCATTGCGGGTGATGCCAGAATTCCACATTTCGTTCCGGGTGCGGCATCAGCCCGAGCACGCGGCCGCGGAGATCGCAAATCCCGGCGATGCCGAGCACGGAACCGTTCGGATTGTCGGGATAGGCCGCCGGTTCGCGCCCGTCCTTCGTAACATATCGGAGCGCGACGAGCCGGTCGTCGACGAGTTTTTGTAATGTAGCTTCATCGCGCGCCATGAACTGTCCTTCGCCGTGCGCCGACGGCATTTCTAACAATTCGCCCGCGGGTACGAATTCGGCGCGGCAGGCGACGCCGCGCATCGCGACCCAGCGCTCCTCGAAGCGCCCGGACCGGTTGTTCGTTAATGTTACATGCTGGATTCCCGACGCATCCGGCGCGTAACCGGGCAGGATCCCGGATTTAACCAATACTTGGAATCCGTTGCAGACGCCGATCGCGAGCCCGCCGCGATCGATGAATTTCGTAAGCTTTTCCGCGAGCGGCGCGCCGGTCGCGGATTTTTGCATTTCGATCGCGAAGATTTTTCCCGACGCGACGTCGTCGCCGTAACTGAAACCTCCGGGAAAACCGACGATCGCGGCGCCTCCGAAGGGATCGGACGATTCTAACAATTGCTGCAATGTTAATAATTCAACCCTCGCTCCGCAGCGTTCGAATGCATAGACGAGCTCGCGGTCGCAATTGGTGCCCGGCGCGCGCATGAGGATGGCGCGAACGGTCACAGCACGCCTCCGGGGACGCGGGCCGTCATCGCGGGAAATCCGGATTTATAATATTTGCGAAGTTCGTCGATGGGAATATTAAATATTTCCTTTCTTCCGTCGCTTATCTTCAATTCCCGTCCGCCCGTCGTTTCGCCGATCGCCGCGTGCGGAACGCCGATGAGGGCCGCGCGGAGCTTCTCTAAATTCGCTTTCGGCACTTCCAACAAAAACCGCGAATTCGACTCCGAAAAAAGCTTCAAATCGACGCGCGCGTCGGTGCCCATCGCGAGCGGAATATTATGAAGATCGAGCACCGCGCCGATGTCTCCCGCGAACGCCATCTCGGCGACGGCGACCGCGAGACCGCCTTCGGAAAGGTCGTGGCAGGCGCGCGCGAGGCCCTCGCGCAACGCGCGCGCGACGCCGCGCAGGGCCGCGCGCCCGAGCGACGCGTCGACGCGCGGCGCGGATTTTCCGAAACCTACATTTCGGACGAGATGCAAATGAGAACCGCCGAGTTCGTCGCGCGTCGGACCGACGATAACAATCGCGTTGCCGGCCTCCTTGAAATCCATCGTCATGCAACGCGAAACGTCTTCGACGATCGAAATCGCGGACACTAAGAATGTCGGCGGAATCGGAATCGATTCGCCGCCGACGCGATATTCATTATTTAAAGAATCCTTTCCGCTGATGAACGGGGTTTCGTAAGCGATCGCGAGATCGCGCGCCGCCTCGGACGCGCGCACGAGGCCGCCAAGCCGGTCGGGTTTGTTACAATTTCCCCAACAGTAGTTATCGAGAATCGCCGTGCGGTCGGGATCGCCGCCAATCGCTACAATATTCCGCATCGCTTCGTCGATCGACGACTCCGCGAGCGCCGCGGGGTCGAGCTGGCCGTAACGCGGATTCAAACCGTTGCCGAGCGCGACGCCGCGCGGCGAACCGTACACGGGCGCGATCACGGCGCCGTCGGACGGACCGTCGCGGCGGACGCCCACGAAAGGCTTGATAACCGATGTGCCCTGCACTTCGTGGTCGTAGCGCCGCACGATCCATTCTTTGGACGCGACGTTCGGCGAACTCAATATCTGTAATAATAACGATCCAAGCTCGCTGTCGCGCGGCGGCGCCGGGTCGGATTCCGCGGGCGAATTGTAAACAGCCTGCCGCACGACCCTCGGCACGCCTTTATGTAAAAAATGAAGGTCGAGATCGCCGACGACTTCGTTTTGATATTTTAATAAAAGCCGTTTCGTATTTGTAAACGTGCCGAGAATCGTCGCCTCGGCCTGCTCTTCGCGGCATATTTGTAATAATCGTTCCGCGTGCTCGGGGGCCACCGCGGCGACCATGCGCTCCTGCGCTTCGCTGATCCAGATTTCATCATAACGAAGTCCCGCGTATTTGAGCGGAACCCGCTCTAGGAAAACTTCGGCGCCCGTGTCTTCCGCGAGTTCGCCGATCGCGGACGAAAGGCCGCCCGCGCCGCAATCGGTCAGCGATCGTAACAATTTTTCGTCGCGCGCCCGCAAGATCGCTTCTGTAGCTTTCTTCTCCGTGATCGGATCGCCGATCTGCACCGCCGTCGCCGAAACCGTCTGCGACTCCTCGTGCAATTCCACCGACGAAAACGTCGCGCCGTGAATGCCGTCGCGTCCCGTGCGCCCGCCGATCATAATAATAAGATCGCCCGGCTTGACTTCTTTTCGAACGGCTTCGCGCGGCATGAGGCCGACGGTTCCGCAAAAAACGAGCGGATTGGATATATAACCGTTATCCACGAATACGCCGCCGTTAATTGTAGGAATGCCCATGCGATTGCCATAATCGCGCACGCCGGAAATGACGCCGCGCAGGACGCGCGACGGGTGGAGCGTTCCTCGCGGGAGTTTTTCTTCTGTTAAATCCGCCGGACCGACGCAAAAAATATCCGTCGATGCGATCGGGCGAGCGCCGACGCCGGTTCCGACCACGTCGCGAATGACGCCGCCGATGCCGGTGCCCGCGCCGCCGTAGGGCTCGATCGCGGAGGGATGATTGTGCGTTTCTACCTTAAAACAAACCGCGTGGCGCTCGTCGAACGCGATGACGCCCGCGTTATCTACAAATACCGAAAGGCACCAGTCTTTGCGAACGGTTTCTGTAGCTTTGACGATCGTTTCGCCGAGGATGGAATCGATGCGGCGCGGGGCGGCGCCGTTTTCTATATAATCGCAAGGGCCGCGCAAAGTCTTATGTTTACAATGTTCGCTCCACGTCTGGGCGATCGTTTCCAACTCCGCGTCGCTCGGTTCGCGGTCGAGCGAACGATAATGATCGCGGACGGCCTCCATTTCGAGCCGCGTGAGCGAGAGGCACATGTCGGCGCTCAATTTGTCGAGCGCGGCGCCTTCGAGCGCGCGAATGGATATCGTTAGTCTTTTGAACGCGCGCGCCGCCGGATCGAACGGAAGCGGGGGGTTCGACCGGTCGATCGTCAATAATTCGATCGTTTCGTTCGCGAGCGTTTTCGTCGCGGCCGCTCGAAGCGCCTCGGCGCCGCACGATGTTACAATTTCAAAACATCGAAACGTCGCGACGTGCGCGGATTGTATATTTAACGCTTCCAGCGCCAGGGAGACGCTCGCGGCGACGGGATCCATGACTCCCGGTTTTCTTATGATATCGATTCGCCGCGCGTCCGGATCGATGACAAACGGTTTATCGTTAGTATTACGAATGCGCGCCGATTCCGAAATCGGATCGGCGAGCAACAGATTCGCGGCGCGCTCGGCCTGGGCTCGCGTCAACGCGCCGTCGATGAAATAGCCGCGGTAGGCACGTGCCGTTCGAACGTCAGCGCCAAGTTCGCGGAGTTCGAATTGGGCTCCTTCACCCTCGGGATCGGGAAGCCCCGGGCGCACCGCGACTTCAATCTGCCAGAAGGAAGCGTGTGGGTCGGTCACGGGTCGGGCGGGGAGTGTACAAATCGAAAGCCGCCACGGAAGCAACTTGCGCCGGGCCGGGTCACGTCTAAGCTCGCACACTCACATCGATGGCTGACGAAACACCGCCCCGCCCAGAGAACCGGCTCCCTCGAGGACTCGCGTTCGAGCGACCCATCCTCGAAATGGAGGAGAAGATTGCCGAACTCGAGCGGCTTGCCGCGTCGACGCGACTCGATTTGAACGGCGAGATCAAAAGTTTGAAGGTGCGCCTGCGGAAGACGATCGAGTCGACCTACCGCCAACTGACGCCTTGGGAACGCGTCAGCGTCGCGCGCCACCCCGACCGCCCGATCGGGCAGGATTACATTTCCACGATATTTGACGATTTCTTCGAATTGCACGGCGACGGAGTTTTCGGCGACGACAAGGCAATTGTAACAGGACTCGCGAAAATCGACGGCAAACCGCTTTTATTAGTCGCGCACCGAAAAGGTAAAACTACAAAAGAGCGGCTCGCATGCAACTTCGGCTGCGCGCACCCGGAAGGCTACAGAAAAGCGCTTCGGAAAATGAAACTCGCCGAGCGTCTGAAATTGCCAATATTAACATTTATCAACACGCCCGGCGCCTATCCGGGAATCGGCGCCGAAGAGCGCGGCCAGGCGCGCGCCATCGCCGAGAACATCATGGAGATGTTCGATATACAAACGCCGATTATTTGTGTTGTCATCGGCGAGGGAGGTTCCGGCGGCGCGCTCGGAATTGGCGTCGGCGATAAAGTTGTCATTCTGCAACATGCTTATTATTCGGTCATTTCGCCCGAGGCCTGCTCCGCCATTTTATGGCATTCCGGCGAACGCGCCCCCGACGCCGCCCGAGCCCTCCGTCTCACCGCCGACGACCTACTCGGACTTGGCATTGTCGACGAAATCATCCCCGAGCCCCTGGGCGGCGCCCACCGCGATCCACCCACCATGATCGCGACCATGAAAGAGCGCCTCCTCGCCTACCTCCGGGAATTCGAGAGCATGCCCATCGAAACCCTCCTCGAACGCCGCTACGAAAAATTCCGTAACATCGCTCAAGGGACCCTCGAACCGCCTCTGTAATCGTCCGCGAGGGACGGAAATTTTTACCGCGCCAACTTCCGCTTCGCGGTTCGCGTAACCGAAATGCCCAATGCGTGGGTGACCTCCAAAGGTCACATCGAACTTAGACGTCACACGTCGCGCAGGGTGAGCTACAAATGCTGTATTCCCGAACCAACAAGAACGATCACAACGTGACCAGCGAGCCTAACCCCGACGCCGGGAGTCCGTCCCGACCTGACGGGTCGCGCGCCACGCTTTCGCCGCTGCCGGCAGGCGTTCGCTCCGATGCGGAATTGTTACGTGCGACGGCCGCGGGGGATCGAGATGCATTTCGCACGCTGGTCGATCGTTATGAACGCCGCGCGTTTTATGCCGCGCATCAGTTGCTTGGCGACGAAGAGGAGGCGCGCGACGTTGTTCAAGAAGCGTTCGTCCGAGTTTACAGATCGCTCGACAAGTACGACGAGCGCCGGCCTTTTTACACATGGTTCTATCGCATTGTTACAAATCTCGCGATCGATCACCATCGACATCTGAAACTAACAAAACGCATCACGACCGAGGAAGTTACAGAATCGCTTCCGGGCGGCATCGCGCCGGCGGCGCCGGTCGAGTCCGAGGAAGTCCGCCGCCACGTCCGCGCCGCGCTCGAAACGCTTCCGCCGAAATTCAAATCCGTGATGGTTCTTCGCGAACTTCACGGTCTTTCCTGCAAGGAGATCGCCGAAATTGTAGGTTCCACGCACGCGACCGTAAGGTGGCGCATGCACCGCGCCCGACTCTTGTTTAAGGATGCGTACGAGCGATTGTTCATGAAGGACGAGCAGAAAAAAACCCGCTGAATTAAACAAACCGCGCCCGGCGCGCGTATCACGAATAAAAACTATTAGCTTCCGCACACACGCGATTTTTTACATACGATTACAGAAATGGCACCCTTGAAATTTACAGATAATTGCAAAGAGTTCCTCCGATTGGCGGATGACCTCGTCGGTCATGACGTCCCGCCGGAAGAGACATCTCGTTTGATGGAGCACGCCCGCGCGTGCGCGCGTTGCACGAAAGAGTGGCGTGCGGCGCTCGAACGCGCGGCGGCTCTGCAAATGTTAACTCCGTGGGCTCTCGAAGCGGGCGGCGTTCACCCTCCCGCGGTCGGCGAAACGGCCGACGCTGTCTTCGCCCGGCTGAACGCGGGCGAGGGCATCCCGTCCTGGTCGCAACGATGGGTCCGTCCGATTTCCTATGCGGCCGCCGCGTTACTCGTCGTCGGCGCGGGAATTTACAGTTCGATTTATTTTATGAATAATCGCGAAGGACTGTCGTCGTCGGCGCGCGAATCATTAGTGAATGCGAATGTTTCGCCGCAGGGTGCGAATCTACAAATTACAGACGATCCGTCGCTCGAAAGCGAAGAACGCGTCGTGAATCCGTTCGAACGAAAAATGCTGCTCGAATCTTCGTTGCCGATCAACGGCCGCAAGAACGGCGGCGTTCCAGTATTAGTAAATTATCCATGGAGCATTTTCGAGAAGGCGAATGGCGGCGGCGGCGGCGGTTCGGTCGTGACGCCCGTCGGGGGACGTACCTATAATCAGTCGAGAGTGCATTGACGTTCCAAGCCGGCGATTCGCGATGCCGTTTTTCATGATGCCGGCGATCGATTGTTATTAATCAAATGCCCTTGCTCCTATCGTTATTATTACTGATTGCGCAGGGACGCGCCGAAGCCGCGGCGCCCGCGTCGCGGCCGGCGACACTGCTCGAACAGATGGACGCCGAACGGCGGGCGCTCGCGGAAAAGTTGCGTCCGGCCTCGGTCGTCGTGACGGTGCTGCTCAAGGACTCATCGGTCGAATTCTCGGGCGTGTTGCTCGATGGCAACGGCCGCATCGCGGTTCCGTCGAGTGGCGTTGAAAACAAGGACGACGCGAGCATTTGGGTGCGCGCTTCCGACGGTTTGAAATATAGCGCGAGATATGTTGCAAACTTTCCGAACGCGCCGGTCGCTATATTACAATTATCGGGCGACGCTTCCGCGTTTCCGAAAGCGCCCGCGATCGCAGCCCCGAACGATACCGCCGTCGGCGACACGGTCGCCGTGATTGCTAATGTTTTAGGAATGGACGGAACGACGATTTTCGGATCCGTAAGCGGCGCTCGCCGGAATTTGAAGCGTTTTCCCGGCGTCGAATTGATGCAAACGACCGTCGATTCCGTTAATTACTCCGGATCGCAGGGCGGCGCGGTCGGAAACCGCCGCGGAGAAATTGTAGGAATGGTTCTCGGCGGTTCCGAAATTACAGATTGGTCGCTCGTGACGGTTTATACAGTTGGAACGCCCGTTCCGGCGAAGTCCGCCGAAGAAACGGTGCCGGTCAACACGACGCAACAAGTGACGCGCACGGAAATCCGGGCACTTCGCGTTCCCGGGGTTTCGATCGTGCTACCGATCGGATATTTAACAGATTTCGTGTCCGGCAATCCCGCGGTCGCGACGGCGAGCCGCTCGCCGCTGGAGCCGCGCGTTGGATTTGTATTAAATGAGCGCATCGACGAATTGACCCGAAGCCAATTGCGCCTGCCGCTGAATCAGGGATTGGTTGTCGAGAGCGTTCTCGAAGGAATGCCCGCGAAGCGCGCCGGAATTTTAATGAACGATATTATAACTAAAATCTGCGGCGTCGCGGTCGGGACGAACCTGCAATTTCATACAAAACTTCTCGAATGCGCCGGTTCCGGAAAGGTCGTCATCGAGTTCATCCGCGCCGGCGCCGTTCGGGAAATCGAAGTCAGCGTCGAGACCGCCAATCGTTAGCTAACGAATTTACGTCAGGGCCGTATCATTTTTACCGAGGTTGATTCCCAATGATGCAATTCCAAACGAGTCCATCGCGCGCCAACGCGCTTTGGATTGCCATCGCGGGCGCGGGTGTCCTGGCCGCCGCCGCTCCGGCATTTCTTTTTGCCCAGAACAAGTCCTCCCAGGGTAGCGACACTACAAAAAGCGCCGCGTCGGCGCCCGCGGCGCGTCCGAAGATTTCGCCCGACGTCGCAAAATTGATACAACAATTAGGCAACGCCGATTTCGACGATCGGGATGCCGCCATGGACAAGTTCCGCGAAATGGGCGACTCCTCACTCGCGGCGCTCGACGATGCGGGAAATAATAATTCCGATTCGGAAATCCGCTGGAACGCGCGGCGCGTCGCGCGGGAAATTCGTCGGGGCGAAACCGGCAAAGTAAAGAAACTCAAGGACCTTAATTTAAACGAAATGCGCGCCCAGCGTCCCGAGTCCGCGCCGAAGAATTCCCAAGATCGCGACAATAATAACGATCAAGATCATGACGATCTGCAGATTGAATTGCCGGGATTTGACTTCAATTCGGCGCCGGACATCGCACAATTGCGGGAACAAATGCGGCGGCAAATGGAAGATGTCCAGCGCCAGATGGATCAAATGCGACAATCGCTGGGATCGGCGACGGGGAAGAACCGTCTCAAGGTCGGTCCGGGCGGCACGTTTCAAATGTCCGACAGGCTCCAGGGCTCGTCCGTACAAATCGACGGCAACGGCGTTAAAGTTACAACTAAAGAAAAAGACGCAAACGGCGATGTAAAGGAAAAGACCTATGAGGCGCCGACCGTCGAGGAATTTCGCACGAAATATCCGGATATCGCCGAAAAGTATATTGACAGTTTCGGCGGTTTCAAACTCGATGGTAAGAATAATTCGATCTTCCAATTCCGGACGTCGCCCGCTCCCTTCGATTTCAAGTTCGCGCCGACGCGGCCGGATTTATTACAAAAGAACGCCGACGAAACGGATGCTTCGAAACCCGCATCGATCATCGGCCCCGAAAACGGCGAACGCCTCGGCGTCGCCGTGAAGGCGATTCCCGACGAAGTATTCAAATTCCTTGGCTTGGACTCCGACGCCGGTTTCATGGTCGAAAGCGTTGTCGCCGGCGGACAGGCGGAATCGCTCGGCCTCAAAGCTAACGATGTCGTCCTCGCCATCAATGGCAAGAAAATCGGCGCCGGCATGACTACAATTCGCGAAGCCCTCGCGGCAGTTCCCCCCGGCGCGCAACTCCGCGTCGAAGTCGTCCGCGGAATGGAAGGGCGCAAAACTCTTGAGTGCGAGAAAACTAAAGAACGGAAGCGGGCGAATAGATAAGTACCCGTCATTGTTATTAATTAGCAATGACAGCGAATCAGGTCAAAGCGGGCGGCGGGCTCCGCGGCGCGCTCGCCGCAGACGTTGAGATATGATCGTTATCGATTAGTAATCATTACGGAAAATGTCAAAGCGTGCGGCGGGTTCCGCGGCGCGGCGCAGCGGCGAGGCTCCGGCCACGCCCTGTCGCGACCCACACGAAAGCGAGAACCACACGCTCGACGCGACGGGGCGTCGCCTTCGCCGCCGCTGTCTGGCGCCACGGACCCGCCGCCCGCCAGTACTAACGATAGCACGACGCTAATAAAAGCGCGGCTGCTCGGCCGTCGCGGCGCGCGCGTGCCCGCGCAAGCGCGGTCACACCGCGCGTCGCGC
>JACQFD010000026.1 GCA_016200225.1 Planctomycetota bacterium
GTGCGTTCCAATCCGGCGACTTTTTTCAGCCAGCCGATGAGCGCTTCGGAGCAGCGGCGGCGCTTCTGACTCATTTGATAGCTACCATATTGGGCCAGATTTCTACACTTGCTTCTCAGTCTTCCCGTCCAACTCTTGTTTCTTATTTCTCCATCGCGGATCGCGACGTGTGGAGTTATTTCCAAATGTTCCATTTGCCATAAAAACGTCCCGTCATCATATCCTTTGTCGGCCCCGAGCGTGCGGCGCCTGCGTCCGAATCTTTGTATCAGTTTGTTTGTCATTCCGAGCGCCTCGATCCTCTCAGCGGTGCCATTGGCTTCCGCAATTTTAACATCCATCAGAAATCCGTGCCGATTCTCCATGAGTACATGCATGGAATGACTTAACTTGGTTTCCTTGCCATCGCTTTTTCTCGCTAACTTTGCCTCTGGATCGGTCTTGGATTCGTGGGTTTCATTACTACGATTCTGACCATGAAAGTCATGCCATGAATTGGAATCATCGGAATCTTTCGTTTCACTTTTCGGGCGGACACTTTTCATTGATGCCCACGCCTGAATGAGTGTGCCATCCACCGAGAAATGCTCCCGGCTCGCCGCCTCCTGTTGCACCGATGCGAACACACTTCCCGCGAAGAACTTCTCTACCAATCCTCTCTCGTGAAATCAGGGATCGCTTGAAACAAGAGCGCACTTGGAATTCCAAAATTATCCGCCGACTCGAACAATCGTCCCCGGTTGTAAATTCTGTAGCGCTGCAAGGATTGCTGGGGCAAGCGGCTCGAGTTCGGCAAAACGATGCTTCTTTGCCACAAGAACCACAACTCCGAATGTTAGCGTTTTGAGATCTTGTTGATATGCAAGATTCTTGTCGATTGTTATAAACGCATCGTACTTACCGACAGCCAAACGCAACAATTCACCGTTCTTTTTTCCCGCCCAACCGGCCTCTGGAACAGTTACAATTTAGTGGTCCACGAAGATTCGCTTGAGGCGTCGCGGCAAGCACTCATCAAGAAGGATGCGCATGCGCCGTCACTGCTTCGCGCGCCATCTCGAGGATGGCAACTGCCTGTTCGCGTTGAACTGTCGGAAAGTCCTGCAAGAAATCGTCGAGCCTTTCACCCGCCTGGAGGTAGTCGAGGAGAATCTGGACAGGCACACGTGTTTCCGCAAAGACAGGCGTTCCGGCAAGAATGTCGGGATCGGTTTGCACAATTTGGTTATTGGGAATCATGCGGACGCCATGCGCAAGTATCCATTACGCATGTCCGTTTAAGTATAACACATAATTCCGGCCTTGAGGGGCGGTGGCATTTTCTTCGACCGCCAAAAAAGCGGCACCACGTTCCGAACGAACGTACCCATCCACCAGTTTCTGCTACAACCCCGACTTCCTGAAGAACAACCAAAACGACGTCGACGCCGCGAGATACAGACCCGCCGTTGTCACCATCACGGGGACATAATTACCATTGCCCGTGTCGAGGAGCCAGCCGGCGAGGCGCGACGTGGCGACCCACGAAAGATTCCACACGAGGCGCGTGATCGCGTTGGCGCGCTCGCGGTGCGCGGGGCCGAATATACGCATGATCAAATTGCTATATAAAGGATAGGGCAGATTCATTAGCAATCCGCGCATCAGAAACGCCGCCACGGAGAGCGGCAGGCTCGACGACCATGCTAATATTAAGAAAAACGGAATCGAGGCCACTTCGCTGAATACGACGGATCTCACGAGTCCCAGACGTTCGGCCAGCATCGGACTTGCGATGAAACCGACCGTCGTCGCGAGCGCGACCGCGGCGTAGAAAACGCCGATCAGCCATGCCTGCGCTTGAAACCTGTCGGCGAAATATAAGTTTAAGTATGGAATCGTGAGCCCGGCGCCCGCGCCGATCAAAAAGAACGGCACGCACATTTTGATATATAACAACAACGGCGCGGGGGCTTCCGGCGTTTCCGTCTGCGCGCGCGCGGAGACCGCGCGCGACTCCCCTTCGCCCGCCGTGCGTAAATAACAAATCGCCGCCGCGAGCGGAAGGCCCGCGCCCGTCAGCAGCGTGTATCGCAGCGCGCCCGCGTCGCCGCCCGCGACCGATTTGTATAATGGATACAATAGTGCCGCCGCGACGGCGCCGAGCACCTGCGTCCCCGCGAGTATCGCCGCGTCGACGCCGAGCATCGTCGCGAGCCATTCGTCGCGCACGTGCCGGAACAAAAACGGCGCGGCGAGGACGATGCGAAATGTTAATGCAAAACCGTATGCCGTCGCCGCGACCTGCCGAATTGTCAATGACGGCGCGAGCACGAGCGCCGCGAGCGAAATAAATAATAAACCGCTCGACGCGGCAAGGACGGCCGTGGGACGATTCTTAACGAATCCGCCGCCCGCGAGCAGCGCCGCGAGCACGGTTCCGATCGCGCGCTGCGATAACAAATCGCCGATCTCGGATTTCGACAGTCCCTCGCCCTGCAGATATAAATTTAATAATACTTCGAATACGGCGATCGCGGTGCCGAAAAAAATGCTCCCCGCGAGAAACGCGCGGACGCGCGGCGGCGATTGCGCGACCGCCATCGACGTTCGTTCGAATAACTTCACTTCGCGCGAATTTTAAGAAAAAAATCCTTTATAAGCGAAAGCGAGCCGCGGTTCTTGACGGAGCGCGAACGGCCCGGCGCGCGCACGTCGTCGGGCGCGTATCCGTTGATAACACATCCGGCAAGCCAGTCTTTGTCGGTCAAATACTTCAAAAACGCGCCGTACGCGCGCGACTGTCCGATCGCGCTCGCTTCGCCGCGGCCCCGCCACGGAAATCGATAGGAAGACTCGGTCGCGTCGTATCCGATTTCCGCGAGCATGAGAGGTTTGCCCTCGCGGCGCGCGACTTCCTCGAGCCGCCGCGCGAAATCGGCCGATCCGCCATCTAACAATTCGTCGCCCGCGCCATCGTTAACGGATAACGGTATATAACCGGTGACGGCGACGGCGTCGAGATCCTTCCAGAAGGGTAATATTTCAAATTCCGCTTTCAACGGCGGCGGATTCGAGGGATCGCTCGACCTGCGCGGAACGAGATCCCACGACGAAGCGTACGCAAGTCCCCCATGATACAATTTCCGCATGTCGCCGATCGCGACGCGCCACCACGATTCGTAACCGGGAACGCTCGTCGCGCCGCGCAGTTCCGTTCCGAAGAACCACCACGCGCATTGTAACTCTTCCGCGAGCGCGGCGTCGTGCAGCATCGTTTTTTTAATATCTTCAAAATAACGATTCCAATCGTGTTCCGGCAACGTAAACGGTTCGCCGATCCACGCGCCGTTGCGCTGTCCGAGCCAGCGGCTCCCCAACATTACATAAAATCCGGCGCGCCGGCACTCCTGCGCCCGCCATCGCAGCGTGTCGTCGGCGGCGGCGCCGTCGATGCCGCCGGGCTCGCGGATGGAAGTTAATAAAATCGCGTTCGCGCCCGCGGCTTTCAGCTCCGGCAGCGCGCTTTCGAATTGTATATTCGCGTCGGGCGCCGTCTCGTCCAGTAATATCATAAACGCCTTCATGGGCAGGCGCGCGCGATCCCTCCATTGCGCCGGCGGAGCCGCGGCGCGCGCCGCCGCGCGATTTTCGACTTCCTGTTCGAATGTCGGATTCGCCGCCGCGCCGAATTGTCCGAACGACGCGACGCGCGCGATTTCGCGGCAAATATCATGAATAAATCCGGGCGAGTACACGGCGTCGACGCGGCGCGCGAGCAATTGCGAACTCGCGATCCGCCGTTCTCCGGTCGCGCGAATCTTAGCATCGAGATGATGATACAAAACGACGGTGACCGGCTGCATTTCGAATCGGCCCGCAAGATCGTAAAAATCGACGAGCGCGCGTTCCGCGCCGCTTTTTAATAATTCATAATCCGCGTCCGCGATCTCGCCGTCGGCCTCGACAAAATAAAATATACCGTTCTCGCGCGTCGCGGGCGTGAGAGCGGACCACGCGCGCGCGCACTCGCCGCCGCGGAAAACGCCGGCTCCGGGACGGTCGGGAAATAGTAAAAATTCACGATCGCGCGCCGCTTTGTTCAAACAGGCCGCGAGCGCCGCTTCGTCGTTCGCTAATAATCCCAAAACCGGCCGGCCGCCGATTTCCGTAAAAAACGACAGCGCGTCGCGCTCGCCCGCGACGGCATTCGCCATTTTCGAATCGATCCGGCCGCCCGCCCCGCCGCGAAGTTCGCGCGCGATCGCGTCGTCGGCCGCGGACCCGAACAGTATGCGTACGGTCGACGCGGACGGCGGCCCCGCGTCCGCGGCGGCGATTCTCAGAGTTACTTTCTTATGATCCGAATTTTGTAACAACTCCGCGAGCCGTTTCGCGAGCGACTCCGTCGAACCGCGCGCGGAATAGTATATTTCATAATCCGACGCGGCCGCCCGCGCGCGCCAGAGACCGTAATCCGCCGCGTTCGCCGACTGGGCCGCGGAAATGCCCGCGCACACCGCGGCCGCCGCCGCGACTATTTGTAATATCCGAAACCCCTTCGCGCGAATGTACACTATTATCGCGGGCCGGTGGCGGCGTAGTCGCGTTTGCTGCGCGCGAACCGCTCGCGCAGGAGGCGGCGGATTTCGGCGATTTCGCGCAATGTAAATCTTCGTTTCGTTAGTTTTTCATAACAAGTAAGGAATCGCATGCGATCCGCGCGCGAAACGGCGCGCGGCGCGTCGTCGAGCTGCATCATCGCGCGCCGGTGGCGGTCGTCCTCGAGATCGCGGCCGACCGAGTGAACGGCCTCCAGATCGATAACAAAAAACTCCCAACCGTCGCGCCCGGAACGCAACAAAAAGTTCTTGATCGCGAAATCGTCGTGATCGACGCGCGACAAATGTATCTTCGCAATAAACGCGGCGAATTCCTCGATGAAACGCCTTCGCTCGCGCTGGCCGGCGAATCGATCGTTAAAATTCGCGCAAAACTCCTGCAGCGTGACGGCGCCGCCGATCGCGTCGAATACGAGCGCCGATTGCTTTGTTAATAAAAAACCCGATTCGACGAGCGCGTGCGCGCGCGGCGTCGAAATGCCGCGCCGCCTGAGCGCATGGCTGTATTTCCACGCGCGATAACCGCGCGAACCGCGGAACAGCGCGGCGCATTCGTCGGGCAGGCCGTTCGAAACGATAAATTTAATAAACTTCGCGCCCGGGACGTCGCCGGGGACAAGATAACATTCCGCGCGGCCGTCTTTTTTTATTAGTTTCGCGCCCGATCCGGCCGTCGCCGCCGCGAGAACGCCGCGGATTTCGGCGTCGGCCGCATCGCGTCTTTTGTATACACGGCGCGCGAGTCCGCGCTCAACGGCGAATTCGGTCGACTGCACGAGGCAGCGCCGGTCGCGCGAGCGGTCGCGTTCCATCGCGACCGCCGCCTGTCCTTCGCGGACGCCGCGCACGAACGCGTCGACCGAAACGGCCGGAATGTTCGCCTCGCGAGCATAATATTCGATAAAACTCTTCCGTTCGCGCGCGTCGAGCACGGGTTCGAGTGAATGCAACAATTGCGCGAGCCGTGCGACGCGCGCGCCGGATCTTAACGATCGCAGGCGCACTGTCGAAAGATCGAGCAGCGCCAGTTGTAATGATTCGATGCCGCCGTCCGGCACGACCAGCAGATTCGCCTTGTGGCAATCGGTCAAATCGACGCCGCGCGCATGCAACTCCGCGAGGCGGGCCGCGACGGCGGCACAGGCCTTCGCACGCGCGGACGATTCCACTTTTGTAAAGAATGCGTCGAGTTCGATCCCCGACGGGAATTCCTCCATGATCGAAACTGTATTTTTTACAAATGTCGCGACGCGCCACTCCGCGTAGGCGACGGCCCTCGGCGCGAGGACGCCCCGGATGTTCAATTGTATCGCATGGATATATTCGAGACGCGCGTGCGAGTCGGCGGCCATGGACCGCAGGCTGTTCGCAAAACCGAGCACGCGCTCCTGTTTGATATATATATTCGGCATGGCGGCCGGCGCGCCGATGCGCGCCGCCTCGATCCGCGCGACCGTCCGGCGCCGCGCGGCCTTCACGACGCGCGCGCCCGGAATCCGCGCGGCGTCGCCGGCAAACATAACAATATGTTCCGCCACGAATGCGCGGATCTCCGGATCGATCCGTCCGTTGATTCGTAATATCGTCGGCGCCCCGGTCGATTCGGAGACCGCCGGAGCGGCGCGGGGTTCGCCCCCCGCGTCGTCGATCGCGACAATTCCGCTTTCCATGGTCGTTTGCGCGGACATTAGATATATTAATGATCATGCGCCGCGTTCATCGCGGCGGATTCCGTCAATTCGGAATATATGTGTTCGACGGCGAGCCTCATTTTTTCGCGCGGCCAGCGCCGCCGCGCCTCGGCTTCGCCCGCGGACGACAGCCGCGCGCGCAACGCCGGATCGCTTCTTAACAATTCAATCGCGCGGTCGAGCCCTTCGACGCTTCCGTCGAACACGAGCCCGGTTTCCCGATCTTTAACCAAATCCGGCAGCATGCCCGTGTTGGCGACCACGACGGCGACGCCGGAACACATCGCCTCCTTTACGGCGCGGCACGTGCCGTCGGTGCCGGGCGTCATGTAACATTTAATATTAAACGATCGGAGCGCCGCCGCGTACTCGTCGGCGCGCAGCACGCCCGGAAAATGGATGCGATCCGAAAGTCCCATCTGTTCGACGGGTTTGCGCGCGACTTCATACTGATGCGTTCCGCCGCCGAGGATGACCACGTGCGCGCCCGGATCGCGCCCGCAGAGGCGGCGCGCCGCTTCGAGGAATATATCGAATCGGCGCCTCGCCTGAACGCGCGCGACGATGCCCAGCACGAAAGCGTCTTTCGGTAGTTTTAACAATTCGCGGCCGTCGCGGACGGCGCGCGCGCGGTCGAATCTGTTTGTATCAATTGCAGGTTCGACGAGGCGAAGTTTTGTAATATCAAATGTTCCTCCTGCGCGCACCGCGTTCCGCGCGCTCTCGCACGCCACAAGTAAACGATCCGTGGCGTTCGTTAATGAAAAACGCTCGCGCCGCGTCGAGCCCGGACCGTGCGGCTCGTACGTGCTGCGCACGACGGGAATCCTAGTTTTTGTAAGTTTGCGCGCGAACGCCGCCACGAGGTGATCACTCTGAAGATGACAATGGATGATCTGCGGTGGCTCGAGATCGATGAGCCGCGCAAGCCGACGGGCGTCGCGCCAGAGGGAGATCGGCTCGAAGTGCTTCGCGAGTTCAAATCCCTCCAACTGCGTGATGCCCCGGCGTTTCGTCTGCAGAGTGAAATGATCGTCGGCGCCGCGCTGGCGCCCGAAGGCCATGCGCACGCGGTGTCCGGCTTTCGTCTGCGACTCGGCGAGGTGAACGGCGAGTTCGGTCGGACCCGTCCATTTCCAATTGCCATAGAGGTGGAGGATATCGGCCATGGTTCGCGCGCGCGGGGCGCGTCATCGAAAGTATAACGCCAACTAACAATTCACGGCGCGCAAACCGCTCACGACGCACTGGACGCCCGCAATCCGCGCGCGAGTTTGATATGTTCACAAAACCATGGAACGTCTCGCGATCCTTGGCGCCGGAGATCTCGGCGCGTCGCTGCTCGCCTACATCGCCGACCGCGGCGATACGCGCGTCGTGGGGTTTTTGGACGACGTCCGCAAGAAGGGAGAACTCGCGCACGGCGTGGAAGTGATCGGCAATGCCGGCGACGCGGCGTCGCTCCGTGAGGCGCGTGCGTTCGACAAGCTCGTGTACGCGATCGGTTATCGGGATTTTACAGTTCGCGAGACCGTATTCGATAACTTGCGCGCGAAGGGAATGCCTTTTTACGGCGTCGTCCATCCGACGGCCTACGTGCATCCGTCCTCTAAAATTAGCGAAGGCGTTCATTTATTTCCGGCGACGGTGATCGACGCGGCGGTGACGCTCGATTGTAATATTGTATTGAACACGGGTTGTATTATCGCGCATCATTCGACGGTCCGCGCGCATTGTTATTTCGGGCCGGGCGTGCGCGTCGCGGGAATTACGGAAATCGGGAAATGTTGTTTCGTCGGCATCGGCGCGACGATCGTCGAAAAGATTAAGATCGGCGAACACTGTATCATCGCCGCGGGCGCCGTCGTTACAGATTCCGCAGCGCCACGCTCGTTGATGGCCGGCGTCCCCGCCGTTTGCAAAAAGCAGTTGTAAATTTAAGAGTATTCTAACAATATGATTCTCATGACCGGCGCGACGGGCTTTCTGGGAGGCCACATCCTGCGCGCGCTTCTTCGACAGAATTGGCTCGTGCGCCCGTTCGTGCGCGACGAGGCCAAATATCGCAAATTATTTCCAAAAGGCCCCGGACCCTTCGTCGGCGATCTCGGCAAATTGCGGCGCAGCGATTTCGCCGCCGAAAAAGTAAGCGGACTCATGCACGCCGCCGCCGAAGTGTGGCCCGTCGACCGCGCCGACGCGGCCGGATTTAACAGCACGAATGTCGAGGGTTCGCGCGCGCTTCTCGACGCGCTCGACCGGCGCCTCGTGAACCGCGTCGTTTTGATATCTACAATAACAGTTTACGGAATGCCGCGCGGCGACATAAACGAATTGACGGAAACGCGCCCGGCGGGCGATTACGCGAAGTCCAAGGCGGAGCAGGAAAAGTTATTTATTGAATTCGGCGAACGTTACAATATTCCCGTCGCCGTGCTGCGCATGTCGTCGATTTACGGACCCAACCAATATTCCGGGACGGTGTTGCCGCGATTTTTGTCCGACGCGCGCGCGAATAAGTCGCTCGTGATCTCGGGACCTCCGCAACGCGAACAGAATTTTATTTATGTCGAGGACGCCGCGCACGCCGCCGCCGCCGCGCTCGAACACTCGGCGAACGGAATATATAATATCGGCGGCGCGGAGGAGACGACGCTCGCGGAGTTGGCGGCGGCCGTTTTGCGCGTCACGGGCGCCCGCTCGCGCGCCATCGAACGCCCCGACGCGGCCGCGACGGAGGCGTACACGTTTCATTTCGATTGCGCGAAAGCGGAGCGGGAACTTGGATGGACTCCGCGATACGATCTGGAGAGCGGACTGCGGGCGACGCTGGCCGCGGAATCGTAACAAGTAAAGAATCTTCATGACCCAACTCCTCGTCACCGGCGTCGGTTCGAACATCGGACAGGGAATATTAAAATCCCTTCGCGAGTCCGACGTCGGCGCGAACGTCGTCGGCACGGATGTGTATCGTTATGCGGCGGGATCGGCGTGGTGCGACGCTTCGTACACGGTGCCGTTCGCGCGCGATGCGCGGTACGTGCCCGCGCTGATTGATATATTACAAAAACACGGCACCGATCTCGTGTTGATCGGTTCGGAAATGGAGACGCATGTGCTCGCGCACGAACGCGCGCGCATCGAGCGCGAGACGCGCGCGAAAGTCGTCGTGAGCGACGCCGACATGATCGATCAATGCGGCGACAAGTACGGCATCGCGCAATTGTTCAAGAAAGCTAATATTAACTATCCGGATTCGATCGGCGATATGAACCAACGGCGCGCGTTCGTCGCGCGCCTCGGTTATCCAGTCATTTGCAAACCGCGGCTCGGCTGGTCGGCGCGCAGCGTCGTCAAGATTGAGGACGAAGCGTCGCTCGATTATTATGCTTTGCACACGCCCAACCCCGTGATTCAGGAGTATCTCGAAGGCGAGGAATTCACCTGCGCCGTCGTTTTCGACCGCGACGGGCGCTACGCCGACCACGTCGTCATGCGGCGCGATCTGTTAAATGGCACGACCTACCGCGCGGAAGTGGTTTCGCGCCCCGACATCGATCGTTATATTATCGATTTTTCGAAAACGGTAAAATTGCGCGGATCGGTGAATATACAATTGCGCGTCACATCGCGCGGGCCCGTCGCGTTCGAAATGAATCCGCGATTTTCGGGCACGACGGCGATCCGCATGAAAGCCGGTTTCAACGACGTCGCGGCCGTCGTTCATAATTTTCTCGACGGGACGCCGATCGTCAAAATGAAACCGCGCCTCGTGCGCGTGTTGCGCTATTGGGAGGAAATGGTCGTCGAAGACGGCGACCCTCGGTTTCCGTGAGTTTTCGTTAATATTATAATTCAAAGGTTATAAATGATCCGCGTCACCGCGTGCGTATTGACGAAGAACGAGGAGGAAAACCTTCCGGCGTGCCTCGATTCGTTGCAATGGGCCGACGCGATTCAAATTGTAGATTCCGGCAGCACCGATCGCACCGTCGCGATCGCCCGCGAACGCGGCGCGCGCGTGTTCGAGCGCGCGTGGACCGGATTTTACGATCAACGGATCTATCAATTCGGTCTTCCCGAAACCGAATGGCTTTTCTGGCTCGACGCCGACGAACGCTGCTCGCCGGAGTTGCAGAAGGAATTGATAGAATTTAAGAATGCGTCCGCAACGCCCGCGAAGAATGGTTATAACGTGCCGCGCCTCACGTGGTTCCTCGGCTCGCCGATCCGCCATTGCGGATGGTTTCCGGACCGCATGCCGCGCCTTTTTCACAAAAAAGCATGGAGCTTCAGCCGCGAGGGCATTCACGCGAAAATACAAATCGAAGGCGGCGAAGGCGAATTGCGCGGATTGATCGATCATTATCCTTATAAAGATCTCGCGACGTATTATAAAAAAATGGGTCAGTACGCCGTCGAGACCGCCGAATATAAATACAAACAGGGCCGCCGCGCGTCGCTCACGGGCGCCGTTGCGATCGCCCCCGCGCGATTCTTGAAAACCTATCTGTTACAACGCGGATTCCTCGACGGCCGCGCCGGCCTCGCCGTTTCGTGGCTCTCGGCGATCAGCGACTCGATGAAATATATGGAATTGTGGCGGCGGGGACGTTGAAAAAGGACGCTGAAAAAAGGTGGCCGCTGAATCTAGAGTTTCAAAACGATGACGACGGCAGCGTAAATTCCGATGCAATAGAATATTGTACACACAATATTCCAGGTAAATGCGGCGAGCGTCGAATTGTACAATTTCGGACGGATGCCGAGAGACTGCACGCGCGCCAGGTATTTCATTCCGAGGTAAACACCAAGCGGCTGAAGTATGTCGAGGGTACACCAACGGACGCGCTCGCCAAGTTTCTCGAGTTCTTTTAGTTGTTTCTCTAGCTCGACGGAATTTGGTTCGCCGCGGCCCGGCGTACCCTCCATTTCATTCAACCAACTCCGGATCGCGGGTGCATCGTCGCGGCCGGCTAACAAATACACTTCAAACGCATTGCCGCCGGTCATATACGGATCGATGGATTTGGTTAATTCATCCTGGACGAATGTTTCAAATCCACTCGCGGCGAGCGCCGCCCGCATCGCGATCACCTCGCCAAGACGTCCACTGTATACTTGCACCAATTCGCGCGCGACGGGCCGATAGTCATGTGGCGAATCCTCCGGATTTGATTCCACAGTCGAATCGTCGGGCGGCATGTACTTCTTTACTAAGTTTTCCCGACGCCCACTTGCCGTGGAATAACGTGCCGGGGAATCGAATCGCGCGAAACGCCGAGGATATCATACAAATTCGCGACGACTTCCTCGACTTGCGCGTCGGTCATTCTTGTAAACAATGGCAGTCTTAGCATTCGATCTGTAACTTCGCGCGCGGCTTTGAGCGGCGGTTCGCCCGGGGCGCGGAATTGTCTGCCGAACGGCGAATCGTCGAGCGGATAGTAATGTAGCATCGCTTGAATGCCGCGCGCGCGCAGGCCGTCAAAGGCGCGGTCGCGCGCGGCTTCGTCCTTCGCGAAAAAGTAAAATATGTGCGCGTTCGGTTTCGAATCGGCGGGCACATGCGGCCGGCGCAATACTCCCGCGCGCTCGAGCGGCTCCGTCGCCTCCATATAACGATTGTAAATCGCGACGCGGCGCGGCTGGATCTCGTCGATTTTTTGTAATTGTACGGATAGCAGCGCCATCACGAGTTCGCTCGGAATGAACGACGAGCCCGTGTCGCGCCAAGTATACTTATCCACTTCGCCGCGGAGGAACTGCGCGCGGTCGGTCCCCTTCTCCCGCAACACCTCCGCGCGGCGCGCGAGCGCCTCGTCGTTCGTTACCAATGCGCCGCCTTCGCCGGCCGCGATGTTCTTCGTGCCATGATACGAATAACAACCAAGCTGTCCGATGGTGCCGAGCGCGCGGCCTTTGTAAATTGTATCAAACGACTGCGCCGCGTCCTCGACAACGGTAATATTGTGTTTGCGCGCGACCGCCATCAATTCATCCATGTCGCACGCGATGCCCGCGTAGTGCACCGGAATCACGGCTTTCGTGCGCGGCGTAATGCGCCGTTCGAAATCGGCGACGTCGATATTTAAATTATCTCTTCGCACATCGCAAAAAACGACGCGCGCGAACTGCCGCACGACGCAGCTCGCCGTGCTCGCGAATGTATACGATGGCACGATGACTTCGTCGCCTTCTTTAATATTCAATACCATCATCGCGAGCTCGAGCGCGTGCGTGCCCGAGGTGGTCGCGATCGCATGCTTTACCTGCGCGCGCGCGCGAATCGCGGCCTCGACGGTTTTAGTAAACCGGCCGCCGCCCTGAACGACGCCGCCGCGAATGCACTCGACGACGGCGCGCTCTTCGCGCTCGTCGAAATACGGCTCGTGATACGGAATATGAAAGGCGGGTTTTGCAGTGTTGGCCATGGAAGAGCGAGTGTACGTCGGACGCGCGAAAAGTGTGAGCGCGTCGCCGCCCCAAAATGCAAGAAGGCGGCTTTCGCCGCCTTCTCCGCCGCGTCGAACGACGCGGTTTTATTAAAATCCCTGAACTTTGGGAGCCACTTTGTACCAATGCCAGACAAGGGCGAATCCAATCGCGATCATGAGCGGAATCGTCCACATCCAGTTGTTACCACTATACAAAACGGTAAAGTGATTGCTCACCATCATCGAAAGCAGCGGAACCGATAAGTAAGTATTAATTCTGGAAGCGAGTCCGGCGGCTCTTACTTTTGCCTGAATCTCCGCTTCGCCGGCCTTGCCGTCGCGCGTCGCGGCGATAATTACTTTTTGTAGCGGCCAGATGATGAACCAGACGTTGTACGCCATGACCGTGCCGAACAGCACGCCCGCCATGATCCACCACGCGCGCCCTGAAACGCCCGCGACGCCGTTCTTATCAAAAAACAAGTGTTGGTGAAAGTATACTAATGCGAACATTAATATTCCCGTCAACCAAGTGACCGCCGCGCCCCACCGGAACCAGAACAGCGCGCGGGGCATCAACTGCGGCACGACGATTTTCTTCGTCGGGCCGTCGAGCTTGGCCATCGTGTTGGCGTTCACAAAATTAAAGAAATACAAATGTCCGATCCAAATGACGCCGAACCAGACGTGAAACCAGCGTAATGCAAAATTAACCCATTCGATGGCCTGCGAAGAGCCGCCTTCGAGCGGAACTGGATACACAAGAGGATCTTGAAGGAGCAACATGATGCCTCGAATTGTTTAAAAGGGGTGTGCCGGGCGACTCTTGCGAACGGGCGCCCCGGCGAAATAGCAGTAAATCCGTGCGATATGTTCGAAAGATTAGGGATTCCGCGAGTCCGGTTCAACACCGGATCGCGCCGCTTCCTCATTTCGACGCGCGATTCTCCGGTCCATCCAGAAAATAACCGCTGAGAGCAGCGCGCAACCGACCGCCGGAATCCACGCTTCGCCGATCGCGAAACCCACGCCGATTCCAAGCGGCGCAAAAATTCGAAACCAACCCATCCTCCGCATCGGTGCCATGTCACGCTCCCCCCGTTACAACGAATAAACTCCGCTCGAACCGTTCCCGCGCTTCGCCGTCCTCGACGCCGCCGCAATGATAAAATATACAATTGCCCGCGCCGTCATAAACATACGTCTGCGGGATCACCCGCTCCTTCAGGCCCAAACCAAACAAAACCGCCTCCGCGTCGGCCGGCGCGACGGCCGTGTCGTAGGTTAACTTAAACGTATTATAAACATTCTCAATCGCCGCCCGCACCTCCGCCTCGTCGCGCGCATCCGTGAACCGCTCCCACGAAATGCCCACAAAATCCACGCGCGCGCCAAACTTCGCGTGCATCGCCGCCAAATATTCCAATTCCGCCACGCACGGCTCGCACCAAGTGGCCCAGTGATTCACGACGCGCGCCTTCCCCCGCCCCGCGACCCAAGTATTCAATTCGACCACGGAATTCACAAAAGCAACCCGACCCAACTTAACAATTTCACTCTTAACAACTTCCGCCTCCTCCCGCTCCGGAGCTTTATTACCAAAAATCGCGCGCAGGAATTTCACGCCGCGAATCTAACGCCACGCAGTCCAACATCCTAATTCGATACCAATCACCGTATTGACGTCGGGCATGTTTCGGGCGCTCGGCGCCCGAGGCCCCCGCAGTCGAGCCGCACGCTCCACTGTCTTTGCGGGAACTCCCTCCGGTGATTGCTGGCGACTTGCGTTGCCAACGCTCTCGTCGGAGCCATCGACCGGCGGTGGCGCGAACGACTGAAGACGATCCGTCCTCGACCGAATTCTGCTTACGCTCCCTTAAAAATTCGGACGGTCTTCTCCCAATTCGCCCACTCAACTGTTAAAATTCTTCGCCTTCAATACTCGCCGCAACCGCCAACATTACGAATCGACCGCCCATGCGAATCCTCGAGCCGCACATTCATATGTATTCGCGTGTCACCGATGACTACGACTCCCTCGCGCTTGCAGGCTGTCGCATCTGTGTCGAACCCGCGTTCTGGCTCGGTCAGCCGCGCACCAACGTCGCGACCTTTCTCGATTACTTCGATGCCATTCTCGAATTCGAATGCAATCGCGCGGCCAATCACGGCATCGATCATTATTGTACAATTGCCCTCAATCCGAAGGAAGCGAACGATCCGCGCGTCGCCGACGCCGTGCTCGAAGCGCTGCCGAAATATCTGCAACATCCGCGCTGCGTGGCCGTCGGCGAAATCGGATTTGATAGTATTACGCCCGCCGAGGACAAGGCGTTTCAGCATCAAGTCAAACTCGCGGCTCAATATAAACTTCCCGTGATGGTGCACACGCCGCACCGCGACAAACGCCGCGGCACGGAGCGCACGATCGCGATCATGAAAGAAATGGCCTTTCCGCCCGATCGTTGCATCATCGATCATTCGACCGAGGAAACTACGAAAAGCATCCTCGACGCCGGTTTCTTCGCGGGCCACACGGTGTATCCGAAAACTAAACTTTCGCCCGAGCGATTCGCGAATATCGTCGACGAATTCGGTTATGAGCGCATCCTCGTGAACTCGAGCGCCGACTGGGGCGCGAGCGACGCGCTCTCCGTTCCGAAATGCGTCCTCGAACTTCGCCGGCGGGGCCACACCGAGGCCAATATACAAAAAATCGTCTGGGACAACCCGTTTTCTTTTTATAGCAAGAGCGGAAAAATCAAATTTAAGGAAAATCCGACGGGATAGGGATTGTTATAAATGTTGCTGTTATTGTTGTCATAAAAAAAGCGCCGGACTTCCGGCGCTTTTTTATTGAACGAATACTAAACTTGTTCCGGACCGTCGGCGTCTTCGCGCTCCTTCTTCGCTTTCTTTTCTTCCTCTTCGGTGAGCGAATCCCGGAAATCGAAGTGTTCGCGTTTGTAGGGTTTTAAACGATCTTTCGGACGATCGTGATAGGCCTTGAATCGCTCCGCCGCGGGCGCGGCATTGGGACCAAAGTTACGATTATCTGTCATCGATCCACGCGGTGGACCGGCGGTGCGCGAACGCGGCGGACCCGCGAATCGGTTCATGGGTCCGGACGGCGCTCCGCCGGGGCGCGATCCCGTTGAAGGTCCCGATCCGGGAGGTCGGCCGGAGCCGGGACCGGAAGTCGCGCCCGTTCGTGGCGGGCCGCTGCCCATTCGAGATCCGCCGGGAGCGCCGGGACGCGCGCCCGCGCCGGGTGCGCCGCCGCCGGCGGCGCCGGGACGCGCGTCGCTTTCGGAGACCGCGATCGTGCGGCCTCCAAGCGTCTTCCCGTTCATTTCCGCGATCGCTTTTTCGACCGACGCGTCATCCATATCAATAAATCCGAAACTGCGGCTCTCGCCGGTTTCGCGATTCTTAGGGATGTAACACCGGCTGATCTTGCCGAAGACTTCGAATGCCTTGCGAAGATCGGCTTCGGAAGTTTCGAAGGAAAGATTACGAATAAAAAGGGTTTTCATCCTCTAGCGCCCCATCCTCGTGGCGAATGGCGGCATCCTGTAAATTGTAAAAGTCTGGGTGAAAGGGTGGAAAGGGTGGAACGGAGTGGAATGCACAATATTAATAAAGTCTTATGAATATCGCGCGACAATTCGAAAAGCGGCCGGCCATCCGAGCGGCGGCCAAAAAACGGGATTTCGTTTCCAAATCTATCACTTCTTCACGCTTCGAAATATTTATCTATAAATCCGGTGAATTTTCAGTTAATTCTTCCAATTGTAAATTTGATCGGTATTCCGCTCCCCGGATAACCATAAATTTACAGATCCAATTCGCGCGTTCGAATGCGGCGCTGAAATGATCGCGCGCGCCCATGGATGCATTATTTTGAAACAGGGCATGGGGCTTTCGAAGGAGTCGCGCGAAGGATGGCGCAAGATTGCTTTACGATAAGTTACGTCAGGCAAAAAACGCAACGACCCAGTTAATCTCGTAAGCCTCGCTGCGTTTGCGCAGGGATCGGCCGGCGGCGTTTCGACGGAAGCATTGCGAACATGTAAGCACGGGATCATCGCGGCACGCAATATGGAAGCATCGTCGGCCGGCACGCCTCGCCTTGAATCCTACAAATCAAGGGAACGCGTGTCGCGTTTGTCGCGGCACTGAGCGAGGAACTGCTCCACGGTCAACGTTCCGGCATTCGCACCCGTGCGAAGGCGCACGGCGACCGAGCTGCTCTCGACTTCGCGCGGTCCGACGACCGCCATGTACGGCACCTGATCGATCTGTGCCGATTTGATGCGCGAATTCAAATTGTTGCCAGCGTCGTAAATCTTCGCGCGGAATCCTTCGAAAACGAATTTGTCCCGGAGATTGCCGCAATGTTGAAATAAATCTTCCTTAACTGGAATAATACCAATCTGCGTCGGCGCCAGCCAGAATGGGAACCGCCCGGCGAAATGTTCGATGAGTCCGCCGACGAATCGTTCGAATGAACCGAGGACCGCGCGGTGAACCATCACGGGCCGGTGGCGCTGATTGTCGCGGCCGATGTATTCGAGCTGGAATCGCTCCGGAAGATTAAAATCGCATTGAACCGTCGGACCCTGCCATTCCCGGCCGAGGGCATCCTTTAATTTAAAATCAATTTTCGGCCCGTAAAACGCGCCGCCGCCTTCGTCGACTTCGGTTTCGACTCCGGCCACGCGCGCGGCGCCGGAAAGCGCGCGCGTCGCATGCTCCCAAACCGCGTCTTCGCCGATCGATTTTTCGGGACGCGTCGCCAGATACGCGCGGAATTGATATCCAAACGTGCGCACGAGGAATTTTATCAATTCGAGGACGCCGGTGATTTCAGACTCGAGCTGATCGTCGGTGCAGAAAATATGAGAATCGTCCTGCGTGAACCCGCGCACTCTTAACATTCCGTGGAGCACGCCCGATCGTTCATAACGATAAACCGTGCCCAATTCGGCGTAGCGCAGGGGCAGATCGCGATAGGAGCGGATCTGCGATTGGTAAATTTTAATATGTCCGGGACAATTCATCGGTTTCACCCGATAATTGTGTCCGTCGATGTCCATCGGCGAATACATCAAATCGGCGTAGTTCTCGAGATGCCCCGATACTTTATATAATTCTTCGGACGCCAGATGCGGCGTGTACACGGGCTGGTATCCGCGGCGCTGGTGCTCCGACCACCAGAATTCCTCGATGACGCGCCGCGGAATGGCAAGATTCGGATGCCAAAAGATAAATCCGGGACCGACCTCGGGATGGATCGAAAACAAATCGAGCGATTTGCCGAGCGTGCGATGATCGCGTTTTTCGACTTCGACCAGGAATTGTAAATAGGCGTCGAGATCGTCTTTACTCCAAAACGCGGTGCCGTAAACGCGCGTCAGTTGTTCGCGTTTTTCGTCGCCGCGCCAGTAGGCGCCCGCGACGGTTAATAATTTAAAAAACTGGATTTGTTTCGTATTCGCGACGTGCGGTCCTTCGCACAAATCCTGCCAGTCGCCGTGCGAATAAAACGTGATCGCCTCGCCCTGCGGAATCCCTTCGAGGATCTCGACTTTCAAACCCTGATGCATCGCCTCGAGTCTTTTCTTAGCGTCGTCGCGGACGACGGTCGTGCAGACGAACGGCTTCGCCTCGGCGGCGATCTTGCGCATTTCGGATTCGATTCTTTTCAAATCTTCGTCGGAGATGCGCACTCCCTGCGGGAATTCGAAATCATAATAAAAACGGTGCTCAATCGACGGGCCGACGCCGAGGCGCGTTCCCGGCCAAATCCGCTGAATCGCCGACGCCATCAAATGCGCCGTCGAATGCCGAAGGGTTTCGAGCGGATAGGGGCCGGCGGCTAGCTTACGATCGAGGAACGATTCGGTCTTGGTCTCGGACATTTTCGGAAATGCGGAAAGTGCGCTCGAAACGAGCGCGCGAAATCTTATGAAAATAGGCGACGCATACCAATTCGAATCGTGTTTGTGTCGAAAACGTCAAACGGATGTTTTCAAAATCAAACTCCAGAGACATCATGATTCCTTGAAAATGCCGATTCAAACAATGGCCGCTCGCGCAGTCCTTGCGTTTCTGACGCTTGGCTCGTTCGTATCCGCGTTTGGAATTGCACAAAATTCGCCCGTCGGCGAATGGAAGCGGCGCGAGGGTTATGGCGTTCTCGTGGAGTCGGGGCCGCTCGGCGCGCCGGCGACGCGCAGAGAACTCGTTTGGCTCATGCGCGATTTTCACGGGCGCATTCCGACTTCCGACTTGCTCGTATTTGTAATATCTCCCGCGGCGGGTGGTTGCGGTGCGGCCTATCGCGTCGAAATCCGCGAGGGAACGCAACAGCCGCGGAATCTCGAACCGATGGCGTTTCACCTCGACGCCAAGAATCAGGCGTTTCGCGTCCAATCGGACGGCCAGCCTGTCGAACTCGAAAAACTGCTGGCGGCGGCGCGCGACGAAGCCGCGCAAGCGGACGCGGCGCAATCGCGGCCGGCGCCGGGCGGCGCATTTGTATTATTAAGAATACCCGATCTAAACGGATCGATCTATTTACCGTACATGCATCCGGCGACGGAGGGCTCGGAACCTTCGAACAATGCCTGCGGCGTTTTATTACAAATCGGCTCCGCGAACGGCGTCGCGCGGTCGATGCGACAGTTTGCGCGGCGCAGCGACAGCGGAGATTGGATGGTCGACTATCGCAACGAAGGCGGCCAGCCGTTAATTATACAATTACAGATGTCGCGTCGGGATCCGCTGCCGGTGTGGGGACAGATTTTCGATTCCGAGCGCGGCGAACACACGCGTTTCCGGCTCGTCGCGCGCACGGGAACGTTTACAAAAACGGCGTCGTTCGGACGCGTGTCCATCGTCGGCGATCCGATGCTGATCAATCCCGAATTGTTAGATCTTGTCGATTCGCAGTGGGACGCGGGGTTGCACGATCTTTGCGCCGAGGAGGCCGCCGATTCTATTTGTAAAGAACTCGGCCTCTCGCGCGCGGACGCGCGCCAGTCGCTTCAGCCGGGCGAAGTCGTGCCGTTCGGTTACGAACTATTCGCCGTCAACGCCGGCGTTGCGACGGGAGATACTACAAAAAAGAAAGTAAATGATCCAAAAAGCGGCATTTCGCCGCGCGGCGCCGTCGGCACGGTCTTCGTCGGACGCTACGAGGATCCGAAGACGCGGCTTCATTATGAAGCATGGCTCGTTCCGGGCGCGGACGAGCGCGCGCGCGAGACCGACGCGCCGAATCCGGTCGGCGAATCGCCCGGAAGACTATTATTAAGATTCGTCCTCGGCAACGCGACGTCGCGCCTGCTGGCCGACCGGGGACTACAATTGCGCCTGGATCCCAATTGGTACAAAATCGCGGCGACGCGCGCGGCGAACGAGCGGCCGTGGCAGCCGATCGGCGGACTTGCTAACAATAAGAACGGTAAAAATAACAAAAAAGCGCCGCCTCCTCCCCCGCAGATCGCGCGGCGCGGAAGCGACGCGATCCTGATTCGCCGCGAAAACGATTTCGCCCCCGTGGCGCTCGTATTTTATAGAATTTCAGAAGACTTGCGTTCGTCCGTGCCGTTCGCGGAAGGGAGATTCGAAAACAACGGCCCCGCCGCCGTCGTGCGCCGGAGTCTGCTCGATCGCGCGAAGGATTTTTTCCTCTCGGGCGGCTTCACGGCATTTACTACAAAAAAGGGCGCGGCGTTTTTGTTAACGCGCGCGCTCGAGGAAGGCACGGTCGTCGACCGGATGGAGCACGGCTGCGGTCTCGAATTGTTAGAAGAGACGGCGCTCCCCGAGGAGCCGTGGAAACTCGCGCACGATCCGCGAAACGGTAAGAATTCGCTTTGGGGGACGCCCGTCACGTTTTCCGTCGGACGGAATCGTTATGGAGATTCGCGCGTGTCGCGCGACGGCATCATCCGGCGCACGGACGGCGAAGAAGTGGTTGCATACGAATCGTGGGAAATCGACCGGCCGTGGTGGTCGGAAGCGATCGCGGCCTATCCGCAACAGGGCGTCGGCGTCCGATTCCGACCGCTCGTGCACGGCAAATTAAACGATGTCGACGCCAATGGTAATGTTCAGGATGATGATATATTACCATTCGAGCCGCCTCCCCCGCCGCCGCAGCCAAAGGGCAACCCCGTGACGCCGCGTCCGACGCCGTCGCCCGCGAAGCCAAAACCGAAACCGCAAAACGGAAATCCCAAGCCGCCGGCTCCGCCGCCGCCGACTCCAAGCGGGCCAAAGACGGGCGGTTAGCAATCATCGGCCCGCGTCGAGGGGGACGCGCGCGGAGGCGATCCGACGCTACAACTGGCGCGTCGTGGAATCCGGTGTAGTCTTTTTGACACAACCCCTTTTTTGAATCCATGACGACCCGAATCCAAAATATTAAAATCACCGCGGCGGCGCTGCTCTTTGGCGCCGCGCTCGCGCTCACCGCCTCCGCCGATATTATTAAACTAAAGAACGGCGACACGCTCGAAGGAATCGTTATTTCCAACGACAAGAATTATGTAGTTATACAAATGCCGTCGGGCGAAATGGGCCTCGACGCGACGTTCGTCGATTCGATCGATAAAGAAAAAGGACCGCGCAGCGCGGGCGATCTCGCAAAGATTCGCGACGCCTCGAACGCGCGCCTCGAAAGCGAGAACAGCGAACGCGAAGCCTCCTTCGCGCGCACGCGAGCCGTCGTCGCGGCCGACGCCGCCGCGCGCCGCGATCATGTTACAAATACGGACGAACCAACCAATGCGCCCGCGCCGACCACAGTGAGCGAACGCATGAGCGCCCTCGACGATGCGCTCTCGCAAGTCCCCCGCAAACGCGACCGCGAGAAACTGCGCCGATTATTATTAAACTTCTATTTCGGCGGCGGTGTTTACGATCCGGTGTTAAGAATCGCGAGGTGATCGCTTTGTAACATTGAATTTTAGTCGATATGAATCGCCAGAACGCTCTCATTATCAAAGCAGCAGATGTGTCAACTCGTTGGATTTTCCTTCTTTTTAAATATTACACCGCATCGATGACAAAACCATTCATTTTCCCATTGACGACGTAGTTCAGGCCATTCGTGAGCATTAAAATCACTGACACGTCGCCAGTGATATGCTGCAAATAATAAAATACAAATTGCGCCGCAGCAAATTATTATAAGTATCGGCAGTTTAATCATAATTTCAAAAGCAAATGCGAGCAGAGGCACAACCGGCACCAATGTCGCCAACCACATGAGCCTGGCATCAAAAATCGACATGCGAGCCGGCGGCGCCGCCATTTCGGCAAGGAATGTTGTATCTACTCCGCTACTACTACCTACGAACGGAATTATCTCTACTCCTTCGATTCCTGACCCAACCGAAAGTCCCAGGAAGTCGCCGCGACGTGCGGATTTTCCGCTCATATAAACAATAGATAATTTCTGTATCGATTCGGACGAACACTTCGGACATCGGTCGGGAAATGTCATTTGAACAAAGTATAAATAAAGATTCGCTTCGAATCGATGTGGATGCAATGCTAGCGGCGCTCTGGAATTCGTGCAATACGTCACGATTTGTTCGAGCGCCGCGTCAATTCCGCGTACAAACTCTTCAGCCGCGGAGTCTGAATTTGTAGCTTTTCCGCCACCGGCAACAGCCGCCCTACCTGCCAGTCGAGTTCCGATTTGCCGCCCGCCGCGAGATCGCGTTGCAACGACGGAATGGAGGCCCCTGGAACTCTTAGTATCGCTTCCATTGTTTTCGCTTCGGATGTCGCCGGAATCGGAGCGCCGCTTGCTCGTCCGATACTAATAATCTCCGCAACAAGTTCCGCGAGAACCTGCTGTTTCTCCGGCGTATTCCGCAACTCTCCAATCGTTGCATTCGCGGCGGCGCCGGCAACTCCAACGCTTGCTACAAATGCGAGTTTCTCCCAGATCGCGACGCGGATATTTGTGGAAATGGTCGCGCGAATCCGCGCGGCGCGAAACGCCTCGGCGGCCGCGTCAACAATCTTAATATTTGTATCGTCAAGCGCCTGCATCTCGATCGATGGGTCCATGGCGGTGTGGCGGATGACGCCCGGTTCGACGACCGCGCTGACCACGCGGCAAATCGCGCCGATGATCCGCCGCGCCCCAAGCGCCTCCACGGCGTCGTCCACCGCGAATGCCCCATTCAAGATTGATAATATTAATCCTGAATAGCCCGTTGCCCGTGACAATTCCCCGCAGATCGCGGAATAGTCATATCCTTTCACCGCGACGATCGCGATCGCGTTGCCTGTCAGTTCAGATATATTACTTATGACCGTCGGTTTCGGAATCGTAAACTGTCCAAGAATGCTATCCACGCGCAATCCGCGCGTCGTGAGCGCGTCGTACGTCCTTCCGCGAACGACAAAGATTACTCGATGGCCCGCATCCGCGAGCAGCGCGCCGAGCAAACCGCCCACCGCGCCGGCGCCGATCATAATAAAATTACGCTCGGGGTTTTCGTTCGTCATGCCTCGACACTATAATGCTGGCTGTCCGCGGCCCGAAGAGTAGTTGGCTCGACCCAATGGGTCTTTCCACGTTGCGCGGGCTCAGTTGCGCGCTCTGGGGCAACGATTTTGGTCAATCCAAGGGCTCCTGTTACGCGCTTAACCGTCGTTCCTACACTGGATTACAGTATAACTTGCAAAATAGAAGTTCAACTTCTATTTTACTGGCATGTTTTCACGAACTCTGGAGTCGGCGGCCCACGAGGCCGCGGCCATGTTCCCCGTAGTGACCGTAACCGGTCCGCGCCAATCGGGAAAGACTACTTTTTGCAAGTCCGTGTTCCCGAAGAAACCGTATGTCTCGCTGGAAGATCATACAATTCGCGACGAGGCCGTCCGCGATCCGAACGGCTTCCTGCGACAATTTAAGAACGGAGCCATTCTCGATGAAATACAAAACGCGCCACAAATCACCTCCGATCTGCAAGTCCTCGTCGACGATCATAAGAAAAATGGCGAATGGATTCTCACCGGTTCGCAAAATCTTATTGTAACAGCGGCCACTTCGCAGTCATTGGCCGGAAGGACTGCAATGCTAACGTTGCTTCCGCTATCGTTCGAAGAGATGACGGGCGGCAAGAAGCCTCCGCGCGATTTGTATGAAACGCTCTTTCGCGGATCCTATCCCGCTGTTCTTGACCGGAAGCTCGATCCCGAGACATGGTATATGAATTATGTTTCGACGTATCTCGATCGCGACGTCCGCCAGATCATTAATATTGGCAATCAGATCGCATTCAAGACATTCACGGGTCTCTGCGCGGGTCGAACGTCCCAACTCTTCAACGCATCGTCGCTCGCGTCCGATTGCGGGGTCTCCTATCACACGATTCAATCGTGGCTCTCGGCCCTGGAAGCGAGCTATCTGGTATTTCGCCTGCCGCCGTACTCTTCCAATGTAAATAAACGCCTCACGAAATCTCCAAAGTTACATTTCTTCGACACGGGACTCATTTGTCATTTATTACGAATCAACGATCCGGAACAACTGCGACGCCACCCCCTGCGCGGCCCGATCTTCGAAACATGGGTCGCATCGGAAATACATAAATACATCGAACATCGCGGGCGCAGGCCCCATTGTTTTTTTTATCGCGAACACGCCGGCCGTGAACTGGATTTACTGATCGATACCGGCGCGTCCGTGGCTGCCGTCGAGGTCAAATCGGGCGAGACGGCCACCGCGGACTCCTTTCATTCACTCCATGCGTTCGCGCAATTACATGCGAAAGACGCGCTGGCGCGCGGCCCGCTCGACTCTTTACTGATCTACGGCGGCGATCAGGAACAATCCATGGGCGGCGCCCGGGTGCTTCCGTGGTTCTTGATCGATAAGTATAAATGGCTTCAGCGGTAGCGTCCGTATGTCGATATTATTAATATATTAAACCCAAACGATCGCCTGCTGTTACTTTTCCGGGGGTTTTTCCCCCGGCCGCGACGCGGCGGCGGCGGATTTATCAAATTCTTCGATCGTGTCGGCTGCGCGTTTTTCGTAAGGAGCGAGAATGCCGCCGGCGAGCGGGTCGGTTTCGACGATCTGCCATTTCGGTTTCGTGTCGACGAGGTGGCGAAGGCGTTTGACGACATTTTCCTTTTCTTTATGATCGCGCGCGGAATTGTAAGCATCGAGCAGCGCGACGTAATCGGCTTTGCGGCGGTTGATGCCGAAGTGGTCGGCCGATTTCTTGCGCGCCGTGCCCATGGGATCGGCCGATTTGTCATTTTTAATATCAAATTTCTCGACGCGCGTTAATTGATAATTTTTCTTTCCTTTTTCGCGTTCCAATACGAAAAGTCCGGTGAACGGAGTGTCGAATTCGTGCTTGGGCTCGCTCAGAATCTGGCGGGACTCCTTGCCGTTGATGTCTTTCGCGGATTGTAAATTAAATGAACAATTCACGGACTTGCCTTTCACGTCGCCGTGCATCGAGTCGGTGACCGCGATGTCGCCCGTGCATTCCAATTTATAAAATACAGTTCCGAAGTTCACGATTTTGAGGTTGCCGAGTCCAGAATCGCCCTCGATGCGTTCCCGCTTCCCTTCGTTAAATTTACTGATCGTTCCGAACACGACGGCGACGGCCGGCCTCGCGAGGTCCTCCGAAAAGTCTACAAATCCACCGCCGAGCAGCGTCCCCGCCTGCTTGGCGAGTCCCGGCGGCAGTTTGAAACCGGGCGGAATCCCGCCGTCCTGCGGCAAACCGTTGAACGAAGTCGCCGCGAGCGCCAATGCAACAAAAAACGTTTTTTTTATCATGGGTTCACCAAATCTTAACTTCGGTTTCGAGCGTCACGCCGTGTTCCTTCGCCACGCGCTGGCGCACATGGTCGATGAGCGCCAGCGCATCGGAGCTCGCGCCGCCGCCGATATTAATAAAATAATTCGCATGTTTTCGCGACACTTCGACGCCACCTATACGGGCGCCCTTGAGTCCGGTTTGTTCAATCAATTTCGCGGCGCTCGACTTTCTGCCGTCGGCGCCGATTGGATTCTTAAAGATACATCCCGCGGACGGTTCCGTTACAGGCTGGGCCGCATTCTTTTCGAGCAGATGCTCGCGCGTCGTCGCGACAATCGCCTTCGGATCGCCCGGTTTGAGCGAAAGCGTCGCTTCGAGAACCAGCACGCGCCCGAGATTCGAGTCGCGGTATCGGGGATTCATTTCGGCGCGGGAAAGCGTCCGCACTTCGCCGGTTTCGAGACTACAAATCGTCACCGTTTCGACGACGTCGAAAATCTCGCCCCAGCGGCCGCCCGCGTTCATTGCGATCGCGCCGCCGATCTGCGCGGGCACGCCGATGATGCCCTCGACGCCCGAGAGGCCCGACCTGGCGGCATCATTTACAAAACCGACGAGCGGCGTTCCGGCCCAAAGGTAATATTTATTATCTTCGCGGATCGCGCGCCGCATGCGCGATGTACATAAAACGACGGCGTCGACGCCCGCGTCGTTTACTAACAAATTCGAACCGTTGCCGAGAATGCGGAGCGGCACTTCGCGTTCGAGCGCCCGGCGCACGACCTCCGCCGCGCTTTCCGGATCGAGCGGCTCGACGAGCACGCGCGCCGGGCCGCCGATGCGAAATGTTGTCAAATCCGACATCGGCACGTCGGTGCGCACGCCGCCCGACGCGGCGCGTTTTCCCGCGTCCGCGCCCTGCAATTTTAGTAATTTAACTTTTGTCGGCTCGTCGAACCAACAGGTCGGCCACTCGATCGACATCACCGGCTCCGGATGTTAAGAAAACGTCGCCGTCGCGGCGGCCGTTCCACGCAAGTTCCACTGCGTCCTCGAATGTCGCCGCCGCGACCGCGTCGACGCCTTTGCCGACGAGCGCGCGCGCGAGCATTTCGCTCGAAACGGATTGTTTATCTTCGTCGGAATCGCGCGCGGCGTGGATTTCGGGCAGGATCGCGCGATCTCCTTTTGTTAATGATTCAGAAATCGCGGCGACGAAATCGTTAAATAACAAACGCGTCCGCGAATATTGATGCGGCTGGAATATAAGCACGAGCCTCGACGCATCGCCCGCGCCGTTTGCGTTATCGGTAATATAACTTTCGCGAACAGCGGCGATGGTCGCGCGAAGTTCGGTCGGGTGGTGTCCGTAATCGTCGAGAATCGTCAGCGACGGCGAACGGCGTTTCACGGTCAGGCGCCGGTCGACGCCCTTGAATTCCGGCAGCGCCTGCCGAATTTTTTCCAAATCGGCGCCGGACTCCAATGCTAACAAAATCGCCATCGCCGCATTGGTTAGATTATGTTCGCCCGGAATTCCGAGCGAAAACGCGCCGAGGTCTTCGCGGCCGGCGAACAACCGCATCGACGGGCCGCGCCCGCGGCCGGCGCCGTGGCTTCCGATGCCGAGCGGAATGATACGAATCTGATTCTTAGCATTCTGGCCGACCACGCGAACGCGAATGTTGCGCGCGCTCCACTCCGGATCGTTCACAACCGCGGGCGAGATCCGATCCCAGGCGTCCTGCGTGATAACGAGAAATCCCTCGGGGCGAATGCGGCGCGCGAATTGTGAAAACGCCTCGACCACGGCCTCGATCGAACCATAATAATCGAGGTGATCGGCGTCGATATTTGTAATCGCCGCCGCGACCGGCGAGAAATGTAAAAATGAACGATCGTATTCGCAGGCTTCGACGACAAATTGCGGCGCATGTCCTTCGTGCGCGTTTCCCTCCAGTTGTTCCACATTGCCGCCGACCAGAAAACCCGCGTCGACGCCCGACTGTCGTAACAAATAACTCGTCATCGCCGTGGTCGTCGTTTTTCCGTGGCAACCGGCAATCGCGATCACGCGGCGCAACGCGACGGCGGCCGCGAGCGCGACGGCATACTTAACAACTGGAACGCCTGCTTCGCGCGCGCGCACAACCTCGGGATTCGTCGCCGGCACCGCGGCCGATATAATTAATATTCCGCGGTCGAAATCGATGAGATCGGCGGAGTGTCCGGTCGCGATCGCAATGCCAACATTTTCGAGCTGAGCCGTCGTTTTCGATTCCTTTGCATCCGATCCGCTCACGGTGAAGCCGCGTTTTCTAAGAATCCGCGCGAGTCCGGACATCCCGGTGCCGCCGATACCCGTGAAGTGCGCCCGCGTCACGGTCGCGAGATGCGCCGCGACGGAAATCGGGTCGTTCTCAATCGACGGACGGCTCTCGGCCTGAACGGGTGCGTGCGGCATGGTGCGTTAGTCGGCTCTTTATAACTAATTGGTCTGTGAATTCAAATTTACAAAAAAGAATGCAAGTTTTTCGCCGGGCGCGGACGCGCCAATTCGGCAAGCGCGCTCAGAATCGCCACGTGAGCGGTCGGCCGCGCCGCACGCCGGGCGGCGTCGGACATGGCCTGTGCGCGAGCATCGTTTTCGAGAATCGACGCCACCGCACCTGAGAGTCGCGCGCGCGTGATGTCGCGTTCTTCGAGGATCATCGCCCCCTCGTTCAGGAGTTGTGCATTTCGAAGTTGTTGCCGGTCGCGATGATAAGGATACGGAATCGCGATTGAAGGCAGACCGGCGGCGGCGAGTTCGAACACGGTGGCGGCGCCGGATCGGCAGATCGCGAGATCGGCGGCGGCGAAGGCGCGGGGCGCGTCGTCGAGATAACTGTGTAAACTAATGTTCAATTTCGGACGGCCTTCGATCGCCTCGCGAACGCGGTCGTCCTTGCCCGGTCCGGCGATCCAGAGGACCTGCGCGCCGAGCGCCTCCAAATCGGGAAGGATCGAGACCACGGCGCGGTTCACGCCCGATGCGCCCTGCGAACCGCCGAGTATTAGTAATGTTTTGCGATTCCGGTCGAGGCCGAACGAGGCGCGGGCGGCGGCTCGTTCGGGCATCGCGAGGAAGCCCGCGCGCAACGGCATGCCCGTGACGAGCGCCTTTTTTGGATACTTCGCGGCGCCCGCGTCGGAAGCTACAAAAATCCGCGCCGCGAACGGCGCGAGCCATGCGGTGGCGCGGCCGGGCACGGCGTTGATTTCCAAACATGCGAACGGCACGCCCGCCATGCGCGCGGCGACGGCCGCGGGAAACGAAGCGAGTCCGCCCAAACCTAACAAAACGTCCGGACGAAATTGTTTTATTACATTTCGCGCCGCCGCGATCGCCGCCGGCATGCGCGCCGCCATGGCGAACGGCGACAACGCGCCGTCTGCCCGTTCGAGCGGCAACGCTAATTTTGGCAAATCGCCAAGAATGCGCTCCTCGACCGGCCGTCCCGCGGTTACAAATAAAATTTCGTGGCCCTGCGCGCGCGCCGCGTTTGCGAGCGCGATCCCCGGCATGAGGTGGCCGCCCGTGCCGCCTCCGGCGAGCAGGATGTGCATTGAATTTTCTTTTGTTAGCAATCCGCGCGCGGCGACCGGCGACCCGGCCTCGCGCGCGGCGCTACCTGTTATTCCCCCGGCGACGAACATTCCGGGATTGAATATTAACGCGAGCTTTTCGCGAGTTCGGAATCTTTCTTATCTTTTTTCGCCGCGTGCAATTCGTTCTTCGACGCGTCGTTCGACGCGAGCGATTCGGCGGACTTGCCGGGAATCAGGATATCCGTATTTACTTTTAGCTTCGTCGGATTGATTCCTTCGTTGGCTCTCAGGATTTCCTCCCAACGGTTCTTGGATCCGAGCTGTTTGCCGGCGATGGATTGTAACGTATCGCCCTTCACAATTTTATATTTACGAAAACTCGGATTCTTTTCGACCGCGGGCTGCGCGTCTTTCTTTTCCGGCGAACCGCCCGGCACGACCGCGCCGCCGACGGAAACGCCGCCCGGCGTATTGTTATGAAGCGCCGCGAGGCGGGCCTCCTCCTCCTGCTGCTTCTTGATTTGATCCGCCAGCGCGGGACGAATCTTTAGATCGTCGTTCGTCACGCCGAACGTCTCGGGCTTCACGCCCGCGCCCGGCTGTCCGGACGGATTATTGATATTATTATTTTGCGACGGATCCACTTGCGCGAGCTGTTGTTGCTTCTGCGCGCGCTTGGCCGCGTCGCCGGGGCCGTTCCAGATCGCGACGGTCAGGATCAGAACAATAACAAAAATCAGAGCGAGGACGCCGTATTTTTCTAGATTACCCAAGGGACACCTCCCGGTTCAGGCCGGGTTTGTAACAGGTTGAAAAACGTTTTGGTAAGTTTTATTTTCCGCGGAGGAAAGTTGGCTTTCGCGCCGGAGCGCGTTGGCCGCGATTCCCACCGCGATGGAGAAACCGAGCAGCGCCGATCCACCGGATGATACAAATGGAAGAGCGATGCCTTTGGGGGGAGCGACGCCCGTCACGACCGCGATATTGAATACCGCTTGAAAAACGATCGCGAACGGAACGCCGAAGACGATGAGCCGGTGGAACGGGTCGCGGCACGCGCGAACGCCAAGAATCCCGGCGATCAGTATTCCTACAAATAACGAAAGCAGCGCGAGAGTTCCGAGCAACCCCCACTCTTCGCCGACGAGCGAAAGTATAAAATCATTATTACCCTCGGGGACGTGGCCGAATTTCATGCGTCCCGCGCCGTAGCCCACGCCGAGCGGCCCGCCTTCGGCGAGCGCGCGAATGCTCTGGCGGACTTGATAATCCTGCGTCGTGCGCCGACCGACATGTCCGAGCACGCGAAATGCCAACATAATAACAGCTGGAATGGACAGAAGCGCGCTGCCGATCAGATATCGCGTCGGCGCGCCGCCGATCGCCAACATCACGCCGCCGAGCGCAATGATATACAATGTCGTGCCGAAGTCGGGTTCGACAAATATAAGTCCGGCGAATATTAATGTCATTCCCGCCGGCACCATGAATCCGCTCCAGAGTTGTTCGAGTCGCTCGCGCGAGCGTCCGACGAAATCGGCGATGAAGACGATGGCTGTAATTTTAGCAATTTCGCTCGGTTGAAACGAAAACGCGCCGATCGTAAACCAGCGGCGCGCGCCCTTCGTTTCGCGGCCGAGGCCGGGAATCAGCACGGCGAATAATAATAATCCGACCGCGGCGACGATGACGGGCATCGATTTGCGGATCCACTCGAGCGGCGTCCGGACGGCGATGATGAACGCAACAAGCGACGCCGCGAGATTGGCGCCGTGCGTCAAAATGCGATTATCGAAACTCGACGGCGGCGCGACCGACGCGACGGTCGCGAATCCCATCGCGACGAGGCCGAGGCAGCAGCTTAATAATAAAAACGCCGCGCGCGCCGGATCGCCGACGCCCGGATTGTTAAGTTTTGAAAACAATGTCATTATCGGATTTTTAATAATGCGACGCCGCAGATCGCGAGCAGCGCGGCGACGATCCAGAAACGGACGACGATTTTGGATTCGGGATAGCCGCGCAGTTGCCAGATATGATGTATCGGCGCTTTTGTAAAGAACCGTTTGCCGCCCGTGAATTTGGAATAATAAATTTGTATCCACGACGAAGCGCCCTCGGCTACAAATACGCCTGCGACGACCGGCAGCACGAGTTCCTGCCGCGCAACGACGGCGAGGCTCCCGAGCACGGCGCCGAGCGGGAGGGATCCGGTGTCGCCCATGAAAACCTGCGCCGGATGACAATTAAACCATAGGAACCCGAGGCATGCGCCAACGACGGCGCCCGCGAGAATGCACATTTCGCCCGCGCCCTGGATCGCGGGAACTCTTAAATATTGCGCGAATTCGACGTGTCCGGCGACATAACAGAGCGCGCCGAGCGCGATGGCGGCGATCAACGCGCATCCCGCCGCGAGTCCGTCTAGGCCATCTGTAAAATTCACGGCGTTGCCGGTGCCCGTGATCGTGAACCACTCGAATAATGTAAAGATCGCCGAACCTACAAATCCGAGACTCGGCAGATCGATCGCGAATTCATTAAAAAACGGAGGATAGATTTTCAGCAGCGATGGCCGCGAGGACTCCTTCGCGAACCAGAACAACACCGCCACCGCGACGAGCGCTCCCACCGACTGCCAGAGGAGTTTTTCGCGCCGTTTCAATCCGCCGCCCGCGCGATTCGTTAATTTTGCGAAATCGTCGAGAAATCCGATCCCCATATAGAAAATCACGAGGCAGACGCTCACGATAATGAAAATATTACTTAATTTCGCGAACAGCAGCGTCGAAATCAAAAACGACGGCACGAGGAAAATCCCGCCCATCGTCGGTGTGTTGCGCTTGTCGGTCTGACGCCACAATTTCGCGAGACTCGCGTCGTCGTTCTTTTCGCGGTCCTGAAATCCGAGCGATTTTAATTTTCGGATCACGACAGGCCCCATCAGCATGGACAGGCCGAACGCGACGGCCGCCGCGAGCGCCACGCGGAATGAAATGTACTGAAACAGGCGCGCGCCGGGCACGCTGTGCAGCCATTCCGCGAGGGCGTAAATCATGAGTAATTGAATTTCCTAAGGATTGCTTTTGTTAATTTATGATTGCGCGGCCAGACCGGCCTCGAATTTTGCGCGCAGCGCGTCGACGACTTTTTCGAGACCCTCCGCGCGGCTGCCTTTGACGAGAATGAGATCGCCCGGGCGCACGATTTCCGTAATATTCCATTCCGCGTCGGCGGTGGTCGGGAATTGTATGATCTTCGACGCCGGGTGCCCCGCCGCGGCCGCTCCCGCCGCCAGCGCGGACGATTCGCCGCCAATCGTAATAAACAGATCGAATTTCGCGGCGCCGACGGCCATGCCGATTTCGCGGTGCAGGCGCGCGCTCTCGGCGCCGAGTTCGTGCATTTTGCCGAGCACGAAAATGCGCCTGCGATTATTACGAAGTCCCTCGAGCGCGCGGATCGCGGCGCGCACGGAGCCCGGATTTGCATTATAACAATCGTCGATCACTTCGACCTCGCCGAAATGCTTACGTTCGAGCCTGCGGTACGGCGGTTTCAAATCCGACGCGGCACGCAGCGCGGTCTCGAGCGGCACGCCGATCGCCGACGCGATCGCGAGAGCGCCAAGCGTATTGTAAATATTATGCGTGCCGAGCAGCGGCACCGTGGCGGGTTTGCCGCCGATCGTAAACGATGCGCCCGCGACGTGAAACACGACGTCGCGCGCCTCGAAATCGGCCTTGTTCTCGATTCCGAAGGTTATTATTTTTCCGCGCGCGCGCTTTCGCAATTGTGGATAATAACGATCGTCCGCGTTCAACACCGCCGTGCCGTCGCCGGGAAGTTCGTCGAGAATCGAAGCCTCCTCCTCGAGCACGCCGTCGATCGAACCGAGACCTTCCAGATGCTCCTCGGCGATAATCGTAATAATAGCAATATTCGGTTTCGCGACGCGCGCGAGCATGCGCACTTCGCCGGGCGAGTTCGTGCCGATTTCGACGACGGCGGCGCGGGTTTCGCGTCCGACGCGAAGCAGCGTGTGCGGCACGCCGACGGAATTGTTAAATGACTTTTCCGAAGCCGTGATCGGGCCGATGCTTTTTAACAAATGCGCCGCGATTTCCTTGGTGGTCGTCTTTCCCGCCGCGCCCGCGACGCCGACGAACGGAATGGTAAATTGCTTTCTGTAATGAGCCGCGATCGCTAACAATCCTTGCGTCGTGTCGCCGGAGCCGGGCGCGCCGCATTCGAGCACGGTGCGCGCCGAAAGCCCCATTTCCGAGAGCGCGAGCGCGTGGGGCGCGCGGCCGCTGTCGACGAGCGCGGCCGCCGCGCCGCGCGCGAATGCATCCAATGCGAATCCGTTTCCGTCGAATCGTTCGCCGCGCAATGCTATAAATAAAGCGCCCGGCTGCGGCTGCCGGGAGTCGGTGGAAATGGATGTAAATGTAGATTCGCGCGGGCCGTGCATGACCCGCGCGCCGGTCGCCTCCAGAACGGATGCCAGCGAAATGGGCTCCACTAGTTTGCCGCCACCGACAGCGCCTCTCTTGCTATAATTCGATCGTCGAAGGGAAATGTATCATCGCCGATGATTTGATAGGTTTCGTGGCCCTTGCCGGCGAGCAGGATCACGTCGCCCGGGCGCGCGCCGTCGACGGCGATGCCGATGGCGCGCCGGCGGTCGAGTTCGACGGTTATTTTCGAACTGTATTCTTTACCGATGCCGCCCATGATATCTTTAACGATCGACTCGGGTTTTTCCGAGCGCGGATTATCGCTTGTAATTACGACTTTGTCGGCGTTCTCGGCGGCCACGGCCCCCATGATCGGGCGCTTGCCGCGGTCGCGGTCGCCGCCGCAGCCGAATACAACAGTTAATTTGCGCCGCGTGAGCGGCCGCAATGTTTGCAATACGCGGCGCAATCCGTCCGGCGTGTGCGCATAATCTACAAATACGCGGTAAGCGCGCCCGCCGTCGACGCGTTCGAGCCGTCCGGGCACCATGCCGATCGTTTCGATTCCGGAGACGATCGCCTCGGGCGCGACGCCGAGCGCGAGCGCGGCCGACGCGGCGGCGAGAATGTTTTGTACATTATACGCTCCGAGAAACGGCGACGAAATCTTAACTTCGACCGCGCCCTGGCCGCCGAGATTCGGCGCTCTTAACAAAAAGTCGAAGCCGTCGAGATCGGCCCGCACGATGCGCGCGAGAACGTGCGGCGGACCTGACGGAAAGCGCTCGCCGTCGATTCCATACAATACACGCCGGGCGCGCGTGTTCATGAATAAACGCGCCGTCTCCGGATCCTGGGCGTTGCCGATCGCCACCGAATTCGAATCGAGGCCGTCGAATAACAATTTCTTCGACGCCCGGTACTGATCCATTGTTTTGTGATAATCCAGATGATCGAGCGTCAGATTTGTAAAAATCGCCGCCGAAAACCGGATGCCGCGCACGCGCTCCTGATGCAGCGCGATCGACGACACTTCCATCGAACAGTAGCGAATGCCCGCGTCGAGCATGTCGCGGAAAAATGAATGTAAAGAAACCGGATCGGGCGTCGTGTTCGGCGCGGGAAGCTCGCGACCGCCGATCGAATAACCGATCGTGCCCAGCAACGCGCATCCGCGGTGGTCGCGCTCGAGCATGAATCTTAATAAAGACGCCGTCGTCGTTTTTCCGTTCGTTCCCGTGACGCCGATGACAGTCATCGAGCGCGCCGGTTCGCGAAAAACCGCCGCCGCCGCGTCGGCCGCCGCCGTGCGCGTCGACGGAACGCAAATGCACGGAACCTTAAGATTCGGAAATTCGCGCTCCGACAGCACGGCCACGGCGCCGCGTTTCAACGCTTCGTCGATAAATTCGCAGCCGTCGGTTTTCGCGCCGGCAATCGTTATAAAAATGTCGCCCCTGTGGACTTTTTTGCTATGAATGGCAACGCCCGTGATGTCGGGATCGCCCTGGCCGACGGCGCGCGCGCCGAGCGGTCCGAGACGCTGGATGAGTTCCGAAAATCTCATGTTTTTCGACGGTCCTTTTTTAGTGAGTCGCTCGAATTGGTTTGTTTGGTGGAATTGATAGGATTGAATTCGTTAGTCTTTCCGGCGTCGCGGCGTTTATTAACTTTCGTCGGTTCGGAAGCGGGGTCGACGGGGCGCGGCTCGGAGTAGATATTTTTACCATTTTTCCCGGCGACCGCGGCAAACTTTGCATACGGAACGACGGGCGGCGGGCCGGGAGTTTGCAAATCGAGCGCGCGCGGCGCCTGCTCGATGAGTCCAAGCGCGCGCAGCGTCCGCGCGAGAGCGCGCATCGCGGGGAGCGCGCACTGCGTGCCGCCGAATCGCGCGCTCGAATTGAATACTACAAAAACAACGACGATTCGCGGTTGCGGCATCGGACCGAACACGGCGAACGTGCCGTTCATTTTCGACGGATCTTTGTGAATAACGGCCGTTCCGGTTTTTCCGGCGAAATCCTCCACTTCGGGATAACCGCCTTTTATAAGCGTTTGCGCCGCCGCGTGTCCGGTGCCGTGTTCGTTGGTGATCACATTCGTTAACATTTCGCGGACGATCTCGCACGTCGAGTCGGAGAGCACGCGGCGCGGCGCGGGCGCGACCGGAGTTTCGACATGCCCGTCGGGATAACGAATCGACCGGACGAGGCGCGGCTCGACGCGCATGCCGCCGTTCGCGAGTATCGAATAACCGGCGGCGAGGCGAAGAGCGGTTGTATAAAATTGATAACCGAAACTGACCGACGACAGCGTGTTCGCGACGTCCCATTCGGAGGCGCGCGCATGACGCGGCAACTGTATTCTTCCTTCGACCGGGAGTTCGACGCCGGTTTTGTTATGAAATCCGAATCGTTCGAACGCGTCGGCGATGACTTCGGATCCGGCCTTTTGTCCTATCTTGACCGCGCCGATATTGCTCGACCGCGTCAGAATTTCCGCGACGTCGAGCGCGCCATTGTAAGCGTGCGAATCGCGAATCGGTTTCGCGCGCTTCGGAATCTGCCAGCCGCCCGGAAAATTAACATCGAACTTTTCGTCCGGCGAAATGCTCCCCGCTTCGAGCGCCGCGGCGACCGTGAACGGTTTAATCGACGATCCGGGTTCATACGAAAAACCGGTCGCGAAACTGTTCAAAGGATGATTCTTAATATTCGCGGCGGCGTTCGGATCGAAACCGGGCACGGCGGCCATCGCGAGCACCTGTCCGGTAAACGCGTCGAGAACGACTCCCGCGACGGCGTCGCATGGGAATTGTGCAAAGGCCGCGAGCGCCTCTTCCTGCAGGATCGAACTGATTTTCGTATCGATCGTCAGTTGGATATCGGCGCCCGGAACGACCGGAATATCGCGATCGAGATCCAAGAATCCGCCGTCGACGGTCGGCGCGCGCTGAATCACCGTCGAGCCGGCGACGCCGCGCAATTTTTCTTCATAATACTGTTCGACGCCGCCCTGTCCGATCCGGTCGGGTTCGTCGGCGGCCGAATGTTTCTTTTCCGCGGGCTTCGACGCGGCCGCGTCCGCGGCTTTTTGTTGGCTTTTCGCCGACTGTTCGCGCGCGCCGTAAAAACCGACGATCGAAGCGACCGCGGCGCCGGCGGGGTACGTTCTTTCGTAGTCTTCTTCCAGCGCGAAGGCCGCGGATACGTTATGTTTGCGAAGGGCCGCGCGCACGCGATCCTCCTCTTCGGGAGAGATCTTGCGCGCGATCGGCACGTACGTCGAAGGCTCATAATCGCCCTTCGCGGATTTGTGTAATCGTCCGAGGCGCGTCGCGATGTCGGTCGCGCGGGCATCGTCGCCGGCCGACTTTCCTAATACTACCGGCGCGCCGATCGTCGAATCGAGGGCCCGCGCGAGATCCATGATGAGTTCGCCGCGCATTTTAATAATTTCCGCGCGGCGTTCCTCGACGACGTCCGGCGGCGGCGTTTGCATTTTGCTCGGAATCTTCTGCGCCACGCGGCGCTCCTCGATTTTTCGGAGTTCCTTGCCGTCGGCGACCAAATTCACAGTTCCGCGCACGCCCGCGAGCACGACGCTTTGCGAATCGAGAATGCGGCCGCGCGGCGGCGCGAGTTTCAGATGCTTTTCAAGAATCGCGTCGACGTCGCGGCTGAGTTCTTTTTCTTTAATAAACTGAACCCAGATGAGTTTTCCCGCGAGGACGGCGAGCAACAGGCCAAGGACGGCGAACGGAATATATGCATTCGCGAAAATCCGCTTCGGAGCCGCCGCCGCGTTCGTTGTCGTCGGAATCCTGGATGTTTCTGGTATCACGGCGACACCCGCGGCCGCGGATTGCGCGCCGTCGACTTGCCATTTGTCGTATTCGAATGCGCCGCGTCGTTTTTAGTAACTTTCGAACGTCCGTCCGCCGTTTCTTTTGTCGTATTCCCTTTCGGTTTTTTCTGCGCGTCGGCCGCGGAATCTTTCTTTGCCTTCGGATCCGCGCTTTCGGATTTGGATAACGTGACAAATCGCGCCTCGATCGCATCCGGCTGGCGCAGACGATCGACGGTTTCGATTTCACGGCCCGATTCGCGCTGGAGTCGCGCGATCTCGCGTTCCAATTGTTCGTTTTCCCCGGCGATGCGATGCGCGTCGGCGTGCCAACCGGCCGTGACGAGCGCCAGAACGAGGACGGCCATGCCCATGCCAAATGCAACCATTCTCATGACTTCAATTCCTCTCCGCGATCGTCGCGGGAAATCGCGAGATGCGCATACTTATTTTTCGAAACGGGCCGGGCGACCGCGGGCCGCTCGATCGCGCGCAACCGCGCGCTGCGGGAGCGCGGGTTTTCGGCAATTTCGGAGTCGCCGGGGACGAGCGGTTTTTTTGTTAGAATCGCGAAACCGCGGGTTTCGGCGTCGCGGAATTTGAGTTTAACAATCCGATCTTCCAGCGAATGATAGGAAAGGACGGCGAGGCGTCCTCCGGGCGCGAGCAGCTCGAGCGCGGCGTCGAGGCCGACGTTGAGTTCGTCGAGTTCGCCATTGACATAAATACGCAACGCTTGAAACGTCCGCGTCGCCGGATGAATGCGCCCGGCGTCGGCGCGAGAGTACGGAACGGCCTTTTTTACAATTTCGGCGAGTTCGAGCGTTCGCGCGATGCGCGCGCGCTGGCGGGCCTCGACAATGGCGCGGGCGACGCGGCGCGACGCGTGCTCCTCGCCGTATTGATAAATAACATTGGCGAGCGCTTCTTCGTCCATCGTGTTCACGACGTCGGCCGCCGATGGAACGCGCTCGTCGCGCGACATGCGCAAATCGAGCGCGGCGTCGCGTTGAAACGAGAAACCGCGTTCGGTGTCGTCCAACTGTAAAGACGAGACGCCCAAATCGAAGAATATGGCGTCGAGAGCATCGGCTCCGAAGAACGCCGCGTGCGCCGCGACCTGCTCTGCGATTTCGGAAAAGCGCGCTTTGCACAATTGCACACGCGGTTCGTTTATAAATTTTGTCGTCGCGAGCGAGAGCGCCCGTTCGTCGCGGTCGAGGCCGAGAAGACGGCCGTCCTGTCCGAGAATATTTAAGAACGCGGACGCGTGGCCGCCGAGTCCAAAGGTTGCGTCGACGACGCGCGCGTTTGGTTTTAACAAAAGAGCGGCCTGCGACTCGGCAACCATCACCGGAATATGCCAATCGCGGGCGCCGGTCCCGTCGGAGGCGTGGGTCGGGCGTTCCATGGATGCACCGAAGGGAGCGGCGACCGCCGCGGCGGTCGCGGAATCGCTGGATTGATAAAAATCACAAATAGACGCCGCGCGGATCATTTGGATTCTTTCCTCTGGGACGCGCTGACGCCGTCTGTCGGCACCGCGTGCGCGTACGCGTCGCGGGCCGCCTGGCTGAATTGTTCATTGAGCGCCGAGAGGTTCGTCGCCCATTCCGCGGGACTCCAAATCTCCACGCGGTTGCCGGCGCCGACAAACGTTACTTCGGCGCCAAGTTTTGCATATTGAATCATGTGCGGGGGCAGCATGATTCGTCCCTGTTTGTCGGCGACGCATTTGTGCATCGTGCCGAAAAAGAAGCTTTGCAGATCGGCGACTTTCTTGGCCGCGAACGGCGACTGCAGGAATTGTTGAAAGACGTTTCCGAGATGGCGAGACGCGATCAGATACAATCGCTGGTCGGTTCCATATGTAATCGCGAGTTCCTGACTTTTTCCTGCGTCCTCGAGCAGCGACGACAAAAGCGGCTTTGGAATGGCAACGCGCCCCTTGTCATCCAAGGTGTGAGTTGTAAATCCGCTATATTCAGCCACAGCCGCCGACCTCGATCCGAGTTGGGAGCGCTACTCCCAAAAAGATTAACGAATGCTGGAACTTGTTATCCCGTCGATGGTTGACGTAGCAGTTCGGGGCCTGACCAACGCTCCGTCGAGCGCCGGATGGTTCGGTTCACCGTGATTCATCGCGAGGTCCCCGCGAATCACCACGTTTCACCACTTTCGGGGAGGCGCGTTTTAACGTGCCTTCACAAAAAAGCAACACACAAAAAAGATTTTTTTTTGTTAGCAAATTCCGGCGGAGGTTTGGAGCCGCCGGGAACCCCGCCGAACGCCGTCCCGATCGAGCAGCCTCCACTGCTGAATTCGACGGACCGCGCGCCGGAAATTGTTACGAATCCGGCGGATCATGAGTGTTTCATTTTAGGTAATAATCCAAACGGGACGGATTCAAATGTTATGATTGACGGCCGTTCGCGTTGCGGCCCGCGGCAACCGCGTATTGTATTCCGCGGTCCGCGCGTTCACCGACCCGCTTCGAACGCGGGATGTGTTTCGAGTTTTATGGAAATTTTACTTATGCGCGCAACGTCTGTCGCGTAAACCCAAATTGGATGTATGCATCCGGCGGCGATCTGCCGCTTCTTCGTTAACACCTACTGAAATGGCCAGAAATCCCATGCGAAACCTAACCCTCTTTGTCCTCGGCACTACGCTATCGCTCGTGTGCGCTGGATCCATCGCGTCGGCCGCTCCGCTCGGCGGCGGCGGCGCGCCCCCGCGCCCGAATGTTATTAAACACCATCATCCAAAGAAGCATCATCCGCCTGTGGGTCCGGTGCGACCCCACACGGGCGGCGGCGGCGCAGGCGTCGGCGCCACGAAAGGCGGAAAGCTCGCGGGATAATCCGCTTTCTCGATTCGCGCGGGCGGCATCGGTACAAACCGGCGCCGCCCGCGTTGTTTTATATTATATTAAGAATTTCGAACGAGCGTCCCGTTCCAAGAAGAGCGTATAACAATATTCGAATCGCCAATCATAATAATTGAGATTCGCGCGCCGATCTCGTCCAGACGCTGCGCATTCGTTTCATATTACTTTGCACGATCGGCGATCCAATTATTCAATTGTTCGCTTCCGACGCGCGTATTTTCCCCGAACGGCAATGTAAGCGTTGGGAGGCAATATAAATATTGCGGCGTAAAGGCGGTTTGAGCTCGCTGGAGAATTTCACGGCACGGGCCCGCCGACGCCAAATGGGAAAAACGCTTTCACCGCCTTCCCGCGGCCGGCCAGCCAAGGATTTTTTGTGAGAGAATCCGGGTTGCGGCCCCAAACATTGGGAGCCGAACCCTGTTCGTGTTTCGGCGGAGGCCACGCCCCTATGCTTCGACGCACCATTCTTATCATTTTCACGACGGCGGTTCTCGCATCGAGCGCTTCGGCGCAATTCGAGTTTCCACAAGACTACGAATTCGGTTCGTCCGTCCGGGCCATGGCCAGGGGCGACTTTAATAATGATGGAAAAGTCGACATCGTCCTGACGAGGGCGGGATCGACGGCGATTTCGGTTCTCCAAAGCGACGGATCGGGCCGATTCTCAATAGTGCTGTCGTATTTTCTCGGCTATACGACTGGCGATGTCGCCGTCGCCGACATGAATTCCGATGGGAAAGCGGATGTCATCGTCGCGCTGCCGAATACTATTAATGTCGACGTATTGTTAGGAAACGGCGACGCTACATTTCAATTGGCGATCTTTGCCGCCGTCGGCGTGGATCCGTTTGCGCTCGCGGTCGCCGACTTCGGACACGACGGAAAACCCGATCTCGCGGCGGCCGATTATAATGGAAACGTCGTCGCGGTCGCGAAGGGAAACGGCGCCGGATCGTTTGTATCGCTCGCGACGTTTCCGATCGGCGGCAATCCCGACGCGCTGGCGACCGGCGATTTCGATCATGACGGTAATATTGATATCATGGTCGCCTCAAAAAACGGCCCCGTCGCGGTATTGGTAGGATCCCCGAACGGCGCATTCTACGGTCCCGGTTATTTTCCCGTGCTCGGGCCGGCACCCGTTTCATTAGTAACGGGCGGTTTTCTTAAGAACGGCAACCTCGATGCCGCCGTTTGCGACGGGCCGACGGAAATGGATATTCTGATCGGCAACGGCACAGGGGGTTTTGCCTCGCCGTATGGTTATACTACTGATTTTGGACCCGCGAGCGCGGCCGTCGCGGATATCAACAGCGACGGTTTCGACGACCTGGCGGTTTGTAATCAAATCGGAAACTCGATTTCGCCTTTTTACGGCAACGGACTCGGCACGTTCGATTCCATCGTTACAATTCCGCTCGGAGGCGCGCCGGGTCCTGTGTCGATCGTCCTCGACGATTTTCGAATCGACGGCAAACCCGACGCCGCGACCGCGAATCAGAGCGGGTCGGTGTCGATCTTATTAAATGATTGCACGGACATCGGGGGCGGGAGTTTCGGGGCGATTCAAGTCTATTCAACCAATGTACCCAATACGAATCCATTGATGGGAGTTTACGGATATGCGACGGGCGACATTAATAACGACGGTTCGCTCGATATTCTTATCATGGGTATGGACGGCGGATATACGTTACATACGAGGGTATTATTTGGCGCCCCCGATGGAAGTTACAATTCGGTGATCGAAGTATTTTATGCATTCGCATCGGGCTTCGTCTCGGCGCCGACGCTGCTCGACGTGGATTCGGATGGCAAGCTCGATTTTCTTTACATCATCGACCTTGATCTGTATGTGAGCCGCGGCGACGCGACGGGATACTTTTCACAGGCGGCCACATATAATATTAATAATTTCGCCGCCGCGATCGCCGGCGTGGACGCCGACCGCGACGGAAACATCGATCTCGTCGTCGCTTCCACGACAGCCCCGCTGAAAGTCATGAGGAACACCGGCTCTGGAATTTACGGTCCCGCGGTCGTCATCGCGGGGTCGTCCGCCGCGGACGATATAAAGATTGGGGATTTGAATCACGACGGCATCGACGACGTCGTCGCCGTCTCCAGACAAACGGGAGACGTGACGCAATTGTTGGGCGACGGCGTCGGATCTTTTAATTATTTCGGATTTTACAGTTTTAATACGCCGAATCTTGCCGCGCCTCCCTTCGTCGCACTGGCGGATTTCAATCGCGATGGCAACGCCGACTATGCCGTGAGTGGATACATTGGCCTGCACGCCTACTTTGGCGACGGATCAGGCAATGCGCTGTTTATCTATTCGACGACTCCGCCGGACGTTCAATATGCAAATTCCGTCGACACCGCCGATATGAACGACGACGGGAAACCCGATCTTGTCATGTCGTTTACAAATATGTCGTATCAGCGGAACGCGATACTTTATTACAGTAGCGGCTATCTCGGCTTCGAGCCGTCCTCCAATACCACACCTGTCAGTTTTGGCGATCCCATCGCCGCGAGACGCGTGAACTCCGACGCGAAGCCGGATTTGATCGTCGTGGCGTCCAATGGAACGCTAACGATCCGTCTCGCGGACGCAACGCAGAATAATTTTGAATTATTTAAAATCGTCGAGACCTACCCGCAGACCGACAACACTTACAAACCGGTCTCGATCGCGACGGGCGATCTCGATCAAAACGGTTATCCCGATTTTGCCACCGCGAACATACAAAATAGCACAATCTCGATCGGTCTCGGCGTCGCGCCCGGGTGCATTCTGCCGCGCGATAACTATTCCGCGCCGAGCCAGCCGATCGCCATCGCTCTCGGCGACTTCAACATGGACGGCGTGCTCGACGTCGCGACGGCGTGCCGTGCCGCGAAGAAAATTGCAATTCGGAAAGGCGACCAAACCGGAGCGCTCGGCGCGGAAACTACATTTGCCTCGGGCGGAACGCCCATCGCGATCGCCGTCGGAAACTTAAATTCCAACGGCACGCCCGATCTTGCGGTTGTGAATATTAGTCCCAGCAAAATTAGTTTGTTCGAGAGCAACGGAACCGCGAATTTTACGTCGATTATAAATCTGACGACGTCGGCGCCGACGCCGATTTTCGTCGCGATCGGCGAATTGAATGGCGATGGAAATATGGATATTTCGGCGGCGATCAGCTCGCCGGGCGCCGTCGATGTATTCTTAAGCAATGGCGGCGGCTCGTTCTCCGGCGTCGCTACATATAGTATCAACGCGGGATCCAACACGTCGTGCGTCGCCGCGGGCGATCTCGGCAGCAACGGCTCGCTCGATCTTGCAGTAACTAATTATGCACTAAACGATATTGCCTACACGTTGAATCAAGGGGCCGGCACGTTTGGCGCGTATACTTTTGCGGCCGCCGGGAACAATCCCTTTTCCGTCGTCGTGGGAAATTTGGACGGCGACGGATTCGACGACGCCGCGGCCGCGAACAACGGAGGCGTCGATATTACTATATTTTTGGGTCTCGGTTCGCCGGCCGAGCAGCCGCCGCAGTCAATCGTCGCGGGGCCCGGTCCGCGCTCGTTGGTCATCGCCGACATCAACCTCGACGCCAAGCCCGACTTGATCGCCGCGTCGAGTTCGACTTTGGTAGTATTACAAAACACGGAAATCACTCCGGGCGGCATCAGAAGCTTCGAGTCCGCCTTTGGCATCAGTAATATCGGATTCGGCACGCAGGGCTGCTCCGGGCGCATCGCGATCGGGGCGAACAAGATGCCGAGAATTAATACAAGCGATTTCGCGATCACATTCACGCACGCGCCGCATTCCACGCTCGGACTCGGCTACTTCGGACAGGAGCCCGACGTGCCTGGCGGCGATCCCTTTTTCCTCGGCGTATCGATGAACATTAATTTATTATCGACGTGGTCCCCGCCGGGATTTTTCGATATATATACGGATGCGGCCGGAATGGGCTTGGGACCGGTCGCGATTCCGAATGATAACTCGCTGATTGGCGTTTATGTTTATGTCCAAGGGCTCTTTGTCGAGGATCAACCGAGCGGCTGGGGCTGCACGCCGACGATTTTGCACGCGGTGACGTCCGAGGCGATCAAACTCGTGATCCAGCCATAAAATATTTGTAAAATTCCCGCCCGCCCTATTTTTTGTATAAATCGGCGGGCGGCGTGATTCGAAGTGTTCGGAAATTTACGGTCCCAGAACGACTTCGTACGCGTCGGTCGACACAAAATTCGACGTCGTGCCGTCCAATATGAACGCTTGGAAGAAAACGTGATAACCCACAATTGAATTATCGTTTGGAATCACGACGCTTTGTTTCGGATTCGGGTCCGAGGTGGAAATAACATATTCGCCGGACGCCAATAGTATGCATCCGGGCAAACCGACCGGTCCGCAGTCGAGCGGAAGCGGCACGCCGGCCCAATTCGTGTTCGAATCTCCCGCCCAGAACCACGCGAGCGATCCCGCGCCGAATTTATCAATATCGATCACCAGTTGTTTATTAATGATCGGCGCCGATGTCGATTCCCAGCTCAGCGACGGCGCGCCTGTCGGCGTGCCGAAAAGTTTGGGCCGGACGAAGTAATCGAAACCGTTCGTTAATATTGCCGTTCCGTTCGGAGTCGTTACAGTTACGTCGACGTAGCCCATGAACCCCGGCGCCGCGGGAAGCGCCGCGGAGATTTGCGTATCATTCACGATGCTGAACGTCGCATTCGCCGCTCCGAATTTGACCGCGGACGCGGACGTAAAATTCGCGCCGTTGATCAGTATCGTCGAACCGCCGTTGTTCGGCGCGAACGCCGGACTCACATTCGCGATGGTCGCCGGACAAAGCGGCGCGATGAACATCGCGTTCGGCACCGCCCCGGACGCGCCGGGAGTAAAACCGCCCCACGAAATCGCCCCCGCGGACGACATCGAAGGTAATATATCAAATGATCCGTAAACGCCGCCGATCGGCGTCGGCGCGCCCTGCGTCGCGACGTCGACGAAGCTTCCGTCCGGCTTATTTAATAATATTCGCTCGATCTGCGTGGTGTCGGGAAATTGTAATGTCATCCAGACCACGACGTTGCCCGCGTCGTCGATCGGCGTCACGGGGTTGCGCGAGTACGTGAGTCCATAACACTGCGCGCCGCCGATAGTATCATAAAACATCACTACTTTTCTCCACGCGCCCGGCGCGCCCGCGAACCAGCCGGAAGTGTAATTTCCGGGTCCGAGCATGACGTCGGCGAAAAATGTAATTTGTCCCAACGAATTCAAGCATGGCGCCTGAAAATCGACGTACGTGCCGCCGCCGGGAGTGGGATAGCCGTTTCTCACCATCCACGAAAAACCGTGCGCGCCTTTCATAATCAATCCGGCGCCGCCGAGGTTCGTGTACGCGCGAAAACAAATGGTTCCGGAATTATTAATTGCCGGAATTGGGCCGGTCGGAATGAACGTTCCGTCCACGAATCCGAGCGCCTCCGTCACAAGATATTGAAACGTGCCGCCTCCGGGCGCGGGATCGCCCACGGCCGCCATTTTTGTAACAACGCCGGCGGTCCACCGGAGAATATCTACATTTCCGCCCGTTCGCGTCGCCGCGAATAGAACATCCTGCGGATCGTTCATCGAACCGGGGCCGATTTCCGTGATCGTGCCTCCGGCGGGCGACGGATCGCCGACGGCCGCGACCTTAACAAACGACGCCGACGCCGCTTTATAAAGAAACAGTCCGCGCGGCGAACTGCCTTGATAAATATCCGCAATGAAAAGAATGTCGCCGCCGGCATTGATCGCGGGAGCGAACATCGATCCTTCAAAAAAGCCCGCGAACTTGCCGCCGATCGGCGACGGATCGCCCGCGCTGCCCGGCTGACCGCTTCCGCCGCCGCCGCCGCTCCCGAATACAATTGGATGAATTCCCGTAGTATCGGCCCAGAAGATTCCTTGATTATAAGCAGCTCCGGCGATTTGCGAAACGAACGCGATCTTACCATTTCCAACGCACGGCGACGGATCCATGAACGACATCAAATTCAGCGTTCCGCCGCCCGGAACGGAATCATAATATTTGGCGGCCGCGTAGGGCCCGCAGGCGGTGCTCGCAAGCACCGGCGCGGAGCGGTTCGGCGGCGCGAGCGATTTGGAGATCGGCCCGGCGATTTTGTGTGTCGCATCGACACGCACGAATGCTTGAGTATTCGCAAGTCGCGGGATGGTTAATATTAATAAAAGCGGGAGAAGTGGACGCATGTTGGATTCCAAATGTAGTAAGCCATTCCGGATCGCGTTCGCCAACGCGCCGATCCGGGCGGCCGCCGATTTGGATCATTGCGATGCAATTCGGCGCCGCGAATCTCTCCTGCGCAACTCGCGCGCCCCCCGAGGCGCGGAATACCGCCGCGGTCGAGGGCTGCGCATGGATTCCTTCACGCGATGCGAAATTCGCGACAAATATAAAATTCCCCCTTGACGGAAATCAGCTTCTTCGTTGACGTAGCGAACCACCTACGGTTTCAGGAGCCGTGCAAAACATGAGTACCCCCCTCAAAAGAAATCTCGTCCCGCTGGCGATGCTGGCATCGATCCTGTGCGTTCCCTTTCAAGCGGCCGCGCAGGCGCCCAAAAAAGTTGTAACGCGCCGATGTACAAATAGGATCACGCTCGACGGATCCGGAAACATCGGTAACAAAGCTCCGGCGCCGGCGTTCAAGCTGCCGAAAGTCGATTTGAAGCTTTGTCTATCTGTAAATAAAGAAACCGGACAGGTCACTCAGGAGGTGGAATTCCGGAACAACGACGCCGCCAACGAACAACGCTTTCTTTTTTGTAATATGATCGAACTGAGCGCGGCCGCGGCGAATGTAAATATATCCAATGACTGCAACATGGGATTCAAGGGAGCGCCGGACAATAAATGGGTGTGCGTGACCGTCGCGCCGCCGAAAATCGTCATGATGAAACCGGGTTATCATTTCGGTTGCATCGTCGTGGAGTTGAAGAAAAAAGGCGATCCCGCCGGGAAGGACGTTTTTAGAAATTCGCAGACGGGTCAAAGCGACGATTTCAAATGTAAGGAAGCGAAGGATTTTCAAGTCTGCTACGCCGACCTTTTTAATCTTAAAGTAGGCGGCATGGACGTAGCATTTGATACATCCAACTGCGCCAACTGTTTCGGTAAGAACAAAGGCATCAATTTCGCGGCGCCGAAACCGGGAGATCCCCCGCCGAACGCGCTCGCCACCGGTTTCTGGATCATGTCCGACGTGCCCGTGACCGATCCATTTATTCAATGGCAGGAATTCGACGGCACGATGCACGCGCCCGATTACGTTCCGATCGACAGCGAGCTGACCCTGCCGAGCCAGTTTCCGTTGAACATTCCCGAAATGAACAAAGCGACGCCGGGGCTCGTTCCGCCGAATTGTTATAGTCAGGATCTCGATTTATGGGATATACAAACGATGTCGGCCGAGGATACGACGCTGACCGACGTATTGTTCATTCCGTTCGTCGATTTCGATCCGTTCGGAATCGTCGTGCAGCCCGATGTGTATCATGTCGGGATCGAGGGCGGCTCGATGGATTATGCGAATTTACTATTCGCGTTCAACACCGGCATGCCGGTGCCCGAGGGAACGCGGCTGCCGTTCTCCGTCGGCGCGATCGACGCGTTCGATCTTAATAATGAATTCTGGGAGGAGGACGGATTGCTGATTCAGGACACCGTGCCTCCGCACGCGCTTTCGCACAGCGAAATGAATCCATCGCCGGGAATTTTGGAAGTTAGCATTACGGCCGAGGATGTTACAACTTCTCCGCTCGCCGCCGATTTTTTCTATTCGCTCGACGGCGGCGCCACGTGGCTCTCGGAGCCGCTCGACGCGACCCTCGATCCCTTCGACGAACCCTCGACGAACGAATTTCACGCGTCGATCGCGGTGCCGACCGATCCGAATCAATCGATCGTGTTCTTTTATCAAGTTCAGGATTCGGTCATGAATAATGCTTATATCGGACCCGGCACGATGGCATTATTACAAATGATCGGGACGGGCACGCCCGGCTGCGCGGGCGCGCATCACCTTTGCGCGAACGTTCCGCCGAAGATCGGCGCCGCCGATTTTCAGTTAAAATGCGACAACGCGCCTCCGGCGGCGTGCGGAATCAGTATTATTACGGATAAAATGCTCGATCCGGGCGCCGATCCATTCGGCCTCGGCGTGATGTTCCATATCGATTTATTAGGTTCGTCGCAAATGTATGCATTCGACATGGCATGCCGCCCTGTCAACATGGGCCTCGCGACCGTTCCGATTCCAAATGATCCGAACTTGAGCGGGCAGACGTTTTTCGCGCAATCGTTCTGGTTTTGGAATAACAATTGCCAACCGTCCCCGTCGGGCGTGAGCTCGTCGAACGCGCTTGTGATTCCGGTCTCGGACTGAACGCGGCGTTTCGTTTACAAAAAACCCGCGGGCGTCGCGCAATGCGGCGTTCGCGGGAATTTCGTGCGCGCCGCTGAAACAAATCGCGGGGTCGCCGCGTAAAGCGCGCGGTGGCCCATGAAAATCCCCTATGACTCGTTGTTTCCTACTTTCAGCTCGGCGTTCGCATTCATTTCGAATCTGACGCGCGCGTGGCGCCGGCGCGGCATCCTGATCGCGCTCGCGGCGGCGGGCGCGTTTATTTGTTATAAATCCGGACGCTGGGCGCTGAACGGCGGTTTGTTTCCGCAGGTGCCCGCCGGAAATGTAGGCATTTTATTAAGGAAACACGGGCGGTTGCTTCCAGCGGGGCAGGTCGTCGCGCCGAATATCAAACCGGGCGAGGAACCGTATCAAGGCATCCAGCAGGATGTGTTATCTTCAGGCTGGTATCCCGGATATCAACCGTGGGAATGGGAATGGCGATATCTGCCGCAGACGGTCGTTCCAAATGATAACATTGGAGTCTTAATAAGATGTTTCGGCGAGGATCTTCCGGACGGACAGGTGTTCGCCGACGAGAATGCCGACGATGATACAAAAGGAATCCTGCGCCGCGGTCCGTTGCGAAAAATTCTCGAGCCCGGTTCGCACGCGATTAATTTATATGCTTACGATGTGCGCATTTTTCCGACGCGTTCCGTCGGCCCCGGCCAGATCGGCGTCATTTGCCAACGCTACGGAAACATGCCGAAGGACGCGAAGGCGTTTCTATCCGAACCGGGCGAACGAGGAGTACAAAAAGTTGGACTCGCGCCGGGGACCCATTCCATCAATCCGCTCGCGGAGGAAGTGCGCGTCGTTTCGCGGCAATCGAACCGCCTCGATCTCGGTTATGCCGGGCGCGTGCGCTTTCCGTCGAGCGACGGATTTGAAGTATCGGTCACCGGCACGGTCGAGTGGAGTTTACAAGACAGCCAGGTTCCGCTCGTTTATGTTAAATTCGGCGACACGGAAAGCACCGAAAAGAAATTGATACTTCCCGCCGCGCGCGCGAAAAGTAGAATTCAAGGATCGCGCAAGACGGCCCGCGAATTCATCAGCGGCGCGACGCGCCAGACGTTTCAGGACGAGTTCGCAAAGGATCTCCACGCGCTGATCGAACCGGAGGGCATCAAGGTGCATTCCGTACTGATCAGCGGCATCGTGCCGCCGGACGAAATCGCGAAACCCATCCGCGATCGTGAAATATCATTATTGGAACAGGAACAATTCCAAAAGGAAATGTTTACAGAAACGGGACGCGCGGAGCTCGCGAGCCAGACGGAATTGCAAAAACGCCCGGCTCTCGTCTCGAAAGCACGCCAGAAGAGCATCGAGGCGATCTCCGAAGCGAAACGTCTGCAGGAAGTGGAATGGATACAAGCGAAAAGCGGCCTCGAAGTGGCGAGGCTCGAAAAAGACGCCGCGGCGAAACAAGCCGAGTCCGTCCGCTCGACGGGCGCGGCGGACGCCGAGATCGGTAAACTACAAATGGAAGGCGAAGCAAACGCGCTCAAGTCGAAAGTCGAGGCGCTGGGCGGCGGTTCCGCGTTCGCGCGAACGACACTACTCGAGAAACTCGCGCCGAAACTTACCAATATCATGACGCGGCCCGACGGCGCGTTCCTGACGCTGCTCCGCGATCTCGTGCCGCGCGAAAAGCCGGTCGCGAATAATAATATAAACACTGACGCGGCGAATCTTAAGATCGCGGAGGCTCGCTAATGTTCCGATACCTACGAAAACACTGGTTTCTATCCGTTCTTGTATTGTTATTATTCGTTTTCTCCGGCTACGGAGTTTATTGGAACGCGTCGGCCGTGTTCATCGGCCCCGACGAATTCGGCGTCGTGGTTGCGCACTTCGGCCAGCCGCTGACACCGGGCCAGGTACTCGCGGGACCGGGGCAAAAAGGCGTGCGCGAACAAGTACTCGGACCGGGGTCTCATGAAATCCATCCATTCGTGGAAACCGTCGAGCGTTTTCCAATTATTCATATTCTGCCCGGCACGGATAAAGTAAATGAACAGGGCAAACTCGTGCCGCTCACGAAACCCGAGGTTGGAATTGTTACATCGCTCGCGGGCCGCCCCCTGAAACAGGGCGATTTTCTCGCCAATCCCGGCGAGAAAGGTATATTAAAGAAAGTGCTGGTGCCCGGGCGCTACGCGCTCAATCCGTATGCTTACAAAATCGAACGGAGCGAAGCTACCATTATCGACGCGGGCTCCGTCGGCGTCGTCACGCACCTCGTCGGTACGCTCGCGACGGCGGATTTGGTAAAAGCCGGCGAACGAGGCGTGCTCGAGGATCCGATCCCGCCAGGACTCTATTGGTTAAATCCAAAGGAATTTCACGTTACTACCATTAAAGTCGGATATCAGGAAATCGCGTTCGAGAGCGGCGATTCGATAACATTTCCGTCGAAGGACGGCGATACGATCAAAATCGACGCGACCGTGGTCTGGGGCATCATGCCCGGCGACGCGCCGCATATCGTTAAACAATTCGGATCCGAAAAGGCCGTCGTCGACAACGCCATCAAACCTCAGGCAGAATCCAAGGCGCGCGTCGCGGGAAGTAATTATCGTTCGCGCGAATTCGTCGAAGGCGATTCCCGCGAGCGCTTCCAAGAGGAGTTTTTTCATAAACTTCGCGACGAGCTTGAAACCAAACACGTCCGCGTGCTGCTCGCGCTCGTTCGCAATATTGAAGTGCCCGAAGCCGTCCGCAAACCCATACAATTATCGAAAATCGCCGTCGAGGAGGAATTAACCAATCGCGTCCGAACGGAAACGGCGAAAGTACAGACCCAATTGAATGAAATCCGCGCGACGGTCGAAATCGAATCCGTGAAAGTGCGCGCGGAAACCGAAAAACTCGCCCTCGAAGAAGCGTCGCGCGGAACGGCGGAGGCCGCGCGCCTGCAGGCCGAGACGAAAGTTAAAGTATCCGAGATGGACGCCGAGGCCGCAAAACTGCGCGGCGAATCCAAGAAAGTCCTCGGCATCGCAACGGCCGAAGTCGCCGCCATGCACGGACATAACAATTCCGAAGCCCTGCGCAAACGATTCGAACCCTTCGGCGACGCGAACGCGTACGGATTATGGCGTTTCGCGGAATCGCTCGCCGACAATCTTAAAATTGAGATTCGCGACGCGCAGCCGGCCGCTCCCGGCGCGGACGCGGAATTGTTAAAGCAATTGAAAGCACTGTCGGGAAGCAAATAGTGCTCTGGCGCCGCTGGGCGCTTTTCGCTCACGCCGCGAGGCGCTTGCGCTGCGCGCGCCGCGAATTGTACTCTTGCGCCGTCAGGCGCTTGCGCTGCGCGCGCGGCGAATTGTACTCTTGCGCTGCGCGCGCCGCGTGCCCTGCGCGGGCGGCGAGGTGTGCGCTCGACGGGTTGGGTCGGCGGCTCAGACAAGTGCTCGGCAATAGTAAGAATGTCGGCCGCGACGCGGCCGACATTCTTACTATTGCCTGCGCAACTCGCCGCGACCCAACCCATCGAGCGCACAGCGGGGGGATTACTGGCGGGGGGCGGGGCCGGGGCGCCCCACACCCGCGGCGAAGGCGACGCCCCGTCGCGTCGAGCGTGTGGTTCTCGCTTTCGTGTGCGTCGCGACAGGGCGTGGCCGGAGCATCGCCGCTGCGCCGCGCCGCGGAGCCCGCCGCTCGCATTGACATAATTATATTTACTCTTTATGAAAAAAAAGACGGACCTTTCGGCCCGTCTCTTTTCAACAAAAGACTATTCTTTAGAATCCACTGACATTCAATCGCCCGCCGGTTACGCATTTGCCGGACATGGACGAGGTCGCGATTGTGCTTCCAAGAATCGCGGCTTTGATTTGCGCCGCGGTCGATCCCGGGTGGGTCGATAAGTAAAGAGCGCAGGCGCCGGTCACGTGCGGCGTCGCCATGGACGTGCCGCTATAGTAAGCATATGTCGAGGTTTGGCCGTTGGGTCCTGGGATGGTCGACAGAATTGTCTGGCCGGGAGCCGCGAGGTCCACCGTGGTCGCGCCATAGTTCGAGAAACTCGCTTTCGCGCCGGTCGACGTGAGCGCCGCGACGGCGATCACGTTCGCATTGGTATAATTCGACGGATAATTTGCAATCACATCGTTATTATCGCCGATGCCGTCGGATCCGCCGTTGCCGGCCGCCGCCACGAATAAAATATTTTGCGTATTCGCGCGTTCGATCGCATCGAAAAGCGATTGCGAGTATCCGCCGCCGCCCCACGAATTGTTCGTCGCCACGATATTGTAACCTTGGTTTTTCTTAAAGTTCGTGATGTAGTCGCAGGCTTTCACGGCGTTCGTTAGCGTTCCGCCCGAATTTCCGAGGAATTTGGCGGAAATCAGCTTGATGTTCCAGTTGATTCCGACGACGCCCGTGCCATTGTTCGCTCTTGCGGCGATCGTTCCGGACACGTGTGTTCCGTGGTCGTCGCCCGCGCCATCGTAAATCGTATTGTTATTACTATTGAAATCCCAGCCATGGATGTCGTCGACGTAGCCGTCGCCGTCGTTGTCGATGCCGTCGACGGGATCATTAGCATTCGTGAAGACCTGTCCGGCGAGGTCCTGATGACTAAAGAAAATGCCTTCGTCGATGATTCCGACGTAAACGGACGAGGAACCCGTGTGTCCCGCCGCCCACGCGCTGCCGGCGCCCGAACCATACTGATTCGACGGGCTCGTCGCGCTGCCGTACATACCCCAGAGCGATCCATTTGTATAATAAGGATCGGTCGACGTCGAGAAATGATGATAAATCCAGTTGGGTTCCGCGAATTCGACGGCCGGATCGCGGTCGAGAGACTTGATAACAGTTGCGAGATCGAGGCCCGCGGGAATTCTTAACAATTCGAGGTCGCCCTTATGATCCGAATCGGTTCGTTGCGACTCGCCGAGCACGACTTCCACCGTCGAGGCTTCGAAGAGCGACCGCGCCGCGGCTTTGGCGTTTTCGCCGACGCCAGCCCGGAATTGCACGACCACCTGATCGGGGACGTGGGGGTTCGTTTGAATGCCGGCCAGCGCAAGGTTGCCGCTCGACTGCGGAAACAGGAATGCGCCGAGGCCCAAGGGAAGTGCGAGAATTGCCAGCTTCGCGAGCCGGCGCGCAGGGAGATTCACGATCATTGCAGTCTTAACTCCTGAAAAGAGGTGTTGGGACAGTCATTGAACGGATACCCGGATCAGTCCGGTTCCTTGATTATTCCAAAAAATACGAATGAACCATACGTTTCGCAGGTTCTCAGCCGGACGATGCGGTCTCGAATGGCACGACATCCGATGAGGACATCGCCGCTTCGAGTTGAGCATTGACAATTCCATTGTTTATTGGCCCGTCTATTTGCGTCTCAATTGGCGCGGACTCGATCAATGGTGAAGCCGCGGCCGGGGCCGGGCCCGCGACGGCGGCGGCCTCCATTGCTAATAATTCATTTCCATCGAAAATTGCCATGAGTTGGACGCGAAGAGATTCGAGTTTTTCTTTCGGAAGTTCCGCGACTTCGATTCGAAATGTTTCCTTCGAACGCGGAAACGACATTATTAAATAATCGCGATCCTCCTCGGTGCAGGTGCGCACGACCTTCAATCGACGATGCCGCAACATCAGTAGCGAAACGAGGAATTTCAATTCATGGAACCGCTGCTCCTTCGATGCGAGCAGTTGTTTGAAAACTTCCGTCAGTGAAATCAAATCGAGGCGCGGTTTTTTCGGCGCTTCCTCATGCAACGTGCGCCATGTGATATCCTCGGATCCGCGCGTCCGCTTTTGATAACAAACGCCGCATCGGTCGAGTCGAAGGAAGGACGGGCCGTCGTCGTCGCTCGAGGAAACACTGCCAGAGGAAACACCGCTCAAGACCTCGAATTCAACAATTCCAAGTGTAGAAAAGACGAGACTTCCATTTTCGAAAGTCCGCGCACACGCCGAACATTGGCGTCCGCGCCGCACAATTTTCCACGCCCCCGGCTGCGAACCGCTCGAGCCCGAGGGAAGTCCGGCGGATTTCTTAGAAAAATGCGGCGCCGCGGCCCCGGCGAATTGCGCCACGCCGCGATTCGTTGCAGTTAGGTTCGAATCCGTCGTTTGCGCTTTTGAAACCGCGGACGCCGTTATCTCCGCGGTTTGTGTTGTAAGAGTCTTCACGTTCGAGGATGAGTATGATCCCGCGCAATTGAAGTTTCAAAAAGTAAATGACTCTTTTTGAAGTGGTTTCATAAGTATCTCGAAAAGCGAGCGCGAGCAATCGTTGGTCAGCGCAAGGCGCCTCGTCCTCGGCGACCCAGTCGGGTCGCCGAGGACGAGGCAACGACGTGATGGCCGACGAGGGCCGCGCGTAGCTCGAGAGACTTATGAAACCTCTTCTAAGTAGAATTTACTTTTGAACCGCCGGCCGCGATGCCGGTTGATTCTGTTCGAGCCAGCGCCGCCATGCGACCGGATCGGGACTGATATCTTTTCGATTGGTAATGTCATGCAATGCTGCGATTGCGGATTCGACGGCGCCCGGATCGTTGCCCGCTTGCGCGCGTTCGAGATATTCAATCATCGCCCCGACGCGGCCCATGGCCTGACGGCGGCCGAGGGCGTGCGCGGCCTCGCGCGACACGAGCCAATCATCATCTCCAAGTACTTTTACAAGCGCGTCGTCCCAGCGATCGCCCACCAATTTAGACATTCCAAGTATCGTCGCGGCCTCGCGACGCACGATCCACGCCGGGTCTGAAAGTAGATTTGCCGCCGCCTCCTGGAAATGCACAATTCGCGATTCCGAAGTCGCGGCCGCGCGCAGGGCTCCGCGTCGGACATTCTCGCGCGGCGATTCGATTGCCGCCGCGATCGCCGGATCGGCCGAGGCGTCCTCGAATTTTGCGAGGATTTCCGCGCCGAGCGAAACGCCGTATCCCGATTCACACATAAAACCGACCAGCACCTCCGCCGCCGGAGCGCCAAGTGTTGGAATCACCAGTCGATAGCGCGCCATTTGTTGGTTCGCAATTTCGCGCGCGAGCGGATCAAAGGTTCCCTCGCGTTTTCGCGACTCCGCCTCAATATTAAGAATCCGCCGGCACAACTCGCGCGCGAGTCGTCCGACCGCGGCGGGATCCTGCGCGAGCGCGGGACGTCGACTTTCAAATTCCACCGGGTCGCGATCGAGCAGGTCGGCGGATTCGATCGCGCGAGCGTCCTCGGACGAGCGAAACGGCGACGCGGCCGCGCAACCGGCGACGGTCGCGGCGAGAATGATACAAATTGCGAGGTGCCTCATGCGTTCAATGTAGCAAATCGCAGGCGTCGCTCAGGTGTTAGACTTCCGCGATGACGTTGGAAATTAAGTCCGTCGGCGGCGTCCTCGGGCGGCTTGCGTTTTTGCGCGCGGCCGCCGCGGTGCGCCGCGAGCCTCAATTCACGCCCGACGTGTCGCTCGATTTTTTCCGGCAGACCTCGCCGAAGAATCCGTTTTTTCGCCACGCACAAATCAAATTCTTCATCGCGAAACGCGACGGTCGCGTCGTCGGGCGCGCGGCGGCAACCGTCGACGACGACGCCAATGCTTATTTTCGCGAAAAAGTCGTGAAGTTCGGTTTTTTTGAATGTGCCGACGGCGAAACGGAAGCGGCACGCGCCCTGATCGAAGCATCGGCCGATTTCGGCCGCGCGCGCGGAATGCAAATATTGCGCGGCCCGGTCGACATGAGTATGAATTTCAAAATCGGAATGTTAATCGAGGGTTTCGACCGGCCTCCGGCCGTTCTGATGAATTGGAATCCGCCAAGCTACAATTCGCTCGTCGAATCGCTCGGATTTCAGAAGGAGAAGGACGTCGTCGCGATGGAAGTTACAAGAGAGGTCGTCGACGTCGAACGTTACAAAAAACTCGCGCGCCGCGTGCTCGATCGCGGAGGATTGCGCGTGCGTTCCTTCGAAACGAAACATTTCGGCCGCGAACTCGAACTCATGCGAACGATTTTTAACAAAGCGTGGGCCGACAACTGGGGCTTCATGCCGGTTTCACGCGAGGAATTCGAGTATGAAGCGCACGGATTGAAGGACGTGCTCATTCCCGAAATGGGGTGTTTCATCGAACGGGATGGAGAAACGGTCGCGTTCTCCCTTTCCATACCCGACGCGGCGGTTGCCGTGCGCGAAATCCGCGGCCGGTTGCTGCCGTTCGGCTGGTACAAATTGTTAAAACGGATCAAAACGATCGATCGCGTCCGCATGATCCTGCTCGGCATTCTTCCCGAGTTCAGACGGCACGGCATCGACGCATTGTTATATTTCGAAACCTTTCGCCGCGCGTACGAAAAAGGGATGACGACCGCCGAATTCGGCTGGATCCTCGAAGACAACGAATTGATAATTAAAGGATGCGAAGCCTGCGGCGCGAAAATCACAAAACGATACAGAATTTATAAGAAGTCGATCTGACCGGAGTCCCCTCGCGCGACGGGTGACGCGCGCGACGCGGTTCGGGCGCTCCGTGCGGCCGGCGAAACGCCGGCGATTTTTTTGAAAGAAACGGGTACGGCGAGCGTCTGTTCTACTCCAATGACCATGAATCGAGCCTTCAACGCATTTGGAATTGTAGTATTAAGCGGAGTCTGGTTCGTCGAAGCCGCAATTGGCGGCCCCGGCGACGAAGCCGCCGAATTTGCAAAAAAATTCAACCTGCCGAAAGCCGTCCACGAGTCGGCGGCGGGCATCGATCTATTCGGCGAAGACCCGAAAGTCATCGACGGCGTGAAACCGCTCATCGAAACCGCGATGAGACGCGCGGAAAAATGGCTCGGCCAGAATCCGCTGAAGGGCGTAAGAGTCAAAATTATTATTACAAAAGGCGCCGAATCGTTCGATGCAATTCTTAAAGATAGCAATCCTGAATTGGTAAAAACGGGCGCGAAGCCGATCGACGATGCTTATGTTACGCAGGCAAAGCAGGCGGGCGCCTGTACGACGCGGCTCCCCGCAATGATACTGATGAGCGTGCAGGTCCTCGGATCGAAACAGCGCCGCGACACGCGCGTCATTCACGATCTGGGACATCTCGTCGCGGGATACCTCATCAGCGAATCGGGCAACGGTCCGCCGGCGCTCGTCGAAGGCGTCGCCGGAGAATTGGTGCGAACCGCCGTCCCCAAACCCGAAGCCATCGTCTGCTCCGCTTCCGCGGCGCTCAAAGACACCGTTCAAGGCTACGGCGTGTTCTCCGCGATCGGATCGGTCGCTAATAATACATGGAACGATCCCGCCTGCTGGCCGCGAATGTTACAAAACGTCGTTAAATTGTTAAAGAAACCGCCGTCCGAACAAAAGGAAGACAAGGAGGGCGACTCGAAAGTTAAAGTTTCATCGCTCCTCGCGCGCAAGAACTCCGAATTCCGCCGCGCGGATTACGGCTTCGCGTGGAGCGCCTGTAGTTATCTATTCGACGCGACGCCGCCGCCAAAACCGAAAGACGGCACAACGCCGTTGTCGCGGCGCGATATTGTTATCAATGCAATCTCCGAACTAAAGAAAACTTTCGACGCAGCCGCGGACGACGACGCACGCGTCGTGCTTTTCCGGGACGCAATATTGAAAGCGCTCGGAATGTCGGAGGACGAACTACAGAAATCATGGCTCGAATGGGGAGATAAATTATATTCAAAGAGCTAAAGATTGTGAATAACGGGGACGGGATCAATTTTCTTTTAATAATAATTGGGCGATAGGACGCGGGGCGGGCTCCGCTCTAACACTAACGATCGGAACGCTAACTAAGTGCTCGTGTCATGTAGCCACCATCTTCAACGGCGAGGCGATGCCGCGACGGGCGAAATGTCCGGGGGCCGCGCACGCGGCCCCCGGACATGCGCACGCCGGCATGGCCGAGCAGCCGCGCTTTTTATTAGCGTACCTGCTATCGTTAGTACTGGCGGGCGGCGGGTCCGTGGCGCCCGCTTTGGCCTATTTGATATTAATACTATCCCGGAAAATACAACGGCAACAATTGATCCGTGACTTCGCTCGCCGTCGGCACCGCCTTTGGCGCTCTTGCAATATCGTTTCTCAAACGCGCGTCATCCAACATCCGTTTCAAACATCTATATAAATCATCCGCGTCCCCCGGATTGAATAATAATCCAGTTACGCCGTCCTCCACCGCGTCGGCCATCGGTCCGAGACGAGATGCAATCACCGGAATATTTGCAAGGAATCCCTCGCGAATCGTCATGCAATAACTTTCAAACCAAACCGAGGGCACGACGAGGACGTCGAGGTTTGATAATAATCTCGGGAGATCGGAATTATTATAACGTCCGCAGAATTCCACGGGATGGCTCGGCCGAACGCGCTTTGCGAGTTGTTCGCCGTAATCTGTAACTTCGTGCCAGCGGGAAATCGTGCCGTGGATGCGCAGCACGCACGCTTCGGCGGGTAGTTTATTGATAGCATCGATCAATATATGTATTCCCTTCGACGGAGTGACGCTTCCGATGAAGCCGACGCGGAAGCGCGGCGAAGCGGTTCGTTTCAAGTCGCGGTAGGGCGCCGGATCGAGTCCGGGCGCGATCGCGGTGATCTTATCTTCGGCGATGTTCCATTCGCGAATGTACATTCTGCGGTGAAATTCGCTCGGCGTGACGAGAAAATCGGCCGTCTCGAACGCGTGCGCGACGCGCGATTCGTAATCTGTTAAATTAGCGAAGCCCATTGTATCATTCTTAAAAAACTGCGGCCAGATACCCCCGAGACACGGCACGCAGCGCCTCCGGTTGATCGTCGTGCAAAGCTCAAGATCTTTTGTTAGTCTCTGCCCGCGCGGACAACCCATCCAAAAATCGTGCGCGGTGAGGCCTACGCGGATTCTGCGCCGTTTGACTTCGTCGAGAATGGTCGTCGAGAGGCACGTGAGTCCCTGCGCGTGCACGACATCGGGCCGCTCCGCTTCCAACACTTCACAAAAAGCGCGATCGATCGACGGATTCGTTACGAGCCTGTGGAATCCATCGTTAAAATCGCTCCAACGATAATGAACGCCGTGGAGCCGAGTCCCATCGTGTTCGACGGTCCGAATCGTAAACTCCGGCGCCGTCGGATCGCTGCTGTCGTTTCTAAATATTACCGTTTCGTGCCCGCGCGCGCGCAACTCGCGCGAAACGAGCGAAATATGCATTTCGACGCCGCCGACGCTTTCCGGAAGCGTGAACGGATTTATGAATAATATCTTTTTCCCTTTGCGCGGCTCCGCGGGCATGGGCGACATTTGTAACATTCGAGAGGCGTGCGCGCGGACGCGGTCGAGTCCGGCGCGGCGCGTGTGCTCCTCGACGACGCGCACGAAATAACTCTCCGTTTCGGCGGCCATCTCGGAATCGACGCGCACGCGCGGAACCGAAATGCACAATTCTTCGTACGCGTCGGGATCGGTCGAGTATAATCTTAAGATTCGCGCGAGATCCGCGTCGTTTTCGCGCTTGAACACGACGCCGCCGCCGCGCGAGAGCGATTCTTTCATTCCGCCGAGATCGGACGCCACGACCGGCACGCCCTCGCGGAATGCTTCCAATATCGTGACGGGCGCGTTTTCATACCATAAGGAGGGAACCACGAGCAGATCGATTCCGGCCAGCACTTCGGGCGCTTTTTCGGTTGGAAACCCGCCCATCCAGCGCACGTTCGAATTGATACATTCGCGCCGGATGCGGTCGACAAAATGCGGAAACCAATCGAGCGCGCCGTGGATCTCGATCGGATTCTTAAGATCCGCGATCCGGTTCGCCGCTTTTATTAATACTTCCAATCCTTTATAATCCGCGATCGTCCCGACGTAACCGATCCGAAGCGGTTCGCCCGGCGCGCGCGCTTTGTGCGGGAACGGCGGCACGGGCGGAAGTCCGTGCTCCACGACCGCGACGCGGTGCGGTTCGACGAGGCCGTTCTTTATCATTGTGTCGCGAAGAAACCGCGAGGGCGAAATAAACAAATCGACCATGCGCGCGCGGTCTTTGATGGTTTTCGCCCGGCGTTCCATGGCCAGCGGAAGCGCCAGCGCGCGCTCGTCGCGATCATAACGTTGCGGAATCAGCGGAACACTGTGGCCGCACTCCGCGCACAAATCCGCGCGAGGGCCTTTTTCACAAATACTCAAGTCTTCCAATAAAAACGTGCTTCGATGGCATAAAAGCCAATATTCATGAAGCGTGCAAACGACGGGCACGCCTTGATCGGCGACGGCGCGCACGGCGTCGAATCCGAAGAACATCGTATGTTGGAAATGCACCAAATCGGGCCTCACGCGCCGCACGACGTCCGCCACGACGCGATTCATCTCCGGGTTCGCGTACGTGCGCTCGAAATCGTCGATTCCGTGCGCCCACGCCACTTCGAACACCGGCGTTCCGCGATATTCGCGTTCTTCAATTGTATATTGCGGCCGCTCGCCCGTATGCTCGCAAGCGAGAATCATCACTTCATGTCCGCGGTCGCGGAGGGCGCGCGCGAGCTGATCTGTATGAATCTCCGTTCCGGCGCGATGCTTGGGAAGGAACTGATGAACGACGGCGAGGATCTTCACGTGCGCGAAATGTTCAATTCGTCGATCGCTGGATCGTTAATAATTAAGAATTCGCGTTTCCGTTTTTCTCGATCGACGGTTTTTTTTCGTTCGACATCGCCGTGCGCTGGATGTCGGCCTTGTTGTCGCGCGATGCGAGTTTTTGTTCCGTTTCGGCGACGCGCCGCGCGAGTTCAATATTACGTTTCTCGAGCCGTTCGCGCTCGGCCTGCAGGAATTCGATCATTTTAATTCGGTTCTCGCGATCGTCCTGAATGTCGCGAACGAAGTGCGTCAGCGATTCGAGCCGCAGCGCGTGGCGCAGGCGGTTTTCGGATCGTTGAAATTCGAACGCGACGTGCGCGCGATCGTCGAATTTGGAATTCGCGGGAACTTTGCCGGACGCATCCGCTTCTTTATATATCTTTTCCATCCGCGTCACGTGCTCTTCGATCGTCATGGGCGGCGTGCGGGCCTCGAACTTCTGTAATGATTGCGGTTTTTCGATACATTCGTCGAGCATGGCCGCGAGCGCCGTCCGGTCGCCGCGTGGAAATAATTTTCCGGCCGAACCCAAACGTTCGGACAGCGCGCCGAAATCACTTGCAAAAATCGGAAACCCGAGCGAAATCGCCTCGTCGAGCGCGAAACTGTAACTTTCGGACGCGAGACTCGGCATCACGACGATATCGAAGGTTTCGCGTCCGAGATCGGGCGCGCGGAACGGTCCGTGAAACTCCACGCGCAAACCCTCCGCGAGCTGGCGCAACTTGTCGCCGTACGCGTCGTCAGGCGCGCTTCCATACAGATGAATGTCGAGTTTGTCTTTATATCGCGACAAGTGCGCCGCTTCCAACAGAACGTGCACTCCTTTCAAATGATATAACGCGCCCCAGTGGCCGATTCTTAACATTCCGTCGGCGAGCGGCCGGCGTTTCTTGCCGGCTTTTAAATCGGAGATCGAGCCGTGCGGCAGAATTGTAAATGACGAAGGATCGAGTTCGAGCGCCGACGCGACGCGTTCCGCGTGAATTTTAGTTGGAACGATGCGCGCGCGCGCGACGGCGAGTTCATTACGAATATCCTCCAGATACAAGCGCCCGGCTTCGCGCAGTTCGCCGACGCCCGTCCACGGCCGCGCGCCGCCGATGCACGGCACGCAATGTTTAGGATCGAGGGTTCGCGAACAAAAACCCTCGCCGTCGAGAATGCGGTCGACGCGCAGACACGTGCTCCAAAGATCGTGAATAGTAACAACCGCGGGAATCTTGCGCCGCCGCGCGATTTCCACGAGATCGCGCGAGAGCCGCATCCAGTGATGCACATGTAACAAATCCGGCTTGAACTTCGCGAGGATTTTATCGAATATCAAACCGGCCGTCGGACAATACGACTTTTCCCAACGTTCATGAAACGGATCGCTTCTATGGATTCGCGAAACTTGAATATTATCGAGCGTTTCCTCCGATGTGCGATCCTGATGAAACCATTGTAACGATCCCGCGACTACAGATAGCGTGTGGCCGCGCGCCGCGAGCCCTTGGGAAAGCTTGCGAACGTACAATTCGGTGCCGCCCGTGCATTCGGGCGGATAGCCGTGGACCGCGAAGAGAATGCGCACGAGGGTCTGTTAACTTACTGGATTTTCGTTTGTTTTCGCATTCGCGGCTTCAAGAATCCGCCCGGGGAGTTCGGCTGCGTCCTCGGCGATCGATCGCACGCGAGGCGCGCGCGCGGCCGCCTCGCGAAGAAGCGCGGGATGTTGCACAAGTTTTGTAATCATGGCGGCAAGATCGGCGGCGTCACCGGCACGAAACCTGAAACCGCCGACTCCTTCTTCGACCAGTTCGGCCATGCCACCGTGGTTCGTGGCCAACACCGGGACGCGCATCGAGAATGCCTCGAGAATCGAGAGCGGCGCGTTCTCCCACCAGACGGACGGAACCACGAGGAGATCGGTCGCAGCGAGTTTTTCGGCCGCGGAGTCGCGGGAAAAGGGCGCTTCCAAAGCGGCTCCGGCCGCCGCCGCCAACGTCTCGATTTCCTTATAAAACGCCGGGTCGCGCGGCGCGCCGCGCAATATTAATGTTGCGCCGCCGCGCGTCGATCGGGAAAGGGAAATCCATGCATTTAACAATAAATCCGGCGCCTTGGGCCGCGTGAACTGCCCGTGAAATGCAACAATAATCGGGCGTCCGGTTTCCCGCGGACGCGGCGGCGGTCCGGGCGCGAGCGGTTCGATGCCGAGGCGCTGAACCGACGTCTTTCGCGCGGGCAATCCGTGGCGCAGCAGTTCAACGGCGAGCGCGCGCGTCGGCGAAAAAAACAAATCAACAAATGGATAAACCTCGCGCTCGAAATACGGCCGTCGCGACGTCATTGCGGCCGAGGTGCCGGGATCGGCGGCTTCCGTCGCCGCGGAAATCGACGGGCGCGAGCGTCGGATTCGAGCGAGGGCGTTCTTTGCCGGTTTTGTAATGTCGATGCCCGTCGCGCGTTTGAGCTTGGAGAGCGCCGCGCCGCCGATGGCGAATCCGCGCGGCTGCCGCCATTCCATCGATTCCACGCAGCGCGCGCAAACGTCGATTTTTATATCTTCACAAATAAACCCGTCGGGATGATAACGCTGGCCGAAACGCGGACACGTGAACCAATAATCGTGAAGCGTCATGGCGACGGCGATCGCAGGGCTCTTTTTCTTAGTCTCGCGCGGAAGCGCGGCGCCGACGTCCATTAAATGTTGAAAATGCACGATCCCGGGCCGCGCCTCCGCGAGAAATTGTAAATATTGCGGAACCGTCGACGGTCGCCGGTACGTTTCCTCGAAATGTGAATAATACAGATTGTTCGTGATCCATGTAATCGCGACGCCGCCGCGGCGCTCCGCGCGCACGCTGCCGTCCGCTTGCGCGACGTTCTTTTCGGCGGCATATACAAATACTTCGTGGCCGAGCGCGGCCAGCGCGTTCGCGTAGGCCTCCGAATAAATTTCGGCGCCGCCGAGCCGCGCGGGCGGATAACTGTGGGCAACGACGGCGATGCGCATGCTGCGATTAAATTAACTTATTTTCGCAACGATTCAAATGCTGCCGCGTCGAGGCGCCGGCCCCGGAAACCGTCGCGAAGGCCGCGCCATTTCGCGATCACCGCGCCCGCGTCGCCGCGGCCGAATTTTAGCGTCTCGCGCAGCCATGCGAACGGCAGACCCGCGACGTCGAATATGTAAAATGCGAGCCAGAGTTTGGAATTGCCGTGTTTCTTGAGAAAATGAACGCTGTTCAGCGCGTTTGCATATTTTCTCGGACGCGAATATCCCCCGCCGCTGCTCGACGAGGGCTTGTGCAGCACGCGCGACGCGGGCACGGCGCGCAGGCGGGCGCCGGTCGACCGCGCGCGCACGCCGAAATCGACGTCTTCCATATATGCAAAATAACTTTCGTCGAAACCGCCGATTTTTTTGTATAATTCAGAGCGCACGAGGAGCGCGCAGCCCGGAATATAATCACAATCGAACGGCGCGGAGGGGAGGCGGGATTCGTTGCGTCCGTAGCCCGTGAGTTCGCTGACGTTTTCGCGGAATCTTAACATTCCGCCGCAGCACCAGACGCGCGACGAATCGCCGTCGAAAAGCACTTTCGAACCCGCGGCGCCGACGGCGGAATCGCGCTCGAGTTCGTCGACGAGCGGTGCGAGAAATCCGCGCTCGACGCGCGCGTCGTTATTAATAAAAAACAGCGCGTCGGCGCCGAGTTGTTCGATCGCGTGGCGCGCGCCCGCGTTCGCCGCGGCGCAAAATCCGCGATTTTCATTAAATTCAATTCTGTCGATTTTTGGATATTCCTTCGCGAGGGCATCGCGCGAACCGTCGGTCGATCCGTTTTCGACGAGGACGATCAGTAGTTTTTCGCCGCATCCGACGAGCGAGTCGAGACAGCGCCGCGTGTCGGCCGCGCCGTTCCAGTTGATAACAATCGCGGCGACTTTCACGGCCGGCCTCCGAGCGCGCGCCAGCACAATTGTAAAATCCCGTCGAGAACGCGGCCGGACGCGGCCGCTCCGCGCGACGCCACGAGCGGCGGCCAGAGCGTGAGCGGTCCTCCGCGCACGAGATCGCGGTCGCCGACTCTCCGGGCGCCGGCCGTCGCGCGGCGGGCCGTCAGCGCCGACGGCGAATGATATATAAATGAAAACTTGCCCCGAATATATGCAATCGGCGCGAGTTTCGCAAGCGCGAACGCGACGGCCGCGCATTCGTATACAAAAAGACCCGGAATGCCCCGCAGAATCGTGGAACATTGATAGTTCTTCAATATAAACAGCCACCGGTTGCGCGAATGTAAATAAACGCGGCGCGCCGGATAGAGCCCCGCCCGAAACGACGTTCCCTCGGTGCCGCCGCGGTGCCGGACGATCGCGTCCTCGACGCATACGATTCGCGAACCCGAACTTCGTAATCGATAGGAAAGATCGTTATCTTCGAAAAGTATGAAGAACGCCGGATCGTAACCGCCGGCCGCGAGCAGTTTTCCGCGGTCGACCAGCAGCGCCAGCGATACAAATGCATCGACGTCGACCGTGCCCGCGCCGACGGCGCGTTCGACGGGAACATAAAAATTGCGAAGCACCAACAATCCGACATAATGAAAAAACGCCCCGTCGTATTGTATACATCGCGGATCCTCGTCGGCGACGGCGCGCGGCGACGCGGCGGCGATCGCCGGATCGCGCGCGACGGCCGAATATAACTTTTCGAGGCAATCGGGCGCGAGCACCACGTCGCAGTCGAGCGCGAGAACGCGATCGAACGCGGCGTCGCGCATGCCCCGGTTGCGCGCCGGACACGGACCTTCGTTTTGTTGCATCCGGATCACGCGCACCGAGGGAAATTCTCGATTTAATAATTCCACGGAACCGTCGGTCGACGCATTGTCCACGACGATCGTTTCCGAAGGCGGAAGCGTTTGCGCGGCGACGGAATTTAATAAATCACGAAGGTAGCGTTCGCCGTTATAATTACAAATCACGGCGCTCACGCGGGCGTCGGCGGCGGACGGAGTTATGTTTTCGATGGACTCCATTGTATCGGCGTCCGGGCCGCCATTTCGCCGGTCAATATCGTCGTCCGCTTCGATTGCTTGGATCGTCCGGGGCCGTCTATTACAATATCGCGGTCCGGCAACGCCAAATCTTACATTTCATGCCCCGCCAGCCGCTGCCCATCGATTCGCTTTTGGCGCGCATCGCGGAGGAGTTGGCGCGCGGCGGAAATCTTTGTCTTCGCGCGCCGACGGGATCGGGAAAAACGACGCGCGTCGCCCCTTCGCTTCTCGATGCCGGCCTTGCCGCGGGAAAGAAAATCATTCTTTGCGAACCGCGGCGCCTCGCCGCCCGCGCGGCCGCGTCGCGCATCGCGCGTGAACGCGAAACCGAGCCCGGCGGCGAGATCGGATGGCAAGTGCGATTCGAACGCCGCGCCTCCGCCGCGACGCGCCTGCTCGTCGTCACCGAGGGCATTCTGGTTCGATTCTTACAAAACGATCCGTATCTCGAGGACGCGGGCGCCGTGATATTCGATGAATTTCACGAACGCAATCTCGACGGCGATCTCGGGCTCGCGATGGCGCGAAAATTACAAAAAGAAGCGCGGCCCGATTTGAAAATTCTCGCGATGTCGGCGACCCTCGACGCGCGGCCGCTCGCGGCGTTTCTCGGTAATTGTAATATTATCGAATCTGAGGGATCGTTATATCCCGTCGAGATCATTTATGTTCCGCGGCATACGAACGATTCGCTCGAGGACGCCGTGCGCGCGTGCGCGGCGCGCGCACTCGAGGCCGCGGGCGGACATATATTAATTTTTCTGCCCGGCATGGGCGAAATCCGCCGCTGTCGCGAGGCGATCGTTGCCCTCGAAAAGCAATATTCGCTGCGCGTGCATTTGCTCCACGGCGATCTTCCGCCGGAAGAGCAGGACGCCGCGATCGCGCCGGCGCCGCCCGGTATTCGTAAACTAATATTATCGACCAACGTCGCCGAAACTTCCGTAACGATCGAAGGCGTCTCGGCCGTCATCGACGCGGGACTCCGCAGAATCTTAAAATTCGATCCGTCGGTCGGACTCGACCGCCTCGAGCTCGGCCGCATTTCGAACATGTCCGCGACGCAGCGCGCGGGCCGCGCCGGACGGACGGGACCCGGTATTTGTTATCGGCTGTGGAGCGAGCCCGACCAGCGCGCGCTTTCGGCCTCCGAGGACCCCGAGTGCCGGCGCGTCGATCTCTCGGCCGCGTATTTACAATTAAAATCGTGGGGCGAACGCGATCCGCGGTCGTTCGGCTGGTTCGAAGCGCCGCCGCCGCAGGCATTCGACCGCGCGGAATCGTTATTATTAAGACTCGGCGCGATCGACGGCGGCAATATTACGGAAACCGGATCGCAAATGTCGCAAATACCGGCGCATCCGCGCATCGCGCGCCTGCTCGTCGAAGGGGCGCGCGCCGCCGTCGCGCGCGAGGCCGCGCTCTGCGCCGCGCTGCTCTCCGAGCGGGATCCGTTCCGCTCGACGGAGCGGCGCGGAGGAACCGGCGAATGGAAACATTCTTCACATTCCGATTTATTAGATCGCGCCTCGGCGCTCGAACAGTATGAAGACCGCGGAATATTACATTCGCAGGCGGGCGCGCTCCTGCCCGGCGCCGCATCGGCCGTTCTGCGCGCGCGCGATCAATATTTACGTTTCGCCGGCGAATTCATACAATCGCGATCCGGAAATATTCATAAAAACGCGGCGGACGGCGACGATGCCGCGTTGCGCGCAATATTTACAGCGTACGCGGACCGCATCGCGATCCGCCGCGAACCGGGATCGCGCCGCGCGGTCATGGCCGGCGGGCGGGGCGTGAAACTTGGCGACGCCAGCGCGGTGATGGAGCCGGAAATCTTTGTATGTCTCGACGTCGACGCGGGCGGCGCGGAGTCGCTCGTACGCATGGCGTCGGAGGCGCGTCGCGCGTGGATTCCGCAGTCATGGTTATTACAAAAAGAACATTGGGAATTCGACGACAAAACGCAGCGCGTGTCGGGACGCCGGCGCCTCGAACTCGACGGCGTCGCGCTCGAGGAAGTCGCCGTGAACGCCGACGGCTCGCCCGAAGTGGCCGCAATACTAGCAATCGCCGCGGCGCGCGATCCGCGATCGGCGTTCGCGCTCGACGACGCGGAATTGCAGTCTTTCCTCGCGCGCGTCGAGTGCCTGCGCGCGTGGATGCCCGATGCTGGATTGCCAATATTAAGAATCGAGGACAATGTGCGGGAATGGTGCGCCGGCCGCGCGTCGTTCGCCGAACTTCGAAAATTACCGATCGCCGACCTGCTGCGCGCGCGGCTCGATTATAAACAATTACAGATGCTCGACCGCGAGGCGCCGGCGCAGTTGCAGGTTCCGAGCGGAAGTTTTATTAAAATACAATATTCCCCCGGCAAACCCCCCGTGCTCGCCGCGCGACTGCAGGAGTTGTTCGGCTGGCGCGAGACGCCGCGGATCGCGGCGGGCCGCGTGCCGATATTGTTACATTTGCTAGCGCCGAATTACCGGCCGCAACAGATCACGAGCGATCTCGCCAATTTCTGGAATCATACTTATCAGGCCGTTCGGAAGGAGCTGCGCGCGCGCTATCCGAAGCATGCGTGGCCGGAGGATCCGTGGACGGCGCCGGCGCAGCGGGGCGCGAGACGGCGCGTTTTATGATTGGCCCGCGATTCCCATATTTGTCATAATGGCGCCGAGTATGACAAAATTCAGGCTTCGTGGCACAGAAGTTTCGCGAGTGGAGGCGCTCTCCGACGCGGTCTTCGCCCTCGCATTGACGCTATTGATCGTATCGGTCGATGTCCCGTCGAGCTATGACGCCTTCATCGCGGTCGTGAAGGCGTTTCCGATTTTCGCCGTTTGTTTCGCGAGCGTGATCTGGATCTGGCACAAACATTACGTATTTTTCCGCCGCTACGGAATGCAGGACGGCGTCACGATCACGGCGAATTGTGCATTGTTGTTCATCGTGCTTTTCTATGTATTCCCGCTGAAATTTTTATATACAAAATTCATCGGCGGCGTCTTTAATCTAAGCAAAGAGGCGGCGAACCATCTGACAGCCGCGGAGGCGCGCGAACTCTTGATTATTTATGGAATCGGATATTGCGGAGTATTTTTAACATTTGCATTCTTCTATTGGCGGGCATTTCGCGAGCGGGCGGAACTCGGATTGAGTCGTTTCGAGATTTTCGATACCAAATCGGAGATTTATGAAAATCTCGGACTCGCGTCCGTCGGCCTTCTCTCGATCGCCATCGCGTTCGCGGCGCCGCCGACATTGCTCGGCATCAGCGGCTGGTGTTATGCGCTGATCGGCGTCGTCAAATTCATCCACGGAACCGTCTCCGGAACGATGCGCTCGCGCCTCGAAAGGACGGCGGCGTGACGTTACAATTAGGCGTGGCGTCGAAGACTAATATTTCGCCCGGAGTCGCGAATCCCGGAGTCGACGAACTCGCGGCGCTCGCGGGGATTCAATCCGAATATATCGATGTCGAGGGACGCGTCCACCGCCCGTCCGCGCGGACAAAGTTAAGAATCCTGCAGGCGATGGGCATCGCGCGCGGCGGCGCCGGCGTTTACGCGGCGGAATGCGAACGATTGATAAACGATCCGTGGCGGCGGCTCGTCGAACCGACGACCGTCGTCCGCCGCGGGCGCGATGCGTTCGTTTATTTTTATATTCCCGACGAGGGCGCGGATCCGGCGGCGCGATTATTTGTAAGATTGCGCGGCGAGGACGGGTCGCAGGCGGCGCTCGAACTCTCGCGCGCGGAAACGGCGGAAAGCAGGTCCGTGGACGGGCGAAATATTATTAGAATTCGCGTTCCGGCGCCGGATCTCGAATACGGCGCATGGGAGGTCGAGGCGTCGTGGTGCGGCGACGATCCGCGCGCGGGCGCCGGTATTCTTTATGTCGCGCCGCCGTATTGTTATTTACCAAAACCCGTCGACGCGGGCGGTCGCATCCGCGGTTATTCCGTACAATTCTATTCTTTACGTTCGAAAAGCGACCTCGGATGCGGAGGATTCCGCGCGGCGGCCGAACTGGGCGAGGCGCTCGCGAAGCGGCACGGCGCGGCGCTGCTCGGCCTCTCGCCGCTGCACGCGACGCCGAACCGCGCGCCCGGCGACTACAGTCCGTATTGCCCGCTTTCGCGAGTTTACAAAAATAGCATCTATCTCGATGTATTGTCATTGCCCGAAGTCGTGCGTTCGATGCGCGCGGCGCGCTTGCTCGCGGAACCGTCGACGCGGCGCGAAATCGAATCGTTGCGGTCGGCGCCTTCGGTAAATTATCAAAAAACGGCGGAGTTGCAGGATCGCATATTGCGCGCGGCGTTCGAAGATTTCATAAATATTAAAGATACTGCCGACCCGCGGGCGCGCGATTTTCGATCATATAAAGAAACCGCCGGAGAATCGTTGCAACAATTCGCGACGTTCATGGCGCTGCGGGCGCATTTTCTGGCTCTTTCGCCGCCGATCGGTTATTTCCGCGACTGGCCGGCGGAATTGCAAGATTCGCGGTCGGAGGCCGTCGCCGCGTTCCGGAAAAGCAACGCGCGCGAGGTCGAAGTTCAATGTTTCACGCAGTGGCAGGTCGATCGCGAACTCACCTCGGCGCAGCAGCGGCTGAAGAGCGCGGGAATGGCGGTCGGGTTTTATCATGATCTGGCGGTCGGGAGTTCCGCCGGATCGGCCGACGCGTGGATGGACCCGGAGGTTTTTCTTTATGACGCGGAAGTCGGCGCGCCGCCGGACATATTTAATAAGGAAGGGCAGGTGTGGGGCGTGCTGCCGATGTCGCCGATCGAATTGAAAATACAACATTACGGCCCGTTTATACAAATGTTGCGCTCGGCGATGCGCGGCGGCGGCGCGCTCCGTATCGACCACGCGATGGGACTCTGGCGTCTGTGGTGGGTGCCGCGCGGCGCTCCGGCGACCGAAGGGGCTTATGTACAATACCCAGTCGACGACCTACTCGGCATTCTCGCGCTCGAGAGCTGGCGCGCCAGTTGTATGATTGTCGGCGAGGACCTCGGGACCGTCGCGCCGGGCGTCCGCGAACGCATGGCGGAGGAGAGAATTGTAGGATGTCGTTTGACACTTTTCGAGCGCGCGCCCGGCGGATCGTTTATCTCGCCCGAACATTATCCATTTCTTTCCGCGGCGTCGTTTTCGACGCACGACCTCCCGACATTCGCGGGCTACTGGCAGGCGCGCGACGTCGTGCTCCGCATGAAACTTAATCTTTACAGAAACGCCGCCGAGGCGCGCGAGGCTCCCGCCGCGCGCGAATCGGACAAACGACAACTGGCGGAATTATTAAACCAATCCGCGGACGCGAAATCGCTCGACATCCATGCCCCCGCCGCCGCGGCCCTCGCCGCCTATCATCAACTTCTCGCGCGCAGCGGATCCGCGATCGCGCTCGCGAGCATTGAAGATTCGCTCGGCGAAGAACATCAACGAAACCTCCCCGGCACGACGCATCAATATCAAAATTGGGTCGCGCGCCTTCCGATGACCGTGCCCGAATTGTTACAATCGCCGGCGTTTCTCGCGGCGGCGGAAGCGTTTGGTGTTGTTACATCGGGCCTTGACAGGTCTGTACCAAACGAAAATAAACGATTTCATGGTTGAATCGTAATGGAAATGCCGTTCGAACTCTCCAATCCAAACATTCCATGACTACAATCGTCGCCGGCCGCATGGTTCTCCACCCAGAGCGCCTGTGCAAAGAACACTTGACCGACAAGCGATGGATCATTTGGAATAGGCGCGGAAACGAATCCGAAACCGCCCCCGTCGCTCAGAAAGTCGAATGATAAGATTTGCGTGGCGGCAAAGAAATCCACGTGTAATTTTAGCCCGAGGAAAAAGGGATCGGAGCCGGCAAGATCCTGCGAATCTGTTACAAGTCCGAGACCCAGCGTGTTCGGCGGCGCATTTGTGCAGGTCAAACCAAAATTTGATTGATTTACTTTCGGTGCCGCGCTTGTGCCCATGCCGAGCGTGCCTTTGCAGCCCGCCGTTCCCGTGCCAAAGGACACGACGCCCGTGCTGGGATTATTTTGATTCAAGAGCACGGTTATATTATTAGAATTGGCGTTTGCCGTTACGAGATCGGGTCTGCCGTCGGAATTGAGATCGCCGATTTCGATAACAAATGGATATATTCCAACCGGGAACGACGCAGTCTCGCAGATGCTTCCCGACCCGTCGCCAAATAGAACAATAACATTGTTGGAAACGGCGTTGGCCACAGCCAAGTCTGCCTTCCCATCGCCGTTGAGATCGCCAAGAACGATCGAATGCGGAGAACTGCCGGCGACGTAGTTTGTCGCGGGCCCAAAAACACCAGAACCCAGACCGAGTAACACGGAAACGTCGTTGGATGCCAAATTCGCAGTCACTAAGTCTGGCTTCCCGTCTCGATTTAGATCGCCAATCTTAACACTGTACGGATTCACTCCGACACCGTAACTGAGGGGCCCGACAAATCCTCCGGAGCCGTCGCCGAACAGCACCGAAACATCGTTGGATACATAATTTGCCGTCGCGATGTCATTATTACCATCGCCGTTCGCGTCTCCGATAGTCACGGCGATCGCATAATTTCCGACAGAAAGAGTAGTATTCAGCGAGAATGCTCCCGTGCCGTCGCCCGAGAGAATTGTTACGAGTCCCGCATAGTTCGACGGGGCTCCGTGATGTGATGACACAAGATCCGGCTTGCCGTCGCCATTCAAGTCGCCCATCGCGAGACCCGTGCCATAGGGCGCGACTCCGTAATTGGTTGGTGCCGAGAATCCTCCCGCGCCGTTGCCCATGAGTACCGAGATATTGTTAGATACGTCGTTAATAGTAGCCACGTCGAGTTTTCCGTCCGAGTTCACATCTCCAAGGACTGCAGTGTGGGCTCCGCTTCCACTTGCGAAATTAGTTGATGAACCGAAACCACCGGATCCGACACCCAAGAAAACCGAAATGTTATTCGTTTGATCGTTGGCACTGACAATATCGGCCTTTCCATCTCCATTCAGATCTCCAATGGTTACAGAAACAGGCGTGGCCGCGGTTGCAAGATCGCCGAATCCTCCTTTTCCGTCGCCTATGAGCACCGAGACTGTGTTTCCCACCGCATCGGCCACGGCCAGGTCTTTCCTACCATCGCCGTTCAGATCGGTAATGGCGACGGCATGGGGCTGATTGCCTGCGAAGTGACTCGTCGCGGCTGCATATCCGCCTGACCCGTTTCCCAATAGTACAGATACGTCGTTGGATGCGAGATTCGCCGTCACCAAGTCTGGTCTCCCGTCATTATTCATATCGCCAATCTTTACATCATATGGATTTATGCCCACGGCGTAAGTGGCTTGCGGCGCGAAACCGCCGATGCCGTCGCCCAATATTACTGAAACATCGTTGGATCCGTAGTTCGCGGTCAATATGTCATTCTTGCCGTCGCCATTGGCATCGCCAATTGTACCCTTGATTGCAAATCCTCCCACGGAAAGCGTGGTGCTGACGGCGAATCCTCCCGCGCCGTTTCCGAATAGTACAGTCACGTAGCCCGTGTTGTGTACTGACACAAGATCAAACTTGCCGTCGCCATTCAAGTCGCCTATCGCGAGGCCCGTTGCGAAAGTTCCAATGCCATAGTTCGTCGGCGCCGAGAACCCGCCCTGACCATTTCCTATTAAAACGGATATGTCGTTGGAATAGTAATTAACAGTCGCAGCGTCAAGCTTGCCATCGCCGTTCACGTCGCCGAGCACGACGACTCCCGAAGCACTACCTGTAGCAAATGTCGTCGCAGGACCGAATGCCCCGGAACCTGTTCCAAGAAACACCGAGATGTTATTTGAAGTGTCGTTTGCGGAGACGATGTCAAGTTTGCCGTCTCCGTTGACGTCCCCGATGGCAACTGAAACCGGAGATGGAGTAATTGGAAGATTCGTCGAACCGCTGAAACCACCGGTAGCGTTTGCTAACAAAACGGACAGGTTGGCCGAATTAGCATTCGCAGTCACAAGGTCAGGCTTGCCATCGCCATTGAGGTCGGCGGCAACGATGCTGAACGGATACGTTCCAACCTTATATTGCGCGCCGGCGAAGAGCCCCGTGGTAACAGGCGCTGTGAACAATGCCGCAAGCTGGACGGCTTTTGCAGCATTCGGCATCCCAAAGCCATAAGTAAAGTCATAGCCGGGCGCACCCATGTTTGTGCAAGAGGCGATTAGTATTTCCTCAACGTCGCATGCCGATAATTTAGGATTTACCGACAAGACCAAGGCTGCAACTCCTGCAGCGAAAGGCGATGCGAAGGACGATCCCGACCCAACTACATAGTCGCCAGTTCCAAATCCCGCGGGCCCTGTTCGGTCGGTCGACCAGACTCCGACGCCTGGCGCAACGAATCGAAGCCCAGGGCCTGTATTGCTAAATCCCGCGAGTGTGCCGTATTCCGTCGCCGCGCCAACACCAAAAACACTTGGCAAACTTGCAGGAAAGCCAACGGACTTTGCAGCGGAGTTTCCTGCGGCCGCAAAATGTAACATGCCTGCATCGTGCGTATCCTGACACTTCTGAGCGATCGCGCTGGACGTAGTACCCCAAGTCCAGCTCATATTAGTAATGCGCGCACCAGTCGATTGGGCCCACGCGAGACTATTTACAACCCAACTTTCGTAAGCAGTGAAGTATCCATCGCATGGCACGTCGTCGATTCCCATTCGAGCGGATGCAACCACACACCCTGGTGCAATGCCACAGGTCCCGAGTGCGTTATCCATTTTCGCGGAAACGCATCCTGCAATTGTAGTCCCGTAATTATCACAAGCATTCACCGGACCTCCACTACCATTGTCAGAAGTAAAATCGATGCCCGCGATCTGATGAATATCCGGGTGGTCCTGTTGAATTCCGTCGTCGAGAACTACAACGATAACGCTCGACGACCCAATTGTTACATCCCACGCGGCGGGACCGCCAAGGTCAAAGCCAGCGGAACCGCCAGATGTGCCGTTGTTCTGTAATGCCCAAGACTGTGAAAAAAGCGGGTCGGTCGGAATATGACTGTGCCGAGCCCAAACGAGCATGTCCGGCTCCGCGAAATGAACTTCGGGGCGCTCCGCTAACATGTTCGCCGAAGCCAAGACTTCAAATCCGTTTCGCGACTTGCTGCGAATGCGGAATGCATTCGGCATTCCTGCCCACTCGCTTTCCATGACGTCTCCAACGCCACCATTGTTAATGAACTTCGCCGCTTGCTCGGCTGGAATTACACGTTCGATTCCTATCAAAAGATCTCGCCCAACGATCGAGCGGTCATCCTTTCCTCCGCCAAATACCGGCGAAACGAATTCTGCGAGCTTCTCCACCGCGAGGCGACCAACAACGGCTTCGACACCGGCTGCGGTTTGGTTTTCCGACGTTATCTTAACAAGCGACCATCCGGAGACACGAAGGGCGCGCGCGGATGCCGTGTCGAGACCGGCTCGCTTGCGCTCTTTAATGATCTCTTCCGACGGCGCGCCGACGTCGAAGACCGCGACTTGCGTTACGTCAAGAACCAAGGGGCGGCGCTCCTTGAAGAAATGGTATTCGTAAGACTGGCCAAGAGCGAGACCGGACGAAACGCACAATGTAAAAATACAGATAAATTTGCTTACAAGTCCGCGGAAACTCGTATTTGAGAGATTCATTCCTGATCGAAATTTGAAGGTGGATGGGCGCATAATGAAAGTCGCGTTGCCCGCGACCGCACGGGACAATGAAAAATCGAGTCGACATGCCGCGCCGGCATGGCGTGAACGCGAGACTCCGTTCATGCGTGTGCCCAAAGGCGGTTTCATAAGTATCTCGACGAGCGAGGGCGAGCATCGTCGGCCAAAGCGAGGTGCCTCGCTGCGGGCGACCATGTGGGGTCGCCGAGGACGAAACAACGACGATGCGGGAGATGAGGACCGCGCGCATGTCGAGATACTTATGAAGCAACTTCAAGTCGATTTGGCATATTCTTCTCCTCCCCGAAATGCCGCACGACGACGAACCCGTGCTTCATGCACTCGCTGACTTGCGCGCGGGCGACAAGTCTGCGTGGGATCGACTACTTCCACTTGTCCTCGAGGACCTTCGCAAGGTCGCGCGCGTTCGGATCTCGCGCGAACGCGCGATGATCACGATCCAGCCGACGGCTCTTGTTAATGAAGCGTTTTGCCGCCTCATCAAAGCCCGGGAAATCGACTGGACGAGCCGGGTACAGTTCTTCGCGGCAGCCGCACTTGCAATGCGCCGGGTGCTCGTCGACGCAGCGCGAAGCCGCGCTCGCCGGGCTGACGCGCATCGTGGCAAATCCGGCGAATCACATACTAATGAATTGAATGCCCCGATCTTAATTACAACACAAGATGCAAAATTAGTGTCGCTCGACTTCGTTGAACTTGACATTGCTCTTCGCGAGCTCGCGGAGATTGAACCGCGGGAAGCCCGCGTTGTGGATCTGCGCTTTTTCGGTGGCATGTCGACGCCGGAGATCGCTGAGGTCTTGCGCGTCTCCGAAGGAACAGTAAAGAATGACTGGGCCCATGCTCGCTCGTGGCTGGGACGTCGCATGGGGGCGGAGACCTGAGTCGCGAGCGCGAGCGTCGGGCCAAGGAAATATTTTTAGAGGCGAGGCTCAAGCACTCGGCTCTGCGCGCGCAATTCCTACAACAGCGCTGCGACGACGATCCAGAACTCCGCAATCTTGTAGACACGCTGCTTGTTAATGATCATGAAAAGCCTGGTCCCTTCGACGAGCCGGTGATCCCAGAGGGAGTGCTCGCGGGACTTGCAATACAACAAGGCATCGCGCATCGACTCGGAGAGTACATTCTACTGCGCAAGATTGGGCATGGAGCGACATCGAATGTTTATGAAGCCCGTCGCGATGGAAATGTATCGAATGTGGCTCTAAAGGTTCTTCCCGCGGAGTCTCTCGGTGATCAGCGATTTGAACGGTTTCTTCGGGAGTGCAAGATACTAACGGAGCTCGATCACCCCAATATTGTACGATTCCTCGAGGGCGTCTTGCTCGACGACGGACTCGCGCGGCGTCCAGTAGTAGCTATGGAGTTGATTCATGGACGTGATCTTGCATCTGTAGCGAAAGAATACTCCCCGCGGCTAAGACTACTACTCTTTGCGGACGTCTTGCGAGGCGTTCACTATCTGCATGAGCATCGCGTCGTTCATCGTGACCTGAAACCGCAGAATATACTTGTAGCCGACGGGAGACCGGTGATCGTCGACTTCGGCCTTGCGCGCGACCTTGACGCAACCGTTGACGGTCGGTTGACCATTACCCGACAAACGCTCGGCACTCCCGTATACATGTCGCCGGAGCAGGAAGCCGCGGATGGAACTCCAGTCGCGTATGGCAGCGACATCTATTCTTTGGGTGTCATCCTGTATGAAATCATGACCGGTCTGCGTCCATTTCGCGCCGATGCTACAGGTCGAACATCCATCATTTCGCGGTCGCGATTTCCGCTTCCAGGAACGCTCACTAAAGATCTGCCAAGGGGTGTCGAAGACATATGTCTTAAGTCGCTTCGAGTCGATTCCGCGAGACGATATCAATCGGTAGCGGAGATGAACGACGATGTGAATCAGGCGATCCAATCGACTGGCGCCCGTGTCATGGCGAGTAGAGGTCTGTCCCAACGCGGGTTCGATCGTTGGATTCGGCTTCGATGGCAATGGCGCGCAATGTTTATATCTCTCGTTGCGCTCATTATAATAATAACACTGGGATCTCCCGTCGTCCGATCCTTTTGGAATTTACTTTCAGAAACCGGCGACCGTGCCGCGGTCGCGGAACATCACGGCAGGATTCGCGCCATTCTCCCTGCGATAACGACCGCACGAGATTCGATTCGCGAGGTGGAACCAAAGATCATCGAACTCGAACTCCGTCGAGATCGAAATCAAATGAATACTAACGAAGAGCAGCGGCTCAAAGAATTACAATCGCAAGAGCAGAATGCGAGAGACGAAGTTACGCGGCGCATCTTCGCCGCCAACACGGAACTCGCGCAGGCGGAGTTTCGAGACAGTAAGAATAGCACCACGCTTGAACTGTCGGCGGAAATCGCGCACGAGCAATGGAGAGAGGCGCTCGATCGCGGCATCGTCAAAACTCGCGAAGAGCAGGCAAATCGACTTCGCGAACGGATCGGCAGCTGGACCGTACTTGTAAAAGATTCGGATACTACAGAACGAGAACAGACGCGGGTCCGACTGCAGTCAATGCTACAAGATCTCGAAAAACGTATACAAATAAACTTCGACGGCCTGCCCGCGCACCGGGATGCCTTTCTGTTCCGTTACGAGGCGATGCAGGCCAGCGCAAACCTGACACCGGAACCCATTACACGCGAGGTTCCACATCCATTCCACCCGGTGCGTGGAAAGTGCGCGACGCCGTTGGCGAACCTATTGGAACCGCCCGCACTTCAGGACATGGCATTCAACTCCGGGGACACGGCAATTGTAGTTAACAATATCGATCCCAAATCCAAGGCGAACGCGGTCGGTCTCAAGGCCGGCGATTTAATACTAGGATTACTCCAGCAGCCCATTTTGAATTATTTATATGTCGTTCGGGTCCGCCCGGGGTCGAAAGCCGCGGATTGCAAGCTTGAAACCTTCGATGTGCTTCGTTCGCTCGACTCCGATTGGGTGATGGCGGAAGATGATCAAAATCATGCCATGCGCAAGCTCTCGTCGGGCGGAAAGCACAGTGCTCAGTTTTCTCGATTACAAAAGGATTTGGAACCAATCGAATGGACGGCACAATCTAACATTGAAGACGACCTTGGGATTGAGCTCGGGACGATCGAAGACGCGATTCAGAAGGCTCCCGTTCCCTTGAATCGCGGAATCACGCTGCATTTGTCAGGACTGAATGGATACAGATCCGTCACGCTCACGGGTCCCGAACCCTTGGGAATACACGGACGCGTCACTACCTTTCCACTTTCGTGCGTGCGTGACAACAATTGGATCGGGGCGACGCCGCTCACGAGTCTTATGTTGGCGCCGGCGTCCTATCTACTCGTCCTCCGACGCGAAGGATCCGTGGATATTCTTATTCCATTTCTCGTCGAGCCTGCCATGGCGGAAATAAACCTTTCCGCGCGCGGAGCCGACCACGTGCCGCCGAAAGGATTCTTATACATCGCGCCCGGCACCTATATTTCGGGAGGCGATCCCGAAGCCGCGAATCCACAGCCGCGCCGGATTCGGGCGCTGGACGAATATTGGATTGCGCAGACGGAGCTCGGCACCTCTGAATATTTAGAATTTCTCAACGATCCCGAAGTATTAAAATCGACGCTCGCGTGGAATGCGCGGGCCGACGTCCGCGCGAGTAAGGACGAGATTCACGAGCCGCGATGCGCGGACGACCGAAATGCTACAGAAACGGATCGTTATTGGAAGTCCGACGCGAACGGTTTTTCTCAAGGCTGGGACCGTCGTCTTCCAATCCATGGAATTTCGTGGCAGGACGCGGTTGATTATTGTGAATGGAGAACCCGGCGCGCCAAACTTAGTAATGAACCTTGGATTTTCGAACTCCCGACGTCCTTCGAGTTTGAAAAGGCGTCGCGCGGCGCCGACGGCCGTCGATTTCCGTGGGGAAACGATTGGTTCGACAAATACACACGGTGCGCCGGTTCAATCAATCCGGTGCCGAGCGGACCGCGAAGAGAAAAACACGTTGCGTTTTGCGGACACTACAACAACGACGAGTCGCCCTTTGGCGTCCGCGACACCGCGGGCAATTTGTTAGAATACTGTTCAACATTCTTTCGCGCCGATCATAAGCTTTGCACGTGGCGGGGAGGCCACTGCGACGACGCCGGCGCGGTTGATTTTCGATGCGCGTCCTTTAACGAAGGGCGACTTCGATCGCCGAGCTACCACGACGGGTTTCGCGTTGTCGCCCGCTACGCCGGGAAGTAATCTTCACGACGTTTTCTTGAATATCACGAAACAGACTGCCGTTGCCGCCGCGTCCATTTTGACCAAAAACTTTGACCGGCGGGTATTCCGGTTATTATCATCCACACATGAGAACCATCGCCGCGGACCGATTCAAGAATGAGTGTCTTTCGATTCTTGACAACGTGGATCCCGATGGAATTATTATTACCAAACGCGGGAAGCCCATCGCCCGATTGCTGCCGATTCGGGACGATTCCGGCCGCCCAATCCGTTCGACGAAGAATAGAATCATCATCAACGGCGACATTTATTCAACCGGCGTCAAGTGGAACGCCGAGTCGCGCAAGAAATGACTACTTTATCGGCAACTCGAAATCCGGCGCGCGGACGGGCGAACGGTGTTTTAAACAATAGGGCAGATGCACCGTGAACGCGGCGAGCGTGGCGCGGAAGACGATCCACCAGCCGAGAGGCGTTTTGTTTATATTATCGAATGCGCCGATCGCGCCGGTGGCGTCGGCGAACAATCCATAATACTTATTCGATTGGTATCTTGGACATTCGCGCATCGAGTTTCCTTCAAACAATTGGTTTTTGTTATGATCGAATCTAATGAATACACTTGGCGACTCAGGGAATGCTGATCAAATTCGTCGATTGACATTCCGCCGAATTGGGAGACACTAAAGACGGTCAACGTAGGGACGAAAAACCGTCCCAACCTTTCGTTCCAATTTGGAGTTACACGATGAAAAACAAGTTAAATCGTCGGCGCCTGCTTCGAAGTCGAATGGCCCCCCCCCTTGTCTTTATTGCTGGAGTGGCAAGTAGTTCTGTCTTTTTCTTTGGAAATTCGACTGCGGTTCCGCAATCGCCGCCAACGCCCACTTCGCCAGCTCTTGACCGGACGCTCGCGGCGGCGACGGGCGCGGGAGATGTCAGTCAGAACGGGGCGATGTTTGGGTACACGATGTCGGCGGGAAAACTTGGAGGCGCAACGGACGTCGAAGACGATTTGGCCGTCGCCGCCATTTCGTACGACGACATAAATTTCAATCCGACGGCTTTTGATGCGGGTGCCGGATTCGTATTTTCCGACCAAAACCTGACTGCGCCGTCGAATATACTATTCGGTACAACCATTTCATCTGGAGCGGCCGATCACGCTGGCGAGCACATGGGCGAACTTGGGAATGTCATCGGCGACGTTCGCGGTACTTCTGCGTCGCCTCAGCCAAATCTATTGTTCCTTGGGGCGTACCTTAGAGATGACACATATCCAAACTGTAGCGCGCAAGTGAACGATCAAGGAGCGGTTGCCGTATTCGATCTGACGTCATCGACGCCGAATATTCCGAAGATCCTGATTCCTCCCAAGGATCCGGGCGAAACTTGCTATCCGCACTTGGCGAAGGCTTTGGGCCACGGACTTTCTGTAGCGGACGTGGATGGCGACGGAATCAGCGATCTGATCGTCGGCGCACACAGCTCCGACGGAGGCAAAGGACGGGTTTACATTTTTTTTGGGAGAAGCGATTTTCTTACAAATCCCATCACAACAAATAGCGCCGGCAACCAATGGCTCTGTATCAAGCCGCCATCCGACGCGCTCGTGGGCGAAGAATTTGGAGCCACGGTCGCCGCGGCAGATCTCGACTCCGATCCCAACCAATCCAACACCGCTGAAATCGTCGTCGGAGCCGCGCAGCGCACGCGCGCGCCGGGAAGAGTTTATATTATTTCCGGCGCCAAAATCCATCAGTGGAAAGCCGCGCTCACGGCCACGCCGTCCAGTAACAATATTGTCCAGTTACCCGTTCCTCCAACCGACGTTTATCAACGATTCACCAAGGGAACCGGCACGGGCGATCAATTCGGCTGGCAGATTACTATTGGACAATTTCGTGGGAACGATAGTGCTCTTGATCTTGCATTTTACTCGGAAAATACTCAATCAAACGTTCCCGACGCAGGATGTGCGTCCGCCTGCGGAGGAACACCGGGGCACCCTTCGTACCCTTCTTTTACAGGCGCGTTATATATCTTCCAGAACGTTAGTGTTCCAGGAAGCAATCCGGCGGTATTTGTAGACGACGTCGACTGGAGTACATCGACGCCCACGGGCGCCATCAAGATGACTTCGCCGTATCCCGATTCAACGTATGCGCCAAGGGCGCGCTTCGGGCGCGGATCGGCGATGGTGAATTGGAAATATTCAGATGGGTCGACCAAGAATTGTTTGTTAGTCGGCGAACCCGGAGCCTACAACCACGGAAGTTGTCAATCGGGTCTTGCATGGCTCTACGAATTGCCGATTATCCCTGACAGTAACGGTAATATTCCATTACCGGCGATTCGGATTGAAAGTCCCAACGTCGAGGGTTGTTCGCATTTTGGCGCAAGTATTGTTTTATTAAGATATGATTCCAATACGGTCGGCCAGCAATTTGCAATCTCCGGACGGGAGGAGACGGTCGGATCCTTTACAACGGCAGGGCGCGTATATACATACCTGGAACAGTAGGGAGGGTCGCAATGTTTCCCTGCATCTTGCCAAATCAGTGCTTACGTTTGGGCGTTCCTATTTGTTTGTGTCTTGCTATCTGCAGGATCGACGCCCACGCTCAAATAAAGGACCAACTTGTTGCCTATCAATTCGACCCCGTCACGTCGTCTCAGCAGATCGGACGTTATGACCATGAGTTTCATCTTCTCGGTGTTACAAATTTTCCTGCCGGTGGAACAACGTTTACAAGCGATAAAGTAAGTATTGCAATGGATGGTCAAGGACGATATTGGGTCCCATGGGATCCGTTGTATCAAACGCAATCACTAATAATAACGGCGGATGGATTGCTTCTCCCAAATCCACAGTTAGGTTACAACCCTCTGAACGCATCAGCCGGGCCAAACGGTACTGTGTATTTCACGAGTCGTATCCCATTACTGCAAAATGGGCCATTAATCGCCGTCAAGCCGGACGGCTCCATCTTGTGGTCGAGTTGGAATGCAGTTTCCCTATTTAATGGAGGAATACCGCCAGCCAAGCTAACCGTCTCGTCCAATGGAAGTGTTTATGTCGGTGGAATCTCAAAAGGGGCCTGTATATGTAAACCGACATTTCCGGTTGCTCTTAAAATAGATCCGCTCACTGGACTCGAGACAAATTTAGTATCCCTTTTGCCAGGATCTGGATTTGGAAGCTCGTTCTGGGAATTCGCACCGTCTCCCGACGGCGACGTGTGGGCCTTTGTTTCGACTTCCGTTGGATTTCGATTTTACAAGATTCACGACACGACCGTCGTCAATCAATTCCCGGCACTCGGCGGTTTCAATGGCGGAACCGGCATCCCGCGCATTGACGGTAATGGATATATTTATGGGGCAAGTTACAATAACTATCCCATTTCCGATGGGACTGAAATTTTAAAGATGTCGCCTGTGGATGGGAGCATTGTGCAAACTTATGCGTTGGGGCGCGCGATTGGTGGAATTGCCCTTAGCCCGAATGGAGATGAAATATTTGCAATGACCGGTCTTTTTACGGGCGAACGATTCCTCGACCGGGTGAACCTCGTTACCGGAGTTCATTCTTCAATCAAGATCAACCCGCAATTTACTGCAGCAACTCTCCCCGGCGGCGACCCCACCGGTTTTATTTATGCTAATGTTCTCGATCGCAACGGCGATGCCGACGGCGACGGCGTGCCGAACGGCGTCGAGACGGCGGCCGGAAGCAATCCTTATGATCCGACGAGCGTGCCATGGGGGCCGAGAGTTTATTTATCGTGGACGGCCGCGAACGGCGTTCGACTACAAATCACCGATCCCGACGGCCTCGGTAGCCCGAACGGCGGCATTGCCGGATTCGACCTGCAAGTCGAAGGCTATGGCGACATCTCGGGATTCTTGTTGCAGTATCTTACATATGTGAATTTCACTCCCGACGGCAAGTCCCTCACGGCCGAATTCGACGGTCTTCCGATCCCTTCCGATTTGAAACTTCGCTTCACCGCCCGAGCTTGGGACGTCACCGGCGCCGTCGGCAGCGACTGGGCCGTGTCGCCTCCGGGGGAATTATGAGAAGGCGCTCCTTACTTTATCGGCAACTCGAAATCCGGCGAGCGGACGGGCGAACGGTGTTTTAAACAATAGGGCAGATGCACCGTGAACGCGGCGAGCGTGGCGCGGAAGACGATCCACCAGCCGAGAGGCGTTTTGTTTATATTATCGAATGCGCCGATCGCGCCGGTGGCGTCGGCGAACCGTTTGCCTTTGCGCTGGCCCCAGGGTGTTTTGTGATATGTCGTGACTTCGGGAAACTGCTTCACGCGAAATCCGAGGCCCAGCACGCGCGACGCGAGATCGCGCTCGTTGCCATAAATAAAAAACCGTTCGTCATAATAACCGGCTTTCGCGAGCACGGCCGTGCGCGCGAGCGTGCCGCAGCCGCGAAACGTCGCCATGTAGCGTTCGCGATTCACCGAATCGGAATTCAACAAATACTCCGGCATCCCCGGTTCCACGACTTTCGTCGAGAGCATCGCCGTCGTGGCCGGCTCCGCCGCGAATTTTAACATTAATTTTTCGAGCCAGTCCGGCGGCAGTTCGATGTCGTCGTCGAGAATGGCGGTGAATTCCGTCTTCACGCTCTTGAATCCAATATTAAATGTTTCGCAGGCGCCGAATCCCGAGTGCGGCATCGCGATCGCGCGCACTTCGGGGTATTCGGCCGCGAGCATTTCGGCGGTGCCGTCGTTCGAATGATTATCGACGACGATGATCTCGTCAAATTTTACAGTTTGAGCCCGCAACGAATCTAAATTTTCGCGGACAATTTGTTTACGATTCCAGGAGGTGATAACGGCGCTCGCCCCCGGCAACAACGAGCCGGGACGCGGCGATCCGGGATCCGCCGCCGTCACGCGCCGCTCTCCCCGGACCCGTTCGGCGGAAATAACAATTCCTCCAGACCGCGAAAACGCGCGGCGTGATCGCGCAAATCCTCGGATGAGAGCGCGACGAAACCTTCGCAATCCGCGACGCCCGCCGAATCCGGAATGTTGACCGTTCGCGCCGCGTCGATCGCCCGGGAAATCTTAACTAAATCCTTGAACGCGATCTGGCTTTTGTAATGTCGCAGCGCCGCGTCCTTTTTCGCGCGAAATTGTGATATATCATAAAGTTCGTTTGCGGGCACGGCCGTGTTCACGCCGTAAAGCATCGTGCGCAATCCGGGAATCGCCGCGGCGGCCACGGTCGCCGCTCGCGCGGCCGCCATGTGATCGGCGTGGCATTCGAGCGGCGAAGGCATATATACAATTTCCGCGGCCGTTCTCTCCAGAATGCCAAGAATCCGTCCCGGAAGTTCGTGCGCGCCGTCGAGTTCGCCGTCGGGAAAGTCGAAATGTTCAATTTTACAATTACCGAATTCCGCGAGCGCCGCGCGCGCTTCGTCGCGCCGCAGTTTTGTAAGATCGCGCGCGTTCCCCGTCGGATCGCCCGCGGCGCCGTCCGAAAGAAACACGACGACCGGCACGTCGCCGCGCAACGCGTGAAATGCAATCATTCCGCCGCAGCCAAGCACTTCGTCGTCGGGGTGCGGCGCGAGCACGACGACGCGCCGCGGAAGACGGTTCGGATCGGCGAGCGGCGGAAACCGGTGTGTCGGCATATGCGAACATCGTCCGCAAGCGCAGCCGGACTGCAAGACGCTTTGGGTCCAGAGAGGTTGGCGCCGGCGTCGATAAGTCCACGCCGCGCCGCAAAGGTGCGGAACCCAACCTCCCGAGGTTTGCGATGCGCTCCCACCAATCCAACATTCCGGGCCGCGGCAACAGCGCGCTCCTCTCCGAATTGAAGCATACGATCGCGCCGCGCGTCGGCGGATTGTTAGAATTAACGAATTCGCTGCTTCCATACGATTTCGAGGAGAGCGAACTCGATCCGATGCGCGCCGCCGGAGCCTCCGGTTCGACGCTCGTCGAATTGTTATCGAGCGCGCTCGATGTTTCGCAAATCGAAAACGGCAGTATCCGTTTCGCTTGCGCGCCCGTCGATTTGAGAAATATTGCAAAAACGACACGTATACAATTGGAGGCGCCGCAAGCCCGACGGCGCGTCCGCGTCGATCTCGCGTTCGACGAACGGATCCCCCGAAGACTCTTCGGCGACGCGGCTCGCATCGGACGCGTTTTATTGACTTTAACCGCGCAGACCGCGCGCGTTTCGAAGCGCGGAACCGTATCATTATCGTTCACGCGGGGCCGCGCGCGCGGCGAGGATTCGCTGGAATTATATATTTCGATCGACGCGGCCGGCGCGGTGAAACCGATGGGCGTAAAACATAATTTAATAAAACCGGCGGCCCCCGCCGCGGCAACGCGCGACTACGGCGCCGCGGGCTGCGACGCGTCGATGATGATTAAAATCGTCGGGGCGATGGGCGGTTCGTTCTCCATGGCGAACGATGCCGGTTATCATTTTACAATTCCGCTGCGGCTCGCGCCCGCGCAGAGCGCGCAAGCGTCACCCGCGCGACGTTAACTCTTCGACGACCGCGTCGATCTCGGCGACGGCGTCGTCGATCGTCCGCTGCCTCGCGGGAACGGCGTCGCGGAGCGATTCGAGATAAGTAGTATCCAGCAGCGCGCGTTCGAGCGCGCGCGCCCACGCGGCCGCGTCTCCCGCGGGGAGCACTTCCCCCGCCTTGCCGACGCGTTCGCCGAGCGCGCCGCGGTTCGATGCAAAAACAGGCAGCCCCGCCGCGAGCGCCTCGTCGACGACCAAACCATAACTTTCGGGCGCGCGGCTGGGAAAGGCGGCAACGTCGCAGTTTACAATTTTATCGTAAATATTACGAAAACCCTCGTACGGTCCGTGAAATTGAACGCGCGCCGCCGGACAGAGACTCCGCAGTTCGTCGACAACGCCGGGCTGCAATTCGCTTCCGTAAATTTCGAGGCGGACGCGGTCGGGGTGGCGAAACATGCCGAGCGCGCGCCCGAGGTCTTGAACGCCCTTCTCGGCGACGAGATTTCCGAAGTGCGCGATCGTTAATGTTCCAGGCTCGACGGGTCCGCGCCGCCTCGGCGCGGGCGGAAGGTCGTAATCCAATAATCCGTGCGGGACGACTTGTATATTCAACGGCAGATCCGAAAAGTAATGTTGCATCGTGTCCGCGTGCGCGCGCGACGGAGCGATGATCACGTCGGCGGCGCACAATTCCGCGCGCGCCGCCTCCGTATATAAATAAATCCAATGTTTAACTTCCGGCTCCGGCCACGCGAGGTCGATTTGCGCGCAGGGTACGCAATTGTTACGATCGGTGCCGATCGGACACGCGATTCCCGCGGGCGGAATCCTAAAATGCCGCGGGCACGAAACCCACATATCGTGGAGAAACATTACAGTTTTCGCGCCTCGGTCGCACGCGGCGCGGACGAGATCGAACGATAGCGTCGCGCCGTGATGCCATTCTACAATTTCAGGTCGAATCGCATCGAATATGCGCTCGAATTCGGCGCGCGGCCGCGGTCGATTGAACATTTCTGCGGTCTCGCGCGGTTCGCGTATAATAGTATGAACCGCGAGCCCCGGTTCGCCGCGCGATTCCGACGCGCCGCCGTCGATCACGCGTTCGGATCCCGTGATCACCGCGACTTCCTCGCCTCGCCGCACGCGCGCCCGCAGCATCGCGTACACGACGCGTTCGGTTCCCCCTTGGAATTCGGAGGGATCGTGAGGCGAGATGACGAGTCTTTTCATAAAACCGTGCTTTTAATTAATTAAATAATATTTATTTTAAATTGAGAAGTCAGCGGCGGCGCGGCGTTTTCGGTTGGACGACTTCGACGCCGCGATCGGCGATCCGCGTCGTGAATACATGATAACCCCGACGTTTCAAATCGCGTCGAAGCTCGTCGACGGGCCGGTCGCGTGCGAGCACGGCCACGCAGCCGCCGCCGCCCGCCCCGCACGGTTTTGCCGCGCAATAGGTGCCGCCGTCGGCGCGCGCGTCGAGCACCGCCTGGCGCACTCCATTACTATAAATACTCGGCTCGAGCTTTTCGAGCGACATCGAATGAAATGCAATGGACTCCACAAATTGATAATAATTGCCCGCGCGCAGCGCCCCCGCCGCCTCGCGGGCCCACCACGCCATTGCGCGCAGCAGCATCCCCGTCTTGCGATCCCTGGCGCGCAAATTCTCGACGACGCGCCCGATGCGCGCCGAACTCGAACGCGGTTTACGGAGGTCGATGAGTAATAAATTGCGCCCGATGGTTTCTTTAAGATTCCGGGAAACGTGCAATTTCATCGGGTTGCCGTCGCGCGACACGAATTCGATTGCTAATATTCCGCCGAGCGCCGCCGCGATCGGATCCTGACCCCCGCCGATTCTTTGTAATTGGTCGACTTCGATGGCACGGGCCTCGCGCGCGAGTTCGATGGGCGGGCGCGCGCGGCCGATGGCGGCGTCAAGCGCGGCGAGCAGCGCGACGAGCGCGGATCCGGACGTTCCGAGACCCGACGCCGGCGGACCCTCGGATGTAATATATACTTCGGCGGGACCGGCGCCCGACCGCCCGAGCGCTACCATAAAAGGTTCGAGCGCGGGCGGAGGCGGCGGGGCCGCAACGCCGTCGATCGCCGCGGATTCATAATGATTCGCCTCGATTCTTAATTTAACTTTCGACGGCATTCCGGGACGAAGGAGCCGCACGCGCGCGTGAGCATACAATTCGATCGCGGCGTTGACGACAAAACCCGTGTCCTTTTCGCAGAACGGAGGAACGTCTGTGAAACCGCCCGCGAAATCGACGCGGAGCGGCGCCCGCGCGATAAATACTCTCGGCTTCAGGCGTGCCACACTACAAATCCTTCGCCGTAGCGCGCGCCTTTCGGCAGGTACAGCGCGCGCGCCGCGTTCAAACCGAATATTAAATGTTCGATCGGCGTCGAATCGAGCTGCGATTCGAAACACTCGATCGCTTCGCGCTTCCGGTCCGCGACATCCGTAATATCCAATACGGCATCGATCGGCGCCGGACAGTATATTTCATAACCGAGCGCGACGCCGCGAAAACCGGCGGCGAGCAGGGCGCGCCGCGACGCCTCGCCCACGGCCGCGTGATCGCTGTTGCCCTCGCCGATCCATGGAATATAAATGATGTCCGGCATGTCGGCGCGCAGCCACCCGGCGATTTTCTCCGCGACTTCGGCAAGCGCATTTTCTGTAATTTCACAGCTATCCGGGAAATCCAAAAATGTATAATCGGCGCCGCCGAGGATGCGCGCAGCCTCGAGCGACTCGCGGCGCCGCGCCGCCGTATACTCCTCCTGCGACAATTGTTTTGTAACATTTCCGGCGCGGCCATCGGTGACGACGAGCACGCGCACCGGATCGCCGGCGTCGCGATGTTTCAAATACGCGCCGCCGCAACCGATCGCTTCGTCGTCGGGGTGGGGCGCGACAATCGCTACTTTTCCGCGCGGCGGCGCCGCATGCGCGCCGGGCAGCGGAAACGGAATCTTTACATGCGAAACATCGGTTGGAATCGGCATGGTAATATTAATTAACCCGGACGGTTGGATTCGCAAGTTCCGAGACGACGCCGAGGCCGGCGCTGTCGCGGCGCAAGGCGGTCGCGAGCGCGAGATCGACGCCGCGGCAGCTCGCGTCGAGAATGCCGGGATCGAGGCGCTGCGCGCGCAGCGCGTCCTTTTCCTCGCGCGCGCGCCAGCGCGTGACGCTTCGCATCAGCGATTCGCCGAGGGAACCGTAGCGTTTGCGATAATAAGCGATTTTATTACGAAAAAGTTCGGCCGCGAACGCGGGATAGAGGGACGTCGACGCGCCCCCGTGATGAATAATATTCGCGTCTGCGAGATAACGGATGCGGAACCCGGCCGCGCGCATCCGTTGACACAATTCGACATCGTTAAAAAATAAGAATAATTCCTCGTCGAGCAATCCTACTTTTTCGAGCGCGTCGCGCCGGAGGCAGAGCGCCGCGCCGGGCGGCTGCTGCACGTCGCGCGAATCGATATGATCGAAATCGCGGCAGAAATGCCGCCGCAAAAAGTAATTATTCGGCCACCAGCGCCCCGGTCTCGCATCGTAAAATAGAGCGGTGAACAGCGTCGGGAATCGCATGCACGCGCGCTGAATCGTGCCGTCGCGATTCCAAAGTCTGGCCGCCGCCGCGCCGTATTCCGGATGCGCGTCGAGGAAATTTACCAATGCGCGAAATGCGCGGGGCGCGGCCTCGGTGTCGGAATTTAATAATAATACATTCCGGCCCGCCGACGCGCGAATCCCGATGTTGTTGCCGCGCGCGTATCCTTCATTCTTGAGATTACGGATGAGCCGAACGTTTGGAAAACGCTCCGCGACGGCGTCCGCGCTGCCGTCGCGGGAGGCGTTGTCGACGACGATCGTTTCGCGCGACGGCGGCGCGTGCGCGCCCTCGACCGCCGCGAGGCATTTTAATAATAGTTCGCGCGTGTTCCACGAAAGGATAACGATCGAAAGATCCGGCCTCGCCGTTTCTTTAATATTATCGGTTGAGCCGGGCCGCATGGCGCGTCACTTGGGGGCGGGCGCGCGGAATGTCCACGTGCCGACGACTTCGAAAGTGGCGGTGTCGATCGCGCGCACGAACACCGGCATTCCGGCGTTGAAGAAAACCCATCCGTGCTTCGACAACTGCCACGACGGCGCCTTTACGAGCGCCGTCGCGCAGAGGAAAAATGCGGCGTCGAGGCCGATTTGTATTAATGTTTCGGCCGGCGGTCCTGGAATTTGTAATATCGGCGGAGAATTTACGAATCCGAGATCGCGGCACGGCGTCGCCGTTTTTCCGCCCCGATGGCCGAAGCGTTTCGCCGCGGCGTCGATTCTATCTAATAATTCGACGCCGAGCGGACCGTACCATTTATGAAAATATCTCCGCCGCGCGACGGCCCAGCGTTTCATCGGATCGTCGGTGCGCGGCGCGGAGGCCACGGAACGCGAAACATAATGCGTCACGTGCGCGCGCGGAACATAAACCAAATCGAGGCCGTGCGCGTCGTAGCGATGGCAAATATCGCTATCTTCATAAAAAAGCGGAAACCGGTCGTCGAACAATCCGTGTTTTTCGATCGTCTCGCGGCGCGCCATCATGCTCGCGCCCGAGAGCATGCGCAGCGTCCGCGGTTCGGAATGTTTATAGAAATAATACATTTCGCGCGCGCATCGTAGTGAATACTCGAGCGACACGCGTTTCGAGAAGCGCCCCCGGAATCGTTCCATTTCCTCGTCGAGCGTCGGCAATTGATTGATCGGCAGGACGAGTTCGAGGCCGTCGTCGAGAAATCCCATGGGCCCGACCATGCCAATGCGCCGGTCCGAGACGAGCGTTTTATACAGTTGCTCGAGGCAACCCGGCGCGTAAAAAACGTCCGGATTTGTAACTAGCACGAACGGCGCCGTGCTTTTGGATAATGCAAGATTCATCCCCGCGGCGTAGCCGTCGTTGCGGTGGTGCCATATTAATTTTACGCCGAACCGGTCGCGCAATTCCTCGAACGCCGCGCGAAACGATTCGCGATTCGGCGATTGGTTATCGACGATGACGACCTCGACGTCGGCCGGTTTTCCGTCGACGCGCTGCGCCCAGAGCGAATGAACCGCGCGCGGCAGATAATCGCCGCTATTGTAGCTTACAAATAGCGCCGCGAATTTCGGTTGCGGAGCGGGCTGCGGCATGCGCGGATCAGTTCGTCGCCTCTTCGCGCGCGGCCGGCTCCGGCACCGGCCGTCCCGGTTCGATCAGCCAGTCGTGCTGCTGCAGAACGAGGCCCACGTCCTTCGTCCGATTGCGAACATTAAGATTGCTCGGAGACATGGCGTGATCGTAACGATGCATTCCCGGCCCGTCGAGCAGCACGCCCAGAACTGTAAATTGTCCGGATAGTAATATTACTTTATGGCAGCGGTATGTCACGCAGCCCTGCGCGCCGGCGACTTCGAGTTTACTGAATTCCGTCGAGTCGGCGGTGACGATGGTTGCGTCGTTTCGTTGAAAAATAACGCCCATGTGAATCTTATATTGCGCGGGATCGGGATTGCGATACCAAATGCGGACGTCGATCCCGTCGCCGGGTGCAATATCATATATTTCTTCTTCGGTGCCGATTTTATAAATCCGAATTCCCGACAGATGCGGAAGCTCCTCGCGGGCCGGGGCCTTCGCGTACCATTCGCCGGGGTTTCTTTCGTTAGCATCGAGCGAACGCGAAAACGCGGCGTAATCGTTTGTAACAGTAACCGAATCGCCGATCTGACGGACCGTTCCGTGGTCGAGCCAGATGCACACATCGCACAACTGGCGGACGTCGTAGAGCGAATGACTACAAAAAACGATGGTTTTCCCGCGGCGCCTGAAATCGTAAACGCGATCCGCGCATTTCTTCGCGAAGTGCATGTCGCCGACGGCGAACACTTCGTCGATAATTAATACTTCCGGATCAAGGTGCACCGCCACCGAAAAACCGAGGCGCAGCGCCATGCCGCTCGAATACGTGCGCAGCGGCCGGTCGATGAATTCGCCGAGTTCGGAGAATTCTAACATTACCGGAAATAAACGATCGAGTTCGCGGCGCGAGAGGCCGAGCAGCGTTCCGTTTAGATATATATTTTCGCGGCCGGAGAATTCGGGATGGAATCCGGCGCCGAGTTCGAGCAACGAGGCGACGTGGCCGGCGAGACGAAATCGCCCGGTCGACGGATCCGTCGTGCCCGAGAGAATTTTTAGTAATGTCGATTTTCCGGCGCCGTTCGGTCCGACGACGCCGAGCGCGTGTCCGCGCTCGACTCGAAAACTAACATTCGCGAGCGCGCGATGCTCGCGGTGAAACTTCCATTTTCCGAGCGACGCGGCCTCGAACACACGGTGGGCCGGCGAATTGAATAATTTATAAGACTTGCCGAGGTTTTCGGCTTCGATCGCGTATTTGGAATCGCCAAAGACCATGAAAATATTAAATTATAATTCGTCCGAGAACCGTCGTTTCGCGATGAAGAAAAAACCGTAGCCGAGAACGAACATGATCAATGCGGCGAGACTCGCTTTTCCGCATTCCTCCCACGGCCAACCCGGCGCGAATTGGGAGCCGGCGGGCGCGCCGGGAAAGACAAGAATCTTTCTGTAAGCTAATAATAGATGATTCATCGGATTTGCTTCGAGCGCCCACTCGATCTTCGATCTCTTCTCGGGCGTGAGATTCTCCGGCGACCAAAACACGGGCGTCGCGAATTGCCAGAACGTCATCACAATTCCCAGAATCGGCGTCGTGTCGCGCACGAATACGTTGCTCGCGGCGACGGCGAGCGACAGACCGAGCGACAACGCGATTTGTAATAACAATAAAACAGGCAGCGCGCATAAGTAATACGACCACGGATTGAATCCGAGCAGCGGCGACACCGCCAAGTAAGCTCCAAGCGCCATGCATTGGATTGTCACCGCCACGAGCGCCGTGTTGAAAGGTAATATTTCGCTCGGGAACGCGATCTTTTTTATTAAATTTGCATTTTCGAGAATGATCGACGCGTTGCGCAGAATCGATTCGGCGAAACCCGACCAGACGACGACGCCGACGAACAAGTAGACCAAAAACAGTTGTTTCTGCCCCTCTTCCGGAACTCCAATGCCGCCCAGTTTTGCATCGAGTATGATCGCGAATACAAAATAGTATACTAAAAAAAGCGCGAGCGGCTGCGCAAAAGGCCACAAAAACCCCAAAATCGTTCCGCGAAACCTCGAGCGCAGTTCGCGGCTGTAAAAGTTACGTACGATTTCCCAATTTCGGACGACCGTGAGCGGATAAGTACAGACGGCCGCGGCGCATTCGCGCAACTGTTGGATCGCCGGCGGGCGCGCCTCCTTGATAATCTCGCCCGTCTTCACTTTTTTCCGCCGGTGTCGCCGGCGTTTCCGTTTTTACTTTTCTTCTGCGGATCGCCGCCGAATCGATTATTAAAATCGTTCGAAGGCTTAAATTCCTCGACCTGGTTTTGTATCATAACCGCGATGTGCGCGGCGAAGTTCGAATCGTCCTCGTCGGGCTCCCACTTCGCCGATTTCGAGTCGCCGGGCCGTTTGCGCTCATCGTTAAACTCCTTTTCGACGCGCACGCGGACCATGCGCGGGTTCGTTTTTCCCTCTTCCGCGAGCGCGGTCTTTTCCTCGGAAGTCAGATCGGCATCCTTAATTTCAATGTGCGCGCGGCGGCGAAATCCGCCGTTGCCTTCGCCGCGCGGACGATAGAACGGCACGAGATGCTCGTCCCATACGGAAGTAATTTCGCCCTTGTCGGCGTCGCTTTCCGCCACGCGCAAATCGACCTGCTGCACGATCATTAAACATTTTTCATGAAGATCTTTTGAATCGATGCTATTGGCGCGCACCTCCACCCAGTGGGGCTGCGGGCCCCCCTTGCATGACGCCATCAGCGCGCAGGAAATCAATAGAAGCAGCGTAGCGATGCGCGAATGCATGGGATTTAACCTCTTGGTTTTCGGCCGGAAGTGGCTCGCGTCTTGGGGCGGATCAGTTTGGGCTTGGCAACCTGGTGTTCGTCGGTCGGTAATACTACTTTTTCGCGTTTTCGGAAAAAGATGCGCAGTGGAATTTCATGGCATTCGAAGGACTCGCGAAATCTGTTTGCAAGATAGCGCTCGTATTCCCTGTCGAAGAGTTTGTCGTCGTTGACAAACAGCACAAACGTCGGCGGATAGACGGCCGCCTGCGTGCCGTAATAAAGTTTGGCGAGCATGCCGTGACTTGGAAATTGTTTATCGATCGCGGCCTCGAGCGCGCGATTGAAAACGCCCGTTGGAACGCGGATTCCCGCCTGCCGGTGCAAGTCGCGCGCGAGTTCGATCGCTTCATAGACGCGTTCGCGGTTTCCGGAGCTCGTCGCAACGATCGGAGCGAACGCGAGATTCGTCAATTTTTCGCCGAGGTACTTTCTGTAGTTTTCGAGCGTCAGGCCCTTCTCTTCGGCGAGGTCCCATTTGTTAGCTACAATAACGACGGGCTTGAACTCGTCCATGCAAAAGCGCGCGAGATCCTTGTCGACGATCGACAAGTCGACCGAGCAATCGAACATTAACAAAACAACGTCGGCGCGGCGGATCGCGGATTCGGCGCGCTTCATTGAGAAAAATTCGATGCCCGATTCGAGCGATTTTTTGCGGCGGAGTCCCGCGGTGTCGATCGCAAGAAAACGGCGTCCTTTATGAGTAAACTCGACGTCGACCGCGTCGCGCGTCGTGCCGGGAATTTCATTGACGATCACGCGCTCTTCGCGGGCGAGGGCGTTTACAAATGTACTCTTGCCCGCGTTGCGTTTCCCGACGATGGCGACTTTCAACTCCGGCTCGTTTTCGGGATCCTCGATCGGCAGGCCGTCGGCGATTTCATCGAGCAGATTCGCGATGCCGGTGCCGTCTCTCGCGGAAACGGCGAACGGATCGTTAAAACCCAATTTATAAAACTCGGAAAGGTTATGTTTCGAAACCGAACCTTCGCATTTGTTAGCAATCAGAATAATTTGTTTTTTCGAACGGCGCAGCCGTTTCGCGACTTCGATGTCGAGCGGCGTCAGACCGTCGATCGCGTCGACGACAAATGCAATTTTCGCGGCGCGTTCGATTGCGAGCGCGATCTGTTCCTCGACGTGCATTGCAAGATTTCGTTCGTCGACGATGCCGATGCCCCCCGTGTCGACGGCCTCGAACGTGCGCTTGCCGACCGTGACGCGCGCGGTGACGCGATCGCGCGTCGTCCCCGCCGTCGGGTCGACAATCGAGACGCGACGGCCGACCATCGCGTTGAGCAGGGTCGATTTGCCCACGTTGGGCCGGCCGATAATTGCAATTTCTGGGAGTGGCACGTTTCGTTTACTAATTTAAGTCAAGATGGATGATATCATAAAACACCGAGCTGCCGGTGGACTTGCGGGATCACGCGCACGCGGCGGAGGCGCGCCCGGGCGAGATCGAGAAGACCCTCGATTCTTTCATTTGTAATCGCGGCGCGCTCGGATCGCATCGGCGTCGCGGGCTGGAGTATGAAAAGCCAATCTTTACAAATCGAAGCGACGCCTGCGCAGGCACGCTCGAATTCGGCGTTTGAAACTCCGGGCGTCAGGACGCATTTCACGCAGGTGTCGACGCCGGCATCGACGCAAATCTTGAGAAACTCGCGATGCGCGTCCTCGAAATGACCGGTTTCCATCGTCGATTGTAATTTCCAATCGGCGCTTACGTGATCGAGCTGGCCGACGATTTTCGCGAGTTCGCGCGCGTGAACGCCGGCCGTTTCGAGATGCACTCGCCGCCCGGCATTCCTAAGAATCGGCGCGAGCGTCGCAAGGAAATCCGCGTGCACGAGCGGTTCGCCGCCAGTGATGGAAACCGTGCGCGGCGCGCTCCCCGCTTCGACCTCCGCGATCGCGCCCAAAACGTCCTCGAGCGAAGCCGGATTTAACAATTCACGCGCCGAACCGTTTTGTAACCATCGCCAGCGCGGAGTCGCGTGCCACGTGGATTCGCTGTCGCAATATTTACATCGGAGCGGACATCCGGCGAATCGTACGAATGTCTGCGGTTCTCCGACGTACGCGCCCTCGCCCTGAATGGATGCAAAGACTTCCGAGAGCGGAGCCGTGGCTGGCGCGGCTGGTTTCATAAATGATTCGCAAGATGAAACCGTTGGGACCATTCGCTACAAATACCGTCGACGCGGCGGGCGGCGGCGCGCGTTCGCGCCGCCTCGGGCCGGGCAAATATTAAATTTACTACTTCGACGTTATTTCTTGGCCGCAGGCCCTATTTTTTGCCGCTGGCCCTATTTTTTGGCAGCAGGCTTCGCTGCGCCTTTCTTGTCGCCGCCCTTCGCGGCGGGAGCCGCCGCGGCAGGAGCTGCGCCCTTGGCGCCGGCGGCAGGAGCCGCACCACCCGCGCCCGGAGCACCAGCGGCCGGCGCAGCAGCGTCACCTTCTTTCTTGGCAGCCTTCTTCTTGGCGGCCTTCATGTGCGTGCGGACTTTGGGTAGGCCAAAAATGGAGGATTCGGCCTCGTTCCATTTGCCGAGTAATGTGAGGGCTTTGCAGCGCTCTTCGCGTGTGAAAACGTTGCGCGTGCGCGTCAGTGCGCCGCGGGATGCAAGACTTCGATGAATCGACATGATGGCGTGGCTAGAATGTTACAATTAGAGTTGAGAGCCACGCATTCTAACTACATTTTCGCCGAAGTCTACGCAGAGCGGCCGGAGAATGCCGGTCAGTGACCCGTCCCGGTTCGGTCGGAGTCGGGTTGACGGATGATGAGCGCGTCCTCAAAGGGACGTTGCTTCGACTGACCCGCCCCAAATCCGGGCATCGCACGCAGGCGTTCGCCGATGGCAATGAGTTTCGGATCGCGCGCCGACTCGCCGATTCCAACGAGAACTACTATTTCAAATCGTTTGCCTTCCTTGTCTCTTGGCGTTCGAACGGCGCGCGCGTCGGGAAATCCATGTTGGCGCAATTGTGAGACTGTCGAAGTCGCAAGTTCGATGAATTCGGCGGTGTCCGGATAGGCAATCGCGCGAATGACCTGCGGATGGCCGGAGGCGGGATTGGCGTCCGCCGGGATGCTCGCGGCGACGGGATTCGCGGGATTTTGCAAACCGTTTTGATTGGCAACTCCGCCTTCGTTCCCGCCGTTTTGTATAATTCCGCCGGCCCCGGAATTGTTAATAAACGAACCGCTACCATTTCCCGCGCCGGAACCGGCGCCGGGATTATTGTTATCTCCCGCGTCCGAAGGAACGAACAGTCGATTATACGCATACCAACAGGCGCCGACGAATAATAACAAAAGCACCGGATACAAAATGCCGCGCATGATCGTCAATTCGGAGATCGTGCCCGAATGCGATCGTGGATTGCCGGGAATCGCGGATGCGGCGATCTGGTCGAGAGTTATCGGGTCCTTGCTTCCCGATGGAACATAAACCCGGGGCGCCGAAACCGCCGGCGTCGGACTCGACTTCCGAACGGTCGGTTCATTCGGCTTCGACGCGGATGCGCGCGCCCGCACGATGGAACGCGGCGCGCTCGGCCGCGTATCGAGATCGCTCATCTGAGGTTCCGGCGACGAGGCCGGACGCGCATCCGCTTCCGGATTGGCGCTGCTTTCGCGCGCCTGCGCGCGTTGCAACAGTAAAGACAACAGATCTCGCGAAGATCGGGCCATCGATGGAATGGGAGAATCCTCTGTTTTACGAATAAGTCAATCGCGTGGGTTTCGAATCTGTTAATTTCGGCTCCATGCGCCGGATTTTCTTATCGTTCGCCGTTCTCGCCGCCGGCTCGTGCGGCAGCGATCCGGCGCCCGCGACGGTGCGGTTTTCCGATGCAACGGCGGCGATGGGACTTCGCTATACCGCGCAGTGCGGCACCGCCGAAAAACGCGACATCGTCGAAGCCAACGGGACCGGCGTCGCCGTGGGCGATTTTAATAATGACGGCGAACTCGACCTGTTTTTCGCGCAGGGATCGACGCTCGCCGCTCTCGGACGCGGCGATGGGGCGACGCCGGAATTGTGGATACAACAAAAAGGAAAGTTCACGCGGCGCACGCTGGAATCGGGACTGACGCAGGTCAAGGGTTGGTGGACGGGCGTCGCCGCGGCCGACGCGGACGGAGACGGCGATCTGGACGTTTATCTTTGCGGATATATGAAAAGCGTTTATTTAAGAAACGATCTGGCGGGCGCCGCCGCCGAATCTTTGCATTTTACGGATGTTTCGGCCGCGGCCGCGCTTTCCGATTCCGCGTGGGCGTCGGGCGCGTGCTGGTTCGACGCGGAAAACGACGGCGATTTGGATTTGTATCTTGTGCGCTATCTCGAACTCGATCCCGCGAACCCGCCGCGCGGCACGGTCGGAACACTACATTTGCCGTGCGTCTGGCGCGGCATGCCGGTTTATTGCGGACCGAAGGGATTTGTAGCGACGCCCGACCGCTTCTTTAAGAATAACGGCGACGGAACGTTTAAAGAATCGACGGCCGATTGCGGATTCGACAAAGTGCCGCCGTCGTACGGACTCGGCGCGTGTCCGCTCGACTTCGACCGCGACGGCGACACGGATTTATATGTGGCGAACGACAGCAAAGCTAATTTTCTTTGGAGAAACGACGGCGGCAAATTCGTCGAATGCGCGTTCGGCGCGGGCGTCGCGCTCGGCGACGACGGATCCACCTATTCGGGGATGGGCGTCGCGGCGGACGACTTGACAGGCGACGGATTTCCGGAAATCGTTGTTACTAACTTTTCGGACGAACCCGTGAGTTATTACAAAAACCGCGGGCGCGACGGATCGGGACGCTGCGCGTTCGATAACGATACCGCGGTCTCCGGAATCGGCGCAGCGACGATGTCGACGCTGAAATGGGGCGTCGACATGGCGGATTTCGACCTCGACGGCGATCTCGATCTTTTTGTTGCAAACGGACATGTGTATCCGCAGGCGGACGCGCCCGACACCGGAACCAGATATAAACAACAGAATCAGATTTTTCTTAACGATGGTTTCGGTAAGTTAACATTATTCAAACCCGGCGACGGGTCGCCGCTTCTCGAATTCCGCTCCCACCGCGCGCTCGCGCTGCTCGATCTCGACGACGACGGCGACAGCGACGTGCTGCTCGTCCCGGTCGACGGCCCCGCGGTATTGTTAAGAAACGAGGCGCCGACGCCCGCAAACGGGGGCCGCGCGCGGCTGCGCGTGGAAGTCCGCGGAAATGGTAAAAATACAGAAGCGCTCGGCGCGATCGTTAGCATCAAGGCCGGCGGCCGCACGCAGTCGCGCGAAGTGCGGCGCGGGGGTTCGTACGCGAGCTCGCGCGACCCCCGCCTCTGCTTCGGCCTCGGCGACGCGCGGACCGTCGACGAAATTTCGGTACAATGGCCGGGTGGAAAAATCGAAACGATTCCCGGCGACGGAATTGTAAATTGCAGCATCCGCGTCGAGCAGGGAAAAGGTATTATTAATAAAAGAAAACTTGCGGGAAGTGGACAATAATCATGGCCGCCGATCCCGACGAAGCGCTTCCGCGCGTAAAATTAAAAACCGCCGCGATCGGCCTGCGGCCGTGGTTGTTTCAAAAAATGGTGTCCGCGCCGCGCGATCTCGAGAACGGCGCGCTCGTCGCGATCGAAGGCCGGCCCGACAGCGGACGGCAGGCCCGCGAGGGCGATTTCTCCGCCGCGCGCGAAGGAATTGTAGGATACGGATTCTATAATAAAAAATCGCAGATCGCCGTGCGCGTGCTCCGCTGGGGAAGCGAACCGCTCGGCGAGGATTACCTCCGACGGCGCATTCGCGACGCGATTTATTTAAGAAAGCGCGTGTTGCAACTCGACAGAATCACGAATGCGTTTCGCGCGGTGAACAGCGAAGGCGACGAATTGTCCGGTTTGATCGTCGATATTTATAATAATATCGCGAGTATCGAAATCCAATCCTACGCTTGGTACCGCAGGCTCGAATTCGTCGGCGAAATATTAAAAAAAGAATTGCAAATTGAACGATACGTCGTTCATGTCGACGAAAAAGTGGAGCGCGCGGAGGGGTTTCGGGCCCATGACCGCCCCGCGGATCGGGATGCGAAAACGGAATTTCACGAACGCGGCGTGCGCTTCATCGCCGATTTTTCGGTCGGCCACAAGACCGGCGCGTTTCTCGATCAACGCGACCACCGCGACAACGTCGCGCGCTTTGTTAAAGATCGCGACGTGCTCGATATTTGTTGTTATCAGGGCGGATTCGCGATTCCGGCGGCGACGCGCGGACAGGCGGGCCGCGTCGTGGCGGTGGATCTCGACGAAAAAGCGATCGAAGTCGCGAAAAAGAACGCGGCGCTCAACAACGCGCGGAATATTGAATTTACACATGCGGACGGATTCGATTATTTACGAACCGTCGGCGCGTCGAAGCGCCGCTTCGACGTCGCGATACTTGATCCGCCGAAATTGGTGCATTCGAATGCCGAAATCGCGCGCGGGCTCTCCAAATACACCGACATGAATGCGCTCGGCATGCTCGCGCTCCGCAACCACGGGCTTTTGTTTACATGTTCCTGTTCGGGACTCGTGTCGGAGGAGACGTTTCTTGGAATTTTAAGAAAAGCGGCGGCGCGCGCGAAGCGGAAATTGAGAATATTACAAATCGGCGGGGCCGCGCCGGACCATCCGGTTTCACCGCAGTTTCCGCAGGGCCGTTATTTGAAGTGCGTGCTCGCGACGGTGGAGGAAGCTTCCTGATGATTCGCGGACGGCCGCGGAGTATATTTATATTAGCGGCGCTCGCCGCGGCGTGCGCGTGCGATCGTTCGCAGGGCGCTGCCGCGACGCAGCCCGCTTCCGCGCCCGCGGGGTCGGTGCCCGCCGCGCTGCGCGACCGCGTCGACGCGCAAATCGAAACAATTCAAAAATGCATACTGCGCGGGCAATTCTCGGAGGCGCTTTCGAAACTCGCGCCGCTCTCCGCCGAGTATCCCGGCGAAATCCGCATCCTCGAACTCCGCGCCCTCGCCCGGCTACAGATCCATCAATTCAGCGAAGCGCGGGACGATTTTCTTAAATTAACAAATATCCGAAAGGGCGACGTGCCTGCGCTGATCGGACTCGCGCGCGCGGAGGAAATGCTCGGAAATCTCGACGCGGCCGCGCTTGCGCTTGCGCACGCGCTCGACTTGGAACCATCCAATCCGAATGTGCTCTATTCCGCGGGGCAGGTGGCCTCCCGAAGGCATGACGACGCGAATGCGCGCGCATTATTAACAAAAGCGCTCGGTCTGCGGCCGTGGTCGGATTCGGCGCCGTCGGCGCATTATGTATTATCACAAATCGCGTCGCGGCGCGGCGACGCGACGGCCGCGGCGGAACACGAAAGACTTTATACAATAACTTTCAAGTGGGCCGAACACCGGAGCGCGCTCGAGAAATTGTTACAAACCGATCCGGGCGACGCGGCGGCGCGCCGCGGGCTCGCATCGTTATATTTGGAGGCGGGCGACGGCAAAACGGCGGCGGGTTTTCTCGGACCGCTCGTGCGGGAGAGTCCGCGCGATCCGAAACTGCGCCTGCTGTTCGCGCACGCGCAGGAACTGGCCGGCGACATCCCCGGCGCCTTCGCCTCCGACGCCGAAGCGCTGCGGCTCGATCCATCGTCCATCTCCGCGCGGCGCCACCGCGCGCGATTATTTATATTAACAAAAGATCTCGAGCGCGCGCTTGAAGAGTTGAAAGACGCCGTCGCGCGCGATCCCGGCGCGACCGTGGACCCGGCGCTGCCCGACGTCGCTGTCCAACTCGCCGCGGCGGCGCGCGCCGCGTCCAAGGCTTCGATTGCCGCGGAGGCCGCGCAGATTGCCAAAGCCTTCGGAAAATGAGGAGTTCGCGGCGCGCGCGGAGTCCTCGTATTTCGATATTTACTTTACGACGGGCATATTTAGCGATTTCCAGCGGGCCATTCCGCCGGTCATCGACCGAACGTCGCCGAATCCGAGTCCCGCGAGCGTCTGCGCGGCTTTCGCCGATCGCCCGCCCATTTTGCAAATTGTAATAATTGATTTATTCTTAAATTCATTGATTTCCGCCGCGCGCGCGGCCAGATCCGGCAGCGGCAAAAGGCGGGCGCCGTCGATGTGCCCGAGTTCGCCTGTATATTCGTCCGGATTGCGGACATCCAATATCAAATCGGGTCGATTTGTTGTTAACAATTTCGCGAGCGACTCGCACGCGATCTCGCGCACGGCCCCGCCCTGCGCCGGCGACGCTTTGACTTCGCACGTGTTTCCTTCGCACGGAATTTCCACGGCATTCGGATCGCGAGTACACGAATAATTCGCTTGGATGACTTTAACCATCCAATCGGACGCCCCCAATTTGAAACCCGCGAGCCATTGTATATATTCCGTTCGCGTGCGGCGCGCGAGCCGGTCGTTTTTCGTGCGCTCTTCGCCGAGCGTTGAACGCTCGCGCGCATGATAATCGTGCCCCGGATGGATCCAGAGCCGGTCCGGGAGATTCGCGAGTTTTTGTAATGCATCCCAATGATCGCCCGAATCGCCTCCGGGAAGATCGGTGCGCCCAGCTCCCCCTTCGCCGAGAAACAGAAAATCGCCGGTTAACAGTTTGTCCCCGACGAGAACGGAAACGCTGTCTTTGGTATGTCCGGGCGTGTGCAATAAAGTAACGGTTACATCTCCGATTTGTAATGTATGTCCGTCGTCGACGCGCACGTTCGCGCATTTCGCGACCGAGTTTTTGTGCATTACGTAATCGGCGCCGGTCTGATCGGCAAGCGCGGCGGCGCCCGATAAATGATCGGCGTGGACGTGCGTGTCCAAAATATAACGAAGCTTGAGTCCCCGCTGTTTTAGTAGATTCAAGTACTCGTTCGAGTTTTGTAATATCGGATCCACGAGAATCGCGTCCTTCGTCAGTTCGGATGCGACGAGGTACGTCTTGCACGCGCCGGAGTTCAATTGTTCAAATATCATGGCAGGTCGAAAGCATAGTCGCCGCGGCCGGCGTTTGCCGCACGCTTGCCTTTCATAAAAGCGGCCGGAACACGATGCGTGCTCCGGCCGTCGCGGACGCCTCGGTTTTTGGCATCCTTGCTTCTCGACCCAGGCGTCGACTAGACCGTCTTCACCTTGATCACCTGCGGTTTGGCTTCCACGCGCTTGATGATCGTTACATCGAGAACACCGTTGTTCATCGTCGCTTCGACGCGCGTCGGATCGGCCGATGCCGGCAGGCGGAAGGATCGCTGCCACTTGCCATAGCGGCGTTCCGTGAAATGGACATTCATCTGTTCTGTTTTCTTTTCCTCCTTCTTCTCGCCGCTGAGCGTGAGAAGATCGCCGTTGATTTGAATATCAATATCCTTTGCTTCCAATCCGGGCAACTCCGCCTTTACTTTATAAAATTCCGGTAATTCCACAAATTCGACGGCCGGAATCATCATATTACCATTCGGAGCCGCGAACGCCTCGTCCGGAAGCCCGCGGAAAAGCTCCTCGATTTCATTGAAAGGCCGGAATGGATTGTTAAATATCGAAAAATCTCGAAGTCGTGGAACTAGCGTCGTCATGGGATGGGTCCTCGGTATTTCAGAAAACTGTTTTTATTAGTTTAACAAAAGCGCTTCCTTCCCGCGCGCATGCGAACGCTCGCGCGGGGCTGCCAGTGTTAGACTAATGCTGGTTTACGCAGCCGGGGATCCCTATCGCAACGGCCGTGCCACGCGCACGCCGGGGAATTCGCGGAAAGGAAGTGTCGTAATGGCCCTCCGGGCGTCGAATTGACATAACTGCGTCGCGCCTGGCATCGATGGCATGCCAATTTGTTCACGCAAGTCAAACCGCGGGCACGCTCCGCGCGATCGCCGGAATCGTTACAAAAACGAAAAAGGCCGCTTTCGCGGCCTCTTTCATTGCGCAACGGTAGGGAACTATCGCGGCGAATTGCCGGAGAATCCCTTTTCGAAGTTCTGCATCGCTTCGCGCGCATCGGTGATACGGGCTCGAATGAGAACCATAAGATTCTCGGTTTCCGAATCGTAACCTTCTTTCTTGAAGAAGAATCCGATCACGGGCAGACGGCCGAGCCACGGCACTTCCGCGCGCGATTCAATCTCGCGAAGCGTCTTCAAACCGCCGATGAGGACGGCGCCGCCGTCGGGAACGACCGCGGTCGTGAACGCGCTTTGAACCGAAAGCTGCGGCAACTGGAATGTTACCGATCCGGCAAGACCGCCAAGCGTCGTCGTGAAATCCGTGATCTGCACGATGCGCGCGACCGTCGGCTGCAATTCGAGCGTGATGTACTTGCGGTTATAGTTAATAATCGGGCGAACGTCGAGCACCACGCCGGATTGTAATATTTCAATCTTCGGGTCGGCGATGAACGACGCCTGCGCGACTTCAACGTTATAATCGGCGATATAACTCTGCTGGTTGATAACTGTAATATACGAACGCTGGTTGTTCGCGACCGATAACAGTTGCGCGTTGACTTCGTGGACGTCGAAATTCTTTTCGACCGCCTTCAGAATCAACGACGCCTGATCGCCCTTCAGCAGCGTGATTTGCAGAGCGAGTCCGCCGTTCTCGGAAAGTTTGTTTCCGAGCGGCTTGTCGAACAAATGTTCAGTTCGCCAAATGTTGGATCCGTCAGTGCCGTTATCGAAGAAACCGCCGCCCGACGGCGTGCCACCCGCGTTCGACGGAAGGCCCGGACCATTGTTATCCAAACCGGCCGAAGCGTTGTCCTTCAAACCGTTGGTCGTGTCGTCGAACTGATTCGGAAGACCGCGCCAGTCGACGCCGATCGCCTGAAGGAAGTTTTCGGAGATCGTTACAAATCGCGCTTCGATCGTAACCATCGAGCTCGTGTAGCGGCGCAGGTCGGCGAGGAAGCGCCCGACCTGACGCTGAACGTCGGGCGAGTGCGTGACGACGAGCTGCCCTTGATACTGATCGATGTGAACACCGGGCTGTTCCCACGTGCCCGGAGCGATGGTTTCTTTAATTAAACTCGAGATTTCTTCCGGTGGAATCGGCTGAACAGCGTCGAGCACCGCGCCATAGGGGTTTTCTTGCGAAACGCCGCCCTGACGATTCTTACCTCCAGGGATCTGGAGATACATGATGCGCGGACCCTGGAAGTTCGATAGTCCGAAGATCAGGTCGTTGACGTCGTGGACATGCGGAATCGGAGCGCCGAGCGACGCGTCCGCCGTCGTAATGACAACTTCGCCATCCTTAATGATCCATTTGATATCGGCGTTTTGCGAAAGAACGATGCTCAACGCGGACTCGATCGCGATCGGGTGATCCAATTGAACCGGAAACTTCGATGAGGCCGCTTTTTCTTTAGCTTGCGGCGTCACGAGGACGGGGAAACCCGATGCGTCCTTGAAGTATGCGGCGACTTTATCAATATCCGTTTCCGCGTCGAATTTCAGCGGAGGCGTTTTCTTGGACTTCAACGACGCACGAATGATGCGGTCGTCTTCGCTTTCGCCTTCCGCAATTTCAAGATTGACGCGCTTGTCGCGGAGTTTCGAAATCGTTTGCCAATATTCTGCCTTCGGAAGTTCGATCGGCTTCGTCTGGAAAATGCGCGCTTCTTCGTCTTCGCGCTTGATATCAATAAAAGCCTGTGTCCGCTTGCGCTTGAATTCTTCGTCGACTTTGTTGTCTTCCGCGGCGACGGCCGAATCGCGAATATCCATCGCCTGCTGATTGCGCGAATCCTCGCGCAATACTAATTCTGCAATCTCGCGGGCGCCGCGATAATCGTGGGAAATATAAGCATTGCGCGCGAGCGAAACTTTTGCGGCAATGACCTCGACGCGTTTCGTCCGCGCGGCGGCTTCTTCATCGCGCATTTTTGCGGTGGCGATCCGTTCCTGTTCCGAACGAACGCGCGCCGTGTCCGCCGCGCGCTCCGCCTGAATCTTAGCCTTCAGATCGCGCGCCTCCGCGCCGCGATCCGCCCATTCGCCGGCATAGGGAGAAAACGTTAGTGCGTCGAGTGCATGGCTGACTTCGGAAAGTGCACGCTCAAATTCGCGCTGCGCTAGATTCTCGCGTGCCTTGCCAAGGGCCTGTTCAATCTCAACGCGCGTCTTCTCGCGACGCATTCTTTCGATTTCTTCAATTTCGCGGCCCGATTGACCGACTTGACCGTGTCGGTCGCCCATGATCGCGGAGATTTGATCGCGCAATGCAAGCACGCGTTCATCCGCCGGCGCCAGCACGTGCGCAGCTTCGATTTCGTCCGAAGCCTGCTGAACAGCGCCGCTGTCGAGGCTTCTCTTAGCCTTCGTCAGATGTTCGTTCACTAAGAATGCCTTCTGCTCTTGGAACAGTTTGGCTTCGCGGACCTTGACATCAAATGCCTGCTGCGCGGCGGCGTCGCCGCCAGGCTGCTGCTCGTTTCCACCAACGACGGCGACCCCAGGGGTGCCATTATTAGTATCCTGAGCCGTTGGCATTTCGTGACCCTGCGCGTCCTTGACGGTCGCCTTGGACTTGCAAGCGCCTGCGAGGACCGGAAGGCTGAGTCCGACGACAACTAACGATAAGCGGTTTATTTCGAGCTTCATCTGTTTTCTAATGAATTGGATTCGAATGGGTTCGAATTATATGAATTAGCGGTTTTGGGCGATCATCCCGGGTCCTTGCAACAGGACGCTCGGATTTGTTGGAATTCGCGGCTCGTACTCCGTCGGAATGACGACTTTGACGCGCAAGAGAATCACGAGTCGACGCTTGGAAATCGACTGGCCTTTGCGATCGAAGAAGAAACCAATGATCGGAATGTCGCGTAAAACCGGAACGCCGGCGGACTCGTTTCGAATTTCGTCGATCGACTGTCCGCCTAATAGTAACGTCGCGCCATCGGGCACGACCACCGTCGTTCGGACTTTTCGAATCGTTAAATTCGGGAACTGTATCGTGACGGGCGTGCCGTTGCCGACGCCGACGACGCGCTGTTCGATCGGTTGCTTTAATGTTGCAAGTGTCGGGCGCAATTCGAGCTTCACGAATTTGCGGTCGGCGCTTACTACAGGTCGAACGTCGAGAATCGCGCCTTCTTGAATGACATCGATTTGCGGATCCGCGATCGACGCCGCCTGCGCGATTTCAACGTTATAACCGGAAACATAAGCAAACTGATTTGTAACCGCGAGGTGCGCGCGCTCGCCGCTATGCACTAATAATCGCGGCGCTGTTACCAATTCGACGCGTTCGCTCTTCTCGACTGCGCGCAAAATCAATTCGCTCTGGCGATCGCCGAGGTTGATCCACTGCAGTGAAAGTCCGCCCGATTGCGTGAGCGTGCTCGAGCCCGCGAGGTTTTGTTCAAAGATATTTTCAGTCTTTGCAAGCGCCGGTGCGTTGCCGGTCGATGTGTAAAATCCCGCCTGGTTTCCAGTGCCGAGCGGACCGGGCTGCGACGGCGTTCCGGGCGCGGGAGACGCGCCGAAATCATCAAATGGCGGCGCTGCGCCCAAACCACCGGACGGCGGAACACCGGAGTTACCGTTGTCGCCGAGTCCGCGCCAATCGAAGCCAATGTCTTCGAGGAAGTTGTCTTCCGCGATCATGAATCGCGTCTGCACTTCCACCATTAAATTCGTCGCTTCGCGAAGGTCGTTTAGTAGCTTTTCGACTTGCGCATGCACTTCAGGAGTCTGGCGAACGACGAGCGTTCCGCTTTGTTGTACATATCGCAAAACGGTCTTGGCTTCCGCGTCCGACCACGTCGCCGTCGCAATCGAATTTTGTATGATTTGCGAAATCTGCTCGAGCGTGAAAACCGGCGTCGGATCGGGATCGGTGCCCGCGGGAATCGCGGGAGCGCCCGGAGGTAATAGAGAAATGTCCGGACCGGCATAGTTCGGCACCGACTGAATGATGTCGGAGACGTCGTAGATGCGATATTCGGTCTGGCCCTTGTTCTCTTCCGGCGTCACGATCCGAACGTATCCGTCCTGAACGCGGTAGCTGAAATTCTTAACAACTTGGAGGGCCTGAAGGAACTTCTTGACCGAAGTCTTCGGCGGCAAATCCAACGTCACAGAACGCTGGCCCTCGTCCTGCTCGAGAATCTTCGGGCCGATGATAAAATTGACTTGCGTCAGATTGTTTAGATACGTCGCGATTTCCTGAATCGAAGTCGCGTTGAATTTCGGCTCGAAATACGTCGTTTCCAAGCGCTCGGCGACAGCCTTGTCTTCCGGATTGACTTCGATGTCCTTCGGCTTGAATTGTAACGATGTCCGATAACTTATCGAAGCCCAATGTTCGGGATCGTGAACAATCGTATCGGTCTGCGGAAGCAACAGTTGGTCGAGCTCGTGGAACGCGCGATTCCAATGCTTCTTATAGTTTTCGCGCGCCTCGGCCATTCCGGTTTCATTCTTCGATTGACGCACGATTTCGCGCAATTCGCGCGCGCGTTCGTTCATCGGATCGATTTCCAACAATTGATCCAAATTTACGATCGCGTCGTTGTAACGGTTCTCGACGAATGCAATATTCGCGTCGCTGTAGTATTTGCGAAGGCGATTCACCATTTGATCGCGCGCTTCGGCTTCGCGCATCTCGCGATCGGCGGCGGCTTTCTTCTGACGCGAGTCTTCGTCTTCACGCTTCGACGCATCTTTGCGGCTGAGCGCGATATCAATTTTCGAAGCCACGGTCTTTCGCAGACCGCCTTCGGCCTCGAGCAGCGGATACCACGTCAGGATTCGCTCCGCGCGCCGGTACGCCTCGATCGACTCGTCGAATTTTCGATCATTCAGAAGGCGATCGCCGTCCAGAACCGACTGGCTGACCTTTTGGCGCGCCTCGGCTTGCTGGATGATCGTGCCGGTCGCTTTATCCTTAATATCCGTCATTCGGATGGCGTCGGTTTCGCCGAGCGCGGCTTTCGCGCGCGTCAACCATTCGACGGCATCCTGATTTGTAGGATCGAGTTCACTCGCGATCGCGAATTGCGTTCGCGCGGTGGAGAAATCGAGGTGGTTGAAGGCATCGATGCCCTTCTTTAGCGTTTCCCCTACAAGGTATTGTTGCTGTTGTTGACGGACCTTCGCCGCCTCCACGGCGCCTTGGAATTGCCTGCTGGCTTCCGGATCCTGGGCTGCGGAAGCGCCACCACCACTGGTGTCGCCCATGGCCGTAACTGAAACAGGCTTCTCTTCATTAGCAGCCTGCTCGGTTCGGGCCTTTTCAGCCGGTTTTTGTGAATTACCTGAATTTGTGCTCTTGCATGAAGTAATTACCGTAGTGGAAAACACTGTGGCAACAACTGCAGAAAGGATGGTGGACGGCACGAGCACAAACCACCGACGCAACGAGTCGTTCGTCATATTTTGCCCGAGGAATACTTAAATGGTCCGAGGGACAGTCGCCGCTCCGCCGCCGATTTGTACGAATTCAAGATATTCACTGATTTTGACGATCATTGAATTCGCTGAATATTTACAAAAAGAGGAGAAGCGGTTGGCAAGCGATGGAAGGGAACCCGGGCAAATCGGTGGGTCCGACCGGCTCGAGAACCCCAACTGGAGTGAAGGGTGAATTTGAACCCGGATAATTCCAGGAACAAACAGGCGGAATCTAGCAGGAATCGTGCGGGGGATGACCAGATTTTTGAGTTGTAGCATCGGCCGCGTTGCAATGGATATTACAAATAGCCCGTGCGCCTGCGGCCGTTCTTAGCCTCACGTAATTCTCTGAAAAAAATGAACTTCCAACGATCTTTCTAGGTCGTGGAGCGGGCCGGAAAGGGGTCCATTCCGAGCCCTCTCACGGGACAGCGCGAACGATGAGCTGCCGTCCGCAGCGATTCATCATGGTTGCGACAGGGAACATTCGCTTTTGTAGTTCCATCCGTTTTTCCGACGCAGGCGATCCCCCATTAATCCGTCTCGATCCGTCGGCATTAAAAATGGGAATCGCCACTTCGAGATTCTGCTCCCGATCCTCGCGCTCGAGTTTGATCAACGACCATCCCGTCGACAAGTGAAGCGCCTGCCCCACGTCGCCGCTCGGATCGACGGAAACATCGGTTTCGCGCGCCGCCGGTTTGGCGTCGGCGAAGTCGGTGATCCGCATCCGGACGGGCAACGACGCAAACGCGTCGTTGATTCCGTGGGCAAGCGCCCCTTTCTTTACAAATCCAAGAATTTCGAATTTGTAGCGAACCGGAATATTTGCAATGACGCGCTCGCCGAGCGAGCTTCGGCGCACTTCCACGCCTTCGAGTTTGTCGAATTGTATGGCGAGAACCGCGTAGGAATACTGAATGCCGCCGCAAACATTGTTATCGACGAATTCGTGGCTGTTCGCGGCGGCCGGCCTCGAGTCGGATGCACCGCCCGAATCGGCGATGACGTAGGCCGGAGTGATAAAAATCGGCGCCGGAGGTTCTGTATCATTCCATCGATAAATTTGACTTTTGAAAATCGTTCCCGTCGGCGTCGCGGCGTGATCCTCCCATGTCAAACGAACGTTGCCGTCGCGAAGATCGTTAACATGTGCGATGGGCGGGAGAATAATGGGACTGCCGCCCGAGGACGGCCGCGTCGTCGGGTCGGCGCCGCCGTTTCCATTGGTAGCGTTCGATTCGTTCTGCGGATCTCCGGAGGGGGTCGGTCTTGTTGGATCCGATGGAGTCGAATCCGCCGGGCGCGATTCGGCATTTCCCGGACGATCGCCCCCTGTATTATGAACTGTGCGCGCACTGTCGCCGCCAGCTTTGAAAAAAAAGCGCACGGCGCGGGATACAACTAAAGAATCCGACGATGGGCTCGCAAGCGGCGACAAGGCCGTCGCAAGCGACTGGGCCTCCCGTTTCTGGCGCTGTTCCTCGGTTTCCGCGGAAGGCGAGGACGCCGGAATAGTAGAGTTCAGCTTTTCTTTATTCTTCAGTTGGACGCGGAGCTTCTGCACTTCGTCCACGGCGGACTTCGTTCCAATCATTCTGCCGGCGAGCAGCGCGGGGACGGCCAACGCAACCGCGAGAACGGTCATTGTAACGATTCGTCCCATGGATCCGGAATTTGGATTCATGGCTCCCCCGCCACGATTCGGCGTAATTGAAGCGTTACACGCACATATTCCGACGGATTCAATTTCGAATCCTCTTCGCGCTGAAGAAAAAGAATGGTTTGAACATCGGCGGCGCCCACGGTCATCGAATCTAAAGTATAAAACGGGCCGCGCTCGCGGCGACGTAACAATTCCTTGATGAAAGCTCCATGCGCGCGATACGCGCAGGCATACTCCATTTTTATTTCGCGCGAGTCGACGCGATTTCCAAATCGCTCGGCGCGGCGCGCGTTCGCGTCGCGCGCAGGCTCGCCCGAGATGACTACATATTCGAATTCGCGAATTCCGGCATTGGCGGCGGAAACAGTGAGATCGCGAAATGTTGAAAAACGCCGCGCGCGCCCGGAATCCGTCGACGGTTCGCCGTCGGCCGAATCGCGCGGTAACAATTTCTTGAATGCCTCGCGGGATCGACCGGTGCGATTCTCCATTTCGTCGAGCCACGCATCGCGCGCGCCATCGGTGTCGTCGGTCGACGCGAGATCGTGGAGAAGAATCCACTCGCGGATCGCGCGTCCGTTGCGCGCCGCGTCGTCGGCGCGGTTCTTCGCGGACGGCGCCGCCGACGGATCGAAATGCGTCTCGCCGATCTGATGTTTTTGCGCCGCCAATTGTAAATTTAATTTTTCATTCAGGCCGGCGAGCGCGCGCACGCGCGGCGCGATTCGCGCCGCCGCGACTACAAAACACGCAAAAATGAATATTACGACAAGCCCGACCCATGCAATATTCCGCCTTGAATTCATTTTGCGCGCCCTCCCGTTCCCGAATTCTCGACGCCCGTTCTTTCGTTAAAATGTATCTTAATTTTAAACCAGTCGAAGCGCGCGTCCGCCGCGGCGGCGTCGCTGACCGGCGTGGCGACGGCGCGACGATCCAGTAGAACCGGTTCCGGCAATTCCCACGCGCGAAACAACACGGCGACGTCCGATTCGAACGATCGCGGCTGCGATTCTACAGTTCCGTCCTCGCGCATCGCGCGAGGAACTGTAAATTCGAGAATCGTCTCGATCGACGCGTCGGGCATTACGGTATTTGTATATTTAAGAATACACGCTTCGGCGCCGACGGCCTGCGGCAGATACGTTACGATTCTTTCCCATCGCAGCCATTCGTCGGGAAGCCGCCATGCGCGCGTTTCGAGCGTCGCGCGCTCGCGGTCGCTCGCGCCCGCGATTTGTTCGAGGCGATTTTCCTTTACGACATTCGCAATATCCTCGATCGAGAGCAGCGCCCCCTCCGCCTTTCGGAGCGACCAGGCGAGCGCGCGATCTGTAGCAAACATCGACGCGCCAAGAACCAAACATGCGGCCGCGACGGTTGGAATCCAACGAAGGAACTCCCGTCCCTGTCGCGGAGAAACTAACGAAAGCGCGGGCGTTTCGCCGCCCGCCGCGAGCAGCGCCGCGCCGATGGCGGGCGCGAACGCGGGAAATTCAGTCGTGATCGCGTGGCCGATCAATTGCTTTCGAATCGAGACGCGATTCCATTTTGTATGCAATTCGATCGGGATGCCTGTTCGCCGCCGCAACACTTCCGCGAGCGCCGGAATGCGCGCGCCTTCTCCAGTGAGAAGGATGTGCGCGGGCGAAATCTTAATATCCAATTGCCGCGCGAACTCCAGCGCGGCCGCCACCCGCGCCCCTGTTTCATCCGCGTACGCTTCCGTCAATGCTAAGAATCTGGGGTTGCCGCGCGCGCACTCCATTTCGCGGCGTTCTTCATTCGATTCTTTCTCGCCAATTCCAAATTCGCGGCTGAGCGCTTCCGAAATGGAAGCCGTGCCCGCCGGATCGCTTCTAAAGAATAGCGCGTCGCGCGAAGCTACAATAACATCGGTGGTCCCGGTTCCCGCGCGAACCAAACTGATCTCGCGCGCATCGGACCCGTCGGCGCGTATGGCGTGCAAGATCGCGATCGGAGCAGGCGCCATGGCATCGATCGGAATACCGACGGTCTCGATCGCGTCGATGTAGGCGCCCGCGATTCCCGCCGGACCGACGACTGCTACAAATCGCCGCTCCTCCAATCCGGGACTTGGAACGGCTTGAATGCCATAAATAACTTCGTGTCCGGCATGGGATGTCCTCCGGCGAATCTCATAATCGATCAATTCGCGCGTGCGCTCCGCCGAAACGGCCGGCATTTGAAGTCGAAGCGCCTCGAAACCAACCCCCGGAATCGAAACGCCCACGCGGTCGCGCGAGGGAATCTTGTGATTTGCTACAAAAAGCGACAGCGCCTTGCGCATCGCCGCGTCGAACTCGTCCGGCCGCGCCTTCGCCGGATTGATATAATAATCGATGCGGTCGATCTCGGCGACTTCATAACCGTTGCCTCGCCGCGTAAGGCGCACGACGCGCATGCACGTGACGCCGAGGTCTATGCCCCAGATCGATTCGTCGAGGAGTGGTTTCATGCCTTTGCGAACGAGACTATGGCGTCGAACCGTTCTGTTTTGGAATAGGAAGTCCGAGTTCTTTCATTGCAAGCTGAATATCCGCCCACACTTTAACTTTTTCGGGAGGGTTTCTTAACAAATATGCCGGGTGAAACGTCGGGATCACCGAACGGCCATGCACCGGATAGACCTTTCCGCGGACGCGGCTGATTGTATCTTTTTCGCCGACGCCGGCGAATTCGCGCATCGAGTGGCGGCCGAGCGGAATGATGACTTCGGGATCGATGACCTCGATCTGTTTATTTAAGTAAGGCAGGCACGCCGCGACTTCGTCGGGCTGCGGATCGCGATTTTCTGGTGGGCGGCATTTTACAATATTAGCAATAAATACATCTTCGCGTTTGAGACCCATGCCGCTTTCGATGATCTTCGTGAGAAGTTGGCCGGCCCGGCCGACAAACGGACGACCCAATTCGTCCTCGGTGGCACCGGGACCCTCGCCGATGAACATGACGCGCGCCGTCGCGCTTCCTTCGCCCGGCACCGCGTTCGTCCGTCCCTCGCAGAGGCGACATAATCTACAATTCGAGACTTTCTTTGCGATCGCTTCGAGGGCGAGCGCTTTGTCTTTCGCGGAACGTTTGAATTCTCCGCGCTCCGATACCAACGATCGGCGTGTTTCGTTGTCCGCGGAATCACGGGAATCGGTCGATCGGAGCTTTACCATGGATTGGTTTTGTAGTGATTCGGTTTTTTCGGGCGCGATCAATCCCGAAGCGTTCGCGACGAACAAATGCCCGCTCTCCTCGAGAAATTCGAGGTGTCGGCGCACGCCGCGCGCGATTTCGCGGATTTCGCTTCGGGGATTCGAGTCCAGAACCGCATTCTAGCAAACCGCGACACCCCGTGATCCCTGCTTCCGCGCTCGATTCTTTTGTTAACGGCCCGATTCCGTCGGCGCTGTCGGAATGGCTTGGAAATTCGGAGATCAATGGGCCGGCCTTCGACTTCGCCGTCGTCGGCCTCACCGCAATTGCGATGATCTTCGCCGCGATTCGACTGGGCCTGTCGAAACCGTTCGCCGCGCTCGCCGGAATATTACTTCTAGCGCACTCGTCGGCGGGATCGGCGATTCCGCACGACGGCCGCGGAATATTATTAACTTCACTTTTCGGACTCTCCGCGATCGCGGCGGCGGGCGCGAAACAGGGCGCGGGGCGCGCCGCATCCGCCGCAGGAATTGTATTATTAACTTTCGCGAGCCTCTGCGGATCGCCCGTGGCGCCCGCGTACGGCATGCACCTCGGCGCGCGCGCGGGAGAGCGCAGGAATCGCGTCGCCGCTTTCCTTTATTATAGCATTACGGGACTTTGTCTCGGCGCATGGATCTCCACCGCGGCGATCTTTGCATTCGTCCCCGCGGCCGCGGCGTTTGGACAGGCGATGGCGCCGTTCTGGCCGGCGCCGGATTTGTATTCATCGTCCGCGGCGCCGCAATTCATACTATTCGGCCTTGCGTTCCCGCCGCTCGTCGGCCTCGATTGGAAATTCGGACCGCGCGCGACGATGTTTTATTGCATTTCACTGATCGGCGCGCTTTTTACAACTCCCGGTTTTTTTCTACACGAACGCGCATCGTTGGCATTCGCTCCGTGCGCCGCGATGCTCTGGGCGGGATCGCTCGAATTGGCGTCGAAAAAGTTACCGTTAAAGTTATCATTGACCGCCGGCGCCGCGCTCGCGGCGGCGTTCGGGACCTTCGGAATTATTAAATACAATCGCGCCGCCGACGCCGATGTTTATATTGAACATGCCGTCGCCGCGGCGCCGGATTCGCCGCTGCTGCTCGAAACGTACGGACACGTGCTCGCGGCGCGCGCGCGCGGAGCGGGACTCGCGTCCGAACAGAGAATTGTACTATTACATCGATCGATCGAACAGTTTCTCGCCGCGTGGCGGGTCGCGAAATCGGGCCGTAAATTTACGATTCTCGAGGCGGCGGTCGAATCGTCGATCCTCGCGGGCGACGGCAAATTGACTACAGATCTGCTGCCCCGCCTCGCCTCCGAGGCGGTGAATGAAGATCAACATGCGCGCGCGGCGTTGTTTCGTTGCAAATTTCAAGAATCGCAGGGCGAAGCGAAAGCGGCGGTCGACTGCGCGCGCGCGGCGGTCGAACAATATGAACAATCGCTGGAGTTGAAACGCTATTATTTAAGAATCGCCACGTCGGGTCTGACACAACAGATCGTCCGGGCGCGCGCCGAAAAGAACGCGGCCGCCGAGTCGACCGCGATGGCCGCGCTCGACGCATTGGAAGTCTTCGTCGAAAAATATACAACCGACAAGTCCGGTGCATTCCTTCGCGCAGCCGCCCTCGTCTCGCGCGGGCGCATCCGACTCGCGCGCGGAAAAGCCGTGGACGCGGCGCGCGATTTTAACGATGCAAAGCGCGCGGATCCGCGTCTCGCGGATGCTTATATTGGCGCGGCCGAGGCGTATTTGTCACAACAAATCCTCGACGGAGCCGTCCGGGAACTGCGCGACGGGCTCGCCGCGACCCAACCGACGCCCCCCGCAGAATTGTTAGTTTCTCTGGCCGCCGTGGAGTTACAGAACGGCGGCCCGCCCGAAAATTCATTACAATTAGTCGAGCTCGCGCGGCAGGCCGATCCGGGCGCGTTGCAATTAAAGAAGACCATGGCGGTCGTCCGCGTGGCGCTCGCGGACAAGCGTATGGAAAAAGGCGATCTCGCGGGCGCGGAGCAGGCGCTCGCGATGGCGAAGGACGAGGCGCCCGAATCGGCGCGCGTGCACGCGGCGTTCGCGCGGCTTCGAGATAAACAAAAGCGCATCGACGAGGCCGCGCAATGTTATGACAAGGCATTCGCGCTCGATCCGGGATCCGAATTGCGCGAGGCGTATGCGGTCGTTCTAAAGAATCAGGCGCTCGCGCATTTGTATGCTCACGATCGCGCCGGCGCGATCGCGGTGTTCATGAAATTGCGATCGTTAAATTCGACGAATACGGATCTCGGAGCCGGCGCGGACATCCTCGGCGAAGAAGCTAAAATTAAATATGAAGAGGGTCTCGCCGCCGCGCAATCGCGCAAGATCGCCGAAGCGAAAAAACTCTACGGGGAATCGTTAATATATCTTCCGGAGAATTACTACGCCTTGAGCCAGCTCGGCGCGCTGGCGGCGGACGACAACGACGTCGAAACTTCGATCGCCTTGTTCGAGCGGGCCATCGCGTCCGCGAAAGCGGCGCAGATGCCTCTTTCGAATTCCGCGGTTTATTATAATCTGGCGCAACAATACCGGCTCAACGGTAAATATGATAAAGCAATCGAGGCGATTCGCGATTATCAGGCGATCGGCCCCGGCCCTTATTCTAATAAATGCGAAGCGCTGCTCGAGATCATCGAAGCGTTGAAGAAAAACTAACGTTCTCCCAGCGCCGTTTCGATTTCGTCGATGAGCGTGCCGAATGGATCGTAAACAAACGATTCGCGAATGCGTTGAAGTTCGGCGAGTTCCGACTGACACTCGCCGCGCCGGCCCAATCGCGCGAGAGCGAGAGCCCGAAGCGCGCGCCCTTTATTGTTCGATTGCATTTTAAGACTTTCTTCAAGCACGTCGATCGCGGACTGATTCGAGCCGAGGCGGAGATCCGCCGCGCCAAGCGCCAGGAGCGCCAACGGTCGAACCGCGGGCGATCCGAGACCCGCCGTGGCAAGGCGTCTTGCATTCAAGAGCGCGTCGCGTCCCGCTCCGAAATTTCCGGCGAGAAGCCATGCTTCGCAGGCCTGTTCATACAAATCGTGGCTCGGACGCGAGTCGGTTTCCGTTTTGCTCGCGCTTCCTCCGTCCCAAAGTCTCAGCGTTCCGTCATCCGACGCGGAAGCTAAATATCGATCGTCCGCGCTGAACACTACAGATCCGACCGAATTGAAGTGTTCCGACAGCGTCATGACTTCAATTCCGCGGCGCGTATCCCAAATTCGAACGCTTCGATCGAGCGACCCGGATGCGAGGCGCGAACCGTCGCGATTGAACGCCAGACACTGGACGCTGTGGGTGTGGCCAATGAGGTCGCGGACGAATTGCCCCGACGCTGAACTCCAAAGTCGCACGCGGCCGTCGGTGAGACCGATGGCCACCAACGTCCCATCCGCGCTTGCGGCGACGGCGCGCGTCGGCGCACCCGATTGAATCACCGTGTCCGGAATTCCGGAGGAACTTCCGTGGATCAACGCGCACGCGCCGCTGGCTTCGCCCACCGCGAGATCGCCGGTATTATAACAAATTGAAATCATAACGATGGCGCCATCGTGGCGACGCCGGTCCCGAATGCGACCCGTCGCGGGTTCGACGAACGTTAACATTCCGTCCGATCCGCCGAGCACGATCGCGTCGCGCTTGCGATCCCAAACGAGACAACGAACCGCGCGGGCTCCCGTTTCGAATACCAACTTCGTTTCGCCGGACGCGGCGTCGAAAATCATGATCGTTCCATCGGCCTTGACCAATGCAACAGAAGCGCCGTCAGGCGAAAAATCTCCCGCGATCCAACCCCGCGATGCGGCGTTCAGCTCCTTGACATCCGTTGTATTCTTGATCGATCGGACGCGCGCGCGCCCGAATCGTGTTGTAAGAATGCGCGACCCGTCGGGCGAAAACCGAATATTTAGATTCCCCCGATAGGGTTCGTTCCACACGACGACGTCGTCGGTTTCGGGATCCCAGAGTTTCATTCGCCCCGAGTAATCCCCCGTCGCGAGTCTGGAACCGTTCGGCGAGAACGCGACAACATTAATATTCGATTCGTGCCCGAGCAGCGAATGCGCGATCACGTTTTTTTCGACATCCCAGATATGTATGATTCGGTCCCACCCCACGCTTGCCAATGTTCGACCGGTCGCGTCGAACCCCAGTGAAATGACCTCCGCTTGGTGACCCGCGAGACTCGATCTTTCCGTGGGATGCGCCAAATCCCATGTCTTTACATAATGATCGTAACCGGCGCTCGCGAACATGGAACTGTCGGGGCGGAAAGCGACTTGACTAACAAAACCGGCATGCCCCTGATGCGTCCATAACAATTCCCGGCTCTTCGCGTCCCATAAGTAAATATGGCCGAGCGACCCTCCGCCGGCTACAAAACGTCCGTCGGGACTCATGGCGATCGTTTCGACGCGACCGTTGACGGGAGCGAGTTCGCCGACGCACGACCAATCCGACGTTTGCCACAATTTCACGCGGTGGTCCTTTCCGCTCGTCGCGAGCCAAAGGCCGTCGCGGCTTCTCGAAATGCTCTCGAGTCCGGCGTCGTGCGCGCGAGTTTCAATAATTGTAGTATACTGTTCCCCGCTGAAGACCCGCAATCTGCCGTCGTCCGATGCCGCCGCGATCCAGCGTCCGTCGTTGGCGATCGCGAGGTCGATGATTCCGGATGGAACTGTAGCAATATTTCGCACGAGCAACCCCGTCGTGGAATCCCGTTGTTCGATTTTGCCGTCGCGCGATGATAAGAATAAATAGGGCGCGCTCGGATGCCACACGATGGCGGAGATTTTTTCGTTTTCGACGGGCCGCGTGACGAGGGACCGGTCGAGCCGCGCGAATAGATGCATCCATTCGAATCCGCGCAAATCGATCGGACACAATTCGAGGCGCGCCCGCGCGCTGACGACGTCGAGATTCCGAAGCGCGCCGTGCGCCGCGGCGATGTTCGCGGCATATGCAATTTCGCGATAGGCCTCCTTGCCCGCGACCGCGACTTGCTCCGCATCTCCCGCCCGCCACGCGAATGTTAAACTAACAAAAGTCGAGACGGCGAGCATCGTTGCAATGAGAGCCGCGGACATCATGAGTACTCTGTGCCTGCGGGCGAACACGCGGATTTGATATCGCACGCTCGGAGGCTCCGCGAGCACGGACTCTCCCCGAAGATACCTTTCGACGTCTTCCGCGAGCGCGGCCGCCGTCGAATAGCGCCGTTCGCGATCGTGCTCGAGGGCTTTTAATACAATGGAATCGAGTTCGCCGGGAATCGACGGGCGGCGTTCGCTCGGCCGCGGCGGATTGCTCTGCTCCAATGCTCGGGCCGCGTCCAGAATTGTTGTATCTGGAAAATTGAACGGAAGTTCGTTCGTTAATAATTCAAAAAGAATCACTCCCAATGCGTACACGTCGCTGCGCGTATCGATTCCGTCGCTGCGGCCGCCGATTTGTTCGGGCGACATATAAGCTAACGTTCCGAGCAGCGAACCCGCGCTGGTATCGACGCTCCATGTTTTTTGTTTTCCGCGCTCGTCGACGAGCCGCGCGACGCCGAAATCGATGACTTTGAGCCGCCCGTCGCCGCCAACTAATACATTTCCGGGTTTCAGATCGCGATGGATGACTCCCCTTTGATGGCCATGCTGCACGGCGTTGCACAAAGTTACAAATAATCGGAGACCCTCGTCGGCGGACTTGGCGCGCGCGAATTCGACAATGGTCTTTGCGCCTTCCACGAACTCCATCGCGTACCACGGGAAGCGATCCTCGCCCGAACCCGATTCGTAAACTCCCGATGTGTAAACTTGAGCGATGTTCGGATGCTGCAACCGCGCCAGAATTTCCGCTTCATAACGAAAACGGCGCGCGGCGTCGCCCGTGGCCAGTCCGAATCGTAGTGTTTTAATGGCAACTCTTCGGCGCGGCTCGTCCTGTTCCGCTTCCCAAATCGTTCCCATGCCCCCCGCGGCGATTCGCCGAATGAGTCGGTAGCCGCCGACGCGACTGTCGGCGGCGGGTTCACAAGTAAACCCCTTCCAATCTTTTGATAGGATTCCCGGCGCGCCCGGCTCCAGAAAATTCGGAGTACTCTCGGCCGCGTGGAGAATGGAAACGACCTCCGCGCGAAACTCAGCATCGGAATCGCATTCGCGATCGAGGAACGCCGCGCGTTCGGCGCCGTCGAGGTCGCTTGCCCCCTCGACGACGCTGCGCAAACGCGAGAACCGGGTCATCGGTGGGTTTACCATGATTGCAATTGAATCATCGCCGGTTCAGTGGTTTGGCAATTGCAAGCTTAACAACCCGTGGCAAATGTCATCCATTCCAAAAATGTCCTTTTTTGATAACTCTTCGTCAAACCGATCTCGACGTAACTTTTTGCTACGCCTCAATCGGTTTTCCTCGACTTATCAAAGCAGTATTAGCTTTTCAGGGCCTATTCTTGAATTGGGGGGCACTTTTGCCACGGGCTGTCAACAAAAGAAAAAGTAAACCGGCCGACGATCCGGCGCGAGCGACCTTTGCGTCCTACGAATGGTTATTATGCAGCCGTACTTCGCGGCCTGATGTCCCCGGCGAAGAACGCGAATTTCTTTGACCTGCAAAATTTCGGTTCGCTTGCGTTCGCCCGTTCTGTCGTGCGCGGGCAGGACCGACACGCGATAGAATCGCAAGCCATGGAGCGTGACGTCTCCCGAACAACGATACTATTACGGCGCCTCCGCGGCGGCGACGCCGGAGCCAGCGACGAGTTGTTGCCGATCGTTCTTCAAGAGCTCCACAAACTCGCCCAAGTCGTCATGCACGACGAACGGCGCAACCATACACTTCAGCCGACCGCGCTTCTAAATGAAGCCTGGATTCGACTCGTCGGGCCGGGCGGATCGCAACCGTGGGAAGACCGCGCGCACTTCTTGAGACTTGCGGCGCGCGCGATGCGGCAGGTCCTCGTCGATCATGCGCGCACGAAAAATGCACAGAAACGCGGCGGCGGCGCAAAACCGATCGATGCCGAAGAATTGTTAGAATCGACACCAGTCGATCCCGCTGAATTATTAGATATCCACGAAGCCCTCGAAGCGCTTGCAAGGGAAGATGCCGAAGTCGCGCAAATCGTTGAACTCCGCTATTTCGGAGGACTCTCGCTCGAAGAAACGGCCAGCGTCATGGGCCGGACCATCCGACAAGTTCACAGAAGCTGGACCTTCGCGCGAGGATGGCTGCGTCGCAGAATCGAATCGGGACGCGGAGACGCGGAAGCGCCGCAAAAATAAATAATACGATTGAATTGTCGAAAAACGGGATGCTAATTTTCCGCCGGGAAGAATCCGTGCTTTCTTAAGTAATAAGCGAGGTTGCGCGCGTCGATCCCGAGGAGGCGCGCGCATTCGGCGCGCCGCCCGGCGCTGCGCGCGAGGGCCTCGTGGATGAGCTGCCGCTGAAACTCCTCGGTTTTCGATCTTAATATATAATCCCCCTCCAACGGTATACTAATATTATCGCGGGCGCCGGCCGGGGCCGGTTGGGGCGCCGGAACGGAAGCCGGTTTTCGCGATTCTTGCGATTCGGCGGCGGCGGGCGGAACTCCCGACGCGGCCATCAATCCGCCCTCGAGCACCATCGCGACCGATTCGGCATGTATAATATTCTCTTCTGTTAAAATCGAAGCGTGTTCGAGCACGTTGCGGAGTTCGCGCACGTTTCCCGGCCAGTCGTGCCGATTTAATACTTCAATCGCGCCCGCGTCGCAGCGCCGCGCGGGTCCGCCGTCGCGTCTCGCGATCTGTTGTAAAAGATGCGACGTCAAATCCTCCAAATCCGCTTTTCGCTCGCGAAGCGGCGGAACCACGATCGGGAGCACGTTCAAGCGAAAATATAAATCTTCGCGAAACGTGCCGGCCTTCAACCGCGCGGCCAAATCTTCATTCGTAATCGCGATCACGCGCACGTCGGCGCGGCGCACGCGCGCGTCGCCGACGGGCGTGTATTCGCCCGATTCGAGCACTCTTAACAATTTCGCCTGCGCGTCGAGCGCGAGCGTTCCAACCTCGTCGAGCGCGATCGTGCCGCCGTGCGCGGCCGCGAAGTGTCCCTGCCGGTCTTCCGTCGCTCCCGTGAACGAACCTTTCTTATGTCCGAACATTTCGCTCTCGAAAAGCGCCTCCGCGATCGCCGCGCAATTGACTCGAACGAACGGCCGCCGCGCGCGCCGGCTCCATTTGTGAATTTGCAATGCTAACAATTCCTTTCCGGTCCCGCTTTCGCCATATAACAAAACGCGCGCGTCGCTCGCGGCGGCTCTTCGCGCGAGCGCGAGCGCGTCGCGCAGGACTTTGCTCGATCCTACAATTTCCGCTTGCTGCGATTCCTCGCCGACGGCCGCCCGCAGGCGGCGCACTTCCTCGACAAGCCCGCGGTGCTCGACCGCCCGGCGCACGATCGCTAACAATGCGTCCGGATCGACCGGTTTCGATAAGAAATCGAGCGCTCCGGCCTTCATCGCCTCGACCGCGTGGCGCAGCGTGCCGACGCCGCTGAAAACGATCGCGGGCACGTTCGGACGTTGGTCGCGCACCAATCCCAGAATTTGTATCGCGTCGCCGTCGGGGAGTTTCAAATCCGTGAGAATCGCGTCGATTTCGACTTCGGATCTTAAACATTGGGCGGCCTCGCGCACGCTCGCGGCGCGCACGACCGCGTAACCCTCGGATTCGAGAAGTTGTGAAATCGAATCGAGCACGAACGGCTCGTCGTCGATCAGTAAAATGTTGGATTCATTCATTACGTCACGGGAATTGTTATAATAAAGCGCGCGCCGCGCGGCGCGTCTTCATAACGAATCGAACCGCCGTTCGCGCGGGCGAGGTTATTACAAATCCATAGGCCCAGGCCCGTGGATCCCCGCCCGCTGCGAAAAGGCTCGAAGAGTTTTTGTTTCATTTCGGCGGACACGCCCGGGCCGTCGTCGCGAACCTCGACTTCGACGCGTTCCGCCCCCGCCCGCCGCGCGCAGAGGCGGATTTCGCCGCGCCCGCCGAGCGATTCGCGGGCGTTCAACGTTAAATTTAATAAAATCCGCTCGATCGCGGACGCGTCGACGAAAATCGGCGAAACCCCGCCCTCGATTTCCGTTACGAATCGTATATTTACAAATCGCGGATCCTGCTCCAGCGCTTTTTCGACGGAATGCAACAAATCGCCGGGCGACACCGTCACGCGGCGCGGCGGAGAGGGATTCGCCGCATCGAGCACGTCTTTGGTCAGTTTTTCGATCTTTTGAAGCGCGGCTCGAATCGCGGCCGTGTGCGCGCGTCGTTTTTCGGCATCGCCCGTCTCGCGTTCGAGCAATGCAAGATAACCATTCACGCCCTGCAGCGGATTGTGGATTTCATGCGCGATCGCCGCCGAGAGCCGGCCGACTTCCGCCAGGCGCGCGGCATGTTCCATTTCGGCGGCGACGAGTCGATCCGCTTCGAGGCGCCCGTGCCGAACGGACATTCTAAATAATAACAATCCGGCGCCCCCCGTCGCGGTCACGGCAAGCGTCGTTGCGGCGATCACCCACGACTCAAGCGCCCGCGAGCTGCCGGTTTCGGCAAACGTCGAGAATCCTACTAAAATCTCGAGCGCGACAGCGATTAGCATTCCGGCGGCTATCGCAATATGGCGTTCGCGGGGTTTCATTCGGCCGGATTCGGAATGTCGGCTTCATAAGTGATCGCGGTCGCGAATGCGAGGAATTCCCAAACGACGATTCGCGACGACCCGCCGTGAAACGCAAGCGAACCGACGTCGCGCGTTTGCTCGAAAAACCGCGCGCGATCAGTGCGCGTCGGCCGTGAAATCCGATGCCTGCACCCGGAGCGCCAGTTTTTTGGAATATTTACCGACGGTGGCTTGTTGAACCTTGATCCACGTTTTTGCCGTGACTCGCTGCACGAACTCCACGACGCGGTTCTTTTGTAATCCTAACATTTTCCGCCATTCGTAATTGAGTTCGCAGATGAGCCATTCCGTGAATAACATATACATGACGAGGTAAATTCTCGTCACGAGCGCGGTCGGAATCTTCGAAAGCGCGGGGGCGAACCGGTAAAGCCACGGGAAACGCACGACGATTGGGAAAAGATGATGTAAATTCTCCGACCAGCGCGCGTGCTTCAGTTTTAATATCGAATTTCTATTAAATCGCGGGTTGAATTCGGCCGCCTGGTCGAGAAGTCCCATCTCGCGCGTCATTTCGTTAATATCCGTTTCCGGGTAGGCCTGCATGATCGACACGAGCGGATGGTCGACTTTGGCTTCGATATTTAATTTTAACGTATCGAGATCGTCTTCGAAGGTCCCGCCCGGAATCGCGAGAATATTCAACGATGTCAGGCGGATGCCGGCTTCGCGGATGTAGCGAGCCGAATTGGTAAGATGGTGTCGCATCGTTCCCTTGCGCAGCACTTCGTTGCGCAGACGGTCGTTCGCGGCTTCGAAAGCGACGCGCGCGCTGACGCAACCCGACGTTTTTAACAGTTTCGCGACTTTTTCGGTCAGCAGATTCGATTGTAATATTACAGAATACGGAAGTTTGACGCGCTGCGCATACAATTCGCAGAATTCCTCGACCCACTGCGTCCGAAGATTGAATATATCGTCGACGAAATGCACTTCCTTGACGCCGAACGTGTCCCGCACCCATTCGATCTCCGACACCATGTGTTCGGGCGTGCGGGTTCGTAAATAATCGGTCATCGAGGCCGTGTAGACCTTGTCCTTCCACGCGTGGTGGAAACAAAACGAACATTTGTAAGGACAGCCGCGCGACGCCTGAAAATTCTTGCGTTCCATGTCGCGATAGAACGGACTCGCTTCATAAAGCGATTCGCGGTCGGGATATCCATTAATATCCAGATTCGCGAAGAGCGGGCGGATATCGTTATGGAAGATGTGGCCGTCTTCTTTAACATTCAAATTATAAATATTCGACAACGGCCGGCCGTCGCGAAGGTTATTTAACAAATCCTGAAACGCCTGCTCGCCCTCGCCCTTGACGAGAACGTCGACGTAGGATTCATGCTGCATTTCGGGAACGAACGTCGGATGGTGGCCGCCAAACACGGACAGAAAATTGTATTGATTCTTCAGCGCTTTGCACATTTCCATGACGTGCTTGTGAACGCCCGTCGTACACATGAAGCCGACGACGTCGGGTTCGTATTCTTTAACTCTCTTGATCCAGTTCGCGTCGGGCGTTACTACAAATTTGGGCAGGTGGCCGGCGTTTTTCGCGGCGCGCGAAATCCACTGCACGCCGAGGGGCTCCTGCGCCACACTCTCCTGAATGAATACAATGCGCTGCGGCCGACCTTGATGTTTAGAGTAAATCTTGCCGAGCGGCTGGTTGGAGGTGGTGCATTCCGTGGCCTTTGTGGCATTTACTGCCGCGCCGGCGCTGGAATTCGTAAGTGTCGCGGATGCAGGGGTCATGTTGTACGTTCGGATGAAATCGGGCTTGCTGGAGTTCCGCAAAGGGCGGAATTCCTTGCGTTTGCACGTCGTGTTCGATCGGAATTTCGACGGAAACGCGCGCGATCAACACTGTGGACCAATTCGCGTGCCGCTGCCATTCATAGGGGCAAATTCGAAAGAATTTACCGATGGCCCATAGGCGCTATGAGAATTGCATAATGTCTGGTGGTTTTCGAGGGGTGCGATGCCGATAGACTTCCGGATGCCAACGACAGGACCTGAAATGCCCAGCCCAACCCGATTGCGTGCAATCTTTTTTGATATCGACGACACGCTTTTTTCGACGACGGTCTTCGCCGACAAGGCGCGCCGCGCCGCCGTGGACGCGATGCTCGCGCACGGACTTCTCGGCGACCGCGACCTGCTGATGCGCGAATTGAATGAAGTCGTCGCCGAATTTTCGAGCAACTATGAACACCACCTCGACAAGTTGCTTTTGCGGCTTCCGGCAAGCCAACTGAACGGTCGAAACCCCGCGATTCTCGTGGCTGCGGGCGTCGTCGCGTACCACGAAACGAAGTCGCGCGAACTCCGCGTCTACGACGACGTTTATGAAGTCTTGCGCGAACTCGGAAAGAGCGGACTTTTGTTAGGAATCATTTCGGCGGGACTCACGGTCAAGCAGGCTGAAAAAGTCGTCCGCCTGAAAATCACCGAATTTCTCGACCCGCGCGCGATTTTTATTAGCGATCAAATCGGCATCAGCAAACCGAATCCTAAATTATATAGAAAAGCGTGCGAAGCCGTCGGCATCGAGCCGCGCGAGGCGATGTACGTCGGCGACAATCCCAAAGCCGACGTCGAGCCCGCGAAAAAACTGGGAATGGTCAGCGTGTGGATGCGCCGTTCGGGCCGGCACACGCTCGAACCCAACGCGCCGCAGCCGGATTATCAAATTCGAAATTTTCACGAACTGCGCGATTTATTATTAAAGGATTTTAACGTAAATTTTCCTAGCGCGGGCCTTCGAACGCCTGGCGAATCGCCCGCGCCCAAAGAAACCGAAAAATCGGGCGGAATAAAGGACCTCGGAGCCGGAGCGTGAGGAGCGGCGGCGCGAGACATCCGTAGTTTCAAACCAGCTTACTTACAATATCCCAATCCCGCGGTCGCGCCCGCGTGGCTTGGGTAAATCGCGAGCGCATCGCGGAAACATCCTTCGGCCACGACTTTCTTGCCCAGCGCGAGATGCGAATAGCCGAGACCCGAGCGCATGTCGGCGTCCGAGGGATAGAGCGCAAGCACTTTTTGATACAGTTCGACGGCGGCGACGAAATTGTTACGTTTGTAATAGGTCCACGCCAGCCGCGACATTCCATAATAATTTTTCGGATCCCGAGCGAGCGCGTCGCGCCCCGCTTTTTCTGCGTCGTCGTACTTCTCCTGCGACACGAGCGCGAGTTGTAGGCCGAGAATCGGTTCGACGGCATTGGTTTCGGCCAGCGCCGCCGCTTTATACGATTCCGCGGCGGCGGCGTAGTCGTTGGCCAGAAGCTCGAGATAGGCGATTCTCAATCTTGGGAAATATAATTTTGGATTCGAGTCGAAGACGGTCTTCATGCATCGCAGCGCGCCGATGTAATCGTTCGCGTTCTGCAGTTTATAACTATCCGAGAGCGCCTTGGTCACCGGATCCTCGGCCGGCGCCGCGTTTTTTGTATTTTGAAGCGCAAGCAGCGTCGCAAAAGCGAGCGGCGGTAATATTGCAATAATGTGTCGTACGTTTGCCATGGAGTGTATCGCGCGGATTGAATAATTTAATTATGAGAAGGGATAAATTGTGCGGGTTTGTAATATTAACGATTCGCCGACGGTTTCGAATTAGCCCGCCGGAGAACGAACGGCGGGCTCGAAGGCAAACGAAGATCCAGACACTCGAGGCGGCGAATGCCGCGCTCGTCGAGTTCGACGCGCGATTCGAAGCGTGGGCGCATTCGTGCGCGAACGCCAAATGCGACGGCGCCGCGAATTGTAATCATGCGATCGGATTGGCGGACGGCGGTGTACTCAACCCGGGTCGCAAGCGGATCGAAAACGACCCGCAACGGCGCAACCATACGGTTCAGCGAGCGCGTTAACATCGCGGCGGCGGGCGGTTCGTCTGTCCAGGACCAACTTGTCGCGTCCACCACAACCGGAAAGCGCGAAAGCGCGATCCAAAGTTTCCGAAGCGGATCGGAATTGTTGCCTGTGTGCGCGGTGAATACAACTTCCGCGGAATTAACAATAAAGTGAAGGCGATCGCCGCGATCGATGTCGCGGAGCCATCGTTCGCCAATGGATGAAATTTCGCTGACGGCGCGGAGGACGCATGCGTCGTTTGCGTCGACGAAATTAACCGTGGCGCCGGGCATCAACGACGTCGCGAGTGCAGAGTCTTGAGTTCCTACAGTTCCCGAGATCCGCTCTCCCTCGACGGGACAGCCAAACGCAATGAATTGCACACCGTTGCCGTTCGATGTTCTGTAGTGAACAAACCGGGCCGGAATCGCAGCCGCGCCAAGTTCTTCTGTTCTTTGTGCTTGAAAGTGAATGTGTGCTCTCGGACTTCGCCCCGAAGAGCCGCACAGCGCGATCGGTTGTCCGGCGGCCACGAATTGACCGCGCGCGACCAAGATGGATCCAAGTTTCAGATGGGCGACGACACTGTAGAACGCCGCGCCATGCTGAAGAACAATGGCATTTCCCCACGGATGTGCTGTGTCTACCGCGCTGGGAGCACTGTCTGGCACGCCGTCATGAACGGCCACGACAGTGCCCGAACCCGGCGCGAGTACCTGCTCGCCGAAGCTGAAATAATCCTCCTTGACCGTCCCCTTGTCTTGAAATGGGAATCCGCGGCTGTCTACGATTTCAAAATCCCATGCATGTATCCACGGTCCGCGATGCGTGTGGCTTCCGCCAACACCCTGCGAGACCGACCATGTGCCTTTCTGTGTACTTCCCATCGGTAATTTAAATTCGGGCACGCCGGGGATACCGAAACGCCGGGATCTTGAAAGGAACAGTTCCAAGTTGGCCTCCGGCGTCGCGCCGGGAATCGTGCATTCCATAGGCAATCGCACATGCGTTCTCAATTGTAAAGAACGGGCGAGGCAGAGCGTGACCAGGGCGAAGGGCGCGCTCAGAATCGGAAGACCCACGCGGTTCATGAACGACGTAACACCAACGACGATCAACGTACACAGCGCGGAACCAAAAATGGCTACCAGAGTCGCCGCGTGGCCGGGAGTATGCAATGCCGCTCCGAGCGCGAGCGATGCGAGCGTGGAATTGTAAACACAAGTCGTTTCCACTTCAGTACCCGCCTCGGGAAGGATGATACGGCACATGCCAACAGCGAGCGCAGCGCCAACAACCGACATCGCCGCGCCAATTGGCGTCGCGAAAACCAGAGTGCTCAGGATGACCAGACCCTCCAAGTCGGATGCACGGCAGTAGATCGCAGCAAGTCCCTTCAAGATTCCGTGCGCAGGGTCGGGCAACGGAGACAAATCAGGCAGTAGCGATCGCGCCGGAATGAGCGTGATTCCGTCGATTGGCATGGCTGGTATCAGCAATACCGCGAGTATGACAAACGGCAGAATCAACGCGGGAAGGCGACAGCTGGTGTACAGGCGATTCGAGAGTACGACCATCAGGGGAACACTCCCCATTCCCGCCAATATTACAATTGTCGCCGTCAAGAGTCCAAGATCCCGTCCGGAGACCATGAACAGTCCAAGAAGCGCCGCATTGTATCCGTGTGCTCCGCGAAGGCGCGTCTCCGTGGAATAGCCAATCCATGCGGAAACTGCGTGTGCTGCGAGCACTGCCAGAAGTCCCGCCACGCCGGAAGCCGGCTGTAGGAGTGTCATCAAGAACAGTGCAGATCCAACGCGCCAATCGGAACTGAACAAGACCTGACCGTAGGCGCGCATGCACGCTGCCGCCTCGGCGGCCATGATCTTGGTTCGTGTCGTCGACATGTGCCCCGCGAAACTGCGAATTTCGAGGATCAAACGGGTCGCGATGTCGGAGCGCTTCGGTTGCCCTCTTCGCGCGGCTTGAATCGTTCCGGTAGTCGCTCAGGTCCGTCCAAGTCGTCCAACACTTCCGCGCGGCGAATACACTCCGCCACACCCGATTCGTTAACAAGCACAACGGCCGGACGCAGTCGAATGAACTGCATGGACTGTGTGAAGGCGTACGCGCCGACGGGGTGTACAACCAAGTGGTCTCCGGGTCTCAAATCGGGAAGAGGTACGGACTCCCGAATGCAATCGATGTTCATGCAGAGCGGACCGTACACCGCGGTTTCTTCCAGCAATCCGTCCGTTGCCCGATCGGTCTCGATGCCAAGACGATACCACCATGCGGTAAACAGCAGATTCACTCCCGCGTCCACGACCACTCCCTTGCGACCGTTGGCAAGACTCTTGGAACTCACGACCGTTGTTATCAAAGTGCCTGCATCATCGACGATCGCGCGCCCGGGTTCGATGAGCAGCGGCAACAGTCGAGTGCGACCGTTGCCGGCACTCATGAGTGCTGTTGAAATGGCTTCTGCATAGTTATCAATCGTCGGCGCGATTCCGCCGGCATAGTACTGACTTCCAAGAGTATTGTTGGACGCGAATCCGCCTCCAAGATCCAAATGTGTTGGCGATACTCCGAACATCTTTTCAATTTCCGCCGCGAATTCGGCAATCTGCTTCGCCGCTTTCGAGTATGCCCCCGGATCCAGGATGTAGGTTCCGATGTGACAGTGTAGACCGCCGAGCGTCAGGCGACCTCCCGCGGCGATCCTTCGAACCGCCTGCGCCGCCTGTCCGCTCGCCAAATCGAAACCAAATCGATCCCACCGAGGGTGTACTCCGGCGTCAACGCCCACGCGCACGCCCACAACCGGCTTTGTGTTCATTTCTGCTGCGAGTCTTTCAATCGAGTAGATCTCGTCAAGACTGTCCGCATGTAGGATTGCGTCTTCGCGAATCGCGCGCACTAACTCATCGCGCGTCTTCATGGGTCCATTGAATACAATTCGGTTTCCCGGAATGCCGAGTCTGCGCGCTTTTTCGTACTCCATTCCCGAGACAACTTCCGCAAGACTTCCCTCTTGATGTTGAATGGCGCAAATCGCGCCGAGATAATTTGTCTTGTACGAACAACAGAGCGTCACATTGGGATGCCGCCGACCGAAGGCCTCGCGAGCTTCGCGAACTCTCGAGCGTATGCGGCGTTCCGAAAATACAAATAACGGAGATCCGTATTCCGCGCAGAGTTTCTCAATCGAGAGTCCTTCCACGCTCTCGCGGCGCGCAATCCCCGATGCGAGGCCGGCTTTGTTCATGCGTCCGACGACATTGCGAACCATCGCGGGGCGTTCGTAGGGTTTGCGTATCATTTAATTACAATAATGAATGTGCGTTCGCGTTTCGTAGTGATTACACATTATGAATTCGATTCGCGCGGCCGTCGCCGACCGCCCGAGAGCACCGCTTCCAAATCTGCGATTTCTCCGAACGCTTCCGAAGCGTGTCGGATGTACCAGACTCCCGATCGCGGCACCGAGTAGATCGGAATCGCCCTTCCCAGTGCCATATTGAGCAGTCCCAAGGGCAAATTCACACCCGCTCGCGTCGCAAGTCGGACCCATGCCGGGAATCGCGGGTTAAACTCGATAAGATATATCTGATTGTTTTTTCGGGCGCGCATCAATTCGATTTCGCACCCGCCGTTCCACTTCAATTCGCGAACGATTCGAGCGGCGGTGTCGGTCAAGTCTTCATCGAGGATTGTCATGCCGCCCCATGCTTTCCCAAGTTTTGTTAACATCGTTTTTCGCATTGAGACCGCTCCGCGCATGTCCCCTGATCCATCGCCAAGCGCAACGACATTGTACTCTTCGCCGACGACAAATTCCTGTGCAAGCAGCGGCAAACCCCAACGCGCCGAGAGCCGGTGAAATGCTAAGATTGCCTCCGCTGCACTGTACACAATTTCGGCTTCGTAATATGGACCCTTCACAACCATTGGAAATCCAAGCCGTAACCCTGCATTCGCAAGCGATGTCACGTCCCGTACTGTGAGCGTTTCCGGTGTCGCAACGCGGCATGCGTGGGCGAGTTCCGGCAGTCGATCCTTGGAGCGGCGCGCAAGCGCATCGGCAGTGGGCGCGACAAAGCGTACTCCCCGCGCGCCGAGTTCCTTTGTGCTGGCAACCAGTACAGGCAACTCCACATCGAGGCATGGAATGAACACATCGAATCTGCACTCGGCATGGATTGCAAACAACCGATTCAAGTATGCGTCGACGCCAACGCTCGGGTAGGGCAACAAATACGCCTCGTCGACGAGATTGCGGCAGTGCAGACCCGAGTCGAGCGCGTCATATGCGAGGCCGATGACATGGATGGAGTCTCCAAGTGCTTCGCGGAGACTCTCGATAACGCCGGGCCCGGGCTGGCAGTTCTCGCCGAGATGCAGACCCGATACGGCGATTCGCAAGCGCGAAGTACTACTCACAGTACACTCTCCTTTGGACTGTCCGCGCCGCGCGTGTCTGTCAATCCATGTTCCTTCAAGATCCGCAAGAATGCGCTCAAGTCTTCTTCAATTTCCGCATCGCCTGTTTTAAACGACTTCCGCACATTACTACAGATTTCCTCCTGCGAAAGTCCGGCCTTGAGGCCCTCCAACATCATGATGCCGACGGCATTGACGTTATAAGAGTGTCCCGTGCGCGGATCGAAAACGAATCCCGTCTCGCTGAGAGCGAGTACACGCAGGCGTTGAATGTCAGGAGGTGTTTCTTTCATGGGTGGGTCAACGAGATCCTCGTCGGGATTCGCGGCCGGAATGACAACAAATCAGGCTCTGCCAACAAGGAACGACGCGGCGGCGAAGAGTCCGCGGGCGTGTTCACTTTCGAATTTTCCCTGTCGCGCCGCGGCGATGTCCGTTTCCTCGACGACGCGGCCGGATTGCAGAATGGCGACGCGATCGCAAAGCGCGAGCACGAGCGGCAGATCGTGGGATATCCACAAATACGTCAAGCCAAGCTCTTTTTGTAAATTTACAAGCAACCGAAGCACGCCTCCGCGCACCGATGCGTCGAGCGATGCGGTCGACTCGTCCAATATGAGTATCGAAGGTCTCGCGGCGAGCGCGCGGGCGATTGCCACCCGTTGGCGCTCGCCGCTCGAAAGCGCGCGCGGTCGCTTTTCCGCGCAATCCGCGGAAAGCCCGACTTGTGCAAGCCATCGATTCGCATCGCGATCCTCCGGACCGGCCCCCTCCGCGAGAATGTCACAAATACGCTGACGCGGATCCAACGCGAGGCCGGAGTCCTGGAAAATTAATTGTATCTTTCGCCGCGCGCCCCTGAGATCGCCGCCCACGAGTTCATGAACCGGCCGCGCCGCCGATCCGGGCGCCGGTGAAATGTAAATTTCGCCGCTGTCGGGCTCGAGCAATCTTGTTAATAATCGGGCCAGAGTCGATTTGCCGCAGCCCGATTCGCCCACGATCCCGAAATTTGCGCCGTGCGCGAGGCGCAGCGATACGCCGTCGACCGCGCGAACCCGCGTGCCGTCCGCGCCCCGGAATGTTTTTATTAAGTTTCGAGCCTCGAGGCATATGGACGATTTTACAATTCCAGTCACGGCCGCGCCTCCCGAACTGTAACATGACAGGCGGCGCGGTGGTTTTCCGCATAGGTTGCCATTTCGGGAACTTCGCGCTCGCAGCGTTCCTCGCGCAGCGCGCAGCGCGGATGAAACGCGCAACCGCGCGACCGTTGCGCGGGAGCCGGCGCCGCGCCGGGAATCGACTGAATTATATTTACAGAACAATCGAGCAGCGCCCGCGTGTACGGATGCATCGGCGACCGTTCGAGGCGTTCGCGCGGCGCCGATTCTACAATTCTACCCGCGTAGAAAACTTCCATGCTCTCCGCGAGCCGCGCGACCGCCGGCAAGTCATGTGATATATAAATAATCGACATGCCGTTCTCGCGACGCAGTTTTTCGAAATATTCAAATACGCGGATGCGCAGCGTCGGATCGAGCGCCGTCGTCGCTTCGTCGGCGATCAGTAATTTCGGTTTCGCGACGAGCGCGGCCGCGATCGCGACGCGCTGCCGCATGCCGCCCGAGAGCCGGTGCGCGTATTGTTTATATATGTTTTCCGCGTCGTCGAGACCGACGCCGCGCATCGCGTCGAGCGCCAGCCGTCTCGCATCCGCGCCGCCCGCGATTCGATGATTTCGGAGCGCCTCCTCGACCTGCGCGCCCGCCCGCAAAACGGGATTCAGAGCAAGGGCGGGCTCCTGCGGAATCATGCCAATCGACTTTCCGCGGAGGGCGCGCATCGCGCGCTCGTCGAGTTTTAACAAATCGACGCCGTCGAACTGTATCGATCCCCGCAGCCGCATTTCCGAGGGCAATAATTGTAATATCGTATTCGCGAGCGTCGTTTTGCCGCAGCCCGACTCGCCGATCCACGCCGCGACGGCGCCGGTCTCCAACTTAAAATAAATATTCTCGAGAATCGGCGCCGTCGCGCCGTTTCGCTCGAGATGAACGTTTACATCGCGAATTTCGAGTAGCATTACGTTGCGCGGGCCTCGTTGAACGCGTCGCCGAGGAGATTCGCGGACGCGACGCAGAGCGAAATGGCGGCGGCCGGAAAAAGCGACACCCACCACCCGTGGCTTATTTGTTCCATTCCGGATTGTATCATTCTCCCCCACGACGGCGCCGGTTCGGGGATGCCGAAACCGAGAAACGATAATGTTGCTTCGGCGGCGAGGACGCCTCCGACGCCGAGCGTCGCCGATACAATTGCCGGACCGATGACGTGCGGCAGCACGTGTCGCCAGAGAATCGCCGGCTGCGCGACGCCGAGGCCGCGCGCCGCGAGCACGAATTCGCGATTCATCATAATAACGACTTCGGAGCGGACGAGGCGCGCGGATCGCATCCAGAATGTTAATGATAATACCAGAATCAGCGTCCACTGCCCCTTGCCGAGGAACGCGCCGGCCGCGAGTAATAATACAATTCCAGGAATGCCGAGAAATAGATCGGCGACCGACATCAGCGCGCGGTCGAGAAGCCTGCCGCCCGCGCCTGCAATGATACCAATAAGCGTTCCTAACGAAACGGCGGCGCCGACGGCGCATGCCGCCGTCGCGAGCGATGTTCGCGCTCCGAACAGCATTCGCGAAAGAACGTCGCGGCTTTCGAGGTCGGTGCCGAACCAGTGTTCCCAGCCCGGAGATACTAATGATAGTTTTTCGCGTCCGAGATTGGCGGCGGGATCGAACGGAGCGATCCACGGAGCGAGCAAACCGGCCGCCGCGAAAATAAATAATACGCCGCCGGCGAACCAGACCCGCGGGTCGCGTCGAAGAATGGTAAAATTAAACATTCGGCCGGTCCTCCGCGCGCGGATCGAAACGGATGGCGAGCGCATCGGCGAGCGCGTTTCCGAGAACGGCCATGAAAGACAGCATGATGACCGCGGCGCACACGACGGGATAGTCGCGCCGCTTCATCGCTTCGATAAACAATCGCCCCGTTCCCGGATAATTAAATATATATTCGACGACCGCGGAGCCGCCGATCAGCCACGGAATCGAGAGTCCGAACAGCGCGACGGTCGAATGCAACGATGCCGGCAGCGCATGGCCGAGCAAAACGCGCGCGCGCGACGCTCCCCGCGCCCGAGCCGATTGTATAAATTCTTCCCGCAGCGTGGCGAGCAGCGCCGCGCGCGTGAATCGCGCGACCTGCACCGATGTTACTAAAATCAGGATGCCCGCCGGGAGAATTAAATGATAGATCCGGTCGGCGGCGTGCCAGCCGGGCTCGACCATCGCGTCGATGGCGACGTCGCCGCCGGTTGGGAACCATTTCCATTCCGCCGCGAACCATGCAACCGCCCACGTTCCCATCCAAAATACGGGCACCGAAGCGATCGCAACACCGGAAGCTGATATAAACAAATCAAGCGCGCCGCGCGGACGCCACGCCGAAATGAGCGCGATCGCGATTCCAAGCGCGAATCCTAAAATTAGAGAAACCCCGGACAATAATAATGTGTGGGGCAACGCTTCGAATACTTTGTCGCGCACCGGACGCCCGTCGAGAATGGAGCGGCCGAAATCGAATGTAATTGTATTCTCGATCCAACGCCACAATCGGACGGGCATCGGGTCGAAATAACCAAAAACCCCTGCCTGCTCGCGCGCGGCCTCGGCCGACGCCTCGGGATCGCTTAAATACTGCACCGGCTCGCCGGGCGCGGCTTCTAATAAAAAAAACACGAGCAGCGATGCCGCGAGACAGACCGGGATCGAGACCAGGCACCGCCGCGCGATTCCAGCCCACATGACGCGGAATCATTCCCCCTTGAATTTCTTTTGTAAATCCGGCGGAACGTAACATTTATCGAGATCGCCGATGAATGCAAGAATACTCGCGCCAAAATTATGAAAGCGTTCGCGGACGACGGCGACGCGGGCGTACCACGTGAGAAACGTCACGGGCTGGTCTTCATAAATTTCTTTTTGTAATGTCGCGAGCGAGTCGCGCAATTTTTCGACATCCTCCTCGTCGCGCATTCCCTGAATGATGGCGTCGACTTTGGGATTCGAATAGTTGGAAAAATTGAATGGAACGCCCGTGCTCCACACTTCGCCCTGCTTGAACGAAAGCGTGGTTTGAAATCCATAAATTCCGGCTTCGAAGTCGCGCGCGAACATCCGCTTGTTGAGCGCCGAAAATTCCATTTCGTCGATTTTTACATCAATTCCGACTTCCTTCAAATCCTGCTGCGCCATGCGCGCGCTCGCGACGCGGCGCGGCGTCTCGGAATTAACAAGTAGCGTAAAACTAAATTTCTTTCCGTCCTTCTCGCGTATGCCGTCCAGCCCCCGCCTCCAGCCGCGTTCGTCAAGGATCGTCTGCGCGCGTTTGCGATCGAACGGCAGCGGCTTCAAATCGTTTGGAATGGCGCGCTCGAGCACCGGCGGAATCGTCCCGACGGGCTGCGCATATAACCCCGGTTCGCGGATCGGAAACACGGCGCGGTTCAGCCCGTCGCGGTCGAGCGCCTGCGTGAGCGCCCGGCGGACCTCCTTATCCTTAAAAAGCGGATTATTAACGTTCCAAGCGACGAAATCGACGCCGCGGAGTCCGCGCGATTTTGTGTAATATCCGCCTTTTGAAGTAATCTCCGCGACGTCTTCGATGCGCGTCGACTCCATGGCGTCGATTTCGCCCGCGAGGAGCGCGTTCTTCGCGGCCGTGGGCGTCGCGGTAAAGTAAAATACGGCCCGTTTCAGATTCGGAACTTTGGTAGTAACGCATTTGGGATTGCGCTCGAGCACGAAGACGCGCGCGCCGACCCTGGAAACGACGCGGAACGGTCCGTGCCCGACGGGCGCGAGCGCTTTTTCGGTGCCTTTGATGTCGCCCGGCGCGATTTTACTATAAACATGCTCAGGCAGGACGCCGACGTTGATGTCGCTCAGCTGATTATCGATCAAGTACGCATTTTTATATTTAACTTTAACCGTCCGATCGCCGGCGGCTTCGACGCTTTCGATTCGTTGTAAATATTCGCGACGCGAAAACGGAATGCGCGCGTCGGAAACCAGTCGATATGTAAAAACCACGTCGCTCGCGAGAATCGGCTTGCCGTCGTCCCAAACCGCTTCTTTTAAATGATATGCAATCGTTTTTCCGTCGGCGGAGCGCTCCCACGACGACGCGAGTCCGGGAACGTGCTCGAGGCGCCCGTTGAATTGTAAATTCGTCAGCCACGGGAATATCAACGACGAAATGTTAATTTCGGCGTCGTTTTCGGCGAACGGCCCGAGCAGCGTCGCGGGCTCGACGCCCATCGCGATGCGGATTTCGTCGCCGCGATCCGCCGCGGAGGCGGGCGTCGTGGCTGTCCGTTCGAGGCGATGCTCCAGTTGCGTCGCCAATTTCGAGACGGCCAGGAGCCCGACAACGGCCGCCACGAAGGCGGCAGCGGCGACGACGCGCAGGGACGCGGAGAGCAACATGCGAATGAGTCTAACAGACGGCCGGAGATTCTAATTCGAACAGGTTTGTAAAGATTCGACGCGACGATTTGTTACCATCCCCATCGATGGCCGCCGTCCGTTTTCTTTGTATTTTGCTTGCGTTCGCGGCCGCCGCCGCGTGCCGACGTGCGCCCGACGCGGCTTCGACGCTCCGATTTCACAATATGTCCGAACCGCGCACGCTCGATCCGGCCGGCGCGATTTCGGTTGCCGAAAAAAACCTTTTGCTTGCGCTTTGTGAAGGATTGACCTCGCTCGATCCGCGAACCGCGCGTCCGGTGCCGGCGGTTGCATCCCGCTACACGGCCTTGGACGGCGGGCGAACGCTTCAATTCGATTTGCGCGAATGCCGTTGGAGCAACGGCGATCCGGTCACGGCGTCGAATTTTCGCGATTCGTGGCTGCGCGTGCTCGAACCCGCCACGGCGAGCCCGCTCGTGAATTTGTTATTTTCGATTCGCGGGGCGCGCGCGTTTCACGAGGGCCGCGCGCCGCGCGATCAAGTTGGAATCGCGGCGCCCGACACGCGAACGCTGATTGTACGTTTCGACCACCCCGATCCGCGATTCTTACAATTGTGCGCATCGTCGCCGCTCGTCCCCGTCCATCCGCGCGCGGCGGCGACGGCGGGATTCTACACGCGCGCCGAAGCCTTCATCGGCAACGGGCCGTTCGTGCTCGCGGAACGGACGCCCAATCTGCGCATTGTTATGATTAAGAATCGTAGTTATTGGGACGCGTCAAATGTAACGATCGAGAAAATTGTAGCGTGGTCGACCGATTCGAAACAGGCGGCCGTCGACGCGTTTCGCGGCGGCCAATCCGACTGGGTCGACGATTTTCCCGCCGGTCAGGCGTCGTCGTGGCTGGGAAGCGCGGAATTGAGCACGAGCCCCTACCTCGCGACTTTTTTCGTAAGATTTAATACTCATAAAAAACCCTTCGACGACCGCCGCGTCCGCGAAGCCGTCCATCGCGCGATCGACCGCGCGGCGATTTGCCGCGGTATTCTTAAACTCGGCCAGCGCCCCGCGACGGGATTCGTGCCCGCGTGCATGGAAACGGTGTCGGACTATCATTGCATTTCGGGGCCCGACTTCGATCCCGTTCGCGCGCGCGAACTCCTCGCCGAAGCGGGATATCCGGACGGCAGCGGCCTTCCGCCGGTCGAATTTCAGTATGATACGAATGAAGATTACAAAAAGATCTGCGAGGCGATTCAGGCGATGCTGCGGGAGAATTTGAACATGCGGATTTATTTGATAAATAAAGAAAAGAAAGTCCACCTCGACGACGAGGAAAACCTGCGCTACGGCGGCCTCAGCCGCGGAAGCTGGATCGCGGATTATATGGATCCAATGACGTTTCTCGAGATTCTCGCCGGCGATTCGCCCGACAATCGCACGGGTTTTCAATGTAAAGAATACGACGAATTATTAGAAAGGGCGCGCGCGGAGGGCGATCCGAAAGCGCGCCTCGAAACCTTGCAAAAAGCCGAGGAAATCCTCGTTCGCCGCGAATTTCCGATCACGCCGATTTACGAATATGTTAAACAAACGCTCGTCGATCGAAAACGAATCGTCGGTGGTTTTTATGAAAATCCGCTCGGCGTTCACCCGATGAAATGGATCCGGCTCGCATCATCGGGAAAATGACTCCGGCGGCGCGTTTTTGGATCCGATTCGCGGCGCGGCGCGCGGCGCGCGCCCTTATTGTTATATTCATCGTCGCCGCGGCGTCGTTTTTTCTCCTGCGCGCCGCGCCGGGCGGTCCGTTTTCGGGCGATCGCGCGCTTCCGCCGTCGATATTAAGAATCGTCGAAGAGCGCTACCGGTTGAACGACCCGATCTATTTACAATTTTTTCATTATTTACAAAACCTTCTGCGCGGCGATCTGGGGCCGTCGTTTCGCAACGCGGATTTTACAGTTCAAGACCTGATCGCCATCGGACTTCCGAAGACCGCGGCCATCGGCGCCTGCGCCCTTTTGTTTGCAATCGGCATTGGACTCCCGCTCGGCGTCGCGGCCGCGGCGCGGCGCAGCGGAGCGATCGACCGCATCGCCGGAGGGATCGCCGTCGCCGGACTCGCGGTGCCGAATTTTGTGTTGGGTCCATTTTTGGTAATGTTCTTTTCGTTAATATTACACTGGTTCGAACCCGGCGGCCTCGAGGCTCCGGCCGATCTCGTTCTGCCCGCCGTCGCCCTCGGCATGGGTCCGCTCGCGGTGATTCTGCGACTCGCGCGAGCGGGGATGCTCGACGTGCTCTCGTTGGATTATATACAATTCGCGCGGGCAAAAGGCCTGCGCGAACGAACCATACTATTCCGGCACGCGTTGCCGGGCGCGATTTCGCCGGTCTTGACTTATTTGGGCCCCGCCTGCGCGGCGATTCTCGCCGGTTCGCTCGTCGTCGAAAGTATCTTTTCGATTCCGGGCATCGGCGGATACGTCGTCCGCGGCGCCGCGAATCGCGACTATCCGCTCGTGATGGGCGTCGTTTTATTAGGAACGGCGTTTCTTGTCATTATGAATACGATCGTCGACGCGCTTTATGCGGCGATCGACCCGAGGATCCGGCGGTCATGAGCGCGGACGCGAATCGCAAGGGCCCGCGCTTCGTCGAGCATCGCGCCGCTCGGGCTTGGATTCTTTGTATTATGATCCTGACCGCGGCGTCGTTCGCGGCGCCAATCTTTACAAATGCGGAGTCCGCGCAGAATCTTGCATTGGGCGCGACGCCGCCGTCGTGGGCGCATTTGTTAGGAACCGACGCGCTCGGCCGCGACCTCGCGATTCGCATGCTCGACGGAGCGCGCATTTCGCTGCTGATCGGCGCCGGCGCAACGTTACTATCCGTTCTCATCGGCGTTCCCTACGGCGCGGCGGCCGGTTATTTTGGCGGCCGCGCGGACGGACTCCTGATGGCGGCGGTCGACATTCTTTATGGTTTGCCGTCGATTCTATTTGTATTATTACTTCTGGCGTGGTTCGGGCGCGAACCGGGCCAGTCGATGTTGTTTTTATTCATCGGACTCGGCGCGATTTCGTGGCTCACGACGGCGCGCATCGTCCGCGCGCGCTGCCTCGCGATTCGCGAACTGGATTTTGTAACATCCGCGCGCCTTTCGGGCGTTTCGCACGCGCGCATCATCCTAAAACATCTGATACCGCAGACGTCGGGCGCCGTGATCGCGTATGCGACGCTAACGATGCCGCGCGTGATGATGGAGGAAGCGTTCTTATCATTTCTCGGGCTCGGCGTGGCGCCGCCGCGCGCGTCGTGGGGAACGCTGCTGAACGACGGCATGCAATCCTTCCGCGAATATCCGTGGCTCGTGCTCGCGCCCGGGATCGCGCTTGCCGTCACGCTCGCGGCTTTTTATAATATCGGCGACGCGCTGCGCGACGCGTTCGATCCGAGGGAGCGCCCGCGATGAGCGCAATCTTAACGATCGAACATTTGAATATTGAATATGAAACGGGCGCGTCCTCCGTGAAAGTCGTGCGCGACGTATCCTTACAAATCGAGGAGGGGTCGATCACGGGCGTTGTCGGCGAATCGGGCTCCGGGAAATCCTCGTTGTTCCGCGCCGCGATCGGTCTGCTGCCGCCCTCCGCGCGCGTCGAAGCAAAACAATTACAATTCAACGGCGTCGATTTAATACAACAACTCCGCCGGAATCCGCGCGCGATCCGCGGCCGCCGCATCGGAATGGTTTTTCAGGACGCGACCGCGTCGCTGAATCCATATTTAAGAATCGGAACGCAACTCGCGGAGTCGGCGGCGGAACATTTGAATATATCAAAAACCGCCGCGCGCGAACGGGCGCTGGACGCGCTCGCCGAAGTCGCGGTTCCGGATCCGCCGGGCGTTCTGCGCCGGTTTCCCCATGAATTGTCCGGAGGCCAGCGCCAGCGCGTCGCGATCGCGATCGCTTTGATCGCGAATCCGGAATTGCTCGTCGCCGACGAGCCTACGACGGCGCTCGATCCGATATTACAGTTACAAATTATACAATTATTGAAAAGCCTGCGCGCGCGCCGCGGGCTTTCGATCGTATTGATATCGCACGATCTCGGCCTGGTCGCGGCGTGCGCCGACCGCGTCGCCGTGCTCTACGCCGGACGCGTCGTCGAGGAGGCGGATGCGCGGGCCATCTTTACAAATCCGAGACATCCGTACACCCGGGCATTGTTAACTTCTATCGCTCCGTTGCGGGGCGAACGCCCGCGCCGCCTATGCGCCATCGACGGCCACCCTCCGTCGCCCGCTTCCGTCGACGCCGGCTGCGCGTTCGCGCCCCGCTGCTCTAACGCTACCGATGAGTGCTCTTTACAAATACCGGTCGTCGAATCGTCCGGCGGGCGCCGGCACGCGTGCCTGCATCCGATCGGAGACCGTCCGTGAACGCGACACTTCTCGAAGTCGACTCGCTGCGCGTCATTTATAAACAAAAAGGCGGCGGTATCCTCGAAGCCGTGGGCGGCATCGGTTTCAATATACAAAACGGCGGTTCGCTCGCGTTGATCGGCGAGTCCGGGTGCGGCAAAACCACGACCGCGCGCGCCGTCGCTCAATTGTTAAAACCGACGGCCGGAATTGTGCGATTTCAGGGCGTCGACCTCGCCGCGCTCGCGGGCGAGAACCTACAATACGCGCGCCGCGGAATGCAAATGATCTTCCAGGATCCCGACGGATCCCTCGATCCGCGATGGACGGTCGCGGAATCGATCGCCGAGCCGGTTTTTCATTTAAACAAAAAAGCGAGGGCGGCGCTCGCGGAGCAATTGTTAATATCCGTGGGACTCGACGCGGAATTCGCGTCGCGGCGGCCGCACGCATTGTCGGGCGGCCAGAAACAACGCGTCGCCATCGCGCGCGCGCTGGCATCGAATCCGCGACTGCTCATTCTCGACGAGCCGACCTCCGCGCTCGACGTCTCCGTGCGCGCGCAAATTGTAAATTTACTTTGCGACCTCCGCGAGAGCCGCGGAATGGCATTCTTACTGATCACGCACGATCTCGCGGTCGCGCGGGTGCTCGCGGATGAAATCGCCGTCATGCGCGCCGGCCGGATTATTGAATTCGGTCCTTCCGAGGAAATCTTACAAAACGCCCGCGATCCCCACACCCGATCGCTCGTGTCGGCGTCGGAATTTCACTTACAATAACAATTCCGAGTTTTCCCCGCTATCGATGCATCCATTTTCCGATCGCATGAAAAGGCGCGGAAAAGGCATGCAGAATTCCCGTCGAACCGCCGAACCACGCGCGCGAGTCGCCGGCCGCGGCGAGTTTCGCCATCTCCGCGTCCCATTGTATACAATCGGCGATCACGGGCGCCTCGATGCCGCGCGCCCGGTCGATCAATCTAAAGACTCCGGGAGGAACGGCGGCATTGGCGGAGACGGCCCGCTCGTCGGCGCCCCCGGGAGGCCGGCCGGCGAGCATTGTAAATATACAATTTCCAAGATTGCAGACCGCGCTGGGTTGCAACAGTTTGGTCGGCGGCGGATCGGCGTAATCGGCGGCGACAAATCGTTCCGCGTCGGAATTATAAAATATAGCGTTCATCGAAATTCCGTGATGCGCGAATCCGCGCGATTCGAGGTGCGCGAGCGCGGCGCCGAGTTCGCGCGCGGCGCGGGCCGTCTGTCTCGATGTAAACATTTTGCCCGCGCGTATCCTGTCGCCAATTGTAACATCCGATGGACGCTCCATCACGATGCGCACGACGTGGCCGGCAACGTCGCCGGCGCAATCTTCGACTTCGAGGATGCGCGCGAGCGCCGGATGATCGATTTGCTTCAATCTTTGCAAATCCCGAACATAACGAACCATCGCGCCACGGGATGGAAACGCGGATTTATCGATTCTTCGGACGACGACGTCGCGTTCGCGCAGACGATCTTTACAAATATGCGTGCGAAACGCCTCGCGCGCCGCGAGTTCGCGAATCTCCTCGAATCGCGTCGTCATCACGCCGACGACCGGCGCCTCGCCGGGCAACGCGATTTCGCCGACTTGGATTTGATGCATCACGTGAAGGGCGCGCAGCGCTCGCACTTGTTTCGCCGTAAGCTCGCCGGTGGATTCCATCTGATCCAAATTGATATCGCGACCTTCCGCAAGCGCTTCCGCGACCTCGGCGAGTTTTTCATCGTTACTCATCGCGATCGCTCATCTCGAATTTTTGTTACGAGCATCCTTGGAATCGTCGCGCCCCATTTCGATGGCGACTTTCGCGCGGACGCGGGCGATGCACATGCGCGCGGCATCGGCCGAGGGGAAACCGCACTCTTCCGCAATATTCGCATGCGACATTCCGACTTCGTGGAATAGTAAGAACGCATTCCGCTGATCCTCCGGAACCGTTTCGAGCGCGCGTTCATATTGTAACATTTGCTCAAGCTCGATCATGGACGCGATCGGAGGCTCTCCGGCCGCCGCGGGAGCGAGGCCGCTCTCCTCGGAGAGTTCCAACATCTTTTTTTCGCCCGCGCGCTGGTTTTTTTTAATAATATAATTACGCGCGCTGGTTCGTAAATAAAACCAGAACGATCCGAGTCCGCGGTACTGAAATCGCCCCGACATGACGGCCGAATACGCGGCGATGAGCACGTCTTGCGTTCCATCCTGCGTGTCGTGGACGCGATGCGCCGCGGGCGAAAGACGCGCGTGCATGAATCGTTCGAGCGGTTTTTTGTAACGATTGATGAGATCGTTCATGGCCTCGCGATCACCCGCGCGCGCCTGCTGAACCATGTAGGCGGTCTCGCCGAGGTCGTTCGCCGGTTCGGGATTGGGATCGAGCGGATCTGGATCTTTTGTCATGGTTTCATGGCGCGCCGGCGTCCCAATAGAAGCAGGACGGATTCCCAAGTTTAACAGTTTCGTGGGCGTCGCGGTCCCGCACGAATCGTCCGCGCTAAAACGCTCCAAAGACAGTTTCGGTCCGATACGTCGGTTGAGGACTGGAATCGTCATGACAGCAACTCCAATCCGCCGCCGACGCCGAACGCACAAAATAAAGAATTTCGATGTTCGTCCGGCGCTGCGGTTCCCATTTCTTGGTTGCTTCACCAAGGCAGCCGGTCGCGGCACCGAAATGTGGATGTGGAAATCGCACAGAAGCAGGCTTGAATAGAGACAGGGAGGAGCGGGAACCGAAACCGCTCGCGGCGCGAGGATGCAGAATCCTCGCGCCGTTTTTTTTATATTTACATTCCCAGAATTAAGATTCCGGCCACGAATCTACTATTCCGGCTCGGTCGCGAGTTCGCGCATTTCGCGCAACACGTCGGGCAATTGCGGAACCGACGCGTCTTCGAGCGTCGGCGCCATGCCGACGCCGGGAACGTGTTTGCCCGCGAGGACGCGCGGCCGCACTCGAAGTTCATAAAAGAACTCGTCGACCGTGCGGCGCAGGAGATGTTCGCCAAAATTTGTAATTTCCGTATCTTCGTTTACAAATAATACGCGGCCCGTTTTTTTAATCGATTGCGCGATGGCGTCCCAGTCGTAGGGCATCAGCGTCCGCAGATCGAGGACATCGTAATGAATGCCTTCCTTGACGAGCGCGTCGGCCGCGTCCAAACATAAAGGAAGCGTCCGACCGTAGCTTACAACAGTTGCATCGGCGCCGGTGCGGCACAGTTTGGCCTTGCCGATCGGAACTGTAAAATCCGTCAATCCCTCGGGCCACTTCGGTTTCCAGTTTTTTCGGTCGCCGAGCGGCGCGTCGATCATGTCGCGCAGCGCGCGTTCGTCCTCGGGCTCGCCCGGAATGCGCTCCGCGCATTTGTTGCGAAGCATCGCTTTCGGCTCAAGATACAAAACGGGGTTCGAATCCTTCAGCGCGGCGATCATCAAACCGTAGGCGTCGACCGCGTTGGAAGGATATACAATTTTCCATCCCGGAATGTGCGTCGCGATGGCGTCGAACGAATGTGAATGATAAATCGAACCGTGCACGCCGCTTCCCGTCGTCGTCTTGATCACCATCGGAAAGTTAAATTCGCCCCCCGAACTCCACGTGCTGTTCGTCGCTAATTTTAACAAATCGATCGTGTTAAATATATAATCGCAGAATTGTATTTCCGCGACCGGCCGCTGGCCCGCGATCGCGAGTCCGATTGCCGCGCCGACGATGCCGCGCTCGTCGAGCGGCGAATTCCACGCGGTTTGCAATCCCTGCGTGCAGGTAAAGACTCCGCCGAGCGGCGGACCCACGTCTTCGCCGAAAATATCCGTAACACCGAGGTGTTGCTCGCCGTACGCGAGCGCCATGCGAATGGCCTGCGCCATGGTTGCCATGATCAGCGCCCCCCCTTATTGTTTGAATCGCCCGGCTGCGACTTCGAACCCGGATCATAATATTGATCCTTCGGTTCCGCGAAAATATAACGATAAATATCCTCGCCCGGAGGAAACGGTTCGGATTTAACAATTTCGTAGGCCTGCGCCATTTCTTCGCGGCGCTTTTCCCACACGCGATCGAGTTCTTTGCGCGTGGCGAGTTCCTGATGCAGCAATTTTTCTTCAAATCGAAGAATACAATCTTCTTCTTCGACGCGGTTCGCGCCGCTCGACGACGAGTGTCCGTTCAAGCGCGACACGCTCGCTTCAATAAAAAACGGTTTGCGTTCGGATCGTACATATTCCATTCCTTCGGCGATCGCTTTCCAACTGGAGTAAACGTCGTTGCCGTCGATCGACCGCGACGGAATGCCGAACGCCTTCGCCCGCTCAACGATCGGCGTGCCGTGCTGCGTGCACGAACCCGTCGAAATTGCATATTTATTATTCGCCGTAACCATCAATATGGGCAATTCGTTGCCCGGCCGCGTCGACCACACGAGACACGTCGCAAAGTCGCCTTCGTGCGTGCCGCCGTCGCCGCCGTTCACAATTGTAATACCCGTTCCGCCGTGTCTGCGTTGCGCGATGCCCGTGCCGATCGCGATCGAAAATTGTGTTTCAATCGTCGGCGCCATCGGCGCGACGTTCCATTTGCGAATCGCGAAATGATTGACAAAATTTCGTCCCCGCGAAAACGGATCCGTAGCTTTCGCGCCCATTTGCCGCAATATATCAATTGGCTGGGCTCCCATCGCGAGAACGATCGGCGAACTCCGATAATGTAAATGTAAATAATCGTTGTCGAGACCCTGTCCTTTCCGCACCTGCAAACCGAGCGGCGCGCTCAACGCCTCTTCACCCGGCGCCCCGATCCAAAACCATCCGTCGCCCGAACGAACCATGCGAATGGCTTGTTCCTCAACCGTTCGCGTCGTGACCATCAGATCGTGGATGCGCAACTGGAGCTGTGGCGTCCAGTCGGGCATGCCGTTTTGAGTCGTGCGGTTCTTTCGTTCATCCACGGGCGCGGCTCCTGAATTTGAATTGCCGGAGGAATTGGTTGGAACCGTTCCGCGAGGAGAAGCTCCTGGCTGTTTTGAAGTCGTACTCAAATCTCTGCAGGGTTAATGGTTCAGGAAATTGTATGAATCGTCGATTCAACAAATCGCCGTCGGAAACGGTCGTCAAAAACGGCCCGAATCCTTAAATTCAAAGGCGACCGGCGAGTTAATGGGTTTCTCTCGCCGGGTAACGCCAATAGTACCGAATGCGGAGTGCATTTCGATCCGTCAAGTTCACCCTCCAAGAGGGGGTGCAAGGGATCGATCATGAACTGGACGCTTGAGGATGATTCGCGGTTCACCGTTGGGGAGGTTTCGAACGCGCGACCACGTCAATTTCAACCAAAGCGCCGCGCGGAAGTTTCGCGGCTTGAATTGTGGATCGCGCGGGCGGGTGATTCGAAAATACTTTTCCGTAAACTTCATTCATCGAGGAAAAATCATTTAGATCCGCGAGATAAACGGTTGCCTTAACTACATCTTCAAATGTGCAACCGGCCTCTGCGAGAACGCCGCGCAAATTCAACAATACTCGTTCAGTTTGAGCGCGCGTGTCGCCCCCGACGAGTTGCCCGGTTTCGGGATCGAGCGCGATCTGACCGGAACAATATATCCATCCGTCGATCATGACCGCCTGTGAGTAAGGTCCGATGGCTTTCGGAGCCGCGGAAGTGGAAATGATATTTTTTTGCATCGTTGAACTAGAGAAATAACGGCTTTCTTGCGCAATGCAACCGATTGTTGCAAACGGAAGGAATGCGATGATCGCGGGGATTGGTAGTTTCAAGACCGGAGACCGTACTTCAAACGCATGCGCGACTCGATCTCGGGGGGGAGGAATCGTGACACGTCGCCTCCGCCCTGCAGCACTTCCTTGATAAGGCGGCTCGATGTGAATGAGTATTGTTCGCTCGGCATCACAAATACGGTTTCCACGCCCGGGGCCAACGATCGGTTCGTGAGGGCCATTTGATATTCGAATTCAAAATCCGAGACCGTTCGCAATCCGCGGAGAATCACGTTGAATCCGTTCTTCAGACAATATTCGACGACGAGACCGCGAAAATTAGTTACATGGACTCTGGCATCGCCGCGGAATTGATATTTTAACATTTCGACCCGCTCTTCCGAAGTGAAAACGGGAGACTTCGTCTGGTTTTCGACGACCGCTACAGTAATTTCACCGAAAAGGGCGGAGCCGCGGCGGATGAGGTCGAGGTGACCGTATGTAAGGGGGTCAAAACTGCCCGGATAGAGTGCGCGCGAAACCGACATGGTTCGATTTTAATATATTTGAAGGATTTTTCGCGCCCACTTTTCCGATTTTCGCGCGTTGTCTTATATGCGGGCCATTACACGTGAACGCCCCCCACTGCGTGCGGCGGTTTGGATCGCCGTCGGCGCGATGGCGGGTGTGTTGTATGCAAACCGTCGTTGCCAGCAGGCAGACGGAGCGTGGATCGCGGCCGCGGGGATCGCCGTCTGCGGCCTTTGCGCGATTGTTCATAATCGCCGAATACTTACAATCGTGGCGGGCCCAATCCTGTCCGCCGTCGCCGCGGCGCTCGGAGTTGTTTGTTATCAGGCGGAATGGAACGCGCGCCGTCCCGCCGGTTTTTGTGCGACTTGGCTACATGCATTCGAAACTAGTGACTTCGAAAACAGTGCCTTCGAAAACAATGCCTTCGAAAACAGTGATTTCGGAACCTCGTTCGGGACAACCGACGCGCGCGAACGGCGCGATGGACTTGTGGCATTGGAGGGAGTCGTGTCGAGTCCCGTGTGGACGGACGTGCCGGCGGACGACGGATCGTTATCATCACAATTTTCGATACAAATCGACGGCGTCGACGTTGGAACCGGCGTCGACGTTGGAACCGGCGTCGACGTTGGAACCGGCCCTGAAACAGATGGCACCGAATCGAGTCGCCGCCGCGTTGCGGCAGCGCGCGGAGAATGCACGGTTCGAGCCGCTGGACGGCCTCCCGCCATTGCGCCGGGCGACCGGGTCCGCATCGTCGCCAAAGTTAAGAAACCGGGAAGTCCGACCGCCCGGGATCCTCCATTGGAACGGCCGCCGTGGTTTCTAACGAAAAACGGCGCAATCTACAAAACCGCCGATGCGCCGTATTGCGGCATCGCGTACCTCGCGGATCGCGCGCGCGAATCGATACTACATATCCTCCAAACGCGTTTTTCGGGCGCCGAACTCGGCGTCGCGACGGCGCTCAGCATCGGCACGTATGCCTATCTGCCGCAGGACGTTCTTGAAGCCCATTGCGACACGGGCGCGATTCCGCATCTCGCGATTTCGGGATCGCACGTCGTTATTGTTTGTATTGTCATCGGATTTCTCGCACGCGCGCTGCCGAGGCGCGTCGCGACTCCGTTTTTGTGCATTTCGCTTTTTGTATATGCTCCGATTTCGGGCGGCGCGTCGCCGACGATTCGGGCCGTATGCGCGGCGCTGCTTACGAATGCGGGACGCTACACGAGGCGGCGGCCGGACTCGCTACAATTGCTCGCCTGCGGGGCATTTCTCGAAGTATTAACCAATCCGTTCGAAGTCGCCGGCGCGTCGTTCCAATTGTCCTACGGCGCGATCCTCGGATTTATCCTATTTTATCGTGAAATTAATAAAAGGCTCTCGGGAATGCTGCTCCCGGTCGAATTGAATTTTGGCGAATTGAATATTGGCGAATTTAATATTTACGTACGCGCCGCGCGCGCGCTGATCGCGTCCTTTGCGCTCGGACTCGTGGCAATGCTCTCGACGGCGGGACTCGTCGTCTATCATTTTCAACGCCTGCCTTGGATCGCGCCGATTCTTGGCATTCCCCTTTCGTTTATGATTCCGCCGATGATGCTGTTCGCGTGGGCAGCCGCGATTCCGGGCCCCGCGGGCGCTTGTTTCGCAAATTTGTTTCATTGGATCTTTGCGTGGGAAAATGCCGCCGTCGCATTCGCGCGCAGCGCGGCTCCTCCCACGTTTCTTTACAATGCCTCGATGACCGGCATCGGATGCGCGAGTCTATTATTCCTTTGCAGCGGCCGGGCGAGGGCGGCGATCGGAGGGGCGTTTCTAACGGCTGTCTGTTTTATCTTCACGTCGCGAAGCGCGCGCGACGGAAGTTTAACGATCATCGTGCAGTCGGTGGGGCATGGCCTCGCGGTCTCATGCATTGCGCCCGGCGGCGACGCCGTACAGATCGACGCGGGTTCGAACGATTTGCGGCGGCCGGAGATTCCGATACTTCAATCGCTCGCGGAACGTGGAATCGATCATTTCGCCGTCGCCTCCGTTTCTCACGACGACGCCGATCATGCGAATGCCTATCCGCGATTACTACAGTTAATTTCGACGAATGCATGGATTGCAAATCCGGAGAATCCATGGGCCGCGCTGTTTTTGCGCGCCACGCGACGGCCGCGCTCGACGTGCGGCCCGCTCGTTCTGGGAGACGCGCGATTCGAATGGATCTCCGTTCGGGCAAGCCCGACCGCCCGCGACAATGATTATGAAGTGATCACGATCATTGAATTCGCCGGACGGCGAATTCTCCTGCCGGGCGACCTCGAGAAACCCGGCGTCGAAAAGTTATGGACGATGCTCGAACATACACAATTCGACGTCGCCATCCTTCCGCATCACGGCCTCGACAACGGTCAGATCGAACCGTTTCTCACGGGCGCGGATCCCCGAATCGCGATCGCATCGTGCGGAGTTCGATATTCGACGCGCGCCGCGGAACGCTCGCTCGAGCGGCGCGGAAATGTATTATTTACCACGCGCCGCCACGGGACACTAACGATCGTCGTGGAACGCGACGGCGCCGTGCGACTGTACGCGGCGCGCCGGCAACGCAGTTACTATGATTTCGCCGGTTTTAACAATTGACGGAGGACGTATTGTAAAATTCCCCCATGACGATAATAATCCACCTCGCGCGGCGTATCGATGCGCACGCGGGCCGGGAAGACGACTTCGGCGCCGTCGGAACGTTTCGCCTTGACGGTGAGTTCGCGATTATTTTTAAAATTGCAAGCGACGCCCGCCGCAAGACCGACAATTTCTATCCATTCGGAACCCGTCAGCCCAAGCACTTGGGCATTTTGTCCTTTCTTAAACTCAAGCGGGAGTACGCCCATGCCCACGAGATTGCTACGGTGAATCCTTTCATAACTTTCAGCGATCACGACGCGGACGCCGAGGAGCGCCGGACCCTTCGCGGCCCAGTCGCGCGAACTGCCGGATCCGTATTCTTTGCCGGCAAGGATGACGAGCGGGACGTCGCTTTCGCGATACCGCATCGCGGCGTCGAAAATGGACATCGGCTCGCCGCCCGGATGGTGCGCCGTGACGCCGCCTTCGACCCCGGCAATCATAAGATTCTTGATGCGGACGTTTGCAAACGTTCCGCGCATCATGATCTCGTGGTTGCCGCGCCGCGCGCCGTACGAGTTAAAATCCGCGGGCGCCACGCCGTGGGATTGTAAGTATTTTCCGGCCGGGCTGTCGGCTTTGATGTTGCCGGCGGGCGAAATATGATCTGTAGTAATACTGTCGCCGAAAATGGCGAGCACGCGCGCATCCTTTATGTCCGCGGGCGCGGGCGGTTGCGCGGGCATATTTGTAAAATACGGCGGATGCTTTACATAGGTCGACTTGGCGTCCCATCCGTAGGTGTCGGCCTTCCGAACGACGAGCGATCGCCACGACGCGTCGCCCGCGTAAACATTGGCATAACTGTTCTTAAACATTTCCGACTGGACGCTGCGCGCGACGGCGGCCGCGATCTCCGCCTGCGTCGGCCAGATATCCTTAAGAAAAACCGGCCGGCCGTCGCTGCCGTTGCCAAGCGGCTCTTGATACAAATCGCGGTCGATGCGTCCGGCGAGCGCGTACGCGACGACGAGCGGAGGCGACGCGAGGTAGTTCGCGCGAACCTGCGCGTGCACGCGCCCTTCAAAATTACGATTCCCCGAAAGCACGGCCGCCGCGACAAGGCTTCCGTGATCGATTGCTTTCGAAATCGGATCGGGCAGCGGGCCGCTGTTGCCGATGCATGTGGTGCATCCGTAACCGACGATATGGAAATTTAGTTTTTCGAGCGGATCAAGGAGTCCGGCGTGAGTTAAATAATCGGCCACGACCTTCGAACCGGGCGCGAGCGAAGTCTTGACCCACGGTTTTGTATGGAGTCCGCGTTCGACGGCTTTCTTTGCTAATAATCCGGCCGCGATCAGCACGGAGGGATTGCTCGTATTCGTGCAACTCGTGATCGCGGCGATGACGACGGAACCGTGTTGAATATTAAAATTCGAGCCGTCCATCGCGACGGACTGCGGTCCGGACGGCGGCTCGGTCGCGCCCGGTTTCTTTTTCGAAGCCGCGAGAATCCCGGGAAGGGCCTCCTGAAAGTTAATTTTTACATTTCCGAGCGCGACGCGGTCCTGCGGGCGCTTCGGACCGGCGAGCGACGGTTCGATCGATGCCAAATCGAGGGACAGCGTATCTGTATATTCGGCGTCGGGCGTGCCCGCGTCGTGCAGGAGTCCCTGAGCGCGATAATACAATTCGACGAGCTTGACGAGCTTCGGGTCGCGCCCCGTGAACGCGAGGAATCTTAGCGTTTCCGCGTCGACGGGAAACAGTCCGCACGTCGCGCCGTATTCGGGCGCCATGTTGGCGATCGTCGCGCGGTCGGCGAGCGGCAGGTTCGCGAGGCCGGGGCCGAAGAACTCTACAAATTTGCCGACGACGCCGTGTTTTCTTAACATTTCGGTCACGCGCAGCACGAGATCGGTCGCGGTCGCCCCTTCGCGCAGGCGCCCCGACAGCGCAACGCCGATGACTTCTGGAATGAGCATCGTCGACGGCTGGCCGAGCATCGCCGCCTCCGCTTCGATTCCGCCGACGCCCCAGCCGAGGACGCCGAGACCGTTGATCATCGTCGTGTGCGAGTCGGTTCCGACCACGGTGTCGAAATGCGCCAATTGTAGCGAATCGGACATGACGACGCGCGCCAGATACTCCAAATTCACCTGATGCACGATTCCGGTGTCCGGCGGCACAACCCTTAAATTATCAAATGATTCCTGTCCCCATTTTAAGAATGCGTAGCGTTCGCGATTGCGCTCGAATTCGAGTTTTGCATTCAAGTCGGCCGCATCCGCGGAACCGAAGTAATCGACTTGCACCGAATGGTCGATCACGAGTTCGACGGGTTCGAGCGGATTGATTTTCTTAGGATCGCCGCCCATGCGTTTCATCGCGTCGCGCATCGCCGCGAGGTCGACGACGGCGGGAACGCCGGTAAAGTCCTGCATCAGCACGCGCGCGGGCGTGAATGCAATTTCATATTCGCCGACGGATTTTAAGTTAACTTTCGCGAGCGTTTCGATATCGCGCGCCGTGACGGTTTCGCCGTCTTCGTGGCGCAGCAGATTCTCGAGCAGCACTTTGTGCGCATACGGCATTTTCTTTAGTTTCGCGGCGATCGCGGGATCGCGCCTGCCGAGCGCGTTGATATTGTAATATGAATACTTCGAACCGCCCGCGTCGAGCGATTCGCGGCATTGAAAAGAGTTTTTCATGATCGTTATGTAATTAATTATATAAAGTTATGTATTGAGAGTTGAGAGTTTTCGAATTTGTAATATATTCATTCGCGGACCAAGCCCTCGCGCCGCGCGAGGACGAGCGCAACTTTGTGGATCTCGTCGGACGAGAGCCTCCAAATTTGCGGAAGTATAGGAAATCGCCGGTCGATTGTTGGCAATGCGCCGTCGGCCGCCATCGAATCCACTTCGCGCGTGAAACTCGCGGCCAGTTTCGAAAACCCGATCGAGTGGGGCGGCAAGCCATACGGATGTTCACAATGTTGCACGATTCCGGCGAGTGATAATTCAGGATCGCGGGTCGAACAGAGCGCCACGAGTTCGGCGCGCCACTCGAGCCGAGCCTCGACATTTCGGATCGACAACCCGCCGTCGATGAGCCACCAGATCGCGCGCGGCAATTGCGACATGAACGGTAATAACTGTTCCGCGTCCGCGAGATGGCCGTATTCGTGTAATCTTACAATTTCGAGCATCCGCGGCGCGACGGGCGAGGGATCGCGTTCGATCGCGCGCCGCGTGAGCCGGCGCGCGAGATCGAAAGACTCGTCGGCCGCGAGCCGCTCCGCCTTTGTCGCCGCTAATGGTAATATTTGCACTTTCCACGCGTCGGCGCGGCCCGCGCGCGCCTCGTCCGCCATCGCGATCCGTTCGCGCTCGATGCCATGCGCCGTCTCGGCGATTTCGTCGAGAATAATCCATACATTTCCCGGAAGCGTCGCTCCGGCGAACGGACCGGCGTTCTGCTCGATTTGTGTAAATAAACTCCAGCCTTCGCCCACGGACTCGAGTCCGCGGTACGGCCGTCCAAGCACTTCGCCGTCGATCGCGCGCGTCGATAGACGCCGCATCGCGGCGGCCTCGACCGGTCCGAGGAACCGTTTTCCGAGGCGCAATTCCAAACCATACTTTTCGAAAATGCTTGCAAAACCCGGCGACCCGGGCGTCGAGACGAGAAGCGAACCGATCGGAAAATGCGCATCCGTTTCCGATCCCTCGACGGCGTCGAAGCCTAGCGTTTCTTTTGTTATTAATCGAAACGGATCGAGCGCGCCCATGAGCGAAAGGCTCCCGCGCGAACCATGCTCCAGTTCGTCCCGCACTTTTGTAATCATTCGGCGGAAACCGCGGACTTCTTTATGAAACTCCGCGGCTTCGAACGACGTCGGATCCAATTGTAATGTTTGCGCGGCCAGTTCGGCCGCCTCGTCGAGCCAGCCGTTGCGCGCCGCGGCCCGCGCAAAACTTAATAATACATTTGCGTCCCCCGGCATGTTGGCGGCCGTGTACAACGACGCCGCGAATTGATCGCGCCGGCCGTTGTCCGCGCTTTTGATAGCATTCCCGAATTGTTGTAAAAATTCTTCCTCGAGCGACCATGCGCCTTTGTAGTCGCGCGTCGCGATGCGCGCGAGCCGCAGTTCGCGAACGACGCGGATCGAATGCTCGCCGAGAGCGTGGGCACGGGAGAGTTCGCGTTCCTCGTCGGTGACGCGTCCGGATTGGAGCGCGATTTCGGCGGCGAGCAGGCAGCGCGCGACTTCGAGTTCCGCCGCCACGGGTCCGGCCGAGCGCGCGCAGACGAGCGCGTCCTCGAGGCGCTCGATCGCGTCGCGCGTTCCGCCCGCCCGCGCGGCGAGCGCGAGCGCGCGCGTCGCCGGCGCGTTTTGTAGTATAATCGAAAGATTGTCGCGGACGTCGTTTTGATTAAATATAGTATAAACGCCCGGCCGGTTGGCGTTCGCCGCGAACATTCTTAATAATAATTCCAGAAACACGGGCTCCGTTCCTCCGAATGCATGCGCGCAATTGCGCACCATGAATTCGAGCCGCCCCTGATCGCCCGACGCGCGCAGCGAGGCAATGACGCCAAGCCACGGATCGGTTTCCTCCGGTAACAGATCCACCGCGTCCTGAGCATACGAAAGTCCGTCGCCCGGCCCCGAGAACGCCTCATCGTACGCGGAGCGCCCCTGTCGCGCCCATCCGTACCATGGATCGAGATCCTGCGCTTTCTTTAATAATCGCAGCCGCGCGGCGCCGTCGCGTAGGCGCGCAAGTAAATAATAACCGCGCGGCGAATTCGGATCCTTTGCAATCCCGGCCTCCGCTTCGCGGATCGCCTCGTCGCGCCGAAATGTTATAATTTGTATATCCTGGAGCCGCCGCCACGCGCGCACGAACTCCGGATCGATGCCGACGGCCGTACGCAACTGCGCTTCCGCTTCTTCTATATTTCCAGCGACCCCGGCGGCGCGATATTTCGACCAAGCCTCCGCGGCGGCGCCGGGCGGACGATGCCGCAGCGCGTGGGCCGCGAGTTCGCCGCGCGAGACGCAAGACACCAGCGCCGCCGTCAGCAGGGCGCCGATGTATTTGTTAAGAAGAATCACGGCGCGCCCGCCGTGTCCGGCTTTTGTAAACCAATATTAATAAAGCCGCCGATCAAAATATCTGTATGAATTCGCTCGACGTACACGTCGTCGAGCACGAGCGCCTGCTCCATCGTCGCGAATTCGGGGAGTCCGGCCGGTCCGGGCACGGGCGGAGGTCCGCCCGCGAGTCGCGGCGCCACAACGCATAGAATCTGATCGACGACGCGCGCCGCGCGGAGCGCGCCGATGAGTTCGGGACCCGCTTCGACAAGCAGGCGGCGAATGCCGCGCGAAAATAACAATTCCATCGCGGCCGCGATGCAGGCGCGCGGCCGGCCGGCCTGTTGCGGCTCCGGCGGAACATTAAGAATCTCCGCGCCCGCGCGTTCGAGCCCCCGGCGGCGCTCGGCGGGCGCGTCTTCGAGTGTAATAATCCAAACGGGCGATTCGCCCTCGACGAGCATGCGCGCCTGCGGCGGCGTTCGCAATTGCGAATCGAATATGATTCGCGCGGGCGGCTTCGATAACAATTGGTTGCCGCGGCATGTTAATAAAGGATCGTCGCGAAGAATTGTACTGACGCCGACGGCGACGCCCTCGCAACGACCGCGCAGGCGATGCACAAACTCGCGCGCGCGTTCACTACTAATCCACTTCGAGTCGCCGTTCGCCAGCGCCGATCGCCCGTCGAGCGTCATCGCCCACTTCGCGAGCACCCACGGCCGGCGAAGCGAGATGGCGCGCAGATAAGTTTTGTTTTGATCCGCGAATCGCAGGTCCGCGCCCAGATGTATCACTTCGACGCCGTGTTCGCGCAGGATCGCGATTCCGCGGCCCGCGTGCATCGGATTGGGATCGATGGCGCCGACATAAACTTTCCGAATTCCCGCGTGAAGAACCGCCTCGACGCACGCGGGCGTTTTTCCGATCGTGGAACATGGCTCGAGAGTTACAAATAAAGTATCGGGCCGGGCTCCGGCGGTGAGCGCCTCGTCGAGCGCGCCGATTTCGGCGTGATGGCCGCCATATTCGGCGTGGTAACCGCGGCCGACGATCCGTCCCCCGCCGAGTGCGATGGCACCGACGCGCGGATTCGGTTCGACGGATCCGCGGCCGTGCTCCGCGAGCGCGAAGGCCTGCTCCATCAATCGTTCATGATCGCCGACGCGCGTGTCCATTCTTAAAATCTAACAAAAATCGCGGTTTGATCGAAGTGTCATCGCCTGGTTACGCGACATCAGGGAATCATTTCCCCGCGGGCGCTGTGCGCGGACGCCTGCGTGATTCGAACATTAACAAACTCGCCCGTGAGCTCGGGCGATCCGTCGAAATGGATTTCGAGATTCTCGGGCGAACGGCCGCCCGCGCGCCCCTGTTCGCGATCGGCGAATTCGACCAAAACAGGCCGTGCGGCGCCGACGTAGCGCCGCCATCGCGCGAGTTGCGTCTCCTCCGCGATCTTTAATAATTCCGTGTTGCGCGCCGCGATGACGTCGTTTTCGATTTCGGCGCGCGCGAACGCGGCCGTCCGCGGACGGGGCGAATATCTAAATATAAAATTCTGTGCAAATCCGATCTCGCGGAGCAGATCGCAGCTCTTTTGAAAATCCGAGTCGCTCTCGCCCGGAAATCCGACGATCCAATCCGACGATAACTCAATATCGGGAACGCGTTTTCTTAATTTATCAATTCGCCTTCTATAACTATCCACCGTGTAGCCGCGCCGCATTTCGCGCAGAACCGCGTCGCTTCCGCTCTGCGCCGGAATCGGAAGAAACGGCATCGCGGACGGAACTTCGGCGAGCGCGGCAATGAGCGAGTCGTCGAGATAGGCAATGTGATTGGTAACAAGTCGAATGCGTTCGACGCCCGGAATCGCGCCGATTCTTCGTATCAATTCCGAAAGACGCGGAATGGCGGGCGGCCCTTCGAAATCGATTGGAACGGCGAGCGTCGCGACCGCGGGCGCCGCCGCCGCGTCGGATTGTAAATATTCAGGAACGGCGGAACCGCCATCGGCGAGCACGCGGCGGTAACCCATCGACTCCGCTTCGGTCGGCGACGCGAGATCGTAACCGTAGGAATTTACAGTTTGACCAAGTAATACAATTTCGCGCACGCCGTCGGCGACCAGCCAGCGCGTTTCCTCGAGAATATCGCCGATCGTCCGCGAACGGACGCGGCCGCGCGTCGCCGGAACGATGCAAAATGTACAATTTAAATCGCAGCCGCGCATCACGGCGATGTACGCGGAAGGCGCCCGCTCGACGCGGTCCTCGCGTTCGACCTGCACTTCGACATTTTCGTCAATAGCAATAATCGGCCGTTCGCCCGCGCGCACGCGCGCGACGAGTTCGGGCAGGCGCGGAAACTCGCGCGTTCCGGCGATGATATCGATATGCGGCGCGCGACGTAACAATTCGGCGCCCTCGCGCTGGGCCTGGCAGCCGAGGATGGCAACAATAAGTCCGGGGCGTTTGCGCTTCAGACGCTTCAAATCGCCGAGGCGGCCGTACACGCGGTCTTCGGCTCCGCCGCGCACCGAGCAGGTGTTGATTGCAATAATATCCGCTTCCTCGGGCACGTCGGTGAATCCGAATCCCTTCGCGCGAAGACGTCCGCCGACCAGTTCGGAATCATACTTATTCATCTGGCAACCGAATGTTACCAATTGAACCTTCGACTGCGCGCCCGCCTCGGCCGCGCGGCGCGGATCTGTTAGTTTCGTCGGATCGTTAATCAACGGCGGGATTTCAATTGTTGGGGCGAACAGGATACTTGCGCGGCAACCAATAATCTATTTCGGAGCCAACTTCATGCGCTCGATGAACCCGGCGAGCCTGACTCTGTCCTCTTCGTATCCGGGCAACTTGGTCATTTCGCGGGCCGCCTGCAGGAGCGCCTCGTCCTGAAACGGATGACGAAGGGAGCGATCCGGCCACGTTTCGACTCCGGGCACAATCCGCGAGTCGCGTCGTTCTGTCACTCGAAGAAAAATCGGGACCGTCGCGACGCACGCGACGACCACCGCAATGGCCGCCGTCCGGGCGTGAAAGGGCGCGTTCGGCGCCGCTTCCGACGGTTCCGCGGCGGCGGAATCGCGAATCGCGCATTTAAACAGCCACGCGGCGGCGCCGGCGGCGACAAACGATACAAAAATGTCGGCGGGCAGCGGCAATTCCTTGTTTTGATGGAGCGCGAGCGCGGCGCGTTTACAAATATAAATAATACAAATTCCGAACAGGAACGCGTCGGCGGCGCCGCCGCGTCGGCGCCATAGCACCGCGGCGGCGACCGCGAGAGCGCCGGCGATCGCCGTGAGAAACTCCGGTTTTTGTAATATGAACGCCATCGATTGTAATAATTCCGAATATGTATAAAAATTGGTCTCGCCCTGCCAAAGGAGCGCGGTCGACCAGAGACCGGCTGCGAACAGCATCGTTCTCGAAAGACCGCCGCCGAGCGCGCATGCGGACGCGATCCACGGCAGAATGACAATCGACGCGGCCGCGAGGCCGCGATTGCCGAATGAACCGGTCCCGAGCCACCAGCAGTACCATGACGCCTGATGAAAGATGTGCAGCGCCAGCGCGGCGGCCGTCGCGACCGCGAACGCGCGCCATCCGCGCCGCGCGCGGAAAATTTGTATTATTATCAATACGACACCGGCGGCGTAGATCGGATGATATATAAATAATCCGTGCCACGGATGAAAGAACACTTCCGCGAGCTTCGGATGCGCGAAGTCCACGCTCCACCATTCCGCGTCGCCGAAAAAATAGGGCGATTTCATGGCGTCGCCCGTCATCCAGCGTCGCGTCACGGCGACCTGCCACGCGCAGGCGGCGAACGGAATGCTAAGAAACAGCGCCGACGCCACGAATCGCGCGCGGCCGATGTCCTTGGTTTTCACAAGCTGCCACAACAGCGCCGCGAAGGCGACGAGAGCGTAAATAATCAATTGCGGCCGCGTGATAATTAATATTCCCGCGGCGGCGCCCCCCGCTGCGAATCTTAATAAATCCGGGAGACCCCCCGGAATCATCGCGTACACGAGCAGGGCGAGGCTCGCGAGCGTAAACAATTCCGACGAAAGCGAAAATGCGTAAAAACCGGCGTGCGTGCCTAGAAAGACGAGCGCGCAGGCGCGAAGTCTCGCGTTCGGTCCGCTCCCGGCCGTCATGATCGACGCGATTTGATAGATACAAATCCAGAGAACGAAACTCGCGGCGACGCCGGCAAGCCGGATCGAGAAGTCTTCCGAAAGGAGTCCGAATGTTAATATATGCGGCAATGCAAACAGAAATCCGGGGCCGTGGGACCATTGCGACATCGGCTGGCCCGCCGGCGACAACTGTTCACAGCGGATTTCGTTCGCGTTTCCCGCGGCGGCCACGCGCGACCAATCATAATAATGAACATAATCCGCGCCTTTGCGAAGCGCGAGCGCCGCGACCAATCCCGCGAGCAATACGAACAACACAGGGAGCGGGCGCGGTCGCGGCATCGCTTATTTTATGTTTTTTTAGCCTTGCGCGAGGCGGGCGCGCTCGCGGCCGCGGAAACGTGCTTCCGGATCGCCGCGTCGAGCGCCGCCGGGTCGAATCGCGCGGGCCCGGGTTCGCCGCGGAAAAGCACGCGCCCGTCGGTGCCGATTAGATATAAACGTTCGGGCCAGGCCGCGTAATCCTCGCAAGTTTTATTATCGATTCCGTCGATCGCGTTCGGCAGCGTGAGCGCGAGCGATTTTTTGCAAATATTCGCGTTCTTGACGCGTTCTTCGGCGGTCGACGGATCCTTTAACTCCGCGACGCCTTTGTTCTTCGGAATCGTCGCGCCGTTCTTGTCGAGCGGATGCGCTTCTTTAATATAAATAAAAAGGAAGTCGACCGAATCTTTGTAATCGTTATACAAATCCTCGATGCGCCTGCCCGAGGCGCGAAACGGCGGTCAAGTGTAGCTTCCGAAAACGAGCGCGACGGGTTTCGATTTGCGCAATTCGTCGAGTTTGACGCGCGCCTTGCTCTCCGGCACCGCGAGGTCGAACACGGGCGCGATCGAGCCTTCGGCCGGCCCCGAGGACGAGCGCGCGCCCTTTCCGGATTGTTGTAATAATAATATTGCCGCGGCGAACAGCACGACGCGCGGAACGGGAATTCGTATCATTTGTTTGCTCCATGAGGATCGCCCGCCGCGGCCTCCGCGACCAGCGAGGAAAGAATGTCATAAATGCGTTCGCCTTCGGCCGCGCTCGCGGACGCGGGATCGCCGCAGTAGGCGTCGTCCATGCCGCATTCTTTAAATGTGGCCGCGCCCTGTTTCATTTTCTCGGGTAATGCTATAAATAACGCGGGCAACGCGCGGCGCAATTCTTCGCGCACGAGTCCGGGCCCGGCGGCCATCACGAGCGACGATTCGAAATTCCCAGCGTGGCACGATCCGGTCGCGTATTCGCCGCCAATGCGCTCCGCCGCGCGTCTTTTTGTAAACTCCACGAGTCGCGACGGCACGCCCGTCCGGGATTCCGACGCGGCCGCGGCGTCGCGCAGCGATTGTAAGTGTTCGGGTTCCAGATGTAATGTAACAATTAAAATGCGCGCCGGTCCCGCCGACGCGAGCGCGTCGAGCACGGCGCCGGCAAATTCCGCGGCCGCTTTTTTAGTAATCGAGGCGCGGCCCGGAAAACCACGCGCAAAATCGGTGACCGCGAACGGCAACGGCGGAGCCACGAACGCGCGCGTTCCCGATTGTTGTAATTTCGCCGCCGCGCGCCGCGACGTTTCAACCGAAAGAATCGTGTCGGTCCCGAGCGGCAGATGGGGACCGTGCGGTTCGATCGAACCCGCCGGTAAAATCAATATCGATCCGGGAATCCGGGCACCGGACTCGGGTGATGTAAGATCGGCGAGATTTATTAACATCCGGAAAAGCGGAGACTGGAAGTGGTTTCATAAGTATCTCGAAGAGCGAGCGCGAGCAATCTTCGTTCAGCGCGAGGCGCCGCGCCGCAGACGACCCAGTTGGGTCGCCGAGGACGAGGCAACGATGCGATGGGCGAAGAGAGCCGCGCGCAACTCGAGAGACTTTTGAAACCACTTCTAGACTGGAAGCGCATGTTCATTACATTAGTTGAATGGCGCCGCGCGCACGACGGAAGTTCCTGTTTGCCATTCTAACGAACGCGACGCTCATTTTACTCGCAGAGGGCGCGGGGCGCCTCATCGCCCCCGCCGCGACAAAACCGGCGACGCCCGTCGAGTTTGTGGGTAATGAGATGGGCGGCAAGTTTCCGAGCGAGTACGACCCGCTCCTATTCTGGAAAATTCCCGCGGGCGGCCGCATCCCCGAATCGGGCGAAGCCATGAACACAAAAGGCTTTCGCGGCCCCGAATTCGCCGACCGCAAAACGCCTGGGACGAAACGGATTCTTTGCATCGGCGATTCGAATACTTTTGGAATTGCAGTATCCGTCGACGAGACGTTCGCGCATCGTTTACAACGCTGGCTGTCGGTCCGCGGATCTTACGAAGTGATCAATTGCGGCGTGCCCGGATATAGCAGTTTCCAAATGTTACAATTATTGAAACTGCGCGGCGCGGAATGGCAACCCGACGTCATTATACTATACGCCGGAGCGTGGAACGATTACACGCCCGCCGTGGGCCTCGACGACGCGCGCGCATTCGAGGTCACGTCCCGCGGCGCCTCTTGGCTGGCAAAATCGGCGATTTTCCGGTTCGCGGCGGAGCAGTTTACACATAACGATCCCGCCGCGGCGGCGGCGAAGCGAAAAAAATATATTGAAGTATGGTCGAACGAAATCCGTCGCCCGGAGGGTGCGCGTCTCGAGAAACAACAATTCCGCGAAACGCTGGAACGCATCGCCGATCTCGCAAAATCGATCCATTCGGCGCTCGTCGTCGTGATTCCGCCGGCTCCGGTCGCGACGCGCGAGAAGTTTACAGATGGCGAAGTCTACGCATCCATCGTACGCGAAGTGGCGGCGGCACGGACCGTACCCGCGGCCGACGCGCGCGCCGCGATGTGGCGTCCCGAAACCGGCCCGCGCGATCTCTTCGCGGATATCATCCATCCGGCGCCGCTCGGCCACGCGATTATAACAAAATTGCTCGCGGAATCGTTGATACAATTACAAGCGGCGCCCGCCGCCCCGGCGCCGCCGGAGGCGATTCTCGCCGAGCCGCTGGATTTTAAGAAAATACAGAAAACGGCGCGGCACGCGACCGGCGACCCCCCAAAACCGATGGACGCGGCGGCGGCCGCGGCCGTCGATTCCGTCACCGTCGCGCTGCAGATTCCGCACCGCATCGAATTCCCTAATATAAAGATTTCCGGCGCGGCATCGCTCGTGATCCAGCCCGCGATTTTCACGCGCGCGAGTCTCGATCCCGAGGAATTGAAGGACGATCCGAAAGTTAAGAAACACGTCGGACCCGTTGAATTTAATATTTATGTCATTCGCGCGTCGGGCGAGAAAATTCGGGTTCTGCGGGCGTCTCACGAATGCGAAAATACAAAAATCTGGTCGGATACGTGGCCCGCGCGCGCAGATCTTGCCGCATTCGGCGGCGAGAATGTTACAATTGCGTTCGAAGCTTCCGGAACCGCCTTTGGCGCGAGCTGGGGCGTCCCGAAGCTCTGGGCGTTTCGTTAATTAAACAAACAAAAGCGGCCCGAACGATCGTTAGTCTCTCTTCAGCGGCATCGCGCGGAGGATTTTTCGATCCGCCTTGCCGCGATCGCCGCGCGGAATCGCGTCGAGCACGTCCATCCAGCGCGGATATTTGTATGGAGCCATGTTTTTCTTGGCATGCGCGCGAAGATCCGCGAACAGCGATTCGGACGCCGCGAAACCCGCGCGCAGCACAATGAATGCGCGCGGTTTGACGAGCCCATCCTTGTCCGGAACGCCGATAACGCAACACTCGGCGATCGAAGGATGTTTCAATAAACAATTTTCGATTTCGAGCGGCGAAACCCAGATTCCGGAGACTTTGAGCATGTCGTCTCCGCGGCCTTCATAAATAAAAAATCCGTCCGCGTCGCGCCGGAACATGTCGCCGGAGACGCACCATTCGCCGCGAAAAACTTCGGCGCTCCTTTTCTTATCTTGAAAATAACCTAAAGACTGGCTCTCGCCGCGAACCCACAAATAACCGGGTTCGCCAGCCGGAGCGTCGGCGCCGTCGGGGCCGACCACGCGCGCATCGTAACCCGGGACGGCCTCGCCAAGCGTGCCGACGCGGACGCGCCCCGGCCGGTTGGATATATAAATATGAAACATTTCGGCCGATCCGATTCCGTCGAGAATCTCGATTCCGAAGCGGTCGTACCAACGTTTATACAGTTCCGCGGGCAGCGCCTCGCCGGCCGAAGTTAACAATCGCAGCGGGCGCAGATCGCCGGCGGACAGATTTTCGATTTGTAACATTCCGGCGATCGACGTCGGCACGGAACAGAGAATCGTCGGTTGGAATTTCCTTATTTTTTGAACCATCGTCTCCGGCGTCGATCGCTCCTCGAACACGGCGGTCGACGCGCCGACGGCGAAAGGAAACATCAGATTGACGCCCGTCGCATATCCGAAGAATAATTTAGAAACCGCGAGCGTGCGGTCGCCGCGGCGGATGCCGAGCACTTGCTTTGCGTAACATTCGGTATTGTATGCAAAATCGACGTGGCGATGGACCGCGGCCTTCGGTTTGCCCGTCGATCCGGATGTAAACAGCCACGCGGAGACGTCCTCCCGGTGCGTGTCCGCCATCGCGTCGTCCGCCGGCGCCGCGGCCACGGCGCGTTGCCAGGTTTCGAATTTTACATTTCCGCCGTCCGCGGGCGCGCCGCCGACAAAAATGGCGAATCTTAAATATCGCGATTTCGCGATCGCGGGCAGAAGCCGGTCGGCCGCGGCCGCGTCGAGAAATGCTACGCGCGCTTTTGTATATTCAAAGTAATGTTCGAAATCCTCGGTCGTCACGAGCGGGTTCACCATCGCGAACACGGCCCCCGCCTTCAACACGCCGAACCACGCTGCTATAAATTCAGCGCCGTCGGGGAGTATGATTAATACGCGCTCCTCGGAGCGCACGTCGCGCTCCGCGAGGGCATTCGCGACGCGATTCGATAGTTCGTGTATCTGTCGATAAGTAAAATTCGCGCGATCCGTAAAAACCGCCGCCGCGTCCGCGAAGCCCTCTTCGAGGCGCGACGTTAGAAAATACCGCGCCATATTGAAGCGCGCCGGAAATTCGGGCGGAGTGACGTTCACAACGTAAGTCTTGTGCGAACTTCCCACAATTCGGGGAAGGCTTTTTTGTTAAGAGTTTGGGAAAGATAACGAATGCCCTCGAATCCCTCGCCGGTGGCCGCGTACCCCGTGCCGATTTTGCCGCCGATGACGCGTTCGACCATCCAAAAATGGCGCGACCGCCACAGACCGAGGCCTTCGTCGAAATCCATGAACGCCTCCGAGAGATCCATCATGGAAGCGTCGGCCGGGGGATTTCTGTATAATTCGACGAGCGAGAACACAGTTTTTGTAAAGAGTTCGGTTCCGGGATCGGCAAGGTTCGAGGCAAATCCCCGCGAAGTCGCGCATTGCAGATACCGCTCCCGCAACGTCGGTCCCTCGAATCGTTTTTGTAGTCTTCGTTTCGATTCGTCGTCGGCGTCGCAATGGTCGAGAAGCGCCTGGCTTTTGTTACCGGCGAGAAATTCGACTTCGCGGAATTGCGCGGATTGGAATCCCGATGCCGGTTTTAAATATTCGCGGAATCGCAGAAAATCGACCGGCCGCATCGTTTCCATGACGGCGATTTGATGTAATAAAACGCCCTGAATACAAATAACCCGCCGCATCAGCCGGGCCGCTTCGCGGATGTTTTCGTCGCAAACTCTGCCACCGCCTTCCGAAAGCAAAACCATCACGGCGTCGAGTTCGTGGAGAACGAGCCGAAACCACAATTCGTAAACCTGATGAATAATAATGAACTGCAATTCGTCGTGTTCGTTCGTAAGCGGCGCCTGCGTTTTTAATAACTCCGGAACGCGCAGGTAGCTGCCATACCGGACGCCGTCTTTGGGTTGGCCGAAACTCATATCGCGGGATCGTACCAGCCGCCGGGCCGACCGTGACCGCGAAAGAAATCGGGCCGCCCGGAGCTTGCGGCTCCGGACGGCCCGAGGAGTTGGAAGCAGACTTTCTGTTACAGCGTTTCTGTTACAGCGACCTGATGAACCTGAGAATGAGCTCGATATCGTCATTCACGTTCGTCGATGAAAGGAACTGCTGAACTTGCGTGCCGCGCAAATCGTGTTGCGTATTCAACATCTTGTTGAGCGTCGGAAACGATTGCGAACCCGGATCGATGACCGCGCGGAGCGAGCTGACCGCGTGATCGTGGAAATATGGCATTGTCGCGAACACTCCGATTTTCGTCGGAATGTCGAACCTGCCCGCGGCGCGCTCGAACACGAGCGGATTGCCAGGATTATTAGGATCGTCGCAAAGCGTGCTGTTCATGTCATCTCGCGTGAAATCGCCGCTCAAATCCGCATTCGCGGGATTGTAGCTTTCAATATCGGAGATGTTGTCGCCGTTGCGATCATTAATAATCACATTTTGGTCGTCCACGAGATTGACGCCCGAGTTCACATCCTGAAGCGCGTTGCCCATGATGTTGAACTTCAGCGAGAAGCACGGATCCTGGTGCGCCTGATCATAATTAGGATCGAGAATCTTGATTTGATCCTGTGTGAACCAAACGTTGTTGCTGAGGAGAGTCGTCGGATGGCACGACGCGCAGTTGGAATTGCGGTTCAACGGATTCATTCCCGTATCGTTAATGCCAAAATACAGGTCGCGCCCGACTTTCGCGTCGGCACTGAACTGTGCATTTTCAAGATTGGGATTGAGCGGCACCGAGATCTTCTCGTGGTAAGCGATCAGTCCTTCCTGTTCCGCATCTGTAAACACGCCGGTTCCGCCGTTTTCGCCGCCGAACATCGGACCTGTTTCGCCGAGATTCATGCGGACGGCTTTCCATAGCAACATGCCCGTGCGGCGGATGCCGCCGTAGACGGGAATTGTCGAACGCGGGCCCGCGGGACGCTGCCAGACGTTGCCATCTTCGCCGCCCTCGTAGTGGCACGATTCGCAGGACGCCGCGAAATTGCCGGTCGTCTGATCGCGCGATCCGTCGGCGAAGAGTTCGGAGCCGGTCAGTTCGCTGGTGTTAAATTTATCATTACCGGGCTGGACGATTTTCACCGTCGGCAGCGTCGAACCGACCACGCCGGTTGTAAAACTAACGACGTTTCGCGCGACGTCGCGCGAAATTTCATTGTTAGTATACAAATTCGCGATGTCGTTTCGAACATCATAATCGGCAATTAACATTCCGGTCGGACGATCGCCGACGAGGCGGTTCGGATCGAACTGCGTATGATTCTTATCGAGCTGAGTCGGGCTCGGCGTCGAATCGCGGCGCGGCGTAATGCCAATCCATGCAGGAGTCGACTGGGTTGCATCAAATACCGCGACGTCTTCCGAGGCGCGCGAGAGCACGAGGGCTTTCTTGCCGTCCGGACTGAATTCAACGCGGCTCGGGAGAGCCAAACGCACCGGCATCGAGCCGTTCGGAATCACGCCGCTCGGATTGCCAATGATCGCGCGGACACCGTTTGTATAAGTAATCGGACCGCCCTGAACGATCGCTTGATAATAAAGCGAACTGCCGACCCACGAAGGATTCGACGGCAGCGTCAGCGTCACGGTCGCATTGCCGTTCGCGTCGGTGTTGCCGCTTGCGACAACGCCGTTCGAATTGAGAAGAATGATGCCGCCGTTGCCGGCCGCGATGTAATTCTCCGTTCGACCATTAATGATCTGGAACGGCGCGTTCGAGGTCGCGTGTTCGATCTTTAATGTATAATTCGTATTGCCGAGAGTCGGAGCCGCCGTCCCGCGAAGCGTCGCAAGTCTGCGCGAAACCTGACCCGTCGTCATGCCATAATTAACGTTCATCGTCGTTCCGGTCGCGACGTTCCAATCGAAATTCAAACGATTGGAATTGTCCGTCTTGACGTTGTCGCTCCATTGAAACGTTTCTGTAGTAAGGTCGACGATCGATACCGCGCCGTAAATGCGGTTCGCGAACGCGCCCGGGCTGAACGGCGTGTCGACGTCGTGGTTCACATTTAACAATTGATGCGCGGTCCACAATTGCGTTCCGTCGGGCGAAATCGCGAGATCGTCGGTGAAACGCGTGTTGCCCTGCGCTTTGGCGACGGTGATTTTCGTCGGATTGACGAACGCGTCGTACGGATATTTGTTAAGATCAATTCTCTTCGCGACGGAGAGCGCGGTCGGAACGCCGCTGCCGTTCAATGTTAATGAAACGACGGAGATGAATCCGCTCTTCAGGTGGGCGACGTACGCGCGATTGCTCGTCGAAGCGATGGCAACGCCGCGCGGCGCGTCGAAGTCGGGAATGAAATCGTTATTAGTATCGATGTCGGCCGCCGTGAGGGAGCCGGGAATGATCGAAAGGTCGGCCGCATACGCCATCGTCGCAACGACGTTGTCGGTCGAGGGGTCGATGACGGAAAGCGAATTTGACCTCGCATTGGTAACAAGCAGATATTTACCATTCGGTGCAAGCGCGATTCCGTACGGCTCGACGCCGATGCCGGTCGTGATCGTCTTGATGACGGAGCGCGACGCCGTGTCGATGACGGAAACGCTGCCGAGAATTTCCGAACCTGTGTACTCGAGCACCGTCTTGTCGATGGCTACAGTTCCGCGCTGATTTGTAACATACGCTTTCGTACCCGAAGTGTTGAATGCAATATTGCGCGGGCTGACGCCGACGGTAACCGTAGCTAATACAGTTCCCGCCGTGCGGTCCGTGACGACGACGACGTCGTTCTCTTTATTGACAACCCAGAGTTCGCTGGAAGTCGCCGGACTGATTGCAAGCGATCGGTTCTTGGAGGGAGCAGGACTAGTTGGGGCAGCGGCCGTCAACCACGATGTTGTTGCCGCGGATGCGGCTAAGAGCGCGCAACCGGACAGTAACCAGGAGAGTTTCATTGAGCAAAATCCTCGCGAGGCAGATGCGAGTCCCGCCGGTTACTACATATACAACCGCGACGATTTGCGGTTAATTGTAAGAACGCGACGCGACGTAAAGAGGGAGTTTTCAGGAATACAAAAACTACACGAACAAGCTTCGAAGTGTGGAGGCACCGGAAAAATTGTGCGTGTGGGCGCGCAGGGGATGGGCACGCCCGTGGAACAAAAATCGAGTTCGCCTTCATTCGCCCAAACGACGCTACGAAACTTCTTCTGCGCAAGCGTTCGAAGTTACGGCACCTCAGGCGATTGAAGGCACACAGGCGCGCGCGGGGGAGGCGGGGTACGCGCCTGATGCCTGCCCATTGGTCCCGCGTCGTCGGTTCAACACGACACGAGAATCATCGGAAGATGAAGCTAATGCGTGCTTTCCACGAATCGTTGCATCGAGCGGGCCGCAGGTCCCAAACGAAACGACGCCATCGCGGAAAGCATTCATCATCCACGAGCGTAATTATTATGCAGCTCGATCGGCCGTTTGCCTAATTTGAAATTTAATGATTCGCGCTTTCAAATAGCCCGAGTTCCATGCTATTTCCCCGAATGTGCGGGAAATTCCAACCTAACGTCGCACGCCGACGTGCATTGGAACCCGGTTCATACAATTGACCGATCGTGCGGAGCACTTCGGACGCGTGCGATCCGATTCCGCGCCGCTCAAGCTCAACGATTTCTGCCGACGTTTCGAATCTGCGGCTGTGCGGCGCGACCCCTCGCGTGCAGCGTCCGCCGTTGCGTCGAGGATATGGGGCGTTCGACGCCGCGCCCGATTAATTGTAGTAAATCCGTCGTGGTTACAATTCCGGCAAGCCGATCGCCGTCCATCACGGGAACGCAACCGATCGAATGACCTCGCATCACGTTGGCGATGCGCTTCACCGGCGTTTCCGGAGTAACCGTTACCGCATAGGGAGTCATTACAGATCCGACCGATTTGCCGGCGCGAAGAGAATCGCCATATTTTCCGCCAAGATCGCGATCCGAGAGCAATCCAATAACAATGCCCCGCTCGACCACGACGAGATGGTGAAAGCCCTTCAGCTTCATACGATTCCACGCTTCGTTGGCGGTCTGATTCGGAGATACAATTTCCACTTCTTTAGTCATGATTTCCGCGGCTCGCATGGGATCACCTCAATTCGGCAGAGAATTACACTTGATTACAATTGCCGGAGGCTGCCGTCCCCGGCTGAACGAAAGGGTGCGAATCACGTGCCGGACGCAACGTCTGCGCTTGGCAGCGCGATTGTTGTCTTTCGATACACCGGGACCTCGATTTGTCCCGGACGGCCGAACGGCCGGCGCTATTTCCGTAGGAATGCCACGAAGTCGTCGCGCAACTCCGCAAGGCCGTATTCCTGGATTGTCAGACAACGATAAATAATTTTCTCCAACTCCGGCGGCGCGTTCGGATTGAGGTCGCGCGGCGGCGTATAACTCAAGAAGTACGAAAGCGACATTCTTACAGTTTCGCCCCCGGACTTCGAACCGGCATACTCCCACGGCACTTCGTCGAACGGCAGCGTACCGGTGAGAATTTCATACAATGTAATTCCGATCGCCATCACGTCCGCTTTACTGTCGCGGAGAAGGAGCGGATTGTAAGTTAGTGTCACGGGCACGGGGCCCGTGTCCCCCTGCCGCGCAGGAACCGGGTCGAGCATGACGACCGTTCCCTGCGGTTTAATAATAATATTTTCCGGTTTGAGATCGCCGTGATAGGCCAGTTGTCCGCTTGCTTGCAATCGTTCGAGCGCGCGAACAATTGTAAGAAACCAGTTGATACGAACGCCTTCGAGCGCGCGGATCTTTTCGCGCAGCGTTTTTCCTTTGATGCAGTCGAGCACGAGAACGGGCCGGCCGTCTCTTTTTATAACATCACGCAGCGACACAAGGTGCGGAGTGCGGATTCGCCGCAGCGTTTCCGCCTCGGAAACTAACAATCGGTCGATTTCTTTTTCATCCAAAAAGTCGACGCGCGCGGACGCGCCATCGAAAAACACTGCATCGGCCGTGAATTCATCGGGACTCACGCCCGACGGCTCGCGGCGCGTTTCCACTGAAGGAAAGCGATCGACAAATCGGCCGCCGCCGCCCATGTCGCCGAATTTTAGCGCGACGCGCTCGCCTGTGTCGCGATTCTCCGCGGCGTACACCAGCGAAAACCCGCCGCGCCCGAGAAACTCGGCAACTCTATATTTACCAATCGCAAGACCCACGTCGACTTGTGTCATATGAATTCTCCCTCATTGCAGCGTTGCTGCGCATCCCCTTCCTTCGCATAGAGTTTCGAACCGACACCCTCCGCGACTTGAAACAAGCCAAAAAAGACAGGAGCCGGCGAACCGGCTCCTGTGTGTGTCAAGAATGTGCGGGTCGAACCCCGGAATTCTGTCTGGACGTTACTTAATGTCCGACTTAACGCCGCCAGCCGGTTTCGAAGCAGGCGCCTCCACCTTCTTGGCGGGTTCGTCGGCTTCGTCGTCGCCGTCGTCTTCATCGCCGCCGCCGCCGCCCATGCTTCGCATCAATTCCGCCATCGAGGAGACCTTGGCATCCTTCGGCGGCGTATATACAAATTGATCCTCTTTGAACTTGGGCTCAATATTAATATTCTTGTAGACCATCGACATGATCTTCTGTCCCGTGCCCGTTAACATTTCCATACCGCTGAAGATGTCCGTCTTCTTATCAAAAATAATGCGCGTTCGCTTCATCGCGCCCATGATCTGGGCCTGCGGTCCACTCTTCGGCAAGGAGTCTTTCTTAATTTCGCCGGTGACCGCCCAGAATTCGTGATCGCCGATTTTGATCGACTCTTCGATCGTGTCGAAATCGAACTGTTTTTGTAAATCTGTAATCGTCGACTCGGTGTCGCCGGTGGAGCCGCCGCCCATCATGCCGCCGCCCATTTTCTTTCCCATTTCTTTAGCTTCTTCAACCGTCGATTTCATAATCATCGGTTGCGGCAACATCGGGCTTTCTTGAATATTCCAAATGTTCTTTCCGTCGTTGACGACGGTCTGCTTCATGTGCCCTTGACCCATGGGAAGCTCCATGTCGAGTTCCATGCGCATCTTGCCGTCCTTGGAAGTCATCTGTTTGCCGGTGCCCTTGATCTCAAAGCCCATGGCATTGATGTTCATTTCAAGGTCGGCGGTAATGTCGCGCTTGCGATTGCTCTCTTGGGCTTTTGCGAGGGCAGCTTTGGCCTTTGCGGGATCCTTGGGGATTGCCGGTTGTGATGCCGCAGGTCGTGATTCGGTCGGATTTTGTGCAACCGCGACACCGATCAAGGCCGCGATGGCAAACGAGGACGTCAGGAAACGCAATTTTGTGATGGAGGACATGAGATTGGCATTATGCCAGATTTCGGCCCGGCAATAAGAAGTGAACTGTGACATGATAATTGCAACAGCGTGGAAATGTGCCTGATTTTCCTCTGCGGAGACGGAAATCGGCGAAACAACGATCCACGTATGTCCTCTCGACGATACAGGTAGTCTCAATGAAATCCGTCTTCAGTATTGGCTCCGCGATATTTTGCCTCGGCGCGTCGTTTTTGGCCTCCGGCGGAGTACCGACCCCGGCAGGATCAGGTCGCGCAGCGACTGCGACACGACCGTCGCCTGTCCTTCGACTCGAAGTCGAGGGATTGCTCAAGAACTGCGATTCCGGCAACGGCAGGCGTTTACTACAAATCGCGGATCTCGCGGCGCAATATCAAATAAAAGATTTGTGCCTTGAGGCGCTGTCGCGCGCATCGGCCGCGAATGTCGACGCGGCGAAAATTGTTGCATCCATGGCGCCGGTCGCCGCCGCCGAATTGGACGGGCTGGCGGGCGCCGCGCTTTCGTTAAAGGCGCAACAGACGTTTTCGAGCATTGCTAATCTTGAAAAAGAAGCGCCGGATCTTGCGATGAAGGAGCGTTACGCAAAAGTATTATTATCACAAATACCCGCTCCGGCGCTCGCCATCGAATTGGAACATGCGATCGTTTCGCCGAAGGCGCCCGTACGCCGCCTCGCATCGGAATTGTATACATCGCTCGGGTTGAAAGCCGACACGGGACCGCTCGTACGGCGCGTTTATTATGATGCAGATCCGGGCGTCCGGCAGGCCGCCGCGAAGTCGATCGCGGTGCGCAACGATTCGAAATCGGCCGGCCGAATTTCCGCGGGATTGAAGGAGCAATCGCCCATCTTTCGGATGCATACCGCGGAAGCTCTCGGCGAAATGGGACGCATCGAATCGGTACCTGAGTTAATTAAACATTGGAATGCGCTTGTTCAGGCCGGTTCGAGCGGCGCCTACGCTCCGCGCGCATACTTCTTTTCGGGAACGGTGCAGTCCTACGTCGCCGGTTACGATGTCGAAGTCGCGCAAGCCGCCGCGATCGCGCATCCGATCGTTAGTACACTTCAGAGCGGAGTCGTGCTCGACGTTCGCGTCATAGGCGCCCATTCCGATCAGGGTCTTGCGATTGAAAAAGGTGTCGTCCATGACGCCTTGGTCAAAATTGCCAAGGCGGACTTCGGCAATCAACCAAAGGCGTGGGCTGATTGGTATCAAAACACAGTGAAGCCGGCGACCGGCACGACGACAGTCCAGTCCCACGAGGCGCCAGCGACACCCTCCGCGAAGTGACCGAGCCCGTCGCTCTTCTGGACGAATCGTCCAATCCGTAGTTGGATAGGAACGTGGTTTCCACGCTCCTCTTATTTGTAATCGCCGCGCTTCAAAGCGCGGGCCCGGGTGCCGAACTCCAATTGACGGAACGCGCGCTACCCGCGGCATTGAAGGGTTTCATTCACGGTCCGGCCGCCGACATGGGAGACATCGACGGCGACGGAACGGCCGATTTCGTCCAAGCGATGCCCGATTCGGAATTTGGCGAAGTTCAATTCGGCCGCGTCGTACTGGTGTCGGGTTTGACGCGCCGCCCGCTTCTCGCCGTTCGCAGTCATCAAGCCGTCGATCAATTCGGAACATCTGTAGCGAATGCGGGCGATCTCGACGCCGACGGGTTGGATGATTTTATCGTTGGCGCCCCGCAGGCATTTGTTACAGGAACGGGCGGGCTCGCGGGCCGCGCAACTGTATATTCGAGCAAGGGCGGTCGCAAGATCTGGAGCGTGCTCGGAACGGCGGGCGGCGATCTGCTCGGCCAAACTGTAGCATCCATCGGCGATATCGATCAGGACGGCATTCCGGACGTCGCGATCGCGGCGGTCGGGTCGAGCCTCGGGCGCGACCACGCGGGCGCGGTGCGCATCGTCTCGGGGAGGACCGGAATAGAAATATTAACGATACCCGGAGCGGCGGCGGGCGGAAAATTTGGATACTCCATTTGCGCGGTCGGCGACGTCGACGGCGACGGCGTGCCCGAATTCGCGGCCGGCGCCCCGTTCGCGGGCGGACTCGCGGAAGGCGCCGTGCAAATTGTATCGTTAACGGATCCGTCGGGAGGGCTCGCGATCGCCGGCGATTCCGCCATCGCTAATTTTGGTTTCAGTCTCGCCGCGCTCGCGCCGGATAAAACAGATAGCTCGGGCGGCGGCGCGCGCATCGCCGTGGGCGCTCCGCAGGAGTCGAATCGCGCGGGCGATCCCGCCGGCGCCGTTCATTTGTTAAATATCAGCCATTCGGGCGGCGGTTTTGCATCCGCTACGATGCGAATTTACTTCGGCGATCAGTTATTCGAATATTTCGGCGCGACGCTCGCGGCCGGCCCGTTCGCCGATCCTTTACAAACTGCGATCGCCGTCGGCTCGCCGCGTTTTTCCACGCGTTCCGCCGAGGGCGCGGGCAGAGTTCGTATCTATTCGACCGGCGGCTCGCGCGTTTTGTTAGAAGTCGCCGGAACGCAGATGGAGGAACAATATTCACATTCGCTCGCGGCGTTGCGCGGAAAAGGCGGATACTCAAATTTACTGATCAACGCGCCCGGTTTCGGCACCGAACTCCAGACGCTCGTCGGGCGAACGTCGTGCGTCGCCGGAAATGGTAAAATTATGTTTCAGATCGCGGGCGCGGCCGGAGGGCAGCAGCGCGGGTACGCGATGGCCGCGGCGGGAGATTGGAATCGGGACGGCATCGTCGACGTCGCCGTTTCGAGCCCGACCGCCGATAGCGCAACGTTGAATTTTGCCGGAACCGTCGAAATCGTTTCGGGCGCCGACGGAGCGGTTTTGCGCTCGATCAACGGTAATAATAATTATGGATATTTCGGACAGGCGGTCGAATCGGTCGGCGATCTGGACGGCGACGGAATTCCCGAAATCGCGATCGGCGAACCATTCTTTACAGATGGACGCCAGCCCGTGGGCGCCGTGCATATTTACAGTTCCACGGGACGCATGCTCGCGGATTGGATTGGAACGGAAGGCGCGGCCGATTTCGGATGGACGATCCGATCGATCGCGGATCTGGACGGCGACGGATTCTCCGATGTGGCCGTCGCGGCGCCGCTCGGCGGATTGCAACAAAACGTTCCGGCGCGCGTTTATTGCATTTCGTCGAAAACCGGAAGGCAACTATTTTCCATTGCGGGAACCACCACCGCCGGCGGATTTGGAACATCGCTCGCGTTCGCGGCGCCGGATCGTTTACATACAAAAGGCGTTCTCTGGGCCGGCGAACCCTCCGCAATTGTAAACTCCGCCCCCGCCGGCGCGGCGCTGGCGTTCGACCTCGATTCGCGCGCCGCCGTCGCGACGCTGGCGGGCCAAAATGCAAATGATGCATTCGGATTTTCATTAATATTAACGAATTCGGGCCCGGAGCCGTCGCAAAGTATTATTGTCGGCGCTCCGAACACGCAGGGCGGAGTGGGAACCGTCTATGCCTTCGGCGCCGACGGCGCGCGCCGATGGTCGCTCGATGGAACGTCGCCGTTCGGAAACTTCGGATTCGCGATTGCATCGTTAACAACGGCCGGCGCCCCCGCGCTCGTCGCGATCGGCGCGCCGTTTTCCGACGACGTCGAGGGCCCCCCAACGAACGGGTTCGATGATAATAAACCTGGCGCGGGCAGCGTGACGCTCGTCGACGCCGACGCCGGACTCGAATTGCAAACGCAATATTCCATTCAGGGCTGTTCCGCCCTTGGCTACAGCTTCGCCGCCTTCGGGACGCCCGGACAAGTCCGCCTCGTCTCGAGCGCGCCGATCACCGACGCGGTGGGCGCGCTATATTTTTATAATTTAACGATCAAATAATCCGGCGATCATTTAACACGGTTCACTTCGACGCCCTGTTGCTGGACTTTTAGTTTATTTTCGAGCTGGACCGCGTTTCGGCTGTTGTTTTCGAAATTCAATTGTTGTAACTCGCGGACCGCGTCTTCGTTAAAGTTGCCGCCCTTGAATTGGCCCTGTTGCGAGGGTTTGGCGTCGGCCTGCGGTTTCGGCGGCACGAGGTCGGCCTGGCCGCGGAAAAACGCAAAGCTCGGACCCGTTTTGTCCGCGCCCGCCGTCGGTTGAACCTGCGCCACCACCGTCGCGCGCCCATGGACGCCGTCGGCAATGTAAACACCGCGCAAATCCGTGACGCCGAGATTGACGCTGCCGTCGCGCGATCCCACGACGCGCACGTCGGCTTTCGCAACGCTGGCATTCTTCGAATCGCGAACATTGATCCAAATACGCCCCGCGTCGACGTCCTCGCGCACCTCAAGTTTCAAATCGGTTCTTAACAATAACGTCGCCGCCGCGAGCGATTCGCTGCCGGAATCTCCGGCGCTCCGCATCACGATCAGATAGGCGCCCTTATCCTTAAGATCGAGCGAAATATTAGTATCCTTTTCCGTAAAATCCTCGGCTGTTCCGAGTTCGACGTCCTTCACCGTCAGCGGGGCGATGCCGCTCAAATCGATATTTGTCATTCGATCGAGATTGCGTTCCATCAAATACAATCGCATCAAATCCACGCGGTAAACTCGCATATTTACTTTAGCAATATTCTTCGAGTGCGCGAGAAACTCCGCCGCGTCGGCCATCGCGAGCACTTTCACGGGCGGCAGCGTTAAACTTCGTTGACGGAAATTCTGCACCGCGTCGGACGCGTCGGTGAATGCCGCGCGCACTTTTTCATATTCCTGGACAGCGCCTTTGATATCGCCGGTTGCATGTAATATTTGCGCGCGCAGAAGCGTGGCCCGGTCGCGATAACTGCTCGGACCGCGGCCGCCGCCGGAGCCGATGAAGTTTTCTGTTATGACGCGTTTTAATACATCCAGCGCCGCGGCCGATTCGCCGCTCGCGAAGCGCGCGTAGCCCTCGAGATACAATACTTTGTCGAGCCACTCGGACGTCGGGTAGCGCCGCTCGAACGCCGAACAACTGTCGATCACTTGCTTGAATTGCTCGAGACTTAACAATGCCGAGAGATAACCGAACGCCGCTTCCGGCGCGAGGCTGCTCTCCGGGCCGCGGACCATGTATTCGACTTCCAATCCCGTCGCGATCGTTAATAACTGTTCCTTGGACACGCCTTTCAATGTTTTCGGCATGTTCGCCGCGGTCGCCGTGACGAGCCCGGCGAGTTCATGAATAGATATTAACGAATCCGGGAGATCGGCATATATGGAATGGAGTTCCATCAAAAACCGCACGGCGGCGAAGAACTCGTTTTCTCTTAGTAATGCGCCGGCCACGTTCGCGTCGCGGCGGTAAAGCGCGCCGAGAGTTCCGCGGAACACAAGATCGGCCATTTCAGCCTGCTGGGCATTCACATACGCGTCGCCGACTTGCGCGATGGTCTCGAACGGGAAGACGACGTCCGCGAACCGGTCGCGAATCCGTTCGAATGCGTTGATGGCTTCGATCGAATCTTTACGTTCGAGCGCTTCTGTAAGAATCGACCGCGACGCTTCGCGCAGAAATTCGGGACGTAAATGATAATCCACGCACAACTTTCGAAGCAGAACCGCGCCTTCGGCGTGCTGCCCCGCGTCGAATCGCTCCATGCCCTCGAAATATAACTCATCGGCCGTTCGATTGAACACATCGGGCGAAGGAGTCCCGATGGGAAGTATATTTAAGGATCGCGCGTCCGTCTCGCCGAACAATTCGGGTCGGTACGACGAACGCATGACCGCCGGCGCGAATGTATAGGAACCGGATCGCGACGCGATAATTTTATAATGCAACCAGCCATTTGTAGAATTGGACGCGAACGCCGCGAAAATACTACCGTTGCGGAGCACGGCCCGCTCGAAATTCCCTTGAATCGAATTGGGCACGAGTTCGCAGCCGGCCGGAATGGGTTCCTCCATGACGACGTAGTCCCACTTCGCGTTCTCCGGCTCCCGAATGCCGAATCCGAGCATCACCGTGGCTTCGGTGCCGACCGTAAGATTCTTAACATCATATTGAACCGGCTTGTAACGGCTGTCCTCGACGACGCTGTATCCGCGCTGGATCGTTTTTCCTTTAAATGTTAACAAAGCGGGCTGGATCTCGCGCGAAAGATACGCATGTTGCTGATCGGGCTTGCGGAAACCGTTGCCGACGGCCGAAATCGTCGCGAACAGCGCGACTTCGCCGCGGCCTTCGAGCGTCGCGCGGATTTGATTCTTTTCGAGAATTTTGTCCGCCGGCACTTCGATCGTGAGTTCGCCCTTCAGATCGGCGCTCTTTAACGATTTCAACTCGCCATTATTTAATTCAATTTTCAGCGTGTACGCGGCGTTTTCGACTTTGACATTCATAAAGTTCGCGACAAGTCCGCGGACCGCCGCCGCCTCGCCGCGATCCGTCGCAAAGTGCTTGCGGCTCGTCCGGAGCGCGTCGACCGCATTCTTCAAATGCGGCTCCGACGGTTCCACTTCGGCGATCGCCGCGATCGCGAGACCCGTGGCTTCGAGCGCGTCGACGGCCGCGATTTTTCCGGCGCCGAACGGAAGCGCATCGTTTGTATTTTGAATTCTGCGCTTCAATGTATCGATAACTTCGGAGGCGAGGTCGCGCCGCGCCATGCGCGAATCCGCGAGCGCGAGCAGCGCGAGTCCGGTATCTGTTAACTCCGCGCGCGAACGCTGCAATCGTTGGTTCGATTCCACGTCCGCCGAATCCGCTTCCGCGAGAGCATACAAAACGCGCGCGCGGTCGGTCGTGGATTCGAGTTTATGACTATTCTCGCGGGCCCAATTGATAAGTCTTCCGAGCACCGCGTCGGAGACTTCGAAACCGGCGCGTTTCGCGCGCGCGAGGAACGCGAGACCGCGCGCCGTCGTCGCCGCGTCGGGGCGGATCGGTTGAATCATCTTATCGGTGAGGCGGTTCGAGTTTCCCGCCCACGAAAGCGTTCCATCGGCGCCCAAATCCATGGAAACGCGCGCGACGGCGTCGCGAACGCGCTGCCGCGTCTTTGCTAATAATGCTTCGTCCGCGAGTCCGGCGCGTCCAATATATATTAAACGAAACAGCGCATTCTCGCCGCGCGTGACGGACCAGCCCGGCGAATCCTGAAACGCGTCGGGGCTGCTGTAGTATTTAACATGGGAATGCGCGTCCTCGAGAATGTCCGCGTCCATGCCCGGACTCAGATGAATCTCGAGGCGCGGATTGCGAAGTTTACCGAAATCCTTCAATCCGAGATTAATGATCGACTTGTCGCGCACGATTCCGCTCGCGCTGTCAATATATAACGATCCCGCGGGATGCACATTGATAACATTTTCCATCGCGTCGTCGGCGTGGTCCGCTTTCGCGCGCACGGTGATTTTTGTTGTATTCGCGGTTCCGATTACGATCGGACGCGACGCCGTGCCCTCTTCGCCGGCGTTCAGATCCAGATGCGCGCTCCCGCTGCCTTCGCCGCCCGTAACTGTTATTTCGGCGTCGACCGAGAGTTTTTTATCTGTTGCATTGCGCACCAGGATCGCCGAATCCATACGATCGCCCTCGACGACCGCGGAAGGCAGCCGCAGCGACGTTTCGAGATCCTTGTGCGTCTGGAAAGTGCCCGCGCCTTCGCCCAGTTCTGTAATTTTCGTCGCCGCCCGCGCGGCGACGCTCCACTCCGTCGTCGAACCGGGCGTTTTTAATGTAATAAAACCCGCGCCTGTAGCATCGCTCGTGCCAATTGTAAAACATGCATTCTCCGAAAAATCGGTGCGAACGACCGGCTCCGCCGCGGTTTCATTATGATCGTCGAAGTCGCTTCGCCAGGATTCATCGTCGGCGAGCGAAGAATTTCCCGCATAACTAACAAAATCCCCTTGTGGAATCTTGCCGGCACTGCCGGCCGCGCGTCGAAGCGAACTCAGGGAACTCTTGTCTTTATTTGCAGAATTCTTGCCGCCGAAAGTCCGCTGACTGCGGCCGCGAGCGGGTGATTTCGCGGGTTGCCCTCCCGATGCCCCAGCAAGAACGCCCATGTCTTCCGCCGCCGCCTCCAATTCGAGGCTATCGATTTGTGCATCGTCACTGGGCGCATAGCCGAGTTTCTTTAATTCATCAGATTTCTCGGCTGGCGCGGCCGACGGAGTGTTCGCGGCGCCGGGACGCTTCTTGCCTGAACGATCGGCCACGCGGCCGCCGCCCGCACCCCCTCCCGCTACAGTTAATAAATCCACAGACTTTAGATCCTCATTCAATGCATATGCGGTCGAAGAAGGTCCGCCGGGCGTCGAATGACTATTTGCGCGTCGCTCCAATTCCTCGCGAACGCGCAGTTCCTCGGCCGCTAAGTCTCCGGAAACGCGCCGCGTCTGGGCATCATAAGCAAAACCGCACGACGAGGTCATGGCCGTCCCCGCGTCGCGGAGCGCCGGATAGAAATAATCGAGAAGTTTAACGTTCGTGTCGGGCCGCTTCGCGAGGAACGCGGCGTCGACCGCTGAAATTAACACTTCGGCGGAGACGGGATTGCCGCGCGCGTCGTGAACTGTAAATTCAATTTTCGCTTCCGCTCCGGGCGCGACCGGGTCCTTCGGCGGTTTGACTTCGATGCTCAAACCCTTCGCGATACTAATTCTACGGCCTGCATGATACAGTTTCCAGTCGTCGACGGCGGCGAGCGAGAGCGTCGCCTGCGGCGCGAGTTTTTCGTCCATGGTGAATTCAAGGAAACTCTCGCCGCGCGCGACCTTGGCGATTTTATAACTTAAAACGCCGTCGCCGTCGAACGTCACGAGCGCCGAACGCTCCTTCGACAAACGCGAAATGACGCGGACTTTCATCGTTTCGCCAAGTTTCCAGCGTTCGCGGTCGACGAAGATTCTTAGCTTTTGCGCGTCGTCGTCGCCGGAAACTGTAACTGTAGTTTCGGCGGCGACGATCGATCCGAACGCATCCTTGCCCTCGACGCGAATGGTATAAACTCCACCTTCCGCGACGGTCACGCGCGAAGCGGCGTTGCCGGTTTTTATATCTGTTGTAACATTCGTAGTATGCACTTCGCGGCGGCCTTTCGGTTCGTTCCGCAGGACCTTGATTTGTAATTCCGCCGCATAGGGCTTCTTCGCCGCGTCGCGGGCTTCGATCGCGAGATCGATCGGTTCGTTTACTAAAACAACCGCCTGCGCCGCCTTGATCGACGGGCGGAATCCAACGGTTGCAACCGTCAAGTCGCCGACGCCGAACGCCCCTTCGTCGTCCATGCGCGCGACCACCGAATACGTTCCTTCGTCGGCAAGTTCGCGCGTCTCAAATGTAAAATTTACCGTTCCGGTTTCGTCGGTCATCAACGTGAGCGGATCGTTCACATCGAGCGAAATATTCAATTGACGTTTCGCCGCCGGCCCGCCCGAAAAGTAACGCGCCTTCACGCTGCCTTTCACGGTGTCGCCGCGCATCAACACGGGCTTTTCAATCGTAACTTCGAGCTTGATGCGGTCGCGGCGCACCTCCTCGATTTCGACCGCGCGCGTGCCGAGCACGGTCTTGTTCGCGACGTCGTAGGCCGTGACCGTCCACGATCCATAATTAGCATTTGTCGGAAGTTCGAGATTCGCGAGCGCCGTGCCGAAAGCCGTGAGGTTCGCGTCGACCGATCGAACGACGACGCCCGCCGGATCCGCGAGCGAAATCTTTATATCGCGCCCGTCTTGAATTGTATATTGATTATCCTTGACGCCGCGGACGATCGACCAGGCGCGAACGGCGTCGCCGGGGCGATAGGAACTCCGATCTGTAATGACGAGCGTGCGCTCCGAAAGCGCCTGCGTTTTTGTTATAGATCCAACGTCCATTCCGGAGACGGCCGCGCCCATTTCGGAGCTTCCGTAGACTACCAATTTGTCGACGTTGCCCTCCCACGCCGCCATTTTGTATAAAACGCCGTCGGCGCCGGTTTTGTCTTCGAGGAGGATTTTCTTGCCGTCGCTGACGACCATGCGCGCGTCGCGCACGGGCTCGCCCGTGATCGCGTTCTGCGCGAACACGAGCACGCCGCGCGGCATTCCTTTTGTTATAAATACGAGATCGCTGACGAGCACGAGCGTGGATGCCTCGAATTCGCCGTCGTCGACTTTCACAACGTAGGCGCCGGGCTTTCCTTTAAATTCACCGAGCGCGACCGCTTGCGTCGTTTGTTTATGAGCGACGTACGGCGACGCCGAAACTTCGCGGCGCACGTCGGGTTCGATGACTTCGACGTCGAGCGCGTCGATTTTGGGCGTCGCGAGTTTCGATCGGAAGAAAACCTCGAGATCGAGTTTGAATGCGCGGAGGCGTAGTTTTTGTATATTCCGCGTCGTGACGTCGATCGAGGGCTCCTCGTCGCTGCGCCATGTGCGTTTGGTTTTTACAATGAGTTGTTTTTCCTGAAGAGCCGCGATTCGTTGCCTGGCCATGTCCTGCCACGGCCCGACGACCTTTTTGTAAGTTTCGATCGCTTTATCATAATCGAACGTTTTTTCTTCATAAATGCGTCCGACGTTGAACATCGCCTCCGAACTTTCATTGGTATTCGCGTAACGGCTCGCGACGCGCTCGAATTCCTCGCGCGCGACGTCGAAGCGCTCGCGTTTTTCCTCGACGACGGCGAGATACATCGCCGTTTTCGCGTGTCGTTCGTCGAGCGGATGGCCGGCGAGAAATGTTAGAATCGCCGCGCGCGCGGCATCCCCCTTGTCCTTGGCCGCCTGCGTGGATTCGAACGCGTCGGCGACGGCTTTCATTGCAATTGAATATTCGGCGTCGACGATCGCGCGGTTCACGGTCGCGAATTCGCCATGCGTGGGATGCTCCGTTAGATATAACTTCCACGCGCCGATCGCTTCATTAAACTTGCCCTGTTGATACAAAATCGCGCCAATGCGGGCGCGCGCGACGGCAATGCGCTGATCCTTGTCGTCTTTCTGCGCGGATGATACAAATGCGCCGAAATCGCGCGCGGCTTCGTCGAGTCGCGACCTCGCGAGTTCTGCGACGGCGATCTGAAACGCCGCGTTGCGCGTGAGATCGGCCTTTGGATATTTTGTTATCAATTCCTGATAGGCGGCGACGCCCTGGGCGAGGGAATCGTCGTCGACGGGATTGGGCATGCCGAATGTCAGCGCGATTTCATTCAGCGCATCGGGCGCCTTTTCCGCCGCCGGATGATCTTTAATAAAATTGCGCATGGCGCGGCGCGCGCCGCGCAAATCGCCCGTCTGGCGCTGCAGCGTCGCAACCTTGAATTGAATTTCACCATTCGGCCCGTCGCCCGCGACTTTTTGAATCGCGCGAACGCGATTCAACGCATCGGGAAACTCATTTAACTTTTCGGACATCTCCGCGCCCTTGAGGCGCACGCGCGTGTCGTCGTCCTTCGGCAATTCGAGCGTCGCCGCCAAATCATAAAAAACGCGGGCGCGCGCCCAATCGGGCGTCGTCGTTTTTTCGGCCTTCTCCGCGTAATCGAGATAAATCTTTGCGAGTTCCATGCGCCGCGCGGGCGCCAGCATTTTTTGTAACATTTCGCGCTCGATCGCCGCCGCGCCCGCGAAATCCTTTTGTATTCTCTTCGCCGCGGCGATTCCATCGCGCGCGCGCGCCGCTTCCGGGCCCTTCGGAAAATCCTTTATATAACTTTCAAAGACCGCGACCGCCCCCGGACCGTCGCCCGCGAGAACCAACGCGTGTCCCCGCAAAAACCGGCGCCCCGCCGCCTGATCGGCCGTCCCCTCGTCCTTCGCGAGCGCGTCGGCAGCATCCCGATACTTACGATCGAGGATCATTACTTTTGCGCGATTCAGTACTTCATCCTGATCCGAAAAGTAAACTCCGGCCGCGCCGAGAGAAGCTAATAATACAAAAACAGGTAACGCGATGCGCAGAATTTTTAACATTGGATTTCTTGAAAGTTTGGCGGCCCGGCGCGCAATGGGCGACGCCGGCCGAAGGATTCAACGAATGCGGAGCGCCGTTATTAGTCGATTCCTCACCGCTTCTCGGAGGCTGGCGCGGAATCGGCGGCGGTGTGGTCGTGGACGATAACGAATCGGTCGCCGACGCGTCGGAGAATCAACGTGAACATGCCGCTTTGCGTGACGTCGCCGTCGAGACGAAAGCGACCGATCGCGTAAGCAGCGTCGTTGGAAAGCGGCACAACTTCGAGAATCTCGAATTGCAGCTTCCCCTGTTTGCCGACCGGATAACGGTTCAAGTAGCCGTCGAGAACGGGCTCGAAGCCGCGCGTCAGCTTGGTTCCGGACAGAAAAGACGTGGAGGGAGAATTGTAATATCCCTCCATGAATCCTCGAATATTCCCGCGATTCCACGCCGCGACTTGCGCATCGAGCGTTTCGCGAACGAGCGCATCGGTGGTTCGGTCCACCCGCGCGCCGCGACAGGAATAAAAGGCCACGAGCATCGCGGCGATCGGAACACAGATCTTTGGAATCGACGATCGCGATTGCGTCATGGTTGCTAACATAATCGCGGGCGGTTTCGCCGACGAATGAAAATCTGATGTTGACAAAAATATTCTTAATTTCGGCAATGCTGCAGTTTCCCGAGTCCGCGACGCACACGGCATCGGCGCCCGCGCGAGGCGCGAACCTCGCGGGATACGCATGGCAAGGGCGCGAATTGCCTTCCGGCGGCGAGAGACTCACGCGCGCGGCGCGCCCCGGAACGTATTTCGACGCCGTCGGGAATTGCAGCTTTCTCTGCGGCACGGAAGACGGGCCGCTCGAAGCGTGGATCTGGCCGTGGCAGATTCTTTATGACGGACGGTTCAGTTTCCGACCCGCGAAAGCGCTCGACGCGCTCGATTTGCATCATTACGCGGCGGAAATCGAGGTCGCGCCCGAGGCCACGGATATTATTTATAAATCCGCGGACGCATTTGTAAAAGTAAAATGCGTCTGTCCGCGCGACGTGCCGGCGATTTTGTTATTATTAACCATCGACATCGACCAGCCGGGAACGCTCGCGTTCTCGTTCCAACCGAAACTCCAACCGCAATGGCCCGCCGCAATCGGCGGCGTCGCCGCGAAATGGACGCCCGATCTCGGCGGATTTGTCATATCCGAACCGTCCGCTCGCGTCGCCGCCGTCGTCGGATCGCCCTGGTCGACGCGCGCGACCGAAGGCATGCAATATTTGTTACCGAATGGCGCGCTTCGCCTCGAAATCGACGTCGACCCCGCCCGCTGCAAAAAAGAAATATTACCAATCGTGATCGCCGCCGTCGACGGACCGGAGGCGCTCAAGATTGCGCGCGATTTATATACTTCAACACTTCTCGACGGCCGCGAACTCGCAGCGAAGAATCTTAAATTCTGGGCCGGCCGCCTCGCGTCCATGACTACAATATCTACCGACGACGCCCAACTCGACCGCGCGTTTCTGTGGAATTCGATTTCGCTCGAACAGGGATTGGTAAAATCGCGCGCGCTCGGCGACGGTCTCGTCGCGGCCTATGGACCGGCTGGCGCGAGCTCGCAGCGTCCCGGATTCGCATGGTTCTTCACCGGCGACGTCGGCGTGAACGCCATCGCCTATCTCGACGCAGGCCTTGCGGACACGCTCGCGACCGGGCTCCGATTCGCCGCCGCGCACCAACGAGCGGACGGCAAGATTCCGCACGAAGTTGTATTATCCGCTCATTTATGCAATTGGTTCGAAAAGTATCCTTTTGCATATATTCACGGCGAGACGACCGCGCTCTGGATCCACGCCGTCCGGCAGTACGTCGATTTCACGGGCGATCGCAAACTTCTCGCGGAATTGTGGCCTTCGCTGCTGAAAGCTTACGATTGGCTTTCGAATCAGGACGACAACGGCGACGAACTCCCCGAAAACGCCAAAGCCGGCATGGGCGCTTCCGAGATCGGGCCGCTCCGCGATCATTTACAAACGGACATGTACCTTGCGGCGACCGCCGCCGCGGCCTTCTCCGATATGGTACATTTGGCGACGTTACAAAACGACACGACAACCGCCGGTTCGGCCAGCGAGCGTGCAAATGTCGCCAAGTCCTCCATCATCATGAACTTCTGGGACGAAACCGCGGGGAGCTACGCGCACGCCATGCTTACCGATCATTCCCTATCGAAAGAGCGCACCGTCTGGCCCGCCTGCGCCGTATTGTATGGAATCGCGCCGCTTGCGCAGGCCGCCGACACGATGCTAAAGATCGACGCGCCCGCGCTCTCGACGCCCTGGGGCGTCCGAATCCTTTCCAATGAATCCGCCTACTTCGAACCCAAAGGCTACAATACGGGCGCGGTCTGGCCCTTTGTCACCGGCCTCGCGGCGCTCGCCGACTTCGAAATCGGACGCGCGAACGAAGGATTGCAACATATCACAAGCGTTGTGAATTTAACATTCGCCGAAGCGCTCGGCCGAACTCCGGAGGTGCTGTCCGGAACGCGCCCGCGCTCGCTCGACACTTCCGTTCCGCATCAATTATTTTCATCGATGGCGGTCGTTGCGCCCGTCATCCATGGAATCTTCGGATATCAACCGAACGCGACGGAAAATAAACTAACGATCGCGCCCTGCTTTCCAAGCGGCTGGACCCGCGCCAAGGCACGCAACTTACAATTCGGCGCCGCACGGATCGACCTCGATTGCGCGCGCGAGGGCGACACGTATCAAATCACCGCCGCGGTGCGCGGCGGCCCCGCTCCCGAAATTATATTATTACCAAAAAACGGCGCCGCCGGAAAAGTTACGATCAAGACGCCCTGACGGACACCACCGTGACGACGATCGAGTCCATCCACGCGAAATCCGCGCTGACGCCAACCGGCGGATTTCTGAAGGGATTCACGCATACATTTTCGCCCGCGATCGGCTGCCTGCTCGGCAAGTCGAGCTGCGGAGATTTTTGTTATGCACAATTCCTCCAAGCCCACCAGATCCACGGCAAAGGCGGCTGGGGCGAATATTTATTAATCAAAGCGAACGCCGCCGAGGCGTTGCGCGCCGACCTCGACCGCGCCGCGCGCCGCGCCGCCGATCATAAATATTATATTTCCAAACTTCGCGTTTTTTCCGCGAGCAGCACCGAACCGCTCGCGGGCCCGTTGTTAACCATTTACCGCGACTGCCTGCGCGTTCTCGCGGATTACGACATTGCATCGTGGGTCGTCCAGACGCGTTCGCCGCTCGTACGAACGCTACAAAACGAACTCGATGCGATCCGCAATCACGTCGTCGTCAGCATGACAATCGAAACCGACGACGACGCATCCTTTCAAATCGGCGCCGCCGGCTCGCCGACGATCGCGGCCCGCCGCGCCGCCGTCGAAGAAATGCAACATTGGCCCGTGCCCATCCACGTCGCCGTGAGCCCGGCCCTGCCGATGCGTAATATAAACGATTTCGCGCGCTGGCTACTACAATTCGCCGACGTCATCACCGTCGACACCGCCGTCTCCGGCGACGGCACCGGAGACGGATCGCGCAGCGCCCGCTCGGCGCTGCCATCACGCATGGCGGCCCGCGGCGCCGACTGGCGCGACGAACGCCAGCCTCGGGAATTGTATCAACTCCTCGAGCAACTCGCGCCCGGCCGCGCCCGTTGGTCGAGCGACGGGTTCACGCGCCTCGCGCGGATCGAGAACGTTCCGCGCCGGCATTCATGAATGTTACACCTGATTGTCAAAGAACAATTTTAATATATTTATTTACTTTTCGACGCCGCGTCGGGATCGTCGTGCGAGATGTCCGGCGGCGGCGGATCGCCTCCGGGTCCCTTTAAGTAATGATCGAACCATTGCATCATCCGCAGATTGAAGTCGAGCCGCGCGTACGCCTTTTGATTGCCATGCTGCTCGCCGGGATACTGCACGAGCCGGACGGGCGCTTTGCCGCGCAGTTTCAGGTAACGATACAGTTCCTTCGATTGAGACGGATCGACGCGCGGGTCGTCCTTGCCGCCCATGATTAACAAAGGAGTTTTGCACTGATCCGCATAGTAAATCGGGCTTCGTTTCAGGAAGAATTCGTAGTCCTCCCATACGTGTTTGCGCGCGTGCACGAGATACTCTTCATTCGGAATATCCGTCGTGCCGAGCTTCGAAACCACGTCGCTGATGCCGACGAACATCACCCCCGCCGCAAATCGATCGCTATATTTTGTGCAACACCACGCCGTCGCATAGCCGCCATACGATCCGCCCGTGATGCCAACCTTGTCTTTATTAACCAATCCGGTCTTAATTAAATAATCGACTCCGTCGACGATGTCGTCGAATTCCTTGCCTGCAGGATCGCCCTGTCCCATTTTACTAAATTCGACGCCACGGCCCGTGCTGCCGCGATAATTAGGGTAGAATACGGCGTAGCCGCGCGCCGCCGCGACCTGCCCCGGATTGCTATAATTCGTCAACCATCCGTTTCTGTTATGCGCTTCGGGACCGCCATGGACGACTACAATCAACGGGTATTGTTTACCTTTTTCTTCGTCAAGAGGGCGGATGAGGATTCCCTGAAGTTCGAGTCCATCGCGGGCTTTATATTCGACGACTTCCTGAAGAGCGAGGGTACTCTTATTGAGTTCAGGATTACTAATCGTCAGGCGCTTAAAAATGTTTTGTTTCTGATCGGCTTCATAACTAACGAATAATTCCGTTGGAAATTGTGATGATTGGGCGAGTGCCGCCCATGCATTCATTACTGATTGTTTCTCATAAATGCCTCTCCGTCGTGGGTCAAGCCAGTCGAGGAATATGAGTGACGCATCTCGGTCAAACAGTCCCGGCTGCAGGCCGGTTTGTCCGACTCCATGTACGAGTTTTGTAATTATTCCCTCGTCGAGAATTGCAGCTGCACCTGCCAACCACTGCCAATGAAAATAGATTTGTTGGACGTCGGCATGATCGAGCCAGTCGCGTTCGACCTCGATGGGTTTGCCAACTCCGCCCTCCCCAGTCGGATCGTCACCCGTGTAAACAATAAATGGCCGCCCTGCGTGAGGATCGTTCTCATTTTTACTACCAATAAACGCGATCCCATTGCCGTCCACATTCCATACAAAAGAGCCCAGCTTGCCGGAGTGTTCTATCGTTCCCGATAATTTGCCCGTCACCGCATTCAGAACAATTATTTTCGATTTCATCATGACGTCGTCAACAAGCGGTGTCGGAGCTATTGAAATTGCAATGCGATCGTCGACGATTTCTTTTAGCCCTTGCCATTTCTCAGGACTCCATTTAACAGCTTGAGGCGGTCCTGAAATGTGTAGTTCTCGATCACCGGGATTCGCGTCCTCCAAGTTTCTAACCCACAATTTCGACGGGCGCACGTTCTCTTCATAAACTTCCTGTTTGTACAATTTGTCCTTGTCTTTCACGTCCGGCCCCGGATCAGCTGCAACGAATGCAACGCGTTTGCCTTCCGGAGAATAGCTATAACTTGTGATATCACTTGTCCAAGCAATCACGCACGTCGATTCGCCGCCGCCAAGAGGAATTGTATAGATCGATTTATACTTTTCTTTTCCGCGTTTCGCCAGAAAACTGATAGCTTTGCCTCCGGGCATCCAATCGATATTCGTAACATTCACGTCGCCGGTGACATAGGGCAATAATTCGCCCGAGACGACGTCGGCAACCCACAATTCGCTCCATGCGGCGCCGTCTTCGTCTTTGCCCGGGATCCTCGGGACCGACAGCGTGTAGGCGACGTGGGCGCCGTCGGCCGATAGCACCGCCGATGTTACAGATTTCAGCGCCGCGACGCGGTGAGGCGTCAGGACTTCGCGCGATGGATTTGTAGCGATTGGCCGCGAATCGGCCTGGCGGTTGGCTCCGAGCGCGGGCGCGCCGGCGCCCGATAACAATAGAAAAACGAGGAAAGTGACAATTCGTTTCATGATGTTTTACCGGCGTTCATACAATACGCGCCGAAAGTGAAATTGTGGTCGTGATTCAGGGCATCGCCGAGCGAGTCGCGTTGGCAGGAGTGACAATTCTGTCGCGGCAAACCGCGTCATTTCTGTCACCATTCCCTAGGACGGCGACCCAATCCAGTTCTTCCGCGCGTTATGGGTGCATGTACCAACGCGCTCGAATCCTTTCCGCTGCCGTTCGCGGCGTCGACGGAGAATTAGTCTTCGTCGAAGTCCAACTCGACAACGGAATTCCCGGGACGTCCATTCTTGGCCTTCCCGATTCGGCCGTCCGCGAGAGCCGCGACCGCGTCAAGGCCGCGATCCATTCGAGCGGATTCGATTTTCCGCGCTTCAAGGTATTAGTTAACTTGGCTCCCGCGCACACGCGCAAGGAAGGAACGTGGTTCGATCTTCCGATCGCACTCGCGATTCTGGCCGCGAGCGGATCGCTACCAAAAGTAGATTTTAGCAATACGGTTTTCGTCGGCGAACTTGCGCTGGACGGAACGCTGCGGCCCATTCGCGGCGCCATCGCCGCCGCGCGCGCGGCGCGGAAGTATCAAATTAAGAATCTATTTGTAGCGCCACAATCGGCGAAGCTCTGCGCATTGGTCGATGGATTGCAAGTCTATGCATCGGCAGATCTCGCGGGCGTCGCGCGAGCGCTCGTGGGCGCGGAATCGTCGCGGCCGATAATTTTTGATCCAAAAACGGATAATATACAAATGTCCAGCGAAGACACGCCACGAATCGAGGATGTTACCGGCCAATTTGTTGCAAAACGCGCGCTCGTGATCGCCGCGGCCGGCGGACATAATGTACTATTTACCGGGCCGCCGGGCGCCGGAAAATCAATGTTGGCGCAACGGCTTTCGCCGCTTCTGCCGGCACCGACGATCGAAGAGGCGATCGAAATTACACAAGTGCACGATCTAATCAAACCGGGAGATCTACTAATTCTCAAACGGCCGTTCCGGGCTCCGCATCACTCGACGTCGCGCGCAGGTCTTGCGGGCGGCGGGCCCGAATTACGTCCCGGCGAAATTTCGCTGGCACACCGCGGAGTATTATTTTTAGATGAATTGCCAGAATTCTCGCGCGATGCGCTCGAAGCGATGCGCCAGCCGCTCGAAGATGGTAAAATTACAATTGCGCGCGCAACCGGTGCCGTTACGTTTCCGGCGGACTTCTTACTAATAGCCGCCATGAATCCGTGTCACTGTGGGTGGAGGGGTCACCCCGTAAGGCCGTGTTCGTGTACACCGCGCGATTTGTCACGTTACCAATCCCGCGCATCGGGGCCGTTGCTCGATCGCATTGATTTATGTATTTCGGTGCCGCCGATTCAACCGTCGGAATTGGGTAATAAATCATCAAATATGAAATTAAACGATGAGGTCACGACGGAGTCGGCGGCCGGCGCGGCGCTCGCGGCGCGCGAACGGCAATATCAACGTTGGCGCGCGCTCGTGACTTCGGGAAGCTCGCCGCCGCGGGAGAATGCTAGAATTCCCGCGCGGATGCTCGCAAGATTTTGTCCGCTCGATTCGAAATGTAAGAAGCTGGTCGAGCGAGCCATGGAGCAGTTCGGACTCACGATGCGGAGTTACGGGCGCACGCTGCGACTCTCGCGAACCATCGCCGATCTGGACGGCGCGGACGCAATCTCGACGGAACACGTCGCGGAGGCCCTTGGATATCGAATAAGTAATGACTCGCCGGCCGCGGCACACGCGCGATGATCGGTGATTGAAGTACAAATAGCGTGCGTCGCCCGCGACCGGGCGTGCGGTCGCCGCCACAAGATTAGTATATCATATCATACACTTACATTTTTGACAAATCAATTTTACCTATTTCCCAGCCGGCCGCGAATTCGCGGCGGGAGGCTTAGTATATCTAAACACATCCACGCGCCCATTGGTCTGGCATGTTATAACTTCCAAACGGCCGTCGCCGTCGAGATCCGCGATTTGTAATTCCGAAATTGGTGTTTCCATGGGAAACGATGCGAGGCGTCTACCTGTAGAGTCAACGATGACCAGCCGCTCGCGGGTATCGGTGTCTCTTTCGGAGAATGCAATTTCTGCGCGTCCGTCGCCGTCAAGATCGGCCGCCAACGTCGTTGAATTCCATAGGCTCAAGATCGGCGTGGTTTGTATGGATAGCACCGGTTTTCCTTCGCGCGTCCATGCGAAGAGGCCGCCCTGCGTGGTCTTAACATAAACTTCCTTTCGGCCGTCGCCGTCGAGGTCCGCCGCGCCGATCCAGCAGGGGCGATCGTTTGCCTGTTGGAATGGCGACTTTCGGCCTTCGAGATCGAGAAATGTGATAATTCCTCGATGGTCGCCGAAGACGATGATTGGATCCGAATTCTTCGATTCGGAATAGAGGCATGCGCACGCGCAAAGCGTTGTTCGCTCGGAAGAATTGTCGGATTCGCCGTCCGGCAGCGGCTTGTGAAATTTGTAAACTGCGGTGTCCGTTATCAAATACGGCTTGCCGTCTTTATCAAAATCGCCGATGGAAAATCCAGTTCCGCCGCGCACCTGGTACGGGACCAACGGAACCCAGAGGCGGTGTTTTCCCTCTTTTGTAAATATGCCATCCTGAAAAAAATTTGCTAAAAATAAATAAATCTCGCGAGTTCCGTTTCGTGTGCTTACGCAAATTTCAGCGTCGCTCGATGCTATAACCGCGTCGCGTGTTTCGAAACGCCGCGTTCCGTCGGCGTCATACGCTCGGAGTATTCCGAAAAGCGCATCGCAGTATGTTAGTATCTCCTTTTTTCCATTTCCGTCGAGGTCCGCGCACTGGATGTCCGCGACAAATTCGTCGCCGGTCGGAATTTTATGTAAGAGCAATCCCTTATTTGTAAATATTCGAATTCCACTGCCGCCACCGTGCTTGACCGTGTAGGACGTGGATCCGCTGTCGGCGAGAATGATTTCTAACTTTCCGTCGCCGTCCAAGTCCGCGACACGCATAAGCACTTTCCCGCTCGGTTGCGACGGCGGTACGAGAATGGCCGATTCGAACCCGACTGGCCGGGAGGCGGGCCGGCTTTCTTGAATCGTTGCAATCGTAGCGATCGCGGCGAGGACAGTGAAAATCATCAGAGGGCCTACGATTGACGCGTCCCTTTGTTTCGGGATCGCGAGCCGCGACCGAAGTCTTACGAATGCCGCGCGCCGCGTCATCCCCATCTTCATCACTCTTTCTTCTTTGCAATAATAAAGATACTGTCACGACTCAGCGCGAGTCTGTTACGACATGTCGCGCCGTTCCATGGAAACCGTTCTCGAAGTTCGAAATTTACAAAAATCGTACGGCGCGACGGAGGCCGTGCGCGGCGTTTCGTTTGAATTGCGTAGAGGCGAAATCTTCGGCATGGTCGGACCCAATGGAGCCGGAAAAACGACGGCGATCGAATGTTTGGAAGGGCTCCGAAGACCGACGTCGGGCGACGTTCGCGTGCTCGGATTGGATCCCCAAACGGCTGGGCCGGCGCTTCTCGAACGGCTGGGGCTTCAATTGCAGCAATCGGCGATTCCGGATCGAATGAAAGTCTGGGAGGCACTTGATCTGTTCGCGTCGTTTTATGAAAAATCGACGGACTGGCGCGCGCTTGCGGAGTCGCTCGGGCTTGCGGAAAAGTTCAATGCATATTTTAAGAATCTTTCCGGAGGCCAGAAGCAGCGGGTCTTCATCGCGCTCGCGCTCATTCACGATCCTGAAGTCGTATTCCTCGACGAGATCAGCACCGGCCTCGATCCGCAGGCGCGCCGCGCGATATGGGATTTAATATTTAAGATTCGCGAACAAGGCAAGTCCGTATTCTTAACAACGCACTTCATGGACGAGGCGCAAACCCTCTGCGATCGCGTCGCGATCATGGATCACGGGCGGATCATCGCGCTCGACTCTCCCAATGCATTGATACAACAAAACCGCGGCGGCGAACGCGTGGAACTGGAATTGGAGCATCCCGGGGCGGACGTCGGGTTTCTGTCGGCGATTCCGGGCGTCGCGAGCGTGACACGCGACGGAAAGCGCGTCGAGGTGCGGGGCGTTGGCGGCCGCCTCGTGAGCGCGGTCGTGCGCGCGCTCGACGCGAATCAAATCGATTATTATAATGTTTCGAGCGCGCGCGCCACGCTCGAAGACGTATTTTTAAAATTAACCGGCCGCGCCCTTCGGGATTGATGGGAAAAAATACGATGCGCGGACTCACGAAACTCATCCAAGTTCAATTTAAGGTGTTTCTGCGCGAACCGGCGGCATGTTTCTTTACAATTGTTTTTCCGATACTGCTATTGCTCGTCTTCGGCTCGATTTTCGGCTCGCAGCGCGATCCGCGCGGAGGAACAATTTTTGGATTCGTCGATGTTTATATTCCGGCGCTCGCGGGAATCATTATCGGAAGCCTCGGACTCATCGGAATTCCGATTACCAACGCGACGCGCCGCGAAAACGGCACGCTGCGGCGATTTCGCGCGACACCGATGCGTCCGATTACATATATTACCGCCGACGTCGCCGTGAATTACGCCATGTGTCTGTCGAGTTGCATTCTGCTCGTCGTCCTCGGAAAGTTAATATATCATATTCAATTCGGCGGAAGCATCATTTATCTATTCCTCGGATTTACGCTCGGCGCGCTGGCATTCTTTTCGATCGGATACATTATCGCGAGCGTCGCGCCGACGGCCCGTTCGGCGCAGGTAATCGGACAATTCATCTATTTTCCGATGATGTTTCTCTCGGGCGCCGCGATTCCGCGCGAATTCATGCCGCCCACGGTGCGCAGCGTCGGCAACGCGCTTCCGCTGACGCACTGCGTTACATTATTACAGAACCTCTGGCGCGGCGATCCGATCGAACGGCAACTCGTGCCCGCGGCCGTGCTCGCCGCCGTGCTGATCGTCGGAGTTTTCGCCGCGACCCGCGCGTTCCGATGGGAATGAACGGATGCCCCGGCGATTTTGTTAAATATTATACTTCCGGACGCCAGAATTCGGGAGGCGCGTCGAGCCGCACCGCCTCGCTGCGCGACGATCCGAATACGAGGTCCGGAAGCACGAGCGTTTTCTTATATTCCGATTTGTTTCTGTAATGTTCGCCCTTGAGCACCGTCGCGCGGACGCCGAGTTCGTAGACCACGTCGCTAAAGAAACGAATCGCGAAGTGCAGCGGCACGTTGCTCAACATTTGTAATGTGTTGCGCCCGATGCCATAATGAAATTGTTCGATTCTGAGCACACCGTCGATCGGAAACCAAAGATCGGGATATTCGATACAGAAGTGGCTCCATCGCATTTCGTTAAAATACGAAATGTGGCCGGCCATGAACGCGCCGCTGTGTTTCTGATAGGGCGTCCAGATTTCGACGCTCGCGCCGGGTTTGCAAACGCGAACGATTTCGCGGAGCACGTGCTCGGGATATTGTATATGTTCGAGGAAATGGCTCGAGAACGCGGCGTCGACCGAATTGTCCGCGAGCGGCAGCGGTTCGCGCGTCAGGTCCGCGACAGCGTCGACGTTTTCGTGACGTTCGATATCAATTCCAAAACACCCGCGCCTCTTCCGCGAACCGCAACCGATGTCGATTTGTAACATAGGGGGAGCCTGCCGGCGGCGCGACGCGCCGACCGGTGTTCTTTTCGGCCACAGCCGATTCCTTACTTGACCGTCCCACGGCGCGCCGCCGCCGCCGCCTCCGATCTATCGGCCCGGCGTCGCCGCGATGGCGTTTACAATTTCGGCCGCGTCGACGCGGAAAATCTTTAATCGTAAATTTCGAATCATAACTTTGGCCCCCGCCTCCAGTTGAAACACAAGGCCCCCCTTTCGCACTTTCAGAGGCATGGATCCGCGCACGTCCTGGGCTTCGCCCGCGACTCCATTCCTGAGCGCCGACCACAGGTGGATGACGTCGTTGCCCACGACGGAATGCGTCACGCGATACGTCATCCCGTCCTGAACGGGCGCGTGGAGCACGCCCACCGCCTCGGGTGCAACTGTAGTGAACGCGGTTTGGTAATAAATGGCCCAGATCGGATCATAACGATCGAGAATCCAAAATCCCTTCCTTTCAATTGTAACATCGAAAGTCAATTCATAATCGCGCCACCATTCCATCGGAACCGAAAATCCGCCGGGCCCGCCGAGTCCGAACGTCATGCTGCCGCCGCCGTCCGCCGCCGCTTCGATCGTTAGCGAGTCGCCGCTGAATTCGCTCGAAAGCCCCGATGAACTCTGCGCCCATCCGCGTCGCTCGACGGTCGACGTCAATTCGCGCGATGCGATCGAATCTTTAAATGCCGCGTCGTCGAATAATTGTTGCGACAAACCGTCGGCCGCCATGGTCGTTTTGTGAAAATCGACGCTGAACGCGCGCGGATCGAGCACGTGGTATCGCGTCGCGGATTCTTCGGCAAAATCAAACTTAGTGAGTGCCGCGATGCGCTTTTCACGCGTGTCGGCGCTCCCCGCGGCGTCGCTCGCGATCTCGTCGAGTTTTTGCCACGTTTCGCGCATGGCCGCGAGTTGCCCCGAGCGCAATTGCGGCAATTTCGCGAGCGTCGCGCGGACTTCGTCGGCGAGCGGCGAATTTGTAGTCTCCGCATTTCCATACAATTCCAGGAGCGCCTGCTCCGCGCCCGCGCGGACCCCCGCTTCGCCGCTGAATAGTAATCTTAACAATAAGCGCGCGCCGTCCTCGTCGCCGAGGCGCGCCCGGCCTCTTCCTAATAAAATGCGCATTTCCTCGGGCGAACCGAGGTTCCCCGGCAATTTGTTCGCCGCCGCCGTATCGTCGAAACGGCGATTTAATCGAATGATCCATTTCGCGCCGCGCGGATCGCCGGCGACCTCGAGCACGCGCGCAGCCCAGAGCGCGGTCGTCAACGCCGGGTCGCGCGTGGCTTCGATCGCCGCCGGCACCGCATCGGGATCGTTGAATTGTTCGAGCACGCGCAGCATGGCGACCCGTTTATCCAAAAAGCCCGCGGGCCACTTCAAACCGTCGATAACATAAGGCGCGGCCGGGCGCCCGATTTCTATCAATCGCGAAATACACTTTTCCGTTTCGGCGGGGTCCGACGGATTGACGTCATTGCCGCCGGCGTCGCGCACGAGTTTTAATATTTCGGCCTTCAACGCGCCGTGCACCGCGAGCGAACGCGGCTTCCTGAGAACGCCCGCGCTTTTTACAATAAATTCCTGACGTAACGCGGCAAGCGCCTCCAAACGATGTTCAAAATCCAAATTCGGATGATAACCGCCGTGGATTCCGGTGACGTCGAGGAATGCTTCAAATAGCGACGCGCGCACAAGGTCGTCCGGATAATCCAAATGATCGAGCAACCAGCGCGCGCCGTCGATTTCGCCGACGGCCGCGAGCGCCCATGCGACGTCGCGCCCGGTTTCCGCGACCGCCGCGACGCGCGCGAGCGTTTTTCTTAGTAATGGCGTGGAATCTTTATCATTCAATACGCCGACGGCGCGCGCCGCCGCGGCGGCGACGTCAAAATCCATATTACTTAAATTCGCGCGGATCGCGGGGATCAATTCCTTGAGCCCGAGCCGCCCGGCGGCGTCGGAACCGTAGCACCGGTCGAGCGGCGCGCCGGTTTTGATTAATTTCTCGAGCCGCGCCTGCGCGCCCGCTTGAATGATTGTATCTTTATCGAACCGCGCCAGAATTTCGCACGCGTGGACGCGAATATATAATTCTCTGTTTTCGAGCGCGCCGACGACGGCCGCGGCGGCCGGAGCGCCGATGCGTATCAAAGCCTGCTCGCCCTGCGCCCACGTCTTGCTGTCCCACGAACCAAGCGTGCCCACGAGCGCCGGCACCGCTTTTTCTCCGAGTTTCACGAGCGCGTCGCCCGCTTTTTTATTAGCTTCGGGAACGGGGAATTGAAATAACGCGATCAATTTTTCGATGTCACCCGGCTGCGTGCCGCCCGGAACGTTAATATCAACTTTGGCAATTTTCGGCCGCGCGAAATCCGCGAGATTGCCCGGACTCGCGGCCTCGACGGGAAGCGCCTCCGGCAGCACGGCGTGAATCTCCGGCGCGCTTTCGATCGTTTTCGTCGACGGCTCGATCGGGCCGAATGCAAACGATCGGCTCTCGAGCGTCCGCGACAGGTCGGGGTGCCCGTCCTCCATCGGATAATATAATTTATAGAATAATTGCGTTTCCACCGTTCCCGCCGAAATCGGAACCGGCACCCGGTGTTCGCGCGTTTCGCCCGACGGTATTTGTGTATTTACAGGCAGCGTGAGGCCGTACGGCCGTTTATAAGGATCGCGGTGCACGTCGCGGGAGCGCGCGATCTCGCGTCCGGCTGTGTCGCGGATGATCACCAAGGACTCGACCGACCGTTGCTTCAATTCCGTCGGAAAGTTATGTCCCGTGCCCGCATTCGTAAGATGCACCACGACTTCGTTTCCCTGCAATTCGACTTTATATTCATACGCCATCTTTAATTGTGTTTCCGAACGGCTCGCGAAAAACGTGTGCCGCCTCGTTTTTTTCGCCGGCATGCCGACGGCGACCGGCCGCTCGACTTCGGGCATGTGGCAATCGATACAAACATTCCCCGCCTGCTTTCCAAATTTAGCATTTTCCCATTGATACGGCGTCCCGTGGTTGCGATGGCACGACGCGCACGCCTCCACCTGACCGACGCGCGGATCGAATGCATTCTTACATTCCGCGAGGCCGCCGTTGAAATTTGTATAATCATGTTCGGCTTTCGCGTGGCAACTGAAACAATCGTTGCCTTCCTCCAAATGATGCAATCTTTTGATAGGATTACGCCCGATGCCGGTTTCGAAAATCGGCCGCGGCGTATGGCAATCAATACATCCGGGAATGGAAAAGCCCGCCGTCGCCATGCGCGCTTCGATGTCGCTAAACGCGCGGCCGTGCGTGTTCATCCGGTGCTCGGCCACCGCCTCCGGGTGGCACTTTGCACAAAAATCGGCGCGCATCACCTGATCGAGATGGGCCGTTTTCCCGTCCGCCGCGTCGGCCGTCGCGTTGAGCATGCGATTCGCGATCTCGGCGCGCGGCGCCGCGCAACTAAATACTACAATTCCAAAAAGCGAAACGAAGAACAGGGCGGCCGCGAGGGCGCGCGACGAAACCGCCGGGGAATTAAATGATCGCATGCGGGCACTATGCCGGCTCGAACACCGCGTTACAAAGGCGCGCGCGAATGAAACGCCGGGTATGATGCACCTCTCTTCACCGAGCACACCATGTCTCAAATGCACGAAGTCGATTTCACGATCCACGGCGACGACATGCAATTTGTCGAGGTCGAACTCGATCCCGGCGAGGCCGCGGTCGCCGAGCCCGGCGCAATGATGTACATGGACGCCGGCATCGAGATGGACACGGTTTTCGGCGACGGTTCGCAACAAAACAGCGGCATTTTCGGAGCACTCGTTGGCGCGGGAAAGCGATTGCTCACCGGCGAGTCGATGTTCATGACCGTTTATATGAATCAAGGCGCCGGGAAGCAGCACGTCGCGTTCGCGGCGCCGTTTCCCGGCCGAATATTACCGATCCAACTCGCTACAATTGGCGGAACGTTAATAACACAAAAAACGTCCTTTCTCTGCGCGGCCAAGGGCGTGAGCATCGGTTTATTCTTTCAAAAACGCATCGGCGCCGGACTCTTCGGCGGCGAGGGTTTCATTATGCAGCGACTCGAAGGCGACGGCCTGGCGTTCGTGCACGCGGGCGGCGCCCTCACGCAGCGCGACTTGCAGGACGGCGAAGTTCTGCGCGTCGACACCGGTTGTATTGTTGCATTCACGCCGTCCGTCGATTTTGATATCAAATACGTCGGCCGCATTAAAACGGCGCTGTTCGGCGGCGAAGGCTTGTTTTTCGCGACGCTGCGCGGTCCCGGCCGCATTTGGTTGCAAAGTCTCCCACTTTCCCGCCTCGCCGACCGTATCCTTTCCGCAGCGAGCGGTCTGTCCGGCCGCAAGCGCGAAGAGGGCTCGATCCTCGGCCCGATCGGCGACCTCATCGGCGGCGATAATTAAATTTAACTAATTCAAACCGATATTTACAATAGCGTGGCACTACCGACGAGCGGCGAACCCGCAAAGAAGAAGGCCCCGGCCGCCGGGGCCGGCGCTCCGTCGTATTTGGCTATATTACTGATCCTCGCGGCCGTGATCGCGGGCGGATTCTTGCGATGGCCCGATTCGCACCTTGTCGACGCGGAAAAAATCGCCGTCACGGAGGAGGCTCGCGAATCGGTGGAGGCGGCGAAATCATTATTAAACGGCGGCGGACTCACGATCGCGCGCGGCGGCGAACAAAAACCGTCGAAACTGTCGGCGGGAGAGTCCACGGCGGTCGCGCTTTCGTATGTAACACTTGGAAAATCCCCGTCTTCGCCGCTCTATTTTCAGGCGATTCTATCGACGCTCGCGATTTTATTCGTTGCAATGGCGGGCTGGTGCGCCGCGGGAGGGATCGGCGGAGCCGCGGCCGCCATTCTGATGGCGACGTGGCCCGATCAAATCGAGGCGACGCGATCTGTAACTTTGGTGCCGACGGCGAGTTTCACGGTCGCGGCCGCGGCCTGCGGCGTCGCGTTCGCGCTCCGCGCGGGAAAAGGCGCGTTCACCGGCATGCTCGTGGCGGGAATTTTTGCCGGACTCTCCATCGCGGTGCATCCGCTATTCATCGTCGTCGCCGCGGCGATTTTTGTAGCTTCCATCGTTCAATATTCGTTTCGCGCGCTCTTCGGCGCGGCCGTCGGACTTGCCCTCGGACTCGCCCCTCTTTTGTTACAAAGGACGATTGCTTATAAAAACCCGCTTGTCTCCGCCGAACGATTTTCCGCCGTTCCGGGAATGTCCGGATTCGATTTGTTCCAAGGAACGACGGGCGGGCGCCTCGCGGACTGGGTCGGCGTCGACGCGACCGCGCTATCCTTCAATTTGGACAAGGGCTTCTTCGAACATTTATATCAGAATCCGACGCACGTCGCGCTGCTGGCGCTGGCGGCGCTTTCGTTATTGACCGTTTTTTCGTCGGCCGCGCGCGGATCGCTCGCGTTGATCACCGCCGTCGCCGGCGGATTGTTATTAATACCGATCATCGCGGGACGCGAATCCGGCATTCCGCTCTCCCGCGCCACGGAAGTTTTTTATATATTTATCGCGATCGGAGGCGGGCTCGGCGCCTCGGTGATTCGTAAGATTCCCGTCGTCGGTCTATTCCTGGCTCTCGGCCTTGCGCTCGCGCCGGCCGCGACGCGATATCGGAGTTTCCTCGACGTCTGCATTCGCGCGCCCGGTCTCCTCGCCCCGAAACCGGCCGAACCTCCGGTGGTTCAAGGCAACACGGAGGCGGCGGCGATTCCGGCGGAAAAAGTAAAAATTACAGATCCGGAGCCGACCGCGAAAACAAATCAAAAGCCCGAGGTAATTATTACAAAACCGACCGATCCGCCGGTCGTGAAGCCGCCCGACAAACCGCTCCACCCGGCCACGGCGGGCGAGCTCGCAACGGTAAAAAAACTCGTCGACGGCGAAGGCGGTTCGTGCAAACCGTCGGCCGCGATCGAAGAGGGTTTCATTTTATTAAATTTAAGATTGGATCGCGACGACCTCGACCCGAAGACCGACGCCGTCCGTTTATCATTAAAGATTTTGCGCGAACTCCCCGCACTCGACCGCATCCGCGTGCGCATTCAAAAAAAGGAGGGCGCGACCGTTTCGACATCCATGGTGAGCGCCGCGAAAGCGAAAGCGTTCTTCGAGAAAATGGACGATCCGTTCGAAGCGCGCCGCGCGCGCGACTGGTGGCCGCTCATTCGCGACTGAGCGCCGAATATAACATTTAATTTAAAGTAAACGATCTCTTCGAACCGCCCATGTCCGTTCCGGCATTTTTGCTTATTTCGTTATTGGTACTGTTTACCGGCCAGGGAAAAACGCAGGGCAAACCCAAAGAAAAACCGGCGCCGGAGCAAAAACCCGAGAAACCGGAGCTGCCGCTCGAGGGCGAACTGCCGCGCGACGTCCCGCTCCTGATCGAATTCTTAAAAAGCGAAAAACCCGCCGTGCGCCGCCGCGCCGCCGAGGGGCTTCGCGCCCTCGGCCCCGATGCTAAAGAAGCGATTCCTGTATTAATCATTCGCACGCACGACGACGCGGACGCGCAAGTCCGCAAGCTCTGCGCGGAGGCGCTCGCCGAAATGGGGCCGCTTTCGAAGAATGCCGTGATTCCGCTCAGCAAGGGATTGTTTGATAAAGATTCCGACGTGCGCGTCGCGTCCGCGGCTGCGCTCGGAAAAATCGGCGTCGCGGCGCTCGGCGCGTTCGATGCATTATTAAAAACCGCGAAACAGGACGGCGCCGCCGAACCGCTGCAAAACGCGTGCATCACGGCGGCGGGCGCGATCTTATCGAAACTGAAGGACGACGCTCCGAGAAAAGTATATTTAACGAAACTCGCGGAATTGTTGGGAGACGCGCGTCCGTCGATACGCAAAACAACTGTTGAAGAGATCGGCGCCCTCGGGCGGGCGGCAAAGGAAACACTGCCGCGCCTTCGCGATCTCGCCGAAAACGACGCCGACGACGATGTTAAGAAAGCGGCGGCCGACGCCGTCGCCAGAGTGAGCGGCGAAACCGAAGAAACCGGCCATCCCCCGACCGAATCCGCGCCGTCGGCGGGCGTGCTGACATTTGCAACATTCGACGCGGTCCTCGAAGCGTTAAAGAATAATAAAGCGACCGTGCGGCGCGAAGCGGTCGAGCGGATTATTAAGATGAAGTCCGCCGCGGAGCCGGCGATTGCAACTATAAAGAAAATGTTACATGACGACGAGGATCTTCCCGTGCGCGTCGGCGCGGCGCGCGCACTCGAGGCCATGGGACCGGTCGCCGAACCCGCGGTGAAGGAACTCGGACTATCGTTAACAAACCGCACCGAGGACGAGCGCGTGCGCGCCGCCTCCGCGGACGCGCTTGGCGCGATCGGTCCGCGCGCGCTGCCCGCCCAATCGGCGCTCGCGCGCGCGTGGGTCGAGGACGAGCGCGGCGCCGTGCGGCGCGCCGCCTCGCATTCGTTATTTCAAAAAATCCAGGCGTCGCCAAGAAATATCGTTAATATCGTTCGCGATATTTTTGTATCATCGAAAGAGGAGGACGTGCGCGCGCGGTGCGCCGACGCCTTTGGACAATTGGGAGTTGTTACAAAAGAAACGCTTGCAATATTGACAAAATGCCTGAAGGACGAAGAGCCTATCGTGCGGCGCTCCGCCGCGGCGGCGCTCGGCGAGATCGGAACCGAGGCGAAATCGTGCGTCGCCGCGTTGATGGACGCTCGCAAAGATACGGATCCGAATGTTAAGAAACGCGCCGAGTTCGCGATTCGTAAGATCGATCCGCTCGCGCTCCCGCCCGACCCGCCGCCCGTTACGTCCAACCCCGTTACATCCAAACCGGCGGCGCCAGACGCGCCCGCGTCGGAACCGGCCGCGTCCGCCGTCGCGAAGGAACCGAAGACTCTCGAAGAATGGGTATTATATCTAATCGACGGCGAAGCCGGCATGTCTCGCCCGACCGCGAAATTCGAGAACGGCGGCGTTCATTTATTATTAACTCTGGAACATCCGCGATTCGACGAAGCGATGGCGCACACCGACGCCGTGCGGCTTTCATTAAAATTATTCGAAAGCCTTCCCGATCTCAAAGCGATCAAAGTGTCGATTTTTCATAATAACGGGCGATTGCTCAGTACAAAAACCGTCACCGCCGAACGCGCCAAGCCCTTTCTCGCCATCGACGATCCATTCGAACGCCGCCGCATGCGCGATTGGTGGGAGAAGATCGCGCTCTAGCGCCGCGAGGCGCTTTGCGCTCTGGCGCCGCGGGGGCGGGATCGCTCCAACCTTCCTGGGCGCATTAGCTAATTGTTAATAATTATTATTTATTATTTTTTTATATAATATTTAATATTTTCTACGATCGCCGGCCGTGGTTCCCGCGCTCAGACAGATGGGATGAGAAGGCCGGTTTCCGTCGCGCGGGATATCTAGAATCTAGATTCCCAAGTTTTGCGGGCTCGAGGCCCAAAGGACGAAAACCGACCCATGAAGCACTCTACACCCTTCTACACAATTGGCA